>NZ_JBIOLF010000001.1:732500-1187500 GCF_051710745.1 Enterococcus sp. DIV0756 | reverse complement strand
ACGGAATTCCTCGTGTTCCGCCGTACTCAGGATCCTCCTAGGTGCCAGTCAAATTTTGTCTACGGGGCTTTTACCCTTTCTAGCAGACCTTTCCAGGTCCTTCGACTATCTCACTGGACTACCATATCGGAGTCCTACAACCCCAAGAGGCAAGCCTCTTGGTTTGGGCTTTTCCCGTTTCGCTCGCCGCTACTCAGGGAATCGATTTTTCTTTCTCTTCCTGCAGGTACTTAGATGTTTCAGTTCTCTGCGTCTACCTCTAATCAGCTATGTATTCACTGAAAAGTAACATCCTATAAAAGATGCTGGGTTTCCCCATTCGGAAATCTCCGGATCAAAGCTTACTTACAGCTCCCCGAAGCATATCGGTGTTAGTCCCGTCCTTCATCGGCTCCTAGTGCCAAGGCATCCACCGTGCGCCCTTATTCACTTAACCTTATCTTGACTTTCGTCAAGGGTCTTACTAATTTCCATGAGCGATCATGTTCCTTAGTAATAAATAAGCAATTGAACTTATTAAAAAACTCATTCAACGCGGTGTTCTCGGTTTGTTTAAATTATTGTTTCTGTATCCAGTTTTCAATGAACGATTTGAGAGTAAACCTCTCAAAACTGAACGAATAAAAGCAAGCCTGTGTAGTTTCCGTAACGTTCATCTTAGATGAACTGATTCCTTAGAAAGGAGGTGATCCAGCCGCACCTTCCGATACGGCTACCTTGTTACGACTTCACCCCAATCATCTATCCCACCTTAGGCGGCTGGCTCCAAAAGGTTACCTCACCGACTTCGGGTGTTACAAACTCTCGTGGTGTGACGGGCGGTGTGTACAAGGCCCGGGAACGTATTCACCGCGGCGTGCTGATCCGCGATTACTAGCGATTCCGGCTTCATGTAGGCGAGTTGCAGCCTACAATCCGAACTGAGAGAAGCTTTAAGAGATTAGCTTAGCCTCGCGACTTCGCGACTCGTTGTACTTCCCATTGTAGCACGTGTGTAGCCCAGGTCATAAGGGGCATGATGATTTGACGTCATCCCCACCTTCCTCCGGTTTGTCACCGGCAGTCTCGCTAGAGTGCCCAACTAAATGATGGCAACTAACAATAAGGGTTGCGCTCGTTGCGGGACTTAACCCAACATCTCACGACACGAGCTGACGACAACCATGCACCACCTGTCACTTTGCCCCCGAAGGGGAAGCTCTATCTCTAGAGTGGTCAAAGGATGTCAAGACCTGGTAAGGTTCTTCGCGTTGCTTCGAATTAAACCACATGCTCCACCGCTTGTGCGGGCCCCCGTCAATTCCTTTGAGTTTCAACCTTGCGGTCGTACTCCCCAGGCGGAGTGCTTAATGCGTTAGCTGCAGCACTGAAGGGCGGAAACCCTCCAACACTTAGCACTCATCGTTTACGGCGTGGACTACCAGGGTATCTAATCCTGTTTGCTCCCCACGCTTTCGAGCCTCAGCGTCAGTTACAGACCAGAGAGCCGCCTTCGCCACTGGTGTTCCTCCATATATCTACGCATTTCACCGCTACACATGGAATTCCACTCTCCTCTTCTGCACTCAAGTTTCCCAGTTTCCAATGACCCTCCCCGGTTGAGCCGGGGGCTTTCACATCAGACTTAAGAAACCGCCTGCGCTCGCTTTACGCCCAATAAATCCGGACAACGCTTGCCACCTACGTATTACCGCGGCTGCTGGCACGTAGTTAGCCGTGGCTTTCTGGTTAGATACCGTCAAGGGATGAACATTTTACTCTCATCCTTGTTCTTCTCTAACAACAGAGTTTTACGATCCGAAAACCTTCTTCACTCACGCGGCGTTGCTCGGTCAGACTTTCGTCCATTGCCGAAGATTCCCTACTGCTGCCTCCCGTAGGAGTTTGGGCCGTGTCTCAGTCCCAATGTGGCCGATCACCCTCTCAGGTCGGCTATGCATCGTTGCCTTGGTGAGCCGTTACCTCACCAACTAGCTAATGCACCGCGGGTCCATCCATCAGTGACGCAAAAGCGCCTTTCAAACCGAAACCATGCGGTTTCGATTATTATACGGTATTAGCACCTGTTTCCAAGTGTTATCCCCTTCTGATGGGCAGGTTACCCACGTGTTACTCACCCGTTCGCCACTCCTTTTCTTTCGGTGGAGCAAGCTCCGGTGAAAGAAAAAGCGTTCGACTTGCATGTATTAGGCACGCCGCCAGCGTTCGTCCTGAGCCAGGATCAAACTCTCATAAAAAGTGTTTGAAACAGTCTTGCGACTGTTAAGCTCAATTGTAATAATTGACTTGCTAGCATATTGCTTGCTATGTTGTTTGCTTCTATAATAGAAGCGCCCTACACATTTGGTTTGTTTTATTCGTTCAGTTTTCAAAGGTCTACATTTTTGTTGCTTTGTTTCAGCAACTTTTATATCATATCAGGTTACCGAATGGATGTCAACAACTTTTTTCATTTAATTTTGAAAAAGTTCTGAAATCAAATGGACAACTTCGAAATAATAGCATTGAATAAAAAACTTGTCAACACTTATTTTTCGTTGTTGTATCAACGTGTTTCAGCAACGTTATTGATAATATCATATTGAAAAATAATGTCAAATACTTTTCAACACTTTTTCAAAAAAATTTCACTCGAATAGAAAATGGACTAGCAAATTGCTAGTCCATCGCTACTTCTACTCCATAATGATCACTAATGATATCCTCATTTTCCCCATTAAAAACGACTACATAACTCTCTATTTCAAAACCTTGAGAGCAAAACACATAATCAATTCGAAGCCCTTTCGTATTTCCATCCCAACCGTCGATCGCTTCTTCAACCGTATTTTCTCCAATTTTAGATTTGGCAAAACTGAAAGTATCCTGTAATTCTAATCCGCTATTTCTGATCAGGTCATAGCCTTCATCGATTTTCGTAGCATCATTATTAAAATCCCCCATTACGATCAGCTTTCCTTGTTCACTTAAAAGTACTTGCTCCAATGAACGCCACTCGTAGGCAAATGCACTTTTTTTATCTTGCCACCAAGAAAAATGACTACTTACTACGATTACCTTACGCGCATCGATAATTGTTTCCCCTATCACCGCTCTTCTTGTATGGTAATCAGTCGGATCAGAACTGACTGAGAGTAGACAACTCTTTGGTTTGAAAGGTGTTTTCGACATTAGACCGATGCCTTCATGATAAATATCATAGCCAATGTGATTATAGGTCCAACTCCAATAATAGTAACACCCCAGCTCCCTTAGTCGTTTGGTTAAACAGAAAAGAAAGTTGTCTTGATGAATCGCCTGTTGCTCTTTGGTTGGTTGAAAAGACTTATCCACTTCTGCTAGCGGACTTGCAATCAGTTGATTCACTTCTTGCAAACCAATCAAATCATAGTTTTCTTTTGCAATACGTCTTGCCAACACCTCTATTTGCTGGTGATCATTATCTTCCATCCAGCTATGAGTGTTCAAGGTCAATACTTTAATTGCTCTCGCCCCACTTTAATAATCGATTGTTCCAATCGTTTCCCCACGAGAAACGAGTCCTGTTTTATCATAATGGTAATTTTCGATCTTGTCACCATTTGTGAACACGACAATCATGGTCGTCATTTTGCCAGAGTCTTGGATTTTAGCTAAATCAGCAGTGGCTATAATTTTTCCTGCTTTGACTATTTCGCCTTCTCGAACTTTAATATCGAAAGCTTCTCCACCTAAATCCACGGTATCGATCCCCATATGAAGTAGCACTTCAATCCCATCATTCGTTTTGATTCCAATGGCATGTTTAGTTGGAAAGACCGAAACGATTGTTCCCGTTACTGGACTAGCAATCTCACCGTTTTCTGGGATAACAGCAAAGCCTTCACCCATCATTTTTTGCGAGAATACCTCATCTTGTACCTGATCAATCGGAATCAGTTCACCATTTGCTGGTGCAACAAATTCTGCGTGCAAGCCTTTGAAGGAAACAACGTTCTTATCAGGTTTCGACAAGTCAGATTGACTCGTATTCTTTGGAATCTTTACACCTGAATCTAGTAAATCTTGAATATCTGATTTTAGTATGTCTGCCTTAGGTCCGTATACTGCTTGAACGCCATTGTCCTTGACCAAAAGCCCCATTGCTCCTGCTTTCTTCCAAGCTTCTTCATCACCAACAATTGTTTTGTCTGCTACTGTTACCCGTAAACGAGTCATGCAAGCATCCACATCAGAGATATTTTGCGGACCACCTAGCAGATTGATAATCTTTACAATTTGTGAATCTGCTGAGACAGATCCGTCTTCTGAAGCGCTCACTGTTTCTTCGCTATCAACCTCGTAATTTCCGTTTCTTCCCGGTGTAGCAAAGTTGAATTTTTTAATCATAAAGTTCGCAAAGAAATAAGTAAATACCCCAAACGCTATACTTGTTAATACAAAGTTGAGTAAATCATTGCCTAAACCTGCTCGCAAAGCCATTGGTACACGGGTCAACAATTCAATATTCCCGAATGAGTGAACACGCAAATTGATCAAATCAGCCATTGCGAAGGCAGCTCCTTGAATCACTGCATAGCAAGCATACAGTGGTACAGCCACGAACATAAACATGAACTCCAACGGTTCGGTTACCCCGGTTAAGAATACAGCTACTGCTGCTGAAAGGAACATAGATTTATATTTTTTCTTCTTATCTGGATCAACGTTACGATACATCGCTAATGTCAACCCCATTAAGATTCCTGAAGAACCAATCATTTGTCCCACTTTAAAACGGGCCGGTGTCCATTGAGTCAATACCTGTTGATATTGAGACATGTCACCATTGTTCTTTAAGTTGACTAAATCTGTTGCCCAAGCTAACCATAGCGGATCTTGTCCCAACACTTGGCTTCCAGCTTGTGCTCCGGTTAGAATCTCGTAGGTACCACCTAATTGTGTATAGTTCATTGGAATGGTCAACATGTGATGCAATCCAAACGGCAGCAGCAACCGTTCCAGTGTCCCATATAGAAACGGCGCTAATATCGGAGCAGTTTCTTGTGAGTTTGCGATCCATTTACCAAATTCATTGATTCCTGTTTGGATAATCGGCCATAAGAAAGCTAAAACCAATGCAACGATAACTGAACGTAAGATAACCACAAATGGAACAAACCGTTTTCCGTTAAAGAACGTTAGTACCTCTGGCAATTTTCTAAAGTTGTAGTATTTATTGTACGCGGTTGCCCCCACAAAACCAGCTATGATTCCGACAAAAACACCCATATTTAATGCAGGTGCTTCCAAAACACTAGTAAAGTAACCATCAACCATAATCTTTTGGCCAAACAACGTATGTGTCATTGCATTTGGATCAGCCAGCATCTCTGAAGTAATCCCAAAAATCGAGCCGGTGATTCGATTAATTAAAATGAATGATAGCCCTGCCGCAAATGCACCACCTGCTCGCTCTTTCGCCCAACTACCCCCTATTGCCAAAGCAAATAGTAGATGTAGATTTCCGATGATTGCCCAACCGATGTTTTCAACCACACCACCAGTCGTAGCCAACCACGCGATATTCTCATTGATTAATGGTAAAGATTTCCCAATACTGATCATTAACCCCGCTGCCGGCATAACCGCAATTACCACCATTAGCGCCTTTCCAAATTTTTGCCAAAACTCAAAACTAAAGAGCTTTTTGATTCCTTTCATGCTTGTTCCTCCTAATTTTTAATGTTGCGAACAATTACGCAATCGGTTTCGTTAATTCGCATTATATACTCATAATTACAATTTGTAAACTCTTTCAGTAAAATTATTTTAAAAACTACTGACCCAATGAATAAATTGACAAAATGAAATAGTCAACTAATACTTGACTTGCGCAACCGGTTGCGTTTATTATGGAACTAGGAAATCATTAAGGAGGATTTATTATGAAAACAGTTCAGCGTCTTTTTGAAATTGACCCTTGGAAAATTAGAACTACTAAGTTAGATAAAGAAAACCGTCGTTTACAGGAATCGTTAACTAGTATAGGAAACGGTTATATGGGGATGCGTGGAAATTTTGAAGAAACGTATAGCGGAGACCACCATCAAGGAACCTATCTTGCAGGCATTTGGTACCCTGACAAAACTCGTGTTGGTTGGTGGAAAAACGGGTACCCTGAATATTTTGGTAAAGTAATCAACGCTTTGGATTTTATTCAAATGAAGTTATTCGTAAATAACCGAGAAATTGACTTAGCGGTGATGGATGTTGAAGATTTTGATTTAGAATTGAACATGCAAAATGGTGTTCTAACTCGTACCTTTACCGTAACAATTGATACTGCGAAAATTCGTTTCACCCTCCAGCGCTTTCTAAGTGTTGTTAAGCAAGAACTTGCTGTAATTCGACTTACTGCAGAATGTTTAACTGGTGAGGCCGAATTGAAAGTTACATCCAAAATAGATAGCAACGTCCAAAATGAAGACAGTAATTACGAAGAAATGTTTTGGCTAGAAAAGGAACGCGGCCATCGAGAAGACATCAGCTTCCTGACCACACAAACAATCCCAAATAATTTTGGGATTGAGCAATTCTCTGTGACTGGTGCTATGCAGCACACTAGCTCTATAATTGGCTTGCAGCAGGATGATACACTAGAGGTTGCTGAAACATTTACGTATCAGTTGAAAGTTAACCAACCCATTCAGCTGGATAAACGAGTGGTTGTCTTAACTAGTCGAGACATTCCTGAAGCTGACCAAAGCGAAAAGGCTATCGCCTTATTAACAGAATATGCCGCACCTTACGAAGAATTATTAGCAGAGCAAAATGAGGCTTGGGCAAATCGTTGGGCTTTAGCGGATGTGTTAATTAGCGGGGATGATGAAGCTCAGCAAGGAATTCGTTTCAACATCTTCCAATTATTCTCTACGTATTACGGTGAAGATGATCGGCTGAATATCGGACCAAAAGGGTTTACTGGAGAAAAATATGGGGGTGCAACTTATTGGGATACAGAAGCTTACGCGGTACCAATGTATCTTGGTATTTCAGACCCAAATGTAACCAAAAACTTATTAAAATACCGCCACAATCAATTACCTCAAGCACAGCACAATGCTCGGCAACAAGGATTAAAAGGCGCCTTATATCCGATGGTTACCTTTACTGGGATCGAATGTCACAACGAATGGGAAATCACCTTCGAAGAAATTCATCGCAATGGTGCGATTGCTCACGCGATTTACAACTATACAACCTATACTGGCGATGAAAGCTACATCCAAAAGGAAGGTCTTGAGGTTTTAACAGAGATTGCTCGCTTCTGGGCGGATCGCGTGCATTACTCAAAACGGCAGCAAAAATATATGATCCACGGCGTAACAGGACCAAACGAATACGAAAACAATATCAATAACAATTGGTACACCAATTATTTAGCAACTTGGGTCCTATCCTACACCTTGGAAAATTATCGTAAATATCAGGCGCAAGCGTCTGTCTCAATTTCGGTCGAAGAACAAGCAAAATGGCAAGATATTATCGAGCATATGTACTTCCCGACTGATGAAGAATTAGGTATTTTTGTGCAGCATGATACCTTCTTAGATAAAGATTTAATGCCAGTTTCTGATTTATCTCCCGAAGATCGTCCATTGAACCAAAACTGGTCTTGGGATAAAATTTTGCGTTCTTGCTTCATCAAACAGGCGGATGTTCTCCAAGGAATTTATTTCTTCGGCGATCAATTTACAATAGAAGAAAAACGAAAAAACTTTGAATTCTATGAACCAATGACCGTTCATGAGTCATCCTTATCTCCTTCCATTCATGCAATTTTGGCTGCTGAACTTGGATTAACCGATAAATCGATGGAAATGTATCAAAGAACCGCTCGTTTGGATCTGGATAATTATAATAATGACACAGATGACGGTTTACACATCACTTCCATGACTGGTAGCTGGTTAGCTATCGTCCAAGGTTTCGCACAAATGAAGACAACTACTGGCACGTTAAGCTTTGCGCCATTATTGCCAAAAGATTGGGATCATTATTCATTCCACATTAATTACCGTGGCCGACTATTAGCTATTAGTGTAAATCAAAAAGAAGTACAAATTGACTTGAAAGATGGACCGACCTTAGCTATGATGCTTTATGGGAAAGAAATTTCTTTAAGCGAGACAGTGACGGTTCCATTAGAACAGGAGGCATCAAATGTTTAAAGGAGTTCTATTTGATTTAGACGGGGTAATTACTGATACTGCCGAATATCATTACCTGGCGTGGAAAAAACTGGCTGATGGCTTAGGAATTACGATTGATCGCGCATTTAACGAAAAATTAAAAGGGGTTAGTCGTGAAGATTCTTTGCGGTTGATTCTTCAACACGGCAATCGTGAAAAGGATTTTTCTGAAGCAGAATTTCAGAATTTGGCAAAGACAAAAAATGACAATTATGTTGAAATGATTCAAGCAGTTTCCCCTAAAGATGTTTATCCTGGGATTTTGGCGCTATTAAAAGAATTAAAAGAAGCCGGCATCAAAATTTCTCTGGCTTCAGCTAGTAAAAACGGGCCTTTTCTATTAAAGCAAATGGCTTTGACCGAATATTTTGATGGCATCGCTGATCCAGCAAAAGTTGCCGCTGGAAAGCCAGCACCAGATATCTTCATTCTTGCCGCACATGAAGTCGGTTTAGATCCAGATGAATGTGTTGGAATCGAGGATGCTCAGGCTGGGATTGCTGCGATTAAAGCTTGTGGTGCCCTTCCTGTGGGAGTTGGACAAGCGGAACAATTAGGCGAGGATATCGCTTTGGTTTCTTCCACTTCAGAATTAACACTAGCATTTTTAGAAAAACAATGGAATAAATAATTCATCACTATTAATGAGAAAGGAGAGCGAAAATGACATCAACAGTTAAAGACGTGGCTAAAAAAGCGAATGTCTCTCCTTCTACTGTTTCCCGCGTGATCAATGATCATCCCAGTATTTCAGACGAAACGAAACAACGGGTTCGCAAGGTTATGGATGAAATGGGCTACTTCCCGAACGTAACCGCACGAAATCTTGGAAAGCAGCGCGCTAATTCACTAGGTGTAATTTTACCACCGTTGAATTCTCGTGAACGCCTAGGCAACCCCTTTTATTTAGAGCTACTGAATGCGGTCAATGAGACTGCCGCTGAATTCCAAGTGACAACCGCGGTTGCTTCTTCAGATAATAGTGAGACTCTCTTAGAAAACGTTACACGAATGCATCGTCAAAAGCAGGTAGACGGATTTATTTTAGCCTATTCCGAGAAAGATGATCCGATTGCCGACTATCTGTATCAAAACAAAATTCCGTTTACTTTGATCGGGCGCCCCCCAAAAAGAGAAGCGGACATCTTATATGTCGATAACGACAATCAATTGCTAGGCAAACAAGCAACGGAGCATCTCATCGAAAAAGGACACAAGAATATCTTATTTGTCTCGAATGTAAACCAAGAAGTAATCTTCTTCGAACGTTACTTCGGGTATCAAGAAGCGATGATGCTACAAGGATTGCCAACGCATCCTCCATTAGCAATGCTTCAACCCGAGGATTACACAAGGTTTCCTGAAGTGATTGAAGAAACTGGTGCGACGGCCTTGGTCGTGATCGATGATATCTTTGCTCTACGAATGATTCAGCTAGCAGGTTTGCATGGGTATAAAGTACCGGATGATCTCTCAGTAATCAGCTTTAATAATTCAATTTTTGCCACATTGGTTCATCCCTATTTAACAACCATTGATATCGATATTTCTGATCTCGGTCGCCTAGGGACCCAAAAGCTGATGGAAAAAATTGATCAAAAACAATCAACCGGTGTTCAATTAGTCGTCCCTCATCACTTGATTCAACGGGAGACGGTTCGCACGATTTAAATAATCATTAAATCCGACCTGTCCAACTTGTGACAGGTCTTTCTTTTGGCTATACTGACGAAAAAATCAGAAAGAAAGTGGTAGAAATGATTCTATTCTTTGTTACCCTTGCAGTCCTCTTTCTGATCTATTGCCGATACGCCACCTATCAATTGGTTGAAAAGCATTTTAAGATCACAAAAGAAGACACCTTAATCGTTCAGAAAGGAAAAAAAGCCGGATGGACCATCGCGCAAATCAGCGATAGTCACTTTTCCCTTTTTTATTCGCCGAAACGGTTTGACAAAATTGTTGCAAAACTGAATGATGAAAAACCAGATATTGTGTTATTTACTGGTGATTTAATTGAAAATTATCGCTACTGGGAAACACGGGACTGCCAAAAAATTAGTCAGCAATTAGCGAAAATTAATGCCTCGCAAGGAAAATTTGCTATATTAGGCAATCATGATTATCGTTCCAACGGACAAGAAGCAGTCAGTGAAATACTGGCTGCTGGTGGTTTCACTTTGTTAAAAAATCAAAGTGCACTAGTGGAACAGGTAAGTTTAACAGGGATTGATGATGGACAAGAAGGTCAGCCTGATTACAATACCCTGCCAAAGGATGCTCCTTTTTCGATCTTGATGATTCATGAACCTGATCAAGTGCAACACCTGAATGGCCTCGGACGCTTTGATCTGATCTTATCTGGGCACAGCCATGGCGGACAAATCCGTTTTCCGATCTTTCCTTATAAGAATTTTGGATCAAAGCTGTATGATCAAGGAATCTATGCTTTGACACCCAAAACGAGCTTGGTCGTTAATACTGGCTTAGGAACCACCGGACCTCCATTGCGCTTTCGAGTGACGCCAGAAATTTTGTATTTCCATTTGTAATTAAGAAAAGATTTACGAACGAGGATATACCTGCTGTATAGCGAAATTATATACTTTCCGTATAGTGAAAAAGAGCTTAGGAGCTTCCTTTTTTGGGAAACCTCCAAGCTCTTTCTTATGCCCGAATTTTCTGTTTGATATATGGAATCATAATCGGAATCAGTGAAACAAAAACGATTATTAGCATGATCAATGAAAAGTGTTCACTAACCAAAGGGATATTACCTAAGAAATAACCAGCTAAAGTAACAACTGTCCCCCAAACGATCGCTCCAAAAACATTGAAGCTTGAGAAAATACCCCAGTTCATTCTACTAGAACCAGCAATGAAGGGAATAAACGTACGAACAAAAGGCATAAAGCGTCCTAAGAAGATGGTCCATTTCCCACGCTCATTAAAGAAATTTTCTGCCTCACGTACTTTTTCTTCCTTGATAAATCGAGAAATTGGTCGATGATACAAGGCTTTCACCCCAATCGTATGCCCAATCCAGTAATTCATCATGTCCCCAAGAATCGCCGCAATTATGCAAATACCAATCACATAAGGCAAATGCAGAACACTACCTCCCAATGCAGTCAGTGCTCCAGCCGCAAATAGAAATGAATCCCCTGGCAAAAAAGGAAAGATCACGACGCCTGTTTCAATAAAAACAATTGCAAATAAAATTGGATAAATTCCTACACCGTATTGATGAACCAATGACACCATATGGGCATCAATGTGCAAAATAAAATCAATCAAAGCCATTTAGTAAACTCCTTTAGAAAAGATTCTTTTATTATCATACGACTTTTCAAAAAAAAGGAAAGACCGTTTTGCTGTTCTATAGAAAAAATAAATTTTATTCTGAAAATGGTATAATGGGAAAAAAGATCAAAAGGAGTAACCCTACATGAGTGTTCTTTCTCATATGAAAAGCATGCAGAAAGAAATGTCTGCAGCCGAAAAAAAAATTTATTGCTTTATCCGCGACAATAGCGAAAAAGCTTCAAGTATGACAGCTAATGAGATCGCTGAAGCCTCGGGCGCAAGCGCTCCAACGGTAGTACGTTTTTCAAAAAAAATGGGCTATAGCAGCCTGACTGATTTAAAAATTGAATTATCTGCTGAAACCATGCAAGGGCGTAGCAAGAACACCTATAGTGATGTCGGGCACGATGAATCTTTTCATAGCTTAAAAAATAAATTAGCCAGCAATGCACGCTTTACAATTGATGAAACCACCGCTTTATTCAATGAAGACGTATTTCTCGATGCCTGCAAGTTAATGGAAGAAAAAGAATTTTGCTACGTTCTAGGCATCGGAGCATCCAATTTAGCGGCTACCGATATTGTCCAAAAATGGAGCCGTTTGGGGAAGAATGTTATTAGCGAACAGGATTACAATACGATTTTGCCACAGCTGGTTCTCCATCAAACAGATGCCGTGATTTGGCTGGTATCAAATTCTGGTTTGACCTCAGAATTGATCGCGTTGGCAGAAACGGCTAAAGACCTAGGCATCCCAATCATTACATTGACTCAGTTTGGACAAAATCCATTGGCCAAGCTTTCTGATGTGAGTCTGCAAACCTCTCGACCAACCGAAGCAACGTATCGCAGCGCCGCAACTGATTCGATCTTAGCGCAGTTCATTACGATTGACCTGCTATTCTATGTTTACATTAGTCGAAATCAAGAAAATGCCGAAAAGATTTATTCTACGCGCGCAGTGGTCCAAGAGTATCGTAAAAAGTATTTTTAAACCAATTAACTGTAGAGATAGCCGCGTGAAATGAAAAGCTCGTAATCATTTCACGCGGCTATTTTTATTTTCTGTCTGAGAAAAATTCTTGAGCGATTGTTACGCTACTAAGGGCATCCTTGGCGTAATAATCTGCACCAACGAATTCTCGGTATTCTTCATTCAAAACAGCGCCACCCACCATGAATTTTGTCTCCAAATTGGCTTCTTTAGCCGCTTCGATTGTCGCTTTCATGTTCTGAACAGTAGTAGTCATCAGTGCACTCAGCCCCGCCAACGGAATCTTTTGCTCTTTTAGTGTGTCGATAACCGTTGCGATCGGCACATCTTTGCCTAGATCGATTACCTCAAAGCCATAATTTTCCAGCACCATCTTAACAATATTTTTGCCAATGTCATGGATGTCTCCTTGAACGGTAGCTAAAAGGATCTTTCCTTTTGATTCCGATTCTTGCCCATGAGCATCAAAGTATTGCTTCAACACTTCCTGAGAGCGTTGCACAGCTTCCGCAGACTGCATCAGCTGCGGCAAAAACAACATCCCCTGTTCAAATTTTGAGCCCACTTCATCTAAGGCTGGAATAAAATATTGATTGACAATCTCAAGCGGTGTCATGCGTTCTAGTAATTGCTTCGTTAAACTAGGCGTATCTTCTTTTTGTCCCTTTAAAATCAACGATTTCAAATCGTTTTCTCGCCCTTGTTCAATTTCAACAGAAGTGTTTGATTGATGGTTTGTCAGTGTTAAATGCTGACTTTTGGCAATATAATCTGCAGCATCACGATCCTGATTATTAATGACTTTCAGGGATTGTACCATCTGCATAAGAAATTCCGAAAGTGGATTAACGATTGGCGCATTGAGTCCAGCACCCACTGCTACAGCTAGGAAAGCACCATTCAATACTTCACGATTTGGCAAACCAAAGGAAACGTTACTCAGACCAGCGACGGTCAATACGCCTAATTTCTCTCTAATCAATCTGATCGTATCTAACGTCACCTGCACTTGAGCTTGCTGCGCAGAGGCTGTTAACACCAGCGGATCAATCATGACATCCTCTTTAGGTATTCCGTAGCTGGCGGCCGTTTTAATAATTTTTTCCGCCACTGCCAAGCGCTTTTCTGCCGTATCTGGAATTCCCGTCTCATCGAGTGTTAAGCCCAATACAACTGCGCCATACTTTTTGGCGATAGGAAACACTTCACTCATGCTTTCTGCTTTGCCATTGACTGAATTGATTAATGGCCGACCATTATAATAACGAGCGCCAGTCTCGATCGCGGCGATATTCACACTGTCAATCTGCAAAGGAGCTGTCACGATTCCTTGAAGCTCTTGAACGACTTTTTGCATCATATCTGCCTCGTCGATTTCCGGTAAACCGACATTGACATCCAAGATATCCGCACCGGCTTCGATTTGCTTTAAGCCTTCCTTTAGAACATAGCTAATATCTTTTTTACGCAGCGCTTCTTTTAACCGGTTCTTGCCGGTTGGATTGATCCGTTCACCGATTAGATGTAGACCATCATTTAAAATGACTGTTTGACTGCCAGAAGTCACAGCTGTAACTTTTTTTGGAGATACAGCCACTGCTGGTACCTCATCAACCAATTGCCGTAATTTCAAAATAAAATCAGGGTTTGTCCCGCAACAGCCACCCACGATTCGTACACCATTCGCTAACATTTTTTCGACAGCAGAGCAATACTCTGCCACTGTTAGCGAGTAATAAGTTTGTCCGTCCTTCATTTCAGGCAGACCGGCATTGGCTTGCACCATCACTGGTATACTTGCAAATTTTAAAATCTCTTCTACGATCGGTAATAGTTCATTCGGTCCTAGCGAGCAATTCACCCCAACAGCGTCAATTTCTAATGATTGGAGCGTCAAGACCGCTGTCACAGGGTCCGTGCCAACAAATGTCCGACCATCCTCTTGAAAAGTCATGGTACAAAAGATCGGCAGGTTTGTGTTTTCCTTGATCGCTAATATTGCTGCCTTTGTTTCTAACAAATCCGACATCGTTTCAACCACGACCACATCTGCTCCGGACTTTTCAGCTAATACAGCCTGCTCTTGAAACATTTCGTAGGCTTGATCAAAACTCAAGGTTCCCATCGGGGCCATCAATTGACCGATAGGGCCCATATCATACGCGACATATTTAGGCTGAGCAGCTCTTGCCAGTTTAACAGCAGCTTGAATGATCGCTGGCAGCTCATCTTGTTTTAATTTCCCTCGATTTGCCTGAAAGGTATTGGTCGTAACGACATCTGCACCAGCGGATACATATTCCTGATGAATCTGTGTGATCGTCTCAGGATGACTCAAATTGAAGTATTCTGGCTCCAGTCCAACAGGCAGTCCCATTTTTTGCAACATCGTTCCCATCGCTCCATCAAAGAGCAATCTATTTTCCCTTAATTCTTCGATAATCGTCATTTTCTCACCTTCGATATTCACAGATTTTATTCATAGAGCAGTCGTTACAAGCAGGACGCTTTCGGCGCGGTCGGGCAACGGCCTCGTCATCAAAGAGACCGATAATCGCTGTGACGGATTTGCGTGGAGTCATCAAGAAATTTTCCGATAGATTGATTCCTATCCGTCTCGTGGCATCTGTCACTGCTAGAAACTTTGCTTGTGTCTCAATTGGGAGGTCGCCATACCCGGGACTGAAGCGTCGATTTAAGATCAAGTGTTCAGTAGCCACTTCTTGTTCAATGACACATTCAGCCAAGTCGCAGATTTTTTCGATATATTCCACACAACAGGCATCTAAAATCATGGCCCTGCTCATCTCTGTCAATTCATATTTACGAATCTGCCGTTCCACTTCTAATCCTAAGGTCGCTGCCAGTAAAGCAACTTTTTTAGCATTTTTCAAGTGACTGTATATGGCTTTACCTTCCAACAGTAGATCTGTTCCAACGACTTGAATCTGTTGTTTGGATTCATTCGGCTGGCAAGGAAAAATCAGAAATGTGTAGCGTGGATTGGCGACTTGCATAACCTCTAGCATCAATTGTTGGATTTGCTGCTCCACTTCTGGTGTCAGCTCCTGCTTGCGTCGATAACCGAGGTAACGCAGGATTTCTTTTTTCTCTAGCAGAACTTCCATCTATCAAGCCTCTCTTCCTTGTCCCCTACAATCCCGATAATAATTTTAAAAAAATTCTTATCCTAGAGAATAGCACAAAAAAGACTGCTTGAATATCACAAATTGTGAAAAACTTCATTATCTATTGATTCCTTTTTACTAAATACTTTTATTAGGATTCGTTTTATTTTTTTAATCTGAAAATTTCGTGGTCTTCTACATCAGAATGACTAGCAAAAAAGCTAAAAGAATCGAATTCTTCCAGCTCCTCATTTCGTTGATTAAACATTGATCCAAATCGCAATCTCAACAAGCGCATCCTTTACGATCTTTTCTTTTTTTCGGATCGCTGCTTTGATCGGTAATAAATACCTATCTTGTTTCGTATCGAACCAAATTGATGTCTTCCATTGACTATCACCTGTTTTAACACTCACTCGCATTCTTCCCCAACCTTCTTCCAGTTCTTTGAATAGCTTGCGAATTTCTCTTAATAATTCTTTTGGAAGTTTAACAAACATCCAGCCTGCCAGTTCAGGCGAGGATGAATGATGATAAACCTTCGCCGCAAACTCATATTTCATCCCTTGTTCATCCATCTATATGCCTCCTTATTCATTCGAAAGGACTACTTTTTTCTCTTAGAAAAAAGTAGTTTGATTTGAATGTCGTGTTTCATTCAACTTAAGCGCACATGTACTTATATTGAACTAGCTCGTAAGTAACACCGCTTTTTTTAACGTAAAAATTCAAAAAATTCCCATTCGAATACCATTTTTCTAATTACACTCGTCTTTTCTAAGAATTTGTCTGGACTTTCGAAGTCATATCTTTCTACTAAGCTGCTAAAACAGGAAGTAGCACTGACAAAGCACTAAGAAAAACTGGCAAAGTTGAACCGACATCCTAATTCCTCATCTTTAGAAAAGTGTAGCATAGGTAATATGACAACAGATGTCAGTTTACAGCCAAATCATTTGCTCTTAAATAAATAAAGCGGCGCCAACCAAGGCACCGCTTTTCGCATAATTATACTGTTGTCGCTTTAAATACTTCTTCTGACGCATGAACCGCTCCAGTTTTTTCAAGAACGTGAGTGGCTACATCATTCATATTGGTAATTAAGACCATCATCGAGGTTCCTTTACCTGCTTTTTTGATTCCAGCTAAGTCAACTGTAGCAACTTGTGTTTCAGGAGTGACCATTTGTCCTTCTTTTGCTAGTACGTCAAATGGTGTCCCATTTAATTCGACTGTGTTAATTCCCATGTGTAATAGAACTTCTAACCCACTGTCAGTCGTGATACCAATGGCGTGTTTTGTTGGGAAGATCGTTGAAACTTTCCCTGCAACTGGAGCAAAAATCGCACCGTTCTTCGGTTCAACGAAATAGCCTTCACCCATCATTTTTTCAGCGAATACAGGATCAGACGCTTCTTCTAGTGGATGAACAATACCTTCTGCTACTGAAGTAAAAATATCTGTTGCATGTGCAGCTAAAGGTGTGCTGACAATGGGATCATTTGCTTTAGCAACTGTTGTTTCTGCTAATTCTTGTTCAGCTAATTTATCTTTTGGAATACCAAAGAAATACGTTGCAACGAAACCGCCTGCGTACGCAGCTAACAAGCCAAGGACATAGCCCCACCAGCGACCATTCGCGATTAACGGGATTAAGGCAACACCTGAAGGTCCGATCGCAATCGCGCCAATTCCGCCAAGTGCTCCGAGTACGCCACCACCGATACCGCCGCCGATACATGCTGTGATGAATGGACGACCTAATGGCAGGGTAACACCGTAGATCAATGGTTCGCCGATACCAAGGATACCAACTGGCAGCGCACCTTTGATCATTTCAGTTAATTCTTTGTCTTTGCGTAATTTGATCCATAGGGCAAACGCCGCACCGACTTGACCAGCACCAGCCATCGCTAGGATCGGCAACAATAAAGTTTTGCCTGTTTCACCGATCATTTGGATATGGATCGGGGTCAGGATTTGATGCAGACCGAACATTACCATCGGTAAGAACAGTGCTCCTAAAACAAAACCAGAGAAGGCACCACCAACGGATAATACCCAGTTAATCCCGCCAACCATACCGTTCGAAATAAAACCGGCTAATGGCATGATCAAGAAGATTTCTAGCAAACCGATCACTAATAAGGAAAGCATTGGTGTGATAATGATATCGACTGCGTCTGGAATAATTTTGTGCAAACGTTTTTCAACGATGGATAATAACCAAACAGCGAAAATGACACCGATGATCCCACCTTGCCCGGCAGCTAATGCATCACCGGTAAATAAGTTCTTGATCGGGGCTTCAGGATTCATTCCTGTTAATAGCACGACCGCACCAATTACTCCACCAAGTGTCGGATTCGCACCAAATACTTGGGCGGAATTTACCCCTGTGAAGATCACTAAGTAAGTAAACATTCCGTTTTTCAAAATATTCATAACATCGATAATCTGCCGCCAATTGGCTGCATCGATGGTTCCAGCAGTGACTAAGTTTGTTAGGATAGCTGCAATACCAGCAACTAAACCCGACCCAACAAAGGCTGGAATCATTGGAACGAAAATGTTTGAAATGTCTTTTAAAACTGCTTTAAACGGTGAATTCTTTTGTTTTGCTTTTTGTGCCGCTTTCATTTCTGCAGCTTTAGCGTTGACTTTATCTTTACCAGAACCTTGAGGCAATTCTTCACCAAGAGTTACACCTGCCATGTCGACCATTTCTTTTGCGACCTTGTTGACTTTTCCTGGACCGATGATGACTTGTAATTGTTCATCATCAACAACACCTAGTACACCCGGGATACTTTTCAACTTCGCTTGATCAACTTTACTGTCATCACGTACGCTCATCCGTACACGAGTCATACAGTGAACGACGCTTTGGACATTTTCCATACCACCGGCGCCGTCGTAGATTTCTTTAGCAATTTGATTCAAGCTTAATTCTTCTTTCGCCATTGTGCTTACCTCCTAAATTGTTCGCTTTACAAATCCATCGGCATGGATTAGTTTTTCAGCTGCTTCTTCTTTCGAACTATTTGTCAAAATCATCACGATTGCTAATTTCACATTTTGATCCGCTTCAGTAAAATAGCGAGCCGCTGTTTCGTAATCTGCTTCGGTCGCCTGCATGATGATGCGCTTTGAACGTTCGACTAATTTTTCATTGGTTGGCTTCACGTCGACCATTAAATTGTTGTAAACTTTTCCGATCCCGATCATGCTGATAGTTGAGACCATATTCAAGATCAATTTTTGCGCTGTCCCTGATTTCAAACGAGTAGAGCCCGTTAAAAACTCTGGTCCGCAATCAACTTCGATTGGCAGATCCGCATGCTTGCTGATCTCAGCACCTTTGTTGCATGAAATCGTTCCAGTTGCTGCACCGATCGAGCGAGCATAATCTAGTCCGCCGATGACATAAGGTGTGCGGCCGCTAGCTGCGATCCCGATCACCATATCATTTTCAGTTAATTTCAAATCAACTAGATCTTGCGTGCCTAGTTCCGCATCGTCTTCTGCGCCTTCAACGGCTACGGTCATAGCTTGTTCGCCGCCTGCGATCAAGCCTACCACCATTTCAGCTTCAACACCGAAAGTCGGTACACATTCTGCTGCGTCCAAAACGCCTAAACGTCCGCTGGTTCCAGCCCCCATATAGATCAGACGTCCACCTTTTTTAAAGGCTGTAATCGTTGCTTCAATCACCTTTTCAATTTGTGGTAATTGTTCTGCTACGGCATCAGGTACTTTATGATCTTCTTGGTTCATCAAACGTACGGCTTCCGCCACGCTCATTTCATCTAAGCCAAAAGTTGTTTCATTACGTCGTTCGGTTGTTAAGTTCTCTAAATTAATCATTTTTTTCCACACTCTCTAAACTAAATTTCTGTCCTGCTTTAATATGTTGGATCAAATCTATATCCTTTTCAATCACTTGGCCGACAACGTTGACCTTCTCATCGGCAGGCAGTGTTCGTTTTACAATCTGAATTTCACCCATATAGCGTAAATAATTTGCATTGTCAATCGTTACAGAACCGCTCTCGCGTACTCTAACTGGTAACGGTTCGACATGCGGAATTTTTTTGAAACGGGCTTCTGCGCTGCGGATCACATCACGTGCTTCATCTTGTCTATTGACATGATCTCCCAAGACATACTCAACTTGTTTATCGAATGGTTGTACCCTTAGTTTTAACGTTTCTTCTTTTATATAGAAAGAAAAATGCCTTAAGGTCTCATCTGATAAGCCGCTGTCGCCGATATAAACCTTATCAGTATCTGCTAATAAATCCAGTGCAGCCGCTAAAGGATGCCGCCCGCGATGCTCTTCCAAAGTTGGTAACCCCTGATACAAAGGCCCGCGCAACTGTTCATCACCAGGAACAAAGCCTTGAATGGTGAAACCATAGTCTTGTAGCCACTGGTTTTTTTTACGATACCACTGTCTATCCAAACCCGTCTCAGGTCTTGGATAATAGTTATGCCAAGCCTCTAATTGACTAAAATCGGCATTAGCGTCTCGTAATTCTTGAATGTCTTTTTCAGTAATCGTGGATGCATTCAACGCGATCAGCATTTGCTGTGAAAGTTTCGCGATTTGTTGATTGCATATGTGATAATCCATCCGCAAGCCGGTTACACCAATTTCTTTCAGCTCATCTATCCGATCGAAGGAAAATCCAGCGCGGGCCAATGCCTCCCCTGAGATATCCACCATTAATTCCAATTCACAGGTTTTGGCAATCGCACCTAACTCAGTCAAGCGCTTACGATATTGCGCTGCATCATCCTCTGGAATATGCAACGATGTGAAGATACCTGAAAAACCATTTTGTGACATTGTTTTTATATAATGGATCGTTTCACTTGTTAAACCTTCATTTAAAAAAATTGAAAAGCCAAACATCTGCTTCCTCCTTTATTAAAGAATTCCTTTTTTAACTCAACTAACGATGTGTTTCCCGTTATTTAGTAAACCAAAGATTCCATTCTGAAACCGTTTCAACTTTATGAAGTGATTATAAACGCTAATACTTAAAAACGCAATACTATTTCACGTTTAATTTATATTTTATGAAATATCATTTCTTAACTGAGCACCTAAGCGCTCATTTTACAGCTTTTTAGGTATACTGTTCTGTGGAACTTGAAAGGGGAATTCTGATTATGAAAATTGCAATTGCTGGAGCTGGTGCTATGGGGAGTCGCATCGGATTAATGCTTCATCAAGCAGGAAACGAGGTCATTTTAATTGATCGCTGGGCGGATCATATCAATGCGATCCGTGAAAAGGGCTTGATCGGAGAGTTTGAAGACCATGAGGTAGTCGCTCACCTGCCAATCTATTCACCAGAAGAGATTGTCGAAGATCATGCAAATGTTGAATTAGTTATTGCTTTAACGAAATCCATGCAGCTTGAAGCAATGTTTCAAGACATTCAGCCGATCATCGGTGAAAAGACCTTCGTTTTTTGTCTGCTAAACGGCTTAGGTCATGAAGAGACACTCGCTAAATTTGTTCCAAAAGAAAATATTATTTTCGGAACAACTACTTGGACCGCTGGACTAGCTGGACCTGGTCATGCAAAATTAGTCGGTTCGGGTAGTATTGAAATGGAGAATTTAGATCCCAAAGGCAAAGCGTTTACTTTAAAGGTATTAGAAGTTTTCCAAAAAGCGAAATTAAACCCCATTTATAGCAATAACGTGCGCTATTCAATTTGGAAAAAAGCTTGTATCAACGGTACGCTGAATGGATTGTGTACGATTTTGGATTGTAATATCGCTGATTTCGGATCATTAAGTGTTGCAAAAAATCTGATTGAAGCGATTGTTGGAGAATTCGCAGAGGTAGCAAAAGCAGAAGGAATCAGGCTTGATCAGCCCCAAGTCATTCAAGCTGTCGAGGCTACGTATGATATTAAAACACAAGGACTGCATTTTCCATCTATGTACCAAGATCTGATAAGAAACCATCGTAAGACTGAGATTGATTACATTAACGGTGCAGTTTGGGAAAAAGGGAAGAAACATCAGATTGAGACCCCCTATTGTAGCTTTTTGACCCAATTGATTCATGGAAAAGAAGAATTGTTGAATGCAAAATAAAAAAGCGCCTAGGCGCTTTTTTATTTTGGGTTAAAATGTTACTTTCTTCCAATAAAGAATGAAACTACTGCAACAACAATCACAGCACCAATAATAGAAGGAATTAATGCCATACCTGCTAAGCTAGGGCCCCATGAGCCAAGTAAAGCTTGACCAATCGCAGAACCAATTAAACCTGCCACGATATTAGCAATCCAGCCCATTGAACCGCCTTTTTTAGTGATCGCTCCTGCAATCACACCAATTAACGCTCCAATGATTAAAGTCCATAACCAACTCATTCTTCTCTCCCTCTTTCTATATAGAATAATTACATTATTATGTTACAAATAATCTTCCTTTTTTTCTATTAACTTGCTCATTACTTCATGATCGATTCAGTGATCATCGGTATCAAATCCTATTTTATAGGTATTTCAATCCATTCTATAAGACGTTTCAAAAATTTCTTTAGTTAGGAAAATTCTGAAGTAAAAAAACAGTTTTATACTAGTAAATGAAGATTTTTATCTAACTAAGTTAACAAAAAAAGTTTTTGCCGTTTATTTATTCAAAAACCGTTAGATTTGAACGATAAAATAACTAACAGGAACGTTTTATAGCTTTTTGATGAAAACAAAATGAAACATTTTTCACAAAAATGGAATTGTCAGAATATTTTGGTATTATAGTCAAATAATTATCAGAATATTTCAAATCTACAAACTATTCTATCTGTTTTAGAAACGAGGAATTTTTATGGAAAATAAATTACAGAAGCAAATGACTTCTCGACATATCATGATGCTTGCGCTAGGTGGGGCAATTGGTGCAGGTTTATTCAAGGGTAGTGGAGAAGCAATCGGTATCGCAGGACCTTCAGTTATTCTCGCATTTCTGCTAGGCGGCTTAGTTCTCTTTATCGTAATGAACGGCTTAGGACGTTTAGTACTAGCTAGTGACAATGTACAAGGATTATCTGGCATCATTAAACCTTTTCTTGGCGAACGAACTGCTGATTTTATTGATTGGCTATATTGGTCATTATGGATGGTCAACATCATTGCTGAAGCAGTGGCGGCTGCCAGCTTTATGCAATTATGGTTTCCTCATGTGCCATCTTGGGTATTCGTTTTAATCCTAGCTCTATTGACGACTGTTATCAATTTATACTCAGTTCGATTGTTTGCAGAAACTGAATATTGGCTAGCTTTTGTTAAAATTGCTGTAATCATTTTATTGATTGCCTTCAGTGCTTATCTAGTTGCTCATGAAATTTTCAATATCGGCTTTGTTGATACAATTTCTCGAATGAACAGTCATGGTGGATTTACTCCTCACGGGCTAAAAGGTTTGGTTAATTCTCTTTTAGTGGTTATTTATTCCTATGGTGGGTCAGAACTGATCGCGATTACCGTTAGTGAAACTGAAGATCCTAAAACAGCGATTCCTAAAGCCATTAAGGGCGTAATGGGAAGAATCATTTCCTTTTACCTTGTGCCAATGTTCTTGCTTTTGATCATTTATCGTTGGGATACTTTGGCAGCAACAACAGCTAGCCCTTTCGTAATGGTCTTCCAAAAAATGCATATCCCTTTTGCTACTGATATCGTAAATTTTGTAATCGTACTAGCCCTGTTTTCTTCGATAAACTCTGGTGTCTATGCCTCATCAAGAACGTTGTACTTCAGAGTGAAGGACAATCCTGGATTTACTTCTAAGTTGGCTGTTTTAAACAAACACCAAGTACCGCAACGGGCAGTTTTGTTCTGTACCGGAACACTTTATCTTGGTGTCATCCTATCGTACTTCTTAGGGAATAAATTGTTTAATTATCTCGTCGGCTCTCTCTCCTATTCTGTCTTATTGACTTGGTTACTGATCAGCGTAGCAGCCTTTGTACTAGCACTTAAAAAAGGGACGCAGACCGAACGTTTCTTTAGTGGTTTAGTGATTCTGGTATTGGGATTGATCTTCATTGGCATTCTGATGAATAACCCGATTGGTGTCACTCTCTTCACTGCATGTATCTATTTAGTCATTCTTTTCAGCTATCGTAAAAAACAAATTAACACTATAAGCGAACAACTTTAAAACCTGTCGTATCAATCATTTTTAGATTGGTACGATTTTTTATTTACATTATGGAAAGCAAGCTTTACATAAAACGGTTTATACTCTATACTATAAATGTAAAGTAAACTTTCCGTTAACAGATTAAATCAACCCTGTTTCTGTAAAAATTGATAAATTAAGAATTTAGTTAATGAAGAGAATATCTGAAATGGAGGGAGTAAAAATGAAGAAAACTAAGACAAAAGAACTGCTCATTGCCTTTTTAGGTGTGTTGTTGATCGGGGTCGGGTTCTATTTGATAAAAACATTAGGTGATTCCCACACGGTTATGACCAGCCTGCCTTATCTTTGCCTAGGGTTGGGATGTGGTTTATTTGGATATGGTTTTGGCGAGTTTATCAGTAAAAAGACAATTGAAAGTAATCCCCAATTGGCCAAACAAATTGAGATCGATACAAAAGACGAACGAAATGTCATGATCGGTAATATGGCTAAGGCAAAAGCCTTTGATATGATGCTTTATGTCTATTCTGCGCTATTGCTAACTTTCGCGTTGATGGGCATCACCTTCACTGTTATCATCCCAATGGTGATAGCTTACTTATTTGTCATTGGTTATTCCATCTATCATCGCTCAAAAATCGAAAAATCATTATAGCTAATAATACAGAAAAAGAGCAGAAATCGACTTTCTGCTCTTTCTTCGTATTACTTCATTTATTTTTCTTCACTACCCATATATTTCGCTACAAAAGCTGCGATAATCGCTCCTAATGTTGGCGCTAATAGATAAACCCAGTAATGTGATAGTGCACTGCCACCAGCAAAAATCGCTGGTCCCAAGCTACGAGCTGCATTCAATGAGCCACCCGTTAAGTTTAGAGCGACGATGATTAAGAATGCTAACGTGATGCCGATTGCTACTGGAGCCATTTGTGCGTTGCCATATTTTTCGCTCGTAACCATTAAGATCACAAATACGAATAAGAAAGTGATCAATGTTTCCACGCCAAATGCTTGCGCTACACTAATGTTTGGGAAATCAGTTTGACCAAAGCCATCGCTAGGTAATTCTAAAGCATGAACATAAATGTATAAAATTGCTGAAGCTACAATTGAGCCTAGTGCCTGAGCGATGATGTAAAAAATACCCTCTTTCACTTCCAAACGTTTGTTGATCATCATTGCAATAGATACACCTGGATTGAAGTTTCCACCAGAAATGCCTCCCACTGCGTAGGCCATGATCGTTATCGCTAAACCAAATGCTAATCCAATCGTCAACGTACCACCTTTAGCAACAACTACTGTACCAGTTCCTAAAAAAACAAGCATGAAGGTACCGATAAATTCTGCCAAATATTTTTTCATTTTCATTACACATCCCTTACAAAATAATTGAGACTTTAGTTTATTTAATTCCTAAATTTTTGTAAAGTGATATGCAACGCCTCTTATTTTTCTCTCTTTTTTGCTAATTGTCAGAAAGATTCTTTTCGATATCGAGTGTTATTTCATCCATTTGCAATAACTTATGAAAAAAAATGAAAAGAAAAAAACCCTCGATCATTCGAGGGATCTTCAGGCTATACCAATACAACTTCTACATCGATGTTTCCGCGAGTTGCTTTTGAATATGGACAAAACTCATGAGCTTCTTCAACAATTTTTTGTGCTTCTTCTTTTTCTACACCAGGTAGTGAAGTTTCTAAAATCACTCCGATTTGATAACCACCGTCATCCAACTGATACAAAGACACACGTGCTTTCACTTCTGCATCTGATTCGATATTATGCTCTTTTAACATGTGATGAACGGCACCATTAAAACATGAAGCATAGCCCGCCGCAAATAACTGTTCAGGGTTCGTTCCTTCCGCATGAATAGAAGGTGGTTCAATCTTCATTCTCATACTGCCGTTTGGCGCCTGCACATCTCCGGTACGTCCGCCATGATTAATCATTGCTGTTTCATACATTTTTTTCAAAAATCATCAGTCCTTTTCTTCTTCTTGATTAATAGTCTACGCGTTATTATTTGATCGCACAAAGATATTGCTCACGAAAGAAGCCGATTGGTAGATAAATGTCTAATCTTTGAAGGAAACCAGCAAACTACGTGTAAACGATTACAAGCTAATTATTTAGTGTTATACTTTATTATGAAGGGGGGATTGTCTTTGAAAAAAATCTTTATGATCTGTCTCATTGCATCTTTCTTACTCGTCGGATGCAATCGTGGTCCATCACAAGAATCAACAGAAAAATCTACTCGCGAGACAAGTAGTACAAAGAGCTCATCAGCTTCATCAAGACTTAAGCAAACATCAAGAATATCCTCGTCCGATCTTTCTAGTAGTCAGTCGTCTTCATCTGAAACAACGTCTTCAAGTACGATTACTTCTTCTGAACAATCTGAAGTTGATACCGTTTCTGCAGAGGAGTTTGGAGGATACGCGACATTCTACTTTAATGGTATGAACGTACCTGATTCAATAAATATTAACACAAATACAAACCGAATGACTTTCAATGGAGATACCAATAGGGAGGCTGTTTATAGTTTTACGATGCAAGATGTTCCAGAAAAATCCGTTCGAATCTTTTCAGCAAATACTAATGAGATTCGAACTGTTAAGGTAAGTACTATGCTTTCGATTGATGTTCAAATATCTGGTCCCACGAACACTAACAATCAGTCCGGAAATCTCTATTTATTCCATAATAAGCACGGTGGTCTCTCCTTAGCGACACCAAACTATGCTGGAAATGTGCCCGCCGACCAAACAGATGTTATGATCGAAGTTCTGCAATAAATTTATCAAAAGCTTTCCATCCGAGCATTTTCAGTGCTCGGTTTTTTTATTTCTATTTCCCTGTAAGTCAGAGTCTATACAAGTATTTTCATTAACAGCTGATAATACTCATAAAGCAAAGTAACTCTTTTCGAATAAATTAAAGACTTTCTGGCAATACCTCGCAAAAAAGGAGAGTCGGTTGACCCTCCCTCCATTTCTGAAATTATTATTGAATAGTTACATCAACTACTTGATAGAAAGCATTGACAGTATCACTGATATTCCAAACTGCCAAAATCACATTGTCTCCTTTTCGATCCTTTGGAATTGTAATTTGCTGATTCACAACTTTTGATGGTATTTTTCCATGATCATCAATTTGTTTTATTAATTCAAAATCAGTAAATTTCAATGGTTTATTTGGATTCCAGTTAGGTTTAGTAATGTAATAATCCCACGTACTGGTTCTATGCGGCGCTGTAAGATACCATGAAATCGTCAATGCACCAGAAGAAATACGATTTTTATGCCAGCGATTAATGGATTGATCGTCCAAAGGCTCAAAGCCACTGACTCCAGCGCTAGCTATTTTCCCTTCTATAAAAGTCCCCTTTTTTGCTTCAATACTTTGAGGTTCCCATTGCGCTCGTCCCACATTTTGATTGAGATTTCCACCTGCAGCTGTACCTAAATAAGCACGACTTCCTGGTGATGTCACATAGCCGTGGGCAAAGGCCGGTAAAGTAAAGCCAAACATACTAATACATACAACGCTAACAGCAAGCAATCGTTTCAGTTTTTCCATAATACGCCTCCTAGATTTTTATGAACCTATAACACTTATTAAAAAACATGTTTTCGAGCTAGCTCACTTATAATAGTAACGATACTATTTTAGTGATACAACAAAACTGTATGATAACTTAGATATTTATAATAACTTACTCTAGATCTTTAAATCAGTTAATTAATAACGATAGTTACAGAAAAGAAGACGTTATCTCAAGCAGTACAAATCTAAACAAGCTATGAACTTATTCGCACTATTCTAAAATCCCTATTATTGAAAAGAATTCGAGTAATGAGAACAATTGAAATAATTCTCATCCCTTCACAATGCTTAAAATCAAACCAGTTCAAATTGATATTTAAACAACAAAAAAAGGACCTATAATTAGGTCCTTTTTCGAATAATCAACAATGATTATTTTAATGTTACAGATGCGCCAACTTCTTCTAAAGCAGCTTTAAGTGCTTCAGCGTCTTCTTTAGATACATCTTCTTTAACTGGTGCAGGAGCGCCATCAACTACAGCTTTAGCTTCTTTCAAGCCTAAGCCAGTTGCTTCACGAACTGCTTTGATAACTTTAACTTTTTGATCGCCAACAGCTGTTAATTCAACAGTAAATTCTGTTTGTTCTTCAGCAGCTGGACCAGCAGCAGCGCCAGCAGCAGCTACAGGAGCAGCAGCAGTTACGCCAAATTCGTCTTCGATAGCTTTAACTAAGTCGTTTAATTCTAAGATTGTCGCGCCTTTAAGTTCTTCGACAATGTTTTCAATGTTCAATGCCATTTTAAATTTCCTCCGTTTTAGGTAAGTTTTTTTTAGTTTATATGTTATGCAGCGATTAAGCTACTTCTTCTTCTTTTTCTGCGACTGCTTTCACAGCGTAAGCCACGTTGCGGACTGGCGCTTGAAGGACAGATAATAGCATAGAAAGAAGTCCATCGCGGTTCGGTAATTTTGCAAGAGCAGTAATTTCTTCGATAGAAGCTACTTTTCCTTCAATGATACCGCCTTTGATTTCTAGTTTTTCAGCTGTTTTAGCGAACTCGTCGATAATTTTAGCTGGAGCAACTACATCCTCATTACTAAATGCAACAGCAGTAGGTCCTGAGAATACTTCTTCTAATCCGTTCAAACCAGCTTTTTCAGCGGCACGAACTAAGATAGAATTTTTGATAACTTTCATTTCAACGTTAGCGTCGCGTAGTTGTTTACGTAATTCAGTCACTTGTTCTACTGTTAAACCACGGTAATCGACGATAACGGCTGAAGCTGCAGCGTTGAATTTTTCAGTGACTTCTTCAACGATAGCGGCTTTTTTAGCGATTGCTACTTCACTCATTATATATTTCACCTCCTGATTTTGATGGAAGAGCATTTTTTGCTGGAAGCAAAAAAATACCCTATGCCACCGCAGACATAGAGGGACTATTGAATGTTCTCAATAAACGTCCTCGGTAGGAAATTAAGACTTGCGTCACCTACTGTCTTCGGTACAGTTAATATTTAACCTCGACTAACTTACCATAGATAAGCTAGCCGAGTCAAGTACTTTTCTAAAATTAATTAGATAGCTGTTTGTTCAACATGGATACCAGGTCCAAATGTTGTTGTCATTGAAATGTTTTTAATGTATTGACCTTTAGCAGTAGCAGGTTTTGCTTTTACTAAAGTTTCGTTGATTGTGTTAAAGTTTTCAACCAATTTCGCATCATCAAATGATACTTTACCGATTGGCACATGAACGTTACCAGCTTTATCCACACGGTACGTTACTTTACCAGCTTTAACTTCTTCAACTGCTTTTGTAACATCCATCGTTACAGTACCAGTTTTAGGGTTAGGCATTAAACCTTTTGGTCCAAGCACACGACCTAATTTACCAACTGTAGCCATCATGTCAGGTGTCGCAACAACAACGTCAAAGTCGAACCATCCACCTTGGATTTTTGCAACCATGTCGTCGTCGCCAACGAAATCAGCGCCAGCAGCTTCTGCTTCTTTTGCTTTTTCGCCTTTCGCGAATACTAAAACAGTTTGTGTTTTACCAGTTCCGTTTGGAAGCACAACTGCTCCACGGATTTGTTGGTCTGCTTTTTTAGGGTCTACGTTCAATTTGTAAGCAACTTCAACCGTTGCGTCAAATTTCGCGAAGTTAATTTCTTTTGCTAATGCTACAGCTTCCGCAACAGGGTAAGCCTTAGTAGCGTCGATTTTTTTCAATGCATCTTGCATTTTTTTGCTCTTTTTAGCCATTTTGTTTCCTCCTTGATGTGGTTATAACGGTAGAACCTCCCACGTGTTCCGTATCTTTAGATAGGGAGCCAACTGAGAAGCTACTTTCTTGGGTCATCGAGAATTATTCGACAGTGATACCCATGCTTCGTGCAGTTCCTTCAACCATGCGCATAGCTGACTCAACGTTAGCTGCGTTTAGGTCTTGCATTTTCAACTCAGCGATTTCTTTTACTTGATCGCTAGTAACTTTTGCAACTTTGTTTTTGTTTGGTTCGCCTGATCCTTTTTCGATCTTCGCTGCTTTTTTCAATAATACGGCAGCTGGCGGTGTTTTTGTGATGAATGTAAATGAACGGTCTTCATATACAGAGATCACAACTGGAATGATCAAACCTGCTTGATCAGCTGTACGAGCATTGAATTCTTTCGTGAATCCCATGATGTTGATACCCGCTTGACCTAGTGCAGGACCTACTGGGGGAGCTGGTGTTGCTTTCCCTGCAGGAATTTGCAGTTTAACTAATTTTTCTACTTTCTTTGCCACGAGACATACCTCCTTGAGTCCGTGATGTGGTTAATTGGAGATCAAAATTTCTCCTCCCACTTTAAAACCATGTGCGTAAAGACACACTTTGGTATCATACCAGAATTTCTCTGCTAACGCAAGACGAAAATCACCTGTTCAAACTTTTCTGACAATAATAAAACGCTTCACAATCTCTTTAACTATTATGAGAATAACAAAATAAATTATTAATCTTCCTATTTTCAGAAAGCGTATATGTTACACTATGATCGACTTGATGAGGATTTTCATCGGATAATTCAGGGAGGTATAAAATAATGGAAGTATTAAAATATCGCAGTGTTTTTGACATTATTGGTCCAGTAATGGTGGGGCCAAGCAGTTCACATACCGCTGGCGCAGCCAGAATCGGAAAAGTTTGTCGTATGATCTTTGGGGAGCGTCCCGATTCAGTCGAATTTGATCTCTTTGAATCATTTGCCAAAACCTATCGTGGACACGGAACAGATATCGCCCTCGTTGGCGGTATTTTAGGGATGGAACCAGATGACCCTCGTTTATCCGATTCATTGAAGATCGCTCACGAACAAGGAATGGAAGTTCTCTTTGTTCCAAAAAAAGAAATTTCTGACCACCCCAACACGGTTACCCTTCGTATGATTAAAGGTGATCTAGAGATGTCAATTACTGGGGTCTCGATTGGTGGCGGCAACATCCAAATTACAGAAATGAACGGCTACAGCATATCGCTTGGCATGGGCAATCCTACCTATATCATTATCAATAAAGACGTGCCTGGTTTGCTCTCTCGGGTATCTACGATTTTCATGAAGCATGGATTGAACATCGGAAAAGTCACGATGACACGAAAAACACGTGGTGAAAACGGCATCGTTCTGTTAGAGATCGATGATACCCCAGACGATCCAGAAGGCTTAAGACAAGAGATCAAACGTGAAGACGATGTACTGAGCGTCACTTATTTCAAATAGTATAGGAGGAATTGTCATGTTTTATTCAATCCAGGAGCTGGTAGAGCAAGCAAAGGATTATCCAACAGTTGGCGAATTAATGATCGCGACCGAAATGGAGTTAACTGATCGTACACGTGAAGAAATCATTGCGTTGATGGAACGCAATTTGGAAGTAATGGAAAGCTCCATTGAAGAAGGTATCCAAGGTGTGACTTCCGTAACGAAAATCACCGGCGGCGATGCAAAGCGCATGAATGATTACATCGAAAGCGGCAAATTCATGAGCGGCGATACGATTCTTAAAGCCGTGCGTAACGGAATCGCCGTCAATGAAGTCAATGCTAAGATGGGCTTAGTGTGTGCCACCCCTACTGCCGGTAGTGCCGGCGTCTTGCCGGGTGTCTTGATGGCTGCCCGTGAAAAACTAGAATTAACACATGAACAACAGATTGATTTCCTATTTACCGCTGGCGCATTTGGACTCGTTATGGCAAACAACGCGTCGATCTCTGGTGCGGAAGGTGGCTGTCAAGCTGAGGTCGGTTCTGCCAGCGCGATGTCAGCAGCTGCTTTAGTTACTGCCAACGGCGGCACGCCAGAAATGGCCGCAAATGCACTTGCTATTACCTTAAAAAATGTTATGGGCCTCATTTGTGATCCCGTTGCTGGTTTAGTTGAAGTTCCTTGTGTAAAACGAAATGCAATGGGGGCTTCGCAAGCCTTTATCTCCGCAGATATGGCGCTAGCCGGAATCCGCAGTGTCATCCCGCCCGATGAAGTCGTTGAAGCGATGTACAAGGTTGGCCGGGCAATGCCGCAGATCTTCAAGGAAACCGCAGAAGGCGGAGTAGCTACGACACCAACTGGTTTGCGTTTGCAAAAACAAGTTTTTGGTGAACCAGAAAAAGCGACTGTTTAAACAGAATAAAAGCAGCTGAAATCAAATCAGCTGCTTTTTCTATTTCATCAATCCCTCGTGAATTTTATCTAAATTCCATTTCATCATGCTATAGTAACTATCTCCTGTTTCACCTTTCTTCGCTAAAGAATCCGTAAATAGATCACTATAGATTGGCAAGTCGACTTCTTTTGACAATCGTTCCATACTGCGCTTATCTACACTTGTTTCAACAAATAATGAAGGTACTTTAGACGCGCGGACTTTCTCAACGATCTGTTTCATTTGCTCTGGTGTACCTTGACTTTCTGTATTGATTTCCCAGATGTAGGCCGCGGTTAACTCATAGGCCTTGGAAAAATATTTAAACGCCCCTTCACTGGTTACTAATAATTTCTTTTCATTCGGAATATCCGCGAATTCTTCCTTGGCTGAAGCATCTAATTCTTCCAACTTTTGGATATAGGCTTCCGCGTTTTTGGCGTAATTCCCTTTATTATCTGGATCTTTCTCACTCAAAACTGCCTGAATTTGCCTCACATACAAAATACCATTAGAAATATCCAGCCAGGCGTGAGGATCTTCTTGTTTACTATTGCCGCTTAAATGAATTGGTGTCACCTCTTTGCTGACAGCGAAATAATCCTCGTTTTCTTTTTTCTTTGCTGTCTCCATCAGCTTATCAAACCAACCATTGCCGGTTTCTAAATTCAAGCCATTATAGAAAACGATCTCTGCTTCACTTGCTTTCTTAATATCTTCCGGCAGCGGTTCATACTCATGAGGATCGGTTCCGACTGGTACAATGCTATGAATACTTACCTGATCTTTACCAACTTCCTTAACCATGTCCGCAATGATCGAATTTGTCGCCACTACAGATAGTTTTTCTGAGTCTCCTGCTTCGCTATTATCATGTTTTTTGGCTCCACAGCCTGCAAGGAGCAATAGTCCGATGATCCCTGCGAAAAGTATTTTTTTATGCTTCATATGCTCGTTCCTTTCGTAATTGTTGAATCAAACCTTTGCTAGGTGAAAAAAGAAAAACTGCGATGAAAAAGACTGCCGCTGTCATCACGATTGTTGCACCAGAAGGAAGATTGTAGCTATAACTAAAATACAAACCGATAATGGCACTTAAAACGCCAAATAAAGTAGACAAACCCACCATTACTGAAAGCTTGTTTGTTAACTGATAGGCTGTAGCAGCCGGGGTGATCAGCATCGCAATAACCAGAATCGTTCCAACCGTTTGCAGAGACGTAACTGCCACTAACGTCAGTAGAAACATCAAGCCATAATTGATCAAACTAATATTCCACCCATAAGACTGCGCCATTGTCGGAGCAAAAGAGGTTAATTTCAATTGTTTGTAAAAAATCCCGACAGCCAAGACAACGATTACCATGACGATTGCTGTTAAATACATATCTGAATCCCTTACCGCCAGCACATTTCCAAAAAGAATGTGATAAAGGTCGGTGGCACTTTTGGCAAATGAAATCAAAATGATGCCTAGTGCAAAAAAGGAACTAAAAACAATCCCGATAGCAGTATCATTTTTTAACCTTGTATGCTTTCCAACAAAGCCAATCAACGCTGCTGAGAAAATCCCAAAAATGGTCGCACCTATGATGTAACTACTGCCCAGCATGTACGATATCGCGACACCTGGTAAAACAGCATGCGAAATGGCGTCACCCATCAAGGACATCCCTCGTAAAATAATAAATGACCCAATGACTCCTGCTGAGATTCCTACCATGATCGAAGTGATCAATGCATTTTGTAAAAACTGATAGTCGATTAATCCTTTAAAAAATTCATGTAGCAAAGTTTGCACCCCCATTTCTTAGCATTTGCGTAATTTCACTACCATAGGTTTTCTCCATATTCCTCGTCGTATACGTTTGCTCAACCGGTCCTGAGGCAATCAAACCCTTGTTCAGCAGAATTACTTCGTCAAAATAATCGGTGACTTTATGCAAATCATGATGGACAATCACAATTGATTTTCCCTCGTTACGTATTTCTTTTAATAATTCAATAATGATCTTCTCACTGGTTGCGTCAATTCCAGCAAACGGCTCATCCAATAGAATCCATTCTGCTTTTTGCGCCAGCGCTCGTGCAATAAAGACACGTTGAAGCTGTCCGCCAGATAATTCGCTGATTTGACGATCGGCATATTCTGTTAAACCTACTTTTTCTAAACATTCGTAGGCAAAAGCTTTTTCTTTTTTTCCTGGGCGTTGGAACATCTTTAAATGCGGATAGGTTCCGAACAATACCACTCCGAAAACATCAATAGGAAAGCTTAAATCAATATCTTGTCGTTGCTCCACATAAGCGATCTTCTTTCTTTGTTTTGCTAACGGCTGATCACCATACGAAATTTTTCCTGACCGAATGTTTACTAGTTGTAAGATTCCCTTCATCAAGGTAGATTTTCCGGCCCCATTTGGACCTACAATCCCCGTTAATTTTCCAGGCACTAGTTCAAAATCAATCTGCCGCAAAGCGATTTTCCCGCGATAAGCAACGGATAAATTTTCTACCCGAATCCTATTCATAGTTATCCCTTCTTTCTATTTTAGGTTAGCCTAAATATTATATACATAATAACCGAAAAAGAAAGCGCGCGCAAGAAAAATGAAAAAAAAAGACTTTATCAAGAAAAACGAATTTCTTGATAAAGTCTTTGAAAAACTATTATGCATTATGAAGTTTGGTATTTTTTACTTCTTCAATTGTTTTTGTCCCTGCAAGTTGCATCGTGATAGACAGTTCTTTGTTCAAATGATCAAAGACCGATTTTACCCCTTCCGCTCCGCCAAGATTCAATCCATAAATCACCGGACGTCCGATAGCAACTAAGTCAGCACCGCTGGCTAAGGCTTTAAAGACGTGTTCGCCGCGACGTACACCACTATCAAAGACGATAGGCACACGCTTATTCACGACACCAGCAATTAATGGCAACACGTCGAATGATGCAGGGCCACCATCTAATTGACGACCACCATGATTTGAGATCCAGATACCATCCGCACCAGCTGCGATCGCCACTTCCGCATCCTCAGGTGATTGGATTCCCTTAACAAAAACGGGTAAATTTGTTAAGTCTTTGATCTTCTTGATATCTTCTGGAACTAAACCTTGTTTCGCTGCCGCATAGATTTCTGCAATGCCTTTTCCTTCACCGTCACCGCTAGCACTTTGTGCACTATAAGCAGCTAGGTTTGGCATTGGTAGCGGAAATTGGAAGTTGTTGATAATATCTTCTTCACGGTATCCGCCAAGTGTTGAGTCTGCAGTTAGAATAATGGCTTTTGCTCCGGCTTTAACAGCTTTATCTAAAATAAATTCATTAAATCCATCGTCTTTACTCATATACAATTGGAAGAATTGTGGTGCATTTGGTGCTGCGGCAGCCGCATCTTCAACCGTTGTATTAGCGTAGGTACTAATCGAAAAGATCGAACCAGCATCAGCGACCCCTTTAGCAGTATCCGCTTCGCCTTTTTCATGAGCTAAGCCTTGTGCGGCCGATGGTGCTTGAATAATTGGTGTTGCAAGATCAATATCCCAAAGTTTTGTGCTCAAATCAGCATGATCAATTCCACGTAGAACCCGCGGCATGATCGTTTTATTATTAAATGAAGAAGTATTTTCTTTCATTGTCCATTCGTCTTCAGAACCGCCGCGAATATAACCAAACGCACCTTTTTCCATACGCTCTTTTACGCGTCCTTCAAGTGAAGCAATGTTTACAATTTCAATTGGATGTTCTTCGTTACTTGCTTGATAAGTCATGATAAATCCTTCTTTCTTTTGAATACATGAGTTATCTTAATACTCTTACAAAAAGTAAGCAAGTAATTTGTCTTCTGAACGATAACGTCCTATTTTATTGCTATAATCAGGCACTATTTTTCCCACAAAAAACTTGCAACTGCCTTATCAACAGAAGAGTTTTCATGCAACTGGCTGTGTTGTGCATTGGCACCAGTGAAAACTTGATACGTAATAGGATTTCCGTGTGCCTTCAATAACGAATAGGTTGCCAGCGCACTATTAAGCGGGACAGTGCCATCAGACGCTGTGCTGGCATCCAATTTTCCTGCCAATAACAATACCGGTAGGGTGCTAGGAACGTTGGTAATCCCATTTCGATAATCCGTGTATCGACTGGATTGTACGTTCGGACCCTTGTTCAATACATCATCCCTTGATTCAGATGATTCTGTAAAGTCATTAAATGGCGCACCAATCGAGACAAATTTCTTGATGGTTGACGCATCGTTTGGTTGACCATAGGTCGTCAAATAGCGTAAAGAACTAACTCCGCCCATTGAATGTCCAACCAAATTTACCTGCTCTACACCTTGCTGCTTCAAATATTTTAGGACGCCATAAATCCACTCCGTTTGATTCCATTCAGTATCCTTATTTGCGGTAAATAAAACTTGAATACTCGGATTGTCCTTTTTCTTGCTTAACTGTCCATCGACTTTCAATGCTCCGTCTGGCTGAACCGTAATCACCATTTCTTTCTTTGTTTTTCCTTCACTAGACAATCGTTGGATCATCCCACCAAAAGAATTGAGGGTTCCGCCATACCCGTGAATAAAGACTGTTGGAACATTACTTTTCGAATAGGTGTCCTTAACCTTCTGGCCAGTTACTGCAGAAGCTGATGTTTTTTCTGCGTCTTTCGTTTGATTGTTACCACAGCCAACAAGTAATAAGACTGTCGCTAATGCAAAAAGACTAAAAAATACTTTTTTCATCCTGCTTTACCTCACTTCACTATCTATATCTTGTATTTCTCCTTACTATAGGCACAACCATTGAACAACTCAACTGTAAGCTAAGAACTTTGTAGAAATTTAGCAACACGTTTATTTCAAGTCTGTTTTTCATAAACTGCGAAAAGCATAACTAGCAGCTATCTCGATTCGAGGTATTCATTTTATAAAGACCAGAAAAATGATTTTGATTTTCGCCACGCATACCATTTTGCTAAACAACTTGTACCATAACTACTACAATATTTGATACTTATAGCTCAGCATTCAACAACTGCGAAAAGCATAACTGGCAAAAAAAGAAAAGCCGAGGCAGCCACCTCGGCGAATAGATACTTAAATTTTATCGACTTGATCAAAGTCTAATTCAGTGCTTGTCTCACGACCAAACATATCGATGTTCGCTTTGATCTTGTCACGTTCTTCGTCGATTTCAGTGATCACACCTTCAAGACCAGCGAAAGCACCTTCGATGATTTTCACCGTTTCCCCAACTTCAACTTCTAGATCATGTTGACGTGTGCTCATACCTAACGAACGCAAAATATGGTTAATTTCCTCTGGCATCAATGGCGCTGGCTTGCTTCCGGCACCGTGAGAACCAACGAATCCTGTTACACCTGGTGTATTACGAACCACATACCATGAATCATCGGTCATGACCATTTCTACTAAGACATAGCCAGGGAACGTTTTATGGACGATTTCTTTTTCCTTACCGCCCTTTACTTCCGTTTCTGTTTCTTCTGGGACAACTACACGGAAAATATAGTCTTCCATCCGCATACTTTGTGCACGTGATTCTAAGTTTGCTTTTACTTTGTTTTCATAGCCGGAATAAGTATGCAACACATACCATTGTTTTTCAAAAGATTCCATTTTCGCCATCGGCTCCTCGTTCTAAAATAAAAAAACCTCAGCAATCCCAAGGTTTTTTCTCTCAAACAGTATAACATGCTTTTTTTGAATTGGCTACTAGCGAATGATCAAATTGATCAGTGCTTGAATCGCTGTATCCATGATGAAAAACATCAAAGCAAAAATAATCGCTGTCTCGATAACGACCAATGAATCATGACGTAATTGTTTTTTTGAAGGCCATGAAACAAGCTTCATTTCTTCTCTGACACTGCGTAAAAAGTTCAATTGATAATCCCCCTATTTCGTTTCTTTATGTATCGTGTATTGATTACAATGTTTACAAAATTTATTAATCTCTAAACGCTCTCCGCGTTTGCCTTCGCTCACTGATTTTGTATAGTTTCTCGAACCACAAACAGTGCAGGCTAGAGCCGCTTTCTTCGTTGCCATAGCGATCTACTCCTAATTCCTATTGATGTATTCATTTTTCTAATGAAAAATGAGTTTGTTTGTCATGCCGTATACCATCCAACTAAGTGGCGCATCCCTTAATCACCTTAGTTTTGATCCTTTAGGTCATGACACGATGCCTCCTGCTAAAAGTTGGACTGGCATCCTAATTCCTATTAATGTATTCATTTTTCTAATGAAAAATGAGTTTGTTTGTCATGCCGTATACCATCCAACTAAGTGAAGCATCCCTTAATCACCTTAGTTTTGATCCTTTAGGTCATGACACGATGCCTCCTGTTAAAAGTTGGACTGGCATCCTTATTCCTATTGATGTATTCATTTTTCTAATAAAAAATGAGTTTGTTTGTCATGCCGTATACCATCCAACTAAGTGAAGCATCCCTTAATCACCTTAGTTTTGATCCTTTAGGTCATGACACGATGCCTCCTGCTAAAAGTTGGACTGGCATCCTAATTCCTATTAATGTATTCTAAGCTAGATTGACTTCGCATCCTCACAAAGTCACATAGTTACATTATCATCTATCCTTTTGTCTGTCAATCTTCCATTCCAACAATAAACGTTTCTTTCGCACCCGTTTTATGGATTGGATTTGTTGCTAAAATAAATTTCTTTCTCTAGCAGAATATGATAATATGATGAAAGAATGAATCGCTTTATTGGAGGGTTATTGGATGTTATTAAAAAGTCTCGTTTATCCCAAAGAGAATTTGACAACGATCAATGAGTCAACGACGTTGCAAGAGGCATTGGACATATTAGAAGGCACCGGTTTTCGCTGTGTTCCAATCCTTGATGAAAGCAATCAAATTTTCCGAGGCAATATTTACAAAATGCACATTTACCGGCACAAAGCAAATGGTGGCGACATGGATCTGCCTGTTACTCATTTGCTGAAAAACGCAACAAAATTTATTTCATTAGATACTTCTTTTTTCAAAATCTTTTTCACAATTAAAGAATTACCATATATTACTGTGTTAGATGAGGATCATCATTTCTATGGTATCTTAACTCACAGTACACTATTAAATATGCTCTCTCAATCTTGGAATATTCAAACCGGGAGTTATGTGATCACTGTTGTTTCTACTGGCAAACGTGGTGACTTAGCCGCAATGGCAAAGATCATCTCGAAGTTTACGACAATCGCCAGCTGCATCACGTTAGATGTTGGTAAAGATTTCAAAGGTCGGCGCACTCTTTTCACTTTACCCGCTGGTGTAGATGAGAATAAAATGAATCAAATTATTGACCATCTTGAACGCAAACATTTTGAAATCCAAGAGGTTGAAGCGCTATCCATGCAAGATTAATCTTTTAAAATAGAAGTTGGCGGTCCTAAAATTTAGGACCGCCGCTTTTTTTATATTTGTTTTGCAAAATTCAAACGCTTATCTAGATAGTACATTATTGGTGCCGAAATCGTCATGATGATCGCTTCGCTTAAGGCCGTCCAACCATACGTAGGCCAAAAAGGTAGCTGTGCTGTCAGATTCAACATCAAGGCTATTAGAAACATGCTGGCACTGAAGAATACCACATTCAAAGCCAAACGAACCTTTGTATTTTTAATGACATTTTGTAAAACAGCTGTCAATGTTAACGCTAGTAAGGTTTGCCCGCCGCCAAAAACGACATCGAGCCAGCCCATACCGAAGATCGCGTTGTAAACGACAACTCCGCCAAAAATGCCCCATAAATATTTTCGATTAAATACAACTAAGTGATTTAAACTTTCTGAGATACGAAATTGAATCGCTCCTGATGCAACTGGTGACACTAAAATCGTTAGCGCTAAATAGAGCGCCATAATAATACCATTGGTCACTACTAAAGTGACGCGTTTTCTTTCTACCATATTCATAATTGTCCTTCTTTCTCCGAGTTTTTTTAAAGCGGGATGGTTGATGAACCGCTGAGAACCTTTTACAGCATACGGTGTTTACTCAAAGAAGTCAACTTTCAGCATGCCCACACAAAAAAATCCAGACAACAAAAAAAGCAGCCCTTTTTTAGCTGCTTTTCTTGAGTTATTACAATTTGAAAAGATAAACTTTTGAATAAGGTGTTGCTGAATAAATGTTTGACATTTTATTTGCTGGGAACGTTTGATGCCAAAAACGATCCTGAGAAGGAGAATTTCCCCAGAAAAATCCGAGATGGCAGTCAGGATTTGGTCGAGAAAAATCTGCTTCAAAATAAATCAAATCCCCTTTTTCTGCTTTCCCTCCTCTTAACATGTCGCTGACTGTTCGATAACTATGGTATTGAACAGTTGGTACTAACGCATCACGCCAATTATAGCCATTACAAGGTCCGCCATATCTATTGGATTTCCGTGTAATATTTGAAAGGTTCCCGCCACCATTTCTTGTCACAGTAGCAATAAAGCCGGTACAGTTCATTCCAGGACCATAACTTGTCGGATTTCCTCGTGGACTCATTACAGATGCATTATTCCCTAGCGTACCTACGAAAGGAGTTGTAAGGTAATACCAATCATTTTGATGCCTCAATAACTCGTTTAAAACTCTACTTTTTGTTGTTCCTAGAAAACTGGAAAGAGTAGGTTTTGATGGTTTCTTTTTGTAAGTATTTGATGTCGGCGATGGTGGTGTGCCCCATTTAGGTACTAATTTGATTTGAATCGCTTCTAAGCGATAACCATATGCTTCCGTTCCCGCGTTCATTCCATTTTTCGCCCAACCTAACCAACCAAAGTTTTGCGCATGCACTCGGTAATAGACATCAAAATACTTAGCAACTTCTCCATTAAGCTGTATTTGAATTGCTTCCAGTCGCTTAGCCTGTCCCGTCGTTCCAGAAACGGCATTATTGTACCTAGAGGAAGACTCCCAGCCAATATTTTGGATATGTGTTCGATACTGAATACCGCCTGTAAGGGTTGTATTTTCCGTTCGAATCTGAATTGCCTCTACCCGTCTCCTTTGACCGCTAGTCCCCGCCGTTTGACCATTCTTCACATAATTCTGCCAACCAATGCCTTGCACGTGTGTTCTATAAGATACTGTTGGTGCTCGTACGAATGCTTTTGGATTGCTTGTTAATTGATTGGAACCTTTTGGCATTAATCTGATTTCCAGTGCTTCCATTCGACAACCCATTCCTTCTGTTCCAGCACTTTCTCCATTTTTCGCCCAACTAAGCCAGCCCAGTGATTGTGCATGAGCGCGATAATAGATGTCAAAATAGTTAGCAATGTCTCCAGTTAGTTTTATTTGAACAGCCTCTAATCTTCTTGCCTGACCAGTTGTTCCAGAAACAGCATTATTGGATTTAAAAGAAGATTCCCAACCAGCATATTGGATGTGCGTTCGATATTGAACACTGCCGGACAATCCGCTGTTTTCCAGTTTGATCTGAATTGCTTCTAATCTTTTCTTTTGTCCATTCGTCCCAGTAATTTGCCCATCTTTTACATATTTTTGCCAACCAGAGGATTCTACATGTGAACGATAAGACAATACTGGCTTCTTCACAAAGGCTTTTGGACTACTGGTTAATTCATTAGAGCCTTTTTTTATCAAGCGAATCTGCAACGATTCTAAGCGATAGGCCAATCCTTCTGTTCCAGCACTTTCTCCATTTTTCGCCCAATCAAGCCAGCCAAACCCTTGAGCATGCACACGATAGTAAACATCAAAATACTTGGCGATATCCCCTGTTAGTTTAACTTGTATCGCTTCCAATCTCTTAGCTCTACCTGTCGTCCCAGAGACTGCATCGTTTGACTTGAATGAGGATTCCCAACCGATATCTTGGATATGTGTTCGATACTGAATGCCGCCATCTAAACTAGTATTCTCTATTCGAACCTGAACACCCTCTAAACGTTTCTTTTGACCGCTTGTTCCTGATTGCTGTCCATCCTTAACATAGTTCTGCCATCCGATCGACTCTACATGTGAACGATATGCTACTGACGGCAGGCGGACAAATGCTTTAGGGCTACTCTCTAACTCATTCTTCCCTTTCTCAACTAATTTAACTTCGATGGATTGTAAACCATAGTCTAGGTTTTCCGTTCCAGCACTTTCCCCGTTTTTTGCCCAACCAAGCTTCCCAAGAGTTTCGGAAGTTACACGATAAAAAACATCATGGGTCTTGGCAATTTCACCTGTAAGGCGAAGTTGAATCGCTTCAAGTTTTTTTCCACTTTCTGGTACTCCGCTCATTTGACTATCAGTTGTAAATTGCTTTTCCCAGCCATCTTGTTTTGTAGCTGTTCGATACTCGATTCCACTATTTTCATCAATGTCCTCTAACTTGACTTCTACTGCTTCTATAGTGTTCTTTTGATCTGTAGATCCAGATAGTTCACCATTTTTCACAAAATCTTGCCAACCTGTCTTCTGAACGTAAGACTTATAAAGAACACTTGGATTATCAACGGTTTTTTTCGCACGTGAAGCGACTTTTTTATAATAGAAAACAATGGTCTGTTCTGTTTCTTGAAATGTTCCTTTTGTTTTCGGTAATCGACTATCATCCAGTAAATAGCCATCAATTTTTAGTTGATACTCTTCGTTACCAACATCATAGCTTTCTCCAATTAATCCGGTTACTATTTTACTTTCGTGGATTTCTTTCTCATTTTCATCTAGGTATTTTAGAGTGATCTCTGCTTTTTCTGGAGCAGGCTCTTTCGAATAAACATCAGAATCCCCATCGGTATTAGTTAATAACTCCGGAATACTTTTAAATGTTTTGCCCTGTTGTTGTCCTTTCCAGATAAATGAGCCTTGCTCTGATTCTTCTTGCGCTTCCTCTTCGTAAGGTCGAAAAATCGAATCAACACCTATAACAATAGTATCTAGTTTGTCGCATTTGTTTAGAAAAGCTTCATTCTCCGTTACTTCTCTCGTATCCCATTTCGAAAAATCTAACTCTTTTAGTGATTCACAGCCCTCAAAAAAATGATTCATCTTTGTCGGTTGTGCGACTTTCAGATTTTCAATCAAATCAATTTCAACAAGCTTCGTTAACCCTTGAAATAAATGGCTCGACTCGCTTCCTAGAGTGACTTCACCTTCGATCTGAATTTTCTGAATTTTATCTTTATAAGATACCCATGGAGATTCACCTTCCGTATCAGCAAGTTTTCCAGCTTGAATAACTAAGGTAAAATCACTTGTAATATGCCAAGCACTATTACCAAACTCTCCTTCAGCAATCCAATCTTTCGTCTGTTCCGTATCTCCTGTCGACTCATCAGTGAGAATGGATTCCTCCGTCTTTTCAGTTGAAGTGGGACTCTCAGGTACTGTTTGTAAGATATCTGCCGTTGATGAATCGGTAGAATCGATTACTGTACTACTTGCTGACGATCCCTGTGAATCATTTTTTGCGACTGCATAAGCAACCGTTCCCGCCAACTGAGAAAACATTAAATAGATAACTAAAACTATGACCAAAAACCTTCTTCTTTTCATAATACTGCCCCCTACATTTTTCATTTTTCCTAGTCTATGCATAACCCTAAAGATATTCAAAAAATAATTATTTACTGCTTAATAAAATGATAACATCATAAATTTTCTTAATCAAATTTTATAAAAACGTTTACACGATATTTTTGGCATTTAGAATACTATAGCTACTTTAACCCCTACTAAATTGAAAGTACTATTTTTAAGTATGGATCAACTTGTTAATTAGACTGCCCATAATTACTTGCTCACTCTAAAGAAAGTGCACTATAAAATATCTTAACAGATGAATAGATACTGGAAACTTCTAAGCTTTTTGTGCTTTTTGAACAAACCATTCAATGATCTTTTTTTCATAGTTCGTCGATTCATACTCAGTGTTTACAGTTGTTCTTTGGTTTTTAGGATTTACTTTCACCACTTGATTCCCCCATAGATAAAGTGATATTTCCTTACTTTCATTTTTAATCTTATATTTTTCAATCAATGGTGCTCGAGTACTACAACATCCGTAGTTCCCAGAAGTCCATCGATCCCTAATAATCGCCTCCCCTTCCAACTCTGCCTTTTTATAGAGCAGTTCTAATTCATCATCGATTCCTAATCGCATTGCTAATTCTCCTTTTTTACAAAACGGTTTTACAAATTAATTGTATCATCTGAGGCTCAAAGGATACAATTTTGATAAACTATCGAGAGCATTTCATTAGTCACGTATCACCAAAATAATGAAGCAAAGAATATTTACGAAAATTAGCCATACTCGTGTGGAAATAGATGTACGCAAATCAGCTTTCCGAAAAAAATGATCAATTTTCTACTGTTCCTTTCGTGACTCTGTTATAATCAGTTTTTGAAAGGATCGAGGACATGAATTTTCACTATCACATTTTAATCAATCCTGCTGCAGGTAGCGGAAACGCGGCAAAGACAGCAGAAAAAATTATCCAGTTGCTTGATGACGGAGATTATACATATACCCCTTACTATACTGAAGAACCTGGCGATGAAAGAGCCATCGTAGACCGTCTCGCAGAATTGCTAAGCCCATGGTCAGATACCTGTGAGAAGGATCATATTGATAATTCCTTTCATTTATTGGTGGTGATCGGTGGCGATGGAACACTTCATCAAGTAGTGAATGAATTTTTTGCTTTAGATCTTCAACTCCCTGTCAGCTATATTCCGGCCGGATCTGGAAATGATTTTGCAAGAGGAATTGGTCTGTCACGTGAACCGGAGAAAGCCTTCGAGCAAATTACGACGGCATTAAAACCACAACCGATCAATGTTTTTCATTACGAGGAAAAAATTCGTGAAGAGCATGGAATCATTTTAAACAATGTTGGAATTGGTTTAGATGCATTGATTGTTGCAACGACGAATGCCTCTACCTCAAAAAAGGTGTTGAATAAATATCATCTAGGATCTGCCTCTTATGCACTGTATTTAGTCAAAGCGATCTTTACACAAAAGACGTTCCCTATTCTAGTAGAACTAAACGGCCAGTCATTGAGTTTTGAACGAACCTTTTTATGCACGACAACAAATATTCCTTATTTCGGTGGCGGAGTGGCGATCGCACCAATGGCTGATCCTAAAAAAGACACGATTGATTTGGTCGTTGTTGAGAAACCAAATCTTCTCGCTATCCTGCGCTTTTTAATTCAGCTTGTTCGAAAAAAACATATGGGAAATAAACACTATCAGCATTTTACTAGCAGTAAAATACGAATCGTCTCCGTCGTTCCTCAGCATGGTCAAGCAGACGGCGAAGACATGGGAGAACGCTCTTTTGATATGAACTTCTCTACAGCCACACAATATATTTGGTACGCAGATAAAAGGACTGAAAAATAAATCCGCGGATTTATTTTTCAGTCCTTTTTTACATGAACATCGCAGGTGTAACATCTTCCATTCCGATCATTGGATCAATTGTTTGAGCGGCAATTAATTTAGGGGTCAGAATTGTCGGTTCATTTATCGTCGGTTGCTTCTCTTTAACAGCTTCAAACGGTTCCGCTTTTGGCTTTTCCGGAATTCCGTTGTTTTCTTTCATGATTCGTTCAATCAATGTTGTTTTTCTTACGGCTGATTCCCGGGTGACACAGGCTTGAAAGGCTTCTTCTTCTCCCAACAAGATTAATAAATCTTTGCTTCGCGTAACAGCTGTATATAATAGGTTTCGTTGCAGCATTCGCGAATATTGTTTAACCATCGGTAGAAGAACCATTTTAAATTCGCTGCCTTGTGACTTATGAATTGAACAGCAATAGGAAAGTTTAATCTTATTCCATTCTGTGCGCTTATAGCTGACCTCATTGCTATCAAACTGGATCACCAGTTCATCGACTTTATCCTCAGATTCCTTTGCTGGAATGATTCCGACAATGATCCCCATGTCGCCATTAAACACATTTAACTCGGGGTTATTAACTAACTGTAGGACTTTATCACCAATTCGATAGACAACATCGTTCCACTGCACTTCTTTTTTTCTGCCGTCATTGGGATTAAAAATTTCCTGCATCATTTTATTGATGGCATCGATTCCGGCTGGTCCGCGATACATTGGTGCTAAGACCTGTACGTCTTGGGCGGTAAAACCTTTTTTCTTCGCACGTTCAACGACCTGCTTGATCACTTCCTCCATCTGAAAAGCATGGCAGGCAATAAACGAACGATCCTGTTGATTCTTTCTAAAATCCTGTGGCAGTTTTCCGTCTTTGATTTCATGGGCTAGAGGAATAATCGATGACCCATCCCCTTGCCGATAAATATCGGTCAATTCCATCTTAGGAATGGCTTCGATCTGCAGTAAATCATGAAAAACCTGCCCCGGTCCAACTGATGGCAGCTGATCCTTGTCCCCTACAAAAATGACTTGCATATTATCAGGGATGGCTTTTAGCAGAGTATTCGCTAGCCATGTATCCACCATCGACATTTCATCAACGATCAGCAAACCGCCATCCAGTTCTTTAGCATCAATATCGGGTGTTTCATCATTGGCATTCAATCCCAGCAAGCGATGGATCGTGCTTGCTGGTAGTCCTGTTGTTTCGTTCATCCGCTTTGCAGCACGTCCTGTCGGTGCCGCCAATAGAATTGGAAAAACAGCCTGCGTGTAATCTTTTGGATCTAGCGAAAGATCATTCAACTCTGCAAATAGTTTAACGATGCCATTGATGACGGTAGTCTTCCCCGTCCCAGGACCACCTGTCAAAATAAATAGCGGAGAACGAATTGCTTCTTTAATTGCCTGATCCTGTGAATCTCCATACGTGATCTTCAATTGCTTTTCAATGATTCTTAGATTCTTATCAATCGCTTTTTGCGAATAATTAATTTCCTTTTTTCGCGCCAATAAACGTTCGATCGAAGAAGCGATTCCCCACTCACTATAAAACAAGGTATTTTCGTAAATCCTTGTTGCTTCTTGTTGAATTTTTTCTTCTTCAACCAATTGAATAATCATAGTGGCAATCTGATCCGGCGCAATCTCAACAGGACGAGTCGTTTCTAAAAGCTGCAAAACTTCGGTCAGCAATTGTTGTGCTTCGACATAAGTATCCCCACTTTGATTGGCGTCCTCATTAACCTGATGAAAAATCGCTGCACGAATCCGTTGCGGACTATCTGCCGCAATTCCTAATTGCTCAGCTAAACTATCTGCTTTTTTGAATCCGATCCCTTCGATATCCTCAACTAATTGATACGGATTTTCTGCGATGACTTCTAAAGCCTCATTTCGATAGGTTTGAAAAATGGCAAATGAAAGCTGACTGCCAAAACCATAGCGACTCAAGCCAACAATAATTTGCTCCATGCCATGATTCTGCCGAATCGTTTCAACAATTACCTTTTGTTTTTTCGCATTCAAATTCGGAACCTGCGCCAATACAGCAGGGTTTTCCATAATTTGATCAATGGCATCTTCACCTAAAACTTCAATAATCTTTTCAGCAGTTATCTTGCCGATACCGGGAAACTTTTCGCTTGAAAGATAGTTGATCAAACCGTTTGCTGAAGTCGGATGCGCCTGCTCATAGCTTTCGACTAAAAATTGTTTGCCATACCGAGGATGGTCGACAAAATGTCCGAAGAAGCGATAATCTTCATCTTCCTGCATATCGCCGAAACTTCCCGTAACAACGATTTCCTTTTCAAGATAATCACTATTGGTCTCACTAACCTTGACTAGCAAGACTTTATAGAAATTACTAGGGTTTTGAAAAAAGATCGCCTTTAGTGTCCCTACGATGTATAGCTGTTCTTCTGACATTTTGCGCCCGCCTTTCTGCCTATAATAAGGAATCTGGTTTGGTCCCTGTACCTTCTAAAAAACTCACATCATTCCACTGTAGCATTTGGTACGGTGGCTTGCTGCTATCAGCTTCTAAAATCGTTAAACTATTATTAAATAGTCCGCCCATTTCACGTAATTCACTTAATGGTTTTCCAGTTAACGCTTGAATCGCCGCTGTTAAGGCGGCACCGTGACCGACAAAAAGTAATGGGCCTTCCTTTGCTTCAGCCACCGCTTTTTCGACTAGATCATTGATTCGCTTCAGCATATCTTCAATCTTTTCTCCCTCAAATGGGGTTGGGTCGTAAAGCTCTAGATGATGGCGTAAATTCACCATATCTTTCGGGTAACGTTCTTCAATGACTGGAATCAATTGTCCCTCTAAAGAACCTAAACCGAGTTCCCGCAAATCCTCTGATCGAACAATTTCAGTCGGATGAGACAATTGCTTATTGATCCCTTCAGCCGTTAAATACGCTCGCTTTAACGTACTTGTATAAATTTTTTCAAAGGGGATATCCTTTAATTCCATACCTAACGCCTTGATTGCCTCTAAGCTTTCCGGCAATAGTGGCGAGTCCCCCATCATTCCTTGGAAACGTTTCTCTTGATTCCAGCGGGTTTTTCCGTGACGAGTAAAATAAAGTTTCATAAAAATCCCTTTCCAAGTCCTTATTATCTAATCTAACTTATCGTTTTCATAATGATGCGTCAATTCCAAATTTGGAAAATTTTGCTGACGCAACGCTTCATAGACCACCAAAGCAACAGTGTTTGAAAGATTCAATGAACGAACATGCTCATCGTTCATTGGAATTCGCAAACATTTGTCCTCATTCTCCCGCATAAATTCTTCTGGTAATCCCGTTGTTTCTTTCCCAAACATAAAGAAGTGATCAGCATTATCTGTATAATCAATCTCTGAGTAGGTCGCATTCGCGAACTTAGTAATCAAATGAAGTTGTTGATTTCCCAAGTATTCAAGAAATGCCGACAGATCTTTGTGATAAGTGATATTCACGTCATTCCAATAGTCCAGACCTGCCCGTTTTAAGTGCTTATCATCCGTTGAGAATCCCAAAGGTTCAATCAAATGTAGCGGTGAGTTCGTTGCCGCACAGGTTCGTGCAATATTTCCCGTATTCGCGGGAATTTGTGGTTCAAATAATACGATATGATTTGTCATGATTATTTCCCTCAATCTAGTTTAAATATTTCATTCAATAAGACGTTCTTATTAAGTAGTTTAAATTCAGAAAAGTGTAACAGACAGGTATCTCAATTTCATAGTGAGGTATTTTTCAAAGAAACGAAAAATATTCCATCTTCGTTTCGCATACGATTCCACTAATCGCGCTAAAGACGCGAAGTGAAACTCGCAGCTATCTCATAAATATAGAAATCATTTTTCCAAAGATCGGAAAAATGAAGCGATTTTCGTACGCATATCATTCTGCTAAACCGCTCGTTAAAAGGTAAGACGTTCACACCTTATATCCTTCTCGAATTAAGCAAAACTGCAAAAAGCAGAACTGACAGCTACCTCAATTTCGTAATGATGTATTTTTCAAAAAAACGAAAAATGCTTCCAGCTCCGTTTCGCATACGATTCCACTAATCACGCTAAAGACGCGAAGTGAAACTCGCAAAAAAAAAACGTACCAACTCGGTGTCTAGCACGGCGAGTCGCTACGTTAGTGAAGCACTTTTCACTAACTTTTATCAGAACAGGAACCTGATAAAAACCAATGAAAAACAACTTGTTTGTACTATAACATCACGAAGTCACAAATGCAACCTTCTATTTTCAGTAATTTGAATGAAAGCGTATTCTCTAATGTCCTTTTAATATTTCAATATCAACCGTTATCGTCTTTAAAGGATTTTTTGCTAAATTGCTTTTTACATCCGCTGAAACCTGCCATTCCAAGGGCGACATTTCTAATAGATCTAAACGATTTTCTTCCGGTATCTGAAATTCATAAGTCACACGTTCACGATGGTCAATATGAAGTTCTTCTGTGAAACGTTGAATTACCGCTTCATTTGAATAGGCTTCTCCATCAGGATGATACACTGCTCGAAGCTCCTTCAGGTATCCAGCTTGAGGAATTACTTTGACTACACATCCATCTGGCTTCATCACTCGCTTAAATTCACGGTAATGTGAAGGAGAAAAAATATTTAAGATCGTATCAAATGATTGATCTGTAAAAGGTAGGTTGGTCAAGTCAGCTACACACCAGAAAGCATCCACCGGTTGATTGCTAGCCAAATAGATTCCCTCTTTGGCGATATCAAAACCGATATTCACTGGATTGGCCTTTAATTGATTGATCTGCTGCAAAAAGCTTCCCTCACCACAGCCGACATCAAGCATATTCCCTAGCTGGATCACGTCCGCGATTTTCTCGATCACTGGTTGATACATGCCCGACCGGATCATCCGTCCACGGGGAGCAAACATTTCGTTGTCATATTCTGTTTTTATCTGATGATCCAAAAAATAGAGCGTCCCTTTTTTTGCTAGATCAAACCGATGCCCATTTACACAAATCAAGCTTTTTTCCTTTTGAGTCATTTCTCGGTGGCATTTTGGACAACGAAATATCTTTTGCTGCTTTTCCAAAAATAAGGCGCCCCGATCAATTTTTTTAAGCATCTTTTCACTTCCTTTTCGCTCTCCTATCATAGCATAGTTCATCTATTCCTACTATCGTCAAGATGTGCTAAACTAGACGTCGTAATCATCACTTTTTATTAAAATGAATGAGCTAAATTGGAGGATACAATCATGATTAAAGAATTTTGCGCAGAAAATTATACCGATATTCCCAAAGCTATCCAAGCTGGCGCTGGACGAATCGAATTATGTGATAATCTCGCTGTTGGCGGAACGACTCCAAGCATGGGCGTAATCGAAGAAGTCTTGGCCTATGCTGGTGAAAAGCATGTACCTGTCATGACCATGATTCGCCCTCGCGGTGGAGATTTTGTTTATAATGATATTGAATTAAAGATTATGGAAAATGATTTGATTCATGCAAAAAATGCAGGGACTGATGGAGTTGTTTTCGGCTGTCTCACTGAAGAAAATGAGGTGGATGAAGAAGCCCTAGAAATGCTGCTGGGCAATAGCGAAGGATTGTTAACAACGTTCCATATGGCTTTTGATGAGCTCTCTAAAGAAGAGCAATTTAAAACCATCGATTGGTTTGCACGCTTGGGGATTGATCGCATTCTGACTCATGGCGGTCCATTGACCGCTTCCATCGAGGATAACTTGCCTCATTTGAAAGAATTAGTCGATTACGCAGCTGGACGGATCATTATTTTGCCTGGTGGTGGCATCACTGCAGATAACGCGGAACGAATTGCAGACGCGATAGGGGTTAGTGAACTTCATGGTACAAAAATCGTGACTATTTAAAAGAGAAGCGACTCGTTTGAGTCACTTCTCTTTTTTTCGTTCTTTGATAAATTTTTCAATGCGGATTAACCAGCGATTTTCCTTAAAACGCAGACGCACAGGATAACGTCTACTTTTATAATCTTTAATCTGACGATGCCTCTCTGGATAAATATTAAGGGGTAAATTTTGAAGATCGAAGAAATTAAACGCCACGTAATCTTGGGATTCCATTTTGCTTTGTGAAACCTGCTCTTTCACCTTATAGACATAGGTCACATCATCATGATGCTCTTTTGTATAAATGCCAATTAAATCTTCAATTGTACTGTCAAATGAAAGCTGCTCCTTAACTAGGCGCTGTATGCCCTCACGCTCATTTTCATTAGGAAGAAGATCGCCACCTGGCAGATCCCAGACTGGCACACCTTGGCGTCGGACTAATAAAATTAGCCCATTACGTATAACAATGGCATAAGCTTTTTTCAAATTTTTTCACTACTTTCAGCATATGTCTTTTTACTCATCAATCATTGTCCGATAAATCGCTCCATAAAGAGGCTTGCAATATTGAAATAAATCAGTACACTCGTCAAATCACTCAAGGTGGTAATGAATGGTCCGCTGGCTACAGCCGGGTCAAATCCTAGCTTCTCCATAATCATTGGAATCCAACTGCCGGCTAACGTCGCGACAGTTATAGCCGCCATCATTGCGGTCCCGATCACAAAACCAAGAATAAAGTTATGCTTCCAAATCCCGACAATAATAAAGATCGTTACTCCGGTTACGAATCCGGTCACTAATCCCGTTAAAATTTCGCCTACAACCAATTTTCCAAAATTTTTCTCATCATCATCAGAAATCGCCAGTCGTCTTACCGCGACTGCAAGGGACTGTGTTCCAGCATTTCCGGCTGTTCCAGTAATTAGCGAGATAAATACTGCCAAGATACTCGCCTTACTAACAAGGGCTTCGTAATGATTGATCAAAGTTGCTGTCGTCATCCCAAGAAATAGTAACGTAATCAGCCATGGCAAACGCCGAGAGGCTGCCTTTACGGGATTTTCATCCACTTCCTCGACATTGACCCCCGCCAAACCAGAGTAATCACTAGCCGCTTCATCATCAATAACATCAATGATATCATCAACCGTTACAATTCCCAATAAATGATCGTCGTAATCCGTTACCGGTAGCGCAAGAAAGTCATAATCACGGAAAGTTTGAGCAACATCTTCCTGATCATCACCAACATGAACAGAAATGACCCGTTCACTCATCACATCAGAAACCATTGTGTCATCATCATTGACGATCAAATCACGCAAAGAAATAACCCCAACTAGCTGATTATCATCATTCACTACATAAGTATAATAGATTGTCTCAGCAATTTGGGCCTCTTTTTTCAAAACATACATGGCAGAGCGCATAGTTTGATTCGCAACAATTGAAACAAACTCGGTGGTCATCAATGACCCCGCTGTATCGTCCTCATAATGGAGGAGCTCTCGAACCTCGTTCGCATGCTCAGAATCCATTAAGCTTAGAAACTTCGCTACTGTCTTTTTATCCAGCTCATTCAGTAAATCCACCGCGTTATCTGTGTACATCTCAGAAAGCATATCTGCAGCATATTGCGGACGCATTTCATTCAAATATTCATCCACATGTTCATCGTCCTCTTCAATGACGTCAAACATATCTGCCAACTCTTTGGGTGATAGATAAGAATAAACGAGTTGACGTTCCTCTTGGCTTAATGATTGATAAAATTGTCCCTGATCATAAAAATGCATTTCCAAAAAATGATCACGGAAAGCCTGTAAATCATTCTGATCCAGTTCCTCCCGTAATTGTTGGAAATGTATTTCTAGCTCTTCTTGGTTTTCATCCATCAATCTCACCTACCTCGTTTTAATGAATTATTTTTTCGTTGAAAAAATAAACCTTTTCTCGTTTCGGATACCATTCTGCTAAACTGCTTGTTTCTTATATCCCTTTTTATTTGTTTTTCTTTACTCATACGCAAATCACTGCTTAAAGCAGAACTGGCAACCTCGCTCATTTTTAAGAATTAATTTTCCCTGGGAAAATTAGTTCGATTTTCGACCCGGATACCATTCTGCTAAACTGCTTGTTTCTTGTATCCCTTTTTATTTGCTTTTCTTTACTCATACGCACCTCACTGCTCAGAGAAGAACTGGCAACCTACCTCGTTTTAATGAATTATTTTTTCGTTGAAAAAATAAACCTTTTCTCGTTTCGAATACCATTCTGTTAAACTGCTTGTTTCATATATCCTATTTATTTATTTTTCTTTACTCATACGTAAAACATTGCTTAATAACTAATTCGTCTGAATCCCTTTTGCTACTTTTAACATATCAGCGGCTAGTGGCAGTTCAAAAGAAAGCTGCTCACGCTTGAAGGGATGAGGGAAAGTTAATGAATAGCAATGTAACGCTTGGCGATCGATTCCTTGATCCATCGCACCCGCGTATAACTCATCACCTAGTAAAGGACACCCAATGGCTGAAAAATGAACACGAATTTGATGCGTACGTCCTGTATGTAATTGGACATCTACCAATGCGCACAAAGCATTTCGTTTCTTCAACCAATATTCCGTTTCCGCCTTTTGGCCGGTTTCGATCACTTGGCGCTTTAATAAGGACGATAAATCTCGACCGATTGGCAACGAAATATTTCCGTGTTCCTTTAGTGTCTCCACTTCACCAGAAACCAACGCCTGGTACTTTTTGATGAATTGTTTTTTTTGCAGACTTTGATCCAGCTTCGCATGGGCAAAGCCGTGCTTTGCGAAAAGCATCAAGCCAGAGGTGTCCCGATCCAAGCGGGTAACGACATGCACCACCTGATCAGCATAACCCTGCTCCACATAATAAGCTTTCACTCGGTTTGCCATGGTTCCTCGAGGATGGTATTGCGCGGGAATAGATGCAATGCCTGCTGGTTTATTGACTACTAATAGATGTTCATCTTCAAAAACGATCTCAATCGGCACATGATCGGCCAATAGTGTTTCATGGGGTTCCTCATCCGGAATCACAACAGTTACAATATCATGGGGCTTTAAAGAAAACAAGACGTTTTGTTCTTCCTCGTTTACTAAAATTTTTCCACCTTGAAATTTGATTTTCGCCAGTAATTTTTTTGAGATTCCTTGGCGTTTTAAGAAGGTTCGTACAAGCGATTCCGTTGGTTCTTGGTAAGTCCATTTGAATTCCACAAAATTAATCCTCTCGAATAAAGGCATCTTTTACTCGATGCCAAAAATGCATGTGCCGAAACGAAGCAAAGTGAATCCGTTCTTCGGCGATTTTATACTTGATCGACGTGATACCCTTTCGATTGATATCCAATTGATCAATAGTAATTAAGTGCTGCTCATTGCTTTTCAGCCGAACATCAATCCATTCATGCGACCCAATGATGCTAGGCGAGCCAAGTGTTCTAAAAACGCGGTTATTCAGTGAAGCAATTTCCGCTAATTGCATCGCATTGATGCTAGGATGGACTACTGCTCCACCAACACTTTTATTATAAGCTGTCGAGCCAGTTGGTGTAGAAATCGCTAAGCCATCCCCTCGAAAACGCTCGAATAACTCTTCTTTAATATAAACATCTGCTACCATCGTACGACTCCCTTTTCGAATCGTAGACTCATTTAAAGCCAAAAAGTGTTTTTGCTCCCCGTCTATTGTTGTTAAGACGACATCCAGTAATGGATAACTCACACTCTTGCCTTGATCACAACTCAAACTATTCACTAATTCAGGCAGTTCATAGTCCCGCCAGTCCGTATAAAAACCTAAATGTCCTGTATGAACACCTAAAAAACGAACCTCATCCAAGCGATGATTGTATCGATGAAATGCCGACAGTAACGTCCCGTCTCCACCGATCGTAATCACCAATTCCGGGTCACGATCTACGATTTCTAAGTCATCCTTATCTGCCAACAGCCCGCGTAAGCGCTGTAGGACTCGAATCGATTTTTCTTCTTGATTATGGATGATTCCGATCCTTAACCCCATGCAATCCCACTTCCTTTTTCTGTTCCTTACGATTGAATACATGTTGTGCTTCTTGAATCTCACCACGAATGCTAGACATTTCCTCATCTAACTGATAGGCTGCTTCAGCCGCACGGAATAAGCGTCTTTGAATATCTTCCGGTATTTGTCCCTTATATTTATAATTCATCGAATGCTCAATCGTAGCCCAAAAATTCATTGACAACGTTCTGATTTGAATCTCTGCCAGCAGCTTCTTCTCGCCTTCTAACATCTGAACCGGGTACTCGATGACTAAATGATAGGAACGATACCCACTGGCCTTTCGATTCGTAATATAATCTCGTTCTTGAATAATCTTCATGTCATTTCGCCGCCGTAAAATATCTACAACTAGCGGAATGTCCTCTACAAACTGGCACATAATGCGCATTCCCGCCATATCAGACATTTCATCTTCCAAACGATTCAAAGGAATCCCTCGAAGTTCTGCTTTGTTAAGAATACTCTCTACCGGTTTCACCCGTCCGGTCACAAATTCAATCGGAACATGATCACCGCTTGTTCGATATTGTTTACGTAATCCGCGTAATTTTATTTTTAGTTCAGCAACTGCTAATTCATAGGGTGCAAGAAATGTTTCCCAATCTCTCTCCATCGCAAATCCCCCGATCTTTTTCCATTCTTACTTATCTTATCATAAACTTTCGATAGAAAGAATTGTCACATTTTTCTTCATTGACAAATATTACAAAATACTAACATTTTCATGGAATTAGTTCTAATCGTTTGACTATATAGGTTATTCTATGTGAGGATGTCTTATAATAGGATTTTTCCAAGATCAGAGGTAAAATAAGATTGAGCAAAGAAATTGAAATCGAATTCAAGAGTATGTTAACTCAAAATGACTACGAGGAATTGTTACATTACTACAATGTTACAGATGATCAATTTGTAATACAAACGAATCTCTATTTCGATACCGCTGACTTTCAATTAAAGCAGCAAGGTATGGGGTTGAGAATTCGATGCTTTGCCGATAGAGCCGAAGCTACTTTGAAGGTTCCGCAAGCTGTCGGATTATTGGAAATCACTGATGATTTATCGTTGGATGAAGCAGACCTAGCAGTGAGCAAAGAGCAATTTACGCCGCAAGCTGTTGAAATTTTAGGTCAAATCCAAAAATTAACTATCGGACTCTTAGACTTGACTATGATTGGGAAATTAATCACAAAACGTGCCGAATTTATCATTCCTGAAGGAAAACTTGCGTTGGATGAAAGCTGGTACAGTGATCAGCATGATTACGAATTAGAGTTGGAAGTCCCTGATTCTAGCTTTGCTGAAGCTGATTTTAGCCGCTTCCTTAATAAGTTTGAGCTTCCTTATCGAAAAACACAAAACAAAATTGCTCGAGCCGTCGGTGCTCAGCAAGGAAAAAAATAAAGAAACGGAGGGGCCCCAGTGATCGAAATTTATTTATTTGTAAATCCAATTGGAAAAAAATGTTTATCGATCGAACGTAGAATTATTGATTTAATTAATGAATATGACATGAAAATCCAATTACGCTTAATTCCTATCATGAATCTAAAAACCGTTTCAGAATTCATGCAGCGTATTGGCGCCTCTGAAAAGGACCTCAATTTGCGAACGGAGCTGTCGCAGGAGATTCACTCAGCTGCATTGGACGTTAAAGCCGCGCATCTCCAAGGGAAAAAACGGGGACGTGACTTCTTAGTCGAGTTGCAAAAAACGGTCGGCGAGCAAAAACAGCCTTACTCGAAAAAGTTGGCGATCCAACTGTTCTCAAAGGTCGGCGGAGACTTAGAGATGTTTTTAGAAGACCGTCGCTCTGCGTTTGTTCAGGAAGCCTTTTTAACAGACCAGCAAATTGCTCATGAAATGCAGATTACCTGTCATCCTTCAGCAGTTATTTATAATTATGGTAGTGATAATGATGCGGGGATTCGCATTGAAGGCTGTGATACCATCCATCACATTCTAGATACATATAACACAAAAGAATCACTGATTGCGTTCTTAGAATCACAAAGTAAAAATACAACGATCAGACAACAAGATGCGGATAATCATTTATCCTTAATCTAAAGGAAAAGGTCATTGCCAGTTGGCAATGACCTTATTTTTTGATCTGAACAGCATTCTCTTTCGTAAAGATATATCCCTTTTGTTGTTTGGTTAGATAGAGACTTATTTTTTCTTGACGTAGCTTTTTAATACCGACATTGAATCCAATCCCCTCACTATCTTTGATGCAATAAACGCCGCCGGGAATATTTTCGAACCGTGCCCGTCCTTCCTCGTCTGTCACGGTCACCAGCGGAATTCCCTGTCTCTGCACGGGTCGCTTACCATTCTTCGTATACATCGCAAATTCCCGTCCCGCTAACGCATTTTCCAGGCGATCTGTGCGAAGAAGATTCAGATTAAAGCGACGTTTCCTCAAGAGATAGATGTGGATCGCGCGATAGATGCCGATTAGTAATAAGAAGATGGTCAATCCGACACCGACTAAAATCAGTAGTTGCTTTAATTTTCTTGAATCGTCCGCTTTTTTGATTGCTTTCGCCATTTTTTCCGTATAGGGCACCCGATGACCGGTTACCAATAAGCGATGACTATTGATCATATACGGAGTACAAGTCAAAAGAGTGACAATATCACGTCCAGGTTCGATGTTGATTACTGAGGTATCTTTTGGCTCAACAATGTCTATTTTATCTACCTCGTAAGCCAGCTTTTCCTCGAACAGTGTAATCACAAAGACCTCACCTATCTTCACATCTTCTAAATCAGTGAATAATTTTTTTTCGGGCAATCCGCTATGAGCAGAAATAACTGAGTGCGTATTTTCCCCGCCTGTTGGAAAAGAGGTCCCTTGTAGAACTGTTGCTCCTTCTTGAAGCAGCTTTTCATTGGTCGTGTCGAACAAAGGCAACGTTACTTCAATCGCAGGGATGCTGATCGCTCCGATCAAATGCTTACGAATGTAATCGTCGCTTACGATTTTTCGTTCATTATTATTTGTAAATTGCGGAGCTTTAGGCACAAGACCATTCTTTTTCAGCTCCTCATTCCGTTTTTTCATACGTTCCTTGGCTTTACGTACTTGTTCCTTATTTTGTTCTTTATTTTGTCGTTGAACCTCTTCCATCCGTTTTTGATCGATAAAATCATTCACCGCATTAATGTAAAATGGATACATCATCACGAGTACACCGACCAAAAACACTAAAATCATGAAAATCTTACTAAGCATTTGCCTTTTGGCACTTTTTGGTTTAGGTGATCTCTTCACGCTAGTTCACCTTCTTACTTTCTATAATAAAGTGGGTAATTTTTTGCTTGATATTCTTATATCCCCGACGCTTCAGAATCTTGAACTTCCGATCCTTCAATCGCCAAATTTTTCCTTTCACACTCAAGCCATTTTCTGTCTCCGCACGATAAACGCCGCCTGGTATGTCTTTAAACTCGATTTTTCCGAATTGATCACTGACTGTATGAACAAGCTTGCCGTTGATGCGAACAACATCCCGTTTTTGGGTAAGCAATGCACGTACTCCAGGCAAAGGTTCGCCGTTTTCGTATAGATAGAAAACAAAGGTGTAGTTGCGTTTCTTCGATTGATAGAGAATGATTTTTCGCCAGACAAAATAGCCAAAGAGCAATGAGAAGAAGGCACAGCCAGCAATTAAATAGTAGACACGCCGACGATGGTACTTTTCAGTCTCATTGATTTTCTTCGCTGCCTCAACTGGATAGGCAATCCGATGGCCGGTAACTAATAAACGGTGACTGTTTACCCCATAAGGCGTACAGGTCAGCAACGTCACCAAGTCACGATCCAATTCAATTTTAAGCGCATCAAACTTATCAGGTTTCACGATTTTAATGCGTTCAACCTGATAAGCTAATTTTTTTCCTTCTATATGTAAGAAAAACTTGTCTTTCTTTTTTAACAGTTCTAAATCAGTAAAAAGTTTCTTTTCTGGTAGTCCAGTATGTCCGGTAATAACTGAATGGGTTCCTTTACCTCCAACAGGAAAGGAGGTTCCTTGTAGGACTGTGGCCCCCTTGTCTAACAAAAAATCATTTGTCTCGTCATAGACTGGCAGACTCACTTTTATTTTAGGGATGAATACTGCACCGATCATATGTTTTTCATAGTATTCCTTTTTCGGACTTTTGGTTCCTTGCAACGAGGACTCGAAAGGATCATCGAAACTTCCGGCGCCTGGAATAATTGTCTTTAACTTTTTATTTTCCTTTTCAAGCTTCGCCAGTCGCTTTTTCTTCTCAGCTTCCGAACGTGCTTCCATCTTATCTTGGACTTCTTCGAGCCTTTGCTGGTCGACATAATTATTAATCGAATCCACGACGAAGGGATACATAAAAATCAGAAAACCTGTAATAAACATGACAGCAATTGACAACTTTAATAGTAAGTCAATCTTATCTCTTTTATTTGGTTTACTCATTATGATTCCACCCCCTCTACTTATGCCAATTTTCGCATAATAATTATCAAAAGAGAAATTCCATTTGTAAAATTTCTTTCAAATATTTGAATCCAAAGGGCCAATTTAATGAGATTTTACGCACCAATCCCACTCGTATCAACAATTTTTTTTGCTGAAGTTTTGCTAATCATCTTCCATAAATAAACATTACAGAAGATCAATCTTTAATAAAATTAAATATATTTCTATGTTTTTATAATCAATGATTAACAAAAAAATGTGTACTTCAAAATGACGCTCGCTTTAAACGAATAGATCCTACATCTTTTTGCGTTGCTTAACGTGGTACGCAGAGCAAACAAAAAAGCAGGAGCGTCAACTCCTGCTTCACTGATTGTTAATTTTTTAAAATTTCTACTAGCTCTTCCAACTCATCAAGTCGTTGAGCAAAAATTTCCATCGCGTCTTCAATGTATGTCGGTTGTGTCATATCGACACCTGCTTTTTTCATGACTTCAATTGGATAATCACTGCTGCCTGATTTCAAATAAGCTAAGTATTTCGTCAAAGCATCTGGCTCACCCTCGACAATCCGTTTGGCTAATGCACTTGCTGCCGAGAAACCAGTCGCATATTGATAAACATAATAGTTATAGTAAAAATGTGGAATCCTAGACCATTCATCCTTGATCTCTTCATCATTAACAACGATTGGTCCATAATACTTCGCATTCAATTCACCATAAAACTTGCTTAGATGTTCACTCGTCAATGGGTTTCCTGCCGCATCTTCAGTGTGAATAAAGTGTTCAAACTCAGCAAATTGTGTTTGACGGAAAATGGTTCCTTTAAACCCATCCAAGTAATGATTGATGATGTAGGCCCGAATTTTGGGGTCTTTTTCTGTTTCTAATAGATGACTCGTTAAAAGATTCTCATTCGTCGTTGAAGCAATCTCTGCTAAAAAGATTGAATAATCACCGTAAACATAAGGTTGTGTATGGCGCGTGAAGTAACTATGAACGCTATGTCCCATCTCATGAACTAACGTATATAGTTCATCTAGTCGATCATGCCAATTCAAAAGAATATACGGCTGCGTATCATAAGCCCCAGAAGAATAGGCCCCACTGCGTTTACCCTGATTTTCAACGACGTCAATCCAGCGTTCAGCAAAAGCCTTCTTCACAACGTCTAAATATTCCTCGCCTAACGGTTTCAACGCTTCGAGTGCCTTAGCCTGGGCCTCTTCATAAGTAAACTTGACCGGCGCTTCTGCCAAAAGCGGAGTGTATAGATCATACATGTGAAGTTCTTCTAATCCTAGCAATTCCTTTCGCAATTCCACATAGCGATGCAGTAGTGGCAGATATTGATTCACCACCAATGTCAGTGTTTCGTAGACATCTTCTGGAATATGGTTCCCGCTTAATGCTGCTTCTCGCGCAGAAGTATACCCGCGAACCTTGGCTTTGTAATTATGCCCTTTGATATGTGTACTTAAAGTTGATGCGAAGGTATTTCTGAATTGATGATAAACAGAATATAATGCCTTGAAGGCTTGCTCCCGGACCTTTCGATCGGTACTCTCTAACAACTGCCCGTAAACCCCGTGCGTTAACTGTACATCTTCACCAGCATCATTTTTTACGATTGGGAATTTCAAATCCGCGTTGTTCATAACAGAAAATGTATCCGCAGAACTACCGAAAATTTCACTAGCACCAGCTAATAACGCTTCTTGTTCTGCTGGTAAAATATGTGCTCTTTCAGAAATGATCTGTTCAACAAAATGACGATACAAAGCCAATTTTGGTTCTTGCTCGAAAAAGGCCCAAATTTCATTGTCCGAAAGTTCCAGCATTTCTGGTTCAAACCAGCTGACTGCTTCACTGACCTGAGCAATCAAACTAGATGCTCGAGCATATAGAGCTTGATTTGTTGTATTAGCAGTATCTTCATCATTTTTCAGATGAGCATACACATAAATGACTTCTGCTTTACGATAAATATCTAGGACATACTCAATCGCTGATAAAAATTCTGTCGCTCCTTGACCCAGAGTTCCCTTAATCTTATCAACTTCATTTAACTCAGCTGATAATGCTTGGAACTTTTCCTCAAAAGCAACGTCATCTGCAAAAATTTTCGTTAAATCCCAAGTTAATTCAACAGGAACTTCTTGGCGTTTTGGCAATTGTTTTGCTTCACTCATAAATACTCTCCTAACTCGTTAAGATACTTTTTTCTCTTAGAATAACTATTAATCATTCTCCATAGTACCACAATTTTGAAAAAAGTAATTTTTAAAAGTTGTCAAGCCAATGAAACTTTAGCCTTTCTTTGACAAAAAATGGCTTCAAGGTACAATCGTTCCAAGATCTCCTGCTGATTAATCTGGTAGAATTCCCATTCTTTCTGATTTTCCTCACGGTAAGCTAAAAATTTTTGAAAAATCAACGTTGCATTCTTTGCTTCTTTTTGAAATAGATAGCGAAATACAAGAAGATCTTCTTGATAAAAAAAGAAATAGCGACTAGGAAAGTACATCCAATCCGGCAAATACAGAACATGTCTCCGCTCTTGATAAAAATATTGCTGCAACACGCGAATTCGCGGATTACTTTGGACTAACTTGATACTCAATTCCCTTTTTCGCGCCTTCACACTTTCTGTCGTAGGAAAAAGACGTGGCGGACATTTTGTAACAGCAGAAGAAAATATTTCTCTTAACGGTTTAGAAAAATCAGGCCATCGTTCCTCGCAATAAATCAAACCGTCAACCTCATGAATATGGTAAAGCAAACGGATCCCCTGTTTTTCCACCAACCATAAATGCACGCCTTTTTCCTTATCAAAGGAGCAAAATTGCCTTTGTAGATGAGTAAATTTTTCTTTGGGCCAAAGTGGTTTTCCAAGTAACCACCAATCTTGATAACCTTTTTCAGCATACCCATTGATCCGTTCTTGCAGACGAGCACTTTTCAACGAGGAACACTGAATTTCAACTGCGAAATGCTCGTGCAATAAATCGGGGCGCTGCGGCAAATCAACTAACGGCTGTTCAAGCTGCCAATTGTTCTCAAAACGATTTCCCCATTCATAAAACAGCCGTTTTAATTGTAGATGCTCTGGTGTCTCCCCCTCACTCAATCCTTGGCATTCCGTATTCTGGTTATGAGCAAAGTGAGGAATCTTGATTTTTCCCGCTTTGCGAATCAACCGCTCGCCGCAATCTGGACAAAAGTACGACTGTCGATCCCCAGCGTCAGCAGCATCAACCATATCTTTTTCCTTTGTGTAAGCAAATAACATTTTTCTCACCTCGAAAAAAGATACGCGCTAAGACGAATTTTTTTCTTATTTAGAAAAATCTACTGAACAAAAAGGCGATTCCCTTACCTACAGATTGATGTGTAAAGATAGCTTTCGTTTTACTGACGAAAATGGGCAACGCAAAGACCCACCGTCTCTATGAACGATGGGTCTTGAATGGTTTAATTAAAATGAGCACGAGTGATCTCGATCGCATCCCGCTGCATCAAAAGTTTCCCGTATTCTTCTAACATTTCTGTTGAAACAGAGGAATTCTCAGCATACTCCAGGATTTCTGCAATCACATCTGATAAGCCGAACTCACCAAAAATATCTGGATCAAAGTAAACCTGCAAGTAATACTTCTCATTCAATAGATATAAATCACACCAGGCTTCATCTAAAAAGTGATAGCTTGCTAATTCGATCATATCCTCAAAACTATTCAATTGAAACACTCGCAAGCGATTATTCTTTTCATCCTCTTCGAGACTTTCTGAATTCGCTAAAATCTGCTGACGAATCAATTGATCAAAATCACTTGATTCAAATTCTGTCGAATTGTTCATTTTGTTGATGTCTTCTGGCGTCAGATTTTTACTGATAAATAGTTCCAATCCATCATTTTTCGGAAGGACTTGGAAGGTAACCGCTTCACTACTTTTAAATTCATCCTCGATATCGACTTCCTCTAAAATACTATAGAAGAAAGATTCAATCTCACGATGATTTCCTAACAAATCAAGAAAAGTAATTCCTCGTTCCGCTAAATCTTCATTTTCAATAATGACTCGGATTGTATTCTCATTGATGTGTTCCATCTCCATCTTGGCACACCTCACTTTAAAGATAGATTATATGTTCATTGTAACTGATTCCGCTTAAAAGTAAAGAAAGCCGTCGAATTTTATTAAAATCCTATAAACAAAAAAGAAATCGTTGCTTTGACCTCGTTTGATTTTCGGATTAGAAACCACATGGAAAGGTTGAAACTTCGCTGTATTCGTTGATTGAAGACGAGGGTTTTCAAAAAAAAGACCCTGCATCCGCAGGGTAATTATTCTATAATCCAGCCATTAATTGGGCTTGACGCAATTCATATTGGCGAACATCACGAGGCAAGAAGCGACGAATTTCATCTTCGTTGAAACCAACTTGTAAACGTTTCTCGTCAATCATAATCGGACGACGTAACAATCCAGGATTTTCTTTAACTAAATCCAACAATTCTTTTAGGGACAATTCATCTAAATCCATGTTCAACTTTTGGAAAACTTTCGAACGGGTCGAAATGATTTCTTCCGTTCCATCCTCAGTCATTTGCAAAATAGCCTTCAACTCATCGATATTCAATGGCTCAGAGAAGATATTTCGTTCAACATAAGGAATCTCATGTTCCTGTAGCCAAGCACGTGCTTTCCGACATGATGTACAACTAGGGGAAGTATATAGTGTTAACATGCATATCACTCCTTTTCTTGACTCTCAATTTTTGTAACAGGTAATACTTATCTCCTGCTATCTGTTTCTATTATACAGAAAAAAGGTAACAAAAAAAAGAGTTGGTTGTCTTTTTTTTTACAAATATTAACGTTATTTAATTTGATCCCACGTCATAACAACTGTCAGGACAGTCGCGAGTTGTCAAGATGAGAAACTAATGGGGCAACTCTCATTCGGAGCAGTAATATAACAGATAAAAAAACTGTATTATTTATAATACAGTTTATGCAAATTTATTATATCAAATTAAAAAAAAGAATTTTTTTATCTTTTAAAAACTGATAACCAATCTATATTAAAAATATAGATATTTTCATAAAACTTCTGTATATCAAGTCTTTATAAGAATAGATGTAAAATAGAAAATACATTAAAGGACAGTGGTTATTATTTTATAGTTATTTTATTTTCTGCTTTAAGTAAATTTTCTGTATCAAATTTTCCATTAAAATATCTCCTAATAAATAGATACAGCTTTCAATTAATCAAAAATAAACAAAACTTTTATAGACTTTCCGAAAATTGGTAGACCTAAACTTTTTAGCGTTTTCGCCTTCTCAATCATTATTTTTTTTCGCAAGAATATTTTTGATTGATTCCATTCCATGTTTTTTTCATTACTGTACCGTCTGGATAACATAACAGGAATTATATATCCATGCCACTTTTTTGCTCATTCTAAATAAAATCATTACTTTTTTGCTATAATAAATCTATTGAAAACTTAGGAGTGGTTGAATTGATCCAAGGAATAGTATTTGATTTAGATGATACTCTATATGAACAGCAGGCTCCCTTTGCTTCGGCTATTAGCAGGCTTTTCCCAACATTTCCCAAAAAAGAGATGAACGCCCTGTTTATTCGTTTTCGCTATTATAGTGATCTCCACTACATGAAATCAATCACAGGAGAATGGTCTTTAGAAAAAATGCGCCATGAGCGAATTCGCTTGGCCTTAGCCGATTTTGATTTTGTTTCAGACGACTCTAAATTGGCGTCCTTTCAAGATGCCTACGATCAGGCTTTGCAGACAATCTCCTTGCCTGCTGAAATCATTGCCTTGCTTACTTTTTTGAAGCAGCAGGAAATTCCGCTTGGGATCATTACGAATGGGCCTGTCTCACGCCAAAAAGAGAAGATCCGTGCCCTCCAATTAACGCGATGGATTGAACCAGAAAAAATCATCATTTCTAATGCAGTCGGGATTCAAAAGCCTGATCCTGAAGTCTTTCACTTGATGGAGCTACGATTGGGTTTAGCGTCGGATGCACTATTATACATCGGCGATAGTTTTGAGAATGACGTGATCGGTGCGAAAGCTGCCGGCTGGTCTGTCTGGTGGTTCAATCATCAAAATCGTCCTCTCCCCACTGGACAAACGGCCATTTACGAAAAAGAACTTACGAGCTTTGAAGAATTGGCTACGAATCTTACGAATAAAAAGAGTATGCAACGCTAAGCGCTGCATACTCTTTTTGCATCAAAACAATGTTTTATTCGCCTAAGCTCAAAATCATGCGAATATCTTCTTCTGTAAGTTTGTTGGTTTGTTCTTCATTTCCTTGGATGACTTTTTGGAACAGCTCGCGTTTTTCTTGCTGCAGCTGATTCATCCGTTCCTCAATCGTTCCTTCAGCGATCATGCGCCAAACTTCAACGACCTTCTTCTGACCAATTCGGTGCGCCCGTCCAGCGGCCTGCTCTTCTACTGCAGGATTCCACCATAGATCATAAAGAATCACAGTATCTGCGCCAGTCAGATTCAAACCGGTACCGCCGGCTTTCAAGGAAATCAAGAATACATCTTTCTCCCCTGCATTAAAGGCATCCACCATTTTCAGGCGGTCAGAAACTTTGGTGCTACCTCGTAAGTAGAAGCTGGTAATTCCTTCTTCTGCGAACTCTTCTTCAATAATTGAGAGCATGCTGGTAAATTGTGAGAACAATAGCACTCGTCGACCATTCTCCTTCGCGGCTTGGATCAAATCTTTCACTTGATCCAACTTCCCAGAACCACCTTCGTAGCCCTCCATAAATAAACGAGGATCATCACAGATCTGACGCAGACGAGTTAAACCAGCCAAAATGCTAACCCGTTGTTTGCGGAACGTTGCCGAGTCCATTTGATCGACTTCTTGTTTCATGCGTTTTAAGTAAGCCAGATAGACCGTCTTTTGTTCTTCTGTCAAACTGCTTAAGACATTTGATTCAATTCGTTCTGGTAATTCCTGCAAGACGGTATCTTTGTCACGACGTAAAACAAATGGCTGGATCATCTTGGCAATCTCTGGGACAGCCATTTGACGGAACCGTCCAATCGGTGGGAAGAATCCTGGCATGACCGTTTGGAACAGCGACCACAGTTCTTCGAGATTATTCTCGATCGGTGTACCACTCAGCGCAAAGCGATGGGGAATTGATAAATTCCTTAATGCACTTGATGTTTTAGTTGACGCATTTTTTACCATTTGTGCCTCATCAAGAATCATATACTGATAGCCCATCTTTTCATGTAAGTCAATGTCCTGACGGAGACTTGCGTAGGATGTAATAATAATCTCATCAGCATCCTCAAGCATTTGCTCACGTTCACTGCGATTTCCTGAAATGACTACAGAATTTAGGCTTGGGGCAAACTTCTTGATTTCCGCCTGCCAATTGTAAACTAAACTTGCAGGTGTCACAATGACCGCTTTGATTGGCTGCTGTTCTTTTTCTGCTAATAGAAACGTAATTACTTGAATCGTTTTACCAAGACCCATTTCATCGGCTAAAATGCCGCCAAAACCATAGTCACTTAGCATTTTCAGCCAGCGGAAACCTGCTGCTTGATATGGACGCAATGTCGCATTGAGGTTTTCCGGCAACGCAACTTGATAGGCTTCCGGATGCGTCAAATCCTGTACCATCGCAGTAAAGCTTTCACTAAACTGCGCCTGCGGATTCTCCTTCAAGCGTTGCTCCAGCATCAACCCTTGGCTCTTCGGCAAACGAATCAAGCCATTCTTCGCACTGATTCGCTCCCGCAGTTGACCGATCATTTCGCTGGTTTGCTGGAAAGCTTCTGAATCAAAAGATAGAACTTCACCATTGTCCAACGTATAAAAACGGTCTTTTCGTAACAAACTGTTCAAGACTTGATCAATTTCATTGTCCTTAATCCCGGTCACGTCGAATTTGATATCCAGCCATGAACCTTCTTGATCTACCTCAATCGTTGGCTGATATTCTTCCCCATCTAGAAATAGCTGACGCAATTTTTTACCCATGCGAACTTCAGCAAGGCGTCTAAACTCCTCGACTTCTACTTTGAAGAAATAATAAAGATTGTCTTTGATCGGCAATTTCTTCTCAAAGCCCGTCTCAATCTTTTGATAGCGATACGTATCAAAAAGATCTAAAATCTGTTTTTCTTTTTTCCGATCTCTTAAAATCTCGACATTATTGGGAAGCTTTGGCTGATGCGCTTCATTTGTAGAGAAATAGGCGTTTCCATAATGAAATTCGGCCTCTGCCTTGATCATTCCCTTAATTTTTCGAAAGATCACCACTGCTCGCAATGGCTCCTCTTTCATGATTTCAGCCACCTCATCTTTCACAATCACTCGGCCAATTTTCCGTAAATAGGGGAAGACATCCGTAAACAATTGCGAAAGTTGTCGTTGCTCATAAGTAATAACAGGTTCCTTCAAGCGTTTCATCAGTTGCTTCAAAGTAATATAGGTATCCTGTTGCTCATGAGTCATCAAATAATAGGAATTTTCGACAAACCCTAAGAAATAATTACTATAGTAATTGGTAAAACCATCCTCGATCGTTAGACCATAATCATCCTCTCCGCGTTTTTCCAAAGTAAAGGATAGCGGCAATTCTTGACCTTCATGAACCTCAGAATACGTTTTTTCTCCTAATTTGATGTTTAAATTCCCTGTTTTTTCCATTGCTTCCAATAACTCTTGAATCCGATGCACGGGCAATAGGAGGTAGCGCTTATCTAGCTTGCCCTTCACCTGCAGCCCGGCTTTTCCTAAAAGCTGATACGTTTCACTGACACCGACTAAATCTTCGATCAAATCACGGCACTTGGGATCAAAGGCACCCGCTTCAATTTGAAATTTGTACTGCTTATTCACGGTGTATGCCGAATCCGTCTGATAGGCATGTAAGAAATCGTATAAGTTCTTAACGATATAGCTGCGTTTAGTCAAATGACTGCCGATACGTAATGAAACCGCTAATACATCCAGTTCTGGATGGTAAGGGTTCGTCGGTACCGCCTCAACGACAAATTCAACAAATAGCGACTGCAGCGGTTCTGCTTCTTTCTCCAACCTAGTAAAGCCCTGATTCAATAAATCTGCAAAGGAAATACTGCTTTCCATTTTTTTCGGTAAAACGGTCTCTGGCTTGATTACTCGAGAAAGTCCTTTTTCCCGCAAATACAACTCAACCGCAACCGTATGTTTGCAATAACCATGCTCTTCCCAATACGGGCACGCACAAATATCATTTTCTTTTCCACTGCCATCTAAATCAACCAGATAAAGTTCACTGCCTAATACTTCACCATGCCAAACACGCCGAGCCGGATCTGCCTCAACGGATAAGACCCGCCCTTCTTTTAAATACGTTCTGCCGCGTTCGATCACTTTTTCTGGAATACTCCATCTCATCTACGTTTCACTCCATCCTTCTAGCTGGTAACGAATGCTGCTGCGACCCGTTCCGCTAGTTTCCACAATGATTTGTTGTGGGATACGTTCTTTCAATTCTCTTACGTGACTGATAATGCCGATCATCCGCCCCGCATTTTCAATTCCTTCCAATGCTTCCATTGCCATTTCCAATGCTTCTTCATCTAGTGACCCGAAGCCTTCATCAATGAACAGTGCCTCGATTGCAACGCCACCGGCTTGACTCTGGATCACTTCAGCCAATCCTAATGCCAACGATAAGGCTGCGATGAAGCTTTCCCCACCGGATAAGGTGTGAGAGCTGCGAGTGGCACCCGCGTTGTCATCATAAACATTGATTTCAAGGCCGGTATTCCCTTTGGAGCGTCCCGTTTCCTGCTTCAATTCAAAGCGATAACGACCTTTCGTTAACTGATGCAGCTGCTGATTGGCGCTTTGCAGCACTTCAGCCAAATACCATTGCAGAACATAACGCTCCAAACTGATTTTTTGCGGATTATCGCCGTTCATCGTTTGATAGAGCTGGATCATTTGGCTCAATTCGTCCAACTGCTCCTTGCTTTGCTCCTGTAATGCTTCGATCTTATCAACCAATTCGCGTTGCTGCTGCAGCTGATTCTCTTTCATATAATGCTGCTGTTGAAGCTGCGTCACTTCAGCTTCACAAGCGGTCACCTGTTGTTGCAATTCTTCCAACTCGGGGTTTTCATGATTCTTGATCGCTTCTGCCAAGCGTGTTTGACGATCTTTTAGCACGAAGAGCTGTTGATCAAAATCAGTGATTTCTTGCTCCAAAACAGAAAGATCGATTGGCGCTTCAGCTAACTGTTCAATGGTCAAATCTGCTTCTGACAATTGTTGTTGCAATAGGCTTTGGTACTTGTGCAGCTGTACTTCTGTCTCTTGCTGTTGTTTAGCTAAAAGCTTTTGATTTTCCTGTAAACGAATTCGCTGTTGCTCAATTTCTTTTACTAGCTCTTGATGAGCCTGTAATCTCGCATGATCGTCTTCAATCTTTTCCTGCAACCCAGCAAGATGTTCTTCCAACGTCGTTAACTGCCAGTCCTTGGTTTGTTCCTCAATACTGGATAATCGGCCCTCTAACGTTTGCAGCTCGCCAGTTACGGTAGTTAAGATCGTCTCGCATTCCTTTTTCTTCTCTTGGTCATTCGCTAATTCTGTCTTTAACTTAAGCAGGACTTGTTTCACTTCTCTGATCTCAGCGATCGCCTCTGCTGTTTCTTCTTGCCGTTTCGTAAGAAAATCACTGAGACCCATTAATTCAGCGTCAACTTCTTGCTGATAATAGGCACTTAAAGCGCTTTGAAGCGTTTGAAGCTGTTGTTCTTGATTTTTTTGTGCCGCTAATCTGGACTCCTGCAATTTATCGAAGGCTTTTATCGCGACTTCATACTGAGCCTCTGCCTGTTCTCGAATCAATTCCAATTGCTTGATACGAGCCTCCTGTGTTTCCAGCGCTACCTGCAATTGCCCCAAATTATCAGTGGTCAATTCCTTATGTTGGGCTGGATTCGGATGCTCTGTTGATCCACAAACGGGACAAGGTTCTCCGGGAAGCAGGTCCATGCTTAGACGAGCAATCTCCGCTGCAGCCCATTGGCTTTTTAACTTCTTATAATCCGCCAATTCACTCGTTAATTGATTGCTTGTACGGCTAGCCTTTTCAACCAGCTGTGCTAATTTGATTTGCTGATCTTCTTCTTCTTCCTGCTGATCAAAAATTTCTTTCGCTGCTGTTTGTAATTGCGTTACCTGCTGCTGAAATTGCAATTCTTCAAATCGACGATCCTGCCAATATTTTTCTGTATTCTGCTTAGCTTCAAGTTCCTGCTGTTGTTCTTCGTGAACCTTCATTTGCTGAATAATCTCAGATAATTGCTCTTGTTGTTTGGCTTGCTTATTTTCCAGCTCCGCTTTTTGTTGCTCCAGCTGCTGTTTTTGCTTCACCAAAGGTAATAAGGCCTTCAAGCTTTGCAGTTCTTTTTCTTGCGCTTGCCACTCCGGACGCTGCTGTTCAAACGTACTCGTTTGCTTTTGACAAGCTGTGTATTGCTGCTCCAATTCCTCTTCACGTTGTTGATTCTCATGAGCTTCTTGCGTCTGTTGAAGCTGCTGTCTTTTTAATTCCTGCACTCGATCGTACGTCGGACGAACTTTTTCCAGCTCTTTGCCTCGAACCAATTGCTGTTTCTTTTCTTCTTGTTCTGGCAAACGCACTTCCAATTGTTGAAGCTGGTGGCGTGTTTCCTGCTCTTGACGGAAACGTTCGGACAATTCCTGAGCTTTTTGATAGTCCTGTTGAAGCGCCTTTTGCTTATTTTGCTTTTTGACTAATTCAGCTTGACTGTCCACTAAAGCGTGCTCTTCGCGGATCAAATATTCACGAGCAAAGTTCAGCGATTCTTCGTAGGTCACCCCTTTTTCAGCAGCCACCTGCTGAAATAGTTGGTCAATCCGGGTAGTCAGCTCACTAACTGATTTCTCCAGTTCAAGCTTTTGAAGCTTTAAATTATCTGTAAAATGTCGATAGAAATTCGTACCGAATAGGCTTCGTAAAACCGTCTCCTTCTCGGTGCTATTCGCATTAAGGAATGTTCGAAACTCCCCTTGCGGCAGCATCACGATTTGACGAAATTGATCCTTTTGCAAATTCAAAATTTGATAGATCACTTCGTTCACCGCATCCACTTTGGTATACGCTTCCGCCTCTTGACCCGCATCGTTGAAAATACTCAATTGAACCTTTTGATTTTTAGTCGTCTCGCCCTTGCCATTTTTCTTGGCTAACGTCTGCTTGGGCCAGCGTTCAATCGAGTACTGCCTTCCTTGATGCTCAAAAATAAACTGAACCCGCGTTTCCTCAGTGGGCTCGGCAAAGGAAGAGCGTATTTCATTTGAGGAACGAACGCCACCAGACGCATCCCCATATAAAGCAAACGTGATTGCATCAAAAATTGTTGTCTTACCAGCACCCGTTTTCCCACTAATCAAAAATAGCGGAGCTTCCGTCATTTCGTCAAAATCGACTTCTTCATGAACAAACGGACCAAAGTTTTCCATAATAATTTTTTTGGGAAGCATTATTCTGCGCCTCCTTTTTTCAGAATGGCGTGTAATCCCTCTTCGACCCATTTTTCTTGCTTCATCGTCAACTCATCTTGGGAAACTTCTGCAAAGAAATCCTTCGTCAATGCAATCGGGGATTTTTCTTTGATATTTTCCTTTTTTAGCCGCGTTGTCATTGCTGTCTCAAACCCATTCGCACGCTCTACTTGAATAATGCGAGGATAGACCTGCCGTAACTGGTTCATTAGATTCGGGATGACCGCTCGATCTTCCAACAAAATCGACAAGTATGCTTCACGGTCAATCGTCGAATAAAAAGCTGGATTCAACAATTCAGTAAAACTAGCTTGGATTTCTTGAATCTCATGCAGCGGAGTCAATGGTCGAAAAGTAAATTCCCCGTTTTCCGTATCTACGATCCAGACACCCTTTGTTTGATCTTTTTCCGACAAAGAATACTTTAACGGCGAGCCACTGTAACGGGCATTCGCAATTTTTAACGCATCCTTTCCATGAAGATGCCCCAATGCCACATAATCAAAGCACTCAAGCAAACGCCCATTGATTCCATCAAGGCCGCCAACTTCGATCTTCGTTTCAGAGTCTGTTTTACTGCTGCCAGCAACAAAAAAATGACTAATCAAAATATGCCTTTTTGCCGGATCAAAGCTTTCTTGCATTTTTTCGATCACTTTCGGCATCGCCTGTTGGATCGTTCGCAAGTCTGAATCCTCAAAATAAATCCGCGCATCTACCGGTTCAAAATAAGGCAACAAATAGAATTGAACATTTTCCATTTCCACAGGAGTAAAAGCTTCCTGCAGACGTGTATGTAAATGAAATTTCGCTTGATTGAACCACGGCGCACCAGTTGCCAAGCGAGTGGCACTATCATGATTGCCAGAAATCGCAATTAAGGGGAACTGTTGCGTCAAATTCCATTCGGCGATCGTTTGATTCAATAACCGAACGCTATCCTCTGAAGGGACTGAGCGATCGTATAAATCGCCCGCGATCACGATGGCATCTACTGCCTCGTCCTTTGCGATTTTTAGTATTTGATCAAGAATGTATGCTTGATCTGGCAACAAATCATAACCATGCAATTTTTTCCCAATATGCCAGTCAGCAGTATGTAAAACTTTCATTGATCCACCCTTTTCCTAATTAAGTCCTTCCCAAAAGTATAACACGATTCGCCATTTTTTTCTGCAAAGCAAGTAGAGGTTGATCGATGAACGATTTATTTTTGTCTCTACCCAATTGAAAAAGAAATAAAGAAACACTGTCACCAAATGAAAAAAACAGGTCCTAAACTCGAAAGTGAGTTTAGAACCTGAAATATAACTCGTTTAAATGGATTCATCTTTTTTAGGCTTAGCAACATACTTGAAATTCGGGTCAATCTCCCGATCTAGCTGATCAAAAGCTCCTTGCACACGTCGCTCCACTTCGGCTAAGCCCTCTTTATCCATTTTTTTGATATCCGAAAGATCGATTGGATCTCCGAAACGGATAATGACAGGTGTTCGTTTAAATAGCTGGGAAAATTTCGTTGGGCCTTGATACACAGAAGGCACAATTGGTTTTTTCGATAAACGAGAGATCAAGGCCATTCCGCCCTTCAGCTCGGAAGAATGACGCGTCCCACTTGGGAACATAATCAAACTCTTATCCGAATCCTTCAACATTTTAACTGGTCGTTTGACCACACTTGGTCCGGGTTTGTCGCGATCCACAGGGAAGGCATTCAAATGCACTAGAATGAATCGTAAAATCGGATTTTTGAACAGCTCAGCTTTTGCTAAAAAACTGAATTGCTTTGGCGATGCGCCCAGTGCCATATAAACGGGGTCCCACCAGGTACGGTGCGGCGCAACTAGAATGTAATTCCCTTCTGGTAATTTTTCTTGATTTTGATAGTGAGCATTGCCGTTAACGACCGCCAAGATCGTTCGAGCAATGACGCGAATAAATTTAAAAAACATAGTTTCGTCCTTTCAGTTAACTAACTAAACGTAGTATAATACAACGGTATGATTTTTTTAAGGGGGCAAAAGAAATTGTTAAAAAAAGGTGAGCGAATCGACCAGCTTTATGCTGAAGATATCCAAATTATCCAAAGCTCGGAAGTTTTTTCGTTTTCCATTGATGCCGTTCTATTAGCGAATTTTGCCCGTGTGCCAAAACGCGGAAAAATCATTGATCTTTGCGCTGGGAACGGTGCGATTGGTCTTTTTTTAAGCAAGAAAACAACGGCACTGATTGATCAAATTGAACTTCAACCCCGCTTAACTGATATGGGAAAACGGAGTATTCTTCTCAATCAATTAGAAGATCAAGTGACGATGCATGAACTAGATCTGAAAAATACATTTGACGTATTCAGAGCCGATTCTGCCGATTTAGTTGTATGTAATCCCCCTTATTTCAAGGAATTACCAACTAGCCAGAAAAATCCAAATCCACATTTAGCCATTGCACGCCATGAAATCCACGCAACACTGGAGGATGTCGTCAACGTATCTGCAAAATTATTAAAAATGAACGGACGTTTTGCAATGGTCCATCGCCCGGATCGCTTCTTAGAAATCGTGGATTGCTTGCGAGCACATCGGCTTGCTCCGAAACGAATTCAATTCGTTTATCCCAAACCGGGAAAAGAAGCCAATACCCTTCTGATTGAAGGAATCAAAGACGGAAAGAGTGAAGGCCTGCGTTTTCTTCCACCATTATATACGTATGATCAATCTGGCAGCTACTCTGCCGACTTACAGGAGATGCTTTATGGCAACTGATCAATTCTTTTATGTTTTATTATGCAATGACCAAAGCTTTTACGGCGGCTACACCACCGATTTAGCCAGACGGCTGACCGAGCATAATACCGGTACGGGGGCTAAATATACCCACCCGCAAAGTCGACGGCCCGTCCAAATGATTCACGCCGAACGCTTTGAAACTCGCAGTGAAGCAACCAAAGCCGAATCTGCGTTTAAAAAACTACCACGCAAACAAAAAGAAAAATACTTGCGTGAGCACCAAGCAAAAAACGTTTTGTGATTCTCTCACAAAACGTTTTTATCTTTTTCTGATTACTCACCCTTCAATATTTCCTTAGCGATCAATTGGCAGTAATGGATCGATCCGACATCATTTGGATGAACTTGGTCATCATAGAACCAATCTTGATGATCCTTACTGAAATTGTACCAATCGATCAAATGAACATTTTTATACTCCTTCGCCGCTGTTTCAAGGTTCGCATTGACATCATTTTGCCAACGACGCGTCGGAACATGAGTATTAATAATGAAGACTTGATGCTTCTCTCCCAGAACATTCATGATCTGAGCAAAGTCATCCATATTAAAAGGACCATTCGTTCCTAGACTCAAGAGGATCGTGTCATTCAATTCTCCTTTATCTTTTAACGCCTTCAACAATGGCGGACTGTCTTTTAATTGTCGCCCAACTTCTCCGTCAACGACCATTTTAGGGAAAATTTCCGTTAAACCTTTCGAGCCTGCTAATAATACAGAATCCCCAAACGCGGTTACCTTCAAATTCTTCGCTTTCGTTACTTCGCGATTACTTAAGCTGTATTTATCCGCTAAACTGGTTGGTGCTTCAGAACTCGTCGTCGATTCTGCCGTTCCGCTAGAAGCACTTGGCGACGGTTTTTCCGTCTTTTTGGCAGCCTGCTGATTTTGCTCGATTTGCTTTTGCAAGGCTTGTTGATTCGCATCGACTTTATTCGTTGGCGCAATAATCACACCCACTAGCGCAATCACCGTGATCAGACTAGAAAAAATGAAGCCGATTTTTCTACGACTCTTGATTGGCGCCCAGAACGATTGTTTTAACGATGCAAACGTCTTGCGGTAATTGAACACACGTAATGGCTTTTCAATATAGCGATAAGAAAGTTCTGTTACAAAAAGAATCAAAATGATTTCCATAATTGTGTGGAGGAAGGTATGATTCGCCACATTGACTTTTGCTTCATAAAAAATCATTACAGGATACTGATAGAGATAAATTCCGTAGCTACGTTTGCCGATCCAAGAAAACACCGGATTCGTCAACCAGCGATTCCAGCTGGCTCCAGGATGTGCCGTAATAGCAACCAATACAACACTTATGAAACTTACTAAAAACATTCCCCCATAATAAATGAATGACCAGTCATCCCGCATGAATAAGAATGCCAAAATTAGTAGAATCAATGCCCCTAGACCGATCCCATTCAATATTCGTTTCGCTTGTGAGGGAATCTGTGCCTTCAAACGAGTACTGGGCCAAATAAACGCTAAAGCTCCTCCTAAAAGAATGGAGAACAACCGAGTATCTGTTCCATAATAAACCCGCGTAGGATCTTGACCTGGTACGTATAGAACAGCCATCAAAATAGCTGAAAGCAAGGCCGCGCCAAGAATTCCGAGAAAAACCTTCCCCTTATTTTTCACCAGCTTCATCAAGAGGACGAAAATGATTGGCCAAAAAATATAGTTTTGGGTCTCAACCGCCAATGACCAAATATGGGTAAATGGCGATTCACCAGAAAATCGATCAAAATAAGACATCCCATGATTGATTTGCCACCAGTTATTCACGTAAAACAGACTGCTGATGACGTTGCCCCGCAAATTATTTAACAGATTCCGCTGAAACAACGTTATGTACGCTGAAGCTCCCACAAGCATCGCAACCAACGCCGGATATAAGCGTTTCATCCGCCGATAATAGAATTGCTTGATGTCGATACGACCTGTTTGCTTCCATTCCTGCAAGAGTAAATCAGTGATCAAATAGCCTGAAACCACAAAAAAAACAGGAACCCCTAAGTAGCCGCCTCGCATTTGAGTAGGCAGCAAATGATATAAAATTACGCCAATTACCGCTAGTGAGCGAAGCCCATCAAATCCAGTAATATAGCGACTATGCTTTAGTCTTTTTCCCATAAGTTTACTTTCCAACTTTACTTTAAAATATCAGAATATCAAATTAACTATACGTATATTTTTTGCAAACTGCAACAATTTCTCAATAAAAAAAGCATTTCCTAAATATTTAAGTTTTTTCCTTGAAATAATTCCAAGAGCGTGGCTTCATTTGGCTGCTTTGGGTGGATTATTTTCACAGGCATGGCACATTCTTAACAGAGCCGTGATATTGATTCTACCATATTATAGGAATTTTTCTTCTAAAAAACATCTAAAGTAGGCGACTCTTCCTACCTTAGATGTTCAAAATTTTTCTATCCGTCTCATTTTGACACAGAGCTATTTTAATCCATTGATTCTTCGTAAAAGCGGCCCATGATCCGTACGTTTTCAGAGATACTGACGAAGGCGTCTGGGTCGTTTTCTTTCATGATTGATTCTAATAAAGGAAGTTCAAAGCGTGTTACCACAGTGAATAGAACGGTCTGTTTGTCATGCTTGTAGGCTCCTTCGGCCTCATTGATGATGGTAATTCCGCGTCGCATTTGATCTTGAATCCCATTAATAACTCGCTCAGGGCATTTGGTAACGATCATCACTTGCATCTTCCGTTGCTTCGTATAGAGCGCATCGGTCAATTTACCACTCATAAAAATAGCTAAAGCAGAATAAAACATGTATTGCCAGCTAAACAAAATTCCCGCCATCAGCATGATCATCACATTGAAAATGATTGAGATCGATCCTACTGAGGAGCCCGTGCGCTTGCGAATCACGATACTCAAAATATCCAATCCGCCAGAGGATAAGCCATTCTTTAACGCAAATCCGATCCCAACACCCATGATTGCTCCACCAAAAATTGCGCAAATAATGGGGTCCTTCGTCAACGTCGTTTGGGGAATGATGTGAATGAAGAATGACGTTAAAAAAACAGTGATGAAGGTAAAAATCGTAAACTTATGACCAATCTTGAACCATGCCAAGAAAAATAATGGCACATTAATCAAAAATAAGGTGATCGATACGGGAACAGTGAAACCGACAACCCGATCCGACAAAGTCGTTAAAATTTGCGCGAAGCCGGTGGCTCCACTGGAATAAATATGTCCTGGCTGGTAAAAAAAGTTTACGGCAATCGCCGCTAAAAATGCATAAACCACTGCGACAGATAATCGGGTGGCATAATCGTGATGGGGCCACTCCTCTATCTTCTTTTTCATCATGTACTGTCCGCCTCATTTCAAAATTTCACTCACATTATACGTATTTTCATGAAAAAAAGAAAGCACCTACCATAAAGGCAGGCGCTTCTCTTAGTATATTCTTAGAGTTCACGTAAAAACTTCAGAAAAGCAGCAAATTAATGCCGGCTACTTTACTCTTCGATTTTCGTTACGTCGATACTTAATTCATAAAGCTGCAAAGGTGACACCGTGCTTGGTGCATCAGACATTGGTTCTGCTGCTTTCCCATTCTTAGGAAAGGCAATGACTTCACGAATATTGTCTTCGTTTGCTAACAGCATCGCGAAACGATCCAAGCCAAGTGCGATTCCGCCAATTGGAGGGAAGCCATAATCCAACGCTTCTAATAAGAAGCCGAACTGTTCATTGGCACTTTCACGAGTGAAGCCTAAAGTTTCAAAAACTTGTTCCTGCAATTCGCGGGTATTGATACGGAGTGAGCCGCCACCTAATTCGTAGCCATTTAAGACGATATCGTAGGCTTGCGCATACACTTTTTCTGGATGCTCCTTCAAGTTTTCGATATCCTTTTCCATCGGCATTGTAAATGGATGGTGAGCAGAAACGTAGCGACCTAATTCTTGATCAAATTCAAATTGTGGCCAATCCACTACCCATAGATAATCGAAACGGTCTTCATCGATCAAGCCTAATTCTTTTCCGACTTTCGAACGAACCGCACCAAGAGCTGTAACAGCCGTTAAGAATTGGTCTGCCGCAAACATCAACACGTCGCCTGCTTCGGCATTTGTCGCTTTCTTCAAGTCTTCGCTGACACCGCCCATGAATTTCGCGATCGGTCCAGTTAATTCCCCGTTTTCGTCCACTTTGATCCAAGCCAAGCCTTTAGCGCCAAATTGACCTACGAACTGCCCTAAACGATCCAATTCTTTACGAGAATACTTATCCGCTGCTCCTTTAGCGTTTAACGCTTTAACAACTCCGCCGTTGTCTGAAGCCATACGGAAGACTTTGAAATCAGTCGCAGAAGCAATATCCGTCACATCGATCAATTCCATATCAAAACGAGTATCAGGTTTATCAGAACCATAACGTTCCATTGCTTCATCCCAAGTGATTCGTGGGAATGGCAACGTTACTTCAACCCCGCGGACATCCTTCATGACTTGTGCGATCATCGCTTCTGTGTAATCTTGAATTTCTTCCGCTGATAAGAAGCTGGTTTCAATATCGACCTGCGTAAATTCAGGTTGGCGATCTCCCCGCAAATCTTCGTCACGGAAGCAACGAACGATTTGATAGTAACGGTCAAAGCCAGCCGTCATCAATAATTGTTTCAAGATTTGTGGTGATTGTGGTAATGCATAAAAATGTCCTGGATGAACACGTGAAGGAACCAAGTAATCACGAGCACCTTCTGGCGTTGATTTAGCCAAGTATGGTGTTTCAATATCCAAGAAGTCATTGTCATCTAAGAAACGACGAACGGATTGCGTCAAGCGATGACGCATCATCAAGTTTTGTGTCATTTTCGGACGACGTAAATCCATATAACGATATTTTAAGCGCACTTCATCACTGATATTTTGGTCATCTTCAATTGAAAATGGTGGTGTTTTGGCACTATTTAAAATAATGATTTCTTCACCTTTTACTTCGAAATCGCCTGTAGACATTTTTTTGTTTACCGCACCCGCATCCCGACGAATGACTGTACCAGTAATTTCTACTACATACTCGCTGCGGCATTGATCCGCGATTTCCCAAGCCGCTTTCGATTCTTCTGGATTGAAGACTACCTGCACGACACCTTCACGGTCACGCAGATCAATAAAGATCAAGCCACCTAAATCACGGCGCTTTTGTACCCACCCTTTTAATGTTACCTTTTGATCCAAATACTCCTCGGACACTCGTCCGCAATAGACTGTACGTCTAGCCATTTTTTCATTCCTCCATTTATTTAAGTCATCTTCCCTGTTATCGGTAAGATTGATTTTATTTTAGTCAAGCTTTGGCATGGTCATTTCATCATAGATCGTCGCAAAATCTTCATAGACATCCATTAAAGGAAACGCCTTTTCTTCCCGTGTCGCAGAATCCTTTACGTTGATCACACCCTTGGACAACTCATCTTCACCTAAAGTTAGGACAAGCTTCGCCCCTTCCTTATCGGCCGTTTTAAACTGAGCCTTTGCTTTACGTCCCATGAAGTCACGGTCAGCAGAAAAACCAAAGCCGCGAATCGCTTGTACGACCTTCAACGTTTCCATATTGGTCGCTTCACCAAGTCCGACAACATAAGCGTCCAAGCTTGATGAATCAGGAATCAATACATCTTCTTGTTCCAGCGTTAATAAGATACGTTCGATTCCCATCGCGAAGCCGATCCCTGGTGTCTCTGGTCCGCCAAGCTCTTCTACTAAGCCATCATAACGTCCGCCGCCGCAGATAGTGGTTTGAGCCCCCATTCCAGGCGCGTCACTCATGATTTCAAAGATCGTATGATTGTAATAATCCAATCCTCGAACCATCCGGTGATCGATTTTGTAGGAAATGTTCAAGTATTCTAAAGTTTTCGTAACCCCATCGAAGTATTCCTTCGCATAATCACTCAAATAATCCAAAATACTTGGTGCATCCGCCACGATTGGTTGATCCTTACGGTCTTTACTATCCAATACGCGCAGTGGATTCTCATGTAAACGACGACGTGAATCCTCGCTCAATTCTTCTTCATGAGCTTCAAGATACGTGATCAACGCTTGACGATAATTGGCTCGTGTTTCTTTGTCGCCCAGCGTATTGATTACAAGTCGCAATTGATTGATTCCTAATTGCTTGAAGAAATCCATCGCCATCGCCATCACTTCGACATCCAAGCTTGGGTTTTCACTACCAAAGGCTTCGACACCGATCTGATGGAATTGACGCAACCGCCCTTTTTGGGGACGTTCATAACGGAACATCGGACCTGTGTAATAAACTTTATACGGCTTCTTAAACTCTGGCCCATATAATTTATTTTCGACATAGGCACGCACGATCGGCGCAGTTCCTTCTGGGCGAAGCGTCACGTGACGGTCGCCTTTGTCATGAAAATCATACATTTCCTTCGATACGATATCCGTCGTATCCCCGACACTGCGGGCAATCACTTCATAGTGTTCAAAAATCGGGGTGCGGATTTCTTGATATTGGTAGTCATTGAATACTAATCGGGCGGTTTCCTCGACAAATTGCCATTTTTCACTTTCTCCCGGTAAAATATCATTGGTCCCTTTTGGTCGCTGATAACTCATGGTATATCTCCTTTTATTATATTTAATTTGTTATTAAGTCTGTTCTGCTAATTATTCTCCATTTGATGGTACGCATGTGATCGGCCGCTAGCTCTTATTAATGGAAGTTCATTTTTCTAAAAACCAGAAAAATGAGCTTATTCTCGTACGCATACCATTCTGCTAAACGCCTTGTTCTTTACAACTAGTCGGAGTTCAATAATTTCAACTCAAGCTTTAAGGACTGCGAAAAGCAGAACTGGCAAAAAAGCCCTTGTTCGTCTGAACAAGGGCGAAAGTATCGCGGTACCACCTATTTTTAAAAAGAGTTTTACTCTTTTTCTCTAGCAATTAACGCTTGCGTAACGGAGCGGCTTTGCACGCGCTCATCTCCAGACTGTCTTTCAATTACTTTTCACGAAATTGCTTTCAGCCAAGGCAATTTTTTCTGTACGTTTTTTCGTAATTTACTGGTTCCTTCATAGATATTGCTTTGATGTTTTTACTCTTCTTAAGCTACTAAAAAAAGACCTGAAAGTCAAGCAATTTCCCGTGATAAAAAGAAGTTAACGCTTTTTTCTACTATTATAATCATGTCATAGAAAATGGAATGATTTTTTGTATTTCATAATGGAAGAAAATGGATTAGTCGCTTTTTTTTCAACTTTCACTTACACTTGAAAAAGAATAGCCATGGTTGTACTGTGGCATCATTAAAAGGAGCGAATGCGATATGTCAGATGTACGAATTGGAAAATCACGCGTTTACGCAAGTGATCTAGGTTTAGGAACAAATGCTGTTGGCGGGCACAATCTTTTTCCGAACTTAAATGACGAAACTGGAAAAGATGTGATTCGTACAGCGATTAACAATGGAATTACCGTTTTAGACACGGCCTTTGCCTATGGCTATGGCCGTTCAGAAGAATTAATCGGTGAAGTTTTGCAGGAACCTGAATTTGATCGTTCACGAATTATTATTGCTACAAAAGCAGCACATGATCCAGAGAATGAGTACAAATTCAACAACTCGCCAGAATTTTTGCGAAAATCTGTCGAAGAAGCGCTTCAACGACTTCAAACAAATTATATTGATATTTTCTATATTCATTTTCCTGATGAGACAACGCCAAAAAATGAAGCTGTAGCAGCCTTGCATCAACTGAAGGAAGAAGGAAAAATCCGTGCGATCGGCGTTTCAAACTTCTCATTAGAGCAATTAAAGGAAGCCAATCAGGATGGGTATGTCGATATCGTTGAAGAACGATATAGCCTGATTCATCGCGAACTGGAGCAAGAACTGTTCCCTTATTTAAAGGAAAAGAAAATCAGTTTTGTCCCTTACTTCCCATTAGCTTCCGGTTTGCTTACAGGAAAATATCATAAAGAAGATCGTTTTGACGACTCTGATCCTAGAAGCAAACGGCCTGACTTTAACGGAGAACGTTTCACTGAGATCATCGAAAAAGTCGATCAATTAAAGCCGATCGCTAAAACTTACGATGCGACGGTGGCACAATTGATTCTGGCATGGTACATGAAGCATCCCCAAATCGATGTTGTCATTCCTGGCGCAAAACGACCCGAGCAAGTTGAAGCCAATGCCAAAGCCGTTGATATTCGATTATCAAGTGCAGACTTCGAAACCATCGATCAACTATTTCAATAGAAGAAACAGAGCATGACGTTTTTACCAACGTCATGCTCTGATGTTTAATTTACAACATTTTTCTCTTCTCCTGCGATAAAAGCAGCAAAATTATCTACCGCGATATTCATTAAGCGTTCACGCGTTTCTAGCGGACGCCAAGCGATATGTGGGGTGATAAAACAATTTTTTGCTCCCTGCAAAGGATTATCCTTCGCCATCGGCTCACTGGAAAGAACATCCACACCCGCCGCAAAAATTTTCCCTTCATTTAATGCATGGGCCACTGCCGCTTCATCCAACAGTCCACCACGGGCAGTATTCAATAAAATGACCCCATCCTTCATCTTAGCAATGGTTTCCTGATTAATCATTCCTTGTGTTTCTGATGTTTGCGGAACATGCAGACTGATGATATCCGCTCGTTGATAAAGTTCTTCTATAGAAGAGACCTGCTGCGCCCACTCAGCTTGTGGTGCTTTTGGACGATGATTCCAATAGATTACTTTCATGTTGAAGCCATGGGCAATGGCCGCCGTTGCTTGAGCGATTTCACCATAGCCTACCAGTCCCAATGTCTTACCTTGTAATTCAATTAAAGGCGTTTTCTGATAAGTGAAGTCGACACTTTCCTGCCATTCTCCTTGCTGAACAGAAGTATTATGTACGCCAACTTGATTCGTAATTTCCAGTAATAAGGCAAAGGCAAACTGGGCCACTGCATCTGTTCCATAAGCTGGAATATTCGTTACAGGGATATTGCGCTTTCTGGCCGCTTCAATGTCCACCACATTATAACCGGTCGCCAGCACGCCAATGTACTTCAGTTTGGGAACAGCCGCCAACACTTCCTCATCAATCGGCGTTTTATTCGTTAATATCGCTTCTGCCTCACCAATTCGCTCAATGATCTCCTTTTTATCCGTAAAAGAAGTCCGTTCGTAAACAGTGACCTCCCCGAACGCTTCAAATCCATGCCAGCTTAAGTCCCCTGGATTTAGTGCATACCCATCTAGTACAACAATTTTCATGATAGCCCTCCTCTATCTAGTATTCCACTAAACAATAGCATTGATTTTAGCACTCTGCAAATGGGAAGAAAGCTTAGAAAATCAAAAAAAGTGATTAAAAGATAGCCGCTTCCATCCCCTAATCACTTCCGATAACTATTTCGTGAAAAAATCCGCTGACAACTGATACCCTTCGCCCCAGACCGTTTTAATCGCTTCTTCACATAAATTCATTTGCTCTATTTTCGTTCTTAGCTTCTTCACAATGGAAGAAAGGTGGGACAGATGGGAGTTGGTTACTCCGGTTCCCCAAATTTTATCACAGAGGGCTTCCCGTGTGATCACTTCACCATTTGAATAATACAATTCATTAAATACTTTCTCCTCTAGCTTAGAAAGATTCAACTGATCGAGCTGCTCTGGTATTTTAATCTTCTCACCAATACCAGAATCTATCCGAACCTTACGGAAGCTGCCGGAATCAGAATGTGAAAGCCGAGCTTCCATCAGCTTTTCTCGTACTGAATCCATGGTCAAATTGATCACTGTTAATTTCCCTGTGCTGATCACTTCCTCCGACTCAGCGTCTTCTACCGTTTTACGGAACAACAAATTTTTTCTATTTTCAAAAACAGGTAACAGAAATTTGATTTCCGCACTTGATACAGTCTCGCTGAATATGATGAATTGAAAATGGTTGATCATTTCAGGATATTTTTGCTCTTGAATGATGTATTCGAACAAACTAGACGAACAAAATATCTCGTAATTCAAATATTGCAATTTCTTCTGTAATTCTCCATCGGATAGAATATTTCGGGTTAGTATTAGTACATTTCCCATATGAGAATTCCCCTCTCTCTACATCTTTTATATAAACTGCGTTATTTTTTAAGTATGAATTTCCCTATTTTTGGTAAAAAAATTGAGGTACTAAAAAGTACCTCAATATTCAATTACAGAGTAAAACTACTAATTTGATTTTGGATATCCAAGTAGACAAAGACTGCACAGGCAAACGAGGCCACCGTCACTAATAGCAGCATCCAGTCGAGAACCAAGAAATTCTCCTTCAGCCCTTGTTCTTTCTTCAATTCTTTGTCTTTTATATAGTACGTCACAAAAGCAATCAAAGATAAAACTCCGATAGCCCCAAGAATAAATACCCAATACATTGGTTTCATCATTTGCACATCCTTAATCATTTTCATTTATCTTTTTGTCACGTTGCGCATCCCCTTGAATCAATGCGTTTCGTTATAAAGTATTATCTAACGTCCAAGTAAGTTTTCCCTTAAAGGTGTAGCCTGCTTGATCGTTGACGTTACTAGGAATATTTAGTTCCACCTTGTTAAATGGAATGCGATAATCCCAGACACCTTCGCCGTTTGCACTATCCGCACCAGTAACTTTTACTGAGGGACCACCAGCGGTCAAAAGAACATCTCGATCCCAAGTAGGATTTCCCGTCGAACCATGAGCAATTTGGATCCCTGCTCCTGTTCCAGGGTCTATCTTATACAGATCAATATCTCTCAACGCTAATTTCGGTGCTACTGAACCGGCTTTTAACGCGGTTGATTTCGAATTGGTTAGATCGCTTAATTGAGCGACCACTTCCCAATCTGTACGGTTGGTTGTTTTCCTAGAATCGGTTACTCGAACGTTAAACCCATCTGTTTGTTCTTGAGACGTGTAACTTTTTGCAGCAGGCGTATACGTTTTGTCTTTCTTAGTCGCTTCATTGGCTTTTCCGAAATCAAAACGATCAGGAACTGATAGCTTCAATTCTTGAGGAGCACCGGATTTAATCCACACAAACTTCGTTAGAATCAACCTAGAAAAATTCACTCCATCTACTTGAATACGAAAATTAGCCGTTTTACCTATTTCTGCGTCATCATCAACCTTTGTAACAATAGTAATATTAGCCTTATTGACATTATTTACACGGTTATTTAGTACGTCTGCTTGTTGCCAAAAACCAGATGGAGTCGAAACAAGAGAACCATTAACATCCACTCTAACACCGTTAGTATACTCACTTGCTTGTGTATCTTCTGCAAGTGTGTAGGAACTCATTATCCCATGGGAGGTATTTTGTAAATCGTGTTTAAATTCTGGTTTGATCAAAACTTGATCTTCAGCCCCTTCGAATACTGCACGCCAATACACGATACCTCCTGGCTCAATTTCATCAATAGGATTGCCTTCAATATCTGTAGGAACAAAATTGAGTTTCGCTGAAGTCTTTATACCATAGTCCACTCCGAATACGATTCTTCCATCATAAGTCAGTCCATTAATCTTATTATTACCTGTAAAGCTAAATTCCATTGTTGGGTTACGCCCATCTAACTTATAGTCAGGATCTTCAACATCAATGATATACGACCCAGCCTGTATTGTAGGTGTCGTTCCATTCCACCCAGATCTAGGATTATAGGAGAAACCTACTCCCTCTTCGCTTTTCAATACATCTACTTCAAATCCTATCGGAGATGTCTTCTTAGTCAATACACCACCGTCTTCTGGGACATCTATCCTTTGACTAGGAATATATACTCTGCTCAATGTCGTAAATGCTTCCAATGGTCTAATATCACTAATGGCGTTATATCCCCCGTAAATCTCTTTCAAGCGAGTATGTGTAGTTGGACTAAAGCTAGAGAATGCTTCATCTTGCAGCTCATTGTGACTAACATTCAGAGAGATAATACAATCTGGAATATGTTTCATCTCACTGTCTTTGATTTGATTACTAACCATTTCGATTGTTTCAATGATTGTAAAGTTTTTCAACCCCTCTAAATTCTCTAGTAAAGCACCTTCACTTGTAGTATTTCCGGCAGAATTACTCCTCAATCCCTGCGCCCTCATATAGAGCTCCTTTAGAGAATCTTTGGCGTCTTCAAGTCCTGTATCCTCAAAGTTCACGAATCGGTTATTGTTGAAATTCACTACGCTCAAACTAGAACAACCTGCTAGATCTCCTTTAATATCTGAAAAACTGTTATTACTCGCAGAAAGAGTTGTCAAATTGTTGGCATTTTTCAAACTGCTAAGATCCTCTAGCCTATTGTCACTTACATCCAACACCTTCAAACTTGTTGAATTAAGTGCTGTAACATCATCTAATAATCCTTTCAGAGTATAATAGATGTTTTGTTGACCACTTGCTAGTATCATATTATACGCACCAGCATTTTGACTTGAAGCGTTCAGATGCTCAAGCACACTCATACCATCTAAACCCTTTAAATTTTGTAATAAATTATGTTCAGTATACAATTTTACTAAATTATTGGTTGTTGCCAAAGGCTGCAAGGTTTCTATTAGATTGACACTTATATTTAAATTACTAATCGTTGGCTTCCCTGCTAATGGACTTATGTCTTCAATTGCATGCCTAGATAAATTAACAGTCTCCAAAGAATCACAACTACTTAAAGCATCAATCGCATTTGGTCCTCTAAGACCTCGCTTATGATAAGTTGGTGTATGAATAGCAGGGTCGAAACTTATAGCATCAATCCCCCCTGGGTTTGAATAATAGGAATCTCGTCCATTATAATTTGGAGCTCCGATTACGCTCAATTGTGTCAATTTATTGTAATTTTCAAGTCCAGATAGTGAGTGCAACCCAGGATGGCCTTTCAAATCCAAGATTTCTAAAGTGTCTTTACAATTCAATCCGTTCAAAGTCTGTAATCCAAAACCAACATAACTAGCTTCAGGTTGGCTTACTTTTGCTAGACTGTTCCCTTGACTCTCATCATATTTAGAAAAATGAATTTCTTTCAACTTTGTGGATTGTTCTAACCCCTCAAAACTTTGAATGTTTGCGTTTTGTCTATACGTATGATTATCTGAACCATTAACATTTAAATACTCCAACTCAGTACAGCCCGATAGTCCCTTTAAAGAATCTAGGTCATTCTGCTCAGCCGAAAATGTTGATAGTGTCGGATGGTCTTTTAACTCATCAATGTTTTTTAGAACGCCCTTTGAGAATCTTAGAATCTTTAGTTTTTTTAAATTGCTAAATCCAGCAGGAAGTGAAGTAAATGTATCCTGTACATACTTACCATCTAAAACGAATGATTCAAGATTCGTTGCATATTGAAGTCCTTCTAGATTGCTAATGACCGCAGAATCTAAAGAAGAATACAATGCTGTTCTATTAAATTGAGTCAACATCTCCATTTGTGCCTCTGTAATAGGGGTACCGTCTGAAATATTCTGATCATATCCTGGAGATCTGTTCAATACTTCTCTGAGCATTTGATACAAATTATTATCTGGAATATTCACTGGAGTATCCGCTGCTCTTGTTGCTTTCGATTTTTCTTTTTTCTTTTCCTCACTCTGCTCTGTCGATGACTCAGTCGTTTTTTCTTCACTGCTTGACGATGTTTCTTCCTTGATTACTTCGGATGATGAATCGACAGTTTTTTCAGCTGAATCAACTGTATCCTTTGCTGGTAAGACTTTTTCATTTGCAACTGTAGAAGAAGTTGATTCTTCCGTCACAGCATACACGAACTGGCTGCCCTCGCCCAGCGTCAATAAAACGAGCAATGCGAAACTAGCTACTTTTGTTAGACGTTTATTCAACGGGGCGCACCTTCTTTCTATCTCTATGGGTAATGACAATGAGAATCAATGCTACTAGTAGCATTCCCACCAGACTCATCAAGAATTGCTTTGGCATATTTGTTTGCGGCAATCTTCGGTAAACTCTGGATTGACTTCTTACATATGGCACGCTTGGTGTGCGGACATTCGATGGCTGCGTTGGTTCTTCTTTATTCGTACTTGGCAGCGTTGGCTCATCCTTGTCATTAAAGCCGATCCCTACTTCAGTTTCGGCTTTATCTACTTCAGATGCACTTGCAGCAAATGGCTGAACACATAGTGTAAGAAAAGATACTGCTAAAAGAAGGAAAGATATGAACGTCATTTTCTTTTTCATTTTCTTCTCCTTTACTTCTTTCTTTGAATGGAACGATGTCGATTACTGACCATAACTACTAACACGATCAAAGCTAAGCCAAGAGCAATCGTTGCGATCGGTACCCAACTAGATGTGATCACTTTATCAACAGTTTCTTCGTTTAGCTTATTAGCAGCTTCATTGGTAATCGAAACCTCTTTTGTCCATTTCCAAGTTTTTTCTGCATTTTGAGCGTTGATTTCTACGGAATATTTACCAGCTTCAACGTTTTCTAAACCAAGCGGAACATGATAGGTAAAATTCGTATTGGGTGCGACTGAAAGATCTTCACCTTTCTTTTCATAGAGCACTTTATTTGAGCCCTTTTTTCGCACTTTGATGTTCATCTTCAATTGATCAATCATTTTAGGCTGATCGTTTTGAAGAGAAACGCCAACGACTTTACTCCCATTCGAAAGTAAGACATCAACATTTTTGAAATTCAACTCGCCACCTGAATTGTATTGAGCTGCATCTTCTGTTAATACCATCCCGATCGTATAACCCGTTTCCACTTTCAATCCAGTTTTTTTATTTTCACTGCCAGTAGGTACTCCAATCAAACGAATCGCACCCAATTTGATCCCCGCAAATTCTTCCTGCGGAGGATTAATCTCTAGCTCGATCGTCTTCTCTTCATAGTTCTCAACAGTCACTTCTTTAAATTCCTCTGGCACATGCACGATCTCTGTCACAGGATTTTTTAAAGAGTCATCTAGCTTAGGTTTATCTACACCATAGTCAATGGATGCTTCTGTTGAAGTCATCGCATTGTTCAAGGATACCTTTACCGTACGTGCTTCTTTTCTGGTGCTGATAACTTTTAACTGAATTCGTTGAGCTTCTCCTGGTGTAACCTTTAAAAAGTAAAAACTTCGTGATGGGTCTACTTGATTAGAAGGAAGCACTGTCTCTACAGTGAACCCCATCGTATCCCGATTTTTTTTGTCTTCAGCCTCATCCGCAAACACTGCTGATGAGAATGAAAGTGACATCGTAATGAAAACGAGTAAACTAGCAACTATCCTTTTCAACGTACAAACCTCCGTCAATTTGAAATGAGTTAAGGATAGACTACGCTATCCTTATCCCGTGATTAAAATGCATCCTCTAGTGTCCAAGTAAGTGTTCCTGAGTAAGACAAGCCTTTTTCACCTTGTTTACCACCAACACCTAGTTTAAGGTTTTCTAATGAGGACGCCCAGTCAGCTGAAGCATCTTGGTTTTTTTGGCTAACTAATACTTTCTCAGCTCCACCTGCTTCTAATTGCGTTTTAGCTTGGACGGTTGGAACTTTACTACCTGTACTAGTAGCATGATCTGTTGCATCTTTAATCGTAGAAGCAACAGTGTTCGGATCATCTTCGCCAACATATCCTTTTGCTTTAGAATCAAAGTATAATTGAGCCTTTGTTAATTTTTTAGTTGGGGTAGTTGCATTCGTAATTTCGCCCAATTTAGCCTTAACTTTCCATTCATTGGTATCATTAGAAGTACCTGTTGGATCGTCTTTACGTGTATCACGTACTACTACATAATAGCTATTGCCACTTACTTCAGAGAATTCTGTGTATTTGCCGTTTACATCGTTGTATTTACCGAAGTCTAATTTTTTTGGTACCCAACGTAATTGCAAGTCACCATCTTTTTCCCCTGGAATATGTGCATCTACGAAGCCGATTCCTACTTCTGTTTCTCCCTTGTCTACTTCCGCAGCATAGGCGCTCCCTACGCCGATTGCCCCTAGTGTTGTCACTGTCAATGCAGTAACCAAAGCTCTTTTCATTTTCATTATTTGTTCCTCCAATAAATTTTTATTTTTGAAAAAAAGCATGAATGCTTTAATCCCATAGGTTGGGTGTTGCTTTACTCACTCCATTTGTAGCCGTAGCCGCGAACGGAAGAAATACTGAACAGTGACAGCTTCGATCGCAAACGTTTGATATGACCATCGATCACTCGCAAATCAATATTTTCAATATCGTTACTCCAAAGCTGTTCTGCGATGTCTTCACGACTTAAAGCAGTTCCTTTATTTTTAAGGAATAAAACCAATAAGTCGTATTCTTTCTTAGTTAAAGAAACAACTTCATTTTCTTTCTCAACTACTCGTTTTTTTGTATCAATCGTGATTTGTTCAATCGAAGAACTTAATCTGTATGAAGCAGTCACTCCCGTGTTTACTTCTCTTTTTAATAAATATTGAATATACTTGAGCATGATCGTTAAACTTTTGTCCTTGCTCAGATAATGATCCACGTTAATATCAATTGCTTCCATCTCAACTTCTTCTTCTGGGAAGGCCGTCAAGATAATGCTGCGTATACATGGATTAATCTCTTTCAAAATCGTTAGCAACTTTACGCCATCCATATCTTTCATACAAAAATCGGAAATGACTAAGTCATAATTGTTTTTCGTAAAATCAGCGACCGCTTTAATCGGTGTAGAAAAATAGCTCACTTCATATCCTTCACGAATAATCGCCTGCTTTAATTTCTCCGCATACTTTTCATCATCTTCTACTAACATAATTCGTTTCCCCAATTTTTATACCTCCATTAAAACTCTGATTCAAAATATAGTTGTCTAATTTTCTTGGCAACACATTTTCTGTTTATATAACAACGTTTTAAGCTCGTTCACTAAAAATTAATTAAATACTCCTGAAATAACGTTTCTAGCTAATTATAATCTTAACAAAAGTTAAACAACTTTTCAAAACATTATTATATATTTTTATTATTTTTATCGTTAAATTTGTGCGTTTTGTGTGTTTATGGCGAAAATTATACAAATACATTCTCTCGACAGAAATTTATATCTAATTTTCACGTTAAATAAACATTGTTTTTTAACAAAACAAACAATGTTTATTTTTTGACAATCATTTCTTAAAATAATCGCTTAATTTTAAAAACACTCGTTTTTATATGCATGCTTTCGAAAAATATATCTTATGACAAATTCTTATTTTTTCGGTTTAAAAACACATATTTTTTTATTCGAAAATGAGAAAGTGGTATTTGGCTAAAAACTAACATTCCTCTCTTTTTCACACATGCCAAATAACCTTACAGCAACTGCTGTAAGGTGGGTAAACCCATAGCTCTTATTCCCTTACGAAGTACAGGCACAATCTTTTCCATTTAGTGAGCATAGCAAATACAGCAAGCAATGATTTTAAGCGTCACTTGCTCCTTCTGCTACCTTTTCTTCTTTTTATGCTTTATCTCGCTCTTTCTCCTCTTTTTAAAATACTTTTCCTTCAACTCATTTTCTGGTGAGCGTTCCTTTTTCCGTTTACGAATCTCTTTATTCTTTTTGACTAGTGATTTCGTCGGTTGTTTTCCCTTCTGTTTAGGCGGCTCTTCGATTGTAGACATCGCCGAAAGAATCGAGTCAGATTGTTGATTCGATACATCAGTCGGCTCATGATTTGTTTCCTGCTGCGAGTCCTCTTTTTGATCAAGGCGAAGACCTGTCAAAGTGGCTCCTTCTGGCAATTGTTCTGTGACAATCTTCAGCAGCTCTTCTTCACTCAAATCTTCCAATTGAATTCCTGCTGGTAAAGTAATCTTCATTTCCTCTTCTTCACTTTCTGCAGGGCGAATAAGATCCGCTAAGGTTGATCCAAAAGGGAGTGGCTTTTCTTCGATTATTTCTGGTTCTTCATTTTCAGCGTTTTTCTTTGGTGCCTTTTTCTTTTTGATCAATGAGCGGCGTGTGCAATTCATTAAATCTGAACTAACGACTTCGACAAAAAGACGGTTTCCATCCTTTTCAAATACCGTCAACATACTTAATAGCTCTATGATTGCTTGGAACTTCTCCTCAGAGATATTCGGATCGGCATCGCGCATACTCCATGTATGCGTCTCGCCATTCTCCTTTAGAAAGACAGAAGTGTATTTATATTGTTGGTTTCTCAATTCATCAATCGGTGTCGTCTTTTCAAAGACATACTTTTTATAGTGAGTGATCGTCGCATCATAGGCATGATAGTTTTTCTTATTGCCAAATAATCGCGTAACAACGTTTTCCCATTCTCCACCAGAGAAATAGCTTTTAAAGAACGGAGCAAGGCTGCACAGCGTGTCATCGGGTTGAGAAGAAAGAAAAATCTGTTGAATAATCGTTGCCAACATCCCTGAAAAGTCAGTGACTGATAACGCATTACGTAACAGAAGAGCGAATGCGTATTGCACTACCGTCTTTCCATCATTGGTTTCTTCAAAGTATGCTTCAATTCTTCTTTCAACTGACTCTCTTTTAACTCCAAAAATTTGACGACTACTTAGTTTTTTGACTGACATAACACTCGCTCCTCGCTATTTTTTAGTATGCGTTTTCATTTTTTATTAATCGACTTATCTCTTTGTAATTAATATACGCCAGAAGAAATTAAAAATTAATAGCTTCGACAAAAAAATAAACTCTATCTTTTGGATTTTTATTATCAAAATGAATTAAAAAAAAAGCGATCAAACGACAGTATAATTGTCGTTTGATCGCTTAAACTCTTACTATTCTGTGTCTTTTTTATTTCTTCTGAACCATGCTAACGCGGTGGTCCCAGCCACCAGACAAAGTCCCATTAATGCTGTCAGTGGGCTTTGATATTCTGAACCTGTTTTTGGTAGATTCTTAGCTGAGGTGCCAGAATTATTGTTGGTCGTTCCGCCACGATAGACACGTCCTGAAACAATGGTAGTCTTCGAGTTTGAAGTTCCCGTTCCAGAATCACCTGTACCCGGTAACTTGCCATCTCCATCCCCTTTAGCATCCTTTTTAGTCCATTGCGCAACTAAGGTCATGCCACCTGCCGGCATATCAATCACGCCGCTGATCTTCTCCGTCTTCAAGTACCAGCCTGTGAAGTCATAGCCATCACGCGTCGGATCTTCAACTTTATCGATATCAACTTTTTCATCTGTTTTTGCAACAATATCCGCAGGTTTAGATGATTTATCCCCGCCGTTGACATCAAATTTGATGGTTTGATCCTCTGCTTGCCAGATAGCGTACATGGTGATCACTTCATCATTCGTTGTCGTCAGATTCTTAATAGCTGCTTCGTCCTTGTATTCGACCTCTCCGTCTTTCTTACTTGACCAGCCAGTGAAGCTATACCCTGCTTTCGCAAAGTCATTCTTCGTTAACTTTTGTTCTACATCGTATTCAAAAGTCTGATCTGACATCTTACCTGTTCCGCTATTACTGTCGAATTTCACTGAATACGTGATGGCGATCCATTTGGCTTGCAATGTTTTACCGCCTGCTGGCATTGTAAAGCTGTCATCGGATTTCGTAGACGCTTCGTACCAACCATCAAAGATATAACCTGTACGTGATGGTGCCTTGACTTTCGTCAAATCAACCGTTGAATCGGTTGGTTGGACGATATTGGCTGGTTTTGTTGCTTCATCTCCGCCATTGATATCAAAGGTGACTGTTTGGTCATCTGCTTTCCAATTGGCAAACAGCTTGATCTTATCGCCATCGGTTGTCGTTAAGTTTTTAACCGCTTGTTCATCCGTGTAGACAATTGGATCGCCCTTCTTCGTTGACCAGCCAGTGAAGCTATAACCTGCTTTGGTGAATTTATTTTTACTTAGTGCTTCACTTAAGTCGTACTCAAAGGCTTGATCCTTCATCGTACCTTCACCACTATTGCCATCAAATTCAATGGCGTACTTGATCGCTTTCCATTCCGCACGAAGATTCTTCCCGCCTGCTGGCATCGTGAAAGTATCCTCCGCTTTGGTTGATGTCTCATACCAGCCTTGGAAAATGTAGCCGGTCCGTTTTGGCTCTTTCACTTTCGTCAAATCAACCGTTGAATCAGTTGGTTGAACGATGTTGGCTGGTTTTGTCGCTTCATCTCCGCCATTGATATCAAAGGTGACTGTTTGGTCATCCGCTTTCCAATTAGCAAACAGCTTGATCTTGTCGCCATCGGTTGTCGTTAAGTTTTGAACATCTTGTTCATCGGAATAAACAACTGGATCGCCTTTCTTCATTGACCAGCCAGTGAAGCTATAACCTGCTTTGGTAAAGATATTTTTGCTTAACGCCTGATTCAAATCATAGTCGAAGCTCTGTGCAGACATCGTTCCCTTACCACTGTTTCCATCAAACTCGATTGAATACTTGATTGGCGTCCACTCCGCACGTAAGGTTTTGCCGCCGGCAGGCATGGTAAATGTGTTCGTTGATTTACTTGCACCATCGTACCAGCCAGCAAATTTGTAGCCGGTTCTAGTCGGAGCAGCCACAGTAGAAATATCCACTGTAGAATCGGTCGGTTGGACAATATCTAGTGGTCGTGTCGTCACATCGCCCTGATTCACGTCAAAGTTGACTGTTTGATTCTCAGCGCGCCATGAAGCATACAATGTCACTTCTGCATCCTGCGTATCACTCAGATTTACTACATCTTGTCCGTCCACATAGTCACTTGTGGTATGATTTTTCGCTGTAATCCAGCCTTCAAAAGCATATCCTGCTTTGACATACGTATTTTTCGCTAAGTTTTGTTTTTGATCGTAGGTAAACGATTGTTGCGCCATCGTCACTCCGCTGCCGGTATTGGCATCATAATTGACTTTATACGTGATCGCTTCCCATTCAGCACGTAAGGTCTTGCCGCCGGCAGGCATTACGATCGAATTGCCAACTTTTGTGGCTCCATCGTACCAGCCAGTAAACTTGTAGCCTGTTTTCGTTGGTGCTTTGACTGATGAGATGTCCACGGTTGCATCGGTTGTTGAATCAATATTTTTTGGCTTGCTGGAAATATCTCCACCATTCACATCAAACTGCAAGACTTGCGGATTCGCGGACCATACCGCATAAAGAGCAATCGTCTCATTGTTTTTAGCGGTCAAATCCGACACGGATTGCTGATCGACGTACGCCGAAGTACCACCAGCAGTCGTTGCCCACCCAACAAAAGTATAGCCTGAACGGGTAAAGGTATTGGCAGTTAGCATTTGCGTAGCACCATAAGTGAACTGCTGTGCCGCCATCGTCCCTGTTCCCTTATTCGCATTAAAGGTTACTTTGTATTGATTTGCTTTCCATTTCGCAATTAAGGTCTTGCCGCCAGCAGGCATTTTGATCGTTCCAGTGATCTCTGTCGTACCATCATACCAGCCATCAAAGGCATACCCCGTGCGTGTTGGATTCTTGACATTATCAATATCAACAGTTGTATCGGTTTTTTGTATGATGTCGTCTGGTTTGCTTGATACGTCACCGCCATTGACATCGAACTGGATCGCTTGATCTTCCGCTGCCCACACGGCGAACAGTTTCACTGTGCCTTTATCCGTTGTGGTTAGATTATCCACTGGTGCTTCATCAACAAATTCCGCTGACACCGCATTATTGACTTTTGCCCAACCTTTAAACGCATAGCCTGGACGAGTGAAGGCGTTCTTCTTCAATTTAGCAGTCGTATCATACGTAAAGGCTTGATTGGTCATCGTACCTTCTCCGCCATTCTTATCGAATTGGACAGCATACGTATTGGCTTCCCAAATTGCATAAACCGTCTTATCCGTTACAAAATCAACGGTTGTTCCATTCACGAAATCTGCAGTCGTTGCCTTCTCTGTTGTACCCCAGCCTTTAAATGTGTAGCCGGTACGTGTTGGCTCTGTCACTGGTGACACGTTCACTGTGTCACCAAAACTATAGGTTTTCACATCCACGTTTGCTGCTGTGCCATCATTTTTCTTGTAAGTCACATCCACCGACACTGCTTTCCAGATTGCTTTCAGATTCAACTCAGTGGATGCTGAAGTAAAGTCGATGTTGGCCCCTGGCTGATAGTCTTTACTTGGATTTGCTTTATCCTGCCATTTTACAAACGTGTAGCCGGTTAGTGTAGGAACTTTATCTGAAAGCTTGATTGAACCTTTTCCACTCGCATCCAAAAGAACGGATTGAGTTGTTGGCATATCGCCAGCAGCTGTCACACCTGGTGCGAGGAAGCTTGGCAAGTTTTCTTCATAAGCAACTTTTGCCATTTCCGTACTAAAGGTAATTTCAGAACTATTCGCATTCAAGGGAGTACCTGAGCCAACCTCTTTTGCGGAATATCGGAATTGATTGATCGCTTTTTGATTATCCGCATCTGGTACCAAGAAATTCAAGACCGTATCTAAATCTTCATTCGGCGCGACTACTTTAGTACCAAAATCAATGTAGATCGCCGTAACCTTTGTCATATCCAATGGTTTCGTTGTGCTAAAACCATGACTCGCTAATTTGGCAGCGTTCCATGTTTGCAAGTCACTTGTATAATCCGGCAAAGTACTTACTGCGTCAGTGGTGTAATACACTGTACCCCCAGCATTTTCTAAACCAGTGAAGCTGATATTGCCAGTAGAACCCCGTCCATCTGATGACGATGGCAGAATGTCGTATAGACGAACATTGTTAAAGCTTGTGTTGCCGATATTACTAACCGTTGCCTTCATCTGCGGTGTGCTTTTTTTCTCAACCGCAAAGTGGGTGGTCTCGGTCCAAGCGTCGGTGCTGCTTGAACGTCCAGCTGAGTCCCCGTTTAGTTTTGTAGCGTAGACGATGGACAAAGTCGTATTTTTACTACTATCTTTACCTGTATATGAACCGGCTATTGTATTATCCAAATTCAACTTGCTAGCTAACGCATCTGAAAAATTATTCGTTTCCTGATCCATTTGTAAGAAATCTGTCCCAGAAGCAGCAACTGCTGGTATTGTGTAGTCATTTCCTACTGGGGTTCCAGAAGCTACCTTAAAAGTAATGGGTATCTTAAATGACACACCGTTATCTACTTTTTGACCATTACCTGTTACTTTGAATCGGTAATAGTTATTGGTAGTATCTGACCCTAACAATTCGACCTGTACAACCCCAGGATAATTGGTGCCAGTTTTCTCATCATAAAAATCCTTATTTGCTCCAGGATTTTCCATTACCAATACTTTAGGAATAGCTATCGATATTTCAGGGTTTTTCCAGTCGCCAATGGCATGTAGCGTGTTGTAACCTTGAATTTCATAATTAACAGTATCGCCAGGCTGACGACTATTTGCATTATTACTAACAAACGTCGCATAAGCATCCGTTACATGATTCGGTGTGTAAATTACTTCTCCTGTGTCCATTTCAACAGTCATTGGTGTAGGTGCCTGACCATTCTCCTCATTGTCATAGGTTAGAGAAGCTCCCATTTCGACCTTTGATAGCTTATCGGTTGGTATCTTTGTATCATCCGGCCATTTGTCGCTGTCCCAGTTCTTTGCCGTATAGCCGAAACCTACGCCATTTCCAGTTGGCCAAGCCCCTGGAGTTTCTCCATCTGTTCCCATTGGAATTGCAGTCACTTTATTGATGTACTCACCAGGATTAAGTACTGGTAAAGCTAACGAATGTGTCCCTTTTCTAGCTGTTGTCGAAACTACTCGACTTCCTCCAGTCATGTTTACAATCTCAATGTTGGCTTTATAATAACTTGCTACCGTTGAATCATCAAGGACTGTACCATATACAGTGATTGAATTAAAATTCACCTTTTCAGAACCTGTTCCTTTATGATACAAAGTAAAACTCGTACCTGTAATATCACGTTTTCCGGTGTTTTTGTATGTTCTTACATTCCCATAATTACTATATCCAACAGCATAATTTGCTAAACTAGTTGAAGAAGAAGCTCCTTGAACGACTGCTGCTTTTCTATTACCCGCTGTTCCAGTGTCATGATTATTACGACCCGTTGTTATTTCCCAATCTGCCTGCTCTTTTTTGGTATACGTAGCTGAATGAGTCACAGTTTTAGCCTTTTCATTGAATTTCTTAGTGATCATTCCAAGAGTAATCGAGAAAGTATCATCTTCTAAAATAGAGCTGGGGGGGGTGATTCTGCTAGTTATTTGATGTCGGTTAGAATTCACACTTCCAGATAGCTGCCAATAATTGAAATGAGAACTATCATCGGTGACCGCCCGATAATATCTTGTATAGCCTGTTGGAATACTAGAATCATCGCTAGTTATTTTTCCATCTGTACCAAAGTAATCTGTAACTTCGGATGAAAGAGTAGAACCAGTCGGTACTTCAATGAAGAAGCGGTTATTGTATGATTCATCCAAAAGCCAAAGCTTGTTATTGTTGTTATAAAGTGTCAATCGATTGATTATTGCTCCATTGGAATAGTCGTCTCCAGTGGGAGTAAATTTTTGAACATCTGGATATAAACCGTCTTTTGTTTCGCTTTTGAGTTGTACTTTACCTGATTGTGACATTTGTGTACTTGTAGAATCATAAACCGTAGCCTGTAAATCCTGCCAAATCACTTGGTTCGCTGGAATCTTCGCATCGTAATCTTCATTGAACTTGAAGCGAAGGTTCAACGTTTCAACCGTGGTCTTCGTTTCCTTCAAATGAATGATCAATTTTTGATTTACTGTATCATCTTCGTAATGATCTACGATTGACTCGGCTGCGGGTACACCAGGATCAATAAATGAAAAGATTGGATCAGTCATTGTAAAATGTTTAAAGTTTTCCTTTGTTGGATCAGGTGTAAAGCCATAAGGGATTTCTACCGTTACCCCCGTGAGTCCTGCGGTACTGACTGACAATGGAACAGCGACCGCATATTCCGATGGTGCTAATCCAGTTAATGGATCAGTGTAAGTTCTGAAACTCGCTTCAGCCTTGATTCCTACAGTCACATCATTTGCTCGTGGCGCTTTCTTCGCTTTCGTCACAGCTTTCTCGCTGTCTTTTGTTTCTTCTTTGCTTGAATCCGTGGTTTCTTCTTTGGATTCCTTCGTTGATTCTTCTGTTTTCTTTTCTTTTTCCGCTACATCAAAACCAATCATTTCACTTTCGTAGTTGGCTTCTTTGTCAAATACAGTCAACTCATAGTGACCAGCTTTTTCAGCTGTTAAAATCAAAGCTTTCGCCGCATCTTCTTCTTCGGAAATATTTTTGATCGTTAATTCACGTTTTTCTTCGTTCCAAGCATAGTCTTCGCTTGGTTTATCATCACGATCAAGATGGTCTTGTACATCAAAAGTAAGTCCTTCTGGTAAGGCAAGCGTTACCTGTGTCAGGTTTCCGAAAAGTTGGAATTCAACCTTTTCGTCTTCTTTGATTGCTTGGTTCGTCTTTTGTTTAAAGGTCACATTTGGTGTGATCGTCTCTTCCTTTTCCTCCTGAGGTGTCTCTTCGACAACTGGTGCTTCACTTGATTCACTGGTTGTCTCTTCGCTGGATTCTGGTGCGACTTGATTTGCAGTTGATGATTGTTCAGGGATACCCACCTTACTTTGGACAGACTCTAACGTTTTCCCCGTTTGTTCCGTCGGCGCCTCAATAGAAATGGACTCCGCAAATACGATCCCCGTTGGTAATAGCGTGCTAAACAACAGGATCGACGTTCCGACATATGCGATTGGCTTTTTCTTCATTAATATCCTCCTCTGTTACTTTCTTCTGGCTCTCTCATACTCAGCTTGTATTACTCCATTGATTCTCCCCATATTTTCATTTATTTTTTTGTTAATATAATTATGATAACAAAAATATAATAAATTTAATATCATTTTATCAATTGTTTTTAAGTTCATCAAACATTTTACTGTTAATTTTGTGTTTTTTGTGTTTTTTGTTCGTAAAAATAACCTATTTTATAAAATAAAAAAACTATCAAACATTTCATAAAAGAATTGTTTAATAGTCTCATCTTTTTATTCAGTTTTGATTCGTTTGTTCAAGAAATAAATCAGCGGCAGGACAATCATTGCACAGAACAAGATGGCAGCATAAGCGGTGTAGTTTTCATAATCGCCTACGATCAACGTGCGTGAATGGTATACCTTTACAGAACGCTTTCTAGGTAATTCTAACCCTGCTACTAGCTCTGTGGTATCGATCTCAACCGAAGACTTCTCTTCGATCTGATCTTGGATCCCAGATTTTTCTATTAGATAGGCTTCTAATTGATTTTCTTCCTTTAATTGGGTTGCCTGTTCTTGCGTGAGAAAGACCTCCTGAAGATTATACTCATTTGCTCTAGCCTCGCCGCCAAATGTAAACAAGGTCGGCAAAATCAACCATAACAAATGTTTCTTTTTGACCTTTTTAACAATTATTTTATTAAGTTCAGTCGTTTGTAAATAAATAAAAACAATTAAGACGATCACTAAAATTACAGGACACACTGATAATAGAAGAATCATGTAAGTGAATAGGCTACGATACTCAATGTTCCAATCTCGTTCCTTTGGCCCACCAGAAATATTGTGATACTTTTGTATTTCGACATTTGTATACTTTTTACTGGCATAAATCTCATCACCGCTCTTATACGCGCGAATGGTTTTACTAATATTTTTTTCGAAATTATAAAAAGTGATCTGACTCTCTACGTAGTCTTTGGTCTCTATTTTACATTCATCAATTTTTAAAGGCTTCCCATCCTCTAATGACCAGATCCGGAGTTCAGCAAGTTCAATTAATTTTTCTTTCTTTAAACCTAGTAAATTTTCTTTCTTAGGATATTCAAAGTCTCGTCCATCGATCCCAACTTGCTTTTCTTTATTGATCTCCCCATTTTTTGAAAGAATCGTTACCTTTAAAGGAAGGATTCTTTTTTTACTTTGGTCATTCACCGTCAGATTCGGAAAATAGGTACCTGAATAAAGAGCAGTATTGCTCTCCTCTTCAGCGAGAGCCTGAACGGGAAACAGTAAGAATACCAACAAAAATAAAAGCATTGTTGCTTTTCCACTATTTTTCATCGCATTTCTCCTCATTAGGGATCACTAGCCTCGTAACAACGTAATCTTCTTCTATTTGATACTCACATGAGCCATGTAAGAATTTTGCTAAATCTTTTATCAAGTAGATGCCGTTTCCACTACTGTAGGAGTAGTCTTTTGTCGTATTTGGTCCTATGAATGGCGATTGACTACTTTCCATGATTGTTTGAATGTGGTGTTTTTCTGCAGCATTCTTAAAGGTAAGATGTGCTTCGTTTTCAATAAATTCAAGTGAAATTTCTAATTCTGAGTTCTCTAATGTGTAGTGAACCATATTTGAACTAATGTTATGAAGAAGTAAACGCACGGCAACCTTGTTTTGATAAATCATTGCTTGTTCTGGTCCGTCAAAAAAGAAGCTTAACTTTTTATGCTTCAGTTCATTCATTTGGTATAGCTGCGAAGTCCGTACCATCTCAACTAAATCAAACAATTCAAGTCCTGCATCAAATTGATACACGTTCTCTCTTAATTGATGCAAAATATCATTGATCTCCAGCAACAATTGATTGTAGACCTCAACTTCTTTTTTCAAAAAAGCACGTTGTTCGCTTGCTTTTGTATTCAACATTTTCATTTCACTATCTAATAACTGATTATGCAGGGGCCCCTTCAAATCATGGACCATTGCTTTTGAAAGATTGATCGTATTCTCCAGATGCTCACGCTCCAGAGCTAACTCAATCTCAAGATTCGTATTTTTTCCATATACGGTATTCAGTGTATGTTTTTGCTTCAAAAAGAAATTGTTTAGTCGCTCATTTAACTGATCATCAACTTCTTCAAGTGAACGTTCATCCAGTTCATTACGCTCGGCTCTTTCCAAAGAATTAGATATTTGGTATAACGGGGCTAAAAGCTTGCGCTGTAACCAAATAATAATCAGTACTAATGCAATATAAATGAACAAAATAAAAATATTGAATTTCAACATGAAATCCTGCAGTACTTTGATAAACGGAACTTGATAGATGACATACCAAACAGATCCTTCTTGTGACCCGATTTTAGTCTGTTCAAAGTACTCTAGAAATTTTGCGTTATCATTCACCACTCCTTTGATTTTTGCGTCAGCAGCCAAATCAATGGTTGAATACAACCGTTTTCCTGATGCATCACGCACCACGATCTCGATCGCCGTATCTTCAATCAGTTCATCCAACTTCGCTTCCCAATCTTTCGATTCTAAAGAGTCGTTAACCTTCTTTTGTACACCTTCAATATAGGTATCCTCTGCATCGCGATATAAATTGCGGAAGACATAGACACTTTGTACGATGACACCAGCAAAAACCAAATAAATAATTACTGAGACGAATAAAATACGCTTGCTAAATAAATTTTTTTGCTTCATTCAACTTCTCCATTTTTTTGTTATATCATCTATTATAATACACTAATTATATTGATAGTAATTATTTTTATATAATAAAATTTTATCTTCTAAAATAATATGTTAATTTTTCTAGTGTAAACATATTTACAAGACGCGAATGGAGAAAACTGGATCTTCTGAATCGTTAATTTGAGACGGAAGAATTCTGGTAAATACAAAAAGACCCTTGATTGCTCGTTTTCACGAGGTCGCATCAATCAAGGGTATAAAACTAGGCAACTTGTCACGAAAGGTGGTGTTGCCTTTAAATTAACATATTTTCATGTCCGCTAACTTCAAAATATAAGCCTTTTTTTCAAACACGAGAAAAAGTCGTTTTATCATCCTCACGCAGATTCGCTTTAACCAACTAAAAGCAGAAAATGGACTAACAGTTACCACTTAATAAAATAAAGAATTGCAGTGGTAACTTAGAGGGCAGCTAGCTCTTATTAAGGTATTAACTTTTTTCAAAAAACGAAATAAGTTCGTTTAATTTTCGTCACGCATATCATCCAACTATCTACCACAAACGAATATACAGCCTCGAGCTTTTAGTTTGTCAGTCCGACTTTAAGCAACTGCGAAAAGTTGGACTGACAGCTAGATCATTTTAATGATAATTCATTTTTCGAAAACCACGAAAAATGAATTTTATCTTCGTACATATGCGGTCATAATATAGTCGCCATTTGCAGGGCAGCTAGCTCACTAGTAAAGAAATTATTTTCCAAAAACCGGAAAAAAGACTTTATCTTCGTACGCATACCATTTTTCTAACCTGCTGAAAGCAGGAAGAAAAACTGGCAAAAACAAGCCTGAGCCGATCAAATGTCTTTGATCGCCTCAGGCTCTAAGAATATAACCGCACAGATCAACCTTTTTGGGAAACCAAATTCCCGACCGTCCTGCTTACTGGTGGCTGATTGATTAAACAGTAATTGCAAAAACTCATTTTATATAAAAGTGATTCTGTTGCGGACTTCCTCAAATTAGTATGCGCGAGCGATCCAAACGGTATGCTTCGCAGGTTTTCCACTAACGATATCGACTGTTTTTTCAACAGGCGGGTTAAATGGAATGTTTCGTGTCGTGAAGCCAGTTTCTTCTTTGATCTTAGCTTCTGTTTCGTCTGTGCCGTCCCATCCGATTAAGACAAATCCTGGGGTTTCGCCGGCTTCTTTTGATTTTTCAATATGCGCTTTTAACTCATCAAGCGTATCAATATCTGTATGTTCGTTTTCTTCGTAGCGTTTCATCGCGCTTTCGAATAAACGTTTTTGCATCACATCTAGTTGTTCTACAATATAATCTTCAATGCCGTCTAATGAAACAGATTCCTTCTCATCTAGATCACGCATTTTGATAACTGCTTGGTTGTTTTCTAAGTCACGAGGTCCGAATTCAACTCGTAGTGGCGCACCTTTCAGCTCCCATTCGTTGAACTTGAAGCCTGGTGTGTTGTCTGTTTCGTCGATACGAACACGTAAGCCTTTTTCAGCTAATGATGCTTTTAATTCGTGTAAACGGTCCAAGATTGCTGGTTGTTTTTGCCAAGGCCCAACAGGGATCAAGATCACTTGGGTTGGCGCAACTTTTGGCGGTAATACCAAGCCTTGTTCGTCTCCGTGAACCATGATCAATGACCCAAGTAAACGGGTTGAGATTCCCCATGAAGTGGTATACACAAAATCATGCTCATTGTTACGATTCAAGAATTTAATATCGAATGCTTCTGCAAAGTTTTGGCCAAGGTAATGAGACGTTCCTGCTTGGACGGCTTTCCCGTCACGCATCATAGCCTCAACAGAATACGTATCTACAGCTCCGGCAAAACGTTCAGACGGTGTTTTTTGTCCGCGATAAACTGGAATTGCAAGTGTATCTTCAATCAATGTCGCATAAGCTTCCAAAGCGCTCATTGTACGTTCACGTGCATCTTCTTCCGTTTCATGTGCCGTATGTCCTTCTTGCCACAAGAATTCAGACGTCCGTAAGAATGGCATCGTCTTTTTCTCCCAGCGGAAAACATTCGCCCATTGGTTAATTTCATAAGGCAAATCACGGTAAGAGTTGATCCAATTTGCAAATGCGTCACCGATCAATGTTTCCGAAGTCGGACGTAATGCATATGGCTCTTCCAAATCTTCATCGCCAACTTTGGTTAACCATGGCAATTCTGGCGCAAACCCTTCAACGTGTTCTTCTTCTTTTTCTAAGAAATGTTTAGGGATCAGCATTGGGAAGTAGACGTTACGAATATCTTGTGTTCTCAACCATTTGTTAAAGTCTTCTTGAATATGTTCCCAAAGTTCATATCCATCGGCTTTAAAAACGATACAACCACGAACTGGTGAATAATCCATCAAATCCGCTTTTTGAATTGTTTGTAAATACCATTTTGAAAAATCTTCTTTTTGTAAATTAGTCATCCATGCTTCCTCCTAAAATATAAATAAAAAAAACCGTTCCATCCCTACAAATTGTAAGGACGAAACGGATAATTTCGCGGTACCACCTTGCTTGGCCAAAACTTTGTTGACCCAACTTTCAGCTCCAATAACGCTAGAGTCGCGTGCTGCTTTCACAGCAATCAACTTTGGTAGGTTCATAAATTCCAGAGGACGTGTTGATCTTTCAGACGGTGAATCAACTCTCTGCTGCCGATAAAATTTATTACTATTCCAAATGCTTAACACCATATTAAAGACTTCTCATGAAAAATGCAAGCCCAAATGTCAAATTTTTTTCTAATCTTCTGGAACGTAGCGTTCTTCCAGTCGACTCATCCACCAGCCAAGAGCGGCACCTAAAACACATAAAACCGCGCAACCAAGGAATCCAAGGAGCCCGATTCCACTATAATCTGTCGGGACAATCATGACGGTCGAAGCGAAAACAATCCCCAAAATAAAATGATACATCGGTGCGTAATAACGACTGAACACCCAATCCATCACTTTGGATAAACTTAAAACAGTCACCAAACCACCAATTCCGATCGGGATAATCACACCCATATCAATCGTCTTAAAACCATCAGCCATGGCTTTATACATGCCCATATAAACTAAAAAGTTTGAAGGACTGAGGCCTGGGACGATCAACCCCAATCCGATCAATCCACCGGCGATCATCCACGTAACAAAGTTTTGATCAACCGTTCCAAATAAACTGGAGCCCTTCCATAAGAACAAGAAGCCTAATACAAAGCTAACTGCAATAATAATCAGGTCCTTCGTATCCCGCCCCTTTTTCCCAGCTTCTTTCCATAACGCTGGCACCGTTCCAATAATACAACCAACAAAGAACCACAACATGATTGTCTCAAACTCACCAAGCAAAAAGCTGACAGCAAAAGATAACACAAACACTCCTGCTAATCCGCCTAATCCTACGGGAATAAAAAACAGTACATTCTCTTTAAAGTTCTTCGTAATGTGGGCTAAAAATGAAATAATTCGTTCATAAATACCAAATACTGCCGCCAGCGCCCCACCGCTGACACCTGGTAAAATAAATCCAGAGCCGATGAACATCCCTTTGATGAAGCGTAAAAACCAGTCGCTTTTATTCGGCTGTGTTACTTTTTCGTTTTCCATAAAAAATAATCCTCATCTTTCTTTTGTATCTTAGCCAGTGTAACGATAAAAAGAAACTGACGCAAGACCAACCCCGGACGTTCGAGGGAAAACTTAAAGAAACTTTTGAGAATTTGATGAAATTTTAAATCATTTGTCTAATAAAAAAATGAAACTTCGTCTTGAATTTAAATAAATAAAAAACTAGCACACTCATAAATTCCTTTCCCTTTACATTCTTCAGAAAAAGCAGATAATTAAAGTAGGCGTTTTCAAAAACGATTTAGGAGGTTTTCTATGTATTTTGCAAATGAACACCGGTATGAAAACATGCTGTACCGTCGAGTAGGAAAATCTGGATTAAAACTTCCTGCTATCTCTCTAGGCTTATGGCACAATTTTGGTGATGTAGACACTTTAGACAATCAGCGAGCGATCGTTCACGCGGCTTTTGATCATGGGATTACCCACTTTGACTTGGCTAATAATTACGGTCCGCCTGCTGGTTCTGCCGAGATTAATTTTGGTCGGATCTTAAAAGAAGACCTGCTGCCGTATCGCGATGAGCTGATTATCTCGTCAAAAGCCGGCTATTATATGTGGCCGGGACCTTATGGTGAATGGGGCTCACGAAAATACCTCATCGCCAGCTGCGAACAAAGTCTGAAACGTATGGGACTTGATTACGTCGATATTTTTTATTCACATCGTCCTGATCCAGATACGCCATTAGAAGAAACCGCTCTTGCTTTAGATCAGCTCGTTCGTCAGGGAAAAACCTTATATGTCGGGGTTTCAAATTATTCCGCGGAACAAACAGCTGAAATCAGCAAGATTTTCCGAGAACTAAGAACACCTTTTATCATTCATCAACCGCGATACAATATGTTCGACCATTGGATCGAAGAGGACTTGACCGATGTTTTAGCAGAAGAAGGAGTAGGCGCGATCACCTTTAGTCCTTTGGCTCAAGGGATGCTAACCAATCGTTATTTGCATGGCATTCCCGCTGATTCTCGTGCCCATCGTTCAGACAGCCCGTTTCTAACAGAAGAAAATGTCCAAGCGACACTGGATGTCGTTAGACAATTGAACGATTTAGCAGAAAAACGTGGACAAACCTTAGCTGAAATGGCCTTAGCGTGGAATCTCCGGCAAGAAACAGTAACCAGTGTCTTGATCGGTGCTTCTCGAGTGAGTCAGTTGGAGGACAATTTAAACGCTTTAAATCATTTAGACTTTAGCTCGGATGAATTGAAGAAAATCGATAAGATCTTATCGGAATTGACTACTAAATAGAAAAAGATTCGAAAGCCTTTTGCTTAAAAGGCTTTCGAATCTTTTTTAGAGTTTATCATAAACCGACTCCAAGTACGCTGTTCGTTCCTCATCCGTCAAATATTTCACCGATCCAAGATGATGCCAAGAAATATTACGCATCCCGATATCTTGTAACGTAGTCGTCAGCTGATGCTTGTAGCTGCGGGTACAGCGTTGCTCTAAACCTTCTGTTGGCTGATCTGAGGTCGTAAAGACAACGACGGAATCAACGGATAAAAGCGGCTGAATCCCATTCCCGCCATCGAAAAAAGCGAATTCATTTAACAGTACCTTATCAAGAAAGCCCTTTAAACTTGCTGGAGAACTATACCACCAAATCGGAAAGATTAGTACCAGCTGTGTTGTTTCGCGTAATAAACTCATATAATGCAAAACTAAGGGATCTAGTACCGACCCGCTTTGATAGCCAGCCAATTCTTCTTCACACATCACTGGATTAAACCCGTCTTTGTTTAGATCAATCACCTGAAAAAGTTTTTGATCCTGTTCTAAGCCCGTAACCAATTTATTCAAGATTCCGTGATTAAAGCTGCCCTTCCACGGATGATCAATAATCAGTGTCGTCGCCATGTCAACCTCCTCTATGCCTATTTTATTAAAAAATAGCACAAATTCATTGCAGTTTGATTTCAGTTTGATGTCAATCCAACTAAGAACGTGATAAAGTTAAGTTATATTACCGTAAGGAGCTGTCGCATGAATTATATTCCAAACATTATAACAATTTTTCGTATTCTAGCTTCGTTCGCCATGCTCATTCTTCCCAACAATCTCTTTTTTCCGTTATATTTTTTTGCTGGGCTCACGGATATCTTAGATGGTTGGCTGGCTCGCAAGATGAAGTGGACGAGCGCTTTTGGTACATTGTTAGACAGCATAGCAGATTTAATTTTTTTCGTGGTAGTGATCCTAAAAGTTGTGGGAACCATCAAGCTGCCCACTTTTCTTCTTTGGGGCGCATTGTTGGTTCTCCTTATTCGTTGTATTTCCTATACAATTGGATTTTTTCGTTTCCATCAATTCACCAGTTTACATACCTACGGGAACAAATTAACCGGTCTATTGCTCTTTTTATCCCCTATTGTCTTACTAGTTGTTCCTATTAAGCCTTTTGGCGTCATCCTTTTGATCTGTGCGGTTGGATCATCCAGTGAAGAATTATTTATCGTCTCCACTACCCAGAAACTGGATAAAAATGTGACGACTTTTTTTGATAAAAAATAAACAGCCTCATTGCAGGTTCATTTTAAACTAGGTAAACTAAAGGTAGGAATTGCGCGCGTAATAACTACCATAGCCAGAAATTAGGAGGTGGCCCTCATGGCAAATGAGGATCAAAAAGATTTCAACGCAATGTTAAACGAAGATAAAGGGATGCCAAAAATGCAGATCGTGACGGATGAAGCAACGATCAAGCGTTACGGCGGAACAAAAATGTACTTTGCACCACCGTTAGATTACGATGCACTCATGAAAAAAATCCCGTATGGAAAAATTATCACGACTGGTGCTATCAGAGAGTATTTGGCGAAGCAAAACGATGGCGACTTTACCGAGCCCATCACGGCCGGCGCGTTTATTTCCATCGCAGCTTGGGCGAGCGAACAGCGCGACACCGATTTGACTCCTTATTGGCGAACCCTAAAAAATAAGGGTGAGATCAATCCAAAATTCCCTGGCGGTGTTGAAGCTCAGATTGAAAAACTCGAAGCGGAAGGTCACACGATCGTTCGTCGAGGGAGAAAAAACTTCCGTTATTACGTGGAGGATTTTGAAGAATCTATGTATGTACTCTAACCGTTTTCGTTTCGAGAACGGTTTTTTTATTGTATTTTTTTGCTCACTTTTCGTCTCTTTTTTCCTTAATCCAAGTGTTCAAAGGCTTTTTCCAGAAGTGCGTTGGAGTGCATATTTTTATTATATATTTTCGCCAAGTGATTCGCTAAAATGAATATTAGGATAGGATTTTTGTGAAGACTGTTTAAACAACGCTCTGCACGAAAAGCCCCATCGTATCAATTGTTAGGAGGAATATGATGGAGATTAGTGAGCACACTCTTGCCGATTATTTGCTTCAGCGTACCACCCTTTTTGATCAAACACGTCCTCTCTTCGTGACTGTTCTTTCTAATGAAAAGGATAAGTACGTAGATGGCTATTTAAATTATCTCTATATCCTTAAGCAGGGTCATAAAAAATATATTGCTAAGCACTCAAAAAAGACGATTTCCAGTGGGATTTCTTTGGCACCGATTGATCCTAAACGCAATTATTTGGAATATATGACGTATCAATTACGAGCAGGGCTTGCTCCACAAATGGTTCCTGAAACCTATTTTGCCGATTCGTCTGCTCATTTATTTATTATGGAGGATCTTTCTTACTTAACGGTTTTACGTTTTGCCCTTTGTCGTGGAGACCAGTTTCCTCGATTAGGTAAACAGGTCGGTGAGTATCTTGCACGTACACATGTGGCGACTTCAAAAATGAAGTTATCTGACAACGATTGGCAGGTTTTATCGAACTATTTCAAAAATACGGATATGCGCATGATTATCACTGATTTCATTTTAAAGCCGCCGCTAAGAAGCCATCCCACGATGACCATTTATCAGGAAGCGCTACTGGCCATTCTAGAAATAATCTTGCAGGATGTTGCAGTAAAAGACGATTGGCAGAACCTGATCGAAGATATCTCTAACAAAGATGACTGTCTGATCCATGGCGATTTCCACTCTTCCAACGTTTTTGTTTCACAGACATCCTTTAAAGTGATTGATATGGAATACACGATGACCGGACCCTTCTCCTATGATATCGGGTATTTCTTAGCGAATATTCTTTCGCAATATGCGGCCTTCACTATCAGAGGTGATATCTCCATGTGCGCGTATCTACTGCAAGTAATCAAGGATACCTACAAAACGTATTTCACTTATTTTTCTGATCATCTGCCGGGGAATCAACAGAAGCAATTTACAGAGATTCTCCAAGACTCGCTTGGTTACTTAGCAATGGCGAATATTAATCGCATCGCCAATTTAGGTGAGTTTCCAGATTTTGATAATTTTTCTAGTGAACAAGAAAGCTTCTTAGCCAAAGGTCTTTCCATGATGCTGGCACAGAAGCTATTAAAAAATCGCCGGCAATTAGATACACCAGAAGCGGTTTGCGAATTGCTTCGTGCGACCCGTAACGATTTCTTAACGAATCTATTTATAAATGAAAACGCTCTTATTTTAACTTAAAGAAATGAGGAACGAGTATGCTATTGGATCAAATCACTGCGGCTGGTATTGTCGGCTGCGGCGGTGCGGGCTTCCCTACTGCTGTTAAATACAACACGAAAGCCGAATACTTCATTATCAACGCCGCGGAATGTGAGCCGTTGCTAAAGACCGATCATTATGTGATGAACAATTATGCGAAGGAATGTGTCGAAGCCATCGCGGCAGTCGGTGAGATGCTGGAGGCAAAACAGATCGTGATCGCCACAAAGGCCTATTATACAAAAGAGATCACGGCCTTAGAAAACGCCATTCAAGCGTTAGGCGTTCCTGTTACAGTGTTCAAAATGAAGAACTTTTACCCTGCCGGGGATGAGCAAATCATGGTATATGAGGTGACCGGACGAACCGTTCCGCCCGGAGGTATTCCTATTGAGGTTGGGTGTGTCATCTCAAACATTGCCACCATGTTAAACATCTATCAGGCGCAACATGGAAAAAATGTCACACATAAACTCCTAACCATCACTGGTGCCGTTACCAATCCCAAAATCTTGGAAGTGCCCATCGGTACCTCCTTTGATGACTGCTTAGCCCTTGCTGGCGGCACGACGCTGGATGATTTCATGTACATCAATGGTGGCCCGATGATGGGGAAAACAGGAACAAAGGACGACTTCTCACAGCAAGTCGTTACGAAAACAACCTCTGGAATCATTATTATGGAAAAGCGCGAATTTCTCTATGAGCTGCATGAAAAAGAAATCCCGCAAATGATCAATAAAGCGCGTTCTTCCTGTATTCAATGTCGCTTGTGCACGGAGCTTTGTCCTCGTTATCAAATCGGGCATCCGCTCCATCCTCACCGTGTAATGCGGCATCTGACGATTACGGATGTCCCAGAGGATATTGATGACGATCCGATTTGGAGAGAAGCGCTGCTTTGCTGCGAATGTGGAATTTGTGAAGCGATTGCCTGTCCGATGGGCCTTTTGCCAAGGCAGGTCAATAAATACGTCAAACAGCGATTAGCGGAAAAAGGGATTCGCTATCAGAAAGAGGAACGTCCACTGACGCCTTCGCCTATGCGAGAATACCAATTGGTCCCGCCAGTAAAAATCTTATTGAAGGATGGTCTAAAGCAATACGCTGACTTCACGATTGAAGAGTTTCAGAAATATGAAGCGAAGCAGGTGAACATTCCGCTGAGAATGCACATCGGTGCTCCTTGCGAGCCAGTCGTACAGGTTGGGGATCACGTAAACGTTGGAGAACTAATTGGCAGAAAACCGGAAAAAGCCTTAGGTGCGGATATTCATGCCAGCATTGATGGTATTGTAACAGCGGTTGCCGCTAACATTACGATTGAAAGAAGGGACAACGAATGAAACTAATGGATACAATTGGCTTTTTAGAACTAAACAGCATTGCTAAAGGAATTGAAGTCGTCGACTATATGCTGAAAGCCGCAGACGCAACCTTGATTATGGCACGGGCAAGTTGTCCTGGAAAATACTACATCATGATCTGCGGACAGGTCGCAGCGATTGAACGCTCCATGGAAGTCGGCGTGGAGATGGGTGGCCGTTATGTCGTGGGTGAGCTGCTGATTCCTCGGATCAATCAGTCCGTGATTCACGCGATCAATATGGCACAAGTTCCAGAAAACGTTCATGCAGTTGGGGTCTTGGAATATTATTCAGCTACTGGCTCCATCATCGCCGCTGACTTCGCTGTTAAAGCAGCAGACGTTGAACTCATTGCCATTCAGCTGGGCACAGGGATCGCCGGAAAATCCTTTGTTGTATTAACCGGTGACGTGGCTGCTGTCAAAGCCGCCGTTGAAGCTGGTGCCAATGGGGCACAGGATCAGGCCATGCTCATTAATAAAATCGTCTTATCCAATCCCCGTCCAGAATTAATTGATAGCTTACTGCAATAATAAAAATCGCCTTCCATTCTAAAAAAGAATTGGAAGGCGATTTTTTAAATCAAATTAAAGGTATCTCTGACAATCATTAATTCTTCATTGGTTTCCACCACTAATACTTCAACTTTGGAAGCTTCTGTACTGATTCTTCTGTTATTTTGCTGATTCAATTGCTGATCCAGCTCAATGCCTAAAAAGGTCAAGTTCTCACAGACCCTTTCTCGAATAACAGAGGAATTCTCCCCGATTCCAGCGGTAAAGATCAAGACATCCACCCCATCAAGCTCTGCTGCGTAGGCACCAATCGTTTGCTTCACACGACCACAAAACATGTCTAACGCCAGCTTTGCTCTGTCATTGCCTTTTTCAGCCTCACTAATGATATCCCGCGTATCGCTGCTGAAACCTGTGATCCCCTTGAAACCAGATTCCGCATTCATCAGCTTGTCCATCTCACTAGCAGAAAGATTTTTCTCATTTTGTAAAAAGGGAATGATCGAAGGATCAATATCACCGCAGCGCGTGCCCATCATTAACCCCGCTAAAGGTGTAAAGCCCATGGAGGTAATGACCGATTTTCCGTCCTTGATTCCGCAAATACTTGCCCCATTTCCTAAATGACAGGAAATAATCTTTAAGGACTCCAACGGTTTCTCAAGACCGTTCGCTGCTTCGGAAGCTACAAATTGATGACTTGTTCCATGAAATCCGTAGCGTCGAACACTATCCTCTTCATAAAAGTGATAAGGCAATGGATAGACATAATTTTTGGCCGCCATCGTCTGATGAAAGGAGGTGTCAAAAACAGCGACTTGCGGACAATCCGGCAAATCCTTTTGCAAGGCTTCAATACCAACCACATTCACAGGATTATGCAAAGGTGCTAATTTTCCTAATTCCTTGATTTTTTGTAACGCCTCGGAATCGACTAAACTAGATTTTTTGAAATCTTCGCCGCCATGAGCGACACGATGGCCCACACCAGTTAGCTCCTGCAAGCTTGATAAAACCTTTCTTTCCACTAAAAATTCCAACAGAAAATTGATTGCCGCTTCATGCGTTTTTCCTTTCACTGTCGTTTTTACTTTCGTATCCTTCAATGAATAAGAAAAACCCATCTCCTCATCTAATCCGATCCGTTCAAACAAGCCCTTTACTAGCAGCGTTTCCTCAGGCATTTCGAATACTTGAAATTTCAATGAGGAACTGCCGGCATTGATTGACATGATTTTTTTCGCCATATTTTTCCCCCTTAATATAAGGAAATCGCCAACCACTCATTTCATTGAGAGGCCAGCGAATTCACAATGGTCTGTTTAAAAATTATCCTACAGCTTTCACTAATAACGTCGCAATACATGCACCGATAATTGGTCCAACGATCGGAATCCATGCATAGCCCCAATTTGCGTCCCCTTTATTTGGAATAGGCATCAACGCATACATCAACCGTGGACCAAAGTCACGGCAAGGGTTGATGGCATAACCAGTGGTTGATCCAAGTGATAGACCAATTCCGATCAAGACGAACACAAGCATCAATGGTTGTAAGCCAGGAGGAATATCCGCAGGCATTAATTGAATCGCTAATACAAAGAAACAAGTAGCAATGATTTCACTTACTAAGTTTAATGCTGTGCTTGGAATTGCTGGTCCGGTAGCAAAAATTCCAACGCTGTTCCCTTCTTCAACCGTTGTATTTTGGAAATGCGGCCAGAAGTGGATCGCGGCGATTAACGCGCCGACAAATGCTCCCGCCACTTGCGCTAAGATGAATGGTGCTACTTGTCCCCACTCGAAGGAACCAGCAACAGCAAAACCAATCGTTACCGCTGGATTCAAATGACCTGGAGAGCCAAAGTGTCCACTACTTAGAACACCTAGCATAACTGCCACACCCCAACCCATAGCAATGTACAACCAGCTAGCTCCGACACCTTTCGCCAAGGTACCTTTCAAATTGACCGAACACCCAACACCTGAACCAAAAAGAATCAGAACAACCGTACCAAAAAATTCACCAAATACAGGACTATTCATAATGAGACCTCCTTCTTCTTTTTAAAGTACTTTTGCAAAAAAACTAACCTAACTTTCGCGACTGACTCCCGACAATTTACCTATCCTAATTATAACGGTTTTCTGCTCATTAAAGTGATAAATTATTGTCAGGTATGATGATTATTTTATAATATTTCGATAGATAGCTTTAATCTCCTCCACTGAAAACTGAATAGGATTCGTTTTAAAGGTCGTATCATTTAATGCATTGTTTGCGATAATATCTTCGACTGATAATGCCGCTTCTTCTTGAACCCCAAAGCTATTCAGTTTAATCGGCGCCTTGCATTCGATAGCTAATTGCTGAACGGCCTGAGAAAGATTGGAAACCGCTAAATGATCGGGTAAACTCGGAGGACAAATTCCTAGTTTTCGAGAAATTCGCGCATAATTTTTTCTAGTTTCTTTATCCTTGCTATTTGCCAAAATCACATACGGCAGCAACATCGAATTCGCCAAGCCATGAGGAACTTTGAAATTCGCACCGACTTGATGAGCAATCGCATGACACACCCCTAAGCCTGCTGCATCAAAGGCCAAGCCAGCCAAAGTGGATGCCTCATGCATTTGAATTCGTGCATCTAGCTCCATCCCTTGATTCACACACGTAGGTAAATATTGGAAAACCAATTCTGTCGCCTTTTCAGCCAACGCATTTGTGTAGTTGGTCCGATTGACAGAAGCCAAAGATTCAAGCGCATGTGTCAATACGTCCAGTCCACTAAAGGCGGTGACTGACGGCGGACTAGACATAACCAGACTCGCATCCAAAATCGCCTCGTGGGGAATAATCGCCTCATGGAAAATCGGATATTTTATTTTATTTTGCGTATCGGTAATCACTGATGCGCTAGTTACTTCTGAACCCGTACCACTTGTCGTCGGGATCGCCACAAATCGCTTGACCTTATTACCGGTGGTTCGTTTGTAAAAGAAAAGCATCGCCTTTGCTGTATCAATCGCCGATCCCCCGCCAACTGCGATCACCACAGTTGGCTGGTGTTTAGTCATCTTTTCGATTCCGTCCACGACCGTTTCGATCGGAGGATCGGGGATAATATCAGAATAAATCTCAACGGTATTGGTTCGTTTTACATAACCCAAAATTCGCTTTAGACTATCCGATTCAGCTAAATAAGGATCACATACAAAGCAGAGGTTCTCTTTTTCAAATTGCTGCAGTCGTTCCAGACTGGCAAAGCCAGAATAGATCTCTGGTTTCATAGACCATTTTTTCAAAAAGAATCCCTCCTCTAGCGGATTGAAAAGCCATCAGTCAACACGCAACGACGTCTTCTGGCGAAATCTCGTGCCGAAGTTGTACACTCGCCAGTCGGTGTTGCGATCGTGAAGGTCGTTGGACCCTCACCGCCAAAGCCTAAACCAGCAAACGATGACCCATTCTTAACAAAAATCGATGTTTGAAATTTCTTCGCAGCCAGATTCATCCGGCCAACATTTTGAGAATGCATCGTCGCTGTATGATGGCGGCGATTCTCAATTTGAAGTGCTGTCGCTAATCCTTCATCAAAGTCGTTGACTGTAACGATTGGCAGAATCGGCATCAGCATTTCCTTCACAACAAATGGATGAATCTTGTCCGCACGCAGAATAATCACCCGTACATCAAAATCTACCTTGATACCTGCCTCAGCTAAGATGTAGTTGGCATCTTTTCCGATAAATTTCCGGCTCGGCGCTCCATTTTCCATGATCGTCATGTCCATCATTTTTTGAATGACTGCTTCATCTCGAAGCAGATAGGCTCCATTCTTCTCCATTTGCAGGATCAAATAATCTGCTACCTGTTCCACTACCACGACGCTTTTTTCAGCTGTACACAAAATGTTGTTATCAAACGATGCGCCAATAACAATGTCTTTCGCGGCTTTCTCGATATTCGCTGTTTCATCAACTAGCGATGGCGGATTGCCTTCGCCGGCTGCAATGACTTTCTTGCCGCTCTTCAGCGCTTGGCGTACGACCCCAGGACCACCGGTGATTGCCAACAATGGAACATCTGGATGAACCATCATCTCTTGCGCCGCCTCGATAGAAGGTTCTGTAATGGTTACGATCAAATTTTGAATCCCGCAGGCGTCATAAACAAGCTCGTTCATTTTACTTATGACCCAACGAGAGACTTTTTTTGCCCCTGGATGGACACTGAAATAAACGGCATTTCCGGCGGCTAACATTCCTATCGCGTTACAAATCAGAGTTTCCGCTGGATTGGTACTAGGGGTCACCGCCCCGACAACGCCATAAGGTGACAACTCGTATAAAGTCATCCCATTATCGCCCGTCAACGCTTCTGTTCGAAGATCCTCCACACCTGGGGTCTTATTGATCGCTAGCTGCAGCTTTTGAATCTTGTCTTCGTATCGCCCCATTCCTGTTTCATCTAACGTATCACGAGCAATTTTTTCAACATGCGGACGCATCCCGCAACGAATGGCCTCGATCACATTTCTTCTCGTTTCTAAAGTTTGATTTTCATAACATTCTTGGGCAAATTTCGCCGCATGAATGGCTTCTTCAACGGTCTCAAAAACACCAAATTCCTTCGTTGGAGATGTTGTTGCTTGAGCTTCTTGAAGAATTTTTTTGATGACTTCTTTTATCTCTTCTTCACGCATATCAAATCTCCTTCAACTTCTCTAAACCTTTTTGAGCAATCGCCCTATCTTCTTCCACCGAACCGCCGCTGATGCCTAAACCGGCAATTACTTCACCAGCCGCATCTCTGATTACAAGTCCGCCGCCAAATGTGACGATTTGTCCGTCAGTCAATGTTTCCAACTGATACAGATCGGCCTCTGGCTGCACTAAGTCCTTTAGCTGATGCGTATCCGTCTTCATGGCAACGGCTGAGTAGGCTTTTTTCTGAGCCAACGCTTCGCTAACCAGCAATGCGCCAGGCATTCGATAAAAACCAACTAGATTGCCTGTTTTATCGACTAAGGCCATTGAAACCGGCACGTTGATCTTCTTTGCTTGTGCTTCACAAGCTTGAAAAATCGCATGATTTTTATCCAGATAGCTGGCTTTCAGTTGCGCGCCGCTTTGTTCCAGATAACGCTTCAGAATCTCATCGATTAGCTTTTTTTCTGTCTCCACCTGATCCTCCATACGAGCAAAGATATACAGGCAATCGGACAATCGATTCACAAATTTCCGTACTTCTTCACGAATCTCAGCGGACTTGGACAATTCTGTTAAGAGCCGTTCCCCGCGGCGACAAATTGCGCGCGCCACATGAAGCTGAGCAGCTGAAAGTGTTTGTCCAGGTAAAATAAAGCTGTGCAGTTCTGGTAAGCGCTTGGTGTACTGATCGATCCACTCCTCCATTTGATGGATATCCGCTTCTGCGACCAGCTTACTCTTCGCTTCCAATTTTTCTCTGTTTTGCTTGGTTGCGATTTCTGCATTTAGTTGAAATAATTTATGCTGGACCCATTCTAAGTGTTCGATTGTTTCTGAATCTTTCGCTAATTTCTGGGCAACACTGACTTGCGCACAGCATTCATCAAACGTTCCATAGGTATCCACGCGTAAATCTGATTTTTCTACCCGTGTCCCATCAAAAAGGCTCGTTGTTCCTTTATCTCCCGTTTTCGTATAAATCGCCATAAACTTTCCTCAGCTCCCTAAAAATCAAACGTGTCAATAATTCCAACGATTGCATAATCAACAGCATCTGAAGGAGTCGAAAACAGTTTTCTGGCAGAAGAACCGCTGGTCAATAAGACATAATCCCCAATGCCAGCCCCTACTGTATCCGCTGCCACCTGTTGGAAACGAATATCCTGTTGCTCAGCGTTAATCGGTTGAATAATCATCAATTTTTTCCCAACCAATGTTTCATCTTTTTGGGTCGAAACTACGCTCCCAATTACTTTTGCCATCAGCATAGGGTGAACTCCTTTCTACAACAATGACGTTCTTTTCCTGCAATCGCTCCCTTGCCAAATCCGTGACTAATTGATTGGCTGCCAACAGTAGAATATCCTCCTGTGTCAGCATCGCCGCCTGTTGGTAGGTAATTACTTTTTTAGGAAAATGTACATATTGTTTTCCTTGATTGTTAAGCAATGTCACACTGCATTCGTTGAATAATTCATTTGGAATCAACTCCGTGTTTGAGAAAGCCAGTTCAAAAGTTAGACGACAATCATAGTCATAGCTTTGATACAGCCATTTCACTAGAGGATCCTCGCTGTCTTTTTTAACGAACCGCTCTAAAAATAAGACATCTACTTCGCTCAAATGAATCTGCTTATTGTATAAAAAGCCTCTAATTCCTTGGTCTATCTGGGAAGGTGTACGACAAGAAAGAAATAAGGTATTGTGTTCACGCTGATTAATAATTGAAATAATACGCTCCACTAACTCGTCCATATTCTTACTCCCAATTCTTATTGCAGATATCGTTTCTATTTCATTGGAGGTTTGCGAATTCTTGTTTACTAAATAATGGGTGTAGACGACATCGCAATTCCAATGGGTGTTACAAATTGAGGATATTTTGGTTTAACTACTGTTTGATTCAAATAATTTGAAAATTCGTTTTCAAATTCAGATAGATAGGAAGCACCGCCAACGACATAGATCGGTTCCGTTGGATGTTTCCTTAAAACGTTCGCGGTAATGTTCGCCATACGCTGAATGACTGGACGGCAAATAATGAAATTCTCTCGATCACGAGCAGGATCACGTTTGATCTTCTCTGCCTCCTCGATCGAAATTCGATTATTCCCAGCAATCACCAAGGTCATATGCGTCCCACCAGTTGGTTCATCTTCTACGATGATCGGCTGACCATTTTCAAAGATACTGATTCCTGTCGTTCCGCCACCAACGTCCACTACAGCCCCATCATCGACACTTAAGACTAAGGCCGCCGCTGTTGGCTCATCGACAAGCTGATCCGCCAGCATATTCGCACTCTCGATGACATTTGCCACTACACGTTTGTTATTTCCGACCGTTCCCGGCGGAATCGCCCCCGATGCTGCCTTTAAGGAAAAGCCTAATGTTTCTTCCGCCTGCTCCCGCAAACGATTGACGATTTGAACAGATCGTTGGTAATCAACGACCAAACCGTCACGAATGACATCGGCGTACTCAAAAGCTCCAAAAATCGGTCGATTCTTTCCATCTAAAACAACCAAAACAATAGAGGAAGTACCCAAATCAACTCCAACTTTATACCCATCTTCAGGATCAAACGCCTGTGCTTGCTTTGTATTTACAAGTTCATGAAAAGATGTTAATAATTGATTGGCTTTTTCGATTGATTCCATACTTCCTCCTTTGGATTATAGTTGTATAATCCTTCCTCTTGTATTTGGCTGAATATCCGCAGCATTTGCTTCATCTGTATCTACATGCATTTCTAAAACAAAATTCTTTCCCGGGCGCAACTCGACATCGTTAAAGATCGTTTTTCGCGAGCCTTCAAAAATTTCGACTGAAACAACCTGGCCTTTTTTTAAGTTCAACCGTTTCATATCTTGATCATTCAAATGGATGTGGCGTTTTGCCACGATCGCTGCTGGAATAGTGACTTCTGCCGCTTCGCTACGCAGCGTAATCTCAACCGCATCATCCAAATTTCCTGACAAGCGAATCGGTGGTTGAATCCCTAAATTTCGTGCATCGGTTTTAGAGAGTTCAACCTGCGATCGTTTTCTCAACGGTCCCAAAATACGAACTTTTTTGATCTCACCCTTTGGTCCAACTAACGTGACGGTTTGCTTTGCGGCAAATTCACCCGGTTGTTTCAACGGTTTCAAAGGTTCAATTGTTTCATTAGGAAATAGAATGGTAAAATGTTCTTCCGTTAAATGTATGTGTCGGTTAGAGATGCCGATTGGAAATGTTTCTGCCTGCATCTCCAATAACACTTCACGAACAATTTTTCTAATTTCCTCAATACTATAATTATTCATTGCCTACTTTCGGCTTAGGTACTAAGATATCGTCAACATCGCGATGCGGTCTTGGGATTACGTGAACGGAAACCACTTCCCCAACCTTTTCTGCTGCTGCACAGCCAGCGTCAACGGCTGCTTTGACTGCTCCAACATCGCCACGAACCATAACGGTAACTAATCCAGAACCGATTTTCTCCGTTCCTACCAATGTTACATTCGCTGCCTTTACCATTGCGTCGGCTGCTTCAACAGCGCCAACCAAACCTTTTGTTTCAATCATTCCTAATGCATCATTCATGTCTATTCCTCCTAAGTTCGTCTATCATCCAACTAAACAAGTGAACCCTTTTTTCTCATTTGCAAGAAGTGATTTCATCATCCTCTGTAAATCTGTGCGCCGTTGGACAGATATCCTATTAACGTCTGTCGTTACTTTTTCTTTTTCGGTTCTGAAGCTTTTTTCGATCCTTTCGGTGGATTCTTTTTCTTCTTAGGCTGTTCTTTGCTCGGTTCTTTTTTGATTGGTTTTTCTTCCACCGGTTCTTTTTTGATTGGTTTTTCTTCCACCGGTTCTTTCTTGATCGGTTCCTCTATTGATTCTTTTTCTATTGGAGCTTCTTTCACTGGTTCTTCTTTCATCGTCTCTGTAATTTCCGCTTTTTCAGTCGGTTGAGTTTTTTCCTCAACCGTCTCGACCACAGAAACCGAATCAATCGTTGCTTCTGGTTTTTCTATACTCTCAGCAGGAGTAGCAGTTGGTTTTTCTTCCTTTTTAAAAAAGAAGTTCTCCAAGTTATTCGCTGGACGAGGAATCACCAATGACGAAAGATACACATTATTTTGAACTGCCTTGGCTTTACCCGCATCGACCGCCGCCTTGACAGCACCAACATCGCCAGCCACTTTCACAGTCATCCAACCAAAACCTTTGGCCTTTTCTACACCTAAAAGCTCCACGTTGGCTACCTTGACCATCGTATCCGATACTTCGATTGCACTGGCTAGGCCCTTTACTTCAACTAAGCCAATTGCTTGTTTCATGCTTTCACCTCCATAGGATCAATTGATTTGAATGGCACACCCTTTACTAAACGTGCCGCATTCCCACCAAAGCTTTTTAAAACCAATGGTGGACAAGTTACAACTCGTTGAATCGATTGATAAGGAGTTTCTGGTGCCAAATTTTTATAATGAAGAGCGACTTCATTGTTTACATAGCCAATTCCAACATTTAGCGAGGAGGTATTTGCTGCAATATAAGCAGCCTCTGTCGCTGTGGAAAAATCCTTTTGTTCCAAGGTAAAGGGAATTTTCTCTTCTTCCAAACCATAAAAGATATATTGAATATCCTCAGCCGATGCCCGTTTATCAAGATAGATCAAGACTACAGGACGAACATTTAGATCAAGCTCCATCAAACCCCTCCCTCAAATAAGAAAGAATCAATCCGGTTGCCACCGCATTCCGCGGTCCTTCGATTTGACGAATGTTCCCGCGTCCTGCGACCAATCCGTAATGAGAGAGTGCATTCGTCACGATTTGTGGTATCTCAAAATCTAACGCCGAGCCGCCCACAATAACCACGAATGGAATGTCACGAATACTTCCTGTTGGACTTACTCTTCGCAGTGCTCGCAATGCATTGGTGACAAATACTCGTTCTTTTGCAGTTTGTCGTACCAAACGGATTTTTTCAATGGAATCATCGCCTGGGATCGGCACGTAGCCATCTGGTGTCACTACGACGACCTTCGCAAATAAAGAAGGATCTAATGGCTGATCAAAGAATTGAACGGACCCATCCTCGTGACGGATGTAGAAAATATTTTCAACCTTTGCCAAAGGATATTTCTTGATATCCTCAGCTAAATAAACATCTTCTAGTCCTAACTCCGATTGAATCAGCATCGTTACCATATCACCAGCACCGGCTAAATGAGTCGCCACGATGGTCTCGTCCTTTTTAATAATAGACGCATCGGTAGAACCAGCACCTAAATCCAGAATTGCTAACGGCGCTGAGGTCCCTGGTGTCGTTAGTGCGCCTAAGATCGCTGCTTCCGCCTCCGCACCGCCAATTTCAACTCTGATTCCTAAATCTTGCTGGATTTCATCAGCGATTTTTGACATTTGCAAATGGTCTGATTTAACCATCGAAGCGATTCCGACCGCCTGCTCCATTGAAAATTCACCTGCTAATCCACCTTTGACGCTTATTGGTACAAAGGTATCAACAGCTAATAAATCTTGAATGAAGATTTGATTGACTGGTCGATCGGTTAACTCAGCCATGGTCAGGCGGACCTTCTCCAGCATACCGCCGACATTCGTTCCCGATTCACCAGTTACGTTGTCAATCACTTCAAACGCAGATACAGCTTCCATGATTTTTTCAGCCCCGGCTGAGATTCCAACAGTACTTCGGCGATTTCCACCAGTAATCTCGATTTTCCCTGCAGGAATTGTCCGTGCTTTGACATCGCCTTTTGGTGTTTTTATGACAACTGCCGAGCGATTTCCAATCAAGGCCCGGGCAACTGGGACGATATTTTTAGTCGCCTCTGAATCAAGATCAAAGACAGTAGCAATTCCATACGGATTTGATAATTGTGAAACACCCCGACCTGTCTCAGCCACTTCGACAGCCGCCAGCATATTAACAGGAACTTTATCGATATAAGAAACTTCATCAACAATCGGAATCTTCTTGTTCAAACGATTATTGACCAAAACCCCATCATCAGATTGCATGATCGCAGCAGTAATAAGGTACCCATTCGCTACAAATTGATTGATTTTCCGAGCCACGTCGTCAAAGTCAAAGGACTTCTCAATAATCAAAATGTAGGGGATCGCTTTCTTTCCGCTCTTTTCAAGTTCAGCAAAGCGAAGCGTGGTTCCGACTCCTAAGCCTAATCCACCAGGTGTTTTCGGATTGTGTCCGATCATGGTTGACTCAGTGATGATGGTTTCTGTGATTGTTTCCATCGCCACATCCCCTATCACTGGTGTCGCTTCGTTGATTCGAATCAGATCGATGTCTTCAATTTTTAAATGATTTTTAGAACACGCCTCATTAATCGCTTTATAGATACCAAACAGATTCTTCTTCGTTCCTTTTATTCCAGTCGTCTCCGCAATTGCTGATTCTAGGAATCGGACATGTTGATGGTTATCAATTTCAACTAAAGCAACTTCAGTTGAGGAATTTCCAATATCAATCCCAATTACACGTTTCATCATTCATTGCTCCTCTTCCTGAAATTCCGAACTAGAAACTAGTTATCACCTTTAAGTTTTTTCCGTTTTTCGTAATGCTCAGCTGCTTCACGAACATAGGCAGCACTGATTTTTGCACTGTATTGATTTTCTAATTCATTCGCAATATCCAGCAATTCTTGTTTGCTTGAACGGTAAGGACGTAACGCATTGTACATTTCCAATACGCGTGCATCAGGAACAGCAGTCAACTCAGACGCGCGATCAAAGTTATTAGAGATTGTTTTTCTGCCTGCGCTTGTCGCAATTTCTCCTTGCGCTTTCAAAATACGTGGCGTAATTTTCAGATCATCGGGTGTCAACGAGCCATTTAAAACATTTTCTAACGTAATGTCGTCTAATGTTTTACCTGTTTTTGTTTTGATCCAATCTGGATGATTTTTCGCGATTGGATAATCAGCAACAGTTGCCGATCCTGAACTTACGGATGTTTCTGGTGCTGCGCTGCTGGCACCATTATTCATATCTTTTAAGATTCCTCGAACCAAACTTTCGATAGATTGCTCATTCATTCTAGTCACCTCACTATAAAGTTACAGAAATTTCTTCTGCTGGCTTACCGATTACAACGTGCTTCGTTTCTTTAATGTGGAGCAAAGCTGACAATGCTTGATATTTTGGACGAGCCATTTGGTCATTCATCATCGGTACTGGATTTGGAGACTCACCTTTAGCATATTTTGCAGCATTTTTCCCAATCGCACGATACGTTTCTAACGTAATCAGTGGCGCTTGTGGGAACAGCTCAAGATTCGATAATGGCTGCAAATCTTTTTGGTGAATAATCGAGGTTCCTTTTGATTGGATTGCCACACAAACACCTGAGCCGGATAATTTGTCCCCTTCGACCCCAGCAAAAGCCACATCCGATGTACGATAAACTTTAACCACTCGGGCTTTTAACCCTTCTTCTTCAATTCCGGCAATCACTTGTTTCAAAATTTCCTTGTGAGGGACACCAAGAATATTGGTTGTTTGTGATTCTGCAAACGCTGGTGCCACTGCAATAACTACTTCATCCTGAGAGTTTCCTGGCTGGGCAACACCGACAGATTTAAACCAATCGGATGATGCTGCAGGCTCTGATTTTACTTGTTGTTCAAAAGCAACTGGTTGATCTCCTGTGTTCGCTTCCATTTCACTTAGAACTTCTTTGATGATGGAGCGTAAAAGATTTTCATTTAGTTCTGTCATTTTTACTCCTCCTTAAATATCTTTCGGATTGATTGCTTTAGGGATCGCTTTTACTTTTTCCCATTCTGAACCATCAAGTCGATACCCAGTACCTGGTCCAGCATAATCATTCTTGTCATTGACAGCAGAGATTACATTCCAATCCGCATCAAATATTGAAGAAGTTTGTAAGAAATCTCCAGCTACACGTTGTTTCAATAGATTGAGCAAGCTTGTTGCTACATCTTCGAAGCCACTTTCTGATAATCCTTTTACCAGATCCAAACCAGTTGCGCCTTGCGTTAATAATTCTTGCGCCGCTTTAATATCTTGAACCATGTCACGTTCTGGCATATCTTGTGATCCGCGAGCATACGTTGCTGCTTCCACTTCTTCATCTGTAATCGTTGGCAAGCCTAACTTGTCAAACAAGCCTTGCAACGCTCTTGCTGCTTTATTACGAACAGCCACCACGTCTTCTTCGCTAACTGGTCGTAATCCGCCATCTACTCTCAAGTCACGTTGAATGATATTGTAATCATCGAAATCATCTGCATCGAAGTTTGAACCCGCGAACATATTGTCATAGTTAGGTGTTGCAGAATAGCCAGATGAAATGAAGTCTGTTCCTGGTAAGAACTGCATCAGCAAACGAGCGGTTCTACGAATATCCGAATGTGAGAAGGTTTGGTCATTTCCTGAAGCCACTTCCAAGTCAAGCAACATCGCAATCAAGTTTTCTGCTAAAATTGCCCGAATTCCTGAAGGAACAGCTCCCGGCACACCAATACAACTAATTGACCCATTTTGCAGGCCTTGAACTCCGGCTGCTTTCGTTAAGAAGATACAGCGCGTTTCAAGATACAGCATAGATTTCCCTTCGGCATAACCCATTTGTACTTCTGACCCTGTTCCCGAAGTAAAGCGCATTTTCAATCCGCGTGAAGCATAACAAGAAGCCAAGAAGCCTTTCGACCATGGCGTATCATCCCCATCGGTAAATACTTGCTCCGTACCATAGACAGAGATTGTTTCCGCATACGCAGTAAATCCGCGCATCCCTAAGTCAAGCTCGGTTGCTTCTTCTAATGAACATTGCGTTAACACACCTGGGCGTCCAGTTTGTGAACCAACCATGATCGCTACTGCGTTAAATGGTGCGTAACGAGCTACGGCAACGGTTGTTTCCTGTTCATCAAATCCACGCAACGCTCCTTCTGCTGCGTCAGCCGCGATTTGAACTGGATTGTCTCGAACGTTGGTTACGTGAGATTGCGTCGTAGGACGACGACGAGCGCGCATTTTTTGTACGGCCATCATCATTTCAACAACATTCATATAGCCGACAACTTCATTCAATTTCCCAGGTGTAGCTGCTGTGGTTAATTGAACGATTTCTTCACGTGAAATGTTTGGATCAACGATTTTATTCGCTAACTCTTTAGAAGGAATAGTCATTACTTCTTCTGCACGAGTCAAATCGATCCCATATTGAGCAATGTAAGAATCGATCAAGTCAAAGTCCGCTTTGTCTTTTCCATCGAGCTCAACCACTTCGCCATTAACGATCTTGATGCTTGGCTTAGGGTCATTGGGACTTTGCATCGCAATTAATCCTTCTTCTACCCATTCATCTACGAAACCATCTTGATTGACCGGTCTTTTTTCTAGTTCTTCAAATCGTTTTGATTTCATCTATTTTTCACTCCCACTCTTAAATGTATGATGGTTGATCATTCTTCGGCGTACTTCCCATTGTTCCCAATAATTGGCAACCGATGTCGCGCGCTGAAATAATCGCTTGACGTACCGCACCAGAATCGCCGGTGATTGTCATCGTTACCTCATTTGAGAAACTTTGTCCATTTTGCGGAGTTGCGTAAGAAACAACGTCTACATTTGCAGATTTCAACGCCGTATCAGCCATCACAACACCAATTGCGGCAGGAGCACCAACTAAGATACCAAATGCTTTACCAACTGGAGCACCAAAAACTTTGTTGCAGGCATAACTAGCACGAGCGGTATATTGACACTCAATATGTCCAGCTTCATTTCCATATACATCACCAAATGTGCGTGTATCTACTTCCTTCAACGTAACCTCTACGGCACGCTTCACATCCGATACATCATCGCCGCCGAAGATCACGATTGATCCATGACCAGCGCCGCCTTTTGTATCACGAGGCATTTCAATTAAAATCACTTCCGTATTTGTTGCTTTCACTGCTTCATCCGCAGCCATAATATGAGGACCGGCACCAGTACGGGCACCAACAATTCCGATTGAACGATATTTTTTCTCTAACTTCATTGTTTCTAGTAAAGATGAATCGACGTTAGCAATTACTAACCCAATTGTGTCTCCAAACTCTGTTGCTCCTACAAATTCAGTTAATGCACATTGCTTTTCAATCATTTTTCGATCTCCTCCGTTAGTGTTTTTCATCTCATTTCCGGTTTCCATTTTTGCGAGCACGCGCTTCATGATCTCTTCGATCTTTTGATCTGTGTTTGCCATCAGCTATCCCACCCTTTCTATTCTGACTTAGGGAGCAAGCCTTCAACTTCAGTATGTGGCCGTGGAATAACATAATTAGAAACTACTTCTCCTACCGCGTTAGCCGCAGAAACACCTGCATCAACTGCTGCTTTAACTGCACCTACATCTCCTCGTACCATCACAGTGACTAATCCAGAGCCAATTTTTTCCGTCCCAACTAAGGAAACATTCGCAGCCTTTACCATTGCATCAGCCGCTTCAATAGCACCAATCAACCCCCTAGTTTCAATCATTCCTAACGCTTCCTGTTGCATAAAACATTCCTCCTAATTATTTTGATAGCACTTACATTTATAATGATAAACAAAAAAGATAGAACAAATTTGTCCTATCTTTTAGTCGGATAATTTCGAATGTAAAAATTTTGTTGCGCAAAAGTGTCAAGACACTACTAAATAAGCCTTAATGGATGGTCAATTAAGTTCAAAAAATATCAATATTTTGTCTTCTGCTGGTCAAAATAATGTTATTGGTCTAAACAAGATTTAAAATAAAATTATGTTCTGGTAAAATGATAGATGACTAGGAGGCGCTTACATGGAAAATATTAGTACATTGAATTCGCACAGTTCCTTGCAACTTTCCAAAACAATCCAGGATTTCGCTCTTGCAGCAGATTTTGGCTCAGTCCTTGTTGATATACATGGGAAGGAAACTTCTGACCTGTATAATTTTTCTCCCTTTTGCCAGTTGATGCGTTCTAATCCAGAGTTCAAATCCCTTTGTCAAAAATGTGATGCGTTTGGCGGTCTTGAGGCTTCAAAAAATGGCGATCCTTGTATTTATCGTTGTCATGCCGGTCTCACTGATATTTCCCTACCTATCATTAGCAATAATCAACTAATTGGATTTGCTCTTTTTGGTCAAGTAGAGATTACTGACGATGACAAAAATCCGTATACTCGCATCCATCCAATCGTCACACATTGGGAAACTTCTCCAGAGCTACGTCAAGCGAGAAAAAAGGTGAAGACAGTCAGCACGACTCAAATCGAATCCGCGGCTGCTTTACTAAAAACGATTGGTGATTACCACTTCAGTGATTCTGACCCTCGTGAACAAATTAGATTTAACTTTCATCCAAGCAAAAAAGAAACCAAGGATTCCATCAATTCTAAAAATGATGAGATTCGTAAAGCCATCTCCTATATCGATACGAATTTAACCACAAATTTGACACTTGAAGATGTTGCCAATCATGTTTATCTTAGCCAATTCTATTTTAGCCGTTTGTTCAAAAAGGAGATCGGTGTCAGCTTCATTACCTATTTGAATCAACAAAGAATTGAGCAAGCAAAAGTTCTTTTAACGCAATCAAATCTAAGTATCAAATCAATTTCGCAAAATATCGGTTATTCACAAACGAGCTATTTCTGTAAAATATTTAAAGAACTTGTTGGTATGACGCCCGTTAATTATCGAAAAATAAAGTAGTTTTATTCTAAACAGTCGGATGACGGCTGTTTTTTATTTGCCCGTATTGTCCCCTGAAGAAAGGCCATCTTTCAACCTCATCGGATTCTGTTAATAGCCTATTTCAGAAATTGTGAAAAGTAGTATACGCAAAAAAGGTGAGGCGTCTGGAAGACCCCTCACCAAATAAACGTCAATTGACTATTTCAATGGTGAAATAATTCTCCCAATACAATTATTTCAGCAAACGGACAGGTATCCTGACTTCGCTTCATCCTCCATCTCGCCTTCCCGAAAGTGGCTACTTGAGATTTCGTCTGCGCATACAGTAGAAAGGGTCTGCCAAGGATTCACACCTTGTTCCCTGTTCCAAATGCTTTTGCCTTATTCAATTTTTCACACACTTATAGTAACGCAGAATGTATCCGCTGTCAAAAATCTTTTGCTAACAAAAATTCTTTTAAATCGGTAATCCCTTCTAAATTGACACTAGATATCGAAAATACTTTCTTAGCACCTGCCAAACGCAAACGCTTCTCCGCTAAATCCAAATCAGCTGGGCCATGATTAAGATCCGTTTTAGTGATGATTCCAATCATCGGTTTAGTAAATCGAGAGGAAAAGCAAGGCGGAAAATAATTCTGACGATTGGTAATACTTTGAACAAGTGCAACACAATCTGCACCAACTGCTGAACTGACTAACGCATTATAATAGAAACGGTTTTCCATAAACTCGCCCGGCGTATCAATCACATTATCTGAAAAGTAGACTTGCTGCGTCTTATGATACTTGATCTCCCATTCGTTTAAAAGCTGCATCAAAGTGGTTTTCCCTGATCCGGTTTCTCCAATTAAAATGACTCGTTTCATCATTAAGTCCTAGTGATTTCCGCAACATCAAAATTCAAGATGCTTGCAAGTGAATTTATTACCTGCTTCAAAGCAAATTCGACGGATGATACTTCACCAATAATCACAACCGCTCCACTAAAGCGATCCATAAAGCCAATCGATACATTTCCTGACTTTTTGGCGATATCCGCACCGATAATGGATGCTTCACTCGGAGTGATCGTCAAAATTCCAATGGCATCACCTGTGTGCTCTAGTCCTAATTTTTCAAAAACCTCTTTATTCGCATGGGGGATCAAATGAGCAAGCGTGACCTGTTTACCAGGAACATATTCTTGAATCGAACGCTCGATATTTCTCTTTTCACTCATAAAAGTCACTCTCACTTTCATAAAAAAGTTTAGCACAAAAAAATAGCATAGTTTTGTTCTAATACAACAAAATTATGCCTTCAGATTTTATTGACTGTCTATAAAAATGTTTGCTCTTGTCATATCACAGAATAAAAAAAGCCTTCACCATGTTTGGCAAAGGCTTCGGTTAATTATTTACTTAAACGCTCAACATCACGAGCGATCATTACTTCTTCATCTGTTGGAATCACGTAAACTTTTACGCGAGAATTTTCAGTTGAAAGTTCCGCTTCTTTTCCGTGAATGCTCTTATTGATTTCTTCATCGATTTCAATTCCAAACCAAGTCATTTTTTCTAAGACCATACGACGAACAGGATCAGCATTTTCACCAACACCCGCTGTAAAGACGATAGCATCTACACCATTCATCACTGAAATATATTGAGCGATGTATTTGCGGATACGATCGCAATAGATATCTAAAGCTAAAATTGCTGCTTCATTGCCTTCGTCTGCTCCGTTTTCAATGTCACGCATATCACTAGAAATACCCGTTAATCCTAAGACACCAGATTTTTTGTTCAATACGTCAATCATTTCATTAATGTCTGAGATACCCGCTTTTTCCATGATGTACGGCAATAATGACGCATCGATATCACCAGCACGAGTTCCCATTGTCAACCCAGCTAATGGTGTGAAGCCCATTGAGGTATCAACGGATTTCCCAGCTTCAACGGCAGTTACAGACCCTCCGTTACCAATGTGAGCCGTAATGATTTTTGTTTCTTCAATTGGTTTGCCTAATAGTTCTGCAGCACGAGCCGACACATAGCGGTGGCTTGTTCCGTGGAAACCGTATTTACGCGCAGCATATTTATCATAGTACTCTTTCGGAATACTATATAGATAATTTACTTCTGGCATTGTCGCGTGGAAAGAAGTATCAAAAACAGCCACACTTGTCACGTTTGGCAAAATATGACGGAAGGCTTTAATTCCCATTGCATTCGCTGGATTGTGTAATGGCGCAAATTCACTTAGCTCTTCAATTTTTGCTAAGACATCGTCATCAATCAACACAGAATCCTTGAAGTATTCTCCACCAGCTACGACACGGTGACCAACACCTGTAATCTCATCAAATGAGCCAATGATTTTTAGTTCAATCAATTGGTCTAATAGCATTTGAACGGCTACTTCATGATCTTTGATATCTAAAATTTGTTCAAACTTTTGTCCGTCGCCGTATTTGATCGTGAAAATTGAATCATTCAAACCAATTCGTTCAACGATTCCTTTTGCGATAACTGATTCTTCCGGCATTTGATAAAGTTGCCATTTCAAACTTGAACTACCTGCATTGATTGCAATTGTTTTTGACATTTTTACTCTCCTTTTTAATTAAATTGCTTTTTCGCTCACTTGAGCAGTTTATAAATTAGAAGACTTCCAGTCTTCGAATTTTTTGAAAAATTCTGTTACTTGGGCGGGATCTTTTAGTGAAGGTAAGTGCACGAGTAAGACTTTTTCAGCCTGCTCTGCTGTCTCCCCTTTTTTCTGTAACAGCAAAATACTTTTGCGTGAATGTTCAGACTTAAACAATTCATCTGGCAATTGAATAATTCCCTGCAACAATACTTCATCTTTCAACCATTTTTGTAACAATGGACCTTGTTCTGTTTCTAAAAAATTACTTGGCACTAAGAAAAGGCCAAAACCATCCGGCTTCACGTAGGTCATCGCTTGTTCCATTAATAAATGATGCGCATAACTGTGCTCTTTTTCAGAGTGCGTAGCAAACTTCTCCGCTTGCTGATCATTCGGATAATAACCTACTGGAAGATCACCGATCACATAATCAACTGGATCAACTAACAAATCCTGTAAACTGTCCTGATGGAATAATTTCATTTCTTCTTCCATCAATAAACTATCTGAAGCTGCAATAGCCAGCAGCGTCTCATCATTGTCCACGCCAATTCCCTTGACGGAATAATCTGCTGCCTGCAAATTAATCAACGTCGTGAGCAATAAATTCCCCATACCGACAGTAATATCTAAGATTTCTAATGACTGATCCTTTTTCAACGTTAGCTGTTCAATCAGAAAAACAAATAGAAAGCCAATGCTATCTGGCGTTAATTGGTGGTTTGGTTGCAACCCTTCCGTTTTTGATCCTTTAAGCAAAATCAATTGGGTTAATTTACGCCAATCTTCTTTCTCAAGCTCTAATTCTAATAATTTCTGATACAATGCCTCTACTCTTGCTACAGTATCCGCATCTGGTTGTTGATCAAGCACGCGTACTTTTGCATTATCAACTAAGTTCTCCGTATTTTCGATGTAAGCGTCAAAAAAAGAAGTTCCTAGTGAACGCTGCAATGCGATGATCGCTTCTTCCATCAGGGAAAAAGCTGTTTCAATTTTCTCTGGATTCATCTTGCACCTCACAAACTAATATAACACTCACGATACCTGTTCTATTTTAGCGGACATATTGCAATTAATCAATCGCTTTCTTTCTTTTATCATTGATTTCCTAATTCAACATAGGGTATCTTTTCCAAGAGATTCCCCCAAATTTGCGTCATACCACAAACTATATCAATCAGACGAATTTGATGTGCTATTTTTTTCATAGAATTGATATGTTTTCTTTTTAATTTTCACAATTATTTTCACATGATCTTGCTCAGTTTCGTAGGTCAGTTCACCTTTATTGAATTTCCACACACCCTTCTTATCTTTTAATTTGTGATAATCAGCTAAAAAAAGTTCTTTTGCAATTTTAGCTTGATACAGTTGTTCTGTGCGTGCCACTAAATCAGCAGTTTGATGATAACTTGTAGTTAAATTCAATAATAAAAAACTAAACAAAAAAATAGCCAATAAGACGGAGAGCAACACTCCACCTCGGCTATTTAAAGATCCATGTCCCCTCCTTCTGTTTTCCATCGGTAAAGGTGACAACGAAATCCACTCCGTAATTATTTTCTTGGCAGACAAATTGCTTCACTCCTGTCAATAATGGTTGGTAGCCGTTTGATTGGCTTTTTACGATACGATGATTGCTTTTCTTAATTACTATAGGAACTAATTTCCCTTCTGTATTCTCAACTTCTCCATTGATTTCATATGTCGTGCTGGATAAATAATTAACATCTTCCAACTCGTTATCTAACTGAAGTAAAAAAACTTCCCATTCCAATTGATGATAGCCGCTGAGTGCCTGTTCCATTTTATGGGCATGTTGGATGAGACCCGAGAGCAATAGTAAGATGCCGCTAAGCATTAAAAGAGCCACTAAACTTTCTAACAAAGTGAAGCCGCTATTTTTTGACAATCACGATTCCTCCTTGCCGGTGTATAGCTCTCCCTTGTTCTAGGGATATCTCCATTTGTGAACTGTGCAATTCCAGAGAATGTAAACGGCAACGTCTTGTCTCAGTATATAAATCACGATAATTTTCAAGACTGGCTAATCGTTGGCGACTTTCTTTTTGCATTTGAACGGTAACACCGACATAACTGGCTACAATAATCAATAAAATGGTTAAACTGACTAAACTCTCTAATAGAATATATCCTTTACTTCCTTTCAAAACGACCACTCCCCATCTGAAACTGATAAGTAATAACTTCTCCCTCATCAATAAAAACAACTTTTGGAATGCTTCCATTACCGGGCTGATTTGTAGAAATATTCCCACTACCTGCTTTAAAGAAGATTGAATACCCACTGCCTAAGGTGATTGATTCCGGAACATCTAACTTTCTCCAAGGTAACTCAGTATGACTCGTATAAAAATCAATCAGCTGAGATCTATCATAGAGATGAATTTGTGTTCTTTGATGATCAGCGATAGCTACCTGCTGTAAATGTAAAGTAGATTTTTCGAATTGATAATAAAAAAAAGTCTTCTCCAACTGTTTTTGCCAACTTTTGATGGCGATCGTCGGAAGCCATACAAAAGCACAGACCAAAGCTAAGACAATTAACGTCTCAAGTAAGGTGAAGCCACTAAATTTATTTCTTTTGTACATATTTTTTGTACTGTTCTTCACTAACATAACCTTTACTGACTAATTCACCTTCCTCTGGCTTACGTCCATAATCCAGTTCAAAAACTTCAATTTGTGTCTCAACAACTTTGACAATAGCAGCATCGCTCTTATTAGTTGCGCTATCCTTTTGATTCATTAATTTTGGTACAAATAGCAGTAAAAGCAGACTGATAATAAACAAGACGACTAACATTTCCAGCAAAGTGAACCCAGAAAGCTTCTTTTTCACAGTATTCCCTCCATATTTGTCAAAGGCAGCAGCATCGTTAAATACAAACTGACAATCAAAAGTGCGACAATCAAGAAAACAAGTGGTTGCAACCAAGAGACTAAAAATTCCAATTGATTAAAAAAGCGACGCCATACTAATTGACTATAAGTTAACAACTCTTTTGCTAAATTTCCTCGTGCTTCGCCCTGAAACACAATCCGACTAAACTCTTTCGTCAAAAAAGGATAACGTTCCAATTCTTCTGCCAAAGTATTCCCCTGTGCCAAGCGGATTTTCAGATCCGCGGCCAGCTCTTGCATCAAAGATTTTCCATCTACTACCAATAAACATTCAATAATCTGATTCAGTTCTAGGCCCTGCTGAAACAACTTGCCCCATTCCAGTGCAAAATACGCAGAATAATAGTTACTGAATAAATTCCCAATTAGGGGGACTTTTGCTAAAAAACGAAAACGGACTAAGTATGTATGTCTCTTGCCCCAAGTCTGCCATGCAAAAATTAATAAAAGCAGCAAAAAAATGATTCCCAAGCCAATTATGGGAACTAGTGTTATTAGCTGTACAGAAAGATCATCGGCACGAATCATACCGCTGGTCAATAGCTGAGGTAGTAGGAATAAGCGCATGCCGATAAGAATCACAATTAAAAAAACGAGTAAAAGTAGTGGATAGGACACTGCCTTAAAAAAATTCTCTCGTTGACGTTGGACTAAACGCATTTGTTCAGCAATTCCTAATAACGTTTTTGCGAGATCACCATGAGTCTCCGCCAACTCAATCTGTAATAGTTGATCATTTGAATACTGCAATGGGGCAAAGCATAGTGCTAAGTTTTTACCTTGATGCAAGTCTTGCTGTACCGTCTCCAAAATCGCTGGTTTAAAAAGATTCGCATTAGCAAAAAAGGCAAATGCTTGGTGTAAACTAAAGCCGTTTTCCAGCAGATCTCCTAAGAGGTGCACAAAATCAATCCGTTGTTTTCTTGTCATGTTGCCTTTGCGCCACACGTTTTAACCCTTCTTCCCAAGTTAATTCCAAATTCTCTTTATAGAAGCGATAACTGGTCAATAGTCCGACTGTTCCATCCACTGGTAGTAATTCCTGATACACAATTCCTTGCAAACACTCAGCAAGTAGCGATGCCTCGCCTCCTAGTTCAAAAATTCGCGCATGAGCGGATTCTAAGCTAGCCGCATGAAGTGTCGCATAAACACAATGGCCGGTCAAAGCAGCTCTAATTGCTCCTTGAATCGTTTTTGTGTCACGAATCTCGCCGATAATCAACACATCGGGATGATGCCGTAAGGACAATTTAATCAGCTCGTCATAGCTCTGATGAATTTTTTCATTTACCTGTAATTGTAAAAACGCGGCTTCTTCAATTTCCACAGGATCTTCAATTGTAATCACCTGTCCCTCCATTCCCCGCGCCAGCTTATACATCAAAGTCGTTTTCCCTGAACCGACTGGCCCGCAAAATAGATAAAGCCCTCGCTTTTTTGTCTGCTGCTGCAGGATTTTGACCTGCTCTGGCAAGTGATAGACTTCAGGACTACGTCCAAATTGATGCAGAAAACGAACAACTAAGCTTTCTTGTTGTAAATAATTTCCAACAGTCGAAAGACGCAGTCGTTGTTCTCCATGAGGCAAGGAGTAGGAGATTGCACCAAGTTGAGCTTTTCGTTTCTCACTGACGTCCATTTGTCCCAAATATTTGAAACGATTGATTAGTTGCAGGGCAGAAACCACACACAATTCATTATTAACATAGGATAGATTTGAGTTTTTATGCTCATAGAAGGGACCTCGACGAAAAAAGTAGCGGTACTTTTCTCCTTGAGGCAATAAATATAAATCCTGCATCTGATGATCGAATCCATATTGGATCAATTCGTCTGAAAGCTGTTCAATCTCCATTCCTTTCACCTCGAAAATAATATACGCAGATAATTTTCAAGGCTTCAAAAAAAAGAAGAGGAATCCCAAAAAGGTTCCTCTTCTTTCTTAGATTATTTTGTTTTATCTTGGAACCGAGCTTCCACTCGATAGATTCGCTGACCTCTGTTTGAAAATTTTTCTTCATACTCGGTCATAATGTTTCCTTCATAATTACTCTCATGTAAGTCCAGCCAAACTTGTTCAAGTGTCATGCCATATTTTGAAAAGCTGCTCAATGAGTACTCGAATAATCCTTGATTATCGGTTTTAAAATGAATCTCGCCCGCTGGTCGTAAAATTTCTTCATCTACCGCTAAAAAGCTTGGTGAAGTCAATCGACGCTTCTCATGTTTCTTCTTGGGCCAAGGATCAGAAAAGTTCAAGTAAATTTGATCAACTTCGCTATCGGCAAAATAATTTGTCAGCTCTGAGCCATCCACATGTAATAATTGTAAATTCGGTAATTCTGCTTCGATTAATTTATCTAATGCAAGAGAAATGACACTCACCTGCATTTCCACACCAATATAATTGATTTCCGGATGGGCAGCAGCCATTCCAGTGATGAATTGACCTTTTCCCATACCAATTTCAATATGAATCGGATGATCATTTCCAAAACGCTCAGACCAGCGGCCTTTCCATGCTTCCGGTTCTTGTACAACATAATCAGGACGAGCTGCTAACATTTCTGCAGCACCTGGACGGTTTCTTACGCGCATTCTTTTCCTCCAAAAATCTCTTCTATATTTTGTTCAATTCGAATAATTCTAGCCATTTTATACACCGTTGCTAGAGCTTACAAAAAGCTGAACAAAACGTTCAGCTTCCGGCAAAAATTCGTTTTAATTGTAAAATCGATTGATTCATATGATGATACTCTTCACGCTTATACTGGCGGGCGATCTCTAACAGCAAGCTCATCAAGCCATACCAATAGACCCGCTCCATATTTTCATCTGTTGGGCGAATCCCGTATCGGACAAGCCATTTACTCCAACTAGAAAGCGGCACATAATTCCCCAAGATAGTCCCAATATCTAATGCGGGATCTGCAAACATCACTGAATCCCAATCAACTAAATATAAATAATTGGAACAGACCAACCAATTCCGATGATTCACATCGCCGTGAACGACGGTATAATTTTTCTTGGCATAGCTTGGAATATTCTTTTTCAAATAATCATACACCAATTCAATGAACCCATTTTGCTCAATCATTGTTGGTAAATTTGCTTCATAATCAGCTAAAAGCTGTTGAGGTGAGACTTGACGTCCCCCCATTTTCTTTAACATCACTTTCAATGATGGCGAGTGATGTAGATGATATAATACATCAACCACGTCATTTCGACGCGGAATTTCTTCTGGTTCAAGAATTCGACCATCTAACCATTCTTGAGCAGTCAGTGTGTCACCATTTCCTGTCCGTTTGATCCAGACAAGCTTTGGTGCGATTCCTTCACGAGATAAAGCCGCCAACATTGGGGTGGTATTTCGTTTAATGAAGACGCGATCTTCGTCACGGTAGCCGATATACGTTTTTCCCGTATCGCCTTTGATCGGCTGCACACGCCAGTCACTATCCAACTGAAACTCCATTCCCAAGGCCCTCCCCTAGCATTTTAAACGTATTTCCTATTTTAGTCGGGGAAAGTCGCTTCGTCAAGGGCATGTATGTTCTTCTTTGATTATTTTTCATCCCGATGCGCCTGAACCGCTAAATTCACTGCTTCAATATACGCATTTAGAAGCTTCTTGGTCATTTTCCCAGGCGTCCCATCACCGATTTTTTGATCATCGATTTCAATGATCGGCATGATTTCTGCTACTGAACTCGTTTTGAAACACTCATCCGCCGCTAATAATTCTTTTTCAGTGAAAGTCTCTTCTCTCAATTCGATACCTAAAGCTTTTACCAGTTCGCGAATTTTAATTTTTGCGATCCCCGGTAAAACTAAATTTCCATCTGGATGAGTATAAAGCACGTTGTCTTTTACCATCCATAAATTTGAAGCTGACGCTTCTGTTACAATACCATCACGCACTAAAACTGCTTCATCATAGCCCTTTTGCTTTGCTTCGTCTAAGGCCAAAATATTCCCTAGCAAACTAATAGATTTGATATCACAGTGGAGCCACCGCTTGTCTTGAACAAAGCCAGCTCGAATACCAATCGTTTGTTTCGCACTTGGACGAGACGCAGGTTGAATATCAGCCATCAAGACCGGCTGAACTTCTTTCGGATCGGGAAAATCGTGCAACCGCGGTTTTGCAGTACCACGAGTGACTTGGAAATACACTCGAGCATTTTCAAGTCCAACTTCTCGTGCTAAACGATGCAGCCGTTGACTCAATTCTTCTCTTGTAAATGGAAGTGTCATGCGAATTTTCTCAGCGCTGACCCAAAGACGATCCAAATGCTCCTTTTCCATGTACATGTACCCGTCATAAATCCGGATTACTTCATATATACCGTCACCAAATTGGTACCCGCGATCTTCTATATCAATCTTCACTTCTGATTCATCGACAATTTGTTCATTCCATAATACTTTCATTTACTAATCCTCCATTTTCTTTATTCTGGTTGGGAGATAAAACCAAGCAAACAAGCCAATTTCGCTTAAAAGTACCACAAGTAAAGCGAAACTTCCAACAATCGACAAGTGGACCATACTACAAAGTGTAAAAATAATCGCCGCAGCAAACAATAACATCACCATTAACCGCTGCAAGGCCGTCTTTTTGAACTTCTTAGAAACAGGATAGAGCTGTACCGCGCTGATGTAATCAAATTGGCCATACAAAGGAATCATTTGAAAACCAATCAGGTAGATAAAGAGCATGCTGACACCCACCACAAAGCGAAAATCATTCAATGAGAGTAATAAAACACCGCCAACAATCAGCAACCGAAAGAATAAGCCACCGAACTCTGCTCCCCGCAAAGCTCTACGTGCAAACAAATAAAGATACGTATTCTCCTGTTTAAAAGGAATTCTTGCCAATACTCCATCTAGATACTTTCTACGTCGGACCTTCGCTTCAACTTCCGGAACATCCGTAAATAAATTGATGAATTGATAAATTCGATGCAAACGAGCATTTTCCTGATCAATCATCTTACTCCAATCCAACAATCGATCGCCTTCTTGCGTGATTGATGTGAATCCAAAGGCTGCTGCTATTGCTAGAAGCGTACCAATCCAAGCTGTTCCATATAAACTAATGAAAATGGTTACTCCACTCACACAGAACCACACTAGACTCAAGCGTTGTGTTTGCTCACGCGTTTTTTGATAACATGCCAAGCGTTGTATTCTTAGGTTTCCTAATTTTAAGCCCCAAAGCATAAGTAAGTAAAAGAAAAAGCTTACAAAACTCGCTTGTTTGGCTAAAACGACTAATGGTAATAATGCCCCACAAACAAGTAATTCAACAACGAACGGAAAAGCAATAGAATGGCGCAATCCACGAGATAAGTAGCTGCCCATCTCCCTTTCTTTAGGTAAAAGAAAGGTCATATCGGCCGGTTCCACTAACGTCGCAAGTTTTCCAAAAGGTAAGACAAGCCACCAAATAACTCCGACAATCGGCAGACTCCACGGAAAATCCGAAGGTAATTGCTTTAATAGATTCGAGTAGTAGAAGGCTAGTCCTCCGACTAAAAATAAGCACACCAAAACAAAATGATCATTCAATACATAACGCATATATTTCATCATTTTTTTCTGATGGCGCTGCCGCCTTAATAGAAAAAAATCATGCATGTTCCTTCTCCTTTGTTAACGCGATATAGATTTCATCTAAAGAAGAGCCTGGCAACTTAAATTCTGTCTGTAGTTCTTGCAAGGTTCCTTGGGCTCGTACCTCACCTTCATGCAATACGACAAAACGATCACAATATTTCTCTGCTGTCGCTAAAATGTGCGTGGACATCAAAATCGCTGCCCCCTGTTCCTTCATCGTTACCATCAACTCAAGTAGGGCATTGATCGCTAAAGGGTCCAAGCCTAAAAAAGGTTCATCAATGATATACAAACTAGGCTGAATCAAAAAGGCACATAAGACCATGACTTTCTGTTTCATTCCCTTAGAGAAATTCACCGGAAACCATTCTAGACGGTTTTCTAAACGGAAAGTCTTTAATAATGATTCCGCCCGTTTCATTGCCTCCTCTTTTGGAATACCATAAGCCATGGCGGTTACTTCAATATGTTCACGTAATGTCAACTCTTCATATAAAGAAGGAGTCTCAGGGATATAGCCGATTTTTTTACGATAGTTTTCTGGATCTTGCTGCAGTGTCAGTTCGTCTACCGTGATCGTTCCCTTCTGAGGAGTCAACAAACCAATAATATTTTTGATCGTCGTGGATTTCCCTGCCCCATTCAACCCGATCAAACCGATCATTTCTCCGTTGTGGACGTCAAAATTAATATCTTTCAAAACAGGCAAATGTCCATAGCCGCCTGTAACATGCTGGATTACTAAGCTCATACTTCTCCTCCTAGTTCGATTTCACTCTATTTAAGAAAGCCGCTCAATTGCCAAATTTAGTAACAGATATGACAACGATAAAGCAGCATCCATTTTCATAGTTAACATTATAGCAGAATCCCGTAAATAATTAATCTTCTCCTGACCTTTTCCAGCACAAGTATTCCAAGTTATGGTAAAGTAAAAGGAGCATTTACAGTCGTTTGCTTTTTGCAGTAACGACACAAAATAAAACAATACAAGTGAATCAGAAAGGATGTTTGCAATGGAAAATTGTATTTTTTGTAAAATCATCAATCAAGAAATCCCTAGCTACAAAATTTATGAGGACGAAAAAGTCTATGCATTTTTAGACATCTCACAAGCTACTAAAGGGCATACACTCGTCGTACCAAAACAACATGTCAATGATATTTTTGACTATGACGAAAATTTAGCCGCAGATGTCTTTGCACGCATTCCTAAAATTGCCCGTGCACTTGAGCAGGCTTTTCCTGAAATGGAAGGCTTAAATATTTTAAATAATAATAAAGAATTAGCTTATCAATCTGTCTTCCATTCACATATTCATTTGGTGCCACGCTATAGCAAGAAAGACGATTTTTCGATTCATTTCGGTAATCACGCGGAGCAACAGAACCCAGAGGAAATGCAGGCCATTGCCGATAAGATCAAGGAGCAGGTGAAATAAATGAGTTTTTTTAAAGGAATTCTATTTGGTGCCGGTCTTGGGACACTAGGCGGACTCCTCTTAGCACCACGTAAAGGTGAAGAAACACGGGAAAAACTGGTCACGAACACACGCGAACTCGTAGTATTAACAGACGAATTAAACGATAATTTAGCAGATTTCCGCGAATCTGTATCGAACTTAAAAGAGACTTTTGATACCTTAATTCCGGCCTTTAAGACGGGAGTCGAAAAAGATATCGAGGAATTTCGCTTCCAAGCAGAACCACGTATCCAGCAGATCCAAGCACAATTAGACAAAATCAATCAAGCGTTACCTGAAGTAGAAGAAAAAAAGGTAATCAAAAAAGGCCGCTTTTCTTTAGAGCGTCCCGTTGAAGAATAGTAATCAAATCATTTCATTTAAATAATTGTGCTTTTATTGTGAATTTTCTCGGAAACTATTTTTAACCCCCTTTCCTTTACATTTTTAGGTGTGTTATAGTTGAACAGGAATAACAAACGGATGTAAATTATAAATTTAGGAGTTGTAGCATAGAAATGAAGAAAAAGATTCTTTTAGCCACTACTGGCTTACTTAGTGTAATTGTGTTGGGGGCTTGTTCAGGAAGTTCTAGTCAAGATATCGCAACAATGAAAGGCGGAAAAATCACCGTCGAAGATTTTTATAATGAAGCGAAAAAAGAACAATCGAACCAAAGTCTAGTACGAAACATGATTATCTATAAAGTTTTTGAAAATGCCTATGGGGATAAAGTAACCGATAAGCAAATCGACAAAGAATACAAGAAACAAGAAAAACAATTAGGTGACAGCTTTGAAAGCCAATTAAAATCAGCTGGCTATACAAAAAAATCATATAAAGAGTATTTGAAACAATCTTTAGCTTTCCAAGAAGGCTTGAAATCGCATGTGAAGATTACTGATAAAGATACAAAAGCTGCCTGGGATTCATTCCATCCAGAAGTAACTGCACGTATTATTTTAGCTAGCAGCGAAGATGAAGCAAAAGAAATCAAGAAACAATTGGATGACAAAGGTGATTTTGCGAAGATCGCAAAAGAAAAATCACAAGATTCAACAACGAAAAAAGATGGCGGCGAAATCAAATTTGATTCACAATCATCTACCGTTCCTTCAGAAGTTAAAGAAGCAGCATTCAAGTTAAAGGACGGAGAAGTTTCAGATGTGATTACAGCAATGGATTCATCGACTTACCAGTCAAGCTACTACATTGTGAAGATGGAAAAAAATTCATCTAAAGGTAATGACATGGACAAATACAAAAAAGAATTGAAACAAATTGCTGAAGATACTAAAATGGCAGATCAAACCTTCTCTTCTGAAGTAATCGCAAAAGAATTGAAGAAAGCCAATGTGAAGATTAAAGACGATTCATTCGAAAATATCTTGTCTGATTTCTTAACAACAAATAGTTCAAATAAAAAAGCAACTGACTCTTCAAAATAATGATGAGTAACCAAGGGGAATTCCAAGCGGAGTTCCCCTTTTCTTATGATTCATGCTACAATAAGGTAGCGAATACTTATAAGAAAATAGGTGAACAATAGATGAAACAATTTGCCTCTAAAGAAGCAGAAAAAGATTACTATGAGCACGAAGCAGATGAAGCAGAATTCATCGCTTGGTATAAAGAACAGGATCATCCTGAGTATGACAAGCCTTCTGTCACAGTTGACATTGTTATTATGGGCTATAACAAAGAAGAGGATCAATTAAAAATCTTGCTGATTCAACGCCGCGGCAACCCCTATCGCAATTCATGGGCACTTCCAGGAGGCTTTGTGGAGCGCAACGAATCAACAAATGACAGCGTACGTCGGGAAACAGCTGAAGAAACCGGCTTAACCATCGGGCGTAAAAGTGTCGAACAGCTTCATACCTTCAGTACACCGAACCGTGACCCGCGTGGCTGGGTAATCACTGTAAGCTATCTCGCCTTTATCGGTCAAGTGCCACCAACAGCTGGTGACGATACCCAAGATGCCCGCTGGTTCAACCTGGAACGGCACGGCGATACGATTTGCTTAACGAGTGATGATATCTCAATTGAAATTGAGCTGGAAGCTGGAAAATCAATTGGGAAAGACACGTTAGCCTTTGACCATAATGAGATTATCCGCAAAGCTTTCAATCGTGTCCTAAATAAAATGGATCATGAGCCACTGATCTTGCAGGTTTTAGGCGAGGAATTTACAATCACTGAAGCACGTAAAGTCTTTGCGAAATTCTTAGGAGTTGATTTTAAAACCGTTGATCACTCGAATTTCAAAAAAGCGATGCTGCAATATTTTGACGAGATTGGCGAACGTCCTGTCGGAATCGGTCGTCCTTCCAAGATTTATCGCTTAAAAGAGGAAATCGGCGAAAAAAAATAAAAATTTTACTTACATGAATCATAAAAATCTGTATATAATGGAAAAAGCAAAAAAGAGCTTTCCATAACGCAGTGAAGATCCCAAGTGGCAATCGTAGCGAGTTATACGATTGCCACTTTTTTGCGTCTGGGAATTCATATCTAATTTATGAATTAGCCATATTTAATTTTAGGAGGATTTTTATGCCAAGTAATAAAAGAGAAAGTTTTGTTTATACGATTATGATGTGTTTTGTGATGGTGTTCTGGATGAGTTTGTACAATATTTATTTACATTCGGGAACGCTCACTTTAGAGGTGCTTAAATCTGCCTGGCTTGGATTACCCTTAGGTTATTGCTGCGCCTTAATTTTAGACTGGTTTGTCGTTTCGACTACAGCAAAGAAAGTCGCATTCAAATTAATGCCGACATTCGCTAGTCCCGTACGTAAGGTTATTACCGTTTCTTGTTGTATGGTTTTACCGATGGTCTTTTTCATGTCGCTTTACGGTTCTATTGAAATTTTAAGCCATACACATGAATGGAACAAATTGTTCATTATTTGGGGCACAAATATCTTGAAAAACCTTGGAATGGCATTGCCATTCCAAATAATCATCGCCGGACCTCTTGTTCGAAAAGTGTTCAGAAGACTTTTCCCTGTCGGCACAATTTTAGCGTAATACAAAAATAACCGAGAGCACCTTCTTTGATATGCTCCCTATAAAGTAGACAAGGAAAAACAAAAATTCCAAATCTACTTTATAGGGAGTTTTTGTATGTCTAAGAGAAGTCTTTATTCTCCAGAAGAAAAGTATTATGTCATTTCAGAGGTAATAGATGACCGTCGTAGTATGAACAGTATCGCTAAGAAACATTCCCTTTCATGGAAAACTATAAATGATTGGATTCGCAAATATAAGGATGGTGGTCTAGAAGGGCTGAAAGAATCAAACACATGGAAACGATATGATCAGGCACTGAAACAAGCCGCTGTTTTGGCTGTCATTAATAAGAAGATGTCCGTTTTAGAAGCCACAATGTTCTTTCAAATTTCTTCGACTTCTGTGTTAAGAAACTGGATTTCACGTTATACTACTGGGGAACCGACAAAATCTACCAGTAAAGGCTGTGTACCCAAAACCATGAAAAAAGGACGTAAAACCACCTATCAAGAGCGTATCGAGATCGCTCAATATACAATCGCTAACGAGCTGAATTACACGCAAGCGATTGAAAAATATGATGTTTCATACCAACAAGTCTATTCTTGGGTAAAAAAATACCAACAACACGGAGAAGAAGCACTAAAAGATAACCGTGGACGAAACAGATCAAGCGAGTTCTTAACCGAAGAAGAACGGCTGAAATTACGAGTAAAAGAACTAGAAGCACGAAACAGGCATTTAGAAATGGAGAATGACTTCGCAAAAAAGTTACAAGAGATTCAGCGGCGAAACCGACCCTCACATTAGTGAGAAACGTTGAACTCTACCAAGCCATTTCTGAATTGCATGAAGAAAAGCATTATTCAATCACGCAACTCTGTCGATTAGCTGGGGTCGCACGCTCCTCTTACTATAAATGGTTAAAGTGGAAACCCTCCAAGAAAGAACTTGAGAATCGAAAACTAGCCAAAGAAATTAAAAAGAAATACGACAGTAAGAAAGGCGCGATCGGCTATCGACAAATTCGAATGCAACTCAACATAAAACTTAAGAAGCGCTATTCTCGGAAACGTTATTACCGTTTAATGAAAGCACTTGGGATCAAAGCAGTGATCAAGAAAAAGCGTCCGACCTATGTAAAAGCAACAGAAGCACACGTCGCAGAAAATGTATTAAACCGGAAGTTTACCGCTGAGAAGCCCAATCAAAAATGGTGTACGGATATTACTGAATTGAGATACGGTAACGGTCGAAAGGCGTATTTGAGTGCCATCATCGATCTTTATGATCACTCGATCGTTTCTTGGGAGCTCGATCATTCCAATAATAACCTCCTTGTCATGACTACTGTTAAAAAAGCCATGCGCAAGAATCCTGGCGTCAAACCGCTGCTTCATAGTGATCGTGGGTTTCAATATACCTCTTATGACTATAAAGCACTCGAAACGAACTATAGGTTCACCAAAAGCATGTCCCGAGTTGGTCGCTGTCTGGATAATCAACCGATCGAACACTTTTGGGGCACATTTAAAGAAGAGAAATTTTATCAAGAAAGCTATCAAAATTTTGATGAACTAAAGAAATCTGTTAGTAGTTATATGCGTTACTACAATAACTATCGCTATTCCGAAGCGTTGAACGAGCTTTCGCCAAACGAGTTTAGAAAGCAAGCCGCATAAAAAAACAGGAATCGAAGGACTCGATTCCTGAATAGCATTATTTTTGTTTTTTAGCTGTCTACTTGACAGGGTGCATTTCACTTCATAGGTGCTCTCGGTTATTTTGATTTACATAGACGGCTAATTGTCCCGTTAAGATCGCGAGCTGGTTCTCTAGAATTTCGACACGTTTTTCTAATTCACCATTAGAAGCTCGCTGTCGCTCATTCTCCGCTCTTCGGTTCGAGTAAAGTCTTGGTAACCCAGAGGATTCATACTGTTCCAATAATTGAGGGATTTTTTGATTATCAATAATAACTTGAGTCGTGATCAAAACTTCACCATCATCATTGACTCTTCGACTTGTCCTTGTCTCCATACCCTCAAGGGCTTTAGGACCAACAACATACCCCGTCACCTCTTTGACGATCATTTGATTTTCTTTTAACCAGCCGTAAAACGTAGTTTGATTAATTTCATAACGTACCTCCTCTGCCTTTGTTAAGAAAGATACGCATAAAAATGTAACGAGCTTTTATTCAGCCATATTCGCCAAAATTTCTTGATACCGTTCAGATGCTAATAGGCTAACCTGATCTTTTTTGCAGAAGTTTAATTTGCGTAATTTTGGGACAACCCGTTCCACTATAATTTGATCGTCTACCGTTTTTTTCTGCAATGCCCTAAAGGCTTCTTTGAAACGGGTATCCTCTCGGGCTTTTTTGTAAAAAGACAAAACATACAGATAATAAAATAAATCGTACCCGCGAAATGGATATTCTACTTGCATAAACAGCGTCCCAATGCCGTAATGACACGGACCTAGAGGTAGTTTGGTTTCCCAATGGCTCAAGAGAAATTCCACCGCATCGTCTAACTCATTTTCCTCAACAAAGTTTATCCGTCGGAATAATTCTAGCGCATTCAGAGTGGGCAAAGGATTAGAAAATTCTGTTTCTGACCCTTTGCCAAAATAGAATTTCTTACACCACCAACCGCCATCTTTGTAGCGTGTTGCTAGTAAATGTTCTAATGTTTGCTTCATTCGGGGATCTTCTCCATGACCTAAACGCACTAACAGTGTCGCCGCTGGAATAGTTTGACAAGGAAAAACCGCCCCTTTTGGATAAAGTTTAAATTCTCCTGGTTCACGCCAGCTTTCCCATAAAAGTTCCGCTACTTTTTGCAAAATTTCCGTTTGCGGGTCCATCCCCAACTCCAATAAATACTCCGCCGATTCTATACACGAAAAGGGTGCTCCTTTACCCAAGCGCCTATCCTCTGTCGTCCAATAGTCCCAGCCTTGATCATAACGATGCCCTAAAATCGTTTGGATATCTGCCTCGTTCATTTCTTTCTCCTTTTCTAATTAGTTTAATGTTCAACTAGTTTTCCATGCCCAAAGTACTTTCTTTTTAAGTGTATCATAAACAGTTAACAATGGGGAACGTATTTTCGTATACAACGTCATTCTCATTCCCCCTATCCTCGCCCTAAACTGTTTGTTGCGTAACTTTTGATTTAGCTAACAAAATTGAACTCAAACAAATAATAACTGTAAAAGTTCGACTGACAAAAAACTCTCCCAAAAAAATTTGAGAGAGTTAGAGAAATTTATTTTAATTTATTTTACTGTAGCTTTTTTCATTTGCTTGCTGCGTAATTGACCACACGCGGCATCAATGTCTGTACCATGTTCTTTACGGATCACACAATTGATTCCATTTTTCTTCAATACATCATAGAAACGTAAAACATCCGCTTTACTACTGCGAGAATACTGATCGTGCTCGCTTACTGGATTATACGGAATCAAATTCACATAAACCAGCTTTTTCTTATTCTTCATCAGATCCGCCAATTGCTGTGCGTGATCTGGACGATCATTCACGCCTGAGAGCATGATGTACTCGAAGGTCACCCGACGATTCGTTTCTTCGATATAATAATCTACTGCTTCCATTAATTTTTCGATTGGGAAGCTGCGATTGATTCGCATAATCGATGAACGGACTTCATTATTTGGCGCATGCAATGAAATTGCCAAGTTCACCTGTAGACCATTTTCCGCGAATTTTTTGATTTTTGGAACCAATCCACTGGTTGAAACAGTGATGTGTCGAGCTCCAATCGCCATGCCTTTATCATCATTAATGACGTGTAGGAAGTCCATAACGTTAGTGTAATTATCAAACGGCTCACCGATTCCCATGACCACAACGTGAGAGACACGTTCCTCCTCACCACGTTCATCAAAATAATGTTGAACTAGCATAATTTGTGCCACGATCTCGCCAGCAGTCAGATCCCGCTGCTTTTTCAAAAGACCTGATGCACAAAATGTACAACCGATATTGCAGCCAACTTGAGTTGTCACACAAACAGACAAACCATATTCCTGACGCATTAGGACCGTCTCGATCATTAAGTGATCCGGCAATTCAAATAAATATTTGACTGTCCCGTCACTTGCTTCTTGCACAACTAATTGCTTTAAAGGATTAATAATGAAATTTTCTTCGAGCAGTGCGATCGTTTGTTTAGACAGGTTGCTCATTTCTGAAAATTCGCTGACACGACTGCGATAAAGCCACTCCCAAACTTGGGTAGCACGAAATTTCTTCTCGCCGTGTTCTAGAAACCATTCAACTAATTCTTCTCTTCTTAAACCATAAATTGAGGGTTTTTCCAAGGTGTTTCCTCCTAATTCATTTAAACGAAATCATTTTCTCAATGATTAATTTATCACTACGTTTGCCGGTTAATAGATGCAAAACAGGCAGACATTCGCTACATACTATAACCGATTCACAAAGAGAAAACAATCTACTTTGGAAAAAAGAAAAGAATGAGCGACTTTAACCGCTCATTCTAATCCATCGATATTTGCAGCAATGTTTACTGCTTCGAACTTATCCTGAATCTCAGATATCTCATTTTGACTTAAAGTCTCCACATCTCGCATCGTGTATTCCCAGCCCAGATAGTCATATTTGCTGCTGCCATATTGATGAAAAGGCAGCAAGTGAACTTCCTTTATTTGACGAACAGTCAAAAATTCGATCATACGTTGAATATTTGCTTCACTAGTCGTATATCCAGGAATCAACGGAATGCGGGGAATCACTTGAAGCTGTTTTTGTTTTAAAAGGTAATCAAAGTTTTCGCGAACCCGTTCAGGATCAATCCCAATTATTCTTTGTGCTTCAGACTGCTCCATTATTTTTAAATCGAACAGTACTTGATCAATATAGGGTGTAATTTCTTTCAATCGTTCAACGGGAAAACAGCCAGTTGTTTCTATGGCAGTATGAATTCCCAGTTTCTTTAGTTCCTTTAAACATTCTCCTGCGAATTCTGACTGTAGTAAAACTTCTCCACCTGATAACGTTACGCCACCACCAGATGTCCGATAAAAAATTTCATCTTTCAGTACTTCGTCTAGTATCTCGTCTACTGATCGCCAGTCTCCGATTTTTTCGGTTCTTCCATTTTTAATCCAAGTCGTTGGTTCAACTTTTTTTCGTGATTCAGGGTTCGAACACCAAGGACAACGTAAAGGACAGCCCTTCAAAAAGATCAATGTGCGAATTCCGCCACCATCATGAACAGAATAACGTTGTATGTTAAAAATTAGTCCCTGCTTCATTTCGTATCCCCTCGTTCTACAATTGATGCTCCACACGTGCAATAATATCATCTTGAATTTGTTTATTTAGATCAACAAAGAAGGCACTATATCCGGCAACCCGAACCAGTAGGCCAGAGTATTTTTCTGGATTCTTTTGAGCTGCTACCAATGTTTCCTTTGATTGAACATTGAATTGAACGTGTTGAATCTTCAGTTTCGTGAAAGCCATTAAGAAGTCCGCAAATTTATTTAAGCCTTGCTGACCCTTCAAGGTATTTGGTTGAAACTTCAAATTCAAGAGACTACCATTCACAGTTAAATAGTTATCCAGCTTACTGACGGATTTCAACACAGCGGTCGGACCTAAATGATCACGCCCAACCATCGGGGATAGACCGCCGTCCGCTAATTGCTCTTGCGCCTTCCGACCATCTGGTGTTGCGCCAACTGCTTCACCTAATGGAATGTGCGCTGAGACTGTATAAGCACCGGGAATAAACTTCCCTCCTCGAACATTTTCATATTTCTCCAATTCTTTCGCATAATGCCGAAAGAGTTTTGCTGCGATACTATCCAGTTCTTCATCGTCATTGCCAAATTTTTCAAAATCTTGAATTACATGATTTTGCAGTTTTGAATATTCTCCTGAATAGTTTTTCTCTAACGCATCAACTAGCTCACTAAACGTCATTTCTTTATTTTCAAAGACCATTTTTTTTACCACATAAAGAGAATCACTCAGGTTGGCTTCACCGATCCCCTGCACCCCAGAAAAGTTATATCGAGCACCACCTTCTGTGACATCCTTCCCTTTTACTAAACAATCATCAATTAGAACAGATAAGAAAGGTGTTGGTGCATAATGACGATGCCCTAAATCTACAATATTTGATCCCTTGACCACTAATGCCACATAATAATCGATCTTCTCCTCGATCTTTTCAACTAAACGATCATAGGTCAAGTCCTTGTCATACCTTAACTCGTACATTGTTAATTCCATGATTCGCAATAAATTAAAGAGCGCGATATCGTGCAGGCCATATGTTTTACCCGGGATAGAAGTTTCTACACACCCGACTGTCGCATAATCCCGTGCGTCATCAAGGGACACACCTTTACTTAAAAAAGCCGGAACACAAACTTCATCATTGAATAACTGAGGAATCCCTGTCCCTAAACGAATCGTCTCTACTGTCTTCAATAAAAAACGACGCGGGATCAATTCGTTCATACGGACTGATAAATTTGGTTGAGGAAGCAAAATCTCATGATAAAGCTCCAGCATCATGAACGACAATGGATTGACCGCCGCATGTCCCAGTTCATCTAGACCGCCTAGAACAACTGTGTAGCCAGTAGGGAAACCGGCAAAACATTTCGCACTGCTTTCAGAACGTAAAAGTACTACGTCATTTGTCTTAATATAAAAATCACCTAATACCTCATATAGGAACTCTTTATCAACACCTGATTGCAACGAGGTCTCGTAAAACGGATATAGATACTGATCCATTCGTCCTAGCGAAAGGGACGAGGCATTCGATTCGTATTGGCCAACAATGCTGGTCATCCATAATAATTGCAATGCTTCATAAAAAGAAGTCGGTTTTTCGCTGCTCAGTTTGCGACACATTGACGAAATGGTTAATAACTCTTCTTGGCGTTGAGTATTTTTTTCTTGGCTGCTCATCACTTCTGCTAAATCTGCATAGCGTAAAAAATGAGCCTGCATCGCACTAAAAATAATTTTACCTGCTTGAAAAAAAAGATTTTCAGGTTCCTCGTGGATTTTTTTATTTAATAAATCAAGATAGCCTCCTAGTCCTCGTGACAAAATACCAGGAAAATCCATGATAATGTGCCCTTGCCCCTTATCCGTTTGATTCAATTTGAATACATCGTCTTTTAAGGCATTTGTAACTTCTTCTGTCAGCTCTCCATTGATAAAATCCTTCATCGAGCACTTTTCCCAATACGGGTACAGTTCTTCACGATAAATCTTTTTGTCCGCTTCGGTAAAATCAAATTGATCCTGCGGACGTGTGGCGATCGTGTCAATTTCCTGCATGATCCAATACGGGTCCATCTCTGGTGAGAGAATTCCTGAGCGTGGGCGAACGGTTCGATTGCCCACCAATAATTCGCCTGTTCGAATACTGATTTCTACGTTTGCTAAAATATGTGCTACTGCTTTTGCACGCCGAAGGATCGTTGCTTCACCCTCTGTCCGACGGTAACTTTCTGTATAAAGCAACGCACGTTCTAATGAAATCTGTCGTTTTTCTTTAAATAAATGCTCCTTCATCAGTTGAATTCGCGGATTCCCCTTAACCACGATATTTGCGATATTTTTATCTTGATTAATAACTCCTGCGCTCATTTCTAACTCCTCCTCGTTCTCTCTTATTCACTTTTAGTATAGAAAGGTTTTTCGTTTGAAACTATAGAATTCTTTGAATATCACAGGAAAAGTTGGATTTGTTCACTTTTTCCCAAGTTTTTTCTTGTTTTTATTGGATTCTCATGCTACGTTTGTCAAAAAGGAGAAAAGTCCATGAAAGCCATTGAAATTGCCCAGCGACGTAAAGAGATTACTGAGCTTTTGTATCAACAAAATGAACTTAAGGTTCACGAATTAGTGAAAAAATTTCATGTCTCCGACGAAACGATTCGTAAAGATTTAGCCTATCTTGCCCAAGAAGGTATTTTAGAAAAACATCATGGCAAAGCCGTTCTAGTTAAAGAAAAAGAATTAGCACCTGTCTTTCAACGAACCACTCAACTTTCAGAAAAAGAGCGTATTACAAACGCCGCTTTAGCCTTTATTTCTGAGGAAGATTTTACGCTTGGTTTGGATCAAGGCAGTACCGTAGCGCTTTTGGCAAAAAAAATGATGCCGTTAGAAAAGAAACAAATTTTTACCAGCTCATTAGCAGCCGTCCTCCAATTGGCAAACGGACCTCATCAGCTTTTTTGTTTTGGTGGTGAATACTCTCCCGCGGATATGGCCTTTCGCAATAGCGGGAACGAGAGTTATCCTGACATTCAATTCGATCTCTGCTTCTTTGGCTCTAGCGGTGTTAAAAATCGCAAGGGCTTTTGTACTTCTTCTTTGATTGATGCCGAAACCAAACGACAAATGTTGAAAAAAACAACTAAAAAAATCGTTTTGCTTGATCATACAAAATTTGAAAAAACCTCTTTGGTACAAGTAGCTCCTTGGTCCGAAATCGATGTCGTTATCACTAGCAAAGGGCTGCCTTTAGATTATGAACGCATGATCAGCGCCTACGCAAAATTATTATTGGTGTAAAAAAATGTGCCGAAAAATCCGGCACATTTCCTTACATAATCTCAATATCTAAATCGAAATCATCATCCTGTCCAATACTTTGCAAGTCTTCCTCAACGACTGGTTTTTTCAAAATGACCACGATACCTGCGGTGATGATCGAGCCAATCAAGGTACCCAGGATATAAACTAATGGATTCTGCGCTACCGGAGCAACAATCCATCCACCCCAGGGTGCTGGATTTCCTGCGCCTAAAACCATCGCAATAGCAGCACCAATCGCACTACCGATCATATTTGCCGGGATGCAACGAAGAGGATCAGCCGCAGCAAATGGAATCGCACCTTCTGATATTCCTACCAACCCCATTACAATCGCAGCTTTACCAGAATTTCTTTCCTCCACCGAAAATTTTTTCGGAGCAACAATCGTCGCTAAGCCCATCGCTAGTGGCGGGATACAGATTGCCGCGCCGATTCCTGCCATGATCGTCAAGGCAGTATCGCTTGGTAAGCCTGTCGCCGGATTGATCGTTCCCACCATTGCCGAACCAAAACTAAACGCTACTTTATTGATCGGTCCGCCCATATCAGAAGCGATCATCGCTCCTAAAATAAGGCCTAAGACAACCAAGTTCCCTGTTCCCATCGACTCTAACCATTTGGTTAAAGCGGTCATTAGTGAGGCGATTGGCTGACCAATCACCCAATACATCAATACGCCGACAATTAAGGTTCCAAATAAAGGAATAATAAAAATTGGGCCAAGCGAGCGTAAGCTTGAAGGCAGTTTAATTTTCTTTAAATAAAAAACGACGACGCCTGCCACGATCCCAGATAAAATTCCACCTAAAAAGCCTGCGCCAATATTGCTTGCAATCAAGCCCCCGATGATTCCTGGGGCAAGTCCTGGTCGATCCACCATTGAAAATGCGATATAACCAGATAAAATCGGTACCATCATTCCCAGTCCTGCGATCCCAATATTGGCAATATCAGCTAACCATCCTTTATCAGGTACTGACGCATTTCCTGAAAGCAAGACGCTCAGCGCTAATAAAATACCGCCTGCAACAACAAATGGAATCATATATGAAACACCCGTCATCATGTTTTTTCTAGTATCTTTTAATAGTTCAATCATTCCGGTTCCTCCTAGTTCACTTTAAAATATTCAATCTTCCAAAGAAAAATGAGCCTCTTTTCAACACCCCTACTACTCCGCCAAAGTATTACTTTTTCCCAAAACGGAAGCAACGCCCTATTTTGCTAATTTTTGTTGAATTTTTTTGACGATTGCTTCTCCTTTATTGATGCAGTCGCCAGCACTCACTCGAATAACCGGTTTTCCTTTGAAGCGTTCTTCATTTTTAATGCCGATATTATTGGTCAAGATTACCGCTTCTGCTTCTTTAATCTGTTCCGGCGTTAATTCATTCTCAATACCAATCGAACCTTGTGTCTCTACATTGATTTCGACATTGTTCTTCTTAGCTGCGACTTCTAAACTTTCTGCAGCTAAGTACGTATGCGCAACCCCTGATGGACAAGCTGTTACAGCGATTAATTTCATAATTTCTCTCTCCTCATGTTTTTTTAGGCAACGACGCCAGCTAGGCTATCGTTTAATAAGTTGACGATTTCTTGATCACTTGCGGCCTGTTGTAAAGTATCGCGAAATTCCTGATGAACTAGTTTTCTTGATAATCCCGCAATGATCTTCAAATGCTGATCTCCTTGACATTCTTCTGGTACGGCTAGTAAAAAGACCAATCCGACATTTTCCCCGTCCAAACTCTGCCAATCGACTTTGTCCGTTAAGCGACCAAATGCTACTGTTGTTTCTTTCACATAACGACTTTTCCCATGAGGAATCGCAATGCCAAATCCGATTCCGGTAGTTGTTAAATTCTCACGTTCTATTACGCTTTCGACGTAACCCGCATAGTCGTGCAAACGTCCTTCCTGATTGATTCGTTCTGCTAAGACATTGATGGCTGTCATTTTTGAATCAGCCTCTATCGCTAAATCGACTAACTTTTCATTGATGACTTGCATATTTCTACCTCCTAATAATATCGTGATAAATTTCTAGCGCTGCTTTTCCGGCAAAAAAACGACTCAGCTGTTTTTCCGATTGCACAATTTTATGAATATCCGTGATGACGCCACGAACAAGTTTTCGATCACTTTTGGCAATACACATCAATAGGACGTATTGAACTTTCCTTTGATCCCAAATAATCGGCTGCTTCAGTGTGACGATCGCAATTTTTGACTGTAAGACATTTTGCGGTGCGGCATGAGGAATCGCTATTCCTGTTGCTAGTGCGGTCTCGCCAATTGCCTCACGATCAAAAACTTCTTTACGAAACTCGGCTGTGACGATTTTTTGTTTCTCTAATTGATCAATTATCCAGTGCAGACAAGTCTGTTTGTCCGAGAAACACTTTTGGGTGTGAATAAATGCCAGATCGATTACTTCTTTCAAAAATGGGAACTCTATAATTTCAGGTTCATCCGGTTCCTCTGAATAAAATAAATTTGAGTAAAGCGAAGTAATATTGATGATATCCTCTTGTGTAACTAGCGTAGATACTTGGATAACTGGTTTATTCAGTTCCTTGAGCTTAATTGACGTAATGATCAAGTCTACGTTATCTAGATTTTTCTTATAGAGCTTGTCGACTGTGGTGACTTCTGCAATGTCCTGCGCTGGTAGAATGCGTTTAATTTTATTAAAGATCAATTCGGAAGTTCCTATACCGTTTGGACAAACAATCAAAATCTTTTTTCCGTTTTGACTTTTTTCTAGTGAAACTTGAAAATACATTGCCACCAGAGCTACTTCTTCATCATTAAATTGCACACCTAATTTTTCTTCCACATTCGCTAGCGCATACCAAGTAGCACTGAACGTAATTGCATACTGATTCCTGATTTCCTCTACTAAGGGATTTGTGATCACGATACCCATTTTCAAGCGATAGATCATGGGGATAAAATGACTCGTAAAGCGTTCCGCTAATTGATGATCCGCTAAAAAATCAACCTGCATGATCTCACTCATACTTTTTAAAATTTTATGGATCGTCACAGCATACTTTTCATAGCTTTCTGGTTCTTTTGTGGCAGGCTTCACCCCATAACCGACTAGTTGACGATTTATGTAAGAAATATCGTCTTCGTTATAATCAAGCGCCGTTTTCTTCGCAATATTGGCCAATAACTCATTCGCAATCAAATACGTATCGATCATTTTGATTTGATCAAATAGAAATTCTTTTTCTTCGATATGCTTTTGCTTGCTTAAGCGGAAACAGAATACCAACAAACGAATGAGTAACGATTTCAGATAATGAGCCGAGAAATAAAATTCTGTTTGATTCTTCATAATTTCTAACTGAGCAAATACTGCCTTAACTATTTTTGGGGGAAATACTTGAAACAAAATCTCCTGCGTTGCTTCATAAAATAAGTCCTCAGTATCGACTCCATGGGAATCCAGGTAATCTTCGCAAAAACGAAAAATACCGTTTTGAATTTCTTCTTCGCTGCCGGTAACGTTCGTTCCACGATTTGATGCGATAAGCGTGATACGATACCGCTCAATCGTTTTCTCTAAATCACTTGCAATCGAGCTTGGACTCACATGAAATTGTTGAGCAAGCTTCTGTTGGGTCACTGTTTCATCATCGATCAAAAGACGCTTAGCGATTTGCCATTGCCGCTCCTGAGTTTCAACAGTTCCTTCGGTTGCCTTGTCTTTAATTTTTTCCAAAAGCTGCATTTTGTCCGAAATGGTTCCTTGTAATTGAATCCCCACTCGCGGCTTCTTCTCTAAAATCAGTGATTCCTTTGTTAAAAAGACCTGAATCTTTTCCAAATCAGAATAAATGGTTCGACTTGATTTTCCTAATTTCTCGGAATAAAAAGCCACTGGCAAATAGTTTTCATTCTGTACAAGCAAATGGATTAATTTTTTCTGCCGTTGATTCAATCCCTTCATTTTTATTCCTCCAATTGTAAGCGCTTATCAATCTAACAAAAAGATAGCACAGGGTTTTTCTATTGTATAACACATACACGTTACACATTAATGTTGAAATTGATTCATTTATGCCTTTCTCTGCAAGATAAAAGACATTGATTTCACGAAAAAGCTGTAGTATCAAGCTTCTTTCTTGAATAGAGAATAGTTGAAAGGATCAACGAGAAAAATCAAACAGGTGAAATTCAATTTTATTCTGCACATATGTGCATATAAGAAAACCTCAGGAGAAAACCGCTCCTGAGGACTTTTTGTTTAGATGAATCATTTTATTGTCGATCACTGATTCTAAATTCGTATCCAAGTACGTTCTTATAATATTCTGGATACATCTCTCCACCGCATTTTTCGCAATCAAATTGCGGAGCGTTCTCAGGATCAAATGCAACATCTCCTGCATCCAAAAATTGAACCACTTCCTTTGGAATTTTTTCCTTTATCCCACATTCAAGACAAATGTAATGAACCACTCCATTGGAATCGAAGGCTTTTAAAAGCTGCTTCTTTTTCTTTTTCATACTTACGTTTCGATGCTTCTTCCCCAATTTTTTTATTCTCCTCTCGCATGAATCGTTCCGATTCTTTATTCTTCGCATATTTCACTACAAGTCGTCCATTTTTAGACACACTAACTCCACTAAATTCATAATATTCGCCACATCTAGTACATTCCAATGGATTTACTCCGAATTCTTCGGCTATTCGTTCACACCATGATTTTGGTTTAAGTGCTTTCTTCACATTCACAAGCATTCGTTGAATCTCTTTCTGGTAATTACTTACTACTTTTTTCATGATTGTCTTGATCCGCCGACTATAAATGCCGTATCTACGAATTGTTTTGAACTGGTTCTCTGGAATATGACGAATCAGTGCACCAATAAATTCCTCTGCCGACATCGTCTTTATCTTATCCGTGTTAGTTCGTTTATCGTGATACTGAAACATCACTATTTTCCCATCGTACAAAAGGATACGATTTAAAGCAATGGGACCACGTTTCATATAACGACTGATATATTCTAATATTTTTTTGAGAGAAGTTCGGCTCCTTTTGGGTGCATGCACGTAAAAGCCCTCTGCATTTTTCGTGTACGCCGCTTGTAAAAGCGGCTGGACTCGTGCCTTATCCCATTGGGATAAGGTTCTTCGAATAAGCTTTAGGACCGCATTCTGCCAATATTTCCTCAACATTGCGAACGGAAAATAGTCATAGTCCTTCCATTTTCCATCCTTCGTCAGTCCACCCATGGTGACGACTAAATGAACATGCGGATTGTATTCTAGCTGAGAACCGAAGGTGTGGAGTGTTGCCACAACCCCAGCTTGTATATGGTGTTTTCTAAAAAAATCTAATAGTATCCGTGCAGCTTCGTCCATTAATCCTTTTAAAAGCTCCCTACGATACTTCTCCTTCAGAAAAATCTCACGTAAACCTTCATCGATCGTGAAGATGACGTGCCGATGTGTCACTGTAAACAGATCATTCGCCGCAACCTCTGCCCACCGTTGACTTTCCCCTGTTGCACAAGTTGGACAAAATTTCCCTTTACAGCGAAAAGCAACTTTCTTTACATCATGGCATCCTTCACAGACAAATAGGCGGTAACCTTTTTTAAGGTCGCCACAATCGCGAAACTTCTTCACTTCTCTTTTCACAACGGATCGAATCCTTCTCGTGTACCTTTGATTGAACTTCTCCCAGTTCTGATATTCATCAAAGAAAATGGCGTGTAAAATATTGGGTTTCATGTCTCTAGTTTAATAGGAAAAAGACCAGATGAAAAGCGGTCAAAAGATTGATGTATCAATCCTTTGACCGCTTAAAATGTTATACTCCCTTTAATGTTAAAAAAGCTTTGCCAAAATTACTTGGCAAAGCTTTCTCTATTCATCTAAAGGATTTTCCGGTTCCTCTTCTGCTTTTTGTAAGAGGACCTCTCGTGGTTTACTACCAGTTGATGGACCGATAACTCCACGTTCTTCTAGTTCATCTACAATACGAGCCGCTCGATTATACCCGATACGGAAACGTCGTTGCAGCAGAGAAATGCTGGCTGTCTGCATTTCGACTACTAAGGCTTTGGCTTCTTCGTATAAATCGTCCTGCGGTGTATCTGAAGGTGAAGAAGAGGTTTCTTCTGTTGGCATCATTTTTTCTTCGTAATGGGCCTCCTGCTGATCAGAAACGAACTCTACTACTCGTTCTACTTCGTGATCTGAGATGAAAGCTCCTTGGACACGGATCGGTTTATTTTCCCCCATTGGGAGGAATAGCATGTCTCCGCGACCGAGAAGTTTTTCAGCTCCGTTGCTATCAATAATCGTCCGTGAGTCTGTACCACTAGATACAGCAAAGGCGATTCGTGATGGCACATTGGCTTTGATGATCCCGGTAATAACGTCAACACTTGGACGTTGAGTGGCAAGAATCATATGGATACCAGCCGCACGTGCCATTTGGGCTAAGCGAGTAATCGCATCTTCAACTTCATTACTAGCTACCATCATTAAGTCAGCCAATTCATCCACGATAACCACAATAAATGGCAAGATAGGGCGATTTTGTCCGTCTTCTAAATTTTTCTGAATGACTAATTCATTGAAGCCGGAAATATTCCGTACACCCGTTGCCGCAAATTTTTCGTAACGCTCTTCCATTTCCTGAACAACCTTTTGCAATGCTTGTGCTGCTTTTCGCGGGTTGGTAACCACAGGTGTCAGTAAATGTGGAATGCCATTATAGACGTTCAACTCCACCATTTTCGGGTCGATCATCATTAATTTGACTTCATTGGGTTTTGCCCGCATCAGGATACTGGTGATGATCCCATTGATAGAAACGGACTTCCCACTACCAGTTGAACCGGCAACTAGCAAGTGAGGCATTTTTGATAAATCAGCGGTTTGAACCATTCCTGAAATGTCTCGACCTAATGGAACTTCCAATAATTTGTCCGGATGGTTAGGCTGTGCCTCAATGATGTCACGGAAGGAAACCATACTGATGGTGCTGTTTGGTACTTCGATCCCAATCAATGATTTACCAGGAATCGGTGCTTCCATCCGCACATCCTTGGCAGCCAATGCTAAAGCAATATCATCTGTTAAATTGACAATCTTACTTACTTTAACACCAACAGCAGGCTGGACTTCAAATTTCGTCACGGATGGACCTAAGCTGGCTTTGACAACTTTTGCATCCACACCAAAGCTGTTGAAGGTTTTTTCCAGCACCTTGATATTTTGTTCGATTTTTTTGTATTCATCGCTTTGATCAGCTGCTGGTATCGAATCCAATAAAGTTGAAGGTGGCAATTGATAATCATGATCCTCTGGTTCGGCATTAATTTCAAATTCCAAATCCCCAGGATCATCAATTTCCTCTTCATCAAACTCTGTTTTCTTAGGAGAAATTGGCGCCGTCGCTGCTGTCAATGGTTCTAAATTCTCTTGGAAGCCTTCGATTGGCACCAGAGTCATTTGCTCCGGTTCTTTCTCTATATGCTCTTGGCTTTCTTTTGCCAGCTGTTCTCCTGGTGTTAACGAACGCACTTTATTTTTTTCACGCTCTGCCAGTTCAGCTTCCATCTTCGCTTTTTCAGCCGCTTGTTTTTCTGCTTTTGCTTGTGCTCTTTGTGCTTGACGTTCTTCTTTCTTGGCAGCTTTTAGTGCTTTTTTCTCATCAGATTCAGAAAACTTCTCACGCATTCTATCAACAACATGCCCTAAGTAATCTGTCACTTGATTGAATTCCAACTGACTGAACAAAAACACTCCAAGAGTCAATAAAAGTATGGCAATCAAATAGCTGCCCACTTGAGACACTAAAAAGTGGGTCAAATTATAGAGTGCCGCTCCGAGCATTCCGCCGCCGACATTTTGACTAATTTGGTTACCTAAAAAGTCGATCATCAAAAGATCCCAAGTGGTTTTCAATATATTAGGATCTTGGCTCTCCACTTTCATAAATAATCGAGCGTGGAGAATTAATAAAATTCCTAAGTAAAAGACACCAATGCCGATCCAACGACGCGGTTTGGTTATCCGCAACTTCGTATTTTTCGCTACAAGTAGCGCGCCATAACCACCTAACAGCAATGCTAAGAATTGGTAAGTATTGCCGCCAATCATTCGCAAAACGTTCGCAATTAAATTCCCCAAGAAGCCTAACTTAAATATGGCGAAGACGGTGAATAAAATAAATAAAAGCCCAAGCCCGATTATCAGGCGCTGTTCTTGTAGTTGTTTTTGCTTTTTCGTTTTTCTTTTTTTCTTTGTACGCTTTTTTTGCGCCATGTTATCCCTCTTTCCATTCTGTACCATTATACAAAAAAAAGAAGGCGAACAAAAGTTTTGCTCGCCTTTTCTTTTTGGTTAATTAAAATTTAAGGGGACGTTCTGATTACTCTTTTGGTAAAGACCATTCTTCACCAAACCACTTCTTAGAGATTTCAGCATATTTACCGTTATCTTGCAATTCTTTGAAGGCACTGTTGATTTTGCTTACTAATTCCTTATCACCTTTACGTGCGCCAACTGCAAAGTTCTCATTCTTGAAGCCAACGCTGAAGATGTTGTAATCATCTAGTTTATTCGCCTTCTTCAAATAATAATCCGCATATACCTTATCAATCAACACACCATCAATCCGACCGTTCTCCAAATCAATCATCGCTTCATTGAAGCTGGCGTACAAAGTGGCATCGTTCTCCTTAACAATGTCCTTCAAGGTTTTTGTCTCATTGTTAAAGGCTTCATAGCCAGAAGAACCTTCTTGAGCACCTAAGACTTTATCCTTCATATCTGCTGCTTTACTGATCCCGCTGTCTTTTTTCGTAACCAAGACTTGTTCATTTTGCGCGTAAGGATCAGAGAACAATACTTTCTTTTCCCGCGATTTTGTCACCGTATACCCGTTCCAAATCAAGTCAATTGTACCGTTGTCCAATTCATTTTCTTTCATGGACCAATCAATTGGTTGAAAATCCGCTTTGATATCATATTGTTTAAAGACTGCTTTCGCTAAATCAATATCAAAACCAACGATCTTTCCATCTTCATCCTTGAAGCCCATTGGCACAAAGGTATCATCTAAACCGATCGTGATTTTTTTATCCTTCTCAATGGTTTTCCAGCTGTCGTCACCGCTGGCTTCTTTCTTTCCACAAGCAGTTAATGTTACTAGTGTTAAAACAGCTACCATTCCCAAAACAAATTTTTTCAATTTCATACTTACTCCTCCAATGTTTTTTTATTTATTTGATAGGTTCTACCTTCAATACCTTGTCGCCAATTTGTTCCGCGAAATCCAAATCATGAGTAACAACAATCTGAGTCACACCATCCGCTTTTAAACCTAAGATCAAACTCGCTACTTGCTGACGTAATGCAGGATCTAATGCACTAGTTGGTTCATCATATGCCAGTACCTTCGGATTCATCGCCATCGCCCGGGCAATCGCCAAACGTTGCTTTTGTCCACCAGATAATTGGTAAGGATAATTATTTAATAACTCTTCGATATCCAATAATTTCGCCAAATGATTGGCTTTATCGGTATACGTATCTTTGTCCTGTTTTAAAACTAATCGAGGACCGATCGTGATATTGTCCAGTACACTTAAATGCGGAAATAATTGGAAATCTTGGAAAACCACGCCAACGACCTGCTCTTGTTGCTTCGAAGAGGTTGGATCAAAAGGGTTACCATCTAGTAAAAATGTCCCGCTATCCGCTGTTTCTAATCCAGCTAAGGTTCTCAATAGCGTTGTCTTCCCTCCCCCAGATGGCCCAACGATTGCCAAAATTTGTCCATCAGGAATAACTAAATCCAAATTATTGATTACCTTTTTACTGCCGAAGGATTTGTTTACATTTTTTAATTCAATCATTTTTTCCACCTGCCTAACGATAATAATTCAAACGATTTTCTAGTTGTTTCAAGATAACTGACGTAACTCCTGTCAGCGCTAAATAAATGATCGCTACTCCAAATAATGGAAGTAAGGTTGTGTCACGCTCCATCGCAATTTTCCCGGCGCGCATCACGTCTGATAGGCCTAGAATATACACAAGTGACGTATCCTTAACCAGATTGATCACTTCATTCCCTACAGAAGGTAAAACAATTTTTACGACCTGCGGAATAATGATTCGGGTAATCGTTTGAATCGGTGTTAAGCCAATCACTTTTGAAGCTTCATATTGTCCAACAGGAATTGATTGAATCCCGCCACGGAAAATTTCAGCGTAATAAGCAGCATAGTTCAATACAAAAGCAAACAACGCTGCATCAAAACGATCAAAAATGATTCCAACTAACGGCAATCCATAAAAGACAAAAATCAATTGTAATAGCAATGGCGTGCCTCGCATGATCCAAACATAAAAACGCAAAATCCATTGTAGTGGTTTAAACTTGCTCGCTAACCCGAAGGATAATAAAATCCCCAGCGGCAATGAGCCCAATATCGTAAAAGCAAATAATTTCAGTGTTGTCGTTGCCCCTTGTAATAATTGCGGCATGACGTCGATCAAATAGTTCATCCCAATATCCCTCCATTTTTTCGAAAGTTACACGGCCTTTCGAATCTTTCTCAAAAAACAACTAACGCCCCCTGGTATCTCTACCAGAGGGCGTTAAATACGCGGTTCCACCTCATCTTTGTTCTTTTTTCGCAAAAAGAACCTCTACGGGTCAGCCGTTCCAGCAGGTGAAAATAAAAAAAGTCCTTTAGTCGCTAGGACTAAAGGACGTAATTACGTGGTTCCACCTTTTTTCATCGCCGTCTCACAACAAGCGATCTCAACTGGTCAATCTGACCTCTGCTATAACGGGCGCTCCCGGATCAGCCTACTAGATTCAACTGATCGACTCAAAGATGTGGTTCACAAAACATTGCTGTCTCTTCTCACCTACCAGAGACTCTCTGAGAACAAATGAACTGCTACTCTTCTTTTCATTGTCGTTTGATTAAGTTGAGTCATACTTTACACGCCTTTTCAGGGTTTGTCAATAACGAACCTTCATCTTTTTTTCATCCGTCTCAAATTTAGTTTTTAGGAACAAACTGAAACTTCGCCCAAGGCTTCAAGAAATCCAGCATAATCAGTTCTTCTTGCGGAATCCTGCCGACTAAATTTTTTCGTGAATCGCTATGAGGTTCTAGGACGATTTGCAATTCATTTTTGTATTTGCCGAATTCATCATTACCAACTACGACATCACCCACCAGAAATTCTTGAGTATTATCATGAACTGGATTTGCGACATCTGCGTATTTCACCCGAACCATTGTTGAACGAACAGCGGTAGAAGTAATATCGCCACGACGGAAATGCTTCGGATCAGCGACGATCTTACGCTCGATCTCCGTTGCTTCTGGTACAAATTCGATTCCTAAGCTAACTTTGTAACGATCCACTGCGGCTACTTTTTCTAGTTCCTCATCAGAAGCGTAGGCATTTCCGATAATCACGGTATCAATCAGCCCTGTCGCGAACATATGACGCGCCTGCAAGTCAATTGGTAAATGGCGATGCATCTCCAAAGTTGGCAACCCATCATTCACATCCCACGGACCATATTCTGCATCATGACTGGTAACGAACGCCGCTGTCTTGATCCCATGACCCTTGAAGCGCTCACTACAACTAATGAAGAAATCATATGGCAATGCCGAACCCTCTTGTGGATAAAAATTGTGACAGCCATAAATAAATGGTTCATTGGCTTCATAAGACAAAATATTATCAAGATAAGCCACATTGTTACTCATGTTCAATTCGATCGCCAAGCCTTCAGGATTGAAGCTCAGCATCGCTTCTTTGTTGCCATCAAAGCCTTCGTCTAAACGAATTCCTTCAGCACCAAGCTCCGCGAAGAAGCTTAAATCATCGTAAGAAATGCCTAAATCATCGAAAATTGATGGGGCAATATCCAAGACTGTTTCAAAGCCAAGATCCTTCGCGTAATGAATAATGCTGCCGAATTTTTCGCTAACCTTTTCTTTGCCTTCAGTTACTTCCAGCATGCTCATAAAAATCCGCGTATAACCAAGCTCCGCTGCTTTCTTGATGTAATCACGATCTGCCTGCGGATTGCTATGATCGGGATAGACTGAAATACCTAGTTCACGTTTCACTAATTTTTTCCTCCTTGGTTAATCTTCTAAACCATTTCTTTCGGTTACTTCTTTGAACCAATAACCGGATTTCTTAACCGTTTTGATTTGTGTATGAATATTGTTTGAAATGAAACCATAGCGGTTCTTGTATGAGTTTAACCAAGACCAGCAATCAATTGGTGTCCACATATGGTACCCAAAACAATTAGATCCTTCTTCGATTCCCTTGTGTAGCCATTCCAAATGTTCCTGAACAAAATCAATCCGATAATCATCTTCGATCATGCCATCAGCATTTTTGAAGCGCTCCTCGTTTGAAACACCCATACCATTTTCAGATACATACCACGGAATGTTTTTGTAATTTTCTTTGATGTTCACTGCGATATCATAAAGCGCTTTTGGATATATTTCCCATCCGCGATCTAGGTTCACACGGCGGCCTGGCATATCGTAGGCATCATAATAACGGTCTGGCATCCATTCACCCACCGAATTTGGCGCCACATCAGGAGCCTTCACACGATTTGGATGATAGAAGTTCACTCCCAAGAAATCGACTGTATTGTTTTTCAAGATTTCTTTTTCTTCTTCAGTAGTTTCCCATAGAACTTTATCGTTTATTAATAGCTCTTCCAATTCAGCTGGAAAATGTCCGTAAATCGCTGGTTCTAAGAACATTTTGTTATTCCACAGTTCAGCGATCCGCGCTGCTTCTTGATCTTCTGGTGCGTCAGAGGCTGCATACGTAGGTGTAAGATTTAAAATAGTGCCAATTTGTGCACCTTCGATCTTCAATTTACGAAATGCTTGAATAGCTTTAGCAGAGGCCAAATTTAAATTATAGGCAACCTGCACGGCCTTTTTCCCATTAACGATATTTGGATAATGGAATTGGAATAAGTATTCACCCTCCACTACCACCATTGGTTCATTATGAGTCGTCCAGAATTTTACCCGATCGCCAAACAATTCAAAACATTTTTCTGCAAAACCAACATATAGATCGACCACTTTTTTCGATTCCCAGCCACCATATTTATCAAATAATTCTACTGGTAAATCAAAATGGTGCAGATTCATGACCGGAGTCATTCCTTCAGCGATCATCGCATCAATCACATTGTTGTAAAAATCTACAGCATCTTGATTGACTGTATTCGTTTCTAAATCATCAATCAGGCGACTCCATTGGATACTTGTCCGTAAACTATTCATCCCGATAGAACGCATTATTTGAATATCTTCTTTGTAGCTGTTATAAAAGTTGGATGCAACGTCTGGTCCAACATGATTGTGGAATTTTTCAGGTTCAATTTCGAAATGATAATCGAAGACATTGGCATGTTTTTTGTTAAAGCGTCCTTCACTTTGTGGGCCAGATGTTGCAGCACCCCACCAGAAATTCTTTGGGAAAGTTTTCATTGTAGATCTACCTCATTCTAAAAATTAGTTGTTTTGCAATAGTAAAAGGGGTGGAATCCAGTGATCCGCACCCCCTTAGTTCAATAATTATGCTTCTGCTACTTTTTTAAGCTCTTGTCTTGTTGCTAATGATACAAATGGTACGTACATCACAATTGAGATTACTAAGTTAACAGCCGCCAAGATTGCACCTGAGAAGCTTTGAGTTGCTAAGAATCCGCCAATGATTGGTGGTGTTACCCATGGTGGCATAACTGTTGCTGCTGGCACCCAACCAAAGCTTGTCGCAAAGTACGCTGTTGTCACACAAACCATTGGAGTCAGAATGAATGGAATAAACATAATTGGGTTCAATACCAATGGTAGACCGAACATCAATGGTTCATTAATGTTGAAGATACCAGGAGCAGCCGCCAAGTTGTTTACTACCATGAATGGTTTATTCTTACGTCCAACTAGATAGATAGCAATGATTAGACCAATTGTTACCCCAGTACCACCCATGTTTACAAATGAATCAATGAATGGTTTATTAACGATATAAGGTGCTGCTTTTCCTGCTGAAAGAGCTGCGTTGTTTGCTTCAATTGCAGGTGCATTGATTGCTTGCATGAATGGGTCAATCATATTGGCACCGTGTAAACCGAAGAACCATAAGAATGGTGTAATGAAGGCAATCAATAATGCAGAGCCGTAAGAGTTAGCTAAGCCCATGAATGGTTCTTGTACAGCTCCGTAAAAGGCTGCAAACATATCTTCGATACCAAATCCGGCAATAATTGCTGCAATCAAACCAAAGATAGAAACAGTGATCATTGCTGGGAATAGTGATGCGAATGAACGTGCAACTGCTGGCGGCACGCCCTCAGGCATTTTAACAACTAATTTTTCATTACCAACTAGACGAGTGAAAATTTCTGCTACTACGATACCAACGATTAACGCTACGAATAAACCAGAAGAGTTCATTCCGCTAGTTGCTGCTCCTAAAGTGAAGAAAGAAGCAACAGATACAACACCAGTACCAACTGGGTCTTTACCATAGTGATGTGCTAAGTTATAGGCAACTAAGAAAGCGATGAAAACTGAAAGAACACCAAATGTACCGTTCCAGACTGCTCCACCGAAACCTTTCCAAGCTTCACCACCAAAAATACCATTCATAAAGTTTTGGAAGCCTGGGATTGGTAAGTTATTTAACATTACCGCTAACGCCCCTAAAATCATTAACGGCATCGTTACTGTAAAGGCATCCCGAATTGCAATCAAATGACGTTGGTTACCGATTTTTGATGCATGCGGGATAAAGTGTTTCTCCATAAAATTAATAAATCCATCCATTATTGTGTTCCCCCTATTTTAAAAATAATCGTAAAAACTTTGTTTCCCTTTTTGAAATATTTCCTCAGTGAACTGCTTATTTGCAGTAAACTTACCAAGGAAAAGTCCTTCTGCTAAAGTCAATTCTCCTAGTAGTAATTCGCTCCACCCATGAATGGACGCTTTGATGTCGCCTGCTTCTTGTACTTTTTGACAAGTCCCCTGACTAACTAGCCAGCTACCAACATTCCAAGGACATTCCTTATCTTCAGTTACTTCTAAAATAATTTCTTTTTGATTTATTGGAAGTTTCGGTAATAATTGCTTAATGTCGATAATTCGGCTCATCATATAAGGTTCTAAAGTAATCGTCAGTTGCTCTTGTTCACGAAAACATTTTTCTATAAGTTCCTGAACAGGTGCGTAATAAAGAAATTCTTCAAATGATGAGACATGGGATTTTAAGTACGTTAATAATTTTCGCAATGCGAGTTCGTTTTCATAAGCAAGCTCGTCGACTACTAGTGTACTGCCTTGCATTCGATAAATAATGTAGCCCTTCGCTTCACCAGCTTCGTCATAAACAACGGCGTAAAATCGGTGTGGATAATACTGATTTAGTCGTTCCCACCACCAGTCTTCACGTACAACTGTTCCGACTTGTTGTTGCAGTAATAAGCGCTGATAAACCGATAGGATCACCTGCTTCATCTGCTGCCAGGTTCCGCGTTTGACATTCCCCCTTCGTTCACTTGGCAAATAATTAAAGGCCAGTGCTGGAATACGATAGATTTTTCTACGGCTCGTCGGTTCATACCCAAACTGGCGATAAAACCCTTCCGAAAAAGGAGCGAGTTGGGAAACTGCGACACCTTGTTCATAAAGATCCGTCAAAAGTTCAGGCATGATGTTGCTAACGCCCCCTTGACCTCGATATTCTGGGTAGCTGCCGACATAACCAACACCAGCCATTTTCACTCTTTCTTGAAAAAGCTGAATCTCAAAATGATTCGCCATGACTAAACTTGTTAATTCACCGTCATGATACATACCATAACTATCCGCATGCTCATAGCGCGACAAGAAAAGCGGATCATCAATGATTGTTTCCTGCTTTCTAAAAGCGTATTCAATTAAACCTGTGATCGCTTTCAACGATTCATGATCACGAGCTAATTTCACGGGATCACTTCCTATTCGTTCCCCAAACGTTTATAAAGATCAACGACTTCTTTTGCCATGTCGTTAAACGTAATACTAGTCATTAAATGGTCTTGACTATGAACAGCTAAAAGTGTCACGGTCATTGGATTGCCACTAGCTTCTTCTGTTAACAGCCCTGTTTGAGAATGATGTGCTTCTACTAAGGCTTGATCGGCTGCCTCAAGTTTTTCTTGCGCCAAATCAAAATTGCCATCTTTCGCTGCTTGAATCGCTTCCATCGCATCGCTTTTTGCGTTGCCGGCATTAATGATCAGCCCCATTACTGCTTCTAATTGTTCTTGACTCATCGTATCGCTCATTTGCTTAGCTCCCCTTTTACTCTCTTAATCCATTAATTTTAAAGCTGTTCCTAGAACTGCTTCGCCGTTCATCATGCCGTAATCTTTCATATCAATAACGTCAACTGGAATACCTTTGTCCGCTAATTTTGTTTCGAATTGGCTCTTCATGAAACGAACTTGTGGGCCTAATAGTAAAACGTCGACTGGTTTGCTGGCATCTTCTAGTTTTGCATCCGCTTCCGAAGCTGATACTGCAAAGATATCTGATTCTAATCCTTGAGCTTCTGCTGCTTTTTCCATTTTTGTTACTAATAAACTAGTGCTCATTCCTGCTGCACAAACTAACATAATTCTTTTCATAAGTGACACTCCCTAATTTTTTTATTGTACACTTTATATAAAGCAATTCGCGTGCCAACTTTTCTAGCGCACACAAGCTGCTGTGATAAGGTTTTCATCTTACACACAAAAAAACTAAGATTACACACTGTGCAATCCTAGTTCAATTCGATTATCTTCAAGCGTTTTAACGATGTAAGCGATGTCGTCTTCTGTAAAGCGAACACCGAATTGTTTTTCAATCAATGATAGGTTAGCAGCCGTTTGATTAAACCGCAAACGATGCTGCTGATGAAAATATTTTACATTCTCAAATACCGGACGTTCTTCGCCTTTTTTGATTTTATCAACTAAAAAGGCAATATGGACACTTAAAGCCTGCATCGCTGTGTTCTCAATAATCAACTCCTGATCTTTGCGGATCAGCTGCAATACATCATCGATTAACAAGAACAAGGTTTTGACATCTAGCTCTGGCGAAAAGTTCTTGGTTAATGAATCGACCATTTCTGGTAAGGTGATCGTACTACCTAATAAATCTTGAAATTCCAAGATCTTATCGCGTTTGAAGAGATTCATTGCTGGAATAAATGGGATCTTTTGATAATGAATCTCCATCGTTCCAACGATCGCTACGATATCTTTATGTGTAATCAACTGATCGATCCGATGCTTGAAACTCTCGCGTTCCAAGGATTGCATCTGAATAACCTCAAATTCCTCCAAATTAACGATTTGCGAAACGACTTCATTCAGCCGCTTAGAGACCCCTTCACCAGTGAAACATGCGACAATGATCACTTTCTTCTCGTCTTTTTGAGTAGGCTCTTCCAAACGAACCATCGTCTGGAACATCGAAATGACACTAGTATAAATTTCTTCTAATGAGCGACCCAGTGTGGCTAAACGCAGACTTTCCAGTACCAGCATGGTACTTGCCATGGAAATTACCCGTGTGCGAATGCCCATTTCATGGAAGATCAGATTTCCGAAGTTATTCGGCGACCCCATATCCGTCAGTAAAATGATTCCCTCTGAAAATTCTTCTTGTTTGCCTTGAATGTAATTTTTGATCTGACCATACATAGCTTCTGTACGTAAAGTCAATGGCATATTGAAGGCGATGCCGTTGGTGGTACCTAAAAGTTCCTGTACTGTCTCTAACATACTGGAAGCCGTTGACTTTCCATGCATGACGACTAGTACCGCCACCTGACGTTCATCCACTTTCTGTGCCTCTTGATTATCCATTGTCAAGAACATCGTGATAAAACCAATCTCATCCAATGGAATCATAATATTGTAGGCTTCTTCGATCCGATTAGAAATTTCGATGGCTAATTGAAATTCCTTTGAATAATTGCGACGAATATCATTCAAATTCGGATGGGAAATAAATTGATTGCCGCGAATTCGTTCGATCGTTGAGTTGATATGCAGTGCAAAAGCAAAACGTACCTTCTCATCATATTCTCGACTCATCTGTACTGAGGCAAAATCATAAAGCTCATTCACCAGCTTCCAAAGATCATCCGAAATAATTTCCCGATAGGCATTGCTATGAGATAGTTCTTCTACATAAGTTTCAAAATATTGATCAACATCATCGGAAATCAATTCTTCCAAATCTATCTCTGATAAATTCTCTCGACCAAGTTTTTCTAATTTATAGGTAATTGAATGATAAACCTCCATGTCTTTATTGGGATCTTGGCCCCAGACAACTTCTTCTGTGCCTGGCTTCAAAGTCAAATAAAGGTTTCGTTTATCCATGAATGGCATCAACTTATCTTGAACTTCATTCATGCGCAGCAAGCCTTTTTGTACAACTAACGGCAGATCCTCTTCTACAATCATCAATTTTTCTGATTCGCTATTGGTTTGATGATGCAGGAAGGCTTTGGCACAGACCAATTTTAAGTCGCGTTTTAACTGACCGATATTTCCTTCAGCATTATATAGAAGAAACGCTAATAAACTACGCTTATCAATTGCAATCTCCTGCATCAGACGATTGGCTTCTTGTTGAAGAAATTCTTTGATAATCGCAAGTCGTTCATCCAAGGAACGCTCTGCTAAAGAAGGTAGCTCGATTTGCATCGGAATACGGCGATTGAACGTTGATAGGAACATTGAACTGGTCTCTGTTGTTGCCCCGATGATTTGCACTGAAGCCTGTTTTTCCTCCCCATCACCTAAAGAACGAAATGTGCCTTTATCAATGAAGGTAAACAGCATTTCTTGTCCTTCCGGCGGCAGCCGATGGATTTCATCGAGAAATAAAATACCGCCATCCGCTTGCTCCATTAATCCGATACGGGTCTCCTCAGCACCCGTGAAAGCCCCGCGTTTCACACCAAAGATATGACCGTAAAGTAGCTGCGGATTTTGAGCGTAATCTGCACAGTTAAAGGTAATGAAGGGTGCGTTCTCATCTAAAACTTTTGCTGAAACTGCAAAGCGATACATACATTCCGCAAACATTGTCTTCCCAGTTCCAGTCTCACCAAAAATAATCGTATGTAACCCACGTGGCGGGTATAAAATAGCCGCCTTTGATTTTTGAATCTGACTCTTCAAGGAATCTTCGCGACCGATTAAATTATCAAAATTAATATGTTTCTCAGTGGATACTGTGGCAATTTGGAATTTCACTGGGCGACCGTCAATTTTTTTAACCGTTCCGTCTTTCGTTAATTCATTTAAATAGCGACTGACATTTGTCCGGTCAACCCCCAGTTGATCCGCTAACTCTTGGGCTGTCTGTTCGTTAGGATTTGCTCTTAATGCTTCTAATACTTCATCTTTTCTTGATTTCAAAAAAAATCCCTCCCGAAAGTGGTATAAACCATTTATATTGTAACCCTTTTCTTTTTGAATATCTACTAAATCTCTTTGAATAGTGTCAACTTCATTTAATAAGAGATAAACTATTTTTCTAATTGCTTAGAGACTATTTTTTGGACAAGCATTTCATTATTTCTGGATAACTCCTTTACACTCGCTTCTCATTAGCCATCAGTAAATTACAAAAATAATATTTTATTAAAAATTATAAATAGTCACTTTATTATAATGTAGACAAATTCTTTAATCAACAACGGTCATTTTGATTAGAGGACAAATTTTTCACCTTTAAACAAGAAAAAAGCATCGAAGGGTTTATTCAACCTTCGATGCGTTCAATCTATTTCTTTTCCTCCATGGCCGCCTTTAAGGCTGCAGCTAATGGACTTTCCTGTGGTTCTTCTTGATCATTGATCTTCTTCAATAAGCGACGTTCTTCATGCTTCGTCATTTTCTTTGAACGTTCTTTCTTATCCAGCATTTTCTCCGTCGTTCCGTCATATTTACATCGGAAATATGAACCATTCTTCCCATCAATGATCTCCATTTTGCGATGGCATTGCGGGCAGCGATGATTAGAGACTTTTGGATCTTTCCGACGACGATAGTTACACTCTGGATTGGTACAAATATAAATTTTTCCATCTCGAGTATTTTTCTCCCGCAATGGCGAGCCGCACTCTGGACATTTTTTTGCTGTAATGGAGAAGTCCTGGTATTTCTTATCACTGTGTTTGACTTCACTAACTAATTTCTTCGTATCGGCTTCGATTTCCTGTAGAAATTGCTTGCTGCTGAACTTTCCATTAGCAATTGCCTCTAATTGTTTCTCCCATTTCTCTGTCAGCTCTGGTGTTACTAGAGACGGATTTACCAGTTCAAGCAATTGCTTTCCTTTTGGTGAAACCGCTAATCCTGTATTGGTTCGTTCCATTAACTCTGATTTGATCAGCTTTTCGATGATCTCTGCTCGAGTCGCTGGTGTTCCCAAGCTGTGTTTTTCCATCTGAGCAAGGAGCGTTCCTTCGTTCAAAGGTTTTGGCGGGGTCGTCAGGGCCTTTTCAATCGTAAAGTTCGGTACAATTTTCATCCCTTCAGACCACTGAACTGCCTTTTTAGCTTCTTCTGCGGGTTTCCAGCCAGCCACTAAAACCTTGCTTTGACGGAAAGTAAAGGTTTCCTTTTGGAAGGTCACCGTGACTTTTTGCTGGCTTTCTTTATGAGCATCCGCAAATAATCCTAAGAATCGCGTCACGATCATATTGTAGATTCGTTGTTCATCAGTAGATAGCTTTTCAAAACGTGGACGCTGTTCGGTTGGGATCAAGGCATGATGATCCGTCACTTTGCTATCTTGGAAGACACGCTTTTGTTTCACTTGTGCCCCGTTTTTGATATAAGTCTTCACTTCTGGCGCAAAATCACTCACTGCTTGCAACCGTTCCTTCATCGTCGCCTTCATATCATTGGTCAGATATTTGCTGTCTGTCCGCGGATAGGTCACGATCTTATGCGTCTCATATAGACTTTGAACCAAAGACAGAGTTTTCTTCGCTGAAAATTGATAGCGCGCATTCGCTTCTCGCTGAATTTCTGTTAAATCATAGGGTAATGGCGCGGGTTCTGTTTTTTCTTTTTCCGTAATGTCCGTCACTGTCCCTTTTTGCTGTGACAGTTCTTTAACTAACGTTTCGGCCGTCTCGCGTTCTGTAATACCATAAGGATTCTTTTGATTGAGTTTCGCTTTCTGACCATCGACTTCCAATGAAATGACGAAATAGTTTTGCGGACGGAATTTCTCAATTTTCTTTTCTTGCGTACGAACCATCGCAAGCGTCGGCGTTTGTACCCGACCGGCGGATAAACTATCTTCGTATTTAACCGTTAGTGCGCGAGTCACATTTAACCCTACGAGCCAGTCTGCTTTTGCTCGTGCCAAAGCAGAATAGTACAAATTGTCATACTCTTTCGCCGGCTTCAACTTTTTAAAGCCGTCTTTAATTGCTTTAGTCGTTTGAGAAGAAATCCATAGCCGCTTAACAGGCTTTTCGAATCGCACATACTCTAAGATCCAGCGGGCAACCAGTTCACCTTCACGACCAGCATCTGTGGCTATAACAGCCTCTGAGATGTCCTTTCGCTTCGCTAGTTGCTGGATCGATTTTAATTGTCCTCTAGTTTTTGGCAATGGTTTGATCCCGATATATTTAGGAATCATCGGCAATGTTTCCATCTGCCAGCTTTGCCATTCCTTATTCAAATCCTCGGGCATTTTTAAGCTCAATAAATGACCAAGGGCCCAAGTCACAACAACATTGGGTCCTTCGAAATAGTTCTTATTCTTTTGATTCGCGTTAAGCACCTTGCTCAAGTCTCTTGCAACGCTTGGCTTTTCCGCTATAATTAGCTGTTTCATAAAATTCCTTTCTGCTGTCAACCGTCAACGGCTGCTCATCCTTTAATAGCGCTAGACCCCAATACTGCTGCAAATAATCGTCACACTCTTCACACCAGCGTTCGTCCTGCTCTTTCCAAAATGCACTTAGAAAATTTTGTTTTGCATTACTATATGTATTGGTTTTTTGGAGCTCACTCCAACGATGCTCATAATATGCTACTGCCGCGTCAAAATCTTCAAAAGTCGCGGTTTCTTGAATATCCTCTTGCCATTCCTCAAAGAACCACCAAGGTTCATTATCACCGTACATTGTTATTACTTGATACATCCCGCTACCCTTCTTTCCATCTCAATCATAAGTATCATGAAATAAAAATTCAAGAAAAATGTTTCAGCTGACACAGGAGCATTTTAAAAAGTTACCCATCTGCAAACTCTTTTCAGAAAAATATTGCTTTTTTCTTAATTCTATCGTAACACAAAGGCGTTGGATTTTACATGCTCCTTAAGAGAGTTATAATGAAAAACGGTCAGGTCAGCTCTACTTTACTAGATAAACACAAACTATGACTATGACAATTAATTACATTTTTATCTCAGAAAATTTCGTCCTATCAAAATTACTTACGTCAATAATAGTAAGTACATGTTTAGTAAACGATCCACTAATCCCCACATACGAAGCAGCTATCAACTTTTTTTCTTGACGATAAGTGAAGAGCAAATTTCAAAGTATTGAAAGAAGGCATTTTTTAGTGTGAATAAAATCAAGCGTTCATTATTTCAACCACGACCTACTTGGCAAAAGAATTTAATTGTTTTATGGTTTGGCACATTTATGGCCGGTATCGGCTTCAGTCTCGTGATGCCCTTTATGTCCCTATACATAGATTCATTAGGAAGCTACACCAATCAGCAATTAAACTTTTGGAGCGGGATCACCTTTTCATCGACTTTTTTAATTACCGCGATTGTTTCTCCTTTATGGGGGAGATTGGCTGACCAAAAAGGACGTAAATTAATGTTGCTGCGCGCATCACTTGGGATGGCAATCGTTATTAGCTTAATGGGGACCGTCGGAAATGTCTATCAATTGATCGGTTTGCGCTTGCTTCAAGGCGTCTTTTCCGGCTATATCAGCAATGCGACTGCCCTTGTTGCAACGGGAACACCACGAGAAAAAAGTGGTCAGGTTCTCGGTACCTTAGCCACCGGAGCGGTTACTGGAAATTTACTTGGTCCGCTAGTTGGTGGTGTCACTGCCTCGATTTTTGGGTATCGTTTAACCTTCTTTATCACCGGTAGTATTTTATTTTTAGTCTTCTTACTTAGTCTCTTTTTTGTTCATGAAGAATTTACCCCTGTTGAAAAGAAAGATATGCTTCCTGCGAAAGAAATCTTTCACAGTCTGAAATACCCGCATGTTGTGATCGGTATGTTCATTACCACGTTAATTATTCAAGCTTCAAATAATTCGATTAGTCCGATTATTAGTCTCTATATTCGGCAATTAATGCACAATCATGGAAACGTCACACTGGTCAGTGGGATCATCGCTTCGATTCCGGGTATCGCGACCTTGATTGCTGCCCCGCGCTTTGGTCGCTTGGGAGATAAAATCGGTAGTGAAAAAATTCTAGGAATTGGTTTGATTTTTGCTATGCTCGTCTTCTTGCCTATGTCAATTGTTACCAATGTTTGGCAATTGGCTTTTCTACGATTCTTAGTCGGCATTTCCGACGCTTGTCTATTACCTGCGGTTCAAGCACTGATTACAAAATATTCGCCACAAGAAGCTGCTGGAAGAATTTTTAGCTATAATCAATCCTTTCAAGCAGCCGGAAATGTTGTCGGTCCAATGATCGGCTCCAGCGTTTCTTCCCTCTTTGGGTATCGGGGCGTTTTTATTTCAACCTCTGCACTCGTATTGACCAATTACCTATTGGTACATCGCAATACAAAGGAAATTAGTGATAAGCTTCATCAAAGCCAGCAAACGCATTAACTTTAGGACTTATTAATGGTAACTTTTTGAGTAGTTTTTTATACTAAGAAAGTACATTAATGAAAGAAGTGAACAACATGCTTGAAGGACAATTAAAATTTCTCGATTTTTTCCTGAATAATACAATTGAAGGAAAAGAAGAGGAAGCAAAGAAAATCTTAGTTAAAAGCTTCGCTGATCAAGAAACTGATGCATTAAGCTTGGAGGAGTTCAAACAACTCCAAGAAAAACTATTTCCTTTGATCAAACCTGAAAAACTAGATGAAGTTAAAGTTGCAATGGCTCATTTCGCTCAAAGCCTAGCATAATAAAAGCAGTCACCGTTAACTTTTGACGATGACTGCTTTTATTATGCCTCAAGTTCTGAATAAACCTGCAAGTTCGGAAAGAACAAATCCTTATTCATCCCAACGATCAAGCCAGCAATACTGATGATAATCACGGTTTGAATACAGCTTGTCCATTCGGTCATTTGCGTGGATGTTTGCATGAAATTTAAAAAGATATGAAAAATGATCAACGCCATTGTACTACGATTGCTTTTTACATAGAGCCAATTCAAAATGATCCCCAATGGAATGATACTCGCAAAGTAGTTCACTGCAAACCAAACATTTTCCTGCAATAGCAAATTCATGGAATAATTCTTTACAAACATCAACGGCAGGTGCCAGAATGACCATAAGCAACCAAATATTATTGAACCTGTCAGTAAGCTGAACCGATTTAACAACGCATCTACCCCATAACCGCGCCAACCAATCTCTTCCAAGATCGGTGCAATGACCATTACTAACAATACTGGAATCGACCCTGCAGAGAATTTGAAGTCTTTAGATAATTGCAATTGATTAAGGGAGCCGCCAAATAAAATTGAAATGAAGATAGCTAATACTACTGATGAACCCATCACCAAACAAATTTTAACCAATGGAACTAGATTAACTTTTTTTACATCGAATAACCGTTGGAAAAAGTCTTTTCTGAGTTGATGATTTTTCGGCATAGCGATAAAAGCGATCGTAACGAGAACTGGTGCAAATAATCCTGGAATCAAAAAGATCGAATAAAAATCTGGATCGGGATGATTGTAGCTCAGATACGCCGCGATCAGCCAACTCCCCCAAGTGATTAAAAATACCCATCCAAAAAATTTTCCTGGTTTATACTCTTCTACTTTATTCTTCATCTTTACTTCCTCCTATTTTTCCTGTCATTGATTAACTGACTTTAGTATAGAAAGAAATAGTGATTCTTTTGGCGAAATGTAACGATTGCCCCCTTTCCATGTAACATAAAACGTTTAATTAGGCTCCCAGATTGATAATTCTAAGCGAAAGGAACGCTCTTTCGATTCGTAAAGCATATCTCCGTGATATTTATCGGTGATCGCCTGAATACTTTTAACGCCGAAACCATGTTCCAACGCTTTTTTCTTTTGTGTTTTGAACTCTGTTACTCGTTCAGCAGTTGTATTTTCAATCTCTAACAGGAGCATATGATTGAAATAGATTAGTCGTAAATCAATACGCCGATTTGAGGGACATCGTTGGCACGCCTCGATGGCATTATCCACCGCGTTACCAATCAATGCGCCTAAATCACGCATTTCAAACCGCATTTCTGCTGGAACCTTCACCTCTACATTCATTTGAATCTCGCTTTCTTTGGCACGTCGGTATTTATTGCTAAGTAATTGATTGATTCCACTATTTTGAGTAAATTGACAGGCCTCCTCCTGGATGACCTCCTCCAATAATTGCTCGATTTGCGATTCTGATCCACCCTCATCAGTTATTAATGTCAACAGCTGATTTTTCAGATCATGACGAATCGCACGTATCTTTGTCTGATGGTTCTCCATCTGCTGATAGTATTCTTCACGATGAGCAAATTCCTGAACTAGAAAAAGATTTTCATAATTTTCTTTTTCCAGCTTCTGATGAAGTTCAAGAACAATAAAATGGACCAAATTAATCACTGCAAATAGTAAAACGACCATAAAAAAGCGCCTGTCAGCATCCTGCGTCTTTTGCTCAACAAAAACCGGGTAAATGATAAAAAATAGACTAGTCATAAAAGGAATGACGACTTGTAAGAGATAAAAGCTGGTTTTTCCTTGCAACGCTAACGGAGCCTTTCGCTTCGCCCGTAAAAGAAAAATGGCGATTAATTGTAAGAATTGACTAGCGAAGATTCCTCCATAAGCATAGGAGGCTTGGTTAGAATCAAAGTAATTCACTCCGAACAATCCTTCAATGATCAAATAAACTAGAAAATCAAACAGCAATAAGATGATCATTGAAAGAAAAATCAGTAAAAACTTCGTTGCTGGCCTTCCTTTAAAAAAGAAATAGCCGATACTGTACATCAGAAACACGTACGTCGCAACATTAATCAACATATAAAAGGAGCCAAATGATAGATACAATGGGCTGATATTTCTAATAAGATAAGCTACGATCACTGTAAGTACGGCGATAACGCCTCTTAAATAATGCTTTTTCCAATAATCCAATGAACGGCCAGTTAAATAGCAGGAAAAGAAAACACTTACGATAAAAATATCATTGACTGATTTGATAAATTCGAACAAAGCCGCAAGATTCATGCTTTAGTCCTCATCAAAACATACTTTCGATAAGCACTTTGAAAGGATTGGTGGAATTTCTTCGTGATCGCAATTTCCCGCCCCGATTGCAGGACAATCGTTTCCCCACTTTTCATTTGTACATAATCCATATTAATCACAAAGGAATGATGGATTTGCGTAAATAACTGTGTCGAGACCTTATCAATAACTTCCTTCATTGTTCCATAATATTCATACTCTTCGCCGTTTTTTAAATGAATAATCATCTTTCGTTTCATACTTTCAAAATATTCCACTTCTCCTAGATAAACGGTATAAACTTTCTTCTGAATCGTAAACTGAAGGATCATCTTTCGTAGAGATAACTGCTCCATCGCTTTTGTCAGAACCTGTTTGACCTTTAGTTCATCGATCGGCTTGATTAGATAATGAAAAGCATTCACCTCAAAAGCCTCGGGCATCCATTCCACATGACTGGTAATAAAGATAATGATGGCTTGCTGATCCCTTTCTCGAATAAAACGAGCCACCTCAAAACCGTCTAGTGACTTCATTTCTACATCCAACAGATAGATTTGAAAAGAGCTTTCCTCTTTCGTTAGATGATCTACCAAAGACTCCCCGGACAGAAAGGCCTCATAGTTGAACTGATTTAAATCATGCTCAAAAAAAGAAAGCAGCAGTGTTTCTATTTGACCGATTATTTTTGGATTGTCATCACAAATAGCTATGTTCATTATTCCCTCCCTCTCATTCTCATTAAAAGCTTTTTCTTAAGTATCCTTCATCTTTTTCTAATAAACAAGAACCTAATAAAAATTTTTCAACCAATGAGAAAAAGAAAAACGACCCTTTTCAGAGTCGTTTCATCATTTATTCAGCTACCACTTTTTTAGCACTTTCAGCTTTCACATGAAATAATGAGCGTAAACACTTAGTCGCTACCATCACACCTAATCCCAATAACAGGAAGGCAAAAATTAGTTGCAAGCCATCAGATAAAAAGACAAATTGTCCGGCTGCCGGAGTTGCTGGTATGGTCGCAAGGTATTGTGTCGCGTTAATCAATTTAGTTACTAATCCATAAATCGACATTCCGAGTGCGGTGAAGGTCACTGCCAACATAATTCCCATTGGAATATAGAACATTACCCCTGATTTTTTAGAGGTCTTCATGTAAACTGCCACAGCGATCATTACCATTGCAGCTAATAATTGATTGGCTGAACCAAACAACGGCCAGACACTATTGTAACCACCCAGTGCTAAAACAAAGCCAACACCTAATGTTACAACGGTAGCCACATATTTATTCGTAAGGAGCTTCGCCAAGCCTTTTTGTTCTACACCTTCTTCATAGAAGAATTCCTGTAAGGACATCCGTCCAATACGTGCCACCGAATCCAGTGATGTTAACGCTAGTGCCGAGACACACATTGTCATGAAGGCCTGCGCGATATTCAAAGGCAAACCAAATTTAGTTAGGAAGCCTGCAACAGAACCAGAAAAAATTTGGAAAGGTGTTCCTGCTGGTAATTGTCCATTTTGCGCAACTGCTCCTGCAACGACTAGAGCAACAACAGCCAAGACACATTCGCACATCATCGCCCCATAACTAATTGGACGCATATGTTTTTCGTTTGTTACTTGCTTAGAAGAAGTTCCCGAAGATACTAAGCTATGGAAACCAGAGACCGCACCGCAGGCAACCGTGATAAATAAAATGGGAAATAGATATTTCACATTGCCAGCTGCGTCCTGCACCGCAAATCCATTAAAGGCATTCAACTCTACCATCGGCGCTTCGATTAAGAGACCTAAAACCGCAGCGATAATCATTCCTAATAGCATGTAGGTACTAAGAAAATCTCGTGGTGCCATCAACAACCAAATCGGCATAACAGAAGCCAAGAATAAATAAGCAAATACGATCAACAGCCACGTTTGCTTATCCGCAAAAATCGGGAACATAATACCAATAGCTAATGTCACCAGTAAAACGGCGATCCCAAAAAGATGCATAGCGATTCCTTTCAGATGGAACTTTTTCATAAAAAAGCCAACTAAAACGGCCGCAATAATAAATAGCATTGAAATAGATGCCGCAGAAGCATTCGCTGTGTTCACCGCTGCTGGAACATCTGGTGTCATTCCATTGAAGGTCGTCGCGACGATATCACCAAAAGCAGCAATAACTAACAAAGCAAACAACCAACAGAATAGAAGGAATAACTTCTTTCCGACTTTTCCAATATATTTCTCAATAATCAGACCAATCGATTTTCCTTCATTTTTAACTGAGGCGTATAACGCACCAAAGTCATGGACAGCACCGAAGAAAATCCCGCCAAACAAAATCCATAAAAATGCTGGCAACCAGCCGAACATCGCCGCAATAATTGGCCCGGTCACGGGTCCAGCACCAGTAATTGATGAAAATTGATGACTGAATACTACAAATGCCGGCTCCGGAACGTAATCTTCTCCATCTTCCAAAGCGACCGCAGGGGTCACCGCTTTAGGATCAATCCCCCATTTTTTCTCCAACCAACGGGAATAAACAAAATAAGCAGCAACAAAACAAATAATAGCAAAAACTAGAAGAACCACACCATTCATACACTCACCCAACTCTCTTCAATTTATAATAAATATTTAATTAGTATATTCCCACAATTCCATGAGCGTGTAAAGAGAATCATTCTAATTTTCAAGAATTTTCTGTAAATATCTTGAATAATCAAATTATAAACAAAAATAAGACTACCCTTAAAGGAGTAGCCTCATACGTTTTAGTTTGAATTAAATATATTGTAATTCTTTTGTTTCTTGATAAGCATGATCGATCAATCCGCCACCGAGACATTCCATGCCGTCATAAAAGACAACCGCTTGTCCTGGAGTGATTGCACGAACAGGATCATCGAAGATTACTTCTGCACGATCATCATCCAATAACCGAACAGTTACTGGTACGTCTTGCTGACGATAACGGAATTTCGCTGTACATTTGAATTCTTTTGGACGGTCTTCATTTGTCGTGAAGTGAATGTCACTGGCATCCAAACTCGTTGCATACAATGCCTCATGATGGAAACCTTGACCCACATATAACGTATTAGTAGATAAATCTTTCCCTACAACAAACCACGGATCATTGGTTTTTCCGCCGCCGCCGATGCCTAAGCCTTGACGTTGACCGATCGTGTAGTACATCAATCCATCGTGGGTACCTTTTTCTTCTCCATCTAGCGTAACCATCTTGCCTTTTTTCGCTGGCAAGTAATTGCTTAAGAATTGCTTGAAGTTCTTTTCACCAATAAAGCAAACACCGGTTGAATCTTTTTTCTTAGCAGTGGCTAAGCCAGCGCGTTCAGCGATCGCGCGAACTTCTGGTTTTTGCATGCCACCTAGAGGAAACATGGTCTTCGCTAATTGTTCTTGCGAAAGCTGACTCAAGAAATAAGTTTGATCTTTGTTATTGTCCACGCCACGCAGCATATGAACGACGCCATTTTCGTCTTTTTCGACTTGGGCATAGTGTCCTGTTGCGACATAATCCGCACCTAGTTCCATTGCGTAATCCAAGAAAGCTTTGAATTTGATTTCCTTGTTACACATCACGTCTGGGTTCGGTGTGCGACCTGCACGATATTCTGCTAAGAAATATTCAAAGACTCGGTCCCAATATTCCTTCTCAAAGTTGACAGAGTAATAAGGAATCCCAATTTGAGCAGCGACTTTCGCCACATCCTTATAATCTTCTGTCGCGGTACAAACACCATTTTCATCAGTGTCGTCCCAATTTTTCATAAAAATGCCGACTACATCATAGCCTTGTTCCTTTAACAACAAAGCAGTTACCGATGAATCGACGCCGCCGCTCATTCCTACGACGACTCTTGTGTTGCTGTTAGACACAGTATCACCATCATTTCAAAATAGATTTCCGAAAACTCTACGATTTGAAGGTCGCAACTTTTCAGTATGACGAATTATACAACATAAATCTTAAATTTTCGATAGATAATTCTTTGAGTAGCGATTTTTATTGTCTTTTTGTATTGTTTGTATTAATATAAACAATACAAAGGAGGGCGAGTAAATGATCTTAGAAATTGATCCTCATTCGGAAGAACCGATTTATTTGCAGCTACGAAGACAGATTATTATTGGGATTGCTCAGGGTGAGCTGCAGCCAAACGAACAATTGCCAACTGTTCGACAATTTGCCGATGAATTGGGTGTAAATACGATGACTGTTTCAAAAGGCTATCAACAGCTACGTGAAGAAGGCTATTTGATCACTGATCGTCGCAAAGGAACACTAGTCGCACCCTTACCTGTTCCTGCTAAAAAAACTAGCGAGGAAAATCTAACCCTATTGTTAGCAGAACTTTACTTGGCTGAAGCTGACGAAAGAGCAGTCAAAGAAAAAGTTCAACAGATTTTGACGAGTTTTGGAAAGGATGAACACTAATGTTATCTCCTATCATTCTGATCATATTAATTTCTTGTAACTTTATCATGGCATTTACAAATTCCTTAGCAGCGAAACCACACAACTACGTGATCGTGGAAAATACCTTCCCCGCAGATAAAATCAATGATCCGCTAGTATTGTCCTTCAGAAAGAATTACCGCAAACGACAATTCCAATTAGCGGGTATCTTAACTGTCTTGGATTTGAGTTTATTGATTCCGATGAAGGATTCGATTTTTATGCTACTTTTCTTCCTTCTGCTGTATATCACGATCGGTGGTGGCTATCTTTTACAAATACGTTATATCCGCAAAGGACATCAGCTAATTATAGACAATCATTGGCAATTAACCGAACAACCGATTCAAGTCGACACGAGACTGGTACTGGAAAAAAATCGGAAGCTCGTTTCACCTTGGTGGTTTATTCCCTCATGGGGCCTGGTGGGATTGTTAACTTTCTTGCTGCATCAGCGAGAATTGGGTAGTTTGACATGGATTCTCTTAGGAACAAATTGTTTTGTCTTGCTTTTATTTTTAGGGGGTTGGTGGGCAATCGGTCGACTACCTGTACGTGCGTTAACGGATGATGCCAAAATCAATCGTCAATACAATGATCTGACGAAATTTTACTGGTCGTCCTTTATTACAGGTACGAGCTTTATCGTTGCATTGATTGTTTATCTGCCATTGTTAACGGTGGAATCAAATCCACGCTTTTTCAATATGTTATTGATTATTGAGTTTTTATTGATTTTCCTTTTTTGCGGCTTCAGTCTATGGTGGCTATTCCGTTTACGAAAAAAGCAAGATCAATTATTGACCCAAACATCCAGTTTTCGTTATGCCGGAGACGACTACTATTGGCGATATGGGATCTATTACAATCCAAATGATCGTCGCTTAATGGTTCCCGATCGAATTGGATTGAATATCACGGTGAACTTAGCACGTGTGGGTGGAAAAATTTTTATCGGTTTACTGCCCGTTGTACTGATTGGTGCTATGGTCGTCACAGTCGTTCCTTTATACGTTTTAGATTATCATCCGGACCCATTAACTTACGAAGTAAAACAAGAAAGTGTCATTTTGGATGGACCCTTTTATAAAGAACGAAGAATTCCATACGACACTATTGAAAAGGCAGCTTTGATTGAACGCTTGCCTCGAGTAGGTATGAAAGTCAATGGCCTGGCAACAGAAAATTATGCCATTGGCAGTTTCAAGGTTGATGGAAACTCTGCTTCCCTTTTCATCGATCATCAGTCAAAGCCAATCTTACAAATCAAAACAAAGAGTCGTGATTATTACTACACCAACACTGATCCCTCTACCACCAAGCAGCTCTACCAAGAAGTTAAGGCACATCAATAAAAAAATGCTCCCACTCCATGTAAATGAAGTGGGAGCATTTTTTATTCAACAACGCCAATTCGATTGATTGGCCAGAAGACAAATTTTACATTGGTTAAAATATCCTTTTGTTCAATCATTCCGATGATTCGACCATCTTTTGAGATGCGGCGGTTGTCTCCTAAAACAAAAAGCTGTCCATCAGGAACTTTTTCGTAGCCAAATAAACTTTGTAGATCGAAATCAAAGGTCAACGGCTGACCGTCCGTCAATTTGCTTTTATATTCTTTCAAGTAAGGTTCATCATATTTCTTGCCATTGATATAAAGCTGATCATTTTTGTAAGCGACCGTATCTCCTGGTAACCCGATTACACGCTTCACGTAATCTGCACCCGGATCATCCGGCGCGGGAAACGTTACGACATCGAAACGATTGATTTCCCCATGCTTTAATCCAAACATCCGCTCACCATCATTTAGATTAGGCTTCATGGAATCCCCAATCGCCTCCACAGGTGTAAATACATAATGGCGCAACGCAAGTACTGCACCAATCATAACAGCATATAAAAGAACCGTTTTCAAAATTTCCTTTGCCTTCACTTTTTTACCTCCTTAAAAAATTTCGCGTTATCCTTACACTTAATTTACCATAGCAGCAAATTCATAGATATGTTTGGTTCACATTTTAAAAATTTATTCACGATAAATATTTTTAAAACAAAAAGACATCGATCGCTCGATGCCTCTACTTATTGTAATTTTTTTATTTCCGCCTCTTTGTAATCCGCGATCTCATCAATCAAGTTTTCAGAGATAGGAGTACCAAAGGGAAGTGGCTTTTTCAAAAACTCGCGTTCTGGCGCGTCCACTCCGACATTAATATCTTCCGCGATTGGCATGCTGTAATTGTGAATATGGCCATGGAGATTTCGGATATTCAAGGTCTTTCCGAGAAGCATCGGATAATGGGTCAAATAATATTGATGATGGTTGAACTTAACAATGGCACCTACGTCATGAAATTCAAATTTATTCTCTCCGTTTTCAAGTTTCGGATCATGGGTCTCTAGGTATCTGAAAAAAGTTCGCGAATCATGATTACCTTTGATAAACACGATTTTTCCCTTCAACTGGACTAATTGCTTAAGAATATCTGTAAAGCCCCTTTCATATAAGGGATGCATCGCGACATCGCCTAAATGATAGACTGTATCCTTCTCATTCACAACGTCATTCCACGCGGTGATCATTTGACGGTTCATCTCTTCGACAGAGTCAAATAAACGCGGGGCAAAGTCATTATCGCCTAAAAGATTTTCATGAAAATAATGGGTATCTGAGATAAAGTATTTCATTCTAATCACCTACAAATCGATTTCTGATTCTTACTTTTATTTTACCATCTCTCTAAAAAAAATGCGCAGATTGTGAAGAACGTAGACTGACAGCTAGCTCCTTCTAAGGAATAATTTTTCCAAAAACAAAAAAATTACTTCATTATCGTTTCGCATACGATCCAACTAAAGTTCACGTAACTTATCATAGCGAGGTATCTTTGCTTTCCTCGAACAAAGTATCCTGTGAAAAGTTGGACTCGCAGCTAACTCCCGATTATGGTGATTTTTTCTAAAAACCAGAAAAAATTTTTCGTCGTACGCCTATCATTTTTCTAATTACGCTAAAGCGTGAAGAAAAACTGACAGCTAGCTCCTTCTAAGGAATAATTTTTCCAAAAACAAAAAATTACTTCATTATCGTTTCGCATACGATCCAACTAAAGTTCACGTAACTTATCATAGCGGGGTATCTTTGCTTTCCTCGAACAAAGTATCCTGTGAAAAGTTGGACTCGCAGCTAACTCCCGATTATGGTGATTTTTTCTAAAACCAGAAAAAATTTTTCGTCGTACGCCTATCATTTTTCTAATTACGCTAAAGCGTGAAGAAAAACTGACAAAAACAAGGCCGCCAGTTTATACCTGGTAGCCTTGTTTTTGTAATAGTGATTGATATTTCATTTTGATGATTGTAATTACCGTTTCCAGCTGGGTTAGATCTTCTACTTTGGTCGGGTCGAACTCCTTCGTTCGCTTAAAGGACTTGCCAGTGTCGATCAAATGAAAGATTTGGTTCCATTTTTCGAACTCGGAAAGGTTATTCAGGTTCGCAATCGGAAACGCTGCCCCATCACAAATTTCCCACAAACGAAAGATTAAAAATGCCGTATCGATCACTTCTAACCGCTTTCCTTTCTTTTTGCATTGAATGATGACTTTTTCAGGATTGTATTTCAAGTACCAATCCAAAAGAATAAAAAAAGCTTCCCAACGATAAGTATCGCGAAACATTTTTTGCGTATCGGGCATGTCACGAAAAATCAACGGGACCAAATAGTGCTTCTTGTATTTCAAACAAGGAATCCCATCAATGAAGTAATCGACATAACGGGTAAGATAACTATTCCCTTCATAATCACTGATATAGTAATCTTCGACACCGTATTTTTTAAACTCTTTTGTCAGGTTCGCACAGTCTTCAATTGAGACGGTCAGCCCCGACAAGAGACGGAAATCAGAAATAATTTTGTGATGCTCGATTGTATGTATCTTGTGAACCAACTTCTCACCTTCATTTCCAACAATTTTCTTATTATTAGTGTACCATAATCTTTCTAATTTGAAGCTTCAAAGCGTTAAAAAGATTCAGAAAAAAAGGCGAATATATTAAAATAGAAATCAGATTATAATTGACAACCTTTTGATTTAATCCTTACCTGAAAAAAGAGCATTATTTTTAATGATAAAATAACCACCGTTTCTATTTCTTTAAAGACCGCATTTTGAAGGAATAGCGTCGATTGATACATAAAAAACGAGGCTTATCTGATTCGATAAGCCTCGTTTCATCGTTAAATTTCTTCTTTGACAAACAAGCCGCGGTCAATCATTCCATCCATCAGGAAGTAGAATTTTTCTTGAACCATTTCTTGCTTCACATCTTTAAAAATATCGACTGCCTTCAGACCATTTGCTGTCGTCACTGACATCTTTAAGGTACTAATATCTTTAGCTACTGTAATTTTCAGCTTAAAGCCTTCTTTACTTTGCGGCGTTGCTTGTAACGGACGGATCAATTGGAAATTGCCGGAGCTCGTTTCGGTAAAACCATTGTCTCGCAACGTATACTTTTTAGCGGTTGGCGCTAATGCGTATTGATATTTTGACCCTTTAATCGTCGCTGTCTTTGTAAATGCCATTTGCTCACCTCATCTTTTTTCTTTCATTCTTAATTATAAAGATAAGTATCAGGCATTTCAATCCACATTATTTGTTCTTCGTCAGTTCCTGTAAACTAGCCACCAGCTGTTTCGCAAAATAATCGACTTGCTCCATTGTGTTGCCGTAACCAAAGCTTACCCGCAATGATTCTTTTATTTCTGGGGTATTTTTGCCATACATCGCCTCTAAAACGTGGGATGGATCAATCGTTCCTGCGGTACAAGCCGAACCAGTGGAAACTGCGATACCACGCAGGTCTAACTTCATCAATAGGAGATCATTGTTGACCCCAGTAAATCGCAGATTCAAGACATGCGGCAATTTATTGTCTAAATCGCCATTCACATGATAGTCGACGGCTGCTTCATCTAATGTCGTTAACACTTTCTGAGTGTACTGATTGTATAATGCAAGGCGTTTTTCCCGTTCATCTTCTGTCAATAATTCCACTGCCTTGGCCATACCGCAAATACCGGCCAAGTTCTCCGTTCCTGCGCGACGTTTCTCTTCTTGCTCGCCACCGCGAAGCAACGGTGCTAATTTAGCATCGTCGCTTTTAAATAGGAAGCCGACACCTTTTGGACCATTAATCTTATGAGCAGAAATACTTAAAAAATCAATGCCTAGCTCATGGGGACGAATAAACTGATTCCCATAAGCTTGAACCGCATCCGTATGGAAATACGCGGGATGTTCCTTTAATCGTTCCCCGATTTCCTTAATCGGCATCAAATTACCAATTTCGTTATTGCCGTACATAATCGAAACCAAGATCGTATCTGGACGCAGGCTGGCTTCAAAATCAGCCAATGAAATATTGCCTTTACGATCCACCGGCAAGTAGGTCACTTCAAATCCTTGCGTTTCTAAATACTTCATCGTGTTAATTACAGCTGGATGTTCAATTTGCGTCGTAATTAGGTGCCGGCCTTCCTCTTGACGACCAAAGGCTGTTTCCAAAATCGCGGTATTGTCGCCTTCAGTACCACCACTATTAAAGATGATCTCATGGTATTTTACGCCGAGGCTTTTACCTATGACCTCACGCGCCATTTCCAATTTTCCAGCAGCCTGCCGGCCAAAGGCATGGACGCTGGAGGGATTGCCAAATGTTTCAGTCATGACCTCTGTCATCGTTGCAATCACTTCTGGATGCATAGGGCTCGTCGCCGCATGATCTAAATATATATTTTCCACAAACTTTCGAACCTTTCTGTGTGAGCAATTTTCTAAAAAAAGAAAAGGGCATCGCTGCCCTTTTACTCAAAATCTTTTTGTTCCATCGTAAATAATGGGCTGACCGACTCATTTTCATGAATCCGTTTCACTGCTTCACCCATCAAATCCGCACAACTGATGATCGACAATTTTTCCGGATGTCGTTCAGTCCCAGTCAATACAGAATCTGTGATACAAATATCCTCGATGTCAGCAGCATCTAAATTTTCTTTTGCTGGAGGTGATAGTAACCCATGAGAAGCACAGGCAACAACTTCTTTAGCGCCTGCTTTCTTCAGTGTTTTTGAAGCGTTGGAGAATACTTCTCCCGTGTTCAAAATATCGTCCACCATGATACAGCAGCGACCTTCTACATCACCGATCACGTAGCCAGAATCTGGATTGCCTTCTTCCGCCACATCCACGATCGCAATCGCTGTATCTAAATATTCCGCTAGGCTGCGCGCTCGTTGAACACCACTGTTTTTGGGAGAAACCACGACATAATCATCGCCCACCATTCCGCGACGGCGATAGTAATGTGCAAACAACGGCATCGTGAACAAATTGTCCACTGGAATATCGAAGAAGCCTTGGACTTGCACAGTGTGTAAATCAAGGGTCAATACTCTTGTTGCACCTGCGTCTGAAAGTAAATTCGCAATCAACTTCGCTGTAATTGGCTCATGCGGCTTAGCTGTACGATCCTGTCTAGCATACCCATAATAAGGCAATACGACATTGACCGTCTTCGCGCTTGCACGCTTCAATGCATCAATCATGATCAATAATTCCAAATAATGATCATTCACCGGCTCATTGGTCGATTGGATCAGGTAGATATCATATCCCCGAACTGTCTCTTCCAAGTTGATCGAGATCTCTCCATCACTGAACTGCTTGACCGTACTTTTTCCTAACGGTACGCCACAGACATCGGCGATTTTTTCAGCCAATGGTCTGTTCCCATTTAGACTAAAAATTTTAAACTTATCCTTACTTTCTTCTGACATGGTGTCCCTCCAAGTATTTTTGTACCACCAGTTTAACATATTTTAGGTTATTTGCTGTAGATTTTACTTTTTTGATTCAAAAGGGAATAACGGATCGTTCGGATTTTAGCATCCCGCGCAAAAGCTACCAGTGAAATCGTGCCATTTCCCCACTCCGCCGGGATCACCGCATCACTCTTTCCCCAATTATCATGAATTTTGTAGAATTTTTGTCCTTCTGCATTTTCCATAAAGCCATGTACGACCACCCAATGGTTCTTGTAGCTGCTGCCAAGTAACTGTAAAAGACCGATCATCACAGGTTCTCCAGCAAGGATTCGCTTGGTCACTCGCTGCCAAGAACCTGCGACAGTGCCTCTTGCTCGAAAAGGAATTCGATAGCGACGAAAGAATCGGTTTAAGCCTAGTGAAATCTGTAGTGGTACCGTCGGGAAATCAATAGGTTGTAATAATGGTTGCAACGCGCGGATCAACGGTTCATTTTGACTGCTGTTCTTTGTTCTTAACCCTTCTGGCAAGCAGCTCTCGTCTAACTGATCCTGCCAGTAGGCCAACAACACACTGCTAGCATAAGTGCCGCATAAAAACCCCCGCGGTGTTTTCCAGTCGCGATATGTTTCAAAGCTCTCCAATTCGATCCATTGATTGATTGGATAATTCATTTTTACCACCACCGAATCATTTTCTTTTGTGTATCTTCTTAAGTTATATCATAATGGATACAGACAGAAAGAACTAGAAAAAAGATGGGGGAATCTATTTTGGACAAAACAAAAATCAAAGAAGATTTATACGAAGCAGTCAATGGTGAATGGATCAAAGAAGCAACGATCCCCGCAGACAAACCAGCTACAGGCGGTTTTCAAGATCTGGTCGACGAAATTGACGACCTCTTAATTACCGATACGAAAAAAATGAGCGAGGATCCTTCATTGATTCCAAATGATTTGATGAAAGAATACATCACTTATTTTAACCTAGCCAACGATTACCAAAAACGTGATCAAGATGGTGCAAAACCAATGCTGCCGCTGCTAAAACAAGTCGAAGATCTAAAGGATCTCATTGATTTAGAACAGCAATTGACTAGCTGGGTACTCGATGGTCTGCCTTTACCTTTTGGCGTAGATGTCGATGCGGATATGAAAAACACCAAGATCAACGCTTTATTTGCGGGCGCCCCTAGTTTGATCTTACCAGATAAGACTTATTACGAAGCGGATCATCCGCAAGCACCGCAGCTTTTAGCGATCTTTAAAGAGATGACGATAAAGCTGTTTGACCTAGCCGGCTTTGAAGCTGAGAAGGCTGAGAAGATCACCGATGAAGCACTTCAATATGATAAATTACTAGCGCCGCATGTTAAAAGTGCCGAAGAAAATGCCGACTACAGCAAAATGTACAATCCTGAAAGCGGCGAGGCCTTTATCAAAAACAGCCAATACCTTGATTTGAAGAAGCTATTGGTTGGCTTAGTTGGAGAAGTGCCAGAAAAGATCATCGTAACGGAACCGGCATTTTTCGAGAAGCTGGACGAGTTAATCAATCCAGACACCTTCCAGCAAATGAAAAGCTGGATGCTAGTCATGACGATCAATGCTCTGACCGCTTATCTTAGCGAAGAATTCCGACAAGTCGGCGGAACCTATAGCCGTGCACTTTCTGGCGCACCGGAAGCACGTCCTCAAGAAAAAGCCGCTTTCTATTTAGCTTCAGGCCGCTTCGATCAAATTGTCGGTGATTATTATGGTAAGAAGTACTTCGGTGAACAGGCCAAAAAAGATGTGGAACAAATGGTACGTCGCATGATAGGTATCTATCAAGAACGCCTGAGCAGTAACACTTGGCTTAGTGGAGCAACTCGTGAAAAAGCGATTGTCAAGCTGAACACATTAGGGATTCATGTAGGGTATCCAGATAAAATCCCAACAATCTATACGCAGTTCAAAGTGACCCCTGCAGAAAAAGGTGGAACACTTTTAAGTAACGCGTTGCATTTCAGCAAGCTGAAGCGCAAAGAAGACTATGCCAAATGGAATAAACCTGTCGAACGTGATGAATGGGAAATGAGTGCGGACACAGTCAATGCCTACTACCACCCATTCCGAAATATCATCGTTTTCCCAGCGGCGATTCTTCAAGCTCCCTTCTATAGCTTGGAACAATCCAGCAGTGAGAACTTTGGCGGTATCGGTGCCGTAATCGCCCATGAGATCTCCCATGCCTTCGATAACAACGGTTCACTCTTTGATGAATATGGGAATTTGAACAATTGGTGGACGGAAGAGGATCAAAAACACTTCCAAGAATTAGCTGATCAGATGATCGCAGAATTCGACGGCTTAGAAATCGCTGGCGGAACAGTTAACGGCAAGCTAACCGTTTCAGAAAACATCGCCGATGCAGGTGGATTGAGCTGCGCTTTAGAAGCCGCGAAAAAAGATAAAGACGTGGATCTTGAAGGGTTCTTTATTAACTGGGCAACGATCTGGCGCATGAAGGCGCGTCAGGAGTATACTCAATTACTTTTATCCATTGATGTTCACGCACCAAACAAACTAAGGGCCAATGTCCAAGTGAAAAATCTGGCGGACTTCTATCAGACCTTTGATATCAAGGACACCGATGCGATGTACTTGGCTCCTGAAAAACGTGTAAGTATCTGGTAATGCAAATGGTCGAGGAAAATGAGTTCTTTTCCTCGACCTTTTTTATGCGGCTCGTAATTTCTTCCATTTGCGAATCTTTGTTCGAAACGACTTAAATGGTGCGACGGTGTTGATATGCACCCATTTCCAGACAGGCCAATTAGACGAAGTCGACTGAGCCCATTTTCTGCCGCCAGGCTTAAACAACTCCTCATCCTCTAAACTGTCCAACCACTGACACGTCGTCTCGATAGCGTTATTGAACAGCGTACGCATTTCTTCCAAACTTTTCCCCTGTTGATCCGCGTAGAATTGTTCATGTAAGGGGCCCATCTGATTCCATTTAATTCCCGGAGCCGGCATCGCCACAATTTCCCCACTATTTTCTGTTTTCTCCCAATCTTGGATCAGCGCCAACCAGCCAAGCTGATAGGCAAGATTTTCAAAAGGCGTCCGTTCCCCTTCCTCCAATCGTAGATCCTTATCCTTCTCTTCGATACTCTCAAACTCTTTAATGAACAGATCCGCTCTTTTTTTGATTTCAGTGATGAAGGCTTCTTTACTTGTGTATTCTTGCATGAATTACACGCTCCCTTTATTGATGTTAGCTGCTTGCTACACTCATAATTTACCATTCCTAGAGGGAGTTTAAGGGAGCATGTCATGTTTGCTTAGGTTTCTCGCTATGTTTGCTTTAATCGACCAAAGCCACAGATGATCTGAGTGATTATTCCAAGATTTTTGTAACGTATGAATACACGATCAACGGTCATAAACAGAAAAAACGCTTTGTGTACCGGAACGATGGCGATGATTTCCCAACCCATTTGAAGGTCTATTATCTAAATAATGATCCGAAAAAGGCTGTATTTGAGAATGAAATTGAAGATTTAAATTTTTCTCCATTCTATACAACCTTTAAAAAAGGCTGCGGCTAGGGATTCATAGTCTTCATTATTTGGGGAATACTGGTGTTGAACGTGCTAAATATTTGAACCCTCCAGAACGTGAAAGAAGCAGGTACACAACAGCGCCTGCTTCATTTATTCTATTTATCAGCCCTTTACTTTTTTCTCATCATCCGCTTTATGCCAAGCGTCTAAGTAAGAGCTGATATCTTTACATTTAGGCCAGATTATTTTTGCGTAACGCTGAATTCCATCTTTCTGAAAGATCGTAAGCTTCGTCAAAATCCCTAATGATACAGCCAATCCCTCAGTTGTTCGATTAAGATCCGCGTTCTTAAAATTCAGCTTCGACCGTTTTCCCTGCTCATCTTCAAAAACCGCTTGGAATGTAAACGTAAATCTATCTGGAGTAGCGAAATATTCTGCTTTTTTCTCCTCTGAACAGTTTTCTACAACACTCTCAATCATAGGAACGATATCCTCTAAAGTCGGCGCTGATGCCGCACGAATATACTTCATGTCCCGCCGAATCGCATGTGTTTGTTCGGAGAATTCGAATTGATTTTTGAACAATCGATCACGCACTTTCTCCCATTCACTGAATTCAAAGTAATCGTAAAAATATAAGCAAAAGCCTCGCATTTTTTCAGTCGGCTCACTCGTCAGGAAGATTTCACGAATCAAGTCTTTACATAGAAAGGAAAAGTCCTCCACTACGATCGAATTTCTGGCTAAGACAGCCATCCCATACTCGATAACCTTATCCACGTCTTGTGTTTCTGAATAATACTGAATGATTCTCTTCTCTAGAGAATCTCGCTTCATGTGAAATAGCTGCCTTTCCTGCAATGGTTTCACGTTTATTTCTCTCCTTTTTTACTATTGTGTTTCTGCTTCTTGTCGCTTGCGCTCTAAATAGGCCGCATCATCAGCGGCATCAGCAAACTGTCGGCGCCCTACTGAAGTTTCACATTCAGGAAAGACGATTTCATAAAATCTGCGAACACCATTCTTTTCAAAAATCGTCAATCGTGTCAGTATCTTTAACAGTGTCTTTAATTGCGTATGCGACATACTGACATCTGCATTTTTAAAGGTTTGTTTATGCCGCTTCCCATTTTCATCTAAAAAAACGATCTTGAAGGCATAGTTATATCGTTCCTTCACAGCGAGTGCTCTTTCCCTATCATCTAAATAATTTTCGTACAGCCAATCTAATTTTTTATTAGTCGGAACAGAAGCTGCTCGTACATACTTCGTCTCAGGACGAATCTCTCGTGTCCGTTCGGAAAATTCTGCTCGATTTTTAAATAACCGATCTCGTACGATTTCCCATTCGCTAAATTCAAAATAATCATAAAAATATAAGCAATACTCCCGCAGCTGATCCGTTGGCTCACTTGTTAAAAAGATTTCCTTGAACAACTCCTTACAGATAAAGGAATAATTCGTCATCGTGATTGCATTAAACACCAAGATCGCTACACCATATTCAATCACTGAATCAGTATCTTGCGTTTCTGAATAATAGTGATTGATTCGTTTTTCTAGATTCGCCCGTTTCATACGAAACAGCTGCCTTTCACTCAAGGGCTCTACAGTCAAAAGCCTTCCCCTCTTTCTTTAGATATTGTCTAACTCTATAATACCTCTAAATAAGGCGAAATTTTACCCAAGATTATTCATAAAAAAAAATGATTAGACTTTTTTTGATTGAAATGAAAAGATTGTTTCCTTTTCAAATCTGTGCTAGTATTTTTGCGGGGACCTCCCCAAAATAAATCAGAGTAGAAAATAAAGCGTTAAGTGCTGGAGGGATGGGATGTTGTCCTCTGGACGAAAGACTTGGTCTGCGGTTTTATTTTCGCATTCGCTGCATGCAGATGTAGCAGCTCTATAAGGAGATGCTAGAAATGAAAAAACACCTTGATGCTAGAAGCATCACAACGATGGCGCTATTGATCGCCATGATGGTCACTCTGTCTCGGATATTAGGAATCGAGACGCAATTTCTGAAAGTCAGCTTTACCTTCATCCCAGAGATTATTATGGGAATGCTGTTTGGTCCATTTTGGACAGGCATCGGTTCTGTAATCGCTGATTTTATTGGAATGTCACTTTTTGCCAAGGCACCTTTTTTTATCGGCTTCACTATTAATGCCTTTCTTGAAGGAGCGATCTATGGATACTTCTTTTATAAAAAGGAGATCACTTGGAAGAACTCCATTCAGTCAGTATTAGTCACGACAATCGTGATCAACTTGATTCTGACGCCATTATGGTTGGCAATGATGTATCATGTGCCGTTAAATAGCTGGGTGATTTGGGCACCCCGTTTGATCAAAACGGTCATCTGGATCCCAATTCAATCAATTATCACCTATTTCTTAGGCGGCGTGTTGCCTTATAAACAATGGATTTCGCGTTTTAATCGTGCACACTAATTATTTACAAATTATTACGTTTGTGTAAAAGTAGTTATTCTCTTCACAGCGTATATCCCTTTAGAGACTGTCTTATCCCATAGATAGTCTCTGTTTTTGTGTTATTTTTCCCAAGCAAAATAATCGCTATACGTTATATAAAGCGCTATGATGAGAAAAATTTAATACGAAAGCTGGGAGAAAAATGAAAAATTCTGATGTATTAGTAGTACCTAAAGACCGTTCCCTTTACTTTTTCCCTGCCATATCCGAAGTTAGCGTTTGTTCGGGGAAAGAGTTGCTTTTAGCAAACAATGACTATTTACGACAATACTTAAAAGAGTTTCAATTAATTATCTTTTTAGACTACGGCTTTGAACCAGAAATGGCTGCGAGAATTCGTCCGTTTACCAAGGCGAAAATCATCCTATTTTTCTGGAATCACTTTAAATTAGAGCACTATCGCAAATTGAATGCTGCACAAAAAGAGCCCGCAATTGATGAAATCTATCACTTCGACCCATTAGAAGCACGGGATCTCGGATTAAAGCACAACAGTTCCTTTTATACTCAATCTGTTGGTGAACCATTGAATGCTACTAATTATGATATTTTCTTCGGTGCCAATGATAATGGCCGCAAACAGCAGGCCATGGAACTAAAAGATCGTTTCGAATCGCTGGGCCTCTCGACCTTCTATCATATCTTGCCAAAACGCGGAAATGAACAAGATGGGTACTTGCCCTATAACGAATACCTCCAATTAGTTAAACGCAGTAAAGGAATTTTGGAAATTCTGCGTGCCGGTCAATACGGTGTCACTTTGCGGACCTTTGAATCACTATTTCTGCAAAAGAAATTAATTACCTGCAATGAGGTCTTGCCGTTTTACCGGATGTATGATCCAAGAAATGTCTTCATGATCGGCGAAGATCTCAGTAAATTGACTGCTTTTTTGAATATCCCTTATCATCCCGCAGATCAAGAAATGCGCGATTTCTTTGAAGCAAAAAATTGGGCCCAACGCTTTGTCGATTACGATCCAAACTTATTTGAAGAGTTTGAGTATTATCCCGAATTAATGAAGCATGAAAGTGCATTATAGTTAGGCATTAAAAATGTAAAGTATAAAAGATAAAAACTTTCTGATTGGAAGGTTTTTATCTTTTTTTCTATTAAATGTACCTACTCAGATAAATCAGTCAAAAGTAAAAGAGAGCGTCACCTCAAAAAAGCTTGAGCCTTTCATTATCAAAAGGTTCAAGCTTCTTCCTATTTATTCGTAACTTCTTGCCAATTAGAGAACAGATTTCTCTTATAATACTTCCAAAACAGATCGTAACTCATCGACGGAAACCTGACCCGGAGCAGACGCTTTTTTCGCTGCACCAAACGTTGCCGATGAGCCAAATGTGGCGCCTGATACACGACTGACAACCCCTAGACTCCCCATAGACATAGTAATTAATGGTCGATCCGCATGTTCCTGATACATTTCCTGCGTCGCGTCCAATAGAGTGATGACATCGGCGGTTGTTTGCGGCATCACAGCAATCTTACAAATATCTGCGCCCTTCTCCTGCATTTTACAAAGACGTTCGATAATCACTTCTTTTGCCGGTGTTTTATCGAAGTCATGATTGCACATAACAACTTTTTTATTTTTTTCATGTGCCAGTTCAATTGTTTGTGCGACACCAGTCGCTGGCATAAACAGTTCTACATCCAACAGATCAAAATTGCCTTCAGTCAAGAATACTTGATACATCTCAAAATACTTCTCATCCGAAAGAGCCAGTTCCCCACCTTCTTGCTTCGTTCTAAACGTCACCAATAATGGCTTTTTCAAAATTTCTTTAACCTGCTTTGAAAATTGAGCCGCAGCTGAAAAATTCAAAATCTCTTCATAGAAATCGATCCGCCATTCGACAATATCACAATCGACCGTTGCAACAAATTGCGCCTCCTGAATGATTTCCTCTTTTGTTCGCCCAACCAAAGGTACAATGATTTTCGGTTTTCCTTCGCCTAACGTGACCGTATCAATTGTTACAGTTTTCATTTTTATTCTCCTATCTCATCTTACTATTCTATTGATAAATAGCCGTTTCCGGCAATTCTTGCAGCAGTGTTAGCCGAGCTCTCTTTTGTTCCAGTTGCTCGATCGTCTTTAAGATATCGCGCGCTTCTCTTGTTCCTTCAATGATTCGTCGCGCAACCTTACTATCCCCGATATTTACCAACGGAATATCCTTTGCTAATGCATAATCCTGTAGGTCAGACAACAACGGTGCATCTGCACGCATGCCGAGACAGACAAAGCCTAAATCAAAATTCAACGTACTCTTATTGCCGTTCTCATCCTCCACCAGAAAGTCTGACGCATTCACCTGGGTCAATTTTGTAGAGGTATAAACATTTACCTGATACTTTTCGACAATTTCCATCATGGCCAGCTTCGTAATTAGATCCAAATCTTTGCCCAGTTCCTGTTGCATTTCGACAATACTGACCTTCGCAGCTCCACGTTCCGCGTAATATTCCACAACGTCCAGACCAACAGCTCCGCCGCCGATCACAACAATCTCTTTACCGGAAAATTCTTGGAAATTCTCTAGCCCATTCAATAGATCAAAAATTGAGAACACCTTGCGTCCCGCTTTTGCCAATTGTTCATGTAAGCCGTTGATTGGAGGAAGTAATGGTTTTGCTCCAGTAGCGTTAACGATAATATCTGGTTTAACGCTCTTCAGATCCTCTGACACGAATCGTTGATTCATATGAATTGTCAAATTCGGCAGTTCTTGACAGCGATTGATCTGATAGCTGATAAAATCATTAATTCTCTTTTTATCCGGTAAGCGGGAGATCTCTTGTCCCAATCCACCGAGGTAATTCTTTGCCTCAAACAGCTCAACAGAAACGCCCACTTCGGCTGCCGTTGCAGCGGCTTCGAGTCCCGCTGTTCCACCGCCAATCACCACCATTTTCGTTGGATTTTTGACTGGCTGAAGCTTGTATTGATCTTCATAGTGTAAATCTGGATTGACCGTACAGCGAATTGGCCGTGCTTTCGCGATTCGATGATCGGCACAGCCGATATTACAGGAAATACACTTCCTAAGTAACGCTTCTTTCCCTGAGGCGACCTTATTGACCCAATTCGGCTCCGCAATCAAACCACGTCCCATCGCCAGTAGATCGGCTTCACCATTTTCAAGAATTTTTGTTGCTTCTTTCGGATCACGAATATTTCCCGAAGTCATGACCAACTTGTCCGGGTAACGCTCTTTGACTTGCTTCGCCATGAAGCTTCGCCAACCATCTGCTAAATTCATTTTATCGATTTGGTATTGCAAACTGTCATTCAAAGCGGCTGATACATTTAAGATATCGACTTTCTCTACGAAGTAATCCAATATCTCCAAGGAGTCTTCAAGCGAGTTTCCTCCCGGAAGGAGTTCATCCGCACTGAAACGTAAGCAAATCGGAAACTGCGGCCCCACACGTTTACGTACAGCATCCAGAACCAAGCAAGTCAGACGTGCACGATTTTCAGGCGAGCCACCAAACTCATCCGTACGTTTATTGTAGATCGGTGATAAGAATTGACTAAGTAAATAGGAATGTCCGGCATGAATCTCCACGCAGTCAAAGCCGGAACGCTGGGCACGATCTGCCGCTTCGGCATATTTATTGATAATGTCATAAATTTCTTCTGTAGTCAGTGGACGCGGTTCTGGATTGCCTTTTTTGCTGGGAACATTCGAAGCGGAAACGGGCTGATTCCCTTCCAACCTCAGACCATAAGCAGAAGCTCCCGCATGGTTCAGCTGTACAGAAGTCGCCGCTCCATAGGCATGCATCCGTTCATTGAAATTCCATAAACCGGAAATATACTGATCGTTGTCCATTCGCAACTGTCGGGCACCGTTCGTTCCCATCGGATAGTCGATGCAGACATTTTCTAAGGTAATCAGACCAACGCCACCTTTTGCTCGCTGCTCATAATACGCGATTTGTGGAATACAGAAGGTGCCATCCATGTTCGCAAAATTGGTTCCCATCGGCGGCATAACCACTCTATTTTTCAGAGTCATCCGTTTAATTGTCAACGGCTCAAAAATCTTTTTATACTTCTCGTTCATACGATCTCTCCTTAACTCTCTTTCTATCACAACTCTACAACTGGCTCTTCCATGCGCGATTGGAACTCTCTGCCTATTGCTATCAACTCCTCGCTTCCATTTCCCTCATTCCATGAGTAATCCCAGTAATTTGGCAAATATGGAAGCTGCATTCGCTCCTTAACAAAGGCATGAGCGGCGATTTCTCGCGTCTGTCGCACCATTGCCCTTCGTTTAAAACCCAGAAACTGCAGGGTATTGATTTGCCCTAATCGCTCTGACACTGATTGTGTCTGTTCTTCTAACAAATGAAATATTTCATGCAATAAAGCTGCTTCTTCTAGCTGCGCTAGCGGCACGTTATGGTGACGAGCGATTTGCAGCAACGATTGGTGGTAAATACGAATTGTTTGATCCTTTTTAGTAAGTTCCAATGAGCCACGAACAGTCCTCATCTCGCTCTCTGTATCCTTTATAACAGTCACATCTAGACGATTACACAGCTCAGTTGCAGACACAAAATCCTGTGTCGCAGCTAGCCGCTTCCCGTATGCAAGTGCGCCATCGATATAGTAGCGGATTTTTTGTGAAGGAATCTTATGAAAGAATGTGTCCTTCCGCAATTCCAAATAAGCTAGAAAACGATCATCTGCTTCCATCTGTGTGGTCTCAACATTCGTATTAATACTGCTGATTGCATGCAATGATCAACAACTCCTCGTCTGTTTGAATACTCGCCATTTCCAAATCCACCAGCATCAACAGCTGTGAAAAATCCTGCGTCGCAAAATCCATCAATCTAGCCCCCGCACAAATATAAAAATCCGGTCGAATGATCAAGTCTGATTTGTAATTTGCCATATCTTCCCACAAAGTCCGCAGCGCTTCCAAATAATTTTGAATAGAAGTTTTGATGATCTGAGCATTCCCACGCTGGACTTTAATAAAACCTTTATTGTCAATCACTCGAATTGCTTTTCCCGTTGCTTCTTGTTTCCCGAAAATATAAAAGTGATTGTTTTCCTCTAAAAGATCGACGCTTGCTTCTGCTCCTCTAAAGTCTTTTTGCGCAATCTCTCGTGCCTCATCCACAGTACATTGCTTTGTTAGATCACAGGTCTGTACCTCCGTACAGCCAGTCGCCATCGCTGTAACCTTCTGCGTTTGAGAATCAATACTAATATGCACCTCAACGGTTTCCTTAACAGCACCACTTTCTATAGCCTTGTTCAACGCTTCGTTGCGAATTTGTTGAATTTCCTGTTTAGAGGGATTCGGGATAATCCGTTCTACCACATCCTGCACCATCGAAAGTGCCACACCGATCGAAGAAATCACTTCTGCATTCTCAGGGATGCTATAGTTTAAAGCCATTTTTTCCGCACAGTAGGTTAATAACGAGGAGGCTCCACCGCCAACACCTACTAACGACAATTGTTCTTTTTCTAATTTATACTTACGAGCAAGTCCCATAATCACGGGTTCGATTTTTTCATAAGCCTTCTCTAGAATAGCCGCAGCAGTCTCCTCAATACTTAAGTTCAAATACTCAGCCAATGGAGTCATCGCCTTGCGAGCCGCTGCGACATTCCCATAAGAAAAATGCTCCTCCTTGACTAAACCAAGCACATTGGCCGCACAAGTAGTCGTCAACGTTACGCGCTTGCCGTTTCTCAATCGTATCGCCACATAATCCGCTGAATCACCTGTCCTTGGTGCAAAAAACTCTAGCTGCGGATCAACGATTTCTTCCTCCGGAGTAAACACGGCATAGTCCATTCCTCCGATATGAGCACTGCGTGGCCCAACATCAATCAATTTATGTTGTCCCGCACGAACCATGCTGCCGCCAGCCACTCCCAACACTCTGACGTCCAATGAACTGATATAGGTACTCCGTCCATTGATCTGAGAATAATCAATGACCGGGCGACCATCCTTGATCACTCCAATATTGGTAGAGGTTCCACCGACTTCAAAATAAATTCCGTTTGAGGCTCTCAAATAAATCAACGCGCCCATAACACTCGCAGCCGGCCCAGAAAGCATGGTCAATACAGGACGTTTCTTCATTTCCTTCACATCCATGACGCCGCCATCCCCGCGCATGATCATCAAGGGAACATCAACGCCTGTCCCTTTTACACCCATTTCGGTGGAGTCTGCTGTTTCTAGCATTTTCGGTAAAATAGATCCATTGATGACCGCAGTCCGCGTTCTCCGAGACAGTCCGTATAGCTTAGTGATTTCTGAAGCCATTGTTGCCTTTAAACCTTTTGCATGGAGCACCTCGATGATTTGACGCTCCGAGGCCAAATCATCGACACCAAAGGCACCACTTGTAACAAACACCTGACAGCCCTCTGCACAGAGCTCATCGATTGCTTGAGCAATTCGTTCTTCAGTGAGCTTCTTTTTGTGGATGAATCGGCTGCTGATTTGAATCTCGCGCCCCGTCCCCAATTCCAAACTCTTTAAGCTAGTCTGACGTTTTGTCAAAAAAGCTTCAAACTTACCTTCTGCTGTCGCAAGAATACCAACCTTCGCAACATCGCCTTCCAAAAGTGCATTGGTTGCCTGAGTGGTACTGTGTGCAACAAAAACGACTTCGTTTGCTGAAATGTCATGTTCTTCGAGACATTTCAAAAAGGACGCCACGACACCCTCTGCTACACCAGCTTGTGCATCATGTGTTGTTTTTACAGATGATTTTCCAATGATCTGTTTGGTTTGATTATCAATTGCCACCGCCTTGGTATGTGTCCCACCGACGTCGATGCCTACCCGAATTTTTCTTTTCTCCATCTCTGTCTTCCTCACCTTCTTAGCCGAACCAGAAATAGGTTAGCAGCTCCAATACGATACAAATAACGATTCCCGGGATAAAAGCCATTTTCATATAGCTTTTCCCCTCGATTTGAGCATACCCTAGTCCCCAAGAGACCCACGAGGTCGTGATATCGAAATGCCCCATACCGATCAGGATCGAAATGAACAGCGGATACAAAAATTCCACCGACCAGCCAGCATTTTGCTGACTAACAACAGCCAGGATTGCTGCCCCGCTGCCCACCAAATTCATCGGTCCACGAAACCAGGTGAATGGGGATAGAAGAATAAACAGTAGACACAGTAGCAAAGTTGATTGGGGAATGATCCCTCCAATAATCGCTTGAAAATAAGGGCCGGCAAAGGATGCAGCGGCATTAAACATAGCCAGACACAACCAAAAACCAACCAGTGAAGCCGTATCTTTGACCGCGTCCGCATATTGCTTAGTCAGCATTCGGCTAATTGAGCGAAAATCAGTCGTCATCTCTCGACAAATAACTAACGCAAATAGTCCGCTGAGAATAAAGCATAGAATCATCGGCAATCTCAAAAGAATCACACCGATCACCGGTAAAAAAGGTGTGATCAACGCAAGATTCGGTGCGTTTTTGACAGTTGGAGCTGCTGCTGTCGTTTCCCAATTGAAAAACTTGGCTTCCCGTTTCATATAGATCAGCGAAAATACCGCTATGATCACCAGCATGACAGCAAATGCCGTAACCCCAAACGGAAAATAGTCGGAGTATGTATACGCAGCTCCCTCTGTATCAAAAAAAGCACGATATTGTGTAAAATTAATAGGATTCAGGAAAATTCCTGCTGCAACTGAACCGGTATAGGAAAAAAAGGCGATTCCCTTTGGTATACCGATCGAAAATAATATCGGCAGTACTACCACGGCAATCGAAATAACCGGACCTGCACCTGTTAAAGAAGTAAAAATGATTCCAGTGATCAAGCTTACCAGAACAAGAATAAGGGCAGAATTATCTCCCCCAAGCTCAACGGATTTTCGAATGATCGTCGAAGCGATCTCTGTGTCCAAAAGTACACGGCCAAACCAGGCACCGAAAAAGACATTCACTAAGACACCGCCCCAAGCCTCTGGCGCTCGTTGATAGACCGCCTGCAGCATATCGACAGCAACTGTAATGCTATTTCCCGCTACCACTTGATTGATGATTGGAACAACCGTCCATAACGTCGCCATCAAAATAAAACCAATCATCAAATTATGCCCTTTGATCGAATACACAACCAAACCAACAAATGACATCACTAAAATCAAACCACTTAGAAACGACATCCTTCTCCCCCTTACTCCTAGAGCCTTATTTCTCTCTCATTCAGACCCTTTTACACAGGTACTTCTTAAACTAACTGGAATTGGCACAAAATAAACGTTTACTTTGCCCCAATTCCTTGTTATTCACCTATTTTATTTATGTGTAACTCGAATGATTAAAGATCGACTCTGCGGCCTTCTTCTGCTGACAAATACGCAGCGTAGATTACTTTAATCGTATCATATGCGAGGTCCAAACCGGACAACGGTTCACGGTTTTCTGCTACCGCATCAACAAAATCTTGGAACTGATTTAGATACCCTCGTAAGGTTTCTTCTGAAACAAAGACTTTGTTCCAGCCTAGCTTTTCCTGCAGCTGTTCAGAAACATAGACATCCTCTAAGCCATCCTCATCAAGGAAATAGGTAGACAAGTTGTCCGCAGGTGTAATCGTGTTAACCAAGGCGCTATCATTCGTGTACACCTCCACGTAGTTTTTCACACCACCCAATGTGTTGTCATTAGAAATAGAAATTGCTTTTGTTCCGTCAGTAAATGTAATGATAATCGTCGCAAAATCTTCCGTATCAACCGACTTCGCTGGGAAATAGCGTTTATCATGTTCGTTCAAATTCGGTGCTAATCGTGCCGTTTCGGCTGTTACGCTTTGAATTCCAATCTTTTCACCACGTGCTTTCGCTTCCCGTTCTTTCAAGAAAAGCATCCCACCGATTGGATGACTACCTAGGCGAATCAAGGAACCTCCACCTGCTAAAGACCAATGAGCAGAAGCCGGAGAAGTAGAAGAACGAATGCTTTCTTCACCCTTCATATACATGATCTTACTTTTCTTCGCTTCAATGATTTCAGCTGAGCGCAAGATGTTTGGAGAATACACGTAATTTTCTGCATACATGAACAAAACATCTGAGGCTTCAAATTTTGCGCGACACTCGTCAATTTCTTTTAGTAAGCTTTCGTACATTTTCGCCTTTGGTACTGTAAGGCCAATCGGTTCTTCTTCGCCCTCTTCACCGAAGTAACCCGTTAATGGTTTTTCACAAATCACATGTTTTCCAGCCTCTAACGCTTGATAAGCAAGATCCAAGTGCGTCACTGGCGGGGTGATAATATCAATTACATCCACTTCCGGATCTTCAAGAATTTCTTCATAGGACTTCGCAACCTGTTCAATAATGTCCCATTTCTCGCATAACGCGACGGCCTTTTCTTCAACCACGTCATAAACATATTTGATTTTGAAATCTACACCGCTCACTCTTGTATAGGCATTGGTATGGAAATTCCCCGCAAATCCTGCGCCGATAATCGCTGCTCTTACTTTTTTCATTTATTCATTCTCCTCAACTCGTCTTATTTACTTGCTTCTGCTAAATTGGTAATTTCTTTCATACTAATGAAGGCTTCCGGACCAAAAACTTTCTTATATCTGACAAAGACTATCAATGCCAAGACAAATGCCAGTCCAGATACCGCCGCATTATAAACCATCGTATTCATCGTATTGGTAGTAGCCAGCCACCCAGTAATAACAGGTGCTGAGAATACCGCAATCGAATTCAGACTGTACACCATGCCGGTAATTTTCCCTTTGCTTCCTGGAAACAGCTCAGCCATCGTTGTCAACCCTAATTGCAGCATCCCGCTGGTAAAACCAGTCACCAGAACCGTGATCATACACAAGAGTGGTGATGGTGCTATCGTTAGCGCAATCAGGCAAATCATCGTGATCAATGGATAGATCAAACAGATGATGATCGGACGAACACGGTCTCTTACTAGATAACCTGTCACAAACACACCAATCACGACACCCAAACTAAAATAGGTCAACATTTTAGAAGCGGCCGCAACACTCATTCCGGCATATTCCTCTGCAACCTTCGCCATCCAAACCTGCACAACTGTAAAGATTGTCGTCGAGGTGAAGCCCATTAAGATCAGACAAACACCCTCGATAGCCATCTTCGGCTTTTCATAAAAGGTCCGTTTGACCTCTTTATCTGATGCGCCAGACTTAGTAGATAAAGCAGGAAAGCCGCGAGTAAACATGAAGACAATGTTCAAAACAAGATAGCCGATCACAATATAAAAGGATAGGCTGTAGTTCAGATTGTTCTGGATAATATAGCTAAAGATGAAAGGCATAATAAACTGTCCAGCTGCCGAAAAGAACTTGATCGCCAAATTCGCTGTCCCTGCTGATGTCGGAAAAATTTCCATCAGTGCAGGATACGTTCCCGCATCAATGAAGGAATTACACATTCCAGCCATCACGGCGAAGAACAATGCTACTGGCACGCTTGGACTGAATAAGATCCCCAAGAAATAAACAATAAAGCCCACCATACCCAGCAAAATGAAGGGCTTTCGCCCAAATTTATCAGAGAGCACCCCTGAGATAAATAGAACAATAAACTTTCCGATACCAATACCGGAAACCACTAGCCCAAAACCAGCTCTATCCGTTCCAAACTGCTCCATCAGTGCATCCATGTTCATTGAAAGAATAATGACACTTACACCGATCACTATATAGTTCAAATACATGCAGACAGCAGTCATAAAATACTTATTTCTCATTTTTTACCTCCACTATTGTGTCTATTTTCACAATAAGATATAAAATTAATCGTTTACATAACAAAATTGTCAGTAATTCGTACGGATAAAAAAGCGCTTTTCTTTCCAAAACCAATATAAAACGAATTCATGATAGAAACAATCTCACTTACCCACATTATTCATAACAAAAAAGTTATATATAATCGTGTGAAAAATGATACAATGACAAAAAAGAAGCCTGGAGGGAAAGCTGTTGAATATCAAAAACCTAGAAGCCTTCTGCCGCTTGGCAGAGTTAGAGCATTATGGCAAAACAGCCGATGAATTGGGGATCGCCCAACCAACGCTCAGCCGAACGATCAAACGCTTGGAAGAAGAGCTTGGGGTTGTCCTGTTCAGACATCACGGACGAAACATCCATTTAACGAAAATCGGGAAGATTTATTATGAAAATGTTCAACGAGGACTCGACAACATTGCCGCCGGAACAAAGACTGTTCGCGACTTAGTTGATCCTTATTCGGGGAGTATTGATCTAGGATTCATTTTTACCCTTGGCCCAGAAATTATCCCGCAGCTGCTGCAACAGTTCCGCAGCGATTTCCATCGTCAAAATTTCAAATTTAAATTTTGGCAGGGAAATAGTCCTAGGCTAATCGAAAATGTAAAGAATGAAACCTGCGATTTTGCCTTATGCTCCTTTTTGAAGGACGAGCCTGAAATCGAGTTTACACATATATTGGATCAGCCGTTGGTAGCAATCGTCGCCAACAGCAATCCGCTCGCTTCAAAAAAGACAGTCTCATTAAAGGAACTATCAGACTTCTCAATGATCCTGTCTCTCGATAAAACCTATTTCATGGAAAAGCTATTTGAAAAACACCAGCTTCCATTAAAAATCTCCTGCCGCGTGGAAGAGGATCAGGCATTGGCAGGACTCGTCTCAATCGATATCGGCGTCGCCATTTTGCCCTTTAATAATTTATTGCAATTTCATGATGTTCAAGTTTTACAATTAGAAGAACCACAATTCCGCTCTGTCTATCTCGCAAAAAAGAAGGATGCATTGTTGACTTCTGCCGCTTTAGAATTCGAACGCTTTCTGATCAATAAGGAATTCCAAGAGAAACTGCTGCCGGGACGGAAATAGTGAAAAACAGCCGAATCTTCTTGTGGTTCGGCTGTTATTTCTTATCTATGCTCATCTGTCCATAAGAATCAAACGAGAATCACTACCTACTAAATATATCTTTACATCTCTTCGATATTGTTTTACAATAATTTTATATAATAAAACGATATCAATTTGGAAGGTGTGAGTACTTTGAACAGATCAACAAGAATTACTATTGCAATACTGACCTCACTTTTTTTCATTTCCCAAATCATTCTAGCTTTAACATCTTTATCAGTCGCTACAACAGCAATTGCCATGCTGATTACTGGAAAAGTTGAAGAAGCGCCACCAGGCGAAGGCATCATGTTTTTAGGAATTGATACATCTAACTACAAGTTCTCCTTTCTTGATGTCCAGCAATTTAACCTTATGATGACTTTATTGACATTGGTTCTGTGCATCTTGACCTTCTTTTTATTCCACTATTTGAGAACCTTATTGCAGAATTTGAACGATGGCGAAGTGTTCAGCAGCTACAATCTAAAATATATTCGTCGAATCATGCTATCCTATCTGTCAATTGGCATCCTATTCTTTGCATTTAAAATGCTTTGTGAAATATCCAATAGTCGCTACATTGTTTTAGGCTACAATGGGATGGTAACAAATCTTATTCAGGTCCTTCTTCTAACTGCTGGAATCTATACGTTATACTTTGTCTTTCGATATGGCGTAAAATTAAAACAGGATAACGAAGAAATCGTATAAATGAAAAAATTCTTATTAAGGAGGTTGACTGATGATCAAGATTCATTTGGATAAAATAATGCTGGATCGCCAGATTTCTTCCAAGGAGTTAGCGCAAAAGGTCGGCATTACCCAAGCCAATCTATCTATACTAAAAACCCAAAAAGCCAAAGGCGTTCGATTTAATACGCTGGAAAGTATTTGCAAGATTTTGCAATGCCAGCCGGGGGATATTATTGAATATGTAGAAGATTAAGCAAAAAGCCGCGCAGAAGCACGGCTTTTTTTGTAACCCAACTTTTTTAAAATTACAGCAATTTTCACTACATCAATCGTTTTATTTGATTATAGAAATTCTCATGTGTTCCAATTAACAAAATTGGAATAACTTTTTCGTCAATAATTTTATACGCTATCCGATATTCAGACTTAAAATATCTAAACTTCGCAGTCCAAAGATCTTTTAAGTCACCATTTTTTTGATCAAAACGATATGGATTCAATGCAATATCATCATAAATCACATCGATAAACTTTTGTTTCAACGTTTTATCTTTTAATTTTTTCAGATATTTCTTCACATGTGGAGATAAAATTACATCATAACCCAAGTTCCTTCTCCAATTCTGCTTTACTTAGTACTTTTTCTTCTGCTAGTGTTTGTTCCGTCAATTTATCTATTACAAGAGACAAGTTTTTCTTACGCTTTTTGAACTCGATTAACAATTCTTGTTCGGCATACCCTTCACTGATTAGATCCTCTAATAATTGAACATCAAAATCCATTGAATCCTCGTCAACAAATTCATAAAAAATCCCATTTTTTGTCAATCTTGCTTCCACAGCTATACCCTCCTTTATATTGAACTCCTTAGGCACAGTCAACGTGATCGAATTCCCTTGTTTTCTAGTTTTGGTTATCATGAGAAAAGCTCCTTACGTACATACTTTGTAAGTACATAATACTACTATTTTTATGTAATTACAAAGTATGTACAGCAAATGAGATATAAATAGTTTCTCAAATAAACATACGCATTTTTGGAGAATTCCATCAATTATTACTTGAATTCATTTCGAGAAAATGAGGATTTGTTCACTAGTTATCCAATAGGAATTATTGAATATGTAGAAGAATGAAAATGAGCTGACCTACACCAACATTGTTATGGTATAGGTCAGCTCATTTTTACTTTTTGTCTATCGCTTCTTCTTTCGAAATTATTTTCTGAATGAGGAAGATCACATTCGATTTTGACTCATTCCAGTGACCATCCTCTTGAATCCTTTTCCAAGACTCTCCATAACTGTCATGGGGACATTTTTCTTCAAAAAAATGAATGAATGATTCTACGTCATCATTAAGACTCTCAATAAATAATAAAGCATGTTCTTCCTTTTCAAAATCTGATAAAATCTTGTCGGCGATAACATGGTCTAGATTCAATGAATTGTAATACAATGTGAAAGGTATTTTTGATTGTCCATAAGTAATACCCCCAATTAAAGGTAAAACAAGCCTTTTTTTTTCGGTCCCATGTTTCATTCAGTCTAGATTTATCTTGTTCAGTGTTTAATCGAACAATTCTTTCATACAAATCATAAGCATATGACTTAGAATCCAATTTAGCTTCTTCGTCTACAATAAAACGATCCTTTTCAAGGAAAATCCCGTCAGTATCTATGATTTGCAGAACCATTTCAATATCTTTATCTTTAAATTTTGTTTCCTGTTTTACTTGTTTCATTATTTCTCCGACAATTACTTTTGAAGGCTTATTCTGATTCCAGATATTTGAATAAACATCACCATGGACTACCTTTACAAAGAGTTCATGATTTTCAATTAATTTAAAAATAGGATTTATGACGATTTCATCAGTGATTCCTTCAACAATCAGGACAATTGCCTTTCTCTTTTTAGTCAATAGCTCTACCTGCTTTCATAAAAGCAATTCTCAAATCAGCCGAACTTTTCCCTTGATAAAGCTCTTCTTTTTGACCACCTAACTGAATCGTTCGTAAATATAAATCTCTTAAATTATTAGTCTCTTTAACGTTTTTCAATTTAATATATCGATTCTTAGGATTAGATGTAGATACTACAATTTTATTTGTTTCTAACACTTCAAGTATTCTCAGATTATGCGATGTGAATAGTAGCTGCCCTTTTGCACCTGTTGACATCACTGAAATTAATTCTCCTAGTAGGTACTCATAAACCCCTGAATCTAACTCATCAATCACTGCAATGACACTAGGATTATTGTAAACTTCAATAAGGTATGCTACCAAACCAATAATTTTTTTGATTCCATCGGATTCATACATTAGAGAAAATTTCTTCTTTCCTCTATTGGAAAGAAAATCCAATTGCACCTCTTCTTCGCCATTTTGGTTGATTCTAGTATCTTTTGTAAGCAGACTTAGTGAAAGATCAGGAACGATTTCTGGTAGAATAATATTCATTTGACGAATAACATCCTCATAGGTCGATAACATATCTTTTTGAACATATCCTTCTTGCCCCTTCAAACGAAATGGCAATAATCCGTGTACATTTTTATTTCCTTTTTTAAAATGAACCCCTACTGGTGCCACAATATTTGCTGATATTAACCCTGCATACTCACTCGTGTAAATGCGTAAATTATTGGAAAACTTTGTTAGTATATCTATTGTGTTCAATAGTTCACTCATTTTTTCCTTTTCTCTGATTAGTTTGAGAAAATTAGAGTTAAAAAGAAAAGACATTCCAGCTTCAGTAATCACATTAAGGATAATATCCAGTGCATCCTTACTAATAAGAGTATCACTAGTATTAAACGAGATGATTTTATCAGAATCTCTGTCAAAGGATGCAACTGTTTTAGTTGGTTTATACTTTTCAAGAATTCTCATTTGAATTTCTTCTTTTTGAATCTGAACTACTTCTTGATTCTCTATTTCAACTTTCCTCAACACAAAAAGATATCTAATCAGTTTATTATTCACTTCTTCAATCTCAATCGTCACTGTAGCATCTGACGAGTTAAGCATCCCAGCATCCTCACCATCCATTGAGATGTTAAGAATCAACTTTCTGGTTAGTTCAAGAACATCTACTAGGGTTGTTTTACCAGATCCATTTTGCCCATAGATTCCAACAACATTTAAAAACTTCTCTTTTTCTTTAAAGCTAATAACTCCATATTCTACATTCTTTACATTCTCAATAATGACTTGTTTAAGTTTAATTGGCATGATCTCACCCGTTTTCTATGCAGATTAGAATTTCAGTATTTTTTATTCGATTAATCAATCTATATTGCAATTCTATCACACCGATACCAATTAAAGTATATTTTATATATCTATTATCGATTTTCTTAAGAATCAAAATGGTGTTAGGATGATTTAGTGAGCACATTTTAGCAGAAGACCATAATAATTGATCATCAAAGCCCCATGAAACCTCGTCAACAAATTCATAAAAAATCCCTTTTATTGCCAGTCTTGCTTCCAAGCTATTCCCTCCCTCCAAATATACCGCGTAATTACATAGTATGTACAAGATACGAGAACTAGTTTCTTAAATAAACATAGACACTTTTGAAAAAAACGACTTTAATTAACCAATATTCGTAAAATATTTCTTATATTTCACTTACAGTATTGTCACCTTCCAACATAACCTTAGAATTCCTGATATGATTTGCAAAAAAGGAGTGAGGGAAATGTTACAAGCTTTCTTTGAATTCATCGTTGATTTTTTTGGTAGCTTCGTTGAGGTCATTGTTGCCTTTCTAATGGTTCCATTAGATATATTTTTTTCTTTTTTTAACAGTATTTTTGGTTAAACTTCCTAGTAAGACTGGGACTATTTTTTACTAAAACTGGTTTGATGAAAAAATTATTGCAGCTATTAATTATGTAAAACAAAAACTCACACACTTGACCATACTACATATACTCAAAAATTTTGGTAACTCTAAAAATCAAGAATCGTTCACTCCTTGTTTAGTTGTAGAGGGAAAAGTATACTAGAATCATAAAGGAAACTACCTATTTTTTCTTAATTGTAAGCGGATAAGTTCATTTGGATCAAGAAGTCAAAATCTAAGTGGCAGGTACACAAATTAGAAAAGGAGACAATTTATGAGCTACTTCATTGGAGTTATCTTCGTGTTGTTAGGTGTGTGGCAGTTTGTTATGACGAAGCGTTCTTTTTCAAATCTGAAGAAGAATGGCAATAAAAATACATCCCCATTCGTGATGTTTAGTTTGTGGTCAAGTCTGGTCATCGGGATTTGCTTTTTCTCAGCTGCGGGATATTGCTTTTTTTATTAAATAAGAAACGAATATAAAACTTTTCCCCACCTGATTGCGATAGATAATCAGGTGGGAAAAATTTTATTAAAAGTCTTTTTAGTTGTATTTTCTTTCTAACTTACACCTTGAACAAACATATTACGAAATATAAATCTGGAAATTCACCCAGTACGCTCATTTACCTCTTACTCTTTCTTCCAAATGAAACTTACAAAGCTGATCAGAATAAAGCCAATCAAAGATGGTATAAAACTAGTATTCTCACTACCCGTCTTAGGTAATGTTGCATTTCTTACGGGCTTACTTACAATAGTCTTATTTGTATTCAACAATTTATTCTGGGGAGTTGTATTTCCAGTGTTAGTGATCACTGGACGTTCTTTGACTGTCAGCTTGATCGTTTCCTCAGCGGTCTTGCCAGTATCTTGATAGGCAATATAGCGAATCCCGTACTCACCTGTTGTAGTTAATGTGTTGGTTACTGTATTTAACGGAATCTCTTGATCCAAAATTTCGAATTGGATCGTGTCCGCATTTTCTGTTTTTGCCCAGCTCAAGATCATATCCTCGGTCAGCTTATCTCCAACGTATGTTTTCTAACTTAATACTATTGTAAGATTGATTTCTATATTTTTAATTGAAAAACTTCCGATTTAGAATCCTCATGTATGTGCAGCAGGTTGAACTTAAGTGCTCTCTCTCGAAACCCCCGTCTTTGGAAAACAAAGTAGGCATACCATTACAAGATTAGCCAACATAAAAATTCTTCACCGGTTATACCTCATGTAATTTGGCTCATAAGCAATATTTCACAAAAAAATAATTAAAATATTTAACAAAAGACAGGAATAAATTTACTAAAAATTTTCTAAAAATCACTATGATATATATCCTTTTGTTTGGATAATTCTATAACCTACCTCTCTCGAAATAAATTTTGCAGCTGTATTAGAACTTGGTAACAGCAATAAGTACAGAGCATCCCTGAAACTAATTTGATCCCCTTCAAACAGCTTTGGACCACTTCCTCCTGTTATATCAGAAGCTAATATGATTCCTGTTTCATTCAAATTACTAACATTTTCTATAAGTAAAAGTGCCGTCATCACTTTAGACATTCCAGCAGGAACAACCTGCTCATTTCCATTTATACTAAAAATAGAATTAGGAAGTTTCTTCGAATAATAATGAGGGTTACCTGGAGGAACTTTCAATACAAAACCTGAAGATGCAACAAACGTACTTATATGGTACTTTGAGTCAATTAATTCTTGTTTGTATGATGATATTAGCTGATCCACTGCTTCAAACCGATCACTATTTCCAGTTTCTCCAGAAGCCCCCATAACCACAGTTAAATATAAATCACTATTTTCGTCTTCTATCAAAGTAATCACATCAAGAATTTCTTTTCCGATCGTTCCCGTTTTGCCTCCAAGAATAGTGTATTTTTCTTCTAACAAAGAACTGTGTAACGTTGTTCTAATTCTTTCTTCTCGCTCATTTTTTCCATAAATAAAAACTGTGTATTCTTCTGCGCCCCAAGCTTGTATAATTTCACTATGACCCAGAACTTTTAGACCTAGTTTTAAAAAATCATTTGCGGTTGTAACTTGTCCTTCTGCCTTAAAACCATGCATATTTTCAAAATTAGTGCTAAACATACCTATCATTTTTGCTTTTCTATTCATTTCTTCAATAAAAGCAATATGCGCCTCTCTATCCGACACTCCAATATTTTTTCTGGCTAGTTTATTGAGCTTTTTATCTAGAGCAGCAAAAAGTTGGCGATTCGTTAAAGAAATTCCAAACTCATCCTGAGTATCTGGTATTGCATCAAAAAATACTTCAGCAGTTGGCTCGCTTTCAGAACCATATACAGCTGTTAGATCATAAACCGACAATTTCCTAATACTTCCAGTTCCGTTCGCTGTACCAATACCTCCAACTAGAAGATTATATTCTTGACTAGGAAAGTTTCCAGTTTTTAATACCCCAACAATTGTTTCATAGTCCTTATTTTTCGTTTGTCTACGAACACCCAAGCTGGAGTTTCCTGATATAAATCTTCCATTCATATGTATCCCAAATAAACCACTTACGTATCTGGTCACCTTTACGTCAAACGAAATAAAATAGCAATGATTTTCCTTCAATGTAACGTTTTGCTGAACGTGTACAGAAACATGAGAATCCATAGTCAAATTCATGTAGCCATATTCATCTTCGTCAATAGCTATTTCACCACAAGTATTACTCCAATGATTTAAGCCATTTGTCCACCAAGAATTACTCAGTAAATTTCTTGAAATGAGTTGCGAACATTCTGTTTCGTTAAGACTGTCCACTTCTATACTTTTAAATCCCATACCATTCTCCTAATTATTTTCTGCTTTCTTTTTTATCATTTCTGTAACTTTATAAAACTCAGTCTCGCCGTATGACCCCTTAATAAAGACTAAGGAATCTTCTGTGATTTCATCCATAATTTTTTCTACAACCTGCTCTTTTGTCTCACACCATGTCACTGATCCAATATCTACTGGTAAGTCTTTAAAAGATTTTCCGTAAAATATTGCTTGATCTGGATTCGCTCTGTTAATATGCGGGATTAATCGTTCATGGTGATATCTCGCTTCCTTCTCATTTCCTAAATAATCTACCTCTCCCAATACTAAAAGATTTTTTCCTTTATAAAATGGCTTCTTACTAGTAAAAAAGTCAATTCCGTTCATCATTGATTCGATAGCAGAATTATGTGTATCATCAATTACTGTTACTTCTTTTGAATCTAATGTCAGCGGTATTGGCCTTAAAACTCGTTTCAAACTATGGAAGTCTTCTAACAAAGGTGCCATCTTATCTATTGAGTATCCCAGACATTCTACAGCCAATAGTGCACCCATTGCATTTTGAATTTGTCCATCACTATCTGTTGTCAAAGAAAAACTTACTTCTTTTCCTCTGAAAGATATACGAACATCAGTCTTATCTCTAAAGACTTTTTTCTCAAGCATATAGCAGTCTGCAGTCATATCCTCAAAACTAAAGAGTAGGACATTTAGTTTAAATAGGTTTGCCATTTCTATAAAACTTGCTAGATGAGCTTCATCCATATCTTTGTTGATGATGACATAACCATCTTCTTTAACACTAAAGAAGAGCTCTTTCTTTTTACAGAGGTTATTTTCTACACCATCAACTACATGGGCACTACCAAACGAGGGGATAACAACAACATCGGTTTTCCAAATAAAAGCATTGTTTCCATACCCTAAACGGTTCATACAAGCCCCCGCTGCCTCAAACAAGATAGTATCGTATTGATCATTTATTTCTACAGATAAGCTGAAAGTTGGGTAATGGAGATTCGCATTTCCCATATTTGCTAATATGTTTCCCTCATTCTTTAGTAAGTGTTCTAAAATTAAGCGAGTAGATGATTTCCCTACACTTCCTGTTAATGCACAGAATTTCCCGTGATAATTTCCCATTTGATATGCTGCATAATGATAAGCAAAAGTCAGGCTATTCGGAACAATGAACTGAGGAACTTCATCTTTCAAGCTTAGAATAGGCTCGTCTGTAACAATCACTGACAGATGTTCTTCAACTTTGTATTTAAGAATTATTTCATTTCCATGAAAATCACGTTTAGCTTTTGGAATTATTGCTCTGTAACTTTCCGCTGATAAAGAAATATAGGCAACATTTTTCCAATTATTTCTTAAGGTCAAAGTTGGATCACAGACAGTATGCTCAATAACTAAGTCCTCTCCTAACTTATCATTCAAAAAATATCCTTCAAATGTTTGTTCTAACCATTGCTTGTGGGAAATAGTTTCATCTTTTTTTACAAGATACTCTTTTGGCGCAAATTCTGGGTTCATTGCTAGACCTGCTGAATGAGAATAATTCTCTCCATTAATTACTAAGGAACATGTCAGTTCTCGATTTTCTTTGTAAAATACAAAACAGTCACTTTGATTAGTCCCCCAAAAAATACTGGCAATAATGTCTTTCTGACTTTCCAACTGAGACTGTGCTTTAAAAAACTCACCATTAATTACATGGTCATGGTTTCTGATATATTTAAAACTTTCCTCTGATAGGTGAAGGAACTCTTCACCTATTTGATAGTAATCATAAATATTACTAAGTTGTGGAATCATTTTACGTCCGGTAGGTGTTTTTCTAGAATAATTCGAGGCAAAAATGAATTTATTTATACGGCGTAATGCACCCTTAAGGCCACCATATACATCAAATAGCGCGACGATACAATCAGGTGCATTCAGAGAAATTGCTTGATTTAACAAATCACTTAATGATCGCTTCTCTCCTGCTTTGCCATGCGTTGATCTACGTGCTCCATATTCTTTTTCTGCTTCTATTGAAAAAATTATTTCCTGATCTGGTGACAATACGTTAGCTTCCATATCCTGTAAGATTGCTAAATAAACTAATAAATGAACTGTTCCCCATGGGGACTGTCGAACACCAGAAGGCCTCTTACTAAGAAATTCCTTTCGATTAAATGTTAGTACTGTTGGTTGAAAAATTTCTTTTTCTATTTGATTCATTTATTTATATCGGTCATTCCGAAATCAAAATAACCGTACTCCTCTCATTGAATGATTTTCTTATTACCTAATCGAATAGAGTGAGACTCTTTTCTGTAAGCAATCGATTTTCATTATTTCTTCGCTCAGCATAGACATTCAGCGTTTTCTTCATTGAAGAACCAGTGAACTCTATCTCATTCGCTAATTCTAATAATCTCAACGATCGAACATCTCGTTCTTTCTTTTTATATTCGTCAGATAAACGATAAAAATATTTTGAAAGATCCTTTTTCGAAAATTTAGCATCCATCACTTCTTCAAATTCTTCCTTTTCCAAATAACGATCCACGACAAATCTAGCTCGTCCGTCCGAATAAAATTCTTCCATGTCTTGATCTGATCTCAAAGCAAATACTCGATTAATCATGCATTGACAACTCTTAATATTCACAGTTTTTCTCTGAACACGCACATCGAACATAACTTGAATCAGATGATGGATACTCTCCTTCGTTTTTTCATCTGTAATCATCTCTAATCGCAACATTCTTGATAAAATTAGTACGGCATTTTGATTTTGAGTTCTAGCAAAGGGGAGAACCATTTGTTCCGCGGAGTCACATCCCAATTTGGGATTGTTCAGCCAATAATTGTACAAGAAGACATCCACTCGCTCTTTATTCATTAGTTGATTTACTAACTCCGTATTTTCCTTAGCATTCAATCCAATGAAATGATAACCAAGTATTGATTTTGAATAAGTTGATTCTTTTGGCGAAATTTTTTCACGCCAATTTCTTTCTCGCAACCAATTCGGTGATAGTCCCCATCCCTTATTACTCGCAAAATTTTTCATTTCATCAAACTCGTCATTTGATACTGTTTGAAATAGATCGGCTGATTGTAAGAACGTGTGGAATATATCATCGGATTTGTTTCCCGTACATTTATCCGTATCAAAAAAGCTATTAACAACTTCATTGGTCATCAAGACACTTCCTAGTTGAGTATGGACAATTCCGCTTTTTTTCTTATCTATGAAAAGATCTTGAAAGTGATATGAATAATTATACTTTCCGTATGCAACATCAACCAGATCAAAATAGTGAGACAGGATCATCAGATACGTACCATACACTCGATAGAAAAATTTAGGGAAATAATCCTTGGCTTCTTTTCCTTCAAAATAATCCTTCATTCCCATGATCAATGGCCGAAAGTTCATCAATCGGAAATAATCACGGATGATTGGAAAACTCTGAAAGAACGGATAAATGTACCATTGGGTATTTGCCACCAAGTCGCGATTGACGAATAATTCTGCAATATCAAAATTAATTAGTTTTCTTACGTCTTCCGCATGTCCCCAAAAAACAAAATCACTAAAGTTGAATATTCGATGAACCTTTGCACCTATTACTGCTATTTTGTATTTAAAAATAGAAGGCATCTCTCTCGTATGTTCGTGATTTGAAAAAGTTTTCTTCACACGACATGGCTCATCTGATAAATAATTCTCAAATTTTCTGATATGGTTCAACGCTCTATCAGTGCGAACTTTTAAAACAAAACAATTTTCTGGTAAATGATCCAAGGCAGCTTGAAACTGAAGTGCTTGCCTCATATAATTGATGGAATTACTTCTATTTAGGTCCGTTCTCTTTTCCAACGGTGATTGCTCAATAATTGTTACCGAATTTTCTTCTAATTCTTTTTTTAGTTCTGGAAATCGTTCAAACTCTCCTGCCCATGTACTAATGACGATCCCTACAATCTTATTTGACTCTCTCATTTTCAATAATTTATCGATTGTTAACCGTACTTCAAGTTCTTCTCGAATGGCACCACACATGACTGCCCAAGTATTCTTCATCTGCTTTTCCTTCCTTACCAAACTTGCTTAGCAAGTGTGCATTTCTCTCTATCAATTTTCCAACCCAATCCTTGAAGCTTCTCTTCACTCCATTTTCCGATGATTGATTCGAAAGTCTCCTTATCAATTTCACATGGCTGCCATTTTGTCTTATGATTTTCTGCATAGATAAAGTGAGCTATAACAAAAAGTTCGTCTTCTTTGATTGTTAGTTTAGTTATCATTCCATATGGAAGAGCATTTTTATGCGTATCAAACTCTCCATTACTATTGAAGACAAAGTTTCCTAAACTATATAAAACATTCACTTCATCTACCACGTCTATCGGCTGTATGGCATGTGGCCCATGACCAATAATTAAATCCGTCCCTGATTCAACTAATTTTTTGGCAATGACTCTCTGATAGGGATTAATTTCTTGGAAATCAATTCCCCAATGACACAGGGCAATTACTTTTGAATCTGGAAAATCCTTTTTGGTTCGTTCAATTGTTTGAAATAGCTGCTGAGATAGACAATTTCCACCTAAATGGTTCCCATGCGCATACATTCCAAAATCTTTGTATTGTCCATTTCTAAACCAGTAACCATTAAAAATGAATAGGTCTTGGCTTTTCGTTTTTAACCGATACGGACAAAGCGCTTCTAGATAGTCATGCCCAGAGCCAATGAAAGATAGTCTATGTTTGTTTAAGGTATCTAATGTTGATAGAATCCCTGCCTTTCCAAAGTCATTGGTGTGATTTGTTGCCAATGTGACTAGATCAATCGAATGATTCTTCAAGGTCTTCGCTGTTTGCTCTGCTTTAGCCCCCAAAACAAATTTTTTCTTTCTGTTCATCGGAGATACGGTTGGATCATCTACTAAAACGGCTTCTAAATTAGCAATAGAGAAGTCTGCTTCATCTAAGAAATGCTGCACTTTTTCAAAGGAATAATCATAGCCCATTTCATTAAGTGGGTCCCACTGATTTCTTTTTATTCTTCTCTCGGAATACCATTCACCTAAATACGTATCACCAGCAACAACAATTGTTGCATTCTTTTTCCTTAGATTTTTTTGCTTCTTCTTTTCTTTTACTAATTGTTCGATACTAAAGTCTTCGTTTTCTTCTTCAAACCATAGCTTTAAGATTTGCTGATCTAGCTCAAATGGGTTTTCTGCTTCTAAAACGATTACGAGTTTCTTGTCATCAAAAACAATGCTGTTGTTTTGCCAAGAAATCCTATATCCAACTTCTCTTTCACCAATCAGATACCCATTTTTCCTAAATAGTTTTCCAGCATGGAAACACTCTGTGGTGTTAAAGTAATTCAATGACTCCTTTGACAGTTTCATAAAAGCGAGCGCGATTTTTTTAATGTCATTAATTGTGTATTCCTGCTTGTCACTTCTCTTTTTTCTTCCAGAAATATTTTTACAACAAATTTCAGTTAATCCTTTTTCAGCGACGAAAGAATTAATCTCTCTTTGACAGCTTTTCTTTGTTTGTTCTCTAAATAATTTAGCCAAAAGAAGCCCCGTATCTGGACCCATTGTGCAAACATGCAATCGGATTAACTCACTAAGAGAGATACGTTCACCTTCATTAAACTGAGCAGTGTTGGGGGATTTACTTTCTTTTGCAATGACATCATTAACGGATACATGGTCATTAAGTAATAACTGTCCTTCATCAACAGCATGAAGAACCTGTAAAAGTACAAGCAAACTTCCTAATCCCTTATCTCCTATGGCGTTTGTCGTACTTGAAAAATTAATTGTTGAAATATCGTCTTTAGAATATTGAATCATTTAAACCTCCTCCACAAAGTTCGATTCATTTTTAAGAAACGCTTCTAATTCCTCAGGTGTTCCCAATGCCGCATAACCGTTATCTGGTAAAAAGACAGGATAAATAATTTTTCCTCGTTGAATCAGTTCGTTGTATAACGGAGCGATATATATTTCTCCATATTCTTCTAATAATTGATTCGACATTTTCTCAAACGCATCCGAAAAATCTTTCCATCGTCGGAAATAATACAATCCTACCGAACCCCAAGATGAGATTGGACGCTTTTCTGCCATTTCAGTAATTTCACTCAATATTTCATCTACTTTAGCGAACGACCAATGAGTTCCTTCTGCTTTAAAAAGTGGGACGCTCCCATCTCCTCGAACAATTATTTTTTTCGACAAGAATTCCGATTTGATCGTAGTATCAATGTTGTAGATCAAGATATCTTCTTCATCTGAAAGCATATCTGCTACCTGCATGACTGTATCCGCTTGTCCTCTAGTCATTTCTGCCAACTCCATAATGAAGTAGGATTGAATTCCTAACTTGCGGATTTCCTCGATTAAATTAGCTTCTGAATAGCTTCCTTTTCGAACAATAAAGATAAAGTTTTCATCGTAAAACTGCTCCAAAGAACGCATTGACCAAGCAAACAGGTTTCGTTCTCCAGCCATAATTTCATGCTTAGGCTGTTTGTATCCGGCTTTTGTAAAGCGGCTACCACGTCCCGCCATTGTGATAATTACATTCATTTATTTCCTCCTGAGGTTACTGAACTATTTTTTAAAAATTCTTTTGGCCCTCTGCACCAGTGACAAACCCTAAGTCAGAGGCTTTTTTCAATTTATTCTTTGCTTTCAACTCTCTTACTCGGTCGATGAAGTATTCAACACCATCTGTACCTTTTAGTCCTTCAAAAGTCCAATAACAATAATCCCACCATTTGAGTTCTAACAAATCTTCAATAATTGAATCACGAAATCTATAATAAATAATTTTTGCTGGAACTCCACCTACGACTGCATAAGGAGGAATATCTTTCGTAACAATCGCTCCAGTAGCGACTACAGCACCATCTCCAACCATTACTCCCGGTTTAAAAGTGACATTTTCGCCTATCCATACATCATTTCCAATCGTGACCCCTGCTGGTTTTTGCTTGTAAGGAACCGCTTGAAAATCTCCTTCCTCCTCTTTTGAAGCCAAAGGCACATTGACATGAGAAGGAACTGAGGTATAAGCAATCGGTGAGGTAGTGAAACGATCAATCGGATGTTGAAATCCCATCACTCTGAAATTGGGTGCAATTGACGACTATCTTCCAACTATTGTGTGTTCAGTCAATCGACTACGACTATAGGAACATAGACCCATCGAATTAATGGTATTGCCGGCTCCAAAAACACAATAGGGTTCAATTTTCAGATTAAGCGAATAAAGAAACTGTTCACCTTCTCTAATTCTTCTTCGTTTTCCATACGCAAAATAGATATGATTTTCTTCCAAAAAATCCCCTAGTTTATCTGTGTAAGTTACTAACGGCATTTACGTCATTCCTCTCCACTTTGACTGTCTCTTCAAAATACGGCTTCAACAGCTTCATCGCTTGTCCGAACATCACTTTCTGACGCTTTGGATAATCCTTATGAAGTGGGATCATGGATAAGAACAGCAGCCCTTCGATCAAACGAATTTGCTGAATCTCATAGTTTTCTCCAACTTTTTGATTTACCAACTTAGTAATATTTTCTTGAAGTTCCGACTTTTCAAAATGATAGGTGTAGCTTGTGTCTGTTGCTTCATTTAATTCAAAATGATCTGTGATAATGTGATCATAAGACCCTTCAAAGCTATGCAGTATCTTCGCGATATCATAGAACTCATCCCCATAAATATCGAAAGAACCAAATTGTCCTCTTGGATCAATCAGCTTAATCAGATTACTTTCACGATCCAATAAAATATTACTTAAACAAAAGTCTCCGTGAATTACATGAGCAGCTTTCGTCTGCAACAAACCATAATGTTTCAAAACTCTCTCCAAATTCCCGATAATGTCTTTCAATGGAAGATACTGGATTCCATTAATTTCTGGCGAGTGTTCATAAAAGGGCTGAAACGCCGGATCTTGTAAGAGTAGCTTCAAACGGTCGAATGTTTTTTGGAAATAGATATCCAACAGGTCCCTTTCTTCTAAAATCAGAGATTGGGCCTCAGAACATTCCGACATTTCTTTGCGGACGAACAACATTTTTTCAATGATCTTTTCCCAATCACTAAGCTCTAAATTCCCATAAATATAGAGCGTATGCAGTGTTTCGTATGGATAATATTCCATCTTTACTTCTGGTTTTGTTGGTTCTAATGAGTAATCATAAATGCGTGGTGTTAAATATTGAAGTGAAGACGGCATCTTCAGGTACCATTGAATTTCATTGATCAGCTTCTGGCGCTCTTCACTACTCTTAGTCAGAATGCCTCGTTGATCATCAATCGTAATTGCGTTAAAGAAACGCGCCTGAACGATCTTTTTTGTTTCAAGGTATTCACTTTCATGGCCTAAATCCAACCACGCCTCTGTAAAGATCAGTTCCACTTGTTCAGAGTGGTGATCGTAATATGAAATCGCATGGTAAAATGACAAGCTATCATCCGTTGTTTCGTTATCTTTAATCGCCTCACAAGCATTCAAGAAGTTCTTTGCACTACGGAAACCGAAAACACCAGCCACGACTTCCCCTTCCTTTTGATCAGCAGAAGCGTGTTTATTACTAAAGACCAGTTGTTCCTGTTCACGTAAGACACTTGTCCAAGGCGATAAATGTTCTTTTTGTCCTGTTAATAGATAATCTTTTGTACATATCCGTTCTTTTTCCTGAATAATGGTATCACCGAAATTGATCGTTAATGCAAAATCTTCACCAATCAATCGAATCATCTGCTTTAATGCATGTTGCGCCACTTTTAATAAAGAAGAACTTTCCTGTTCGTCTAAAAATAATTCATATTTCTGTTCGCTTTTTTTTAGTGATTTAATCTTCTTATTTGGCGCTTGCTCTTTGTTCGATACAATAAAAATGTAATCTTTATTCGAGTACGCCTTTACTAAGTACTCTCCAATACTCTCATCTTTGAAAGGTAGCATTGTCGGATATATCTCTCCGAAACGTTTTTGCATTTCGAATGGAATCTTTTTTGAATTTAAAATCATTACTGCTTCCATATTTCATCCTCAATTCGTTGTAAGATTTCTTCTTCGGTTAATGATAAAAATTCACTCGGGCGGATTGCTCGGTCATCAACATAAAATCCTGTATGACCACACCAAGGTTTCCCAACGTGCAATTCATCATAAGGAATCTCCCACTTCGCCAACCATTCGATCAATACAGGAACGGTGATTTTATTAATTAGTCCTAGATTTCCTTGATGTGTATTCATTTGCCTAGCAGTCTGTAAAATAATCTTATAACCTTTTTCTTGGTACTTCTTCATCTGTTCAACGACTTCTGGATAAGGATTCAAATCCTGATACTCCTTTGATCCCCTTTTCTCACAGAAGGTATTATCTATATCCATCACAATTGCTTTCATCGTATAGCCACACTTTCAATAGTACTTTTCAAATATTAATCTCTTTCTTCCATCGTAAAATAACACTATTTACACTCCAAAAAGAAAACAAAAAACCTACCTAAACTGTTCCGATGGGTAGGTTCATATGTGTGTCACGGGATCACTCAGACCAATCCTGTTCCTTTGCTAGAGCGATCCCGTGAGTTGGCTCAATTCTCTACAGCGTCTTTCACTGGTACAGTGATCGTCACTTCGTTTAGTGTGAGCTCCTTTAGGCGATAGCCTTTGCCCCAGGAAGTAACGAGGCAGTTCTTGTTAAAACCAGCGTTTTCAATCTTGATTCGTAGATTTTTTACAATGCCTGAGAGACGACTAGCCATGGAGTTCGTTGGCGGTGTGCAGCCCCATAGTTCCAAGCAAAGGTCTTCTCTCGTGATGAAGTCGCCATTGAGATTTTTTAGAATCGTAAACAGCTGCTTCTCTTGTGCAGATAGGCTGATATTTAAGTCTTCAATCAGCGCGTTTTTCTTCTTCAAAAATGATTTTTCCATCAATTCATTTTTTTGATCTCTGTTGGTTAAAATTTCACGGAAATCATCCATGGAGGATGTATTAGAGAAAAAGCCAGAGATGCCATACTTTTTCCATTCTTCCTTCTCCATATCAGTAAGCTCTTTTTCATTTTTTCGAAGAATCAACGGAATATTGTAGATATTAACTGGAATGACATTTCGAACCTCCGCGTCACAGATTGTTTCGCTGAAAATCAGGCTGTCAAAATATTTTAAAATTTCTCGCTTGTCTATTTTCGTTTGGATATCTCTTAATAATTTTTTACTGCACAAGACCTCGTGCCCTAGAGCGTTCATTTGCGCGATAAAATCTTTTTCAAAAAGGATATTATTTGTTAACAATAAGATGTTCATTTGTTGTTCCCCCACATTCTATTGACTTAATCGCACTCTTCTACTATGACTGTTCCTTCAGCCAATTCTTCTACTTTACTTTCGATTTCAGAATAGATGGCTAAAACATTTTGCTTCGCTTCTTTGACCTCTGTTAGGAGATCCTTCGTACGAGTACTCATTTTCTTCACTTCTAATTCGGCAGCGTCAATGCGTAATTGGGCAACTTCTTGCGCATCCTCGATCGTATACGTCGCTTGCTTCTTCGCTGATAATAAGACCTCACCAATTTCTTGCTGCGCTTGAATAAGCTGGGCCTTAAGATCCGCGTTTTTTGTAATCAGGTCTTGAATTTGATTTTTTGCTTCGTCTAATGATTCATCATTTCCTTGAGTAGCACTCAACTCTTCGATCGTTTGCTCCAGCTTTTGAATGTGTTGGGCTTTTTCTGCTAATGTCATTTGGAGCATTTGAACGTGTTGATAGAACTCCTCTTTTTGTTGCTGTGTTTGCTGATGCTCTTCTGCTAATCCCGTAAGCTTCTCTTCTAACATATGGATTCTTTCTGTCTGATCAGAAGAAGCTTGTTCGGTACTGCCCTGTTCTTCCAATTGCTTCTCCAGCTTATTGATCACTTCATGCGCTTCGAATAAGGAATTGTTTAAGACTTCTTTTTCCGATTTGAATTGTGCTAACAGCTGTTCTTCCAACTGTTTCTTTTCCAATTCAGCATCTGTTGTTTGTTGTTTCAGTTCTTCCATCGCATTCACACTCTCTTCTACTTGGTTCAATAGTCTTTCTCGTTCTTCTTCGAAACGAGCTAATTGTTCCTCTACTTCTACCTGATGATTTTGTTGAATTTCTATGCTTTGTTTAGTCAACTGTTCTTCTAACTGTTGGATCTTCGTTTCATAGACTTGGAATTTTTGCTGATCCTCTTCATGCTGTGCAGTCAACCGTTGATTTTCTTGTTCGATCTCAACGAATTGGCTTTGGTTATTCAGTAATTGCTGCTTTTGCTTTTCGTACTCTTCAATAATGCTTTGCTGCACAGCGATCTTTTCTGTGAGCTGTTGGATCTGCTCAGATGTTTCTTTCTTACTTTCCTCGTTAGCTTTTACTAGTTCTTGGATTGTGGCTTCTTTTTCCTCCAACAACTGTTCGATTGCTTGTAGCCGTGTTTGATATTGTGCACGCTCATTTTCCAGCGTTGTTTTCATTTGTTCATCCAGCTGTCGATAATTCGTCAGTAAGCGTTCCTTCTCCTCCTCATGTAGCTCCAGCTGTTCAGTGAGCTCAGATGTTTTTGCGGCACTTCGCTTAAGCTTTTGCTCCATCACTTCTAACTCACGAGTTTGTTCGGAGATTCTCTCCCGGCTTTCAGCAATGCGGCTATTCAACTGTTCTTTATTCCATTTTTCTTGATAGAGTTCATCTGCTTGCCCTTTACTGATCTGTTTTAATTCTTCTAGGCTCTGACTTAATTTCTCAATCTCCAGCTTGTATTCTTCCTGCTTAGCAGATTCCTCTGATGCTGGTTGCTCCTTATTCCCTTCAGGTTCGAGTACCTGCCAGCTCTTATCGCTCCGATTATTTTTGAAATCCTCTACTTTTTCTGGACTGCTTTTTGCAAAAAGCCAACTTGTTTTTTTCGCCATGTACCTAACCCTTTCCGATAATGAATATCCTTTTAAATTTTTTTCTTCTATATAAATAGGTATTGCTAATTACGCATTCAATATGTCTTCATTGGCAAACCGAATGCTTTTGCGGCAGCCTCCGAGATGATCTCGATCGATGTCACACTCTCTAGCTCTCCCTGAACGACCAATCGTGTCGTAGCGTAGACATCCCCGCAGGTCAGCAGGGTGACTAATCTTTTCCCAGGAACAACATCCAACACCTCTACCGAACTCGGATCTACATGTTCTTTCCAAACTGCCACATATGTATACACTTTGGTCAAATCCGTGAGATAAATCTTATCTCCTACTACTACGTCATCCAATGGTGTGAAAAGTAAATCCGCCTGATCCGAGCGATGACTCGCAATCCCGTAATTTCCTTCCCCCATTTCTTGATCTGGTGAGAGCGTCCCCGCTCCATAATACAAGCCATCATTTTGCAGTCCTTTAAAAATCGGAAGACAGATCCCTACTCTAGGTACCGCTACACTAGCGATGACAGGTAGTTTTTTACTTTGTCCACTGACTTGCGACTTGGCGATGGCCTTCGTATCCAAAGGCTTTACACCATCAAAGTCAAAGGTCGCTTCCTTCTTCTGATTGGCGATAATTTCTTTCTTATCTATCTTCGAAATCTGGTACAGATCACCTGTTTTTTTCACGAAATGATTCTTGATTGGCTTATTAAAGAGAAAGACGAGTCCCGCTAGAATAAAAACTAGGACGACCATTTTTCGTTTCATAACTATCTCCTTATAAAACAAAAGGCGAATCACGGGAATCATTCTCGATGATTCGCCTTCTGTCATTTATCACTAGCTAATGCTTATTCGTTCTCTACTTCTTCGTTTTGTTTCTTATTTTTTAGGCGTTTCAATACTCCCGCTAGACCAAGTGTCAACAAGCCCCAACCAGAAGTACGATAGATCTGCGCTTCATTATCCATCCCTGTTTTCGGCAACGAACCCTTACTAGAAGACTTCGTTGATCCAGTCTTAGGCATAACCTTGGAAGTTGACGCTACTTTCTTCACAGTGTTGCCATCAGAATCTGAGTCGCTATCTGAGTCTGAGTCACTGTCTGAGTCCGAGTCACTGTCTGAGTCACTGTCTGAGTCCGAATCGCTATCTGAGTCCGAGTCACTGTCTGAGTCTGAATCGCTATCTGAGTCTGAATCGCTATCTGAGTCCGAGTCGCTATCTGAGTCCGAGTCGCTATCCGAGTCTGAATCACTATCTGAGTCCGAATCGCTATCCGAATCTGAGTCACTTTCTGTATCCTTGACGATCTCACTTACCGCTTGACCATCCTTATCTGCTTTTCCATCTTGGTGACCAATTAATTTTGCAGTAACCACATCACCCTCATCAAGTGTACGACCTGTTAGTCGTGCATACTCGCGCGCAACTTCGTTTAAGTCATATTCGAAATCGCCACCTGGTGTAACTGGTATGCCACTAGCTACTAGATACCCATTGATATACAGATTCAACGTATAAGTTCTGTCATAATCCATATTTTGATTCGGAATACTTCCTGAAATGATTGAATCGCCTGGAGAATGTGGATTCAGTACTGGCGGCACAATAATCCAGTCTTCATAATCAGAATCAGCATCTGCATCGCTATCTGAATCCGAGTCACTATCTGAGTCCGAATCACTGTCCGAGTCTGAATCGCTATCTGAATCCGAGTCACTGTCCGAGTCTGAGTCACTGTCCGAATCTGAGTCGCTATCCGAGTCTGAGTCACTATCCGAATCCGAGTCGCTATCCGAATCTGAGTCACTATCTGAGTCCGAATCGCTGTCCGAATCCGAATCGCTATCGGAGTCCGAGTCACTGTCCGAATCTGAGTCGCTATCCGAATCCGAATCACTGTCTGAGTCCGAATCGCTATCTGAGTCCGAATCGCTGTCGCTGTCTGAATCTGAATCGCTATCTGAGTCCGAATCGCTGTCTGAGTCACTGTCGGAATCTGAGTCGCTATCCGAGTCCGAATCGCTATCCGAGTCCGAATCACTGTCCGAATCCGAGTCACTGTCCGAATCTGAGTCACTATCCGAGTCCGAATCGCTATCCGAGTCCGAATCACTGTCCGAATCTGAGTCACTGTCGGAATCTGAGTCGCTATCCGAGTCCGAATCGCTATCCGAGTCCGAATCACTGTCCGAATCCGAGTCACTGTCCGAGTCTGAATCACTGTCGGAATCTGAGTCACTATCCGAGTCTGAGTCGCTATCCGAGTCCGAATCGCTGTCTGAGTCTGAATCACTGTCCGAGTCTGAGTCGCTATCTGAATCCGAATCACTGTCTGAGTCCGAATCGCTGTCTGAATCCGAGTCACTGTCTGAGTCTGAATCGCTATCCGAGTCCGAATCGCTGTCTGAGTCTGAATCACTGTCCGAGTCCGAATCACTGTCCGAATCCGAGTCCGAATCACTATCCGAATCCGAGTCGCTGTCCGAATCGGAGTCACTATCCGAGTCTGAGTCGCTATCTGAATCCGAATCACTGTCTGAGTCCGAATCGCTGTCTGAATCCGAATCGCTGTCTGAGTCCGAATCACTGTCTGAATCCGAGTCACTATCCGAATCTGAATCACTATCCGAGTCCGAGTCGCTATCCGAATCGGAGTCACTATCCGAGTCTGAGTCGCTGTCCGAATCTGAATCACTATCCGAGTCCGAGTCGCTATCCGAGTCTGAGTCACTATCCGAATCGGAGTCGCTATCCGAGTCTGAATCGCTGTCTGAGTCCGAATCACTGTCTGAATCGGAGTCACTATCCGAGTCTGAGTCGCTGTCCGAATCTGAGTCACTATCTGAATCCGAATCGCTGTCTGAGTCCGAATCACTGTCTGAATCGGAGTCGCTATCTGAGTCCGAATCGCTGTCTGAATCTGAGTCGCTATCTGAGTCCGAATCACTGTCTGAATCGGAGTCACTATCCGAGTCTGAGTCGCTGTCCGAATCCGAGTCACTGTCCGAATCCGAATCGCTGTCTGAGTCCGAATCACTGTCCGAATCTGAGTCACTATCGGAATCCGAATCACTGTCGGAATCCGAGTCACTATCCGAGTCTGAATCACTATCTGAGTCCGAGTCGCTATCCGAATCGGAATCACTATCTGAATCCGAATCGCTGTCTGCGTCCGAATCACTGTCGGAATCCGAGTCACTATCCGAGTCTGAATCACTATCTGAGTCCGAGTCGCTATCCGAATCTGAGTCACTATCCGAGTCTGAATCACTGTCCGAATCTGAGTCACTATCCGAGTCTGAATCACTGTCTGAATCTGAGTCGCTATCTGAGTCCGAATCGCTGTCTGAATCTGAGTCGCTATCTGAGTCCGAATCACTGTCCGAATCTGAGTCACTATCCGAGTCTGAGTCGCTGTCCGAATCCGAGTCACTGTCCGAATCCGAATCGCTGTCGGAGTCCGAATCGCTATCCGAATCCGAGTCGCTATCTGAATCACTGTCTGAGTCCGAATCGCTGTCCGAATCTGAGTCGCTATCTGAGTCTGAATCACTATCGGAATCCGAATCACTGTCCGAGTCTGAGTCACTGTCCGAATCCGAATCGCTGTCGGAGTCCGAATCGCTGTCTGAATCTGAGTCGCTGTCCGAGTCTGAGTCGCTGTCTGAATCCGAATCACTGTCTGAATCTGAGTCACTATCCGAGTCTGAGTCACTGTCCGAATCCGAGTCGCTATCCGAATCGGAGTCACTATCCGAATCCGAGTCACTGTCCGAATCCGAGTCACTATCTGAGTCCGAGTCGCTATCCGAATCGGAGTCACTATCCGAGTCTGAATCGCTGTCCGAATCTGAATCACTATCCGAGTCCGAGTCGCTATCCGAGTCTGAGTCACTATCCGAGTCTGAATCGCTGTCTGAGTCCGAATCACTGTCTGAATCTGAGTCACTATCCGAGTCTGAGTCACTGTCCGAATCTGAATCACTATCTGAATCCGAATCGCTATCTGAGTCTGAATCGCTATCCGAATCGGAGTCGCTGTCTGAGTCCGAATCACTGTCCGAATCCGAGTCACTATCCGAATCCGAATCACTGTCTGAGTCCGAATCGCTGTCTGAATCCGAGTCACTGTCTGAGTCCGAATCGCTATCCGAATCTGAATCACTGTCGGAATCTGAGTCACTATCCGAGTCTGAGTCGCTGTCTGAATCCGAATCGCTGTCTGAGTCCGAATCACTGTCTGAATCCGAGTCACTATCCGAGTCTGAGTCACTGTCCGAATCTGAATCACTATCCGAGTCCGAGTCGCTATCCGAGTCTGAGTCACTATCCGAATCGGAGTCGCTATCCGAGTCTGAATCGCTGTCTGAGTCCGAATCACTGTCTGAATCTGAGTCACTATCCGAGTCTGAATCGCTGTCTGAATCGGAGTCGCTATCTGAGTCCGAATCACTGTCCGAATCTGAGTCACTATCCGAGTCTGAGTCGCTGTCCGAATCCGAGTCACTATCCGAGTCTGAATCACTGTCCGAATCCGAGTCACTGTCCGAATCCGAGTCACTATCTGAGTCCGAGTCGCTATCCGAGTCTGAGTCACTATCCGAATCTGAGTCGCTATCCGAGTCTGAATCGCTGTCTGAGTCCGAATCACTGTCTGAATCTGAGTCACTATCCGAGTCTGAGTCGCTGTCCGAATCCGAGTCACTATCCGAGTCTGAATCACTGTCCGAATCCGAATCGCTGTCTGAGTCCGAATCACTGTCCGAATCTGAGTCACTATCTGAATCCGAATCGCTGTCTGAGTCCGAATCACTGTCTGAATCCGAGTCACTGTCCGAATCTGAGTCGCTATCCGAGTCCGAATCACTGTCCGAATCTGAGTCACTATCTGAGTCTGAATCGCTGTCTGAATCTGAGTCACTATCTGAGTCTGAGTCGCTATCCGAATCGGAGTCACTATCTGAATCCGAATCACTGTCCGAATCTGAGTCACTATCCGAGTCCGAATCACTGTCTGAATCTGAGTCGCTATCCGAGTCTGAATCGCTGTCTGAGTCCGAATCGCTATCTGAGTCTGAATCACTATCTGAGTCCGAATCGCTATCTGAGTCTGAATCGCTGTCCGAATCTGAGTCGCTATCTGAGTCTGAATCACTATCGGAATCCGAGTCGCTATCCGAATCTGAGTCGCTATCTGAGTCTGAATCGCTGTCCGAATCTGAGTCACTGTCTGAATCTGAATCGCTGTCCGAATCTGAGTCACTGTCTGAATCTGAGTCGCTATCCGAGTCTGAATCGCTGTCTGAGTCCGAATCACTATCTGAGTCCGAATCACTATCTGAGTCCGAATCACTATCTGAGTCCGAATCACTATCTGAGTCCGAATCACTATCTGAGTCCGAATCACTATCTGAGTCCGAATCACTATCTGAGTCCGAATCACTATCTGAGTCCGAATCACTATCCGAGTCCGAATCACTATCTGAGTCCGAATCACTATCTGAGTCCGAATCACTATCTGAGTCCGAATCACTATCTGAGTCTGAGTCGCTGTCCGAATCTGAGTCACTGTCTGAATCCGAATCACTGTCATCATTCACGACATATTTCACAACTGTATCCTCAGTAGGATCAGCAATTACCGGCGCTTTATATCCTTTCGTCGGATCATCTGGATCGACAAACTCCAGCTCATTTCCATTCTTGTCCACAGCATGATACCCAGCCACATATGGGATAACATGTTGATCTGGACTTATTTGATCACCATTTACAACATATTGAATTTCATCTGTACCCGTAAAATATGGATCATCACTTGTTAAAATAAAGCTCCCTAGTGGCTTGAAGACTAGCGTGATCTCAGAATAACCATCACGATCGACAATCATATCACTATCAGATTTTTCTATATCCAGACCGATAAAATAGTATCCTTCTGGAAACGCCATGGCATTCCTGATGTATTCATTGGTAATTTCACGATCGACTCGTGAGTTCCACGTGTCACTAGGAAAAATCGTTTCTCCCTCATGATCTACATAATGAAAGACTAATTTTGCATAATTAGCCGAATAAATATAAGTCACCACAGAAGAACCGTCTGCATTAACCTTCATATCCGCATCTGAATTTTCAGCATCAACTTCCTTATATGTGTACCCTTCGATCTCAATAGAATTTCGTACAATATCTGAACCTACAGCTGCTTGCTTAACTATTGCCTCTTCAATTATCTTGCCATCTTCACTCACATACCTGTAAGTCACATTCACCTGATTCGCACTGTAGACATAGGTCACCACCGAAGCACCACTACGATCCACGATCATGTCTGCATCTGAATCTTCTGATTTCTTCTGATAGGTGTAGCCAGTAATCGCATCCTTTTGTTCTTCGATCACCGCATCTACTTTCGTTGAAACCACTCGTTCATCAGCAATTTCCTTGCCATTTTCATCCACATAACGATACGTGACTGTGGCATCATTTGCCGTGTAAATGTAGGTAACGACTGAACTACCATCAGAATCTACCTTCATATCTGCATCCGAAGCATCGGTGTCCACAGCTTTAAAGGTGTATCCTTCAATCTCTTCACGTTTTTCTACAATATCCGAACCTATTTTTGCTTGTTCTATCTGCTCCTCGGCTATAGGATCGCCATTTTCATTCACATACTTATGTGTCACATTTGCCCGATTCACACTGTAAACATATGTGACTACCGAAGCACCACTACGATCCACGATCATATCTGAGTCCGAATCTGCACCCTTTCCTAAATAAGTGTACCCATCAATCTCTTCAATGCGCTCATCGATCGTAGCATCTACTTTCGTTGACAGTTCATAGTCAGAAGCGATCTCTTCACCGTCCTCATCAACATAACGGTAGGTCACTTTGGCATCATTCGCGGTGTAGATATAGGTAACCATCGAATCACCATCAGGATTCACGATCATATCATTATCTGAACCAGCACCGATCTCCTTAAAGGTATAGCCTTCAATCGTTGCTTTATGATCAGGAATTTGTTCTCCGATCGTCGCGTCATCTATTGTTGCCGATGGTAAAAGCGTTTTCCCATCATCAGACATGTAACGATAGGTCACTGTCGTTTGACCTACTTCTCCCTTTTGATCAGAGAGTGGGCCAGCCGCACCAATAGTTAGAATCTCATCTTCAACTTGACTGCCGATTGACACAAGAGTAGCTGTCGCGTCTTTTAATTCCTGAGTCGTGACTGTCGGAGGCGTGGCAGCCGCACCCATTCTGGCATTGTATAGATCCAACAATGGTTGATCTAACGCTTCGTGATAGGTCCACTCACCAGGAACATAGTCTGGATATCCTTTAAATTGATTGTAGGTTTTATTAGCGGTAGTACTAGCAGCTTTTCTAGCGCTCTCAGCAGCAGGCAGCTCCGCTTTTAGCGCATTTGCTGCCGCCGTAACAGTACCGCCAGTGTCTGTGGGATTACTTGCCTGAGTATCTAACAGTGCTTGGATCAATGTCGCGATTTCTGGTTCATTCTGAACAGCCGCTGCTAGTTTAAGCGCGGGCTGTACGATTTCCGCATCTACCTTCTCAGTCAATGGCGATCGCGCCAGACCAGACCTGTCCGAGTCATTCGGTAATACATCAATAACTTCAGACTTACCGACTGTTTGAGCGTTAGCAGATGACCCTAATGATGGTCCCAAGATCATTGCCCCAATAACACTACTCTTTACCACCCAATTCTTCTTTACTTTGTGTAGTCTATATCTTTTATAGACACTTTTAGGTGGACTTGTGACTATTTTGTACCTATTTCTTTTCATAGCAGCCATCCTTTTTAAAAAGGCTACGCTCTATGACGCGAACGTAACCTTTCATATTCTGTAAAACTAAATCGTGTTGTCCTCTTGATCTTCTCTACGCTTCTTCTTGCCTCCATAGAAAGCCAATCCCATTGAGACTAGTCCTAATCCAGCAACTGAGTACAACAACTGATCATCATTGGTGTTGGTACTTGGAAGTTTCTTCTTAGTATTACCATCTGAGTCACTATCTGAATCCGAGTCGCTATCCGAGTCTGAGTCACTATCTGAATCCGAATCACTGTCCAAATCTGAGTCGCTGTCCGAATCCGAGTCACTATCTGAATCCGAGTCACTATCTGAATCCGAGTCACTATCTGAGTCCGAGTCGCTATCCGAGTCTGAGTCACTATCTGAATCCGAATCACTGTCCGAATCCGAATCACTGTCTGAGTCTGAGTCGCTGTCCGAATCCGAGTCACTATCTGAATCCGAGTCACTATCTGAATCCGAGTCACTATCTGAATCCGAGTCACTATCTGAATCCGAGTCACTATCTGAATCCGAGTCACTATCTGAATCCGAGTCACTATCTGAATCCGAGTCACTATCTGAATCCGAGTCACTATCTGAATCCGAGTCACTATCTGAATCCGAGTCACTATCTGAATCCGAGTCACTATCTGAATCCGAGTCACTATCTGAATCCGAGTCACTATCTGAATCCGAGTCACTATCTGAATCCGAGTCACTATCTGAATCCGAGTCACTATCTGAATCCGAGTCACTATCTGAATCCGAGTCACTATCTGAATCCGAGTCACTATCTGAATCCGAGTCACTATCTGAATCCGAGTCACTATCTGAATCCGAGTCACTATCTGAATCCGAGTCACTATCTGAATCCGAGTCACTATCTGAATCCGAGTCACTATCTGAATCCGAGTCACTATCTGAATCCGAGTCACTATCTGAATCCGAGTCACTATCTGAATCCGAGTCACTATCTGAATCCGAGTCACTATCTGAATCCGAGTCACTATCTGAATCCGAGTCACTATCTGAATCCGAGTCACTATCTGAATCCGAATCGCTCTCTCCTTGAACCACTATGCTTGTTGATTGACTCTCTTTACTCTCTCTACCTTCTTGATGCCCAATAGCTTTTGCTGTGACTTCATCGCCTTCTTCAAGCTGCTTCCCTGTCAACCTTGCATATTCTCTTGCAAGATCATTCAGATCGTATTGGAACTCTCCATTTGGACCAACCGGAACACCACTGGCAATAAGTTGACCATTCACGTAAAGATCCACTGTATACGTCCGATCATAATCCACATCTTGTTCTGGAAGTCTTCCTGAAATAATTGAATCACCAGCTTCAATCGGATCTAAGATTGGCGCCTCAACTACCCATTTATCATAGTTTAGATCAGCATCTGAATCGCTATCTGAGTCGCTGTCGCTATCCGAATCTGAGTCGCTGTCGCTATCTGAGTCTGAATCGCTATCGCTGTCTGAATCCGAATCACTGTCGCTATCCGAATCTGAGTCACTATCGCTATCTGAGTCTGAATCGCTGTCGCTGTCTGAATCCGAGTCGCTGTCGCTATCTGAGTCTGAATCACTATCGCTATCTGAATCCGAGTCGCTGTCGCTGTCTGAATCCGAGTCGCTGTCGCTATCTGAGTCTGAATCACTATCGCTATCTGAATCCGAGTCGCTGTCGCTGTCTGAGTCTGAATCACTATCGCTGTCTGAATCCGAATCACTGTCGCTATCCGAATCTGAGTCACTATCGCTATCTGAGTCTGAATCACTATCGCTATCTGAATCTGAGTCGCTGTCGCTGTCCGAATCTGAGTCGCTATCGCTGTCTGAGTCTGAGTCGCTGTCGCTATCCGAATCTGAGTCACTATCGCTATCTGAGTCTGAATCGCTGTCGCTGTCTGAATCCGAATCACTATCGCTATCTGAGTCTGAATCGCTGTCTGAATCCGAGTCGCTATCGCTGTCTGAGTCCGAATCGCTATCGCTGTCTGAGTCTGAGTCACTATCGCTATCTGAGTCTGAATCGCTGTCGCTATCTGAATCTGAGTCGCTATCGCTGTCTGAGTCTGAGTCGCTGTCTGAATCCGAATCACTGTCGCTATCCGAATCTGAGTCACTATCGCTATCTGAGTCTGAATCACTATCGCTATCTGAATCTGAGTCGCTGTCGCTGTCCGAATCTGAGTCGCTATCGCTGTCTGAGTCCGAATCGCTGTCGCTGTCCGAATCTGAGTCGCTATCGCTATCTGAGTCTGAATCACTATCGCTATCTGAATCTGAGTCGCTGTCGCTGTCCGAATCTGAGTCGCTATCGCTGTCTGAGTCCGAATCGCTGTCGCTATCCGAATCTGAGTCGCTATCGCTATCGCTGTCTGAGTCCGAATCACTGTCGCTATCCGAATCTGAGTCGCTGTCGCTATCTGAATCTGAGTCGCTATCGCTATCTGAGTCTGAATCGCTGTCGCTGTCCGAATCTGAGTCGCTATCGCTGTCTGAGTCTGAGTCGCTGTCTGAATCCGAATCACTGTCGCTATCCGAATCTGAGTCACTATCGCTATCTGAGTCTGAATCACTATCGCTATCTGAATCTGAGTCGCTGTCGCTGTCCGAATCTGAGTCGCTATCGCTGTCTGAGTCTGAGTCGCTGTCTGAATCTGAGTCGCTGTCTGAGTCCGAATCACTGTCGCTATCCGAATCTGAGTCGCTGTCGCTATCTGAATCCGAGTCGCTATCGCTATCTGAGTCTGAATCGCTGTCGCTGTCTGAATCCGAGTCGCTGTCGCTGTCCGAATCTGAGTCGCTATCGCTGTCTGAGTCTGAGTCGCTGTCTGAATCCGAATCACTGTCGCTATCCGAATCTGAGTCACTATCGCTATCTGAATCTGAGTCGCTGTCTGAATCCGAATCTGAGTCGCTGTCTGAATCCGAATCACTGTCGCTATCCGAATCTGAGTCACTATCGCTATCTGAGTCTGAGTCGCTATCGCTGTCTGAATCCGAATCGCTGTCTGAATCCGAGTCGCTGTCGCTATCCGAATCTGAGTCGCTATCGCTGTCTGAGTCCGAATCGCTGTCGCTGTCTGAATCTGAGTCGCTGTCGCTATCTGAGTCTGAATCACTATCGCTATCCGAATCTGAGTCACTATCGCTATCCGAGTCCGAATCACTGTCGCTATCCGAATCTGAGTCGCTATCGCTATCTGAATCTGAGTCGCTATCGCTATCCGAATCCGAGTCACTATCGCTATCTGAGTCTGAATCGCTGTCGCTATCTGAATCCGAATCGCTATCGCTGTCTGAGTCCGAATCGCTGTCGCTGTCTGAATCTGAGTCGCTGTCGCTATCCGAATCTGAGTCACTATCGCTATCTGAGTCTGAGTCGCTGTCGCTGTCTGAATCTGAGTCGCTATCGCTGTCCGAATCCGAGTCGCTATCGCTATCCGAGTCTGAATCACTGTCGCTGTCTGAATCTGAGTCGCTATCGCTGTCCGAATCCGAGTCGCTGTCGCTATCTGAGTCTGAATCGCTGTCGCTGTCTGAATCCGAATCACTATCGCTGTCTGAGTCCGAGTCGCTATCGCTATCCGAATCTGAGTCACTGTCGCTATCTGAGTCTGAATCGCTGTCGCTGTCTGAATCCGAATCACTGTCGCTATCCGAATCTGAGTCACTATCACTATCCGAGTCCGAATCACTGTCGCTATCCGAATCTGAGTCGCTATCGCTATCTGAGTCTGAGTCGCTGTCGCTATCTGAATCTGAGTCGCTATCGCTATCCGAATCCGAGTCACTATCGCTATCTGAGTCTGAGTCGCTATCGCTGTCCGAATCTGAGTCGCTATCGCTGTCTGAGTCCGAATCGCTGTCGCTATCTGAGTCTGAATCACTATCGCTATCCGAATCTGAGTCACTATCGCTATCTGAGTCTGAATCGCTGTCGCTGTCTGAGTCTGAATCGCTGTCGCTATCCGAATCTGAGTCGCTATCGCTATCTGAGTCTGAATCGCTGTCGCTATCTGAGTCCGAGTCGCTATCGCTATCTGAGTCTGAGTCGCTGTCGCTATCTGAATCTGAATCTGAGTCGCTATCGCTATCCGAATCCGAGTCACTATCGCTATCTGAGTCTGAATCGCTGTCGCTATCTGAATCCGAATCGCTATCGCTGTCTGAGTCCGAATCGCTGTCGCTGTCTGAATCCGAGTCGCTGTCGCTATCCGAATCTGAGTCACTATCGCTATCTGAGTCTGAGTCGCTGTCGCTATCCGAATCTGAGTCACTATCGCTGTCTGAATCTGAGTCGCTATCGCTATCCGAGTCTGAATCACTGTCGCTGTCTGAATCTGAGTCGCTATCGCTGTCCGAATCCGAGTCGCTGTCGCTATCTGAGTCTGAATCGCTGTCGCTATCTGAATCCGAATCACTATCGCTGTCTGAGTCCGAGTCGCTATCGCTATCCGAATCTGAGTCACTGTCGCTATCTGAGTCTGAATCGCTGTCGCTGTCTGAATCCGAATCACTGTCGCTATCCGAATCTGAGTCACTATCACTATCCGAGTCCGAATCACTGTCGCTATCCGAATCTGAGTCGCTATCGCTATCTGAATCTGAGTCGCTATCGCTGTCCGAATCCGAGTCACTATCGCTATCTGAGTCTGAATCGCTGTCGCTATCCGAATCTGAGTCACTATCGCTATCTGAATCTGAGTCACTATCGCTATCTGAATCTGAATCACTATCGCTATCTGAGTCCGAATCGCTATCGCTATCTGAATCTGAATCGCTATCGCTGTCTGAATCCGAATCACTATCGCTATCCGAATCTGAATCGCTGTCGCTGTCTGAATCCGAATCACTGTCGCTATCCGAATCTGAGTCACTATCACTATCCGAGTCCGAATCACTGTCGCTATCCGAATCTGAGTCGCTATCGCTATCTGAATCTGAGTCGCTATCGCTGTCCGAATCCGAGTCACTATCGCTATCTGAGTCTGAATCGCTGTCGCTATCCGAATCTGAGTCACTATCGCTATCTGAATCTGAGTCACTGTCGCTATCCGAATCTGAGTCGCTGTCGCTATCCGAATCTGAGTCGCTGTCGCTATCTGAGTCTGAGTCGCTGTCGCTATCTGAATCTGAGTCGCTATCGCTATCCGAATCCGAGTCGCTATCGCTGTCTGAGTCCGAGTCACTATCGCTATCCGAATCTGACTCATCTTCATCTAATTTATACTTAACTTCAGTATCTTCAGTTGGGTCATCAATATCTGGTAATTTATACCCTTTAGTCTCATCCTCTGGATCAACCCATTCCAACGGAACCCCATCTTTGTCCGTTGGCGTATAGCCTTCAACATAGGCAATTGTTGGGAAATCTGGATCAGTTTGATCTAACATCTTGCTTGGATCATTTGGATCATTCGGATAGACAATCGTACTTCCTGGGAACTTGGAATCTTCGCTACCAATGATGATGCTACCCATCTTCTTGTAGACATAAGTCACTTCAGACGTTCCATCCATATCCACGATCATATCGGAATCTGAACTAGCAGCTTTTTCCACATACAACCAGCCAGTCACGACATCAATCTTCTCTGAAATCGTATCTTTCACTTTCGCAGAAACCCTCTTAGACTCGGTGACTGGGGTACCTTCTTGATCCACGTAATTGTAGATAATTTCCGCAGCATTTAATTTGTACGTAATTTCAGTATCTTTACTAGCATCAGTAATCGCTGGTGATTTGTATCCTTTGGTTTCATCCGCTGGATCAATCAGCTCCAGCGCAATGCCATCTTTATCTGTCGGCGTATAACCCTCAACATAGGCGATGCCAGGATGATTCGCATCATCAACAGCTAACGCTTTACTTGGATCATTTGGATCATTTGGATAAAGAACAGTATCCTCAGTGAACTCAGGATCATCACTTTTCAGAGTATAACTACCCATTGGTTGATACACATACGTAACTTCGGACGTTCCAGAAGGCTTGATCGTTCCACTATCAGAACTTGGATCAGTCTCCACATATAAGTAGCCGTCGACTACATTAATTTTGTCTTCGATCGTTGCTCCTTCAGAAGAAGGTACAGTCACATCTCCTGCAACTGGGTCGCCTTTTTGATCTACATAGTGATAAATCACCTTGTATTCATCTGGAACTAATTTCCATTCCATATTCTGTGAACGGGTATCCTCACTAGGATCTAAGGAGTTTTGGGCACCTGGTTTTAACTTCGCGCCTTCTGTTAAGACCTCATTTGTCTTAACATCTACATAATGGAAACCTTTTGGTGCTTCCGGTACCGTCACATCAGCTAAATCTCTGTTATTGCTATTAATCGTGAATGGGGTCGTCGTTGGCGTTGTTTCGTTATCATAACGAGAGGTGTCAATTACTAGATTCCCTACTTTACGATACACATAGACAACCTCGATCGGAGCATCTGCATAACGACCATTCATATTTGTCGGATTAGCAATTAGATAATACTTCTCACTTCGGTAATTAACTGCCGTAGTCGTGTAGACGGAGTTGTAGTCACCGCTTAGCTCCTTGTCATCTTTCCCATCATTCATCTTCACATCCGCGAGACCATCACCATCAGTATCTGCCATATACCTCACGTTGACCTGACAAGTCTTGATCTTGTACTTATAGGTGATATCCGTTGTTTCACCTTCTTCTGGAAAATCAACATTTAATGCACCCGTGACAGGATCAGCGCCGATAGGTAACTGCTCTAAATCTAACTCATAACCTTCGACTACTAAATCCTCAGCAGTAATCACCGCCTGTTCAGGAGATGATTCGGAAGTTGGGAAGCCTAGTTTTGTTAATGGAAATTGTAATGTTTCTCCTTCTTCATCAAGATAGTTTATTCTGACTGAACTTGGTTCTTGAACTGTTACTTGGTTAGGAACTGATATTGCGCTTTCACTTCCCACACCTCCCATAGAGTCATTTAAAGTAGCTATAATAGTATGGGGGACTGAATCATCAAAAAATTCAAACTCAAATCTAACAATTGAACTAGTGGGTATTGTACTGTAAGTATTGTTAATTTTTTCAATGAAATCATTATCATAATTAATTCCATAAACTTTCTCAAAGTATTCTGCTGGAGACTGAGCTCCAGTTTGCTGATATTCAATAGAATCTGTTAATTTATACCCTGTTTCACCAGTACCAATATTTCTGGCTGTAGTAAACGAGCCATCCGAATTTTCAACTACTGAATAGGTATTTGGGCCTGCACTATTTAGAATTGAATATATTTCTTCATTAGTAGCATCTTTGGGAATATTGACATAAGAAAAGACCACAGTATAAGTTGTGAGCATATAAAACTGGTCTCCAGAACCATCGGGCACTGGCAAATAGATATATCCATATCCCGTAATATCTTTTTTATCTTTACCAGTATAATTAGCAAGTTCTGATTCAGAACTCAAGTTAACCCTTCCAATTTGAACTATATTGTCATCAATCTCTTTAGGTACTTCACCTTTTAATGAACTACTTGTTTTATTTGTATTGTTATACGCAAGTGCAATTCTAACTTTTTCAGGACTAGTTCCTCTATCAATCCAAAGACGATAATTTGAACCACTATCTTTAGTTGGAGTATAAGTTGATTTGACTGTTTCTATAACTTTACCTGAATAATATATGTTAATTGGTTCAAAACTAAATTTTTGAGATTCAGGAGTATAATTTAAAATGAAATTCATACTATAACCACTAGCATCAGAATATCCATATAGACTTGTTTCAATACTTTTATTTCCCACTATAGGTGTTGAAACTGTTACTTCAAAACCTATTTCATCGGAAATGTATTCTATGCTACCAATACCGGATATTGTTCCCTTCATCCCATCGAACATGCTTCTACCATCTGAATTAGCACTTTTAGAGCGATCGCTTGTTATCGGAATAATAATCTTATCACCCGGAGATATTTTATTCTCAGAGTTATCAATTAGCATTGAAAAATTTAATCCTTGGTGGAAATACGGTACTGAATATTCAGAGGGGGCTACGTCTCCTTTATTTGTTATCCGTTTAATATTAGATACCGTTATTCCCTCATCCTCATTCGCCACCCAAGTCTTCGTACCATCTTCATTCTCTGTAGCGCGAGGTGTTGGTTTCTGTGTTTCTGTCGTTGCTTTTGTTTCGTCCCTCTCTAATCCCTCTGTTGGTGTTACTTCTTCTGTCTCCGCTGCCTGTGCGTACAACATACTAGCTGGTGCTGCGACAGTACCCACGATCATCGCGCCCGCGACACCGCTCTTAACGACCCAATGCTTCTTGACTTTATGCATTCGGTATTTTTTTATCGGCTCTCGGCGATACGTCAATTTCCTTCTACTCATTCGTAATAACTCCTTTTTTTAGATTTTTTTCATTGCCGTTTTGTTGCTTTGCTTGAACTATTTGTAAAAATAGTCAAAAAAATTAATCAAGCCGCTCAGAAAATGCTCTTGATCATCGATCCGCATCCGGAATTTGTCATGTCTGGTGTAGAACCCATGGACGATCCGATCTGGGTACTTCATAAACATGGCCATCTCAGGAAACATCACGCCTTTTTCAATCTCAATCTCTGCACGCTTGATTGCGACTTGTCGCAAGCGCCAGAAATCTATTTTAGAAACAAATTGAGTGAACTCACCTTGTTTAAAATAGCTGGTTTCTTTGACTTTATCGGTCATCTTGATCGCTGCCATTAATAGCTCCAATAACGTCGGATAGGCAGTATCACGAAATTCAATGAAATTCATATTCTCGAAAGCATTCTTCAAGCCGAACTCATAATATTTCTTGTCATTAAGATAAAGCAGAATTTCATTGGTTGCGTAGCTTAACCAGTGATCGTGGTAGCGTTCGTATTTCTTCTCTACGAAACGATCAAACAGTTTCTTGGCTAACTGTAAATGACGATCATCCTTAGTAATCGCATAGCCTCGCAGGATACTGAAGACGGCTTCTCCATCGTAATAAATGATGTTGAATTTCTTCTTGACCTCTAACTGATCATCCAAGATATGGGTCGTCTCCCCAATCTCATTGACAAACCGATCATCGATGCCTTGGATCAGCTGGGTAATGATGGTCTGATACTTGTCATTTCCAGTGATCGTCTGGAACTTCGCCATGGCGAGGATCGCTAAGGCCTGCGCACCTAATTTGATGGAAATCCCTGAACGCATTTGTTCTTGGACGTATTGTGCACCGTCCTTTTCCATCAATAAATGCTTCACACCCCAATCAAGGGCTTTTTCCGAACGGTTTAATTCCTCTGTTTTCCCTAGATATTCCTGCGCTTCTAATAAGGCATAGACACTAGAGAAATGCCGAACAGAGTTGTAGCCGGTGATCTCGTAATCATACGTCGGATAATAGCCATAGATGAACTGTCCTGTGTCCTTGATCTGGCGATAGAGAAAGTCTTCGCCAGATTCGATGGCGTGATCGATTTGTTTCGGTAAGAGACCAAAGTTTGTCTCCCGAATCCCTTCTTGATTCTTCTGGGTCGACAGCTTGATCCATTCGCCGCGATCAAAGTAGAAGCCCTGTGTGGTGAATAGATAAAAGGTCTTCTGCTTCAGCTTATCTCTTAGCGGTGCGTTGTACTTGCGCTGCACGTATTTCTCAAGATTTGGCATATTAATAGAAAGCTCGGGATTATTAAAGCCGACACGATGATTCTCAGACGGTCGGATTAAGGCACTTCCCATGATTTCCTCGCCTAAAAAGGCGGTACGGAACTTCCGATCAAAAGCGATCCCTGTACGAAAGTAATTATTTCGCTCGACAAGGGATAGCCGCTTATTCAGCTCCGCGTAGTTGTATTCCTGGATATGTGTTACCGCATCTACACGGATATACGCGGCGTCACTCTTGGCTAATTCCGGTGTTAGCCATTGGATACAATCCTCGAATGTCTCTCCTCTGACATTTCTGACCTTCGCCCGTTCTTTTCCATTAGAGATAGAAAGGAACAGATGCTTTTGCTTCGTTTCAATGGGCACTTGTTTGAGTTTTTTGACTAGTTGTTCAATGCTGGTTTCCTTCACAGAGACTCCCCTTTTGCTTCATACTTATTCGTTCTATCTTTTTCATGGTAGGCACTCACCATTTCCCCCGCTGCGGTCCCCAATCTTTCTTAAGCGGTCGGCTATCTTTAGCCACTCGACTAGGGTGGTCATCGGTATCTGCTTCCCATGGATATAGACCATTCTCATCTTTCTGATAGGTCGCTTCGATCGCCGCGTCCTCTTCTTCTTGTGTAATCTTCTTGCGATCATGGCGGACTTTTAGATAACTAAGCGTCATCATAATGACCATGAGAGGAAAGACGTATCGTCTGATTTTTACCCGCTCCAAGAAATCAAAGATCCATATGAATTGTTCAAAATCCATAAGCGCTTCGCCTCCTATCCAATTCGCTTCGTTCGTCGGATGCCCATGAGCTCTGCATCATTTTTTTGAGATTGTTCACCGTTTGCGGCTTGTACCAGATTCTCCCGCAAGCTCAGATACTTTTCCTTTAACAGTTCCGTCTCCTCGACGATTCCCTGTCTTTGAGCCAGCAGTTCTTCACATTGAATCTCTATATCAATCAATTCAGATTTCTTGTCAGCTATCTGAGTCGTTAGACGCTGCTGCTTCTTCGCTAATGCATCGACTTCGATCTGAATATTCATCAGCTGGTTCATCTTATGGGCTTCGGCTTGTCTCATTGCCTGCTCGTTTTCCTGCCGCGCTTTTGCTAATAATTTATCCGCTTCTTCTTGGACAGTATTGGCGGTACGCTGTGCCATCTGCTTGATCTTCTCGATGTCTTGATATTCGCCTTCCAGTTCTCTCAGACTGGTAAGCTCGCTGCTTAGCTGTCCTAGACGGAGTGTCAGCTGGGCAATCTTTTCATTTTGCTGGAAGAGCTGCTCTTGTTTTTGGGTAAGCTCCTGTTGGGTATCGGCTAGTTGTTTCTCCATTTCCAGAAAGATATCGTAATCCTCCAGCACGTGACGGATAAAGTCGTTGACATCCGTCTTGCGGAAGCCAAAGAGCCCCCTTCGAAACGTCAGTCCCCGTATATCCACGGGTTTAAAATACATATGCGCTCACTCCTTACTGAACCTTCTGTTCATTTTTTGGCTCTTCTTCTACCAAGCTTTCGAAATTTCGTCTTAAATGGTTGACCAGAAGTAGATACTCCTGCTTCAGTCGATCGACAGAGGTGAAGATGACCTCTTCATTCTTGGCCAGGTCGGATAAGCTTTCCCGTACACGCGTATCTAGAAAATGCCGTTCATGTTGAATCTGTGTCATCTGCTCTTGATAATAGGCATCTGCCTGCTTGCGAATCTTCATCGCTTCATCCTGTGCTTGGCTCTCTATTTTTAGAGCGACCTTTTGCGAAAGCGATAGCTCTGAAGTCTCGCCAGGCTTTGGCCCGCGGTTACGGACTTGAGCAGCTTCCAGCTGTTTTCTGAGTATCCGGTTTTCATTTAATAATTCTTCCAGCTTTTCTTGGTCAAAGCGTCGTTGATGCTGCGACGTATTCTGGATAATTTCTTTTTCCGCGGTGACATCTTCCAGATCGGCTTTTACATTCTTTATTTGCTGCTGATAGGAGTGATAGTCCTTAGCGACATAGGACAGGAAGTCATCGACATCCTTTTTTCGATACCCCATGGCGCTCGTTGGAAAGGTTAGATTTTTTATATCCTTTACACTGAATTTCATAAGCGCCTCCTAACTAAAATAAGACTGTCGTCGGATCAATCAGCTGTGCCTGACTCAACGAACCATCCAGACAAACCTCAAAGTGCAGATGGCTGCCGGTACTATTCCCCGTACTTCCCACATACCCGATAATCTGACCTTGTTCTACTTGATCGCCCGCCTTTACCACATATTGAGACTGATGCGCATATAAGGTGGCCATGCCATCTTCATGTTCGATCACCACGTAATTCCCCCATGAATAATGGTATTCCGCGATGTTCACCGTTCCTGCTTTACTGGCATAGATTGGTTCGCCTTGGACAGCTGCCATATCTAGCCCACGATGGAACTCTGCTCCTCGGATGCCGAATGGACTGGAGATCATGTAATCTCTCACAGGAACAACGAACCCTTGCTTATTGACCTCGACAGTTCGTTCCTTGTCGTATTCAGTCAGGTCGTAGGTCTCAATCAGACCATTCAGCTTCTGATTGTAGGTAGTATCGGTCGCGTATTTCCCTGTTAAGAACCTCGTCGCGTCCTCATAGTTTTCGGTGTTGCTCTTCCATGCACCGCTATAGAAGGTAGTATTCCCCGTTAAGCCTTCCTTCATCAGCTTGGCGTAGTCATCGAAGCTTTCTTCATAGTTCTCATAGGCTCTAAAAGACGCTTGGATCGTGGTCATATTCCCGCCACCTGTGTCTTCTTGTGTATTGAAGGTCGCGCTCTTTCCTTTATAGCTGCCTTTGATTCCAAACAAGTTATAATTCGGTGCCTGAGCTAACTGACTCGTTCCACTTGCAGACTCTAAGATCGCCTGAGCGATCATCACTGAGGCGTACAAGTCTTCTTTTTGCCCGATCTTACGAGCAGGTTCTCCGATCTTCTTGATAAAGGTCTCGACGGATTCATCCTTTTCAAAATGAATCGACCCATCACTGGCTACCGTTGTTTCAGGAACCAACTCTGTGACTGGCTGTGTCTCCACTTGACTTACGATCGGCTGTGCCGCTTGAACAACGGGCGCTGATGATGCCGCCTTCTCTGGAGCCGTCGGTGTCACTGGCTGTGACGGTTGCGTCGGCTTCGATGGTTGCGTCGGTTTTGCCGGTTGTTCTGGTGTCACGGGGTCGGTTGGCTTCACCGGCTTTTCTGGTTCAGTCGGCTCCGTCGGTTTCTCTGGATCGGTTGGTTTTTCTGGTTTATTTGGGTCCACGGGCTTTTCTGGCTCCGTTGGTTTTTCTGGATTCACCGGATTCGTTGGTTTCTCCGGTTCATTCGGCTTTTCCGTTTCTTCAGAATCAGTCTCCGTCGATGTTGCCGCATCGCCTGTCTCTGATTGTTCTTTGTCTGTTTCCTTCATAACACCAGACGACGTTTCTTCTGCTGTTAATTCAATCGCTTCATTCACAGTAGCTTCCTCAGCCGCAAAAGAGAGCGGTGCTCCACTTAATAGAATCGAAGCCGATCCAATCAAAGTCGTTGCACCCTTCACTCCGTTTCTTACAAATACCGGCTGTGTGTGCTTAGAGCGGTAGATTGTTCTGAGCGTTTTCTGATAATACTTTCTTTTCCCCAACTTACATTTCTCCTTCTTCACTATCGTTATCTATCATCGATCCTTGATTTAATTGATCGAAGTGGACTTCTACTCCTGGTTCATCTAACGCAATCTCACTAACCTCATAAGTCAATCGCTTCACCAAAAGAAAGAGCGGCATCAATAGCTCATCCAGCTCTTCCTTTGTGAGGTCCTCTTGTGATTCAATTCGGCGATCTTTGAATAGATTGACTTGCCCCAAACTGCCTGATACCACAAACTCTTCAAAAATCATATTAAAATCTAAGCGAATTCCAAGCGTGCTGGAATTGTCCTGATCCGCCGGATACGCTATCCTTAAAGGAGTGATATGAATGTTGAAATTATTTTCATACTCTTCATATTCCTCTTTGGCATCATAGTGAAAGGCATTCACTTTCGGCTTGTAACGTTCAATATTCATAAGGTCCTCCGTTATATGTATTGTTTTTTATTCTGAAACTTCTAATCTTTTATCTATTACTGTTCTGTTATGAAATTGCTATTTATAACTTTAAAAGTTATTTTCTTTAGAAAACACAATTCCTTGAATTGTTCATTAATTGGTTAGAAAGTTCTTTGTCTTACAAAAAACTAGAAACACTTCTGTAAACACTGATACTTCAATGTTTACAGAAGTGTTTGACGATTAATGACGGTTAATAGCCTCTTTTTTAAAATAACTGAAAAACAAAAAAATCTTTTTGTTTAGAAAAAATAATGGATATTAATTTATTTCTTGGAAGAGGGGAAATCCGCAATAAAGTAAGCGCTTTCTCGGGAATAAAAAAAAGAATAACCCAAAAAATTACTCTCATTTTTTTGAAAATGGTTACATCCCTATTTAACTAACTAATTGATCCATCTCCGTAATGACTTGATGTCGCTGTTCCAGCATCGCATCTACATATGTATCCAGCGTCATTTGAGTAGAGGCATGTCCCAACAGCGCACTAACAGAAGACACATCCTTATTCGCTTCTAAACAACGAGTAGCGAATGTATGTCTTAATTGATGGAAATGAATCGTTGCGATATTCGCTTTCATCCTTATTCGATGAAAGTGATAAGTGAGCAAACGCGGCTCACATGGTTGACCGTTCGTTGAAAAGACAAACGAACTATTTGATGATCTTCTTTTTTGTTCTAGTAACAGTTTCTTTAGAGTAGGACCGATCGGTACGATACGTTCAGAAGCCTCGGTCTTGGAATCAGTTAAAATAAGCTGTGTCTTTTTTCTTTCCTCTAAAGTAGAAATCCGTTGATAGGTTTGATTTACATGAATCAGATTCGTCTCAAAGTCAATATCTGACCATTTCAGTGCTGCGATTTCTCCAATTCGAAGCCCTGAGTGTAAAGCCAACATCGTAGGAATTCCGTAGCCTTTCTTCTCCTTAGCTGCCACAGCCATTACCCTTCTTTGTTCCGATAATGTTAACGCACGAATTTTCTTATGTTTAGATTTAGGTAATTTTAACTCGGAAAATGGATTAGACATTATTTTCCCGCATGTTTTCGCATGATTTAAGCACTTATTCACGATTCTGAAAATGACTTGGATCGTTGATTTTGTTAATTTATTCTGTAATTCACGAAGAAGTATCTTACCATTATCAACAGATAATTCATTTAACGGAATGTCCTTTATCACCGGTAAAATATATTTAGTTATTTTATAATAGTAACTTGCAAAGGTTGATGGCTTTACATCTTCTTGAACCTCCGCTAACCATTCCACTGTCCATTCCTCAAAAGTTTCCGCGGATGCCCCATGTACTTGTTGGAGTGAATGGTAGTAGATTTTTTTCGGGTATAACTTTAACTTTACCTCGTTGTAGCTTTTCCCATAAATATAGCCATATTTAATTCTTCCATCGGCTTTTCTTCCTTTAGGATACCTACCTTCCCAACGTCCATCTTTTCGCAAATAAATATTTTCTCCTTTTCGCACGATATCATCCTTCCCAAATAATTTTGACGGCTTAACAGACGGCTCATGTTCTCGTTCTTTCTTAGATTTATATGTGAAAAGCCCGATAAAACAATAATCATAAAGCACGTTATTTTCAGAACAACTCAAAAATAATTATTTTTTTAAATGATATTGATTATTAATAATCTGTAATATATAATATAATCAATAAACCTTTAGAACTAACAACAATTTATCTAATCTTATATTGACCAAAACACATAAATTTCTAGTTTTTTGTAAGACTAAGCAATAAATATAATGATTGTAACAGTCAGATTAAATTGCAGCAGGAAAAATATACTAGCATTTCTTTCGACGAAAATAAATATATTTTTTATTTTACCTTATATGTTGTCATTTATTAGAAAAAATATATTTAAAAAAGAATAAATCAGCATCGATTTTTTTAATAAATCCGATGCTGATTTTTCTATTTTCCGTTTTTTTTAATCTCAGACGAAAAAATTCGTTATTTAATTCCTATTGACTTTGCAATATAGTTTTGGTGTAAGGAGAAATTTTCAATGTTTTTAGGAGGATGTTTATGAATAATTTTGAGTATCTTGATGATAAGCGATGGTCTCCATTATGGGAGAAATATTTAGCGGATGTACTAACCTTTGACCCTACACAGGTCCATGATATTAATTGCTTGGTCCCCATTCCAAAAAGGAAAGGGTTATTGGTCTTTACTGATCACCACGTTTATTGCAGCCAAATGACAGCGATATCAACACTACACGAAATCTCCACTGTTCATTCTTTTCCCGAATACCAAGTACTCTCGATTTGTTTAAGAGAGCTCGGTTGTTTTGGTACCTACAAGTTTCCTTGGGTCAGTCCATTCTTTACCTTATGTCCATTGGAAAGTAAGGAGCAAACGATCTGGCTCAATCCGTATAAAATCTCATCTATTTTCAAATATCAAGGGCAGCATTTTGCGCAAATGACAAACGGACTCCACCTGATCCTTCCTGTTCAAAAAAGGCGCGTCATCGCCAGAGCAGAGCTTGCTTGTCTCCTTATGGCAACCATGCGCCGCGGATTCTTTCACTATGCGATCCCGGGGTTTGTCCCTCTCGATTATTTGTTTCTTCCCAGTACGCCGTTTGCGAGTAACCTTCGCAATCGCCCCATGTTAAAAAAGTTCCGCACCTCGTTAGGTGAGATCAACCATCTTTATCGAAAAACATATGCGCTTTATCACTGCGAAGAGTTCTTTTGTGATCCTCAAGACAGTGATCAGATTGATTGGCTTTAAGAACTATTGGTACTGCTATCAGGCTGATAACCTATTCTTGTTATCAGCCTGATAGCTTATGAAGAGAAGAGTATCCGTGAATGGCACTTCTTCGATTTCTCTATGGATTTTTTAATAAACATGCCAATGCCTTCTACTGCTTCAATCCAAGTGAATAAGTCACATTGCTTAGTTAAAGCGATCTTTTTGATTTGGTTATACGTACGGTTTCCATACTCATTAATATATGGTGTTTCGCTTTTTAGTAGTACCTTCCCCTACTTCCTCACTTGTCCTTGGTCTGCAATAAATAAGTTCGATTTTTATTTTCACCTACAACTATTCAATTATTTATCGTTCATTTTATCTACCATTTTATCGTTCAAAGTGACTCTCACCTGATTCATTCGTATCTCTGCAATTGCTCACCACTAGCAAAGCAACCCATTAACGATTCAAAAGTTTATTCTTCGGAAAATGTAAATGAAAAAAGATATCCGCATAGATTCGCCAAGAAAAACATATCACAAAAAAAAGAAATTTAATGTTTTCACAGTATCAAAGAAAGTAATGACTGAATAAATGAACATGGGAACACACTCGTGATCTTGCTATTATTTCACAAAAAAGTTGAATTTGAGCATAATTCTAAACGTCCATACCTAACTCTAGCCCAATCCATCAAAACCCTTTTGTAAATTTCCTATCCACACTAGTGCACGTGTTATACTAGAAGCAAGACTTTCTAGAAGGTGATTCGTATGGTAGACAAACGAGGTAGCTCCTCGATACAGCTGATTGGATAGGCACTGTATCGAGGTGAATTTTCCCTATTGATCGGCTATATCGTTCTCAGAAAAAACGTGAGAAGGAGCGATAGCAATGGAGAAAACATACATGCAGGATTGGTTAACCAGCGAAGCCAATCAAAAGACATTTAGCGGCTGGGATTTTTCTTATTTAGAGGGGAAAATGACGCAGGCAAAGACCCCTTGGAGCTATAAAGAGCTGGTCAAAAAGTACCTAACCCCTACCATGCAACTATTAGACATGGGAACAGGTGGCGGCGAACTGCTTGAGATCTTTCATCATCCCTATGAATACACGACTGTTACTGAAGGGTGGGAACCAAATTACCAGTTGTTAATAAACCAATTGCAACCAAAAGGGGTAGAGGTGCAGTTTATTGAGGAGAATGATCAGCTGCCTTTTCCCGATGCGCAGTTTGACATAGTGATGAATTCCCATGAATCTTTTTCGGTTCCAGAGGTTTGGCGTGTATTGAAAACGGGCGGCTTTTTTATTTCGCAGCAGGTAGGTGATTTGAACGGACTTCCCTTATCCACCAAGCTGATTCCGAATTTCAAAAAAGAGGCTTTTGATCTGCATCTCTCTTCTGTGGTAACAGAATTACGCCAACAGGGCTTTTTGGTTCTTTACCATGATGAAGCTTTTTTGGATCAGAATTTTTTTGACATGGATGGCCTGATTTATTATGCCAAAACGATCCCCTGGGAATTTCCAAATTTCAGCGTAGCAACACATTACAAGCAACTGTTCTTGCTGCAAGAAGAGCTTTCGTTGAAAGGATTTATTTTCAATCAGCAGCATCGATTCGTTTTTGTCGCTAGAAAATAAGAGCACGTCTCTTTGTCAGAAAATAATTACACCTATTCAAAAATCCACTTAAGCAGCTTGCTTAGGTGGATTTCTTTTCTTAAACATTCAACGAACTATTTTGATCTAGCCTTCCACTTTTTCAAGGTTTCAATGTCTAATCCTGTTACCTTTGATACATAATCAAGCGTATTCCCGGTTTTTAGTAATTCAAAAGCTACTATACGTTTTCCCTTCTCTATTCCTTGCTCTATTCCTTCTTCTCGCCCCTCTCGAAATCTCGTGGACAAGATCGCATCGCTAACGGCTTTATCTTTATTCATTTGCCTGATTCTGTATTCGTCATCCATGATCATTTTGCCCTTTCTGTTTATCATATTCAGAACGTTACTCTTCTTCGTTTTTCAACTTTTTAAGTACTTCTATATCCAATCCTGTTACCTTTGATACATAATCAAGCGTATTCCCGGTTTTTAGTAATTCAAGAGCTACTAGACATTTCCCTTGCTCTATTCCTTGCTCTATTCCTTGCTCTATTCCTTCTTCTCGCCCCTCTCGAAATCTCGTGGACAAGATCGCATCGCTAACGTCTTTATCTTTATCAATTCGCATAATCATTTCTTGTTCCTCGCTTTCTAGGTTTAAAAAATCGGTTCTGGCTTTGGCTTCTATGATGTAATCTGGTGCCTGATCTGCGACTTCTCCTGTTTTTAAGAAATAGTACCAGTGCCAAGCGGGATGCTGCTTATCAATATTTTTATTTTTCAAGCTGAGAAAGCATAAAAGCAACAGTTCCTGTGACTTTTGATTGTGAAAGGGACGATAGGTTTCTTCATTTAGTAACCGAAACAATTGCAGGGCTTGTTCATTCCCATCAAACATTTCAAAATCTAAAATATTGATTCCATAGGCTGGGCGCAGGCTTGAAAAGTTGTTCTTCTTTTCCACTTCTTTCGTCTCAATTGCCCCAAAGGGTGAACGATAAGCTTCGGTTAAATAGAAAATCACTCGTTCATGAAAATAGTCATGAGACTGTATCTGACATTCAATCGTGGTATGCGCGCCATTCTCATCAACGGCCAAGACATCGACTTCGGTTCGTTTCAGTTCAGTTTGCTTGTTTTCTTCGTAGGATTTTATGTAACTGTCGATATGGTAAGTGACTGTGGGGGTCAGTGTCTTGAATTCAATTCCGATCAAGTCTTTGATAAAAGCTCTGAGAATGTGCTGGGAATCTTCTGAGCTAAGAAGCTTACGAAAAAGAAGATCGTTCGTCGGTAGATATTTTTGCATGATTTTTCCTGCCTTTCAGATAGCAGGTTTTCTCGCCTACATTATAGCATGGCAAAACAACCGCTATCAAAGTTCTTTTACTCTAAAATACGCAAAAACATGTACCTTTCCTGAGCTACTTAACCAATCATTTTTAGGAAAATCTTTAATTATACTACAAATAGAAATGAATCTCAAATTGGAATTTGACACAGACACCCCCCAATTTGACCACTTTCGGCCTAAAAAGGGCCCTTTTTACCCCAAAACGAGTCAAATTGGGGGATATGGTGGTTAATTTCCAATTCGCACTTTTTGGAGAATTCGACTATCTTTTAATCACCGGCCGGAACAAAAAACAAACATGATGGAGGAATCACTATGATTCAAAAAATTGGCAATAAATTACAAGTACAAATCGATACTGGCGAAGACAAACTAAGCAAGGTGACCTTTCAAAACGTCATCGATGAACCAACGGAAGAAGCCGTTTTAGAATTGGGAGATATCTTAACCGCTCTTTCCCCTGAAGACAGTACCTTAGACGGCGTGATCCTAACCAGTCAATCACGTTATACCAAATAAGGAGGTGCAGCTAGATGAAAAAGAAATTAGTGACCGTATTTAGAAACAGCTTAGGAAAAAAACAGACCTGGAGTTTGATTAATCCTGATACAAAGAAATCGCCCCTTGAAATCCGAGCCCTATTGGAACGACTGACTCGGGTAAAACTCTTTCATAAAGACGGCGCAGACCTATTCCACACCGTCGAAAGTGCGAAATATGTCGAAACGATCGAAACCGTGATTTTTGATACGACACAGGAACAACCGTAAAACAGAAGAATTTGAGGAGTTGCGGTAGACGTACGGCTCTCCTCTCCTAGATTTTTATTACAGACAAAACAAGGAGGAGAAATCCATGAATGAGCAACTGTTGACATGCGACCAAGCATTTTCACTAAAACCAGAAACATTAGAAAAACGCATCATGGAATTTTATCAAGAAACACAAAATAGCAGTGTAACCATCAAATATATCTTAGCGCTACGTGTCCGCTTCAAGCTTGGCGCGCAAGAGTTCGCCCACATTCTGGAGGATCTTGTCCGCTACTTGTTTATGAACACCAAAGCGACACGTACGATGAAACGCTTCTTTTACTTTTTTGAGGATTACTTTCAAGCGCCTGAGTGGAAACGACTGAAACTACGTGTCTTTCCCATAAGAAATTTTGGCGAAAAAGTCTTCTCTGTTGTCCGTTCTCTAATTTCAACTGTCCGACCCGAAGAAACTACTGAGTCATGATATAGAAATCCTACGCAGGAAATAGAAAACGTATGAAAGGAAAAATCGTATGAGCACTGAAACGACAGATTTAGTCGCACTATTTTCGAAGAATGACGGTGGAAGACATACCTGGCGCTACAAAAATGTGGACACCAGCTTGCCGGCAGAAGAAATCAAAGAAGCTTGCGAACTATTAACCACACTCGACCTGTTTGAACAAGATGGCGTAAAACTATTTGATTCCGCCCTATCGGCTAAGTTCGTGACCACAATTGAAACACTGATCTTTGATTTGGAACATGCGCCTGAAGAAATGATTCCAGAAATCGAACCACCGATGGAAGCAACCTGTGAAGAGGTCGGTTGCTTTGAAGTGAGCGATGAAGCAGAAAAAACAGGAAACGATCTAACTACCAAAGTATCTAGTATCAACCCTAGCACAATCCAACCACGTGGGCGTCATTATGACCGATTGACGCGGATTGAAATCGGGGATACGACAGAGTCAACCATCACCATTAATACGGACTCGCTTCCACCCATTAACCATGAGCTACCGGTGGAAATCATTGGTTATGAATACCAACAACAAGAAGCCGATACTCATCGATCAATTGACATTCAAGACAAAAAGGAACGTAAAGGCCTGTTCCATCGGCTTTTCAGAAGAAGGAGCCGAAACAAAGACGTGCCAGAGAGCACCCCACGAGAATAACCAATCACAACTAAAGCCTGTCAATCATGCGTAGGAAAGAGGAAGCTTCAACCCCTGCGATCACGGTCACAGGGGTTGTACAAATTAAAAAATAAAGAAAGAGTAGGTAATTTATGAATCTATTAGCAACGATCTTAGGAGGTTCATTCATCGATTTTCTTTTCGGCGGAAGTGTACCAATCATGAGTATCTTTTTGACTATGACTGGATTAGACCTTCTAACCGGATATGGCAAGGCACTTAGAAGCCATACATGGGTGTCCTCCATCAATCTATATGGTTTATTTACCAAATTCATCACTTTTTCAACCATCATATGCGCCGCAGCGTTGGACAAGATCGCACCAATTGTCGGAATCAAGCTGCCAATTAATGTCGCATTGTTCTGGACCGTTCTTCTGATTATTTACGAGATAGGATCGATACTGGAAAATGCCCATGATTTCGGTTTGAAGATCACTTGGCTGCAGAAATGGCTTGGGGTGTTCGAGCGAGATGTCGGAGAAGCGCCTGATAAGGACGATCAGGAAAACAACGTTCAGTAAGGGGATGAAGTCATTGCCAACTACTGAATCCGCGTTGCAATACGGCTTAGCCTTACGGGGAAAAGTCTGTTATTCCATGTCCAACAGACTTGGGGCACACTCGATGGATTGTTCGAGCTTTGTCTTCCGTTCATTGATCGCGGCGGGCTTTTTACCCAGAAATGCCTTTATCGGGAATACAGAGACGCTGTTCAAGTTGAAGGGCACGTTACTACTGGAAATCAATCGACGTGACGTTCGCAGAGGAGATTTATGGGTTGCTGGACATGAAGGTGCTTCACTAGGATCAGCTGGACATTGTGGTTGGTTCTTAGGAAATATCAACGGGGATGCCTTGCATTGTACCTATTCCAAAGGCTGTCAAAATATCGCAGTTACCAAAGCGATTGGCTGGATGGGGGATTACTCAGGCTTACCCGTCCGCTATTTTCGATTAAAAAACGCGAGTGTCACTGGTCCCACTGAAAATAACAACCAACAACGACTCTTGGCGATCGATGGTTCTTGGGGACCCGCGACCACTCGACGGCTGCAAGAAGTATTAAATTGCACAACTAAAGACGGGATCATCAGCGGACAGATCAGAAATTCCGCCAATCAGTTTATTCCCTCTGCTCAATTTGGACATGGCGGATCACTGATGATCCGTGCACTCCAAGGCTTATTACGTGTGCCTTCAGATGGAAACTTTGGCCCGATGACTTGCCTTGCCCTGCAACAAAGAATGGGCACGACGCCAGATGGCGTGATTAGTCCGGTATCCGATTGCGTGAAAGCGTTACAAAAGCGCTTGAATAAGGGAACTCTGTAATTTAAAATAATTATATATAACACTCGTATTCTTGTAATTAGATACACTTAAATAAACATCGATCTCTAGATACTAAATTATGGAAATGAGGGAAAGCCATGAGCAAAAGCAATACACTCTATCGACCAAGATACGAAACATTTTATGAACGACAGGTCATTGACCAATTAACGTACGTAAACCATTATTTACCTACAAGAAGTAACTATCCGATCCGGCATCTTCGAATCAGAGAAACGCATCTCGTTCCAAGTAATTATCGCGGAAGAGAATGGTACTCTTGTCCAGCTTGTAAGCATGTCTTCATTGAAGAGCTTGGTGATTATATCTATACCTATCACCCTGATAGTTTGAATCTCAATAGTTGTTTCATCAAATTTGATCGAAAAAAATGGAAGAAAGCTGTTCATTGCTGTTCGAAGAAATGCTTAACGAATGAAGCGACTAAATTTGCCATCAAAAGTATTACAGAACAAGGAAAAATAGCGATTCGAACAAGAAAGATCAGAGCAGATATTCGAGAAGTTATCGAGAAATTCCATTGATTTCATACTGATCACTACAAAACACTCAAGATGGAAGGACCGCGGTATCGCAGGTAAACCATTTTGAGTGTTTTTTTGTTACCCGTTCACTTACAATACTCACAAAACAACTCTGCCATATAAGCTTCATCCTCTTTGAAGTCACTTAAAACCCACTCGACTAACATGTTAAAGAAACCACCACATAAGAATTTGATTGTATACTTTTCTTTTTCGGGAGAATAAAATTTATCACAGACGAATTCTTTGCATATCTCTTCTAAAAATGAATTGCTTTTATCAAGAAGTAAATAAGACAAATTGGATTCTATCAAGTTCATCATAAGCGTCTTTTCTGTTTTAAAACTTGAAAAGAACATTAAAACGATGTCATAGGTATTGTTTAGACCAATATCAGCGATCGTTTCTTCGTACTTTGCAAAAAAAGCATCTAAGTAATCAGTGATAACATCTTCCAATACCTCATAATTCCTATAAAAGGCCATTCTGGAGACACCCGCTTTTGTCGTTACCTCTGTAATTGAGATTTTATGAAACTCTTTTTTCTTCATTAAAAGCATCAGTGCAATGAAGATACTTTCTTTCGTAATTGCATTTCTATAACTATTCAGCTTATTTGCCATTACACTTTTCTCCAATCTGTAACGTTTCATGATTTTGCCCTTGAAACATCTTATTGAGATTACTATACTGCAATCACCAAGACGTTTCAATCGTAACGCCAAAAAGAAGGGAAACGATAAGTATGAATGAAAATCGAAATAGTAAAAAAAGATGGACGGAAAAAGATATGGGGTCTCAAGCTGGTAAAACCATCATTATTACTGGTACTGGCGGGTTAGGATATGAAGCAGCGATCTCTTTGTCAGGGGCTGGAGCTCATGTTATTCTAGCTGGGCGTAATGCGAGTAAAGGTGCTAAAGCCATTCAGAAGATCAAAGCCATCTATCCTGATGCAAGCATTGAATTCCAAAAACTAGATCTTGCTGATCTAGCCTCAATAGAAAATTTCGGGAAAATGATACAATCAAAATTTGATCAATTGGATATTCTAATAAATAATGCGGGCGTGATGGCGACTCCAGATAGAAGAGTAACGAAGGATAACTTTGAGCTGCAACTTGGAACAAACTATTTAGGACATTTTGCATTAACTGCTCACCTGCTTCCTCTTCTTCGCAAAACACCGAACGCTCGTGTCGTAACGGTTAGCAGTATGGCCCACCGTTCTGGAGAAATTCATTTTGATGATTTGCAATTAGAACAGAATTACGATCCAAATGTCGCTTATTCGCAATCAAAATTGGCTTGTTTAATGTTTGCTCTTGAACTTCATAAGCGTAGCATTGCTTCCAACTGGGGAATTTCCAGCATTGGGGTTCATCCTGGAGGTGTTGCGACAGATTTAATGGATAATGGTCCTGGTAAAAATCTCTATACGAGGTTCATTTATCATACGCTTCAAACACCTAGTCAAGGAGCCCGCGCCTCTTTACTTGCAGCGACATCACCAGAAGTAAAAAGTGGGGACTTTTATGGCCCATCAAAACTGATAGAAATATATGGCTATCCTAAGCGAATCAAACCTGCAAAACAGGCTTTAGACGCAAAAGTTTCATCGCAGCTATGGGATATGTCCTGTGACTTAGTTCATGTTGATTTTAAATAAAGTTGGCGATTACTAATTACTTAGAAAATTCGAAAAATATAATAGCCAATCGAACGAACTACTTGCTAGTAGTTCGTTCGACTGGCTATTTCTTTTTTTCTACAAACCCTTGTGTGACGAGAGCTTTATTCTTATTCGAAAATCTGCTTTCTATGTCCTGCTGTTAAAGCGAGCACAATCAATTTATCCTCGATTTGCTCTAGGGATCGTCACTACTAATACCTCTTAACTTTTTAGAATATCTCAACTATGTGTGCTTCATTTTTTCTATTTCTTCGTTCCCTAAACCAGTAGCCTTATGGATTTGATACACTGTACATCCCATTTGTAACGAATAATCGACATAATCACGAAGGGCTTCTTGGTATCTCTGCTCGAATTCTGGACCAGACTCCCGCAAATATTCTGCATAGCCTAATTTATACCCATAATCGTAGGCGGTAGATTCAACAGCATGGAAAATATCATGGGACTTCCCTTGTCCTCCCCACCAAGTCATCGTATCTTCATGTACATCAGCTAAAATAGAAATGAATTCTTCCCGTTCCTCTTTTAATTTCAAAACCTCGGTGAAGTTTAATTCAATAACTTTCGCAATATCTCCTGGCGAAATACCTAACGTCAGTAGACGAATAGCTATCTCATAATCTCTTTCGGTAAACCCTTCTTCTAATCCATCCTCTAATGCATTAAGAAGCGTCGCTTGATCAGCGACCTTGTTTTTATCAATTATTGTCATCGTACAGTCTCCTCTTCAACAATTAGATGTAAGCAACAATTATCTTTGGTTCTCTTGTATTTCTTTGATCTCGTCAATGGTTAATCTAGAAATAGTTGAAATTTTTTCTAAAGAAACGCCTACTTCCAGTAATTCTAAAGCGGTTTCATATCCTAGTGCTTTCAAATGTCCATCGTCTTGTCCTTCTTTCATAGCCAGCCTGTATAAGGCATCTTTAATGATTCTGTGTTTTTCAACGAGTACAACCATTCTTCTCTCCTCGTCAGTAAGCTTAGAACTCATGATCACTACCTCCTTTCAATTTTCTTCTTTTAAAAGTATCTCAAAATAAAAATCAATTGCTCTAATAGTATCTTCATAACTAATCTGCTGTGCAAATGGATTATCGGATTGATATTTTTTCCAAAAGTCTTTTAATTCTCGACTTTTTCCAAACTCTTGAACCCTTTCAAGATAATATTTTTCAAAACTATCTGGCATCCCTTTTCTGTTAAACGTATTTCTTGAACTTTGATATAGTTCTTTATCTGATACTTCTTCAGACTTAGACAGTTTATATAAATCATAAAAATCTTTTGACCGAGAATTAACCAATCCAAAATGAACTGCTGCGTGAAGCTTATCTGCAATGATTTGTTCAGTTGGATAAACATAAATTTCTACTGACTTATCTTCGAACATCAACTTGTGTTCATGTTTTATAACATCAGGAACAATACTATCTCCTGTGGTCAAATCAATTGAAAATGGAACCCTTGTTTTCTCTAAATTTGCCTGCATCGAGATTTTAAATCCAGGATAGAAATCTTCTAGCCTGGTTTCTTCAATAGCAAGCCAACGAAATTGAATTCCTTCTTTTGTTGGATGTTTTGTTAAATCATTGAAAATCTGTTCTACCCTTTCTTTTGTTACTTGAATATCCCTTAATGTTGTATCTAGATCTGTTGTTGTTCTGTTTTGGATACCCTATTTAGAGCCCAATAAAAACCCGCCCTTCAAAATGAAGGCATTTCTATATGGTGATTCAGCAATTGTTTTTAAAAAGTGATCCATCATAAAGTGGCGCTGCACTAGTTGAGGGTTTAGATTATTCTTTTTTGCTAAATTTCTTGTTTTAGCTGTAAATTGTGTAGGTGTCATTTGTTCCTCCTCAAGTCAAACTTAATACATGTACTCTCATTTCTTTCGATACAGGTAATTTTTCCATATAAAGGCTAAGTTTTCCTGGGTCTTTATCTTCCCTTGCCATGTAATGTTTCAACGATTCTAATTTTAAATCATAAGCCATATCATATCTAGGACTCCAGATATCACATAAAGTACGTTCTTTGTCATATAGATGAATCGGATTATCCTGATAAGATAGTCCATCCATTTTCCCAAGTTCAAAAACCGCTTTTGGTACGAAATGGAGTTTCAAATTTTGCATTTGTACTTCTTTCCGATTTACATTGTAGCCCTTTGGAAAAGTAAGATGAATCGCTGAAGGCATATTTTTAGATAATTGATGAATATCTAGTGCCGTCTCATATGAGAAAATCCCGCGAGAATATCTGTTTTGTTGTAAAAAAAGTTCATCTATCCCATGACCATCCAAAACGTAAAAGCCTCTTTCAATAGCAATTAGCTTTCCAGACTTTACATAGGATTGAACTGTTGATGCACTTATCCCTCTTGATCTAGCCTCTTTCATAGAAAGATTTCCATCTCTTTCTTTTAATAAATCATCAAGCCTCTTTGACATTCTTCATACCTCTTTCTACGAACAAATAGACTACCTTCATTATATCAAAGTAGTCTATTTGTACAACACCTTATGCCAATTCTCTTGAAGCTAGCTGGTTACGAAATTTGCTAAACCTTCTTAGTCTTCTTTAATTGTTTAGAATTATAGCTACTTGCGACAGGCTCTTACGATCAAGTTTTTTGGTCTACAAAATAAGAGTTGATAATGAAAAAGACACTAATTAAATAACCAGTCAAACGCTCTACTTGCGAGTAGTTCGTTCGACTGGCTATTTTTTTTACTATGGAAGCTTAATCACTTCTTCTGATTCCTTATCGAAGAAATGACCTTTTGAGATATTGAAGGCCAGCTCCATGATTTCTCCTGGACGATGGAAGTCACGAGCATCGACCTTAGAAACAAACTCCGTATCGCCAACCTTTGTATAAAGCATCGATTCCGCTCCTAATAATTCAGAGACGACGACTTCTGCTCGAACTGTTGCTTCTGGTGAGGCGGATAATGCGACCTGTTCACTGTGGATGTCTTCTGGACGAATCCCAAAGATGACTTCTTTTCCGTTGTAGCCTTTTTCTACCAATACTTTGTTTTTTCCTTCTGGAATCCGTAGCTTCAAGCCGTGATTATCTGAAATGATCCCGTCATTTAGCGTCACCTTGAAGAAGTTCATTGCAGGGGAACCGATGAAGCCTGCGACAAATACATTGATGGGTGTGTCGTACACCTGTTGCGGCGTGCCGATTTGTTGGATGAAGCCGTCCTTCATAATGACGATTCGATCGGCCATTGTCATGGCCTCGGTTTGGTCATGAGTCACATAAATCGTTGTCGTATCTAGGCGTTGGTGGAGCTTCGCGATCTCTGCGCGCATCGCTACCCGCAGCTTCGCATCCAAGTTGGACAAAGGTTCATCCATCAAGAATACTTTAGCATCTCGAACAATCGCGCGACCCAAAGCTACCCGTTGTCGTTGTCCGCCAGAAAGTGCAGCTGGTTTACGATCTAAGTATTCGGTCAACCCAAGAATTTCAGCTGCCGAGTCCACCCGTTGTTTGATATCTGTTTTATCGTATTTGCGTAATTTCAACCCGAAGGCCATGTTATCAAAAACGGTCATGTGGGGATACAACGCATAGTTCTGGAAGACCATCGCGATATCCCGATCTTTGGGCGCCACATCGTTCATGACGGTATCGCCAATAATCAGCTCTCCTTCAGAGATATCTTCTAGGCCAGCAATCATGCGCAGCGTAGTTGATTTCCCACAGCCTGAAGGTCCTACAAAAACAATAAATTCGCGATCGGCGATATCAAGGTTAAAATCAGTGACTGAGTAATTTTCAGCGTTGTCGTATTTTTTATATACCTGCTGCAGCGCCATTTTTACCATTGTAAATTCCTCTTTTCGTTCTTTCTATGATTGCTTTATCCTTTGTTCTTATTCCTCCCAGCGCGCAGCCGGGCATTGTTTATTGGCAAGATGGGCGCGAAATTCGTAAAAGCAGCCGCATTTGGTACAGGTATGCAAGGATCGAAATGGGCATTGCTCGCAGGTCTGTATCCGTTTTCGAAAGAGCCACTCGGGGGCGAGGTGCTGCTCTAACGCTATTTGCTCGTCAATCAATGCTTGAATATCCATATTTTGTGCTTCTTCTTTGATTTCGCACCCAACACAAGCCATCTGCTACACCTCGAATTGCAGAGTAATGACACTCATTGCTGGAGCGGTTATCTTTAAGGTATTGCCGTCTAAAGTGAAGTCATTAAATTCTTTAATCACAATCTCTTCTGGATGATCAAAATCATTATAGGCGTTCATTTTATCGCCCACAATATAACGGGCACTCTTAGCGTTTTTCACACTTTCAAATTCAAAAGTTACTTCCTCAGAACCCGTAACAGCGTAATTACATAAGGTCAGGCTCACGAGATTGCCCTTTTTCGAAACAGTCTGTGTCATGGTCGCTGGTAAATCGTCGCCATAGCTGTCGATCCGTTCCGCATCCTGATGCACCTTGTATAAATCGAAGACATGATAGCTTGGAGTTTTCACCATTTTATCGCCTTCGGTTAAAATCATCGCTTGTAATACGTTGACTGTTTGCGCAATATTTGCCATGTGAACCCGCTCTGCATGCTTGTGGAAAATATTTAAGGTAATCGCAGCCACCATGGCATCGCGAATGGTGTTTTGCTGATACAAGAAGCCAGGATTGGTACCAGGCTCCACATTAAACCAAGTCCCCCACTCATCGACGATAATACCGACACGTTTTTCTGGGTCATATTGGTCCATGATCGCGCTGTGACGGGTGATTAATTCGTCCATATGATCGGCTTTTTCACAGGTAACGAACCATTCTGCTTCATCAAAGTCTAAGGCACTGCCTTTTTTCTCCCAGCCTTGAGGATGAACATAGTAGTGCAGGCTTAAACCGTCCATCATCCAATGAGCGTTCTCCATTAATACTTCCGTCCAATGATAATCATCTACATTGGCACCGCCAGCAATCTTATAGATCTTCTCTTCTCCATATTGGCGGACATAGGTTTGGTAACGACGGTAAAGGTCGGCGTAATATTCTGGACGCATGTTGCCGCCGCAGCCCCAATTTTCGTTGCCGACTCCGAAAAATGCCATCTTCCATGGTTCTGATTGACCGTTTTCCCGCCGCCAGTCAGCCATTGGAGACGTACCGCCCATCGTGATATATTCCACCCATTCAGACATTTCCTGAACGGTACCGCTACCAACATTGCCATTAACGTAGGCTTCACATTCCAGTTGACGTACCAATTCAAAAAATTCATGGGTGCCAAAATGATTCGTCTCAGTTACGCCACCCCAATGAGTATTAACGATGGTTTTGCGATCTTCTGGCGCACCGATCCCATCCTTCCAATGGTATTCATCCGCAAAACAGCCGCCTGGCCAACGCAACACTGGAATTTTGATATTCTTTAAGGCCTCTACCACATCGGTCCGCATGCCATTCACATTTGGAATGTCAGAATCGGTTCCAACATAAAGTCCTTCGTAGATGCAACGACCTAAGTGTTCCGCGAAATGACCATAAATGTATTTACTGATTTTGGGCCCCTTTTTATTGGTTAAGATTTTCATTTGATTTGTCCTTTCTCGTTTACCTAATTTCTTCTCGCCGAAAGTAGCAAAAGACGAGGAGCGTTCCTTCTATTCTGCTCTACATTTTTGGTATTCCAAACACAGGAAAACCCTGTTCATCCCACGTAAATGCTTGTACATGGGCATGGCGATTGGGATTATCTAGTGGATCGCCTGAATGATTTTTTTCCGGTCGCGCATGATAGATAATCAAGTCTCGGCTGCCATCTTCTGAAACGGTAAAGGAATTGTGTCCCGGTCCAAACAGTTGATTTTCTTCAGATGTTTGAAAAACAGGAACCGGACTTTTCTGCCAGCTGTAGCCATCCAGCAAATCGCTATTTTCATCTGCCCACAATAAGCCCATACAATAATTCTCATCTGTGGCACTGGCCGAATAGGTAATAAAAATCTTGCCGTTGTGGTGAATAGCGGCTGGTCCTTCGTTGACCTTAAAGCCAATTTTTTCCCATTCATATTCCGGAATCGACAGCAGCAACTCTTTACCGGTCAATGTCCATGGGTTTTCCATCTTCGACAGATAAATATTGGAATTTCCTGGAATGGCGGGATCTAATTGCGCCCACACATAATAAAGCTCATTTCGATGCGTGAAAACTGTTCCGTCTAAACTAAAGCTCTCCTGCTGCGTCTTGATTTGTCCTTTTTCAATCCATTCTCCTTCAAAGGGATTTGGGCTGCTGTTTTCAATGACAAACATACGATGATGATGGTTCTTATCACGAACTTCATCGTTATCGCTAGCTGCAAAATAGATGTACCATTTGCCTCGGATAAAATGAATTTCAGGTGCCCAAATTAAGCGGCTCATCGGCCCGGTCTCATGTGCGTGCCAAACATTGTGTCGTTCGGCGTCCGCTAAGTCATTTAAGTTTTTTGCTCGTCGCACCTCAATTTCCTGATAACCTGGAACTGAACCAGTAAAATAGTAATAGCCATCTGTGTGCTTATACACCCATGGATCGGCTCGCTGCAATACAATTGGATTTTTATAGTGTCCCTCCATTTTCATCTCTACCCCTACCTTATTTCTTCATTCGAAGCATGTTCCATGAATAGCCCGGAATCTTCGCTTCAATTTTTTTGTCCTCTAATGTGACGCTATCTGTTACTATTTGTGGCTTTATCTGCTCTTGCTTGTCACGAGTATTTTTAGCCAACAGGTCATGATCGCCAATAAAGCGGTGTTCAATCAAGGAAAGCGACTGATCAAAGTCATGATCGACTTCCACAAGTTGTTCTTCTTTCGAACGATTGACCAAAAATAAAACCAATTCTTCCTCATTATTGACTAAACAGCTGTCGACGTATTCAACCTGCTTCATTTTGTCCACATCATATGTTGGTCCGGAAAACTGGGTTTGCAGGACTTCGCCTTTGGCATAATTTGAAAGCTGCTCCATCACAAAATACGTTGGATTCACCCAACAGTCGCCTCCAGCATCCGTCAAAATCAATGGAATCGTGTTAACCAATAACGACTGACACCCAATCTTCACACGATCCGCATGACGTAAAATAGCTAATCCCAATGACCCAAACAAAAGGGTATCCTCCATCGTAAACTGGCACCAATCAATCGGGCTGCCCACTTCAAAGGGGTGATTTTCCTTTTCAGGCTGCGCATGGACGTTCCACTCATCGAAGGCTAGATACATCGTTTTCTCACTGCGCTTCAAAGCCTTAACATAATCACAGGTGGCAATAATTTCTTCGATCTGACGATCAAATCGCTTCGATTTTGCTAAATAGGTCGGTGTATCGTCACGCTCCGTTTTTGGTGGACGCGTCAAATCGTCTTCATCGTATTTATCAATGTAATTGTGCAAGGCAAGATAGTCGACATTTTCATAGGCCGCTTCTAGAACTAAGCGATCCCATTCTGGATAACTAGATAAACGCGGTGTGGAGCTGCCGACTAGAACGGTTTCGATGGAGTCGTCCACCCATTTCATCGCTTTTGCTGCTTCATTGGCGATTCGACCATACTCTTCAGGCAGCTTCGTTCCAATCTGCCAAGGACCATCCAATTCATTGCCTAAGCACCAAAGCTTAATCCCGAAAGGCTCCTTGGCACCATTTTGCTGACGTAAATCACTCCAATAGGTTCCTTCTGGAAAATTGCAATATTCAACAATATCCCGCGCATCGTCAATCCCCTTCGTCCCTAAGTTAATCGTGAAGATCGGCTCCGCACCGGTTTGCTCCACCCATTTCATAAACTCATGAATCCCAAACGTATTGGGTTCAATCGCACGCCAAGCAATGTCGATTTTTCGTGGGCGTTGTTCCACCGGGCCAATCGTATCCTTCCAGTCATAGCCCGAAGTAAAATTTCCTCCTGGATAGCGAATAACGCCCAGATTTAGTTCGTTGATTAATTTCATCACATCTTGACGAAAGCCATTTTCATCCGCAGTCGGATGCCCAGGCTCGTAAATTCCGGTATAAATGACACTGCCCATATGTTCCACAAAGGAACCAAATAAGCGTGGACTAATCTCGCCAACTGTAAATGTTTTTCGTGCTGTAAGTGTTGTTTTCATGCTGTAAACCTCGTCGTTAAAATTTTTGTGCCAAGCTTAATTGAATCAGCTTCCAATAGCCGCCCGCGAATAGAAAGATAAACGGTGGAAAAACAAAGACCAAGCCAATAAACAAAAGTGTGATTCCTACGACCAATAGATTGGATAGAAAATAAGTCACTACACTAAAAGCGGCTGATCGTAAAACCGCTTGCCACGATTGCCGTTCCCCTGTCATCTGCCAAACGATTCGAAACAGCAAACTTAGACTGACAATGAGAGAGATTAGATAGAGCACCGCTACCCATTGACTCGATAAGCCCCCTTGCATCTGCCGTGCATTTGAATCACTGACAAAATACAGGCTGAGATACAGCAGACTGACTAAAAGCGACAATGGCAGCTGCCGTTTAAAGCCGGTCCAGTAATTTCGCAAAATTTCTCCTGATCCTTGTCCGTGCCACTGACGCATGGTGTAGACAACGCCATTGCAGGAAGCCACAAAGGTCACTAGTGGCAAGCAACCCACTACCCACAAAATTCCGATTAAAATATAGTCCGTAATAAGCATCAAAAAGGCGTAAACCCTTGTCTCTACTAGTTTCATCTGTTTTTCCTTCTATTCTTTCATGCCTGACATCGCAGTACTTTGAACAAAATATTTTTGTGCAAACATGTAAATAAGCAAAAGCGGCAGCATCGAGATCACAGTTCCCGCCATTACAGGTCCGTAGAAGGAAATGTTTTGTCCAGTAAATAAAGCAAGTCCAGCTGGTAAGGTGCGCATTTTTGAACTGGTTGTCATAATCAATGGATATAGCAAGTCGTTCCAGCTATTCATCAAGGTAAAAATCCCCAGTGACAGCATGGTTGGTTTGCTTAACGGCAACATGATTTTCAAAAAGATATTAAACTCGTTCAATCCGTCAATCCGGGCCGCTTCCTCCAAATCCTTCGGTAAGGTGATAAAGAAGGAACGCATCATAAAAATCCCAAAAGCGGTGGTCATTCGCGGAATGATTAACCCAGGATAGCTATCAATAATCCCCAAGAAGTTGACTTCCATATAAAGAGGAATCATAAATACTTGGAACGGAATCATCATAGTAATCATGACGAAATAGAAGAAGGCGGATTTGCCTTTAAAGTGCATTCGCGCAAAGGCATAACCTGCTAATGAATCAAAAAATACCGAGGTAATGACCACGCCGCCTGCGAAGATCACCGTATTTTTGATGTAATCCATCAACGGGATGGTCGTCCAAACCTTGGTATAGTTTTCCAAGGTATACCGATCCGCGAAAATCTTTGGCGGAAAGGAAATAATGTCCTTTTCATACTTAAATGAAGAAATCAAAAGCCACAAGAAGGGAAAGGCAACTAATAAAATTACGACACAAAGAATCAGTTTTCCCACAATTTGCTTTGTCTTTTGCTTCTTTTTTGACACTGGTTTTATCACTGTAGAAGCTTCCATGTCTTTTCTCCCCCTATCTCATTTGTTTTTCTTTACGGGTCATGTACAAATTGATCGATACTGCTAATACAGCAATAATTACAAAAAGAACACTTGATAGTGCCGAAGCATAGCCTAATTCATAAGGTGCGGTGAAGCCTCGAGAATAGATGTATTGAACAGCCGTTTCCGTCTTAAATTGCGGTCCACCAGCCGTTGCTACATAGACTTGGTCGAAAACTTGCATTGATCCAATGAAATTGGTCAAAATACAAAAGCCTAGTGAAGGGACAATTTGCGGTAACGTAATGTTGAAAAACTGTTGATTCTTAGTAGCGCCATCCATTTCTGCTGACTCATATAAAGAAGGCGAAATCCCTTGGATCGCGGTTAAGAGAATCGTCATGGTCACCCCAAAGTTTTTCCAAACAGTCATGAAAGCAACCGTCGGCATCGCTAACGTCGGATCACGGAAGAACTGCGGTGTCTCCATCCCCAGCTGTGTGAACAGGTAAGGGATCGCCCCGATGTTCGGATCTAAAAGCATGGAAAAAATAATGGCAATCGAGGTTAACGAACAAATGACCGGAATATAGAATGTCGAACGACAAAAACGATTAAACATGGTGTTCCTTGAAAGAACCACTGCGAAGATTAATCCGACAATAATTTGGGCAGGTGTTTCCAGTAACGTAAAGTAAAGCGAGTGGATAAACGAATTGACTGCCCGCGGGTCTTGAAAGACACGAATAAAGTTTTCAAAGCCGACAAAATCTTGACTCGTGAAGAAAATATTCATGTTGGTAAAGCTTAAAACAAAGGTCCCGATTAATGGGATAACAGTAAATAATAAAAGAATTAAAAAGGACGGTAGCAAGAAAAGATATGCTGCATGATTCGGTTTGTTCCAATAGGTCAGCAGTCCACGTTTCCCTTGGTTCATTAGTTCTCCTCCTAAAGTGATTCGTTTACTCTTTTCATCACTAAGAAAAGAGTCATTTGAAAGTCAACATCGACAATCCAAAGCTTGTCGATGTTGACTTCTGAATTGCTTAAAAATTACTCAGCAAGCAAATCGTTGATCTTTTTGTCTGCTTCCTTCATTAGTTTTTCAGCATCTTCCCCTGCTAACAAACGCTCAATGAGTGGATTGATGATATCGTTGTTAATGGTTGGCAGTTTTTCAAATCCAGGTAGGAATGGTTCTGCAAAATCCATTTGTTTAGACAGCTCTGAAACGATTGGATCTTCTTTTACTTCTTTGTCTTCATTCACAGAGTTCAGGTATGCAGGGAAACCATTTTCCATACTCCATTTTTTACCAATCTCGGTTGAATTCCAATATTTCAAGAATTCGTAAATCGCTTCTTTTTTCTTCGGATCGGTGCTTGCAGGAATCGCGTAGCCTACACCATCTAGAATGGCTTGCTGCTTGCCATCTTCGCTGCCTTGAGGGATCGTTGTCACACTGTAATTGATTTCGTTGGCCTTCAAGCCATTGTTCAACCAAGGACCATTCAACTCAATCGCTAATTGGTTCGCATTCATCACGTTGTCCATCTCAGCACCTGAGATAGATTCTGGACCCGCTTTATCGTCGTGGATCATTTTTTGAATCGTTTTTAATGTTTCCAAGTTTTCTGGTGAATCAAATTCAGACTTAGTGTAATCGTCATTGACCAACTTACCGCCATTTGCCAGCATCCAATTGTATAATGGCCAAGTGCCATCTTTATTAAAAATAAATCCGTGAACATTTTTGGACGAATCCGCTAATTTTGGCGCCATTTCTGCTAATTTTTCCCATGTGCGAGGCGGCTGATTTTCATCTAGACCTGCTGCTTTGAATAAATCCTTGTTCCAGTACATGTACATTCCCTGTACTTGCATTGGGATGAAGTATTGCTTATCCTCTACTTTTCCTAAATCAACAGCCGTGTCTACAAAATCGCTCTTATCAACGCCATCATATTCCCAGAAATCTTCCAAATCCTGAACCGCGCCATTTTTCACGTATTGCGCAAAATCTCCATAATTTAAAGCAACAAAATCAGGTGCTTTTTTGGCTGAGATTGCCGGAGGCAGCTTTTCATTTAAGTTTGCCCACGTCATGACATCCATTTCAATCGTTATGTTCTTATCATTTTCTTTATTGAAAGTATCAACAATTCCCTTTAAAATCTCTCCATCAGAAGCTGTAAAGCCATTCCAAAACGTCAAAGTTGTTTTGTCACCGCCGTCGCCATCACCACTAGCTTTCCCCTTATTTCCGCAACCAGCAAGCAAAGAAGTCGTCAAAGCAAATGCTGCTGCACCAATAAAAAATTTCTTCAGTTTCATTTCTGATTCTCCCTTTTCATTTATTTTTACACTGAATGGGTAGAAACACTCAGCGTCAAAGCCAAAAAAATAGAACATAGTTAAGAAAGCGCTTTTAACCTCTACGCAAATAATACATTTTTGAGAAACCGCTGTCAACAATATTTTTATTAATTAGTATAAATTAACCAATACATTCATTAACATATTTATTAATATGCTAGTGCCATTGATTATGAGTTTTACACACGTTAATATATATGTTAATATACAAGCAGATAAATGATACAAGAAAGGAAGTCTCTTAATGCAGATAGATGTCTCTCATGAGTCGTTACCAATTTTCGAAGCGCTTGCAAGCAAAGTACGAATCGACATTATCAAATTGCTCTCCAAAGACAAGCTAAGCGTGAAGGAAATTGCGGATAAGCTTCACTTGAGTAGTGCGATTGTGACTATGCACATTAAAAAGCTAGAGGAAGCCAATATTATTCGAACAGAACGAGTCGCTCAACGTAAAATTTCCAGCCTTCGTGTCGATGAAATTGACGTTCATTTTCCAAAGAAGATTTTCAATGCTTTCGATACACGGGAAACATGCATCCCTGTTGGTCATTACACCAACTACTCCATCAAGCCTACCTGCGGACTCGCGACCCTGCAAGAATTTATCGGAAAGGTCGATGAGCCAAGATACTTTATGGATACTCGCCGAATGGATGCACGGATTCTTTGGTTTACAGAAGGCTTTGTTGAATACCAGACACCGAACTACCTAAATGAAGATGAAAAGGCGGAAATGATTGAAATTTCCATGGAAATATCGTCTGAATTCCCTTTTCATAATAATAATTGGCCTTCTGATATTACCTTTTACTTGAACGATGTTGAGCTTGGTACTTGGACAAGCCCTGGGGATTTCGCAGATATTCGTGGAAAACTGACCCCTGAGTGGTACCCAGATAATTTGAATCAGTACGGTCTTTTAAAAACGATTCGGATCAGCAACCATCTGACGAACATGGATGGCGAACCCTTATCGACTATCACCATTGACGACATACCGACCCAAAGTGAAATCTGGACCCTGCGCATAGAAGTCAAAGAGGATGCCAAAAACGCTGGCGGTTGTACGTTATTTGGCAAAGGCTTTGGAAATTACGATCAGGATATAAAGATCAAGACGTTTTATAGTTAAAAGAACGCTGAAGACACTAGTAAAAGTGTCTTCAGCGTTTTTTTAACTATATCTTTTCTATTCTCTTAAAAAACGTGTTAATGTTTTTCTTGAGGTCTCTTCAAAATTATCTATTAGCAAAATGAATCATTCAGCAAAAAAAGTATGTCTTCTTACAGGAATAGCAATCGAGGCATCAAAATAATCAATATCCTCTTCAGAACTTACTAGTTTGTTGTTTGTTCTTCTGCTCTTTTTAGCGAACTAGCGGCTTCTTTGAGTTTTTCCCGATTATCATCAAATCGACTTGGTTTAGTAGAGATGTATACTTGCACGAAATTTTGTTCCGCCTCTAAAAGATAGACAAGTGCTTTATGTTTCACACCATCTACATGGCCTTCAAGCACTAGCTCAACTCCAGGCATCCCGTGAACCTCAATAGGTTTTTCTTGCTCGATGAATTGATACCCCATAGATTCATAGGTATCGATCAGCGTATTTTTACAGCTTGTAAAATCCTCATAATCTATTTTATCTTCTATGAACAAACTCAAGCCTTCATTAGTGGTCGTAACAAACAGATCTGAATTCTTATCTGCACGCTCTACCCATCCCTTTAGTACTGTGTAATGAAATAATTCACCATTTTCAGCGCTGACTTCGGTCACATAGTTTTTAGTTGCTTCCCCTTTCAAAAGTTCGCTACTTTCTTGTACTTTCTTTGGTTCTTGCGTTTCTTCGATGGCTCCTGTATCCTTTGCAGCGCAACCGCTGCTTGCCAACAATACCAATCCTAAAACAACCAATTTCTTTATCATATTGTTCTCCTTTGTAAACTGTTAATAATCGTACTTGCTTCTCTAGCCACTGATTGTCCGCTGTTCAATAAACACTCCTAATACTGACTGGACACTGTGGTCCGTATCTATCGCTTTTTCATCTACCTAGCCACAAATGAATTCACCATCTCAGTAATTAAATCATCATTTTTTGAAAAAAATGATGGCCGCCCCATGAAGTTTAGAATGACGTACTCGGTTTCCGTTTCTAAAAAATAAAAACGAAATTCTGCATTTGCTCCATCCGCAGTTCCTATAAAGCTATAACATTCACCTGCATAATATGGTGATTGATATGTTTCTTCTTTAATCGTTTCCTCTTTTATTCGGACTTCATCATCAAATTTCATTTCTTCTTTCATCGCACTTTTTAAGGCAACGAAATCATCGACATCAGTCCTCTTCATTCCGGAAACCATTATTTTTTCAATAGTATTTTCATTGTCAGCGCTAAAAGAGAATTCTTCATCTTCAAGAACTCCCCAGTTATCTAAAATCTTCATTTTATAATTCGTTCCTTCAACTTGAAAATCGACATCCTTCATTTCAATTTTCTTTTCTGAAGAAGAAGTTTCTGGTTTTGACGCTGAAACTTCTGTCGTAGATGCTGACTCGGTATTTTTCTCTGATTCACTAGTTTCCTTCGCTCCACCTGAGCCGCATCCTGCTAACACTGCAACCATTGCCACTAAAACAATCCATTTTTTCATTCTATATTCTCCTCACTAAAAATTGATACTCTTTTCAACACTAATTATAGTTTACACTAATTCCTAAGTAATTAATAACATAAATTATTTTTAAGTCATAAAAGTACAAATACAAGACTTTAATTAATAAAAAAAAGAATTTAAGGTTTCGATCATCAAAACAATATCGACTTATTCCACTCTAAACTCATAATAAAATGTTTTTAAGTGTCATTTCTATTTGAAAATAGGATGTTTATAAAAGCAGTTTGCTCTTGTTGATAATCAAAGGAAATTTTTTTCACCAGTATATTTAGATTGATTTCCATAACCTCCGATTACAATTACGTAAGAAAAATAAGAATCGCCCTCTAACAGAATAGAACTTTTCTTAATTTCGTTGTTTTACATCTATTAAAAACCTTATATACAAGCATTTAAAAAGCCCATACATATAAAATACTAGTTATTTATTTTATCGATTTTATCTTGCAGATAGCTTTATCTTTCGGTATACTAATCTTTGTGCTAAGAAGGTTCCGTGGTGTAGGGGTTAACATGCCTGCCTGTCACGCAGGAGATCGCGGGTTCAAATCCCGTCGGAACCGTTTATCATCATGGAGGATTACCCAAGTCCGGCTGAAGGGAACGGTCTTGAAAACCGTCAGGCGGGTAAAACCGTGCAAGGGTTCGAATCCCTTATCCTCCTTATTCGTTTCAAAGTAATAATTTTTTCAAGGAAAAAATTAAGCCGATTCGAATGCCGTATATCATTCAACTAAGGCGGCTTCTCAATTGATTAACTAATTTTGTTTTATAGTTTTCTTGCTAAGTCTCCTGCGAAAAGTTGAACTGACATCCTTATTCGTTTCAAAGTAATAATTTTTTCAAAGTAAAAATTAGGCTGATTCGAATGTCCTATTTCATTCATCTGGGGAAGTACTCAAGTGGCTGAAGAGGCGCCCCTGCTAAGGGTGTAGGTCGAGAAATCGGCGCGAGGGTTCAAATCCCTCCTTCTCCGTAACAACACAAATAAGGCGGAATAAACTTCTGAAGAGTTTATTCCGCCTTATTTGTGCTTTCTTAATTTTAGCTTGCAGGAATAGGTAACTGAAAGTAGACTAATTTATAAGAAACCAGTTCTTCATAATCACTGAATAGGCCATGTGAAGGGAGAAAATTATGATGAAAACCGATATCCAAACTTTCTATCCAACGTACTCCGCACAAGAAAAACAAAAACTGATAGAATTACAAAATCTGATCCATGAAATCGCGGGAGAATCTGATATTCAACTTGTTGAGAGTGCTAAATGGGGACAGCTTTCTTTCGCCACGCCTAATGGAACACCTATAAGAATTGACCGTTTTTCTGATACTCAGGTTGCTCTCTTCGTCCATTGCCAAACACATTTGATTGATGATTGGAAATCCTTGTTTTCTGAATCGTTAAGCTTTTCGAAAAACCGAGCGATCCTCTTCCAGCTAGATGAATCTTTACCTGAGGAACCGTTAAAAATTTGTATTGATCAAGCCTTTCATTATCATGTGAAAAAGTAAAAAATCGGACTCTCTTTAAATGAAATTTCAGATACTTTAGCTTATGAATGTATCAATCCGCATACAAAAAAACCACGATCACTTAAGACCGTGGTTTTTATTTTACTATTTCGTCGCGCGTTTTTGGTAGGTACCTTCTTGGGTACTTACTTCTAGCAACTCGCCTTCTTCAATAAAGTCAGGAACGTTCACAACTAAACCTGTTTCCATTGTTGCTGGTTTGCCTGAGCCGGTTACTGTTGCGCCTTTGATTGATGGTTGTGTTTCAACTACTCGCAAGACAACTGAAGATGGCAACATTACGCCGATAACTTCATCGCCGAAGAATTGAATTTTTACTTCCATGTTTTCAAGGATGAATTTCATTTCATCTTCAACAGTCTTTACAGGGATCTCATATTGTTCATATGTTTCTAAATCCATAAAGATTGCAACATCGTCTTGGCTGTACAAATATTGAACAGGTTTTGTATCGATCATTGCTTTTTCGAATTTTTCATCTGGGCGGAAGGTTGTGTCGTACGTTGAACCTGAACGCACGTCGCGTAATTTCATACGCATAACTGTATTTCCTTTACCAGGTTTGTGGTGGCTAGCATCTAATACTTTGATCAACTTTCCGTCTTGAACGAAAGTCATACCAGCGCGTAAATCGCTTGCTGAAATCATTAATAAGCACTCCTATTCCTATTTTATATGTTCGAATTTTTCATTGTAAAAATTCGATGGATCGTCATTCTGATCCGAATCTACGATAAAATGAACCTTATTCATTGTAGCAAATAACCCTTGTAGTTACTAGGAAAAAATAATCTACTATGCACAAAAACGATGCAAATCGATTATTTTGCCTGCTGTACGCGGAAAAATCGTAACTTAGGTAATTGATTCAAGGTAAATTCCAAGGAAGGTCCCATCAATAAAAGCACGATCAACGTCCCTAAACCGATATGTCCGCCCAGTAGGAAACCAGTTAAAAAGAAGGCTGCGTCTAAAACGATCCGAGCTACTTTAACAGAACTTCTCAACACTCGCTTCAATAAGATCATCAGAGATTCGTATGCACCAGATCCTGAATCCGCTAACAAATAAATGCCAGTACCGATGCCAAATACGATCGAACCTGTGATGATGGCTAAATAATTTGTGCCATCTGGAATCGTATGCAAGATTCCCATCCAATCCAATAGATTCAAACAAAAACCAATACCGAAGCTATTAATGATACTTCCAATGCCGATCATCTTCCGGTCATAGAAGAAGATCAACACTAAAATAATTCCATTAAACAACATACTGATTGTTCCAAATTTCAAGGGAACGTGCTGTAAAATCCCTAACACTAATGTACTGATAGCATCCGCCCCTAATCCACTAACGACAATTAGGCGAATACCGATTGCTGCAATGAACGTCCCGACTATGGCAAAAAATAACTGTTTGATAATATTTGGTTTGATAAGCCTTTTCCTCACTTTCTATGGTTTCAACTATTGAACCGGCCGTTCTCTAATCAATCCTTCATAATGATGGTAAACTGTTTTACTTGAAAAATAAGAGACACCCAATTGAATTACTATTAACCTGTCTAAATAGAGCTATTTCTACTATTGATTGTAAGCTCAGCTTTACACTAACTCGAACGAGCTGAGAGTACTATCCTTTGATTGAAATATGCTTCCTTAATAAATTGCGAAAATAAGGCACCAAACAAGTTTTTGTTTGGTGCCTAAAATTGTTGGATTAGTTCCATTCTTTTCTTAAACGTGCCTTGTAGGAATTGAATCGATCTACTAAAGGCTCGGCTGCTTCTTTAATGGCGCAATATTTGTCGACCATCGTAACGATATAACTTTCCTTATATTTCGGAGGAGTGATTGTTGCTCCCCACATGTGTTTAATAATAATATCACGTTCAAGGTCAGACAATTCGGTGATTTTTTCTGCATTCTTCACGGCGATACGTGGATGCATGTAGGCATGTGAACCTTCATCGAATTTTGTTGTCCGCCAGTCATAGTAAAACAAATCGTGTAGTAAGCCGGCACGAGCAGTCGCTCTTGCGTCGCCATTGAATTGTTTTGCTAATTTGTAGCTATTGTAAGAAACACTGATAGAGTGCTCCAGTCTGGTTGAGTTCATATGTTGGGTGTAATCTGCTAGTCTTTGGACTTCATCGGTAGCTAGTAAATCCTCAATATAAGAAACGTATTCTTCGTCATCACGCCAATTTTCTGTCATGGATAAAAAAGCCCCTTTTCTTCGTTCTGTCGCTCATTATATCACGGCTACTCATGATTGAATAGGCTTCCATGAGCTTGTGAAAAAAGTTTAAGGGTTCCTTAATAACAGTTGCGAAAATGTGAAGACTTATTTAAGTAAATGGAACATTAGAATACCCGCAGCGATGGCAACATTCAAAGACTCCGCCTGCCCTTTAATTGGAATATAGAGATTTTGATCAGTCAGCGCTAATAATTCTGCCGACATCCCTTGACCTTCATTTCCCATTACGAGGGCAAAATCAGACAGTTTCTCAACGTTTAAATAATCCTTTGCCTCTTTGTCTAATGCCGTTCCAAGAACTGGGCTGCCAGCTTGCTGGAACTGTGGAATTCTTTCTGTTAAATCGCCAGTTTTGATAGATAGATGATAAAGACTACCTTGTGTGCTGCGCAGTGTTTTAGGATTATACAGATCCGCACTGCCTTGCCCTAAGAAGACGCCAGTGAAGCCAGCTGCATCCGCTGTACGAATCATCGTCCCTACATTGCCGGGGTCTTGAACATTATCCAATAGTAGCCAAGCACCAGTGAGATCTGCTGTCTCCTCTTGCGGCATCTCTGCTACTGCAATCATGCCTTGAGGTGTCGGTTGACTGGCTAATGTTTTTAGCACGTCATCGGAAACCAAATAATAATCTGTCAAATTTTCCTCGATCCATTCAGACCATTCGTTCAACCCGCGCTGGTTAACAAAAACTTCCTTTAAACCCACATTTGCTGCTTTTGCTTCTTGGATCAAGTGAAATCCTTCTAATAGATAGCTTTGCGTTTGCTGGCGGTATTTTTTTTGCTGCAATTTTTTCGTTTCTTTGATTAATGTATTTTTACTTGATTGAATTTCTTTCAACGTGTTCCCCTCACTCATTTATCGTTTCGTCTGCCATTATAGCACGCGAATTCTTGTAACAACCAGCAAAACTCGCTATCATATAGAATAAGAAGTAAATTAATAGGAGGTTTTCTTATGAAGAAGCATATAAATGTTACTGGACGCGTGCAAGGTGTCGGCTTTCGTTATACGACCTATCAAATGGCCATTGAAATTGGGCTGACAGGTACCGTCAAAAACGAGGACGACGGCAGTGTTACAATCGAAGCTGTCGGTACAAAGGAGCAACTGGAGAAATTTCTGGAAAAGCTTAAGGTCCCGCAAAATCCGTTTGCCAAAGTTTCCCATATCGAACAATATGAAGACCCTACCATTAAGGACTATGATCAATTTAATGTGGTGTATTAAAAAAATGACAAGCTTCCCTGTCATTTTCCGAATTTGATTGAAAAGGCCTGTGTTATCTAGTATAGTATTTCCTGTATAAATTTTTATTAGCAGAGGAAGAATTGAATGAATAAATTTAAAAATTGGCTTTTAGGCTCCGGCCTTTTGGGTGTTCTTTTACTACTATCGGGCTGTGTCCGTTCAAATAGTGATGGTACTCCGGATACGTCAGGTCTTGTCTATCGCATGCTTGTTGTTCCACTGGAAAATTTCCTTAATTGGATGGTCACCAGTTTCGATTGGTCCTATGGCTTAGCAATCATCGTGTTGACGATTATCGTTCGCTTGATCATTATGCCTTTAGGAATCAATCAATCGAAGAAATCGTTGATCCAATCGGAAAAAATGCAATCGATTAAACCACAAATCGATGCAGCGCAAGCAAAAGTAAAAGAAGCAACCACACAAGAAGAACAAATGGAAGCACAGCGCGAAATGCAAGCTGTCTACAAAGAAAACAATGTCAGCATGATGGGCGGCATGGGCTGTCTGCCACTACTGATCCAAATGCCGATCTTCTCAGCCTTGTATTATACGGCTCGTTTCTCAGAAGGTATTCAGCACTCAACCTTTATCGGGATTGACTTGGCAAAACCAAGCTATCTGCTCGTTGTGTTTGTAGGGGTTGCCTACTTGCTACAAGGCTACATCTCACTAATCGGTGTGCCTGAAGAACAAAAGAAAACGATGCGCAGTATGATGATCGCTTCACCATTGATGATCGTCTTCATGTCCTTTACTTCACCTGCCGGAGTGGCACTATACTGGGTAATCGGTGGTATCTTTAGTTGTATCCAAACCTTTATCACAAATGTCTTGATGCGTCCTCGTATCAAAGCGCAAATTCAAGAAGAACTAAAGAAAAATCCGCCAAAACAAGTAGTAACGACGCCTATCAAAAAGGCTGAACCGATTCAGCCAAAACAAGTCACTCAACCTAAGAATAAAAACAATAAAAACGGACGTAATGCTGGAAAGCAACAACGTAAATAATCCAGTGAAAACCATCGCTTGAGGGCGATGGTTTTTTTGTTTTCTTCAGCTAAATCCATTTGCTTTTCGTAATTTTTATAAAGGGATTCGGACGAAAAAGAGTCTCTTTGCGTTTACACGTGTTTTTATACGTGTTAAAATAAAAATAGATAGAGGAGTTTGAAATGGATGCTAAACAAGTAGTGAGGATTCTCAAAAATGATGGTTGGTATTTTGATTCCCAACGCGGAAGTCACAGATAGTACAAGCATCCGACAAAAAAGGTAAAGTACCTGTACCATTTCATGGCCATAAGGATATTCCAGTCGGAACGTTAGCGAATATCCTCAAGCAAGCTGGTTTAAAAAAGATGCATTTTAGAAAGGATTGATCCATATGATGATTTATTATGCCGTATTCAATTTCGCAGATGATGGTATTAACGTTATATTTCCGGATTTGAATGATGCGACCACATTTGGGCAAGATATGCATGAAGCCCTCTATATGGCAAAAGATTTACTTGCTGGTTGGCTCATTGATGCTGAAGATGAAAAGGATGAGTTTCCTGCTCCCTCTGATCACCATAGCATTTCGGTTGCTTCAGGTGATTTGTTGATCCCTATTGAAATTGACTTAGCCTTTTATCGTAAGAAATTCGATAGCAAACCCGTCAAAAAAACTTTGACTATTCCAAACTATTTAAATGATTTGGGCAACAAGGCTGGCATTAATTTTTCAGCAACGTTGACTGAAGCCCTCAAAGAAAAACTAGAAGTCTAGGTTTCGCTAGATTTCTTTTTTGTCTAGCTCAGTCATAATGTATTCATTTTCCTAAAAACCAGGAAAATGAGTTTTATTCTCGCCACGCATACGATTCCGCTAAACACCACTACTATTTACTTGTTCAAAATCTGAGATCAATGCTCTTTTCTCATTAAACTGCGAAAAGCGCAACTCGCAAAAAAGAGCTATCTCGAATTGAGATAGCTCCGTTGATCGTTTTCTAATTGAGGAAATGGGTCATCCTCTATCTCAAAATATCGATCAAATCTTTCTTGGCTGCTTCTGAAGCTGGCATAACGGAAAAGATCAATCCGATCCCACTAGAAACACCAACTGCTAGAGCAACGGTAAACAAATCGACGGATACTGAAATGTCCATTGCACTACCGATCGCATAGGCAACAATCATTCCTAGCAGATAGCCAATGATTCCACCAACCAAGGTCAAGGTCATCCCTTCTAATAAAAATTGCAGTCGAATTGCCCCACGTGTAGCTCCCAAAGCTCGGCGAATCCCGATTTCCTTTGTCCGTTCTGATACGGAGATATACATCATGTTCATGACCCCGACACCCGCGATAAACAATGAAATCCCGGCAACAGCACTAATAAAGAGTGTGATGCTATTTAATACATCACTAATGCCATCTGTCATCATCGCCATATTGGAAACCTGGTATTCCCCTTGTTGACGCATCGCTCCAGCTTCCTGAAGTTTCTTGATCGCTTTATCAGCAACTTTATTCAGTTGACTTCCATCTGCTAGAGTCAGAACCACTGCACTGGTATCCTGTTCGTTACCAAAGAAATGGATATACGTTTGACGCGGTAATACAATTTTTGTTGTTCCTTCTGTGAACATTGTCTCTTCCGCACCAGATGGAAAGACGCCAATGATCGTAAAAACTTGATTATCCAACTCGAAGCCACGACCGACTGCGCTACTAGCTGAACCAAAAATCTCTTTAGCTAAGCTAGCGTCAATCGTCACGACTTTATTCTGTGTTTGATTATCATAAGCACTGATTGCGCGCCCGTAACTGACAGCGTCACCGCTATTCGAAACAACGCCAATACGGTAGTTCTTTGATTTATCCTTTATCTTAACTTCTTTATAAATGTAAGATAAATCATTTTTCGGATAGGCAACAGATTCTACGCCCTCAACATCTCTCAAGATGCTCAAATCAGAGGCTTGGATCATATCGACATTCGAATAATACAACGCATCATTTCCTGGAACGAAATTGATATCGACCTTCAACTGATCTGATTCATCATCGGTCAGACTCGCAATCGTATCTCGTTCAAAACCGCGACCAATCGAAAGAATGGCGATTACCGCTGCGATCCCGATCACGATTCCAAACATCGTCAAGGCGCTGCGCTTTTTATTCTTAAAGATTGAACCAAGAGAGGAACGCCAATTTACATAGAATTTCATTCGTCGCTCACCGCCTTGTCCTCAGTGATGGCCCCATCTCTGATTTTCACTAGGCGTGTACAGTATGGTACCACCTCTGGATCATGGGTAACTAGAAAGATTGTCGCTTGATCACGGCGATTCAACTCTCTAAAGAGCTCCATGATTTCATTTGACGTATGAGTATCCAAAGCCCCAGTCGGCTCGTCAGCAATAATGAATTTTGGTTGATTGATCAGCGCCCGTGCAATCGCCACCCGCTGCTGCTGTCCACCTGAAAGCTGACGTGGACGCTTTTCAGCTTTATCCGCGATCCCAACCTTCTCCAGAACTGACATGACTTTTTCTTTAGTCTGGTGAAAGCCGTAACCATTATAAAGTAATGGCAGCTCCACATTTTCATAGACCGTGTAATTTTCGATCAAGCTGAAATTTTGGAAAACAAAGCCCACCATTTGATTGCGGGTTTTAGATAAGCGATCATCCGTGGTGGCGACCAAATTCTCCTCTTCAAATAAATACTGCCCCTCAAATTTCGTATCAATAAATCCCAACAGATTGATCAAGGTTGATTTTCCTGAACCAGAAGGTCCCATGATAGCGATCATTTCCCCTGCATCCGCTTTTAAATTGATGTTCTTTAAAACATGCAGCGACTCTTCATCGTTGCGATAGTACTTATTAATATTTTTCAGTTCGATCATTTAATCCACCGCCAATTCCTGACCGTCACGTAACGATTTGTCAGGATTTGAAATGATCTGATCGCCGTCTTTGAGTCCTTCCTTCAAAATGAAGTAGTCTCCTTTATCCTCCGCCTGGATCGTAACTTCATGCACTTTTCCACCACGATAGGCAAAGACATAGTTGATATCGCCGGTTTTTTTTACGGCTTTTTTCGGTAAACGAATCTCATTCAATGGTAGGACAACTTGAACATTATAGCCGTATTGCAGCTCTTCGGTCGGCTTCACGATAAAACTATAATTAGAGACTGAACTAGTCGAGCCGCCGCCTGCTGCCCCCGCCTGACTAGCTACTTCCGCTTGATCAGGCAGCTTATTTACATGGGTGATTGTTCCCGCGATCTCTTGATTCGTAGTGATTGGTTTTATGGTTACCGATGCATCTTGGTGAACTTGCGGGTAATCATATTCAGAAGCTTTTGCCTCGATCGTAACCTCGTTACTAACGACTTTTACCACTGGAACAGAAGGATCGTTCTTGCCCTTTTCATTAATATAGGCTGTTCCTTTTGTCGCACTGGCAACAGTTGAGCTGACTTTTCCACGCATTTTCGTCACACTCTGTGATGCTGAGTTTAACTCTACATTCGCACTCTCCAACGCTTGTCTCGCTTGAACAACCGCATCAGCCGCAGCATCCACACTGCTTTCGTATTGGGTCATTTCCTGATTGTATTGCTCTTTTTTAGCAGCGCCTTCTTCACTATTTTCATTTGTGTTGTTATAGTTGGCTGTTGCTTCGTTTAATTTCTGCTGCTCTTTTGCCTGCTTATCCTGTGCAATCGCCAAACTTTCTTGTGCATTTGAAACAGCAAGGTAGAGCTTATCTAAATTCGTGCTTTGTTCATCCGCTTGCTCCTGATATTCCGTGTTCGTATAGCTCAGTAAGGTCGCGCCCTGTTCTACCGCTTGCCCATCCTGAACATTGATTTCAGATATTTTTCCCAATGTCTGATCAAAGTAATAATCCTGTGTATGCGTTGCTTCCACAATTCCATTAAAGGTTAGCGGATCGGATTTTTTTAATGTGACTGTCTTATATTTGTTGTCTTTGACCGTCGTAGATTTCATTTGCGAATAAATAAATGCGCCAATAAACAATACCAACGCAAGTACTCCCGCAATAATACTCCAACGGATCTTTTGTTTTTTTGTCATTTTTTTCTTTTTCATCTGCTACTCCTCTGGTTCTGCTTTAAAAAGATGGACGATTACTAAAATTGCTGGGATCAGAAAAATAATCTGAAAGACTATCCCAACAATCGTTGTTACGAAGGTGAAATCCATCCCCTCCATCTGCATCTTCGGCTGAAGCATAAAGCCTATCGCCGAACCCAATAAACTCCAACCAATCTTAAGATAGTAAGGAAATTTTGCTGGGATGATCTCATCCGCTAATTTCTTATTCGCTCTAAAAAAGAAAATCAACAAACCAATCGAAATTGCTAAAGTCAACACTGAGATCCCTTTTATCAGCGGATTATTCACATAATCAAACATCTGCTGAGCCATCGAACCCATCACTTCGTAATGACTCAATTTCGGGTTTAACGTTTTGGGTAAACCAGCCAGTGTCGATACAACTGAAAGTAACCCTAAAATAATCAATACCATGTTCCATGTTTTTGCCTTTTTCAAATGCTCTTCCATTTAATCACTCCAACTCAACAATTTTTGATCATTTATGAAAATGCTGCAACAACCCTAAGCAAACATTTCACAAAGTTGTTTTCATTATACTATTAAATAGCTTTATTTTTGAAGAATGATCTTAAAAATAGATTATTTTGTCTTGAACGAGAAAAAGAGAACTTATTATAGTATCGTAATAATCCTATTTTAGTAATTGAAATAAAAGAAAGGGGATAAAAATGATTGCTAAGATAACAATCATTGAAAGGATAACATTCTTTGATTTAATCAACCCAAAATGATATCGGCGAACCATATAGCAAATTCCAATAATGGAACAATCAAACAAGAAGCTGTCAAAATGTAGTGGTGCATTACTTATCAACCCTCCATGATAAAAACCTCCAGGTGATACGAATCCTCTCCATTCTGACGGAAGTAAAAAGGATAAGCTCAATTGCAGCAAATTTATCAAGAGAATCATTACCATGCTCATAGATAAGGCATCGAATACGGCTTTCTTTTCTAATTCATCATACTGATACACTCCTGTAAATACTCTGAGCAAGGACAACAAACCAATCAATGAATATAAAGTAAATCCCCAAAAAACAACATGTACCATTAATTCCAACACCATTTACACTCCTCCATTCTACTTTAAATCCGTTCATTTTATTTTCTTCTCACTATAATTCCTTCTCAAATTTCTAGTAAATAAAAGCTTAATTAAAAAAGCGAAGAATCATTAAAATGAAGAATAAGATGATACTTAAAAACAACAGAGAATTTTTAACAAGAAAAATTTTTTTGAAATCAAACCATATCTCAATTGCCTGATATTATAGACAACAGCAATTACCGTACAATCGAATAGGAAACTATCGAAATGCACAATTTTTCCGTTGATTCCTCTAATCACTGAATGGCCACCAGACGAAATAATTGGACGGAAGTCTCCTGGAGCTATCATAGAATAAATTAGTTGTAGTAAGTGTAAAACTAGAATTACTACCATACTGATTGATAATGTTTCAAAAAAGACTTTTTTCTCTAACTCATCTGTCTCAGGGAAGACCATTACCGTTTTAATTAGTGAAAAGAGTACTACGAAAGAATAAATACCTAAAACAATCCCTAGACTATAATAAATTTTATCGAACATATTTTTCCTCCCAAAGAAATTTTGTCACACAAAAAAATTCTTATTCATCTCATCCGTAAAAGACCTTTAGCCTTTTGTTACCTGTTCAAAAAGAAGTGGCGCAAAAGTACAAAACATTGATATAGCAAACATTGGCAAAAGATTTCTTCTAATGAAATATTTCTTCGGGATAACTCCATATTGAACTTCCTTGAACTTATAAATGAAGCCTGTTACAGCAAAGTAAAAAAAGAGACTGTGAATATCAAATGTACTATTTCCAATTATTGCAACGGTATATTGATGACTGGGGAAGATAGCTTGATGTATGTTCGTCGTCAACAATTCTGGCAGCTTCCAGCGGAAAATGCTCAATAGTAAAATAGCGCCGAAGCTGATTAACACCGTCTCTAAAACAATTTTTCTATCGAACGCTTCAATAGAGTGCTTTTTTATTAAACGCTTTATCCCATAATAAAATGAAACTATAGAGCTTAAACCAATAATGACTATCGGGAAAAATACAAAATTTACGACGCATTTCACAATGATTTCCACATTACTCCTCCTCTAACTGAAAAATTTCTTCTACTGGCAGTTCAAAATACTGCGCGATCTTTAAGGTTAATTCTAAGCTGGGATTGTATTTCATCGTTTCGATCGCGGTCATTGTTTGGCGTGAGACATTCAAATCCTCCGCCATTTTCTTTTGCGGAATCTTTTTTGCTTCACGGATTGCTCTGATTTTATTATGAACGTTCATTTCTACCCCCTCAATCCAATGTAAAGATATCTTTACAGATAGAATACTCTTTTCTAATAACGATGTAAAGATATCTTTACAAAAAAATGAACCATCACTTTTGTGAATGGTCCACTATTGAATCTCCTATTGAACGAGCGTAACTGTTAAAGAAACTCTGCCAATCTTTGCTTAATCGCTGAATAATCATATTGCATAAGTTCCAGCTCTGGGATCACCACAAGGTTGTGATATCTGTCTTTGTCTAGATAGATCTCCATGGCTCGACTGCAAATAGTAGCATCACCTTTTGGTATTTCATCTTCCGAAATATCATCGCTGATAAACTCAACTTCCCACTCTGGCGCTAAAGCTTCTCGAACTTCTTTTTGAAATTTGTAAGGTCTGACAAGCATGCCAAATGTAGTCGCAAATCCTCTGAACCCCTGATTTGCATTTGTCGACCAGATCCAAACCACCTTTTTACTCATTTCCTATTCCCCCAATCGAATTATTTATCCAATAAGTTTCCTAAGATTGCTTTTTCTGCAAATAGTGCCGTAGCCCCGCCTGTATGTAGAAAAACCACATTGCTACCTTGTGAAATAATACCTTTTTCAATATAATCCAGCATCCCAGCGAAGGCCTTGCCAGAGTAAACAGGGTCTAGAAACAGTCCCTCCTCTCTTGCCAGCAGCCGAATCGCATCATTTCCAGCCTCACTTGGCATTTCATAGCCAGGAAGAAAATACTGATTGTCATGCTCAAAGTCTTCAGCCGTTAAGCAAGCCTCTGCTCCTAGCCATGTTAAACTTTCATTTCCTAATTTCGCTGAATTTTCTAAATAACTGTACTCATGACCGATCACATCAAAAGAGAGAATCCGCATGGGACACTTTAGCAGCTTCTTGCCTGCGACTAAGCCTGCCATCGTTCCGCCTGATCCAGTCGCGTGAACTAAATAATCAAATTCTTGTCCAATAGCGGCTGCCTGCTCTGCAAGCTCCACAGAACCATCAATAAAACCGGCTGATCCGATCGGACTGGCACCGCCCATGGGAATTTCATAGCAGTTGTGCCCTTCCTTTGTTAGACGTTCCATGTGCTCTCGTGCTAGCTTGACAGAGCGAGCACTCATTTCCTCCTCTGTCTCATCGGGATTTTTCAAAATGATATGAACCTCGGCTCCTAAAATTCGATCCAACAATAGATTACTACGAAGGTCTTTTTCATCTGGTTCAACATAAGCAACTAAATATAAAATTGGTTTCAAGCCTTCTTTACGACAGGCTTCGACTGTTTGCATCGCATGATTGGATTGCGTTGCTCCAAAGGTGAAAATATAGTCCGCTCCTTGTTCTTTAGCATCTCCAATCAGGTACTCGAGTTTCCGGATTTTATTTCCGCCAAATAGACTTTGCCCAGAAAAATCTTCTCGTTTAATAGATAAGTTGATGCCTAGCTTTTTCGACAAATTGTTTAAGCGATAAAGTGGCGTCGGGTAAAATCCCAAGTCTGCTTTAGCCTTCTGTTGCAATAACTGTTTTACACTTGTAGTGTTCATTACGAACCTCCCTCGTATAATAGTTTCTTTTCCTCTAGTATATAGCAACAATCACCACAGATGCCCTCTTCTTTATTTTTCTTTTACAATAAAAAAAGCCGCTTCAACAGTAGAATACTGTAAAGCGACTTAATACGATAACCCGTACGGGATTTGAACCCGTGCCTCCGCGCTGAGAACGCGGCGTCTTGACCCCTTGACTAACGGGTTATGAAACATCAACAAAAAGAATTATACTGCTAAAGTCTTTTTTTAGAAAGTAATACCCCTTTTTTTCTGAATTTTTTTAAATATGTGTTTATTCAATCAATCATGTTGTTTATATAATGAATACGTGTATAATAGGGTGTGTATTCAAGTCGTTGATTTTTCGGAGTACGAGCTCAACGGCGATTGAAAGAAAATCCAATTCATTTTTTCTCACAGAAGAACGAATGCATTACTAGGAGGACCTATGAATCTATCACAAAGGCAAGAGAAAATTATTGAGATCGTTAAGCGCGATCAACCCCTGAGCGGTGAAAAAATTGCCGATCACTTAGGAATCTCACATGCTACTTTACGAACCGATCTCTCCTTTTTAACAATGGCAGGCATTTTGGAAGCAAGCCCAAAAGTTGGTTACACCTACACAGGTGTGGGCATCGAACAATTTCTGTTCGACAAAATCTTTTCTGTCAAAGTTGAAGAGATCATGCTGTCACCTTTGCTTACGCCGCAGGACACCTCGATTCATGATGCGATCACCAATATGTTTATGTATGACGTTGGCTCCATTTATGTGACCGACAAAGAGCAGCATCTTGTCGGGTTATTGTCGCGCAAAGATTTACTGCGAGCATCGCTGAACAGCAATTTGCAAAATACACCAGTGGCTGTTGTTATGACCCGTGCACCGCATCTGCAAACCTGCACGAAGGATTATACGATCCTAGAAGCCGGTGCCGTTTTACTTGATTATCAGGTGGATTCCCTACCGGTAGTCAGTGAAGACGATCCAAAGAAAGTCATCGGGAAAATTACGAAATCGCGTATTTTCAACTATATTATGCAACAAGCAAAACAAACTGAAACCAATCGATAGGAGCGAAAAAAATGAAAAGAAGTGTACCATTATATATGATCTCTGATTCCGTCGGCGAGACCTCGCTGAAATTAGTCAACGCCGCAGCGGCTCAATTCCCAACAGTGGACTTTGACTTGTCTTATCGTTTTCCATTCACGAAAGATGAAGAAGAATTGAAAAGCATTTTAGGCGATGCGCTAAAGGACAGTGCTGTTGTAGTAACGACTTTAGTTAGCGACAACTTGACTAAAATCGTTGAGGATTTCGGTGATCGAACAGGGTTGCAATACATTAATTTAATGAGCCAATTCATGGATATCGTTCACCAAAAAACGGGCGTCGCTCCATTGCAAAAGGCTGGTGTTGTTCATAAGCTGAACCAAGAGTATTTTGACCGCGTCGCGGCAATTGAATTTGCAGTGAAGTACGATGATGGAAAAGATGCGAAAGGCTTTTTAGAAGCCGATCTTGTGTTGCTGGGTATTTCACGTACCTCGAAGACTCCGTTAAGCATGTATTTAGCGAATAATCGTTTGAAGGTGGCCAACTTGCCGTTGATTCCGGAAGTGCCTCTGCCTGAACAAATCAAACAGGTTCCCAAGGAAAAACTCGTTGGCCTGTTGATCGAACCGGAAGTTCAGAAAAAAATTCGGATGAGTCGGTTAAATTCTCTTGGATTAGCTGAAAATTCCCGCTACTCAGACATTAATCGGATCAAAGAAGAAGTCGATTACGCGTTGAATGTATATGATGAACTGGGTGCCTTTACTCTGGATGTTACCAACAAATCGATCGAGGAATCGGCAACATTGATTTGTGAGCATTTAGATAATCGCTTATAACAGAGGAGTACGCTATGCTATCAACCCGTGAAAAATACTATCAAATGTTGGAAAAAGAATTTAGTACCAAGGAGGCGATCATGACTGAACTCATTAACTTAGAAGCCATCATGCATCTGCCCAAAGGAACCGAACTTTACATCAGTGATATTCATGGGGAATTCACCGCCTTTGATCATATCCTGCGCACTGGTGCCGGTAATATTAAAGAGAAAATCAGCCTGCTCTTTGGGGATCGCCTAACGGAGCATGAAAAAGATAAATTAACGATTTTAGTGGCGTACCCGCGTGAAGCCTTGGACGATAAAGCTTTTTATGCCTATCGGGACCGTTCTTGGTATCGTAAAAAAATTCGTCAGTTACTAGAACTGCTGGCATTCTGTTCAACTAAGTATACGCGCTCAAAAGTGCGAAAAGCCTTGCCGAAGCGCTATGCCTATATTATTGAAGAATTGATGTACACCGACACCAACTATACGGACAAGGCGGCGTACTTCGACCAAATTCTAGCTCATCTGTTGGATCTGGAACAAGGTCGATCATTCATAATTGCTTTATGCCAAAGTATCCAGCGTTTAGTCGTGGATCATCTTCATGTAGTTGGTGATATTTACGATCGCGGACCAGAAGCCGATAAGATCATGGATAAGCTATGTCAGCATCCCTCTGTTGATATTCAGTGGGGAAATCATGATATTCTTTGGATGGGCGCTTACGCAGGCTCTCGCGCTTGTCTGATGACTCTATTGCGGATCGCCGCACGTTACAATTACTTATATGAGATCGAACAGGCCTATGCATTAAATCTTCGTCCGCTATTTATGTATGCGGAGGAGCATTACCAAAAAAATCCAGTCTTTACTCCAAAAGAAAAGAACAGTAGCGAGAGCTATTCCATTGAGAGCCTAGACAGCTTAGAAAAAGTTCATCAAGCTTTGTCGATCCTGCAATTCAAGTTGGAGGGCCAATTGATTAAGCGCCATCCGGAATTTCAAATGAATGATCGTTTATTGTTTGAAAAGATTGACTTTGATAAGAATACGGTTCATTTAGCTGGCAAAGACTATCCGCTGCAAGGCAGTTGCTTCCAGACATTGCAAGAGGATGTGCATGCCTTGACCGAACAGGAAGATTATGTAGTAGACATGCTGCTGACTTCCTTCCAGCAATCGGCAAAAATGCAAGAACACATGCAGCTACTCTTGAATAAAGGCTCGATGTACTTAGTGTACAATCAGCATCTGCTTTTCCATGGCTGTTTGCCTTTAAAAGCGGATGGCAGTTTCCTTCCGTTAACGGTGGATGGAAAAGATTATGCCGGAAAAGACCTATTGAATTTCTTCGAAGAGCAGATTCGTTCAGGCTGTCAAAGTCAGCAAACCGATAGTCCCGCTGCCGATTGGATCTGGAATTGCTGGACGGGGAAAATATCGCCACAATTTGGCAAGAGTGCCATGACCACCTTTGAGCGCTATTTTATTGCCGACAAAAAGACCCACAAAGAAATTAAAAATCCGTATTATCAATTTCGAGATACTCACGAAACTTGTCAAATGATTTTGGAAGAGTTTGCCCTATACTCACCAAACTCACGAATTATCAATGGACACACACCTGTGAAGGTCCAAGATGGTGAATCGCCGATTAAAGGGGAAGGCATGCTATTCGTCATTGATGGCGGATTGTCAAAAGCCTATCAGAAAACCACAGGAATCGCTGGCTATTCTTTGCTGAATAATTCCTACGGTTTCCAACTAGTGACTCATGATCCATTTGAGTCTGTCGATAACCTCTTAACTAAGCAAGCCGATGAAACCTCCTTGAAACGCGTGATTGATAAAGACCTGAAGCGCATCTTGATTAAGGATACAACCGTAGGTGATAGTCTCGAGGAACAAATCGAAAATTTGACTGGGTTATTGAATTATCAAGAGAACAGCGACAGCTAGCTTACCGTTAGCGAACGAGTTCGCTGCCCTGCTGAAGCAGGAAGAAAAACGATCAACACGGGTGCCATCAACAATTGATGACACCCGTGTTTTTCTGTATAGTAGATGCGAGGTGAAAAAATGGTTTCTGCATATATCAATATTCTTTTTATTTTTGTTTTGATGTTTATCGGCTACGTGCTGACCTATAAGCAATGGTTCTCTAATCAAATCGGGGATGCTTTTTCAAAGCTGGTCTTACAGATCGCCCTACCCTGTAATATGTTTTTGACCGTTACAAAAAACTTTTCCCGCTCTGAATTTCTAGATCTTATCGGTGGAACAATGATCCCTTTAATTTCCATGCTGTTGACCTTTGTAATGAGCTTTGTTTATCAACGTATCTTTGATACATCTCCAGCCCGTAGAGGAATATTCTCCACTATGTTCACATGCTCCAATACGATTCTCATTGGTTTACCGATTAATATGGCTATTTTTGGAGAACGTGCGATTCCGTATGCATTACTCTATTACATCGTCAATACATCAATTTTTTGGACACTCGGTATTTACTTCATCGCCCGCGACAATCCTCAGATCGAACAAGCAACTGTTCGCTTTCATATCGTACCGATTTTGAAGAAAATATTTTCTCCTGCGCTATTAGGCTTTTTGATCGGATTGTGTGCTGTGTTGGTCAACTTTACCGTACCAACTTCTGTGGCTACCTTCCTAAATTATCTGGGGAACTTATCCACGCCCTTATCGATGTTTGTCATCGGAATCATCGTTTACAATGTCGGGATTAAGAATCTGACATTGAGTAAAGACATCATTGGAGTACTTATCGGACGCTACGTCATTTCCCCACTGATTGTTTGGCTATTAGGTCAGTGGATCACAGTCCCACCGTTAATGCTCGCTGTTTTTATTATTCAATCTTCAATGCCTGTACAAAGTTCCGTTCCCATCTTGGCACGTTCCTACGATGCCGATCAGCAATTTGCCACATCTTCTATGGGTTATTCTGTTTTGTTGTATCTTGCGTATATCCCGCTATTGTTGAAATTCATACTTTAAAAGCCTCCGAGCACGAACTCGAAGGCTTTTCTTTTGCTATTTAGTAATGATCTTATCCAAGCTTGCTAGCGCATTAGCCATGCGAGCAATAATCGCTAATTGATTCAAGCGATTGTCGCGAACTTTTTCATCGTCTACCATAATCATGGTTTCGTTAAAATAGCGTTCAATTACTGGACGCAGGTTCGTCAAGGTTTGATAATTCTCAGCCATGCTTTGGTTAGCAAACTCGTCTTCGGCTTCCTTCACCGCATCGTATAATTCCTTTTCAGTATCATTTTCAAATAGCTTTTGATCTACTTTGAAGGTGATGACTGACGGATCAACCTTCTTCGTTAAGTTGATCACACGTGTCAGAGCTTCCATCGCTTCTTTAAAGTGTTCATCCGTCAGATGCTGATCAAGAATTTTTGCCGTATTGAAGACTTGCACTAGATCATCTTGATGGGAATCTACAACTGCGTCGATAATATCATGACGAACATTGTACATTTGCAGACGTTGACGAATACGGCCTTTGAAAAACTCGATGAATTCTTTTTGATCACGGTTGAAATGAATGCCGTAATCCAAAACATCTTCGTTGATCGCATCCACGATCGCCCCTTGCATGTCGGTGAATGGGAAGGTCCAGCCCTGAGCTTCAACAATCCGAACGATTCCATACGTTTGACGACGCAACGCGTAAGGGTCATTTGAACCGCTAGGAATCATTCCTACAGCGAAGAAGCCTAATACGCTGTCGATCTTGTCAGCAATCGCTAAAACAGCACCAATCGTCGTTTGTGGTAAGTACCCTTCTGCTGAGATCGGTAAATAATGTTCCCGAATCGCAGTAGCGACAGCAGGCTTTTCACCTTTCAATAGTGCATATTTTTCCCCCATGATTCCTTGAAGTTCAGGAAATTCACCCACCATATTTGTGACTAAATCGAATTTATAAATTTCTGATGCACGTTGCAAATCTGTTAATTCTTCTTCACTCAAGCCGATGCGTTTTCCAATGACTTGACTGATCAAGCCGACCCGCTGCATTTTTTTATACATGCTGCCAATTTTTTCGTGGAAGGTTACATTCTTCAATTTTTCAACGCAATCGTCAATCGATAATTTCTTATCCTCTTCAAAGAAGAACTCGCCATCTTCCAAACGAGCAGCCAAGACTTTTTGATTTCCTTTGATGACGTTATCTAGTTTCACGCTGTTTCCGTTACGAACAGAGATAAAGTGTGGCAATAGCATGCCTGCTTGATTGCGAACTTCAAAGTAACGTTGGTGCTCCTTCATTGAAGTAACCAGCACTTCTTCTGGTACCGATAGGAAACGCTCTTCAAAATCGCCCACAAATGCGGTTGGGTATTCCACTAGGTTGGTTACTTCCTCCAATAAATCAGGATCAAGATCAATCACCCAGTTATTCTTTTCGGCAATTTCTTCGATTTGAGCGACGATCATTTGCTGACGTTTGTGGGCATCTGCAATGACGAATTGTTCTTCTAATTTTGCCTCGTATTCGCTTGGATCGGCTAATTCTACCTGATCACCTAAGAAACGATGGCCTTCTGTTGTACGTCCAGTTTGCACATCCAATAATTCAAAGGGAATCACTTCTTCATCCAACAAAGCGATAATCCAATGGATCGGACGGACATATTCAAACATCGTGTCGCCCCAGTGCATCATGGTTGGGAAAGTCATGCTCTTGACAACATCAAGAAGTCCAGTTAACACTTCCTTGCTTTCTTTTCCGTGGATGTATTTTGTCACATACACGTATTCCACACCGTTCAGTTCACGGAAAGTGATCGCATCAGTTGTTAAGCCTTGACCACGGACGAAGCCTTCTGCCGCTTTGCTCCAGTTGCCTTCAGCGTCTAGTGCGATTTTCTTCGCTGGACCTTTAACTTCTTCTTGCACGTCTTCTTGACGGTCAGGAATATTGGTTACCCGAATCGCTAAACGACGAGGAGTTGAGAAGGTCTCAATGGATTCAAAGGTCAAACTGTTTTCTGCTAAGAATTTTGACACTTTTTCTTCTAATTGTTTGATACTTGGCCAAACCACGTGGGCTGGCATTTCTTCTAAACCAATTTCTAATAGTAGATTTTTCGCCATGTTATTTGCCCTCCTGATTCAATAATGGGAAGCCTAGTTTTTCCCGTTCAGCCACGAAGATTTTCGCAACAGAGCGAGCCATGTTACGAATACGAGCCAAGTAGCCTGCTCGTTCAGTAACCGATACAGCACCGCGTGCATCTAATAAGTTAAAGGTATGGCTGCATTTCAAAATATAATCATAAGCAGGATGTACTAAATTCTCATCAATACAACGTTTTGCTTCTTTTTCAAATTTTTCAAAATTCTCTAAAAGCATCTCTTGATCGCTTTCCTCAAATGAATATTTTGAGTGTTCGTATTCTGGCTGTTTGAAGATTTCACCGTATTTAACACCCGTGCTCCATTCCAAATCATACACACTGTCGACTTCTTGAATGTAAGAAGCCAAACGTTCCAAACCGTAAGTTAATTCAGAGGTTACCGGATTGACCTGCAAACCGCCGACTTGTTGGAAATATGTGAACTGAGTAATTTCCATTCCATCAAGCCACACTTCCCAACCAACACCGGCACAACCCATCGAAGGGTTTTCCCAGTTGTCTTCTACAAAACGAATGTCGTGCTCTAACGGATCAATCCCTAATAAACGTAAGCTATCTAAATATAATTCTTGAATATTTTTTGGTGATGGTTTCATGACCACCTGGAATTGATGATGCTGATACAAACGGTTGGGGTTTTCACCGTAACGTCCATCAGCCGGACGACGTGAAGGCTCTACGTAAGCCGCACGCCACGGCTCAGGTCCAATTGCACGTAAAAAGGTGTAAGGACTCATCGTTCCCGCTCCTTTTTCTGTATCGTAGGCCTGCATCAGCATACAGCCATTGTCTGACCAAAATTTTTGTAACGACAAAATCATTTCTTGCACTGTTAATTTGCTCATTCTGTTTCCTCCTATTTTTATTTATTGAAGTTTATTTATCTTTTGACTTGCAGGGTGGCTAGCTCATTTGAAGGAAATTCATTTTTCCAAAAACAGGAAAAATGAGCTTATTTTCGTACGCATACCATTGCACTAATAACCTTGATCACAAATTTGTTCAAAACCATTGTTTTCTTCTTTCACCATATAAACTGCGAAAAGTGCAACTGGCAACTCGCAAAAAAGTCCCTATGCCGAAATAATCGACATAGGGACGTATCAACGCGGTTCCACCCTACTTCCAAGCAGTTGCTTGGCAGCTTTCACTAAATGTGCTCACAAACGCCAACAAAATTTGTTTCCCTTTCAGGCTTCCACTCTCCCTGACTCGCTGTGTTTTCCACAAATTTCTAATTTTGATCTTCGCACCTATTCAACTTGGTTCTATAATAGCGACACCGGACCCCTTTTGTCAAATCTTTCTGCATACATCGGGGAATAAATTCATATCCAATTGAAAATGAATTTCTCAAAAATGTCTAGTCAAAAGGAATTGGTTGAAATATGCCATCCTTCAATTGCATCGTTTCTGTAAAACCGAGCGATTTCAATAATTCAACCGTTTCAGTAAAATGACAAGTCAAGGTCGTCGTCTCGTGGCTGTCACTCGTGATAATAATCGGGCACTCTCGTTCCTTCAAAAGCTTCAGCAGGAAAGGATTCGGATAAGGCGTCGTTCGCCAATTGCGAGAAATCGCTCCAGTATTAATCTCCACCATTCCGTCATAGGTTTTTATAATGTCGATCACATCATTCAGCGCCTTTGAGGCAATCGCCTGATACTCGGTACTGTCTTCATCCAACCAAGGGTGTTTCTCATTAAATTTCGTGATCAAATCAAAGTGTCCAACAATTTTTGAATGGTTCTGATCAATATGCTTGACGACAGTATCATAATAATCGTAAACCATCTCCATGCGTTCTCCTTGGTACCACTCATCCAAAGTTTTCATCAGGCTTTCAGGACTCTCATCCACACTACGAAAGATGCCCTGTCTCGGTGGGAAGTAATGCACAGAACCCACCGTATAGTTGTAGCCTTTTATCGGATCAGCGCTATAGTAATCCCACTCCAGACCGATACTGATCGTTAACTTTCCTATCAGGCGAGTCTTGAGATCTCGAAGTGCCTCCTGATAAGCCACTTCATTCTGCACTCCTGGACAGCTAGGATCAAATAACGCGGGAGAATGACAAGTAAACCCCAGATCGGTAAAACCCAAATCAATCGCGGCCTGCGCCATGTCTTCTAAGCTATCTTTTCCATCACACCACGTGCTATGAGTGTGAGCATTTGAATAGAACATCGCTGATTCCTCCCTACTGCATCGGTTCTTGTTTAACTTTTTTATCGACAACGTGGCGGTTCGCTAATTCCTGGCGGACCTCCGTTAAATCGATTCCCATCTCTACCATCAATACCAATACATGGTATGCCAGATCAGAAATTTCAAAAATCGTTTCAGTTCGATCCTCTTTCATCGCCCCAATTACGACCTCCGTTGACTCTTCACCGACTTTTTTCAGGATCTTCTCGACGCCTTTTTCAAACAGGTAGCTCGTGTAGCTGCCTTCCTGCGGCGTTTCTTTACGTCCCTTGATTAATTCATATAGGGAATCAATCGTCGCTTTTTGGTCCTCACCATACAATACTTCATTGAAGCAGCTTTCTGCTCCTGTATGACAAGCAGGTCCATCCTTTTTAACCTTCGCAACCAGTGCGTCCTGATCACAATCTAGTTTCAATGATACTAAGTGTTGATAGTTGCCGCTAGTTTCGCCTTTGCGCCATAACTCTTTACGACTGCGTGAATAAAAGGTCATTAGCTGATCCTTCAATGTTAACTCATAGCTTTCTTGATTCATATACGCCAAAGTCAATACTTCATTGGTTTCAGCATCTTGCACGATTACCGGGATCAACCCTTGATCGTCAAATTTCAACTTCGTCATGTTGCTCCCCCTCAAACGATGCGGACAGGAATATCTGCCGCCATCAATTGTTTTTTTAAATCTGGAATTTTTACTTCGCCATAATGGAAAATCGAGGCTGCTAAACCGGCTTCAATCTTCGGCAATTGGAACAAGTCAATAAAATCCTCGCTTTTCCCTGCACCGCCGGAAGCCACGATCGGCAATGTTGTGATTTCACTGACAGCCTTCAGCAGCTCCAAATCAAAGCCCTGTTTCACGCCATCAGTGTCCATACTGTTGATGACCAACTCACCCGCACCTAATTGTTCTCCTTGACGAATCCATTCCAAGGCTTCTAATCCCGTATCCTCACGACCACCTTTAGCAAAGACATGCCATTGATCACCGACCCGACGAATATCAACGGACAAAACGACACACTGACTGCCATAACGTTTTGCGCCTTCTTCGATCAGCTGAGGACGGCGAATCGCACCAGAATTGACGCTAACCTTATCCGCTCCACAATTCAGAACCCGTTCAAAATCTGAAACCTCATTGATTCCGCCACCGACAGTTAGAGGGATAAAGACTTCTGAGGCAACACCCTGCAAAATATCAGTAAATAAGCCGCGTTCCTCTGCTGAAGCCGTAATATCATAAAAAACCAGCTCATCAGCACCCTGTTCATTATAGAAACGAGCCAAAGTTACCGGATCATTAACGTCCTGCAAACCAGCGAAATTCACGCCTTTAACTACGCGTCCATCACGAACATCTAAACATGGCACAATTCTTTTTGCGATCATTGGTCATCCACCTCGCCTGCTGCTAAAACATCCTCTAGCTTTAAGCTGCCATTGTATAACGACTTACCGACGATCGCACTAGAAACGCCCAATTGCTTCAAGCCTTCAATATCCTCTAAGGAAGCAACACCGCCAGAAGCCACGATCTCAATGTTCAATTGATTGAGCTTTTCATATAACGGCAAGTTGATTCCTTCACCTGTACCATCACGAGAAATTTCAGTAAAGATGATCGTTTCAGCCCCCCACTCAACGAGTTGCTGACAGAATTCAAACGCATCTGTCTCGGTTTTTTCCAGCCAACCTTCGACTGCGACTTTTTCATCTTTGGCGTCAACACCGATCGCGATTTTACTACCGTACTTTTTCAGCATCGCTTGGGTAAACTCAGGGTCCTTTTGCGCGATCGTCCCAAGTATGACTCGATCGACACCTGCGGATAAGCAGTGCTGAATGGTTTCCTCGTCACGAATACCACCTCCGACTTCTACAAATAGATTGGTATTCTCAACGATTTTTTTAGCGATTCCGAAGTAATGCAGCTTGCCTGCCTTAGCACCATCTAAATCGACGAGATGCAGATACTTCGCACCCGCTTTTTCAAATGATTGTGCAAAGGCTACTGGATCATCACCAAAGACCTCTTTTTGGTCATAATCACCCTGATACAGACGAACAACTTTCTCATCTAAGAGATCGATTGCTGGGAATATTTTCATACTGGCACCTCCGTAAATGCTTTAAGAATATTCAATCCCACATCTCCGCTTTTTTCCGGGTGAAATTGCGTGCCGAACACATTCTTATTTTGTACAATTCCTGGGATCGAAATACCATATTCGCTGTCAGCGACCAAATGCTCCTGACAATCCGTTGCATAATAGCTGTGGACATAATAGACAAAATCATTTTCTCCCAATGCTTTGACCAGGGGACTTTCAGCATTTCGTACATCTAACTTGTTCCAGCCAATTTGTGGAACCTTTAGATCAATAGTCGCTTGATCAAAGGCTTCACGCATTGAAACAATTCGTCCTGGAATCAAGCCTAATCCAGGATGCTCACCAAATTCTTCACTCTTTTCAAATAACAACTGCATTCCTAGACAAATTCCTAAAAAAGGTTTACCAGAAGCCGCTAGTTCTTGAATCGGCTCAACTAAATCTAACTCTTCCAGCTTTTTACGCGCATCGCCAAATGCTCCGACACCCGGTAAAATGATCCGATCCGCTGCTTTTAATTCATCTAAAGAACGCGTGATCTTACACTCCACCTCTAAATATTCCAATGAGCGCGACAAACTAAAGAGATTGCCGACACCATAATCGATAATTGCTAGCATAGGCTTCCCCCTTAATTGATCGTTCCTTTTGTTGATGGAATCTCATCTGGCGCCAATTGGTTGATCGCCACTGCATCGCCTAACGCACGTCCAAAGCCTTTGAAACAAGCCTCAACGATGTGATGACTGTTCTTTCCAGCAATTTGATGCAGATGAATGGTCGCGCCTAGTTCCCGAGCAAAAGCGATAAAGAATTCTTCAACTAACTCCGTATCAAATTGCGAGCCAATCTTTTCGCTTGGAATATCCAGCTCAACCACAGCCATCCCGCGACCGCTAATATCAATCGCTGACATCACTAACGCCTCATCCATCGGTAACAGCATACTGCCATAGCGTTTGATGCCGCGACGTTCATCAAGACTCTCAGAAAAAGCCCGACCGATCGCGATCGCCACATCCTCTGTCGTGTGGTGAGCATCGACTTCAATATCCCCATCACAAACTAGCTCAAGATCAAAACGCCCGTGTCGAACAAATAACTCCAGCATATGGTCCAAAAAGCCCACACCTGTTTTGATCGTTTGTTGTCCTGTGCCGTCGACTGTCAACGCCAGTTGAATCTTTGTTTCCGATGTATTACGCGTCACTTCTGCTTTTCTCATGCGTCCACCTCTTCTAATATAGTCGTCAAAGCCGTTACCAGTTGTTCCATCTGTTCCTGCGTCCCTACTGTAATCCGTAGAAAATCTTTTGTCCGAGGTTGATTGAACCAACGGACTAAAATTTTCTTCTCTCTTAAAGCGGTAAATAGCGTTTCACCCGCTATATTCGGGTGCTTCGCAAATAGAAAGTTTCCCTGACTGTCTGTTTGTTCAAAACCTAATTTAGTCAGCTCCAGCTTGCTCCACTCTCGGGCTTGGATCGTTTCTTGAATTTTCTGATCCACATATTCCTGCTCCTGCAAGACAGCGCCACCAGCGGCTTGGGTTAAGCTATTGACATTGTACGGATTCAAACTGAACCGCAACCGATTCATATCTGCAATTAATTCTTCATTCCCAACACCGAATCCCAAGCGTGCTCCAGCCAATTGACGAGATTTAGAGAAGGTTCCCACCACTAGCAGGTTCGGATAGCGATCGACTAAAGAAACCATCGATTCTCCTCCAAAATCGATATAGGCCTCATCCACAACCACTAACCGATTGGGATGACGCTCAATAAACTCGCAAATTTCACCTTGTGCTAACTGAATTCCCGTTGGTGCGTTCGGATTTGCAAAAATCACCGTTCCTGATAACTCATCATAATCCTTTAGCTCAAGGGAAAAATCACTTTTCAGCGGAACAACAGTGGCATCCACTTGATACAATCCGCTATATACCTGGTAAAACCCATAGGTCACATCAGGAAATGCGATGCCCTTTTCTGTGAATCCCTGAAAAACATAGGAAAGAACTTCATCACTACCATTTCCAAGAAAAAGCTGCTCTTTCTTCACACCCAAATACTGTGCCAGCGGTTTTGCAACCACTTCAACAGCAATATCTGAATAACGGTTTAGGCTATGTGAAGCTTCCACAACGGCCTTTTGAACAGCTGGAGCAGGTGGATAAGGACTCTCATTGGTATTCAATTTAATGTATTCTTGTTCATTGACTTGTTCGCCCGGTGTATAAGGAGTAAGGTTCTGATATTTTTGATTTAAAAAGGTCATTTATTTGTCCCCCCTCCGCACTTTCATCGAGCGTGCGTGGCCTATCAGGTCTTCGGTCTCCGCAAATAGCTCCACCCCTGAAGCAACTTCATTCATAGCCTCTTGTGTATAATACAGATAGCTGCTTTTCTTAATAAAATCATCCACCGATAGTGGCGAATAAAAGCGAGCCGTTCCTTCAGTCGGCAAGGTGTGGTTCGGTCCCGCAAAATAATCCCCTAAAACCTCTGGCGTATAATGACCTAAAAAGACACTGCCAGCATTCTCAACTTTTCCTAACAAAGCAAACGGTTCTGCGACGGATAACTCCAGATGCTCTGGAGCGATTTGATTAGAGATGGATACGGCTTCAGCCAAATCCTGAACTAAAATAATCTTGCCATTGCTTTCGATAGCTGCTTCAGCGATTTCTTTACGAGGTAATTCTGCCAATTGCTGCTCTAATTCTGCCTGAACTTTTTCGATCAGCCCCTCTTCAGTCGTTATCAAAATTGCCTGCGCCAGTTTGTCATGCTCTGCTTGCGCCAAAAGGTCAGCCGCAATCCAGCGCGGATTAGCCGTGTGATCGGCAACGATCAACACATCACTCGGTCCTGCGATCATATCGATATCGACTTCACCATAAACCATTCGTTTGGCTGTTGCTACGTAAATATTTCCTGGGCCTACAATTTTATCCACTTTGGGAATCGTTTCTGTTCCATAAGCGAGTGCTGCTACACCGTGTGCACCGCCGACCTTATAAATCTCATCGACACCAGCGATCGATGCCGCCGCTAGAATTGCAGCAGGTACATTTCCTTCGCTGTCTGTAGGAGTCATCATCACGATCTTTTTCACACCAGCGATTTTAGCTGGCAAAACATCCATCAAAACAGTGCTGGGATACGCCGCCGTTCCACCAGGTACATAGACTCCGACACGTGATAATGGCAAGATTCGCTGCCCCATCACAACGCCACTCTCTTCTGTTGAAACAAAACCTTGCCGCACTTGCTTTTTATGGAAAGCTAAAATGTTTTCTTTAGACTGCTCCATGACCGTTAATAATTCTGGTGAAATTGTTTTTAGTGCTATTTCAATCTCGTCCTTACTAACGGCTAATGAATCTAAAGATACATGATCAATTTCTTCAATTAACTGATAAAGGGCTTGATCCCCATCCGTTCGCACTCGTTGAATAATTTTTTTGACGACATCCGAAACATCCGGTGTTTCAGAAAAATCACGGGCCAAAATATCATCTAACGTATCTTTCTCAGTCGAATACACTCTCATAGTTGCTTCCTCACCTTCTCGATCACTTTTTGAATTCGTTCCTGTTTAAAGCGCCATGTTGCGTTGTTAATGATTAGGCGCGCAGAAGATGGTGCGATGTCTTGAATGACCTTCAAATCATTTTCTTTCAGTGTCGTTCCCGTTTCAACAATATCCACGATCACATCTGATAAGCCCAACAAGGGAGCCAACTCGATTGAACCATGCAAATGAATCAATTCTACAGAACGCCCGATACCCTCATAAAATTCGCGAGTGATCGTCGGATACTTGGTCGATACACGTAACGGTCGTGAAAAATCTTCTTCAAAATCATTATGGGCGGCCACTGCTAAACGACAGGCACCCATATGCAGATCCAAAAATTCAATAACCTCTGCTTTACTTTCCAATAGAATATCTTTACCTACGACACCAATATCTGCTGCTCCATGCTCTACATAGATCGCCACATCACTTGGCTTCACTAAGAAAAAGCGCAGCTTATTGTTCTCATCGGTAAAAATCAGTTTGCGATTGTCTTCAAAAACTCCTTCAGCCGCTACACCGGCTTTGGTGAAGAGATCATACACGGCATCGCCCATTCGCCCCTTAGGCAAAGCGATATTTAAGTATTCCGAGCCTTGATTATCAGATGGCAACTTTTGCCCGACATGATTCAGCTTCATTCCGAAACCGATCGCCCCTTGGTTTTTCCCTTGACGGCTCATTAAGCGGTCATAGCGTCCACCATACAAAATCGTTTCGCGCGCTTCTTTGATAAAGCCCTGAAATAATAAACCGCTGTAATAATCCGCATCATTCATGATCGAAAAATCAATCCGCAAACGGATCTTTTCTGAGAGCTTCTCTTCCTGCATCGCTTTGTATAGCTGTTTCAGCTCTTCTAACCCTGCTTGTGCTTCAGGATAAGTCGCTAATAAGACTTTCGCACGCTGATATTTGGTTTCAAAATCTCCTGATAAACGTACTAATTTTGCTAAATTATCAGATTCTTCCTTTGATAAACCTGCTTTGGCTGTCAGCTCATCCATGCCGTGAGAACTTTTATCTCGCAAGCAATCTAACACCTTTTGCCGATCCTCCGCTGGAAAACGATCGCAAATTCCGTTGATGATTCCCATGTGTGACAGATCCAATGTGCCTTCGCCAACCAACGCTAAACTTTCCCAAGCCAGCTTTAATACTTCCAGCTGATCCTCCCAAGTAATCTCATCAATAATCTCCAAACCGATCTGATAAATCTTCTGGTATTCTCCCGCTTGACGGTCATGGCGATACACATCTTCCACATAATACACTTTTCGTGCTTCACCAGCCGGTGTATTCTTCGCGATTGACAGCGTCACATCCGGTTTTAATGCCATTGTCCGACCATCGTTTCCGGTAAAGGTGATGATGGAGGAGTTGCGTAAAAAGTTGTAATTTTGCTGATAGTCGCCGTATTCTTCAAAGTTGTTCAAGTGATAAGGATGAAAATGATGCTGAGTATACAACTTTCTTAATTTCAGTTCGATTTGTTCCTCGGGTCTTAATACTTCCCATAATTCTTCCACACTTATCACTCCTAAGTCATTTTTATGTTTTTAATTTTCTTTACAGAAAATTAAGTCTGATTTTCCTACCGTATACCATTCAGCTAAACAGTTCGAGTTTTATTTTGCCCTACTTTGTTGTATTCAGTTCGGATGTCACACACTGCTAAAAGCTGAACTGGCATCCTAAGTCATTTTTATGTTTTTAATTTTCTTTACAGAAAATTAAGTCTGATTTTCCTACCGTATACCATTCAGCTAAACAGTTCGAGCTTTATTTTGCCCTACTTTGTTGTATTCAGTTCGGATGTCACACACTGCTAAAAGCTGAACTGGCATCCTAAGTCATTTTTATGTATTTAATTTTCTTTACAGAAAATTAAGTCTGATTTTCCTATCGTATACCATTCAGCTAAACAGTTCGAGTTTTATTTTGCCCTACTTTGTTGTATTTAGTCCGGATACCACACACTGCGAAAAGCTGAACTGGCATCCTAAGTCATTTTTATGTATTTAAATTTTCTTTATAGAAAATTAAGTCTGATTTTCCTACCGTATACCATTCAGCTAAACAGTTCGAGTTTTATTTTGCCCTACTTTGTTGTATTCAGTTCGGATGCCACACACTGCGAAAAGCTGAACTGGCATCCTAAGTCATTTTTATGTACTTAATTTTCTTTGCAGAAAATTAAGTCTGATTTTCCTACCGTATACCATCTATTTCAATTTATGTAATCATTTTTTCAAATTCATACAGTTCATTTCATGCAGCAAAAATCTGACTGAAATCCTTTTTTGTCCAGCTGACAAATCCTTAGTGTTTTCTAACAATATTAATCGTTTTGCCATAAATAAGCAATGGAAATCTGTGAATGAGCAAACATTTTGCAGAATAAGAAATAAAAGAATTGATTTTTTCAGCAAATTTTTCTGATATACTTTTCTTAACAAGAAAAATCGAAGGCGAGGGAAAAGAAAATGGTGGAGAAGCTTAAAAGAAATTATCGGAAATTCGATGATTTCTTGAGAGGAAAACCTGGTTATTCAGTGATAATTTTATTTGTATTCTTAGCTATTATTCAATTAACAATCAATCTTATTAGGCATGCCCAGCCATTTGCTAATTTTTACTATCCTCTATTGTTTTCTTGGTTTCATTTGATTAGTTACTTTGCCTTTGTAATCACCAGCAGGAAGGGTCTACAGTTCTTGGTTTGCTTTCTTCTCATCTTCTTAACCCTATTAACTATAGATATCATTGAAGAAAGCTTAGTTGATTATACATCTGTCATTCTGATTGCCTTTATCTCCATTTTTGGTGGGTTTGGCCCGTTGTTGGGTGCTATTAATATGACCAAACGTAAAAAGGAGTTGGAGATTTCTAATGATGAATAAACGAAAGCCTAAAATAAAAAAGACGAATACGTACATAATATTTCTCATTTTACTCATGATATTTCCTCTGTACGATTGGTCACATGAACTGTATACAAACGGGTGGTCTATTAAACCCTTATTTAACATACTCATTGTTAGCTTATTCTTGATAGCTTCCTACTTCATTGAAACCAAATCCTCTTTATCTGATAAAATCCGGACATTCTTTTATTTCGTTTACTTTCTAATCATCGGTACATTTGCTTCGGCAATCATTTATCAGAATCAGCTAAACGGACAAATGATTTTCCTTTACCTTTTCTTGTCTTTCATAGGCAGCCTGATTTGGCTATTCTTCTGTAAACAATTAAATACAAAAAATAAGCTGTAGTCCTAATTAGGTTCTACAGCTTATTCTGCGTCTTTTGGTTTTAATACATCTTGCCATTCGCCCATTTGATCAATGAACTTTTTACTCTTCAAATGCAGGCCGATGTACTCTTCATATAGTTGATCCAGTGTTTGGCGGATCGCTTTTTTTGTCTCCGGCTTTAAATTGATCGTATTGATATTTTCATAGGTCACACTATTGAATAAGCGAAGAAAATAAATTGCTCGCGGATCAGCATGATAGCGATGCTGATCTAAATGCCAGTGTTCCTGGCAGAGAATTCCATTGTACTTCGAGGAGAAATCGAAGGCACCGGTTTTCTTTCCGCACACTCCACAAGCTTGCCAATTAAGCGAAACGCCGAAGCGCTGCATGATCTGAACTTCAAAAATATTCATGATCGTCTCACCGTCTGCACCTTCATCCATTCGCTGCAATGCTTCTCGAGTGAACCCATACAAAGCTGGATCGTACACATGATCTTCAATCGCTGCATCCGTTAAACCTAAGATATAGGAGCCATAAGCGTTCAAAAAGATATCCTCTTGAAGCTTTCGCATAGGATGGACATCCTTGGCACTATTTAAGAAAGACAGACCATCCGTTTTCAAATTCCCGATAAATACCGCTTCAGTAAAAGGCTGAACCGCTGTTTGCAAAGGGTTGTTCGCACGATGAATTCCCTTTGCAAAAAACATGACCTTCCCAGCCGATTCCGTGAAGATCTTGATTAGCTTGTCTTTTTCTTTATAATCCCGACTAAATAAAATGATGCCTTTGGTTTCACCAACCTGCGCCATCCATACGCACCTCTCTTCGATAACATCTAACTCAGTTTAACAAAAGTCTATCCAAATATCCTGCGAAAAGCAGAGCTAACAAAAGCTCCACGAAGAAATCGTGAAGCTTTGTTTATTAATAGTCGTCTTTACGGTAACCGTAGTCTTGCAGATAAGTTTGTTTATCGCGCCAATCCTTTTGGACTTTGACCCAAAGCTCTAAGTATACCTTGTCAGCTAAAAGCGTCTCAATATCTTTACGAGCCTGCGTCCCAATATTTTTCAACATCTTGCCGCCTTTTCCGATAATGATTCCCTTTTGACTTGTCCGCTCGACAATAATTGTCGCCTGGATATGAACTTTATCGTTCTCATCTCGTTTCATTGACTCTGTTACGACAGCCACTGAATGGGGAACCTCATCACGCGTTAAACTCAAGACTTTTTCACGAATCAACTCAGAAACAATGAAGTATTCTGGATGATCAGTAATTTGATCGTCTGGAAAATATTGTGGTCCTTCATCCATCTGATCAACTAAAACGTCCAACAAGTGTTCGACATTGTTGCCTTCAGTCGCTGAAATCGGGATAATCTCTTTGAAATCCATGATCGTGCGATAATCATCGATGATCGCCAACAGCTCGTCTGGATGAATCGTATCGATTTTATTGATGACCAAGTAAACAGGAACCTCTTGATTGCTTAATCGTTCTAAAATGAAGTCATCCCCGCGCCCGCGTTTTTGATCCGCGCTAACCATGAAAATGATGGCATCAACTTCACGCAAAGCACTATAGGCCATCTCTACCATATAATCACCTAAACGATGCTTGGGCTTATGGATGCCGGGAGTATCAATAAAAACAATTTGTGCTTCTGGTGTTGTATAAACACCTTGAATTTTATTTCTAGTGGTTTGAGCCTTATCGCTCATGATCGCGATTTTTTGACCTACGATACGATTCAACAAGGTTGATTTACCAACATTCGGTCGACCAACGATCGCTACAAACCCTGATTTATGTTCTGACATGTAAAAATTCCCTTCTGATAACTAAAGAAAAAGCTCAATAATTTTTGGTAAAAAGATAATCACACCAACGATTATCGCAAACACTGATGTCACTAAAACAGCTCCGGCTGCCATATCTTTGATTTTCTTGCCGATTGGATGAAAATGGCAATCGGTTACCATGTCTACCACATTCTCAAAAACCGTGTTGATAATCTCCACAATCCAAACGAGAAAGACGGCTAAAAAAATCCAAAGCCATTCTAGCACAGAGACTCCTAATAAAAATGCTACTAGAATCGCCATCAGGCCAAAAACCACATGAGCACGCATATTGCGTTCCTCTTGAAAGACCGTCTTGATCCCTTGAATCGCAAATTCTAATGAGGTGATAAAATGTTTGTTTTTCTCTGTTTTATCTTTTAAGTCCATAGGCATCTAATATCTCTTTCTGCAGACCAAACATCTCTTTTTCGTCCTCAGGAGTCATATGGTCGTACCCATTGATATGCAAAAAACCATGTACAGCTAAAAATCCCAGTTCGCGATCAAAGCTATGCCCATACTCCTCTGCCTGTTCTGCGGCACGTTCCGTAGAAATCATGATGTCGCCTAAATTCCGCGGCATTGGATCTTCCTCATCCATGATGATCGGAACCTCATCTTCACCTTCTTCTTCCAGCGCAAAGCTGATGACGTCAGTCGGTGCGTCCTTGTCGCGATAATCACGATTGATGACTTGGATCGCTGCATTATCCATAAAAGTAACAGACATTTCCGTATCCTTCGGCAACTTTAAATAGTCAGCCGCAAACTGTAATACGCCATCGATTTCTTGAATTTTTTCTTCAGAGACCTGCTCTGTTTCGTCAATAAACGTAATATCCATTACTCTTCCCCTTTTTTCTCTTGCTCTTCTTTCATTTTCTCCGCCTCAGATTGCATTCTCGGATACTTGATTCGTGAATGGAAGGTTGAGCTTAACCCGCTAATCAATGATTTTTCAACGATGCGAATCTCTTTTAAAGTCAATCCAGAATCATCTAACTGACCATCATTGATTCGTTCCTCAATCAGATTATGCACAAACTCCGTAATCTTATCAATCGAAGGATGATCCATCGCTCTAACTGCTGCCTCACAGCTATCTGCAATATTTACAACGCCAGCCTCACGAGTTTGTGGTCTGGGACCTGGATAACGGAAATCTGCTTCTGTTACCTCAGGGTTACGTTCTTTTGCTTTGAAGTAGAAGAATTTCATTAAAGTCGTACCGTGATGCTGATTGCAAATATCAATCACCATTTGCGGCATCTTATACTCTTGCAAAATCTTTGCCCCTTCTATGACATGACCAAAGATAATTTGCTTACTGTCTTCCGGCAACAAGAAATTGTGCGGGTTTTCCGCTCCGGTTGGCAAATTTTCTACGAAGAAATTCGCGTGGCGGATCTTACCGATATCGTGATAATAGCATGCTACTCGCGTTAACAGTGAACGTCCGCCTATTTCTGCTACAGCATTAGCACTTAAATTAGCCACCATCATTGAGTGATGATAGGTGCCTGGGGCTTTTTCCAAAAGTTCTTTTAACAACGGATGGTTCGGATTACTTAACTCATTTAAGGTAATTACGCCGCTGTCAGTGACCAATATTTCAATATACGGTTGAAGACCCATCCCCATAATGAAAGACAGAATACTAGCCGCAAAAGCGCCTAGTAACAATCCCCAAGTCTGCGAATCAGTAAAGGACATCCCTTGATAAATGCTTAGAATGACTGACCACACGATCGGAAAAGCAACAATCCAAAGCATTGCCTGCTTCGCTTGATCGGATAATCGTTTTTGTTTTACCATAACCGCTAACGTACCAGAAAACAGATACGTCATCAAAATGACCGGCAGCATATTTGTTCCAATTGCATTGTAATAAATAAACAACGCAAAAACAGTCTGGAAGACCGCCGACAGGGCGCCTGCCCGTCGATTGACAAAGACTGTCAGGATTAGCGGAATAAATGCCGCTGGAAAGAACAAGGCCAAATTATTAGAACTACCGCCTTGGAAGGATTGTAATATCTTCATAATAAAGACACCAATCGTCATTGTTGCACTATAAAATAAAATAAATCGGACACGTTGAAATTCAACTTCAAACTGGCGACTGTAAAACCACAACAGTACACCTTGCAGAATGGCAGATAAAACCATCGCAATTAAAGGAAAGATCGAGGTGCTGGAGCTAGTCAAACCTAACAGTTTTAACTTATTGATCGCATTTGCATCAATTTGGCTTCCTTCACGAACGATGACTTCTCCTTGATAAATCATTACCGGTTGGACTGAATCACTAGCCTGTTCCTTCAGCTCATCTGTCCGTTTTTGATTTAAGGAATCATTAATAACGATCCCTTTCTCTAATAAGTAGCGCATTGCTTGATTCGATTCGTCTGACATACCTAAGTTTTGGATTTTATCAATCGCTTGCTGCTTGTATTCAGCTAAATCATTTTGACGAATTCGTTTTGCCATTTGTTCATCTAATAATTTCAGGCTTTCCGTTCCGACTTTTGTTAAATCTGCCGAACTTAGTTGAACAACTGCTTGATAAAAGTCCTCTGGCAACTGCTGATAAAAAGTCACTGTATCTTGGTCTAACCCTTCAAAGTTCTTCTTTACCGCGGCTACCCGTTCATCAACTGTTGGCTGTGGAACTTTTTCACCATCTTTAGCCTGCGATACCTTATTTTGATAGCTCTTATCTAACTCGCTATTCGCCCGTTGAATCAACGTGATCAACTGACTGATTCGATCATGTTGGGTCTGAGCCAAGTCGGCTTGATACGTATATTCAGGTGTAACCGCCTCAGCAGCAAGCTGCCGCTTCTGATTGGTCTCTGCTTTGTTTTCGATGGTTTTATTGGCTCGGATACTCTCTGTAGCCACTTGGCCTTCTTTATAGTCAACACTTTTTTGAAGCACACTTGTCAGCATTGCTAAAATCAGAATAAGCGAAAAAGCACCTAAGATGATTGGTATAAATTTTGAACCTAACTTTTTCAGCAAGTTATTGATGGGTTGATTTAACATTCAATTCCCTCCTGACTACTTTTCTTGGCGTCGTAGGTTCTCGTGTTCATACGCTTCGATAATCTCTGCAACGACAGGATGTCGAACGACGTCCCCTGCTTCAAAGTTCACGAAACGGATTTTTTTGATTCCTTTTAAAGTTCTTTCGGCATGAATCAACCCGCTAATCTGGCCTTTCGGTAGATCCACCTGAGAAGTATCCCCGTTGACGATCATCTTAGAATTAAAACCAAGACGCGTCAAAAACATTTTCATTTGTGATATCGTCGTATTTTGGGCCTCATCTAAAATGACAAACGCATCATCTAGCGTACGGCCACGCATATAAGCAAGCGGTGCAATCTCGATCACGCCGCGTTCTAATAAACGATTCGTATGTTCTACTCCAAAAATTTGATGCAAAGCATCGTACATCGGACGTAAATAAGGATCAACCTTTTCCTTCAAATCACCCGGTAAAAAACCTAAACTTTCGCCAGCTTCTACCGCCGGACGCGTTAAAATGATTCGTTGCACTTCGCCCTTTTTCAATGCGGCAATGGCCATAACAATCGCTAAATAAGTTTTCCCCGTTCCGGCTGGTCCAACCCCAAACACAACATCCGATTTCCGAATCGCTGCAATATAACGGCTTTGTCCAATATTTTTAGGCCGAATCGGTTTCCCGTTTCGATCTTTCAATAATTCTTCTTCATACATCATTACAAATTCATCTAAGTGATTGTCACGACCTAACCGTAAAGCAGTCATTACATCTGGTGTCGCTACTTTAATCCCGCGGTCAATCAAAATCTGTAGCGTACGAATAATATCTCCTACTAATTTTGCTTCTTCTTTCGGACCAATGATCTGAATCACTTCACCGCGAGTATTGATTGTCGTCTCTGTATTTTCTTCTAAAAATTTTACATGTTTATCATGGGTTCCTAAAAGCATACTGATGTCATCTTTTCCATCAAGCTTTATTTCTAACGACTCAAAATCGTTGCTATTCAACAAGCGCTCATCCCTTCGTAAATCATTCCCTCTTATAATACCACACTCTAAATAAAAGAAAAATTGTCTAAACTTCTAGTGATTAGGCTAGAAAAAACAAGTGATTTAGACCCCTTCTCCCGTTTAAAACGTCTACTGACAGGTAATAAATATAACTTGATTCTTAGCCTTGCGTTCTTATGTACTTTGAAAGAAGCCGGCCCTGCTTAAAAGCATAAAAAAAAGCTGAGAGACGCTCTCTCAGCTTTCATTATTGCTTACTTGTTTAGAAGCTCCTTAACGATTGCATTGACCTGATTGCCATCGGCTTTGCCTTTGACCTTCGGCATCACTGCGCCCATTACTTTACCAAATTCCTTTGGTGAAGTTGCTCCTGTTGTTGCAATTGCTTCTGTAACGATCGCGCGGACCTCATCTTCAGAAAGTTGAGCCGGCAAATATTTTTCAACAATTACGATTTCCTTTTTGACCTTCTCAGCCAAATCGGCGCGATCAGCTTTTTCAAACTCCGTTAGAGAATCACGACGCTGTTTCATCTCACGAGATAAGACAGTTAATTCTTCTTCGTCATTTAAATCCTGACCTTTTTTGATTTGCTCATTTTGAATCGAAGCTTTAAGCATCCGGATCACTTGCAAAGTCTCTTTGTCTTTTGCTCGCATCGCTTGCTTCATGTCTTCATTCAAGGTAGTAAGTAGTGACAATAGAATCACTCCGTTGACAGACTAGAATTTCTTACGTTTTCTAGCTGCTTCTGATTTTTTCTTACGTTTCACGCTTGGTTTTTCATAAAATTCACGTTTGCGAGATTCTTGTAGAGTCCCTGCTTTTGAAACGGAACGTTTGAAGCGACGAAGAGCATCGTCAAGAGATTCATTTTTACGAACCACTGTTTTTGACATATAAATTCCCTCCCTCCGGGCTTGAAATGTAACCGTTTTTGTTATTGAAATATGTTTTCAATAAACAAGACCGTCCATAAGTCATTATATCGAATGGGCTATTTTGAGTCAAGGTACTGAAGAATTTTAATTCTTAATTTATCCATTAACTTTTTGACATTTTGCACAGCGTCCAAAGAGCTCAAAGCGATGACCTTCGATTTCGCAGCCATCTAGCTGTTCTTTAAAGAAGTTCATGGGACACATATGAATCTCCTTCGTTTCCCCGCAAACTGTACAAATAAAATGGTGATGGTGTTCAAAATTCTCACTACAACTAAAACGAAATTTCATCTCTCCCTGCAATTCGGTATCTTCGATTAGACCGATTTCACAAAATTCTCTAAGGTTTCGGTACACAGTATCATAGCTTAATCCTGGAAATTGCCCATTCAAATGGTCGTAAACCTCGCGGGCAGAAACATAACGATTGGTTTTGATTAAATAGTCTAATAGGGTCTCACGTTTTTTTGTATACTTAAAGCCATTTTCTTTGACCTTCGCCAAAGCTTTCTCTAATAAAGTCGTCTGTACCATGTTATCCCTCATCTCAAAGTGTAATGATTCCGAATAAACAGTATGGTATAATAAATTATTAACGAATGCAAGGGAGTTTTTCTTTATGGATAGCGAAAAACAAAACGAGTTAGTCACTATTTTTATCATCTCCGATTCTGCAGGAGAAACTGCTTCAAAATTGGCACAAGCCTCTATGGCACAATACCCTACCGTAGAATTCTGTCTCTTCCGCCGGACCTTTGTCCACACGGAAGAATTATTGATGAAAGCCTTGAATGATGCGAAAGCTGAAAACGGCATGATCATCTATACCCTGATTGATCCAAAACTATCGAAAATTGCGAAAGAATTTTGCGACAATGAAGACCTCTTCACGATGGATCTACTAAATCCGGTAGTTAGTGAGATTGGTCGGCGTGCACATTTAGAGCCTACTGGAGAGCGTGGCGCGTTACACCATTTAAACGAAAACTATTTCAAACGAATCAAAGCGATGGAATTTGCGGTTAAGTATGATGATGGAAAAGATCCTCGTGGCTTTTTGGAAGCAGATGTCGTGTTACTTGGTGTTTCAAGAACATCAAAAACACCATTGAGTCTTTATCTAGCCAACAAAAATTTGAAGGTTGCCAACTTGCCATTGATTCCGCAGGCACATATTCCTAAGCAGCTTTTTGAGATTGATCCGAAAAAAATCGTTGGACTAACCAACGATCCTGAAGTATTGATTGGTATCCGTAAAGAACGGATGCGGGCTTATGGATTAAATCCAGAAACAGCCTATTCCGATCGCGAAAAAATTCAAGCAGAGCTAAAATTTGCCAATGATCTTTATCACAAATTAGGTTGCGAGATCATAAATGTTGCTACACTTTCGATTGAAGAAACAGCAGCGATGATCATGAGTGCGCTAGATTTAGAAGACCATAGCTATTACTTTATGGAAGAAGAAAGCTGAGATCAGATTGATCTCAGCTTTCTTTCTTTTTGCAATTCACGGATTTTTTCCAAGCGGTAAGGCGTGATTTGATAGACATCATTCAGCCAATTGTGGTAAAACAGATGGGCTTGGGCACGCCAATAATTATAGATTTTGCCATTCTCATAATAATTCGCTGGCTTTGCTGTATCGATGCCACGTTCATGATCACGCAAATATTCTTTTTCTAGGGTGTCGGTGGCATATTCAAAATGCCCCATCAAAAAGACATCGTGCTCATCTTCTGAAATCAGAATGGCCGATCGTTCTTCTTCATCTTTTGCGATCACCTTAATTTTTGCTTGACGCACCTGCTCTTCATTGATTCCTGTATAGCGCGATTGAGGCATCCAAAAACGATCATCAAAGCCTCTAAACAAACGAAATTGATGCTCAATATCTTGTTTGTAGATACCGAATAATTTTTCTCTGAAGGGAACCTTATCTACTCCGAAGTGATAATACAGGCCAGCTTGTGCACCCCAACAAATATGCACGACCGAAGTTACGGATGATTGACTCCACTCCATAATCTCTACTAATTCCGGCCAATAATCAACATCCTCAAAGGCCATCTGCTCCACCGGTGCTCCAGTAATGATTAATCCATCATAGCAAGTCTCTTTTACCTGCGAAAAATCCAAATAGAATTTATCCAAATGATTCTTGCTTGTATGCTTATGTTCGTGACTGGCAACCTTTAAAAAATCCACATCAATCTGTAATGGACTTTGGCTGATCAAACGCAGCAAATGAATTTCAGTGTCGATTTTATTCGGCATCAAATTTAGAATCAACAGTTTTAGTGGTCGGATATCCTGATGTTCAGCCCGAGAGTTATCGATCGCAAAAATATCTTCAGACTCCAAAACAGACTTTGCTGGAAAATCAGGCTCTAAGCGAATCGGCATGAGTTATCCCTCCAATTTATCAAAGGCCTGTTGCAAATCAGCAAGAATATCATTTACATTTTCGATCCCACAAGACAAGCGAACTAACCCTGGGGAGATCCCTGCTTGCTGCAACTCTTCATCTGTTAATTGGCGGTGCGTTGAAGTTGCTGGATGTAACGCACATGTACGAATGTCCGCCACGTGAACTTCTAACGAAACAAGTTCCAACGCATCTAGCCATTTCGCTGCCTGTTCTTTTCCTTCAGCAAATTCAACAGAAATCACGCCACACAATCCGTTAGGGACATATTTTTGCGCCAGCTGATAGTTTTCATCACTTTCCAAGCCGGGATAATACACGTGTTTGATCGCTTTTTGCTCAGTTAAGTATTTCGCTATTGTCACTGCGTTTGCATAATGGCGATCCATCCGAACCGGTAATGTCTCCATCCCTAAATTAAGCAAGAATGAATTTTGCGGTGATGGTGTGGCTCCTAAATCGCGCATTAATTGCACACGTGCTTTGGTGATATACGCTGCTTGGCCAAATTTCTCTGTATAAACGATGCCATGATAGGTTTCATCAGGTTCTGAAAGCTGAGGAAATTTCCCGTTATTCCAGTTAAATTTCCCGCCATCAACGATTACTCCGCCGGTCTGTACCGCATGACCATCTAAATATTTAGTCGTGCTATGAATGACGATATCTGCTCCATACTCGAATGGACGACAGAAGTAAGGTGTCGCAAACGTATTATCAATCAGGAATGGAATGTCTAATTCCTTCGCTAAAGCTGCAAATTTCTCTTGGTCTAACACTTTCACCGCAGGATTAGCGATCGTTTCGCCAAAAATGGCTTTTGTATTTGGTTTTGCTGCTTTCAACAATTCTTCTTTTGAAGCATCTTGATCGACAAATGTCACTTCAATTCCCATTTTTCTAAGGGTATGGGCAAACAGATTGTAGGTCCCGCCATAAATATAGCTAGATGAAATCATATGATCTCCAGCTTCCAAAATATTCAATACCGCATAAAAGGTCGCTGCTTGACCTGACGATGTACACAGAGCACCAACACCGCCTTCAAGCGATGCAATCTTTTCTTCTACTGCACCAGTCGTCGGATTTGCTAGACGTGTATAAAAATACCCCGCCGCTTCCAAATCAAAAAGCTTTCCAATCTCCTCTGTCGAGTCATAGGCATAGGTTGTACTTTGAACGATCGGTAATACTCGTGGTCCTCCATTTTCTGGCTGATATCCTGCATGTAAACACTTTGTTTCAAATTCCATCATTATTCCTCCTACTAGCTTTTTTTGAACACGATTGTTTCTCATAATTTTTTTCTCATACCTAGCATCTTCATTTGTTTTTGTAATATAAAAAACACTCCTGTCTTTTCATAGCTGAAAGGACGGGAGTGCCGTGGTACCACCTTAGTTTATCAGCCTTTCACAAGACTGATCTTTTGTCGCATTGCTGCGAACTGCTGTAACGGGCATTCCCGTGTCTCACTGACAATTGCTCCAAGGCCATCTTCCAACGAATCGCTGCTGCTTCTTCTCAATTACCGAAGCTCTCTGTCAAGTCCGATTGGTTGTACTCTTCTCTTCTACGCAATTAAAATATTTGTACGCCCTCTTTTTCAACAGAAAGCACATCAATCAATGCTTCATGATCAAAGGCTTTCAAGGCCGTGACTAATTTTTCGGTATTCTCAGGCGGTGTCAACACTAGAACAGTCGGGCCTGCCCCACTTAAAAAGCTACCATAACCGCCATAAGCTTTACAAAATTCTCTGATCTTTTTCAGATGCGGAACCAGATGTTGGCGATGACTTTCATGTAAGATATCTTTTTCCATCATTTTTCCAGCTAGTGGCAAATTACCATTCAAAACTGCTGCGATCATTACATTGCCAATCGAGCTGGCTTTGACCGCATCGCGATAAGATAGCTCTTTCGGTAAAACTGAACGGCTTTCCGAAGTCAGCAGCTCATGATTAGGAATAAAAGCAATCACATCGCAATCAGGAAAGGTATGCTTCACGAAATTTACTTCATCGTTGTTGTAGCTTGCCACTACAAAGTCTCCGCAAATCGCTGGAGCCACATTGTCTGGATGACCTTCAATCTTAGTCGCATACGTCACTTTTTGTTGCGGTGTCATTCCTAAATTGCCCAAACGATTGGCTAATTCAATCCCTGCTACAACAACAGAAGAACTGCTTCCTAATCCGCGAGCGATCGGAATATCTGACATCATTGTCAACTGGTGAGGTTTCAATTTAGGTGCTAAATCTAAAGCTGTTTGAACTAATAGATTCTTCTCATCTGATGGAATGTTGCTGCCCAACTGATGATTAATTTGCCATTTTTTAGTTTCCGGACCAATATCGATCGTCAAATACTGAGACAACGCGATCCCACACGAATCAAAGCCGGGGCCTAAATTGGCGCTGGTTGCTGGGACGCGGATTTTCATAGAGACGCCACTCCTTCACGTAAGTGTCGGCGCATATCCTCCAAATCACTCATCTTATTGATTTTGATGTCGGTTTCGTTGATTGCGGTATCCGGATCTTTCAACCCGTTTCCAGTAAAGACTGTTACGACAGTTTCGCCTGGTTTAATCCGTCCGTTTTTCACGTGCTGGATCACACCCGCTAAAGAAGCGGCTGAACCTGGTTCCACAAAAACACCTTCTTGAGAAGCGACCTTGCGATACGCATTTAAGATCTCTTCATCTGTTACAGAATCAATATACCCATTCGATTCATCACGAGCCGCTTCGGCTAATTTCCAGCTAGCAGGATTACCGATCCGAATCGCAGTTGCCACTGTTTCTGGCTGCTCAATGACTTTTCCTTGAACAATCGCCGCGGCACCCTCTGCTTCGAAACCGTGCATCCGTGGCAATTCTGTACCTTTTTTCTCATGCCATTCTTTGAAGCCTTTCCAATAGGCAGAAATATTTCCGGCGTTCCCAACAGGAATTGCCAATACATCTGGTGCTTTTTCCAATTGTTCGCAAATTTCAAACGCCGCTGTTTTTTGTCCTTCTAAACGATAAGGATTCACTGAATTTACTAAAGCAACCGCTTCTGTTTCCGCAATATCACGAACCGCTTTTAATGCTTCATCAAAGTTACCAGGGATTGAAATGATGTCTGCACCGTAAGCAATCGCTTGAGCCAATTTACCCATTGCAATCTTTCCGTCAGGAATGACAACGTATGCTTTAATCCCTGCACGAGTAGCGTAGGCAGCTGCTGCGGCACTCGTATTACCAGTTGAAGCGCAGATAATTGCTTTTGCACCATCTTCCACAGCTTTAGCCACAGCCATTACCATTCCACGATCCTTGAAAGAACCTGTCGGATTTAAACCTTCATATTTTCCATAAAGGGTGATCCCTAATTCTTTTGATAGATTTTTTAAAGGAATCAGTGGTGTATTCCCTTCAGCCAATGCGATTTGAGGCGTTTTATCAGTAATTGGTAAATACTCTTTGTATTGTTTTAATAGACCTTCGTACATGTTTTACTCCCCCATAACTTTCATCAATGACAATAATTTATAATTTGTTTTTTCTTTGATTTCATGTTGAATCGTTTCCATCTTCGTTTCAGAAGTCTCATGTGTAATCAAAACTACCCGTGCGTTCTCTCCGTCACCCTTTTCTTGGACGACTTGTTCAAAGCCAACTTTGGTGTCCGTCATGATTTCAGCCAGTTTCAAAAATTGACCTGGCTCATCAGGCATTTCCAACGATAAGAAGTACTTGCTGATTGTTTCATCTGGTGAAGTAATTTTAGTTGGCTGTGTGTATCCAGTAAAACGATGCCCAACCGTATTCTTCTTCATCTTATTAACGATCGTCATTAAATCGGCCACAATGCTCGTTGCAGTTGGTCGTGCTCCAGCTCCTGGACCATAATACATCGATTCGCCAATTCCAGAGCTCTTAACAAAAACAGCGTTCATTTCGTTGTGGATCGAAGCAAGCGGATGTTCGTGAGGGACTAAAACAGGTCCAACTTCCACAGATATCGTATCCTCTTGTTTAATCGTTGACCCAATCAGTTTCACTGTATAGCCTAGTTGATCAGCAATCGACACATCTTCTGCCGCTAAACCACGAATTCCTTTAATCTTGACTTGATCCATTGTGATAGACATTCCAAAAGCAAATTTGCTCAAGATAACCATTTTATACGCGGCATCTATACCGTCCACATCATTGGTCGGATCGCTTTCTGCAAAGCCTAGCTCTTGCGCTTCTTTCAGTGTTTCGTCGTACGTACGATGCTCTTGAACCATTTTAGTTAGCATATAGTTTGTCGTTCCATTGACGATTCCTAGTACTTCGGTGATATCATCTGCCGCTAAACTATTCGCAATCGTCCGTAAAATCGGAATACCGCCGGCAACACTGGCTTCATAATACAGATTACGTTGTTGCTCGCGTGCCAAATTGACTAATTCTGTTCCATGCTGGGCAAGTAAGTCCTTGTTCGCAGTGACAACATTTTTTCCCGCCATCAATGCTTGCTTGATGAATGTTTTAGCTGGTTCGATGCGCCCCATTACTTCTACTACAATAGAAATTTCTGGATCATTTAAAATTGCTTCTAATTCCGTGACCAGTTCTAGCTGGTATTTTTCCGCTAGCGCCTTTTTATCTTCTTGTGGTCGGATCAAGGCTTTCGTTACAACCAAGGGGCCGCCAATACTTTTTTCGATTTTATCTTTATGATCTGCCAAAATTTCTAAGACACCGGTACCGACTACACCTAAACCTAGTAGACCTACCTTGACTGCTTTTTCCATAATTCGCCTCCATTAAATTACATTCATATTAAAAGTAATTTCATCATATTCTAATAGTTAGCTATCAGTATAACAAAATTTCTGCAAAAAAAAAGAGCTTTTCCAAAAATTTTGGAAAAGCTCGCCTTTAATGATGCGTAACGTGACGAAAGGTTTGCTCTAAAACATCTAAGACGTGCTGATCGTCCAAGCTATAAAGCATAGCTTTCCCATCACGACGTGCTTTGACTAAGCGATTGTCACGTAATAATTTTAATTGATGAGAAACTGCTGACTGTTCCATGCCCAGTGTTTCACTGATAGATGAAACATTCCGTTCTCCCTCTTTTAAAAACATCAAAATTTTTAACCGTGTCGGATCACTCAAGATTTTAAAAAAATGACTGACCGCTTGTACTTCTTCGTGTTCCTTCATTTATAGCCCTCATTTACTCTATTCGGCAATTTTACGGATAGCTGTTTCATACGCGGCGATTTTTTCTGCAGCTGCGTCATGAGAATCCCCTTTAACACCGATATAGAATTTGATTTTTGGTTCTGTACCAGAAGGACGAACCGCGATCCAGGTTTCATCTGCCAACGTATACTTCAAGACATCTGAAGCCGGCATATCGATTGCTGTTTCTACTCCATCAGCGGTAACTGCTTTCGATGTTTTGAAGTCTTCAGTCAGCGTAACCGCAACTTCTGCAAATGTCTTCGGTGCTTCTTTGCGCAGGTTACCCATGATCGTCTTAATTTGCTCAGCTCCTTCAGCACCACTCAAAGTAACGGAAATCGTTTTTTCAGCGTAATAACCGTATTCTTCGAAGATGTCTTGCAAGCCATCATACAATGTTTTGCCTTGTTTTTTATAATAAGCAGCTACTTCTGCTAATAAGACTAAGGCTTGGATCGCATCCTTGTCACGTACAAAGGATTTGATCAAATAACCATAGCTTTCTTCAAAGCCGAACATGAATGTTTGCGAATGGTCATCTTCATATTGTTGGATTTTTTCAGCAATAAATTTAAAGCCAGTCAATACATCAACCATCTTCACATGATAAGAATCCGCGATCGTTGTTGCTAATTCACTTGATACGATTGATTTCAAGACTACCGCATTTTCTGGTAAAGTCCCTGCTTGCTTGTGTGCCTCTAAGATGTAACGAATCATAATGGCACCGATTTGGTTCCCAGTTAATACTTCATAACGACCGTCAGGTAAACGAACCGCCGCGCCAAGACGATCGGCATCTGGATCAGTTGCAATTAATAAGTCTGCTCCTTCTTGCTCGCCTAGCTTGATCGCATATTCAAAAGCAGAATGTTCTTCTGGATTTGGTGATTTAACTGTTGAGAAGTTTGGATCAGCGATCGCTTGTTCAGGAACTAAAACAAATTTTTCAAAGCCCGCTTGTTTCAGCGCTTTTTCGCCAAGCATTTTCCCTGTTCCATGTAATGGGGTGTAAACTAATTTTAGTTCTTTGCCCATTTCATTAATCAGTTCTTGATTAATCGTTACAGACTTGATTTCTTTCAAATATTCTGTGTCGACCTCGTCGCCAATAATGTTGATCAGACCGCTATGTTCGACTTCATCATCGGAAAGGACTTCAACTTCTAATGGATTTTCCACATCACGAACAAATTTGGTCAGTGCATCTGCATCTTCAGGCGGCATTTGGCCCCCGTCTTCGCCGTAGACTTTATAGCCGTTATATTCTGCTGGGTTGTGAGAAGCTGTAATCATAATTCCAGTAAAGGCATTTTCAAAACGTACGGCAAACGATAATTCTGGTGTTGGACGTAGGCTTTCGAATACGTATGAAGGAATATCATGCTTCGCTAATGTTTTCGCAGCTTCCATCGCAAATTCTGGTGACATGTGGCGTGAATCATAAGCAATCGCCACGCCGCGACGTTTTGTTTCGGGATCCTGCGTATCCATGAAACGAGCCAAACCTTCAGTCGCCTGACGAATGGTAAAAATGTTCATCCGATTAACACCGGGGCCTAAAATACCACGCATACCTGCAGTTCCAAATTCTAATGGTTTATAAAACGCATCTTTTTTCAACTCTGGGTCTTCGCCTAAGTCTTGTAATTCTTTACGCATTTTTTCATCTAATTTATCTGAATCAATCCATTGTTCATAAACTTGTTCCCAAGACATGAAACACACCTCTTTCAAAATTTTTCTTACCATTTAAGTATACCATTACTGTTATATTCAGCAAAGAAAACTTGTATCTTGTCCTGTTAGAAAAATCTGCTTAGAGATAAAAAAGAAGAAGGTAAATGAGCTCTGCCTTCTTCTCAAAAATCAATTAATTTTGTGCTTCGATATATTTGTAAACCTGTTGACCAGCAATTCCACCTTCACCGACAGCTGTCGTGATTTGACGCAAGTCTTTTTCACGAGCATCACCAATCGCAAAGACACCAGGAATTTTCGTCTTCATTTCATGATCAGTTTCGATCCAACCAGCAGCGTTTGTAATACCGCTGTTTTTAAATGGTTCAGTCAATGGTTCTAAGCCAACATAGATGAACGCGCCATCTGCTGGTTCCAAATGAACTTCACCCGTTTTTACATTACGGATTTGAGCACCTGTTACAACCATTTCGTTTCCAACGATTTCTTCCACCACACTATCCCAAATAAATGAGATTTTTTCATTTGCAAATGCACGATCTTGAATAATCTTTTGTGCACGCAATTCGTCACGACGATGAACAATGACTACTTCAGAAGCAAAGCGAGTTAAATAAATTGCTTCTTCAACAGCTGAGTCTCCACCACCGACAACAATCAGGCGTTTGTTGCGGAAAAAGGCTCCATCACACACGGCACAATAAGAAACACCCCGACCCGCAAATGATTCTTCACCTGGCACGCCAAGTTTACGATGAACACACCCAGTCGCAACAATGATCGTCTTGGCTTGGTAGCTTTTATCTTCCGTAATGACTTCCTTATAATCACCATGATCCTTGATATCTTGAACGATGCCATAAGCATTCTCCGTGCCAAATTTCGTGACACCGTCATACATTTTCATTGCAAGTTCTGGACCCATGATAGATTCAAACCCAGGATAATTCTCAATTTCTGCGGTGTTGTTCATTTGTCCGCCTGGCGCACCACGTTCAATCAACAGAACTTTTAGATTCGAACGTGAAGCATATAAGGCTGCGGTCATCCCTGCAGGACCCGCGCCGATAACTATTACATCATACATTCAGACATTCCTCCCATTCGCCTATACTTTACAACCCAAACTATCTTCTGTCGACAAATCTGCTTACTAAATGTAACCTTCTCATGAAGCTGTGTGTTTTCCTAGAACAATCACCTCTGCAAATTCGCAGCTAACTCAGTAATAAGGAAATTCATTTTCCAAAAAACAGGGAAAATGAGCGTTTTTTCGTACGCATATCTTTCTGCTAGACATCACACTTCATGCATTTCTTTCAATTACTAACAAACTTCGTGCTTTAATACTGCGAAAAGCAGAACAGATAAAAAGAAGGGCAACCACCCTGCGATGATTGTCCTTTCAAAATTATTGTTGGTTTTTCATTTGCTGCATCATTTGACGAACTTTTTTCTCTGAAGGTTTTTGCCCCATCGACATCATCATCTGACGTAACATATCCTCGTTGATTGGAGGATTCTTTTTGAAATAGTCTTGCATATATTTACGGGCTAAGAAGAAACCGCCGACAGCACCTAATAGTGCAGCGATTACTGCGATTAATACTACAATTCCAGTTGATACCATTTTCACCGCTCCTTTCCTGACACATTCTCGTATATTTTACTAAAAGATCCCCTAAAAGAAAAGCTGTTTTAAGAAACTTCAAATCAAACCAACAGATTTTTAGTCCAATCTTATCAATTAACTTGTAAAGATCCCTTCTTTCTTTTTACGACACCTGTACGCTTTATTACACTTAATTCACTTGAAATTGTGCAACATTCAAAAACATTTCCAATAAATTTTAAATAATTGATGAAATATCGATTAGAATATGCTAAAATGCAAAACAATATCTTCCTCGCTGGTGGCTAAGTGAAGAGGTGGAAACATGAGAGATTTTTTAAGATCCGTCAATCGGATCGTGGTGAAGATCGGGACGAGTTCCCTGATCCATCCAAACGGCAAGATCAATTTCGCTGGAATTGATCAATTAGCATTCGTATTAACTGACCTTCGAAATCAAGGCAAAGAAATAATATTGGTCTCTTCTGGTGCGATCGGCGTCGGAATGGACAAACTTAGAATCCCTGAACGGCCACAGGAAATTCCTGTGCAGCAAGCAGTTGCAGCCGTTGGTCAATCTGAATTGATGCACATCTACAACCAACGTTTTTTAGTCTATAGTCAACAAACTGCTCAAGTTTTATTGACTCGAGATGTGGTAGATTTTCCCGAAAGCCGAAAAAATGTCATCAATACACTAGAACAGCTCATTTCAATGGGGATCGTTCCGATCATTAATGAGAATGACACGGTAGCAGTTGATGAAATGGATCATACGCGAAAATTTGGAGACAATGATGAACTATCCGCAATCGTCGCACAATTGATGGAAGCAGATGTGCTGATTATGTTGAGTGACATTGACGGTTTTTATTCAGACAATCCATCAACAAACAAACACGCAATTTTATACTCGACTATTTCAACCATCAATCAAACGTTGATGGATCAAGCCGGCGGTGAAGGCAGCCGCTTCGGTACAGGTGGAATGGTTAGCAAATTGAAAGCGGCCCAACGAATTTTAGAAGCAAAAAGTGCCATGGTTTTAGCCAATGGGAAACCTCCCAGAATAATTTTTGATATTTTAGCTGGTGTTGAAGTCGGAACATTATTTAAGGAGGAAAAACATGGGTAACCTAATGAATACTTTAGGGCAGAAGAGCCGCTCCGCTGCACAACAATTAGGCCAGTTGGAAACCGCTCAGAAAAATGACTGCTTGATGCAGATGGCTCAAGATTTGGTAAACAATGCCGCAGCCATTTTGACTGCGAATCAACAAGATCTATGTCAAGCAAAGGACAATGGAATTCCTGATCCAATGATTGACCGTTTACGTTTGACTGATGAAAGAATCAAAGAAATGGCTGAAGGGATTCGGCAAGTTGCTGCATTGCCTGACCCAATCGGTGTGGTGGAAAAAATGTGGCGGACCGAAGATCAGCTGATGGTCGGCCAACAGCGCGTTCCGTTAGGTGTGATCGGAATCATCTTCGAGTCGCGACCAAATGTGACGACAGATGCGGCTAGTCTATGTTTTAAATCAGGCAATGCAGTCATTCTGCGTGGTGGTAAGGAAGCCTTTCATTCAAATCAATCATTAGTCGAGCTGATGCAAAAGACACTGCGCAGCTGTCAGCTGCATCCGGCTATGATTCAGTTTGTCAGTGACACTTCACATGACGTCGCGAATGAGATGATGCGCTTAAACGACTACTTGGATGTGTTGATTCCTCGTGGCGGTGCAGGCTTGATTGAACGCGTAAAAAACAGCGCGACAGTTCCAGTGATTGAAACCGGGACGGGCAACAATCACGTGTATGTTGATTCTGCCGCACAATTGGACATGGCGCTTAACATTGTAAAAAATGCAAAGGTGCAACGTCCCTCCGTTTGTAACGCGATCGAAACATTGCTCGTTCACAACGAAATCGCAGCAGAGTTCTTACCTCTGATAGAAAAAGAATTGACACCATTAGTTACTTTACGCGGTGATGCAGAGGCGTTAAAGCATTTGAAACAGGCGGATTTAGCAACTGAAGCAGACTGGGCAACCGAATTCTTGGACTATATCTTGGCAATCAAGGTCGTTTCTTCCATCGAGGAAGCAATTGAACACATCAATTACTATAACTCCAAACATTCCGAGGCAATCGTAACGGATAGCTATCATAACGGGCAACAATTCTTGAAAGAGGTTGATGCTGCAGCCGTCTATATCAACGCCTCGACCCGTTTCACAGATGGCTTCAAGTTTGGCTTTGGTGCGGAGATCGGCATCTCTACTCAAAAACTGCATGCCCGCGGACCTATGGGATTAGAGCATTTGACTTCCAGCAAATACATTATTTATGGCGATGGACAGGTTAGAGAATAAGGTTAAAAGCACCTGCTCAATAGGTTGAGCAGGTGCTTTCTTTATTTTATTACGCTTGAATTTTTTTCAATAAATCTGGATCAAACTGTTGCGATTTCAGCATCGCAATCTCAAAACCATAAGGTGGTTTTTGGTTCTTTTTGTCTTCCCCCACATAAGGCGTCTCCAAGATTTTGGGTAACTCTTTCAATTTCTCATGATGGACAATCGCATTTAAGCTATCAAAGCCAATCGTACCAAACCCGATATTCGCATGGCGATCTTTATGAGAACTCATCGGATTTTTTGAATCGTTCACGTGAACCACTTTTAAGCGATCCAAACCAATCACACGATCAAACTCGTCTAATACGCCGTCAAAATCCTCTTTAACATTGTATCCTGCATCATTTGTATGGCAGGTATCGAAAGTCACTGAAAGCTTCTCATTCAATGTGACACCATCAATAATGTAAGCCAACTCTTCAAAGGTTTTCCCTAATTCGGTACCCTTACCAGCCATTGTCTCTAAAGCAATTTGTGCCCGCTGCTCTTTAGTTAGTACTTCATTTAACCCTTTGATGATTTGGTCTAACCCAGCTTTTTCACCAGCGCCGACGTGTGCTCCTGGGTGTAAAGTAATCTGCATAGCGCCTAATGCTTCCGCCCGCATAATCTCATCACGTAAAAATTGAACCGCAAATGGAAACATTTCAGGCTTTTTGGTATTGCCTAAGTTAATGATATATGGTGCATGCATAACGATATTCGACAGACCATGCTCTTCCATGAATGTCTCACCAGCTGGAATATTCATCTCCTCTACTGGCTTACGACGAGTATTTTGCGGGGCTCCACTATAGATCATAAATGTCGATGATTTATAGCTAGCAGCTTCTTGTGCCGCACCTAATAGCATTTCTTTACCTTTCATACTTACATGAGAACCAATTAACATAAAAACCTCCAGATTTTTTATTTATAAAAATAACAATAAACTTGTCATCAACGGCAGGCTGATCAAGAAACTGAGTGAAGAGGTGAACCCTACCACTTCAGCACGCATTCCTGCAGCTACACTATTGATTACATTAAAAGTCGGAATCGGTCCGACTGAAACAAGACATAAAACGATTTTGATCATTGCCGGAAGTGGTAATAACATAAAAAGAGCCGTCAGCAATAAACCCACTCCATACTTGATTGCTAACACGCGACATACTAACGCCAAGTCTTTTTTCGGTAAACGTAGTTCTAAAAACAAGCCTATCATAAACATGGACAAAAAGGTATTTGCATTCGCGATCGGTTGAGCGATTTGAAAAATGGCTTCTGGTAGATTAATTTTTACCATACGCAAGACCAGCATAATCAAATAGCAAAGAAATGGCACGGATCGGAACAAACGCGAAAAAACTTTTTTGGCACTTGGTCGATCTTCAGCATTGCCATTTAGGCCTTCGATCACTACATTTGAACCACCTGCCAACATAATGCTGTTCCCGATATCAAAAAAAGACAAAATCGGAATCGCCAGCGGCATAAAGCTCTGTACAAAAGGAATCGCAAAATTCCCGATATTATAGCCAGAAACACTGTACATCAAAAATTCTTGTTCTACCTGTTCCTGTTTTTTCGATAAAGAATGGCCGATCACGATCATTACCAAATTCAACACTAACCCGGCGATAATCAATAATAACAATTGATTTCTTACTTCCAACGACTGTAAGTTCACAATGATCGCCGCTGGTAGTGTGACATTAACCACGATTTTTGAGATCATCGAGCCATCGGCCTTCATGAATAAGTTCAATCGTTTCGTCAAATAGCCTATCAAGATAATAACAAATAATCCTAACGAGTTTAATAAAACTGCTCCCACATGCTCACCTCATCCAACATCTAAAACGCTTTCCCATCACTAAATAGAAAGAGGATTGCTCCTAAAATCGGCACAATCCTTTTCTTAATTACCATTAAAATTGTAAAACAAAATATTTTTTCTTTCCACGACGAACAACAATGTATTCATTCGCTAATTTATCTTGATCACTTAATGTGTAGGCTACATCCTGCACTCGATCACCATTGATATAGATCGCACCATTATTGATATCTTCACGTGCTTGGCGTTTAGACGCTTCAATGCCTGCTGTTATCAGGATCTCAACTAAATTCAAGTCATCAACTGCTTGAACTTGATAGCTTGGTACATTTTTGAAGCCTTGTTTGATTTCATCAGCGTTCAAGTTTTTAACATTACCGCTGAATAACGCTTCAGAAATGTGCACCGCTTGATTATACGCTTCTTCACCATGAACCAAAACAGTCACTTCTTTAGCCAATGCTTTTTGAGCCGCCCGTTGTTCTGGCGCTGCGGTAAATTCTTTTTCGATCGCATCAATTTCTTCCAAACTCAAGAAGGTAAAGTATTTCAAGAATTTGACAGCATCGCGGTCATCTGTATTGATCCAGAATTGGTAAAATTCGTATGGAGAAGTTTTCTCTGCATCTAACCAAACTGCATTACCTTCTGTTTTACCAAATTTTGTTCCGTCTGCTTTTGTAATCAAAGGCATTGTCATACCAAATGCTTGCTTGCCTTCTTCGCGACGGATTAATTCAATCCCAGAAGTAATATTGCCCCATTGATCACTGCCCCCTAATTGCAGTAAGCAACCATAGCGTTTATTCAATTCGTAAAAGTCGTAGGCCTGTAGTAACTGGTAAGCGAACTCTGTGTATGAAATTCCAGATTCGATCCGGCGTTTGACGCTTTCTTTACTCATCATGTAATTGATTGTAAAGTTCTTACCAACATCACGTAAAAAGTCGATCAACTTTAATTCGCCTAACCATTCATAATTATTAGCGACTATTGCTGGATTTTCCTTGTTTTCAAAGTCAATAATCCCTGAAAGCTGATTTTTGATACTTTGTGACCAGTTTTGAACGGTATCTAACGTATTCAATTGACGTTCTGCATCTTTAAATGAAGGATCACCGATCATTCCGGTCCCGCCACCAACTAAAGCAATCGGCACGTGTCCGTTTTGTTGGAAACGACGCAACGTTAAAATCGGTAATAAATGACCAATGTGCAGACTGTCAGCTGTTGGATCAAAGCCGATATATAGTTTAACAGACTCTTCGTTTAATTGTTTTTCTAGGGCTGCTTCATCTGTTACTTGAAAAATTATTCCACGGGCTTTTAGTTCTTGAAAAAAGTCTGAATGCATGTTTTTTTCCTCCTAATTATTTTTGATGCGCTAACTAGACGTTAGGCATGTACTCATTACGCATATCATTTCTAAATGATTTATACTTTCCCATATTAACCGAAAAAACAAGGAAATAAAAGCCATTCATCAGATTTCTTAGAAGTTCTAGATCAAGAAAATGAGCCTCTAGTAAAAAGAAAGCCGAACAATATAATAATGTTTGTTTTGTTTTACTTAACAATTAGTTGAAGTTTTGATTACAAACATTGCATCCACTTGTTAATAGAAGTAAAACTTTGCTATAATTCAACAGATAATTAAAATGATAGAATCTAATGAGGTGGACTTTTTGGCTCACAAGCAAAAAATAAATAAGCAACCGAAAAAGAGCAGCAAAAGCAAGTCAAGAGCGAGTCTTGGGGGCCCTTTTGCACTGAACGTCTCTTTGCGAGTAATCAAGTCGTTATTGCTTGGTTTAGTCGTTGTGCTCTTTTTAGGTGGCATGCTCGTCGTCGGGATCGGTGCTGGGTATTTCGCCCATCTTGTGGAAGGGACGCCGACACCAACAAAATCAGAAATGAAGCAAAAAGTCGGCGATATCGCGGAGTCGTCTAAATTACTTTATGCCGATGACCGTGAATTAGCAACAATCCAGGCAGACCCGATTCGCGAAAAAATTAATTCTGACGAAATTTCTCCTTGGGTGAAAAAAGCCTTGGTTGCTACTGAGGATGAGAACTTCTATGAACACCATGGGGTTGTTCCAAAAGCTGTCGTGCGTGCTCTGCTAGGAGAAGTTGTAGGCTTCGGTGCTGGATCAGGTGGTTCCACACTAACGCAGCAGTTGATCAAACAACAAGTTTTAACCAATGAAACATCTTTCAAACGAAAAGCCAATGAAATTGTTTTAGCATTAGATTTGGAAAAATATTTGAGTAAAGACGAGATATTGACGGCTTATTTAAATGTTTCCCCATTTGGTCGGAATAACAAAGGTCAAAATATTGCGGGTGTTGAAGAAGCGGCGATTGGTATTTTCGGCGTACATGCGAAAGATTTGAACTTGCCGCAATCTGCCTTTATCGCAGGGTTGCCGCAAAGTCCGATCGTATACAGTCCTTACACGAACACCGGCGATCTGAAGCAGGATTATTCTTATGGAATGAATCGAAAAGACGATGTGTTATTCAATATGTATCGAGAGCAGACGATTTCCAAAAAAGAATATGAAGACGCTAAAAAATATGATCTCGCTAAAGATTTCCAAGCACGGCAAGATGTGGAGGTTCAACAACACGGCTTCTTATATTACACTGTTTACAATGAAGCTATCAGTATCGTAGCGAAGCAACAAGCCAAAGAAGATGATGTTAGCGATGCTGATTATAATAAAGAAGAAGTCCGCAATCGTTATGTCGAACAAGCCAAAGTCAAAATGCAAAATCAAGGATTAGTGGTTAAATCTACCATTGATAAAAATATCTATGATGCCATGCAACTCGGAGTGGCTGAGTATGGTCAATATTTAGATGACGGCTCTGGCGCCACTGTGGAGCCCGGTACCGTCATGATGGATAACAGTACCGGAAGAATTTATGGTTTTGTTGGTAGTCGCGATTACAATACGAATCAAAACAATCACGCCTTCGATACTGCTCGACAAGCCGGTTCTTCAATCAAGCCTGTCTTGGTTTACGGTCCTGCAATCGACCAAGGATTGTTGGGGAGTGCTTCCCGTATCGCGGACTATCCAATGAAGTATCAACATGGAAAAAGTGCAGGTAAAGAACTTAAAAATGCTGAAAATGATGGCTCCAAAACTTTTCAAACTACTCGTCAAGCACTTGTTCAATCGACAAATATTACTGCCTACCATGTTTATCAGGACCTTCTGGCGAACAAAGGCGCCGATCAATTTGCCTATGACAACTACTTGAAGAAAATGAATTATCCAACTTCAGACAACTGGGGAGTTGAATCCGCACCATTGGGAACAACCGAGGTTTCTACTCTAACCGAAGTCAATGGCTTCCAAACCTTAGCCAATGACGGAGTTTATCAACAGGGCTACTTGATTGAGTCGATTACTGATAGTACTGGTAAAGAGATTTATAAACACAAAAATGAGCCTGTACAGGTTTATTCAAAAGCGACCGCATCAATTATGAATGACTTGATGCGCAGCGTCATCACTGAACAACATACTACCCCATTCAAATCAATTTTAAGTGGTGTCAACTATCCGTTGAGTACTGCGGACTGGGTCGGAAAAACCGGTACAACTGATAATTATGCCGATAACTGGCTAATCGTTTCCACCCCGACTATCACACTAGGAACATGGACTGGCCGAGATGATAACAAACCAATGAACGATGGCGCGGGAAATCGGACAGCGACTTATATGGCTTATCTTGCGGGTCGAATCTATCAAGTAAATCCAACGATTTTCGGCGAAGATAAGAAATTTGAATTATCCGACGAGGTGAAACAAATTAAAGTTTCTGAGTTTACTGGATTGAAACCAGGTAAAGTTAGTCATAATGGGACAAATTATCAAGTTCCTGGTGGAGAAACAACTTCACTTTGGGCAAAAGACGGTCCTTCAGATAATTCCTACGAATTTGGTATCGGCGGAAATGACGATGATTACAAGTCCTACTGGAATAGTCGTAACAAAGTCAACGCTAAGAACAAAGATGACGATGAAACAAAAACAGACGATTAGTTCTTCAGACCTCTCTTTTTCTGAGAGGTCTTTTTCTATCTTCTAAGGTTCTTGTGACCCTACTGACTTTTTGGTATTCTACCAAAAGAAAGAATTTTTGAACGGAGGAAACGGAAATGACATTTGAAGAGATATTACCTGAACTGAAAAAAGGCGCAAAGATTATTCGTGAAGGCTGGGGCGGCTTCGAATTATATGTAACACTTGTAGAGGACGAGATTTTTGATGGTTCGCCAGTGACCCCTTTCTTTTTGATCAAGACAGCAGATGAAGGCTTCTCAAGTTTTGCACCAACTGTTTGTGATATCTTGGCTGAAGATTGGAAAATCGTCGAATGACAAACTTCAATTTCACTGATAAAACTGTTTTTGTTACTGGAGCAGCTTCAGGCATTGGAGCAGCGCAAGCGCAAGCTTTTTTAGTGGCAGGTGCTACTGTCTTTGCTTTTGACCAGCAGGAGCTGGCTCTGCCGAACATGCGAAAGCATTTCCCCGAACAGTTTGCCTTCCAGATTGGGGATGTTCGAAATAAGCAGAATTTGCAGATGGGACTTCAAAACTGTCATGATACTTTTGGAAAAGTCGATATCTTGCTTAATACTGCCGGAGTGTTGGATGACTATTTGACCTTGTCAGAAACAGAAGATGATTTATGGGAAAAAATAATGGACACCAATCTGAAAAGTATGTTTACTATGACAAAATTAGTATTGCCTGAATTATTGGAGAATCAAGGAACAATAATCAATATGGCCTCGATTGCCGGATTGGTCGCTGGCGGGGGCGGCATTGCTTATACTACCAGTAAGCATGCCATCGTTGGTTTCACAAAGCAGCTTGCTTTAGACTACGCAGCGAAGGGACTTCACGTCAATGCCATTGCACCTGGAGCGATCAACACGCCAATGAACCAAGCAGATTTCGCTGGAGAGGGGCAGATGGCAAAATGGGTAGCTGAGGAAACACCGGTCAAACGTTGGGCGACACCTGAAGAAGTAGCCTATGCCACGCTGTTCTTAGCCAGTGATGAAGCACGTTATCTGCAAGGAACTATTTTACCGATTGACGGCGGCTGGCTTTTAAAATAGCTTGCATTTTTTCTAAAATCCTCTAAGATGAATGGTAGCGATAAATTCGCACTGCGGCACTTCAATCCTTTGGTCGCAGTTATTAACGAGACGCTGTCTTGTAAAGGAGAATGATAAAATGCATCTTGAAAAAAGTACAGCTCAACGCTGGACAACCACTGACACGGCCAAAATGGCTGTTGTGACAGGATTGTATGTCACTGTCACCATTGTTTTATCAGTTATAAGCTTTGGTGCGATCCAATTTCGTTTGGCGGAAATGTTCAATTTTTTACCCCTGTTTAACAAACGGTATACGATCGCAGTAACCTTAGGAGTGGCGATTGCCAATTTGGCTTCCCCACTTGGAATTGTTGATGTGCTCTTTGGCAGTATTTCTACGTTGATCGTTTTACTGATCTGTCGAACGGTAACAAAAAAAATGACCAGTCTTAAGAAGAAAATGGCGATCACTACGTTGCTTTTCGCTTTTTCCATGTTTACGGTGGCAGGTCAATTAACCTTCTTTTACCAAGCACCGTTTTTCTTCAATTGGTTGATTATCGGAATAGGCGAATTGCTTTCAATGTCTTTAGGCGGTATATTGATTTATTTAGTAAATAAACGAATTGATTTGACGAAATAAAACGCGTGGGCTAAAAGCTCACGCGTTTTTTTAACTATTCGAAAAGTATAAATCGCTTTACAATAGGTATCTCTACGTCCAGCTACACAAACGCACTTTTCTACGCAAACAGGCTCTATCTGAGTTTCAAAAGCTGAGCGAGTTTGCGAGGCCTTTCTTAGTAATAGATGGCGATTGTTTGATACGGCTTCAATCTGAGTTCCTGCTCAAATGATTTTGTCTCATAATTGTCGATTAATACTTCACCTGACAAACATTCTTTTGGCAGCTTGATTGTTGTTTCTTGTGAAAAGAAGTTATTAAGAACCAGTAGTGAATGCCCTTCTAGTCGGCGAACAAAGCCATAAATTTGTGGATGCTCTGGTAGAAACGCTTCATAGCTTCCTTCAGCGATCACTGGGTATTCTTTTCTCAATTTGATCAATTGTTGATAATACGTAAAGATTGATCCCTCTTGCAGTTCTTTTGCTACATTGATCTCATCAGCAGATTTTCCTAGTCCCAACCAGGGCGCCGATTGTGAAAAACCACTGTATTCCCCACTATCCCATTGCATCGGAGTACGAGAATTGTCACGAGACTTCGCCTTAACGACCTTAAAAGCTTCTTGTTCTGATTTCCCTGCGTCTAATAGCTCTTGATAGGCATTTAAACTTTCAACGTCAACATAGTCTTCCATTTTATCAAAATCCGGATCAAGCATCCCAATCTCTTCGCCCATATATATATAAGGCGTTCCACGATTTAGATGGATTGAACTGGCTAACATCTTCGATCCTACCACTCGATAGTTATCCACATCAATGAAACGATTTAGCGCTCGCGGTTGATCATGATTATTCCAGAAAAGTGCATTCCAGCCACTTCCCTCACTCATCTGCGTTCCCCAAGTATGAAACAATTCTTTTAATTTCTCAAAATCAAACGGCATCAATGTCCATTTTTTTCCGTCTTTATAATCCACTTTTAGATGATGAAAATTGAAGGTCATATTTAATTCTTCACGTTTAGGATTCGTGTATAAGATGCAATCCTCTATTGTCGTAAAGCTCATTTCGCCGACTGTAACAATTTCAGCATCCTTCCCGTAGGTTGCTTGATTCATCATCCGAATAAACTCATGAGCAATTGGTTTATCCGTATAGGCTGGTTTTCCATCATTCTCAGGACAATTTTTCAAAACCTCATCTTTACCAATCACATTGATTACATCGAAGCGGAATCCTTTGATCCCCTTATCCATCCAAAAGCGCAAAACGTTAAACAATTCTTCACGGACTTCTGGATTTCGCCAATTTAAATCTGCTTGAGTAATATCATATAAATGTAAATAATATTTCCCAGTATCCCCAAATGATGCCCAAGCATTCCCGCCAAATTTAGACACCCAATCAGTTGGTTCCTCTCTCAAAATAAAGTAGTCTTGATATTTCTTATCTCCGGCTAAAGCCTTTTGGAACCACTCATGTTCAGTCGAGACATGATTGAAAACCATATCCAGCATAATTTCGATACCGTATTTTTTTGCTGTTGCCATCAAGCTATCAAAATCATTCATCGTGCCAAACATTGGATTGATTGACGTATAATCTGCCACATCATAGCCATTGTCCTTTTGCGGACTTGGATAGATTGGACTCAACCAAACCATATCCACGCCTAATCGCTTTAAGTATGGCAATTTCTGTTCGATTCCTGGCAGATCCCCCACACCGTCCTGATTGGTATCCAAAAATGATTTAGGATAAATCTGATAAATTACCTTCTCTTTAAAACTCATATTGTCCCCCACCTATAATTCTGTTGCAAGTAAGATTTTTTCATTGTTCGTAACAGAAGCCTCTTCCATCAAAGGGTCTACTTGAAAATCCGTTGAGTTCGTGACGATAATCGGCGTTTGCACTTCAAATCCTTCTGCTTTGATTGCATCCACATCAAATTCCATCAAGAGCTGACCCTTTTTAACACTGTCACCTTGTTCCACATGGCTAGTAAAATATTTGCCATCTAATTGCACTGTATCAATTCCAATATGGATCAATACCTCAGTACCTTCCGTGCTAACTAATCCAATCGCATGTTTTGTTGGAAATAACAAACTGATTTGACCATCAAACGGCGCATACAACTTTCCTTCACTTGGATCAATCACAACACCTTGTCCCATCATGCCTTCCGAAAAAACTGGATCTTTAGCGCTGCTTAATGGATGCAGCATACCTGCAATTGGTGCAAATAATTCAACCACTGTTCCTGGCTTTTTCGGTGTCTCGCTGCCTAAAGTGGGCACATTGCCTTCTTCAATGCGATCAAGTTTATTAAATAATCCAATTCGGCGGAAAGTCAAAGTCAATAAGAATGGCACCGCGATTGCAATTACCATCCCAATGGCAAAAATCAAATAGTCTTGCGGACGAATGGCTAAAATCCCTGGTAATCCACCGACACCAATCGATAAGGCACGAACTTTGAATAATGTAATGAACAGTCCTGCAGCACCACTTCCGATCATCGCTGCGATAAACGGATAAGTATATTTTAAGTTAATCCCAAACATGGCTGGTTCAGTAACTCCTAACCAAGCAGAGATAACCGATGGAATGGATACTTGTTCTTCTTTTTTGTTGCCGCGATGTGCAAATACGACTGCCAAAACAGCGGCTCCTTGAGCGATATTTGATAAACAAATCATCGGCCATAAATTTGTAGAGCCAAAGTCGGCAATCAGCTGCGAATCAATCGCAAGTGTCGTATGATGCAAGCCGGTTATAACTAAAGGCGAATATAGCGCTCCAAAGATCCCGCCAAACAACCAGCTGAAGCTAGAGGTCAGTCCTGCATTTACGACAGCAGAGATAGCCGTCCCGATTTTCCAGCCGATTGGACCTAAAATAATATGTGCAGCTAAAATCGTTGGAATCAAAGAGAAAAATGGCACGAAAATCATTGAGACTGCTTCTGGTATGTGTTTCCGGAAGAATCGTTCTAGATAAACCAGTAAGAAACCTGCCAACATCGCTGGAATAACCTGCGCTTGGTAACCAATCTTATCGACCGTGAAAAAGCCGAAATCCCATGTCCAATTTTTTGCGATCTCAGCAGCCGTCGTTCCGTTCACTGCATAAGCATTTAATAATTGTGGAGAAACCAATGTAATCCCCAATACAATTCCAAGAATTTCTGTTGCTCCCATCTTACGAGCAATACTCCAGGTAATTCCTACCGGTAAGAAATGGAAGATCGCTTCGCCTGGTAACCATAAGAAACCATTTACGCCACTCCAAAAGGTCGAAGCTTCAACAATCGTTTGACCATTGAGCCAGCCCATTGGTACAGCTTCCAAAATGTTACGAAATCCTAAAATTAAACCGCCGACAATAATTGCTGGTAACAATGGTGTAAAAATTTCTGCTAAAACAGTAATGGCGCGTTGAATTGGATTTTGATTTTGTTTGGCTGCTGATTTGGCTGCCTCTTTTGATACTCCTTCAATTCCAGAAACGTCCGCAAACTCGTTATAAAATACGGCCACATCATTTCCAATGATTACTTGAAATTGACCGGCATTGGTAAACATCCCTTTTACACTAGGAATATCTTCAATTTTAGCTTCATTTGCCTTTTTTGGATCATTTAAGACAAACCGCATCCGTGTGGCACAATGAGTGACTGCTGAAATATTCTCTTTACCGCCAATAGCTGCCAGCAGGTCCTTTGTATCCTTCTCATATTTTCCCATCTTTTTTCCCTCCGAATAATTTTAACTTGTATGGATAAGTTCAGCTGATGGCTTAACTATAAAAGGTTTTTTCATTTTTGTAAATCGCTTACATTCTGCTCTTAAGTTGTTTTATTAGAGTTCTCTCATTAAAATAAAGGATAACAGGTTTTATAAACTAAATATTGGTATTGTAACTACCAACAGGTTTGCAAGTTAACCAACAAGTTTACCCAAAAATAAAAATTTACTCATTTTTATTTTCAACGCCCTCTCGAAAGCGTTTTACTTTCTTCAATTTTGTTCGTATAATAAATATACCTATACGGACAAGTTAAAAAATCACAATAAACGGAGTTATATAGAGGAGGATTCGATGAAAAATTATGAAGTGATCTACCAAGCGATTGAACGTGGTATTTTAAAAGGAGTTTATGAAGCGGGCTCTTACCTCCCTAGTGAAAACAAGCTTCGACAAACCTACCATGTTTCTCGTGACACCATTCGTAAAGCGTTATCGCTTTTAATGGCGAATGGCTATATCCAAAAAATCCAAGGTAAAGGCTCGCTTGTTTTAAAACGTGAACAGCTACGATTTCCAGTTTCTGGTTTGACTAGCTATAAAGAATTGCAAAACTCTTATGGCTATGCAAGCAGCACTGAGGTTATCAGCTTGAAAAAAATTATAATTGATGAAAAAGTTGCACAAGTAACTGGTTTCGAAACGGGAGCTGTTTGTTGGGAATTGATCCGTACGCGCGCCATCGATCAAAAGAAAGTAATCCTCGACAAAGACATTCTGCTAACGACTATCGTGCCCGAGCTAGATACCGAAATTGCAAAGGATTCGATCTATCGTTATTTTGAAACCCAGCTTGGTTTAAATATTTCTTTTGCCGAAAAAGAGATTACGATCGATGCACTAACGGATGAAGACCGTGAACTGCTAGATCTCAATCAACATGACATCAATATCGTATCGGTAAAAAGTCGTGTCTTTACCAGTGATGCTCGCCAATTTCAATATACTGAGAGCCGGCACCAAGTAGACAAGTTCCGCTTTTTTGACTTTGCTCGACGCCATCCTTCGACGATGTAAGACGTTTACAAAAAAATGACTGCGCCCAACCGGCACAGTCATTTTTTATTATTCTTTTGTTGAACCTTTTTCATAAATGCCATGTGGCAATTCGATCGTTTTTTGTTCGATCTCTTCTTTGTTCATCATTTTTGTTAACAAGCGCATTGCAACAGCACCGATATCGTACAACGGTTGTGTCACACTTGTTAAACGCGGACGAGCTACTTCAGTAAGTAATGAATCGTTGCTTGTAATGATCTCAAAGTCTTCTGGAACTTTCACGCCTTTGTCAATTAAGCCATCTAGTAACCCAATCGCTAATTCATCGTCTGTTACATAAGCAGCTGTTGCTCCACTATTCAAAATGCGGTCAGTTAATGCCAAGCCTTCCTTGAAGTTGTAAGGCGCTTCAAAAATTAATCCTTCATTATAATCCAACCCATTTTCAGCCAATGATTCTTTGTATCCGCCCATACGAGCTTGCCCATTGATCGCATCGATCAAGGCTCCACTGATGAATGCAATTTTCTTATTGCCATGTTTCGCTAATAAGTCAATTGATTCTTTAGTCGCCGCTTTATAGTCGATGTTTACACTGCCGACTTGTTCATCTGGGTCGATTGAACCAGCTAAAACGATTGGTGTTTTTGAACGTGAGAATTCCGCACGAATTTCATCAGTAATACGATGACCCATGAAGATTACTCCGTCTACTTGTTTCGCTAATAAGTTATTCAACACATTGACTTCTTTTTGTGCTTCGCCGTCTGAATTCGCTAAAATAATATTGTATTTGTACATTGTTGCGATATCGTCAATCCCACGAGCCAATGATGCAAAAAACATGTTGCTGACATCAGGAATGATTACGCCCACTGTCGTTGTCTTTTTACTTGCTAAACCTCGTGCGACAGCGTTTGGACGATAATCTAGACGTTCAATAACTTCTAACACCTTTTTACGTGTTGTTGGTTTCACATTGGGGTTGCCGTTGACCACACGAGAAACGGTTGCCATTGAAACATTTGCTTCGCGGGCAACATCATAAATCGTAATTGTTTGCTTTTCCATGGATATGCTCCTTTAAAATTGTTTTCAGAAAATATCATTTACATTTCTAAAAGATAATAGCACGTTGTTTCATGGATTGCAACCGTTTTACACATTTTTTCTTAATTCTTTGTAAGCGTTTTATAAGAATCGTTTTTCAATAAAATTTATTAGTGTTACAATAATATTAACGCTGAGAGAAAGAAGGATGTTTTAATGAACCAAGAAAAAGTTTCAGAATTACGCAAATGGATGCAAAAAAACAATGTCGAGCTAGCATATGTCTCCGACGCCAGCCATATTGGCTACTTCTCAGGCTTTGATAGCAATCCGATGGAACGTGTATTAGCGTTATTCATTCCACTTGAAAAAGAACCCTTTTTATTTGCACCTGGTCTAGAGGTAGAAGATGCCAAGGCCAGCAGTTTTGAGTATGATGTCGTCGGCTATTTAGACAGTCAAGACCCATTTTCAATCATCGTGGAGGAGATCAAAAAACGTTACGGGTCGCCTAAAAAAATCGCGTTAGAAAAGAATCAATTGGTTTTAGATCGCTATCTTCGTTTGAGCGAAGCCTTTCCAGCTGCTGATTTTTCCGCTGATTTGACTCCGTTAGTTCAAGAATTGCAATTATATAAGACAGAAGAAGAATGCCAGCACTTAATAGAAGCTGGTTCAACTGCAGATCTCGCTTTTGAAATTGGCTTCAGACACGTGAAACCAGGCGTTACTGAAGAAGAAATCGTGGCAGAGATCGAATATGAATTGAAGAAAAAAGGCATCAAACAAATGTCCTTCCCTACTGAAGTACTAGCTGGTCCAAATGCTGCTAGTCCGCATGGTACCCCAGGAAAAAATACGTGTAAAGAAAACGAATTAGTCTTGTTTGATTTAGGGACGATCGTTAACGGCTACTGTAGCGATGCCACAAGAACTGTTGCCTGTGGAAAACCAACTGATCATCAAAAAGACATCTATAATATCGTCTTGGAAGCTCAATTAAGCGCTCAAGAAGCGGTAAAACCTGGGATCACTTGTGGTGAGTTAGATAAAATCGCACGTGACGTGATTGAAAGCCATGGTTATGGAGAATACTTTAACCACCGTTTAGGCCACGGAATTGGTACAACCATTCATGAATTCCCGCAAATCGTAGGAGGAAATGATTTGGTGGTTAAAGAAGGCATGTGCTTCTCTCTTGAACCAGGCATCTACCTACCAGATGATGTCGGTGTTCGAATTGAAGACTGCATTTATGTGACAAAAGACGGATGCATTCCATTTACGAAAACTTCCAAAGAGTTAATTATCTTGTAAACTAAAAAGACGAGTGGATCATCGTTCTATCTTGAACGCTGGTCCACTCATTTTTTAGTTACCATCCGCTACTGCATGGTCCCCCAGAAAGTAATAGCTCGTAATCCAATATGCTACTAAGATCAAGCCTAAAAACAAATAGAATACATTATCCTTAAGTGAATGCAGATACCATAATATAAAGGATAAAAGCACTGGTACGATAGCAAAACAAATCCAAGGCTGCTTCCAGTATCGGTGCATCATCACCCAAAAAAAGCGTAAGGGGAAAAATACGATCCCAAATAAAACCATACCGACAAACCACTGAATTTTTTTCACAACATGTTCCTCCTCGGTTTCTTTTGAAGAAGACTCCTTCACTAATTGAACAGCCAGTATTTTTTCCAAACTTTTCTTTGAAAGCGTATCGGGCTCACTCTTTCCTAGTTCCCATTTTGAAATCGTTTGTCTAGTAACATAAAGCTGGTCGGCCAATTGTTGTTGCGTCATCTTCAATTCTTCTCTTTTTGAGCGAATCATTTTCCCAGTTTTCAATTTTCGCTACACCCCCATTATTCTCTGATCTGAATTGAGAATACAGCAATGATAGGCGTTGCGCACGCAACAATTTGTAATTTAGAAGATTTCAGCATCCTTTTTCTTTACATTTTTATTATTCCCAAAAAAATAGCCCTCAAAACTGAGGACTGATATGCTCCCTATAAAGTAGACAAGGAAAAACAAAAATTCCAAATCTACTTTATAGGGAGTTTTTGTATGTCTAAGAGAAGTCTTTATTCTCCAGAAGAAAAGTATTATGTCATTTCAGAGGTAATAGATGACCGTCGTAGTATGAACAGTATCGCTAAGAAACATTCCCTTTCATGGAAAACTATAAATGATTGGATTCGCAAATATAAGGATGGTGGTCTAGAAGGGCTGAAAGAATCAAACACATGGAAACGATATGATCAGGCACTGAAACAAGCCGCTGTTTTGGCTGTCATTAATAAGAAGATGTCCGTTTTAGAAGCCACAATGTTCTTTCAAATTTCTTCGACTTCTGTGTTAAGAAACTGGATTTCACGTTATACTACTGGGGAACCGACAAAATCTACCAGTAAAGGCTGTGTACCCAAAACCATGAAAAAAGGACGTAAAACCACCTATCAAGAGCGTATCGAGATCGCTCAATATACAATCGCTAACGAGCTGAATTACACGCAAGCGATTGAAAAATATGATGTTTCATACCAACAAGTCTATTCTTGGGTAAAAAAATACCAACAACACGGAGAAGAAGCACTAAAAGATAACCGTGGACGAAACAGATCAAGCGAGTTCTTAACCGAAGAAGAACGGCTGAAATTACGAGTAAAAGAACTAGAAGCACGAAACAGGCATTTAGAAATGGAGAATGACTTCGCAAAAAAGTTACAAGAGATTCAGCGGCGAAACCGACCCTCACATTAGTGAGAAACGTTGAACTCTACCAAGCCATTTCTGAATTGCATGAAGAAAAGCATTATTCAATCACGCAACTCTGTCGATTAGCTGGGGTCGCACGCTCCTCTTACTATAAATGGTTAAAGTGGAAACCCTCCAAGAAAGAACTTGAGAATCGAAAACTAGCCAAAGAAATTAAAAAGAAATACGACAGTAAGAAAGGCGCGATCGGCTATCGACAAATTCGAATGCAACTCAACATAAAACTTAAGAAGCGCTATTCTCGGAAACGTTATTACCGTTTAATGAAAGCACTTGGGATCAAAGCAGTGATCAAGAAAAAGCGTCCGACCTATGTAAAAGCAACAGAAGCACACGTCGCAGAAAATGTATTAAACCGGAAGTTTACCGCTGAGAAGCCCAATCAAAAATGGTGTACGGATATTACTGAATTGAGATACGGTAACGGTCGAAAGGCGTATTTGAGTGCCATCATCGATCTTTATGATCACTCGATCGTTTCTTGGGAGCTCGATCATTCCAATAATAACCTCCTTGTCATGACTACTGTTAAAAAAGCCATGCGCAAGAATCCTGGCGTCAAACCGCTGCTTCATAGTGATCGTGGGTTTCAATATACCTCTTATGACTATAAAGCACTCGAAACGAACTATAGGTTCACCAAAAGCATGTCCCGAGTTGGTCGCTGTCTGGATAATCAACCGATCGAACACTTTTGGGGCACATTTAAAGAAGAGAAATTTTATCAAGAAAGCTATCAAAATTTTGATGAACTAAAGAAATCTGTTAGTAGTTATATGCGTTACTACAATAACTATCGCTATTCCGAAGCGTTGAACGAGCTTTCGCCAAACGAGTTTAGAAAGCAAGCCGCATAAAAAAACAGGAATCGAAGGACTCGATTCCTGAATAGCATTATTTTTGTTTTTTAGCTGTCTACTTGACAGGGTGCATTTCAGACTACCTTTTTTATTCTGGATTATTTTTTTCGACTTCTTCTTTTAATTCTTCTTTGACCTCTTCGAAAGCTGGTTTTTCCTTCGCCAGATCTTTCGCTTGGTCCGCTAGATCATCGGCTCCTGCAGAAACAGTTTCTTTTGCCGCTTCTTTTGTTTCTTTCGCATCAATCACAATATCTTCCGAAGCATCTTCTGCTACATCTTTCGCATCATTAGCCGCTTTACGGAAACGATCAGATAAATCAGAACTTTGACGTTTCAAATCTTCTAAAGTATCTGAAGTAATATCGTCCATGTCATCCACAGAATCACTTACTTTATTCTTTACGTTTGCAGCTAAATCACTCGCTTGGTCGCCTAAATCAGAAGCACGATCTTTTACGATTGAGCCCATTTCACTAGTTTTTGATACAAAGCCATCTGTATAATCGGATGCTACATCTAGCCATTCATCTGTTTTCTTTGCTAAATCTTCACGTAATTCTTTTCCTGATTTGGGTGCCAATAGCAATGCTACCACTGCTGCAGCCGTCCCACCAATCAAGGCTCCTGCAAAAAATCTTCCACGTTTAGTCATGCTTATCCCTCCGTTTTCGTTGTTGTCTTACGATCTCTAAAGAATCTCATTGTTGAGGCGCCCACTTTTCCGGCGACGCTAACCTTTGCTGCATTTTTTCCGACACCGCCCACTTTTCCGGCCAGATTTCGACTAGTCGTGTTTAAATCAGAAACACTCTGACTCAAATCAGCTACCGCTGTAAACAGTGGATCAATTGTTTCCACTTTTCCATTAATATCATTCAGCAAATGATTCCCTTTAACTAACAAGCCTTCCACTTGCTGCATGAGTAAATCAACATCTTTTGTAAGAACATCAATCGTTGTATTCGCCTCTGTCACAGTCGTCTCAACTTTTTCCACTGTTTTGGAAACCTGACTCAAGACACGTACTAAAAAGATGACCAATACAACAAATGCGAGTGCCGCAATAATTGCCGCAATACCGCCTAAACTCATTCAATCGCTCCTCTCATTTTTTACTCATTATGCTAACTTAAATTATACCATTCCTAAGGAAATTAATGAAAGGGAAAGAATTTTATGATTTCTAATAAAAAAATACCCCAATTAAATTATTGAGATACCTTGGTAAAATTATGCAGAATACCATTGTAGATAATTTCTAAGTCACTGACCAGATCTGCTTCATCAAAACTGGTTTCCAAAAGACGATCTGAATACCCGCGAAAATAATTTGTTACTACACGTTCAACTTGAATAACTTCATGGTCACTCAGGTCACACGTTAAGAAAATACGCTCAAACGCAGCTCTTAGAAAACTAGAAATATGTTTTTCATAAGAATCTATGTACTCCTTTTCGTAAAAAACTATATAAAAAGCAGTATGCTTATTAGCATAGGTGGTCCAAGTTTTGCCTAATTCTATGAAAGCACAGCGTTCCGCCCTACCTAACAAAGAATCTATTAACTGCTCACGAAATTCCTCCATCGCCCGTCTAACCACGGACTGTCGTAATTCTGTGACGCTTCCTGTATGCGTATACAACGATGGTGATTTAACATCCAATCGCTCAGCAATTTTATTAAGTCTTAACCCGTGGATACCAGACTCATGAACCAAATCCATTGCACATTTTATGACGATTTCTCTATTTAATCGGGAAGTTTTCATTCATTCTCCTTTTTCATTTAGTTATTTCAGAGATATTATATAACAAAATAACTAAATATTTCTATTTGATATAATGATGTCTTGTATTAAAAAAACAAATAATTCGCTCGATAAAATAACAACCAATATAAAAAGCGCAGTTCCGAAACTGCGCTTAACCAATTATTTTTTAATTTTATTTTGTCCGCTTAATTCTTTCCCCAAGGAAATAATATAATCATGTAATTTATCTTTAATCTCAGGATGTTTCAAGCCGTATTCAATACTGGTTGTCATAAACCCAAACTTATCACCAACATCGTATCGTTTTCCGCTAAATTCTTGTGCAAAAACGCGTTGTGTTTTATTTAAAGTATCAATGGCATCCGTTAATTGAATCTCATTACCTGCACCAGGTTTTTGTGTTGCCAATACTTCGAAAATTTCTGGTGTCAATAAGTAACGGCCAATAATCGCCAAGTTACTAGGTGCTTCCTCAGGCTTTGGTTTTTCCACAAAGTTCTTCACGTTGAACAATCCTTTAGAGACTTCTTCACCAGGATTAATGATTCCGTATTTTGACGTTTCACTTTCAGGTACACGCATTACTGCGATTGTTGCTGCATGGGTTTGTTCGTAATCATTCATCAGTTGTTTGGTTAGTGGCACACGATCTTCCATTATATCATCGCCCAACATAACAACAAAAGGTTCATTACCAACGAATGCTCGCGCTTGTAAAACCGCATGCCCTAACCCTTTCGGATGTGACTGACGGATAAAATGCAAATTAACATCTGTTGTTTCTTCAACCAATTTCAACAGATCTGTTTTTCCTTTTTCCTGTAAATTCATCTCTAACTCAATATTCGCATCAAAATGGTCCTCAATTGGTCGCTTCGCTTTGCCTGTCACGATCAAAATATCTTCGATCCCAGATTTTAACGCTTCTTCAACGATAAATTGAATCGTTGGTTTGTCAACGATAGGCAACATTTCCTTAGCCATCGCTTTTGTAGCTGGTAAAAATCTTGTTCCCAACCCAGCGGCTGGAATGACTGCTTTTTTTACTCGCATAAATCTTATCCCACTCTTTCTACTCTAATGTAAATTCATTTTCAAATGTACCTTCACGCATCATCAAATCACGACAAGCCTGACGCACATCCTTATCATTGTATAAAACATCATAAATTGTTTCTGTGATTGGCATGCTGACATTCATACTATCTGCCAATTCCTTAGCAGCTTTCGTCGTCGAAACACCCTCGACGATCATGCCCATATTATCTAAGACCTCATCTAATTTATGGCCTTTACCTAATAAATTCCCGGCACGCCAGTTTCGTGAATGAACTGAAGTACAGGTTACGATCAGATCACCCACACCGCTCAAGCCAATAAACGTTAGCGGATTAGCGCCCATCTCAACACCTAACCGACTGATTTCTGCTAAGCCTCGCGTCATAATTGCTGCTTTGGCGTCATCTCCGTAAGAAAGGCCTGCCAAAGCTCCTGCTCCTAAAGCAATAATATTTTTTAATGCAGCGCCCATTTCGACGCCAATCACATCTGGATTCGTATAAATTCTAAGGTACTCATTCATAAATAATTTTTGGACGTAACCTGCTAGTTTTTCATCTTTACAGGCAGCAGTAATTGTTGTTATATCATGAACAGCAACTTCCTCTGCATGGCTTGGTCCCGATAAAACAACTACTCCTTGACGATGTGCTTCAGGAATTTCCTCTATTAAAATTTCAGAAATCCGTTTATGCGTGTCTTGCTCGAGTCCTTTACTTGCATGAATAATTACAGGTTGGTTCTCAGCTACTTGAGCAAATTCCTGCGCCACTGAACGGATCGCTTTTGTTGGAACAACAAACAGAACCGCGTCTGCATCTTTTACAGCATCCTTCAGGTTTTTCTCACCCTTGATGCTTTCAGGAATTTTTAAATCTGGTAAATAATGACGATTCGTGTGATACGTATTGATTTCATCAATTTGTGCCGCATGATTTCCCCAAATCCTTACTTCGTGCCCGTTTTCTGCTAATACCTGTGCTAATGCCGTCCCCCAAGAGCCTGGGCCTAAAACTGCAACTTTTTGTTTCAAAGAAATTTCCTCCTAATTGATAATAAAGCATTTTTATTCTAAATGAAGAGCTATAGTTACTAGCTACCAATAACGAAAAACACTCATTCAATCGATAACATAGTACATCCTTTTTTGTAAGAAAGTCCTTTCATCTATCATAGCATAAACTGAGCACTCGTTCTTATATCAGCGCTTGGTTATCCCCGTGATTACGCTCATAAGCTTTGATGTCCGTACGTTTTTTGCGACGATAATACAATAAAACGATTCCACTAATAAAGAGAATTAGAGACAGGACTTGTGATACCCGCAGGCTACCAAAGAAATATAAACTATCTGTTCGCATTCCTTCGATAAAGAAACGACCAAAGCTATACCACGTCACATAACCTAAGAATAATTCCCCACGTTTAACCGCAACTTTTTTTCTAATAATCAAAATTAGGACAAGTCCGATAAAACTCCACATTGATTCATAGAAAAAAGTCGGTTGACGAAAAGCACCGTCAATATACATGTTATTGATAATGAACTGAGGCAGATGCAAATTTTCTAAAAATTGGCGCGTCGTTTCTCCACCATAAGCCTCATGATTCGTGAAGTTTCCCCATCGCCCCATCGCTTGACCCAGCATAACCCCTGGTGCAACTACATCTAAAAACAGCCATGGATCAATAAAATGATGGCGAGTATACACGAGTAACACAATGACGGCCGCGATCAAGCCACCATAGATAGCCAAACCACCGCTTCGTGTATTGAATATCTGGATTGGATCAGCAAGATATGGTCCCAAATCAAATAAAATGTAATATAGTCGGGCGCCAATAATTGCGATCGGCAGTGCCCACAAAATGAAGTTTGTCATGTCGTCTTCCTTCAATCCGACCCTGACTGCTTCACGGTTAGACATCCACAGAGCAAGCGCAATTCCAGAGACAATGATGATCGCGTACCAATAAATTTGAAGACCAAACAATTCAAAGGCAACACGATTTATTTGAGCAACCATGTTACTGTCCAGAATTTTCTTCGATTAATTGGGTTAAACGATCTTCAAAGGTCTTCGTTGCATCGTAACCCATTGTTCGCGCACGGAAATTCATTGCCGCAACTTCAATAATAATCGCGACATTTCGCCCAGTTTTTACAGGGATCTTTACTTGTGGGATTTTTACTTCCGCAATCTCCACTTCTGTGTTTCCGCTACCTAAGCGATCGTATTTTTTATCTTTGGACCAGCTTTCTAAGTAAACGGCTAATTGAACAGGCATTGAGCCACGAACGGCACTGGCACCAAATAAATTCATCACATCGATGATTCCGATCCCACGAATTTCGATTAAATGTTGTAAAATTCTTGGTGGTTCCCCCACCAGCGTTAATTCATCCTGTTGGTAGACATCCACACGATCATCTGCAATTAAACGATGTCCGCGCTTTACTAATTCCAACGCAGTTTCACTTTTACCGATCCCGCTGTCTCCTTGAATCAAAACACCCAAGCCATAAACATCCACGAGTACACCATGAACACTGGTTCGTGGTGCTAAGCCGCCATTTAAAAAGCTTGAAATCTCACCTAATAAACGCGAAGTTGATATTGGTGAACTCAATACTGGAATATTGCGTTCACTAGCCGCCTCAATCATTTCTTTAGGCGGTGTCAATCCACGCGATACGATGAAAGCAGGCGTATCGTCACTACACATACGACGCAAGACCATCAAACGTTCTTCTGGCATCATACGTTCGGCAAAGGTGATTTCTTTATTTCCAAAAAGCTGCAAACGATCATGGGAATAATAATTAAAATAGCCGGTTAACTCCAATCCGGGACGAGAAATATCGCCGGTGGTAATAACCCGCTCAAGACTCTCTTCATCACCAGTTACTACTTCCAATGAAAGCTTATCAACTAGTTCTTTTACTTTTACTGTTTCAGCCATATAATCCCTCTTTTCTACACTTCCGCTCTATTTTATCATTTTATCCATGGAGTGACTAGGTGGAGACAGTTTTCCAAGCAAGAATGAAAAAAGGCTTTATAAATAATTTATAAAGCCTAGCCTAGTGATTGAGTGCTATTCAATTAAATAGTTCAGTTTTTTTTAGCCTATTTATCCGCAAAATAGATCGCCATTGACAGCTAGCTTATTTTTAAGGAATCATTTTCCCCAAAAGCGGAAAAATAGTTGTATCTTCGTACACATATCATTTTTCTAACCTGCTAGTCATCTCTTTTTATAAGTGAATAAATTTCTTACAAAATTTATCGTTCTTTTCGATGACATACCATTTTTCTAATTACGCTAAAGTGTAAGAAAAACTGGCAAAGCAGGAAGAAAAACTGACAGCTAATTCGTTTCTAAGTATTAACTTTTTCAAAAACCAAAAAAGTTATATTGATTCTCATCACGCATATCATTCTGCTAAACATCATGTTCTTTATCAATATGGATTATTAAATATTCATCTCAAACTTTACCTTCTGCGAAAAGCAGAACTGGCAAAAAACGGATAGGTAAATTTACCTATCCGTGTACTTGTCGATATTATGATCTGAAACGATCGCATTGACAATCGCCATGACAACAGCCACCATGATTGAGATGGCGAAGCTGGAAAAGCCAAAACGATAATTTCCTAATAAGTTGGAAGTCAATTGCAGCATACCAGCGCTTATCACAAAGCTAAACAGCCCTAACGTCAAAATATTTAACGGCAGTGAAAGTAAAATCAAAATTGGTTTCACCAAAGTATTTAAAATGGATAGGACAAAGCTTGCGGCAATAGCCATCGTTAGACTTTCCACATAAACTTGATTAGGAAAGAGCACTGACAGTGAAATAAAGATCAGTGCATTAGCTATTAAGCGCTGTAGGTAAGTCATTAAAAGTCGCTCCAGTCATCATCGTCGATTTTGTCCGCTTTCTTACGTTTAGTGGACGCCTTCTTCTCATAATTGTTGTAGTCATTGTTACCGTAGTATGGATTGTTATGTCCATAAGAATCCCGGCCCCCTCTTGGAGCTGCGGGAATCACTAATGCTAACAAGATATATAATACAACCGGTGCGCCGATTAAGCCGAAACTTAAGAAAACATAAATCACACGCACGATTGTTGGATCAATCCCGAAGTATTCGGCGATCCCGGCTAAGGTACCTGTCAGTACCACATTTGTTCGTGACTTTTGTAATCTCTTTTGCATATGAATCTTCCTTCCTTATTATTTCCTAATTGTCGAAATCTTTCAAGAAAATACTACCAGTTGTTGTTGAAACATCGATTTTTGCCATATCTTCAGCAACTCGACGGAATTGCAACAAACGATTGGTTTTTTCTTTTTTCTCTCTGATTACTTCATAGTTTGATAAACGATCATTGATACTTCCAAGGCTTGTCTTAGCCAAGCCTTCCAAGCCAATTGTTTTTCCTACAGAAACTTTAACATTTCCGTTAACTGAGCTGGCTTTAATTTTTTGTAGGCTATCATGACCAGCAGTCAATTTCACATCGCCATTGACTAATGAGATGCCATAATTTTGAATTGCCGCTTTTGTAGTGATATTGCCATTAACTGTTTCAATGATTGAGTCTAAGATGGCTCCTTCATTGATTGAGATATTGCCGTTAACCCCTTGGATTTCTAGCATTGTTGCATCAATGTGTTTAAAGGTAATATTCCCATTTGTTGATTTAGCATACACATCTTTGGCATCCATCTCTTCAACAGTTAAATCACCATTTAGTAATTTAACCGCCACATGATCGTAAGTCCGTTTTGGCAAGTAGAAAACTAATTCTGCTTGAACCCGTTTATTCGGAATTTGGAATGAGATATGATCATCATTCACTTCGATCTGACTGCGTTCCATTAATGATTGTAAAGGAGTTGCTTCATTCATTTTACCATAAAGTTTGACTTTCGCATCCACTTTGATAGCCGCATCATCCCAAGCTTTTAAGGTAACTTTACCATTTGCTAGCTTGATATCAATTAAAGTTGGCTCAACATCTGTGTATAAGAATTGGTGCTCAAACTTAGAGGTGACTAATCCAGGAACTTTTACGTTGAAATCTTTCCAATCAACATTTTCTTCTACTGTATCAGAAACGGTTTTCCAAGTCTTTTTCATCAGACGGCTTAATTGAATGCCGGCTTCTCCCAGCTTTTCACCAACTTGCGAGAATGTTTCGCTCGCTTGGTCTTTCAACTCGTCTGGAATATCAAAGCGTGTCCCTTTACGTGCTTTACGAGACTCCTCTTGATTATCTTGTACGTTCTTTAATTCTTCTTCTTGTTCTTCGACTTGTTCATCTAAGTCAGCAATTTGTTCCTTTAATTCAGCGATGGCTTCTTCAACAGCTTCACGGATGTCATCATCTTCATCTGACAATGTATCCAGTTCTTCTTTTGTGTCCAACTCCATCAAGACTTCTTGTTTTTCATGAAGTGCAGCTTGCAATTCATTTTTCTTTTGATTGATCTCATCAATACTTGCAGAAATCTGATTGGCTTCTGTTGCTAAATCATCGAAGTAAGCTTCAAGGTCTTCCAAGTCCTGTTCTTCAGTCCCGTTGGCTTCTTCTCTATCTTTTCCTGTTTCCCATTCATCAACTAAATTTGTTGCTTGGTCGCGGTGATAAGAATCCACTTTATCTGCAGCTTGTTTGATCTGTGCTTCATCCTTCGCCTTAGCCATGCTTTCTAATAAATCCAAACCTTCTTCAGTTGATAAAATACCTTTTTTAACTAATTCCAAAATTCGTTGTCTTTCATTCATAGAAATTGCCTCCTTCAAAAAGCAAATACATTACTTTTGTTTACATTCATATTATGCAATGTTTTTATGTATTTGTCATAGGACTAAAGACCCATCTTTTTATCCGACTTCATGAATAAATGTGTTTCTTCCTATTTAACATGTAAAAAAACCAGCTAGAAATTTCTAACTGGCGCTTGCTTTAAAAGTTTTCATTGCGATTACTGTTCAACTCAGTGATTTTCCCCGTGGCTAAGTAAACAATCCATTCACAGATGTTCGTTACATAGTCACCCACACGCTCTAAGTAACCAGCCACATGCAGGTAATCCGTTCCACTAATGATTGTATCTGATTCCTTTTCCATCGTATTGGTCGTCATATCATAGATTTTTTGGAAATAATCATTTACGCGCTCATCCATTTTCGCAATCATTCGAGCGTCTTTTTCGTCCGTCTTCACGTACGCAATTAAAACATTATCTACCATTTTCTTCACGTAATTAGACATCTCATTGATTTCTTTTTCAACCTCTAAAATCCGCGGCAGACCTTTCAGACGAATCGTTGACTTGGCAACAGAAACTGCGTGGTCCCCCATTCGTTCTAAATCAGAGCTGGCCTTCATGATCGTAATGATCGTTCGCAAATCAGTCGTTACTGGCTGCTGCAATGCAATCATTTCAAAGCTTTTTTTCTCTAAACGAACTTCCATATCATTGATTTCAATATCGTGATCGATAACTTCTTGGGCTAATTTCTTATCGTGATCAATATATGAACGAACTGATTTGTGTATGGCACTGGAAACCATCATACCCATTTCATAAAACTGATTGTGAAGATTCAGTAAATCTTCTTCAAATTGTGTACGTAACATTGTTACCCTCCTTTTATCTCTAACCAAATTTCCCTGAAATATAATCTTCGGTTTCTTGTTTTGCCGGATCTAAGAATATTTTTTTCGTCTTGTCGAATTCAATTAACTCACCTTGTAAGAAGAAAGCGGTACGATCTGAAATTCGTGATGCTTGTGACATATTATGAGTAACAATAATGATCGTGTAGTTTTCTTTCAATTCCAACAACATATTTTCGATTTTCCCTGTTGAAACTGGATCCAGCGCACTCGTTGGTTCATCCATTAAAATCACTTCAGGATTGACGGCCAATACGCGAGCAATACAAACGCGCTGTTGCTGTCCGCCGGATAATGACAGCGCACTTTCATGCAATTTATCCTTTACATCATTCCAGACTGAAGCAGCCTTGAGACTTTCTTCCACCACTTGATCAAGTTTGCTTTTGTCTTTCTCACCTTTTAATTTTAACCCATAAATGACATTCTCGTAAATCGAAAAAGGAAAAGGATTCGGTTGTTGGAAGACCATTCCGATTTCTTTCCGCAATTCTACAGTATCTGTTTTGGGGCTATAAATATCTTTGCCCTTATACATGACGCTCCCTGTGATTGTAACACCTGGAATCAAATCATTCATTCGGTTCAAGGAACGTAAATACGTCGATTTCCCGCAACCTGAAGGTCCGATCATCGCAGTGATCTCGCCCTTTTCTATTTCCATATCAATGCCTTTTAAAGCCTCTTTTTTACCATAATATAAATGAAGGTCTTTGGAAGTAATAATCTTCGACATTCGTTCTCTCCTTTTTCATATATAGGAATTAATTTTTCCTTTCAGAAAAATTAGTCTTCTCTTCAAGCCGTATACCATTCCTCTAGGTTGCATTTTTGCTTTTTTATCCCCTACTTGCAAAGGAACTCTCCGCTATTACCAACTGTGAAAAGAGGAACTGCCATCCTTTTTCATATATAGGAATTAATTTTTCCTTTCAGAAAAATTAGTCTTCTCTTCAAGCCGTATACCATTCCTCTAGGTTGCATTTTTGCTTTTTTCTCCTCTACTTGCAAAGGAGCTCTCCGCTATTACCAACTGTGAAAAGAGGAACTGCCATCCTTTTTAATAGTACGGATCTTAACCAAAATGTCCTGATACATAATCTTCAGTCGCTTGAATTTTCGGACGTGTGAAGATTTTGGCTGTTTCATCATATTCAATGACATGTCCTAAATAAAAGAAGGCGGTATAATCACTGATACGAGCAGCTTGCTGCATGTTATGTGTCACAATAATAATGGTATAATTCTCTTTCAATTGAACCAGTGTTTCTTCAACCGTTCCTGTTGATATTGGATCTAAGGCACTCGCAGGTTCATCTAGTAACAGAATATCTGGCTTCATTGCAATGGCTCGAGCAATACAAAGACGCTGTTGTTGTCCTCCTGATAGAGCCAAAGCACTTTTGTCAAGATTGTCTTTTACTTGGTCCCATAGGGCCGCTTGCTTCAAACTCGTTTCAACGATTTCCTCTAATTGATGCTTGTCACGCATGCCGTGTTGCTTCAAGGCAAACGTGATATTTTCACGAATAGACTTACTAAAAGGATTTGGACGTTGGAACACCATACCGATGCGTTTACGCATTTCATAAACATCAATATTTGACGCATTGACATCTACTTCTTTATACATGATTTTACCAGTCACGCTAGCACTGGCAATCCCATCGTTCATCCGGTTCAAGGAACGTAAATAGGTTGACTTTCCGCAGCCCGATGGTCCAATCAAAGCGGTGATTTTATTTTTTTCAAACTCAAGATCAACACCCTTAATGGCTTCATTGTCACCGTAGTAAACATGCAAATCCTCTGTGTGCAAGGCGATATCACCAGGCATCCTGATAATATTACGTTCTTCCCAATTATATTCTTTCATTGAATTTCTCCTAGTTCAATATTTCCTGCGAAAAGCAGAACTGACATCCTAGTTTTTACTACTATACTTGTTTACGCTGAAGTCATTTTTTTATGAAGTCGTTTACCGATTGCTCGCGCGCCGAAGTTAAACAATAGGACCGCTAAAATCAAGACAGCGGAAGCTCCTGCTGAAACAGACGTTCCATCGGGCATCGTACCTTCAGTATTAATCTTCCAAATATGCACAGCTAAAGTTTCTGCCTGACGGAAAATACTTAAAGGACTCGAAACACTTAGTGGATTGAAATTAGTAAAATCTAGCGCAGGTGCACTTTGTCCGGCTGTATAAATTAATGCGGCCGCTTCTCCAAAGATACGTCCGGAGCTTAATATAACCCCCGTCAAAATTCCTGGCAGCGCATCTGGAACGACGATCTTAGTAACAGTTTCCCAGCGTGACAAGCCTAAGGCTAACCCAGCTTCCCGTTGTGTATAATGAATTGCTCTTAAGGATTCTTCAATATTTCTTGTCAATAATGGTAAATTAAACAACGTTAACGCCAATGCGCCAGAAAGAATCGAAAAGCCGTAGCCGAATTGAATAACAAAGATTAAAAAGCCGAACAAACCAACCACCACTGAAGGCAGCGAACTTAAAATCTCAATGGATGTACGGATAACATTAGTGATCCAATTCTTCTTTGCATATTCAGACAAATAGATTCCTGCTCCTAATGAAATAGGAAGACTGATAATCATCGTAATTAGCAGCAAATAGATTGAATTGAACAACTGAATGCCAATCCCTCCGCCTTTTTGATATGCCTTTGAAGGCGAGGTCAAAAATTCCCAAGAAACATGCGGCAATCCGCGAATTAATATATAGAGTAAAAGAAAAGCCAAGATTGCAACAATTAAACCAGAGACAGTATATAAGATACCCGTTGCGATTTTATCTGCACGTTTTGCTTTATCCATTGCTTATCTCCCCCTTCTTCCCGATATAACGAATTAGAATATTGAATACTAAAGACATGAACAAAAGAATCAATGCTAGTGACCATAAAACATTGTTTTCTACTGTTCCCATGATCGTATTTCCGATACCCATCGTCAAAATCGACGTCAGCGTAGAGGCTGGCGTGGTTAAACTTGTTGGCATCAACGCTGCGTTTCCGATTACCATTTGGATTGCCAGTGCTTCACCAAAAGCACGGGCCATACCGAAAACAACCGCAGTCAAAATACCAGGAACTGCCGCACGCAAAACGACTTTATAAATCGTTTGCCAGCGTGTGCCGCCTAAAGCCAGAGAGGCTTCACGATAATGGCGGGGAACCGATTTTAATGTATCTACCGTCATTGTTGTTACAGTCGGTAAGATCATGACGAATAGAACGAAGGTCCCAGATAAAATCCCAAAACCCGTACCACCAAAAATTGAGCGGATAAATGGTACGATTACTGTCAAACCAATAAACCCATATACAACCGAAGGAATTCCAACAAGCAATTCAATGACCGGTTGTAAAAATTTCTGTCCTTTGGTTGGAGAAATCTCAGTCATGAAGACTGCAGCTCCAATTGCAAAAGGAGTTGCTACAATAGCGGATAAAAATGTTACCATAAATGAGCCTAAAATCATGGGTAAAGCGCCAACCAATGGCTTCCCGTCAGGTCCTGTGGCACTAGGATTCCAGACCGTTCCAAATAAAAAATCAAAAACATTAATTTTATCTACAAAAAAGGTTGATAACCCTTTACTTGCTACAAAATAGAAAATTGCGCCAACGACAAAGACGATTAACGCAATACAAATGAAACTAACAAAACGTCCTCGTTGTTCAATCCTTGCACGTTTCGATTTTGTCGTGAGTGCTTTTTTTACATCTTCATTTTCCAAGGCTTACTCCTCCTGATTCCTACAAACTAATCCATTCGGTTTTTTACAAACCAACAAAATCATTTTACCTGTTGAAAATCAATTTCTTTTTAACCTCCTGTAACGCTTCCATGACATTTGTAAAGAAAGTGTAAACCAGATTGGAGAATCATCGCAACTGAACTGCTTGAAAACAAAAAATCCACGACCAAACCATGCCGTTACCGACAAGGAGTGATCGTGAAGGGTTGCTAACTCTAAATTGTTAAACTATTAAACTATTAAACATTTAATCTTTCCAATCCCACCAATGCTGTTTCTCTTTGGGTAGTTTGCCATTGTGATCCGCGTAATGAACGGCTAATCGATAAACATATAAGGCACAACGATCTACCTTTTCTCCTTGTGTTACACAATTCTTCAAGTAAATCGCTTCGGGATCTTGGTCTTTCAACGAATCGACAGTTGGATAACCCGCGTTGATTAAGTGTCGCGCCATATTTTTCCCGATGTCTGGAATCGTCTTTAGATCATTTATCACCTTTTTCATCCTTCCTTATATTCCGTAAAGGTTAAAATATAGCCATCTGGATCAGCGATAGCAAATTCTTTTGCCCCGTAAAATGTTGTATGGGGTTCGGTGTAAATTTGATAGCTGCTTTTAACCTTTGCGTAGAATTCCTCAAAATTTTCAACTGTGATATACATTGTGATTGAAGGCTGTATTTTTTCTGCAGCCAATATTGGGTACTCTTCACTCAGATTATTTTTTTCTTGCAGCATCAAGGTGATCGCCTCTTTAGTAAGAATCGCAAATTGCAATGTCTGATCCTTTGCAGGAACCGAAGCCACTACCTCTAATCCAAGTACCTCTTGGTAAAATTTTACCGATTGATCTACACTTACCACCATTAAATTCGTCGTAATATTTTTATACATTTTAGTCGCCTCCTCGATTTATACCTTCATTTTAGCAAGGCTGAGTTGAGACTTATTGTAAAAATGCGTCAATTTTTATAACGAGCCACCAGTTCAAGTGGTGTGATTCCCAGATGATGTTTGAAATCTTTGTTAAAATGCGGTTGATCATAATAATTGGTTACCGTCAAAATGTCTGTCGGCTTCGCCTGCTCCGAAGTCAGTATTTTCAAACACTTTTGAAATCGCAGAATACTCAAAACCATTTTTGGAGTCAAACCAAAATTTTTCGCAAAAAGTCGTTGGCATTGACGCGGACTAAAGTAGAGCAGCTCATACAATTCCTTCGTCGTTTGTGGAATCGCTTGAGAAAATCGTGGGAAAAGTTGGGTGAACTCATTGGGTTGTATTCCTTCAAATTTTTTCACTAAATAGTCTTGAAAAATTTTTTGTGCAGCTTCAAACGTACTTGTAAAAAAAGATTCCTGGTCAAAATCATCAAAAACTGCCTGCAGCAAAACGAAGTCATCCATTGCAGCCACAGCTGGAAGGCCAGTCAATTGATGAAATGCACCCGGCATCATACGCGCCCCAAAAAAACGAGCGGGTGTTTCAAGCTCATAGTCAAAATCCGTCTGCTGATTTCCTGTAAAAAAAAGCTGTTTTTGGTCAAAATCTACAATCAAATCAATGCAGCCATCTGCAATAATCACATTTTTTACTCGAACCTGTTCCTGTGTTTTCGACCACATCGACCAAAAACATAAAACAAACTCACTGCATTCAGGAATTAGCTGTTCCCGATAAACCATGGCTCGTGTAAATTCTTTATTCAATAAAAAAGGCAACTGAATCGGATAATACATCCCTCATCCCCCTAGTCAATTTATTATAATGGTTGGCTTATAGTTGAAATCATTTAACCCACCGCTACTGGACTAACTAAAACTTCACTAACTAAAACTTCTTGCTCAATTTCCGAAACAAATAGAATTTCAAATTGTAACTTTAAAAAAAACCGTCTCGAACATCTTCGAAACGGTGCGTTACATTATTTTATTTCATTTCCTTGCCAATCACGTTCAACTTTCATATCAGAGATAGGAATATAGCCAAGCTGAGAAACGACTTTGCCTTGCACTTCATCAGAAAGCATATACTCAAGAAATTCCGCAACTAGTTCGGTTGGCTTTCCTTTAGTGTACATATGCTCATATGCCCAGATTTTCCAATGATTAGTCGTCACATTCTCATCGGTCGGCTCAACATTATCAATGTTCAATGTTTGAACGTCTTTTGTGACATATGAAAAAGCCGTATAGCTAATTGCACCGGGTGTATCGGCAACGATTTGACGAACCATTCCACTTGAATCTTGTTCTTGCGCGCGAATTGCTGTTTTTCCATCTAAGACCCATTGCTCAAACGTTGAACGCGTCCCGCTTCCGCTCGCCCGATTCAAAATGACGATTTCTTGATCTTTCCCGCCAAGTTCTTTCCAATTCTTGATCTCCCCAAGAAAAATCTTGCGCAGATTCTCTAATGAAATATTGATCACACCAACACCCTTATTGACAATTGGTGTAATACCAACGACTGCTACCTTATGATCAACCAATTTCTTTGCGTCGATCCCATTTTTTTCCTCTGCAAACAAATCCGAATTTCCGATCTCAACCGCACCTGATTGAACCTGACTCAATCCAGTACCGCTTCCTCCGCCTTGGACATTGATAAACCTTCCGGGATTTTTACTTTGGTATTCTTCAGCTACCGTTTCAACCAAAGGCTGTAACGCAGATGAGCCGACAGCAGTAATTGATTCGCCGCGGTCGATCCATTTTGAACAACCGGATAAAAGTAAAAGTGTCCCTAAAAGAGGAATTAACCATTTCTTCATGAAAAATCTCCTTATTCATATTTAAAGTAATCATTTTTCTTCTGATTCTTGCGTGCTGCGAAAAGTTGAACTAGCACCTTTATTTATATAGTAATCTTTTTTCAAGAAACGAAGTAGAATACAGCTAACAATCAGAGCTATTTCCTAAATGTTAGGCTCACTAAACAAGCTAGTTCATTTTATACTATCAAACCATGAAAGCGCAAATGATTTTTATAGGAGCGGCGAAATCAGCCGGGCAATTCCTTCTTTGAACTTAATGATAACCCCACGCTGATCGTATTTTTCTTGAGTCAAAAGTTCCGACTTTATTGAATCTTTATAAAATTCTTCACGTAGTTCCTCAGAAAATTTCGCATCATAAACAATTGTATTTACTTCAAAGTCCAATTTGAAGGACCGAACATCAATATTTGCTGACCCCACTGAAGCAATTCCTCCATCAATAATCATGGTTTTAGCATGAATAAATCCATTCTCATAAGTTTCGATAATTGCCCCATATTCCAGCAATTCAGCCGCAAACGAATAGGTTGCCCAGTAAACCAAAATATGATCAGGCTTGTTAGGTATTTGCATCCGTACCTTAACCCCCGACAGTAATGCTAGCTTTAATGCTTCATGGATTGGTGCATCAGGAATATAATACGGTGTCTGGATCAAAATTTCTTTCTTAGCTAGGTTAATCATTTTTAAGTATGTTAATTTGATTTGCTCATGCTCACTATCCGGTCCACTGCTAACCAGTTGTAAGGCTAATTTTCCTTCTGATTCAATCTCAGGAAAATAATCCGGTTGATAAACCAGTTCATGCTTCTGTTGTGAATTCCAATCCATCAAGAACCTATTCTGCAAAGTATAAACAGCATGACCATGAATTCGTAGATGATTGTCTCGCCAATAGCCAAATTTTTCGACTAGCCCAAGATACTCATCGCCGACATTAAACCCTCCTGTATAACCAATTTCTCCATCAATCACAACAATTTTCCGATGATTTCGATAATTCATTCGCGGGTTCAAATAGGGTAAAAAAAGCGGAAAGAAGAAATCGACTTCCCCCCCGACCTCAGTCAACGGCGCAAGAAAACGACGATTTACCTGCGTGGAGCCCCATGCATCTAAAAGTAATCTTACTTTTACCCCGCGTAGGGCAGCCGCTACTAACGCTTCACGTACCTCAAGCCCCAAATCATCTGCTCGATAAATATAATATTCCATATGAATGTGGTACTTTGCTCGATGAATGTCCTCGATAAGCGCATCAAATTTCTCGCGTCCATCAGTATAAAGAATGACCTCATTATTGGTAGTATACAATGAGCTCTCAAACATTGTCAGCATGTAAATCAACTGCCTTGGATCAACCTGATTCGTCGTCGGTTTTGGAAAAAGTCCACGGGCCAATGCGCGCTGTTGCTGCTGAACCTCGACATTCATCCCGATTTTCGTTTGCATCTTTAAGTCGAAAATCCGCTCTTTAGAGATTCCTTTACCGAAAAAGATATATAAAATAAAGCCGAGAATCGGAATAAAGGTTAAAACCAATAGCCACGCCCACGTATTAACCGTATCCTTACGTTCTCGAAAAACAATAATAAAAGATAGAATCGTATTGATAATTAGGAAAATCAATCCCAAGTGCCCTGCCACAAATGACATTATTCCACACTCCTTCTACTAAAGGATAGCCGAGTTAATGTTGATTGTAAACAACAGGCTTTATCGGTTCTTTTCTTTTTTCAGAATCATTTCTATGTGGGGAATCTCATCTTCTAAGTAAATTTCAGAATTTTTCTCAAAGCCAAATGACTGATAAAAATCAGCTAGGTGGGCTTGAGCTGAAATGACAACTAAACGATTAGGATAACGGGCGTCAATTTCTTTTAACGTTTCTGACACGATTTTTCGTCCCAATTGTTGTCCACGATACTCTTTAACGACCAGAACCCGACCAAAGTGGATCGTCTCTTCTGCGGCCAAAATTCGAGCATATGCTTGTAGCTTTCCCTTTTCCTCGATACATACATGTAAAGCAGAACGGTCTGCCTCATCGACTTCTTGATAGGGGCAATTTTGTTCCACAACAAAAACCGCCGTACGCGCCTGTAAAATTGTGATTAGTTCTTGTGGTGTTAGTTCATCGGTTGTCTTAATCATAAGGTCCTCCCAGTTCTTTTGCTAAAAATAGTTTAACCTAAATTCTGCCTAATGTCCGCTAGTAACCTTGATCCCAATAATTCCCACGATTAACAGCACAACAAAAAAACTAGTCAAAAGCGATAAATGATCCTTAAATAGGAAAACACCAATTAAAATGGAGCCAACAGCGCCAATCCCTGTCCAAATTGGATAAGCCAAGCTCATCGGCAAAGAATGCAATGACTTTGATAAAAAGTAAAAACTTGCGATCATTCCAATAATTGTCAACAGTGAATAATTCATTTTACTGAACCCTTCGCTTAACTTCATCATTGTTGCCCAAAACATTTCAAAGATGCCCGCCACAATTAACGATACCCATGCCATGATAAAAATTCCTCCTCTATTAACAATCTAAATTTGCATTACCTATCCCGCCAACCGAACACAGCTCATTCATCTCAAGGTACTGATTTTTCCATACAGACAAAAATGAGGTTGATTTTCACTGCGCATACGTTCCAACTAAACAATTCAGACATTGACTATTTCTAAATAAACTCAACCCTCAGTACGTGCAAGATTGAACAGGAAAAAGTTGGACACGCAAAACAAGGGAGTCCAATTTCTTCAAAGACCTAACGAAATTGGCTCCCTTGCTCGGTAGCATTCTATTTAATGAAACTTATCATAGGAGCTTTTATTAAAAAAATCAAGGAAAAGGATTTACTATTTTATACTAAAAAAACTTCTTCGAATGATTCGAAGAAGTTTTGCTTTGTTAAATTTTTAAGAAACGGCGCATTGAAATGACTGAACCTAGTGAACCAATCAAATAGCCACCAACCGCCATCGTGATATCCAGTATCCAAACAATTTGGTCTGGTCGCAATAAAGCTAAGTTTGATTGCAATAGATAAGGTGCCGCTAAGCCATAAACCTGTGAATACCCATAGGTTAAGATCAAAATTGGCACGATAGAACCAATTAAACCGATCCAACCTCCTTCAAGGAAAAACGGCCAACGAATATACCCATTTTTTGCACCTACGAGACGCATGATTTGAATCTCGGTTTTACGTGAGATGATCGTAATCCGAATCGTATTCGAAATCAAGAAAATTGCCACGAAAACTAATAACGCAGCGGCCGCTAAGCCCCAAGTTCTGACAACTTTCGCCATTTGAATAATCCGATCGGCTGAATTTCCGCCATAATTTGCACGGAAAACATTGTTCAATTGACTTGCTTCACGAGTTACGGGACGAATGTATTGTGCATCGGTTGCCTTTACAACATATACATCATATAACGGATTGCTATCACCTTCGAATAGGTCCCAAGCATCACCCATTTGTTTTTGCAATTTCTTTAATTGCTCTTGTTTACTTGAATAAGTAACTTTCTCTACATGACTAATATCTTGCAATTCTGATTTTAATTCTTTTAATTCTTTTTCTTTCGTACCAATATCAACGAAGACTGTCACTTCAACATTGCCTTCAACATCTTGAGCTAATTTTGTCGCGTTCATGATCAAAGCCATGAAAATTCCCGCCATTGTTAATGTGATCGTAACTGCACTGACTGATGCTAAAGTCATCCAGCCATTACGCTTAACACTCTTGATACTTTCCAACAAATGTCGGAAGAAATTTCTAATCATCAAACTCGTATTCTCCTTCCGCTTCATCCCGAACGATCAAGCCATTTTCAATCGCGATCAAACGATGGCGCATGGTATCTACGATCGTTTTGTTATGGGTTGCCATTACGATCGTTGTTCCCTGATTATTGATTCGTTCTAATAGATGCATGATTTCCCAAGAAGTATCCGGGTCCAAATTTCCGGTCGGTTCATCAGCAATTAATACTTTTGGTGTATTCACGATTGCTCGTGCGATCGATACACGTTGCTGTTCCCCACCAGATAATTCACTTGGGAATACGCGGACCTTGTGTTTTAATCCAACCAAGTCTAAAACTTCCATGACACGCTTTTTAATATCCCGCGGTTTACGCCCAATTACTTGCATGGCATACGCCACATTTTCATAGACCGTTTTACGAGGCAATAACTTGAAGTCCTGGAAAACCACGCCAACATCACGACGCAAATATGGAACTTCTTTATTTTTGATCTTTAATAAATCATGACGAGCAACATCTAGTACTTTTCCAGAAGTTGCTTTTTCTTCACGGTACATCAACTTGATGAAGGTAGATTTTCCACTACCAGAGGGACCAACGACATAGACAAACTCGCCTTGATCGATACGAACCGAAATCCCACGAACAGCAGTTGTCTTATTAGGATATTTTTTTGTTACATCCTGCATTTCAATCATGCTTTATCTCTCCAAATCCTCTTAAATTCTTTGCTATTATAGCATGCCAACATTGCAACTGGCTTTCATTACTTTACAATTTGATTTCATTTTGAGATTAGGCCTCTTGTGCTAAGCGCCATTTCAAGTAAGCATCAATGAAAGGATCTAGCTCGCCGTCCATTACTGCCTGTACATTTCCCGTCTCATATTCAGTACGGTGATCCTTTACCATAGAGTATGGATGAAAAACATAAGAGCGAATTTGTGAGCCCCAACCGATTTCCTTTTGTTCCCCTCGCAAGGCAGCAGCTTCTTGCTCTTTCTTCTCAATTTCTAACTGATAGAGCTTCGCCTTTAACATTTGCATGGCTGTCTCGCGATTATGAAATTGCGAACGCTGTGCTTGACTAGCAACAACCGTTCCCGTAGGCAAATGCGTAATCCGTACGGCTGAAGAGGTTTTATTGATATGCTGACCACCTGCTCCGCTAGCTCGATAAACATCAACTTTCAAGTCATCTGGATTGATTTCAACTTCGATGTTTTCATCTAGTTCAGGCATGACCTCGACAGAACAAAAAGAAGTATGACGACGACTTGCTGAATCAAACGGCGAGATTCGCACTAACCGATGAACCCCTTTTTCTGATTTCAAATAGCCATAAGCATTCGTTCCTTTGATCATCAAGGTAACACTCTTGATCCCTGCCTCATCACCTGATTGATAATCAATCGTTTCAACTGAAAACCCATGCTGTTCTGACCAGCGTGTATACATTCGCAAGAGCATTGAGCCCCAATCCTGTGATTCAGTTCCGCCAGCACCAGGATGCAACTCAATAATGGCATTATTTTTATCGTAAGGAGCATCTAACAAGAGCGACAATTCAAAACCTGAAACTTTTTCTTGCAACTGTACTAAGCGTTCTTCCAACTCCGCTTGTAATTCGCTATCAAATTCCTCTTGCTGCATTTCCCACATCAGATTTAATTCGTCTGCTTCACTTGCAATTGCCTGAAACTGATCATACGTTTCTTTTGCGGCATTGTTGCGATTTATCAAAGCCTGAGCTTTCTCCGAATCATCCCAAAAACCTGGCGCAGACATTTGATTTTCAGCTTCAGCAATATCTTCTTCTAACTGCTCTAGGTCAAAGAGACCCCCTGAAACTTGCGACTTGTTCTTGCATTGCATCTAATAAATTACGTATTTCTGCGTTTTCCAAATCTATTCCTTCTTTCTTCCGGATAAAAAACGATCCGTATAACCAAACCTTTAAAACTTTATCTTTCCATCCATCAGTTAAATCAACATAAAAGCTGCTTTATCCGCTCTCATTCTAAGTGTCTTATAAACCTACTTTTAGTACGTTAGTGAAACTCACAAAGAACGAGACATAGCAGCTATGTCCCGTTCTGAGGATTCCTTACTTATCGTAGAAAACTATTGTCCTTTACCGTGGCAGTTTTTGTATTTTTTTCCGCTGCCGCATGGACACGGATCATTTCGTCCAACTTTTTCCACATGAACCGGTTTTTGCTTCGTATGTGTCAAATTCTTCGGATCTCCGTCTGCTTCTACAGGATGCTCTTGTTGATTTTGAGCGACTTGTTCACGTTGAACATTTTGACGAATCTCAGCTTTCATGAATAGGCGTGTGACCTCAAATTCGATGGCTCCAACCATATCTTCAAACATCTTGTACCCTTCTGTTTGATATTCAACCAGCGGATTGTTCTGTCCATACGCCCGCAAGCCTACTGATTGACGTAATTGATCCATTGCATCAATATGGTCTGTCCATTTCGTATCGACAACACGTAAAATGACCACTTTTTCAAATTCTAATAATTGTTCTGGACTTTGTAATTGTGACACTTTCGTATCAAACACTTCTTTGGCGCGATTATATAAATAATCTTTCATTTCTTCTGGCGTTTTACCTTCAAAATCAGCTTTTGAAACAGAATCTTCATGAACTAATGTTGCTCCGGCAAAGTCTGCCAACGCTTCAAGGTTCCAATTTTCTTTGTCTAATTGGGTATGGCTATCCACCACACGTGAAATTGTCCGGCGTACCATGTTCAATAATTGTGGTGATAAATCTTTTTCACCCATGATGACATCCTGACGCTGCTTATAGATAACTTCCCGTTGTTCCCGCATCACATCGTCGTATTGTAAAACGTTCTTACGAGTATCGTAGTTATTTCCTTCCACCCGTTTTTGAGCAGATTCTACTTGACGAGTCAGCATTTTACTTTGGATCACTGCGTCATCGTCTTCCACTTTCATGCGATCTAAGAAAGCTTTGATTCGTTCAGAGCCAAACCGTTTCATCAAATCATCTTCCAATGAAAGGTAGAATTGAGAAACCCCTGGATCTCCTTGACGACCTGAACGTCCACGAAGCTGATTATCAATACGACGAGATTCATGACGTTCGGTACCAATTACAGCAAGCCCGCCTAATTCAATGACTCCAAGGCCTAACTTAATATCTGTTCCTCGACCCGCCATGTTAGTAGCGATCGTTACAGAACCTTTTTGTCCAGCATTCATAATGATTTCTGCTTCTTTAAAATGGTTTTTCGCGTTCAAGACCTCATGGGGCACTTTTTCACGATCCAACATATTTGAAAGCAATTCAGACGTTTCAACAGCCACCGTACCAACAAGGATTGGTTGACCTTTACGGTGTCTTTCTTTAATATCTTGAACTACTGCATGGAACTTGCTTTCCAAAGTTGGATATAATAAATCCGCATGGTCTTCTCGAATAACCGGGCGGTTCGTTGGAATTTGGACAACCTCAATATTATAAATTTCACGGAACTCTTCTTCTTCCGTTTTAGCTGTACCAGTCATCCCAGCTAGTTTTTTATACATCCGGAAATAGTTCTGGAAAGTGATCGTTGCCATCGTTTTCGTTTCGTCTTCGATTTCAACGGCTTCTTTGGCTTCAATTGCCTGATGTAATCCGTCAGAATAACGACGACCATCCATAATTCGACCAGTAAATTGGTCGACGATTAAGACCTTGCCTTCCTGTACTACATAGTCAATATCGCGGATCATAATGAAATTAGCCCGCAATGCTTGATCTAAGTGGTGAGTCAGCGCAGTGTTGTCTAAATCATATAGGTTCTCCAAGCCGAAGTTCTCTTCCGCTTTTTCAATCCCTTGTTCAGTCAGACCAATCGTTTTCGATTGGATATCGATTTTGAAATCTTCATCCTCTTTCAAACGTTTCACAAAATTATCTGTTCGAGTGTATAGAGCTGTCGATTTTTCAGCCGCACCAGAGATAATCAACGGTGTCCGTGCTTCATCGATCAAGATCGAGTCTACTTCATCGACAATTGCATAGTTCAATGGACGTTGAACCATTTGGCTTTGATAAACCACCATGTTGTCACGTAGGTAATCAAATCCAAGTTCATTATTCGTACTGTAGGTGATATCGCAATTGTACGCTTCACGCTTTTCATCAGATGTTTTTGAATTGATATTCAACCCAACGCTTAATCCTAAGAAGTTGTACAACTCGCCCATTTCGGTGGAGTCACGTGTAGCGAGATATTCGTTCACTGTTACTACGTGGACACCTTCACCAGTTAAGGCATTTAAATACACCGGCATCGTAGCTGTCAGTGTTTTACCTTCACCAGTTTTCATTTCAGGAATGTTCCCATCGTGCAACACGATCCCACCCATTAATTGAACATGGTAGGGATAGAGGCCTAATACACGTTTAGCCGCTTCGCGAACTACTGCAAAAGCTTCTGGCAATAGGTCATCTAACGTTTCCCCTGCTTGATAGCGTCCTCTAAATTCTTCGGTCTTGCCGCGTAATTGCCCATCCGACAATTTTTCCATGTCGCTAGAAAAGGCTTCAACCTTATCAGCAATCCCACTCAATCGTTTTAATTCTTTTTTATCATTTTCAATCATTCGTCTCAGAAAGTTTGCCATTCGTTTACCTTACTCCTTTATTTCTTTTCATTTTCTATTTTTTGATAGAAACCCGCTAGTATATTTTATCATTAGTCCTTGAGAAAAGAAACTTCTCGCAGCGAATAAAGCCCGACTTATGTAATGATTAATCTTTTTCTGTGATTTTCCTTAATAGCGCAAAGAATAGGAAACATTTTGGTATTAAAATTGCTCTGCATTCCAAAACTTTATTTTCAATGAAAATAAAAAACCTTCCAGCATCTGCTGGAAGGCTGTAATTTTCTATTAATCTGTTTCGATCAAACCGTATTTGCCATCTTTACGACGATAAACAATGCTTGTTCCATTTGTTTCAGCATCTTCAAAGATAAAGAAGTTATGTCCAAGCATGTTCATTTGTAAGACTGCTTCTTCGCTACCCATAGGTTTCAATGACAAGCGTTTTGTACGAACGATTTCTAATTCAGATTCTTCTGAATCTTCCACGTTTACTAACACTTCCACTTCACGTTCAGGTACGCCCTTTTCACGCGCTTTGCGGTTAATTTTTGTTTTAAATTTGCGGATCTGACGCTCTAATTTATCCACAACCAAATCAATACTTGCATATAAATCTGGTGAAGTTTCTTCCGCTCGAAGAACTAAGTAAGGTAATGGAATCGTTACTTCAACTTTTGCCGTTTTTTCTGTATACACTTTTAAATTGACATAAGCAGTTGCGTCCGGAACATCAGTGAAGTAGCGTTCTAACTTTCCTACTTTCTTTTCAACGTAATTGCGGATAGCCTCAGTAACTTCGATGTTTTCCCCTCGAACATTATATTTGAACATACGTATTGCCCCTTTCGTCTTGCCAACTGAAGAGAAGGAAGGACCACTCTTACCTCTTCTTCTTAACTCTATTATATCGAAATCTAATCCTTTTGCAAAGTAAATCGCTATCAATTTCATAAACATGAATAATGCATTTTACCTTGCAAAAGTCAAGCTCTTCACCGTTTTAGCGCCATTCTCAATAAGGATTTCTGCGCCATGAAAAAGCGTCCGTCCCGTTGTATAAACATCATCAACTAATAAAACTCTCTGATTTCTAATTTTTCCACTAGGTACCCTTAGTTCAAACGGTTGTTCCATTTTCAACCGTTCTTCACGTGATTTCTCAGATTGTGGAGCTAGTTCACGGCGTCTCAATAAATGTTCGAAGGAAATGTTCGTCAACTCTAAACAGCCGCTAACTTGATTGAATCCTCTTTGCTCAAATCGCTCCGTTGATAAAGGCAGCGGGCAGATCAAATATTTCCGATAGTTGTGCAATATATGTGCTAGTTCCGTTGTAAAAGCACCCCGTAAACGGTAATCTCCCATAAATTTATACGACTCAATCCACTCACGAAATCCTTCATCGTAGTGAAAGAGACTTTTATTTTCCAATACAAATCCAAGCTCTCGCTGCCATAATCGACAATCCGAACATAGCTCTGGTGAATTCGATCGGCCACAGCCAGGGCAGGCTGTAGCTTGCTCAATTTTTTTGAATAGCTGCTCACAATGATAACACCTCAAAGTCACCGAACGAAAAAATTCTCGGATGGTTAGATTACTCACCATTTCTTTTTGACAACAGCTACAACGCATGAAGCAATCCCTCTTTTAACGCTTCTTGATTATTCTTTTTGATTTCTTTGATTGCAGATTTGATTGCTGTTGTTTGTTCACTAGTAATAAAAAGAACTTCCGCCTGCGTATATTCTCCTTTACGGTCTGCCCGACCAGCAATCTGAACCAGCGCGGACTTCTTAAAAACCCGGTGAGAGGCCTGTAATACGATAACCGAGACTTTTTCAAATGTTACACCTCGTTCGAGAATAGTCGTCGTTAGAAGCAATTGATACCTGCCTTCACGCATATTTTCGACCTTAATCAACCGCTCTTGGTCTTGAGAGAAAACGGTCGTCAACCTTACTTCTAGTAACTCCTGTTGAATAAAACTGGCAATTTTATCCAGCATGGAAATATTCGGACAAAAAAGCAGAACATTATTTTTTTCCAGCAAATCTGCTATTTTGGTCAAAACCTTTTTTGGTAATCGGCCTTCAGTCAAGTTTTTTTCCAATCGCCAAGAGAATAAGACTTGTGGAACTGGCAACTCGCGTCGATGATAACGGGCTGGCAAATAATAAATACGATCAACTGTCTTTTTTAACGATTCATCTGGCGTTGCACTCAGATATACACGCTTTCCATTTGTTTGTTGAGCATTTTCAACTGCCCGATGCAGCAATAAATCCTCTGCATAGGGAAAGGCATCTACCTCATCTACGATCACTAAATCGAAGTAGTCACGATAGCGCAAAAGCTGATGAACGGTGCAGACAACAAATTGATCTCCGGCATCTTTTCGTTCCTGCCCATGAAAAAGGCTGATTTTTTCGTCAGGAAATGCTTGACGAAAGCGCAGAAACACTTCGTTACAAACATCTACTCGCGGGGACGTTATCACAATTCGATTTCCTTTTTCCAAGAGACTCTTTAAAAGTAGAAAAAGAATCTCTGTTTTTCCTGCTCCGGTCACCGCCCAGAGTAAAAAAGTGTTGCTTCTAGCTTGATCTTCAAGTAAATCCTCAGCGATTTTTTGTTGTGCAGCAGAAAATTCCCCCGACCACGTCAGTCTTACTTTTTTAGGATTTGTTTTTCTTACAGGAAAAAAATAAAGATAACTTCGACTGTCTACGCGTCCCAACGATAGACAAGAAGGACAATAGAAAAAGCCTGCTGGTACTCTTTCTTGCGAAACCTCACCGCATCGTTGACACAACCAGCCATTTTCAACCTCAGTCATTGCAGGAATTCTTTCAGCTTTAGTCAAGTCTACTTGCGGATAAAATGTGCGCCACTCTTTTATTAATAAACGTTGACCAGTAATCTCCATGGGGACCTCCTTCTTTTTCAAAAAGATACGCAATTCATGACTATTCGCTGGATGCCTGCCTTTATTTTGATTTTTAAAATTGCTCATAAAAAAAGCACGGCCGCTTACGCGCCGTACTTCGTCTAGTATTCAAGTTAGTTGATCGCCACATCATGTGTTAAATCAACCAGTTCGATTTTACTAATTTATTAAAAACCACGTATTCTTTATCAAGATTGACCTGGACTACTTCATAATTGGCATTTAACCACCCATAAGCACCTTTTTCCGGATGGCGGTAATCATTTGCCCACCAATCTAAATCTTGCCGCGCAGTTTGAGGCAATCCGCTGCGGGGAAATAAGAGCTCATCAAATTGTGTAAAGGTCAGTGTCACCTGTGAGCCATTGTTACTTTTTAAATAATGAGTAATACCATCATATTTTTTTGCACGTGTCATGCTCGTTCCTCACCTTCAGACAAAAAACATACAAACAAAACAGCCTTTAGTTGAAACCTCTCCTATTTTTCTTCTATACTAGATTAGAGAAAACTAAAGTGAGGCAAAATTATGCTGCAAAAGTATCGAACCATTAAAGAAGACAACCAACACGAAATCGAGATTAAAAAATCAAGATTTATCTGTTTCTTAAAACGCATTGAATCCGAAGAAGAAGCAAAAGCATTTATTCAACAGATAAAAAAAGAACATTGGAAAGCAAATCATAATTGTAGTGCATTTGTATTAGGCGATCACAATGAAATTCAGCGCTCCTCAGACGATGGCGAACCCAGCGGAACAGCTGGCATCCCCATGCTGGAGGTATTGAAGAAAAATGAGCTGATCAATGTTTGTGCCGTTGTGACTCGTTATTTCGGCGGAACAAAGCTTGGTGCTGGCGGATTGATCCGTGCCTATTCCGGCTCTGTCGCTCAAGCAATCGCTGAGACCGGAATCGTTGAAGGCCGACTACAAAAAGAAGTCTTCGTCCAACTTGACTACCCTAATTGGGGGAAAATGGAAAACTTCATTACCAATGAACAACTCGCTGTCAAAGAAACCCAGTTCACCGACCAAGTTGTTGTAACCTGCATGGTCGATGACAATAAAATCGCTGATTTCGAAGCTCAAGTTACGGATCTATTAAACGGTCAAGTCCGCTTTACTACTGGCGAACTCACGTACCATGAGCAATTAATCCAAGAGGCGTAGCCGCTTGGATTATTTTTCTAAATAAAATTCAAAACGACTGCCAACATACTGCGTACGGACATACTCGAAGGGCTGTCCATCAGCTAAATAGGAAACTTGGCGTAAGCGTAAGATTGCATCGCCGCGTTTTACTGCCAAATATTCAGCGATTTGCTCTGAAGCTAACGTCGCTGAGACTGTCTGATTGGCACGACCGATTTCAAATCCTTTTTCTTGTAAACTATGATAGAAGGATTCCGTAATCTCTTCTTTGGTGAAGCCCTCGATTAACTTAGCAGGAATACTTGCGACTTCAAAACAAATCGGCAAACTATCTGCATAACGAATCCGTTCCATTCGCAGCACTTGTTCGCCCTTTTCTAAACCTAATTTTTCTGCTTCACTGGAGCTTGCTCGTGAATGAAAGAAAGAAATTGTTTTGCTAGAAGGCGTTTTCCCTTGAGACTCCATAATATCAGTAAAGCTCGTTGTCCCAGTCATTTTTTCTTGAACTTTTTGACTCGCTACATAGGTTCCTGAACCAATTTTCCGTTCCAATATTCCTTCATCAGAAAGTGTTTGGATCGCTTGACGAAGAGTCATTCGACTTACGCCAAATCTTAACGATAACTCCCGTTCAGAAGGCAGACGCGCCCCAACCTTCCATACACCGTTTTCAATTTCATGCTTTAACTGATCGTGTATTTGAATATAAACTGGCACTTGATTCGCCACGTTCCTTCACCCCGTTCGAATTTTCTATCCTTATTATAACTGGTATATACCTAATGCACAACAATAATCCTTTTGATCTTACGTCTGATTACTCTTTTTTATGAACCAATTTAAAGTAGTATCTAAAATTTCCGATAGAATGGACGACCATTATTAAGTATTCGGAATCTTATTTCAATCTGTTCTTATCAACAGAATTAACGTTTGGTCGCGTATCCCCTGAATTGGACTCATTTTTCCTAAGACAAAAGATGAGTCTATTTTCTTACTCATACGATTGTTCTAACCATATCAAAATAAGAAGAAAAACTCGTAAAAAGAGTAGACCAAAATCAATTGGTCTACTCTCAGAATCAACTTTTGACTTCCTCTTTTAATTGTTTGTTGGCCGTTGCCATCATCAAACGAATCCGATTTAATTGGTTGACGATTGAAACCCCTGGATCGTAATCGATCGCGGCAATATTTGATTTTGGATATTGATGGCGTAATTCTTTAATGACGCCTTTTCCAACAACATGGTTCGGTAGGCAGCCAAACGGTTGCATACAAACAATATTGTTTACCCCTGTTTTCAACAGATCAATCATCTCGCCCGTTAAGAACCAGCCTTCACCAGTATGATTACCAATGGAAAGAATCTTGCTGGCGTCTTCCGCCAATTGATAGATCGAATGAATTCCGGTGAAACGTTCCGAAGCACGTAAAGCTTTGTCCATCGGTTTTTCTACGACTTCAATCAATTTGATTGCCATTTCTGCCAGATTTTTATTCTTCTTCGGCATTCCCATATTGTCGTATTTCCAAATTTGATTATAGAGTGAATAGTTCATAAACCCAATTAAGTCTGGAACAACTGCCTCAGCACCTTCTGCTTCTAACAATCGGACGATGTCATTATTCGCTGTTGGTGAATATTTCACTAGGATTTCGCCCACAACACCAACTTTTGGTTTAACCTCACTAGAGATTGGAACTGTATCAAAATCCTTGATGATTTTTTTCATGTTGCGATTGAACTGCGTCAATGAGCCGTTTCGAACATTTCCTTCGACTTTTTTCAGCCATTCCTCATGCAGCGCATCGATCTGTCCTTTTTCCAGTTCATATGGACGTGTCCGATAAACCACACGTTCAAATAAATCACCATATAAAATCGCCACAACGATCCGTTTTAACATTGGCAGTGTAAATTTGAAACCGGGATTGCTTTCTACCCCTTTATTCCCAAGAGAAACAGAGACAACTGGAACTTGTGGGAAGCCGGCATCATTTAATGCTTTTCGCAATAATGGGATGTAGTTCGTCGCACGACACCCACCACCGGTTTGGCTCATCATCACACTCGTATTGTTTACATCGTATTCACCACTTTGCAGCGCTTCGACTAATTGACCGATTGAAATGATCGCTGGGTAACAGGAATCATTGTTAACGAACTTCAACCCGACATTGATGGCTTCACGATCCATCGCTGGCAAGCAAACGACGTTATAGCCCGAAGCCTCCAACGCAATGTCAAACAGTCCTGATTGATGGATTGGACTAAGCATTGGCAATAATAGTGTATGTTTCTTACGCATTTCTTTCGTGAAGACGATTTTTTCTGGCTCTTCGAAGCGTTTCGTTGGTTCGAAATTCGATTTATCTCGTTCACTGACTGCTGCTTTTAATGAACGTAAACGAATTCTGATGGCTCCCAGATTCGAGCCTTCATCAATTTTCAAAACGGTATAAATCTTGCCATACTGATCCATGATTTCTTCGACTTGGTCCGTGGTTACTGCGTCAAGCCCACAACCAAATGAATTCAATTGTACCAGCTCTAGATTTTTCGATTTTGCTACAACACGAGCCGCCGCGTATAAACGAGAATGATAGACCCACTGATTAACGACCCGGAGGTTGCCAACATCACTCAAATGGGACACACTATCTTCCGTTAACACATGGAAGCCTTCTTGGGTGATCACCTCAGCGATCCCATGATTGATCTCAGGGTCCAAATGATACGGACGTCCAGAAAGAACCACGCCACGTTCCCCTTTTTGATTGAGCATCAGGAGCGTTTCTTCCCCTTTTTGACGAATGTCTTCTTTAAAGATCTCTAATTCTTTATAAGCATGATGCAATGCTTGATCAATTTCCGTTTGAGTAATCCCCAAATCTTGGAAACAGCGACCCAAAACTTTAGCGACTGATGCTTCATTGCCTAAGTTCAAATAAGGATTGCGATAATCCACTTTCCCTTCACGAATATCATCGACATTGTTCCGAATGACATCGGGATAGCTCTGGACGATCGGACAGTTAAAATGATTATCCGCTTCTTTTGACTCTTCTCGTTCAAATACCACGCCTGGATAGAAAATCATCGGTACGCCGCTATCGATCAAAGCTTGGATATGTCCGTGAGCAATTTTTGCCGGATAGCAAGCCGTATCACTTGGAATTGTTTCCATTCCTTGTTCATATAATTCTTTGTTTGAACGTGGAGATAATTTCACCCGAAAGCCTAGATCACTGAAGAAGGTATGCCATAACGGATAATTTTCGTACATATTCAAAACGCGTGGGATACCAATTTCACCACGAACCGCTTCCTTTTTACGTAGTGGACGATATTTGAACAAACGACGATATTTATAATCGATTAGATTGACTTTCTTATCTTCCCGCTTAATCTTGATCCGTGCACCGCGTTCGCAACGATTTCCGGTGATAAATTGCCGTCCATCTGAGAACAACGTAACTGTCATCATACAATTATTTTCACACAAGCCACAGTGGGTAAATTCTTTTTCAGCAGTAAAAGTATCAATTTCTGCTAAAGACAGTGTCTCCGTTTGTTCACCCGCTTCATAATTCTCTAAAGCAATCAAGGCTGCCCCGAAGGCTCCCATTAAGCCAGCGATCGATGGACGAACAACCTCACGCCCAGTGACCATTTCAAAGGCACGCAAAACGGCTTCATTGTAGAAGGTTCCACCTTGACAAACGATTTTTTCGCCAAGCTCTTCTGGACGACGAACCTTAATAACTTTATAAATCGCATTTTTAATGACAGAGTAAGACAAGCCCGCAGAAATATCCCCAACTGAGGCGCCTTCTTTTTGAACTTGTTTTACTTTAGAATTCATAAATACGGTACAACGTGATCCTAAATCAACCGGAGCTTTTGATTTCAATGCTGCTTTCGCAAAATCCTCAACATTGTAATTCAATGATTTGGCAAATGTTTCGATAAACGAACCACAACCTGATGAACAAGCTTCATTCAATTGAATAGAAGATAATGCGCCATCCTTGATCGTCATGGCCTTCATATCCTGTCCGCCAATATCCAAGATGAAGTCAACCCCTGGTTGGAAGTGATTAGCTGCCTTATAATGGGCCATAGTTTCCACTTCACCAATATCAATTTTCAACGCATTCTTGATCAATTGTTCGCCATATCCAGTGACTGCTGCCTTGCCGATGAAGACATTTTCAGGCAGTTTTTTATATAGATCCTTCAGTACTGTCATGGTTGTTTCAAGTGGTTGCCCTTGATTATTTCCATAAAATGAATACATTAAATTCCCGCTATCATCGATCAAAGCAACTTTTGTGGTTGTCGATCCCGCATCGATTCCTAAAAAGGCCACCCCTTCGTGATCAGACAAGCTTTTTTCTTGTGCCTGAGCTTGACCATGACGCATCCGAAAATCTGCTAAATCTGCTTCACCTTCAAATAATGGCTCTAGTGTATCCGAAGGTGATAGATGGCCTTCGTCAGCTGTCGTTAGACGATGCAACAACTCTTTAAGCGACGTCTCTTCTGCTTCTTCAGAGTAAAAAGCCGCCCCCATGGCCACAAATAACTGCGGATTTTCTGGAAAGATGACATTTTCCGGTGCGATGTCCAACGTTTCGATAAATCGTTGACGCAATTCAGACATAAAGAATAGCGGTCCACCTAGAAAAGCGATGTTCCCTTTTATTTTACGACCAGCAGCTAAACCAGCGATTGTTTGATTAACGACTGCTTGAAAAATACTCGCAGCGATGTCTTCCTTTGCGGCCCCCTCATTAATAAGCGGCTGCACATCGGTTTTAGCGAATACACCACAACGTGAAGCGATCGGATAGATCGTTTTATAATTTTTAGCTAGTTCATTGACTCCATTCGCATCGGTCTTTAATAAAACAGCCATCTGGTCGATAAAAGCTCCCGTACCACCCGCACAACTCCCGTTCATACGTTGTTCCAGTGCCCCTTCAAAAAACGTAATCTTAGCGTCTTCACCGCCTAATTCAATGGCTACGTCTGTTTCCGGAATAATTTCTTCAACAGTACGTGTACAGGCGATGACTTCTTGAACAAAAGGGATCTCTAGAACATCCGCTAATCCCATTCCGCCTGATCCTGTAATGCTCATCGTCATCTCTTGGTTGCCAATCACTGCTTCGGCTTCTCGTAATACACGTTCTGTGGCATTTTTCACATCTGAAAAGTGTCGTTCGTATTTTGCAAAAAGACTTTCGTTTTGTTCATTTAAAATGACCAACTTGACGGTTGTAGAGCCAACATCAATCCCCGCTCGTAATGTCATATTTATTCCTACCTTCCATTTTTAACAACACATGTTGATTAACTTACAAAGTGTTTGTTATACTACTCACGTATATTCTAAAAACATTTTGAACGTTATGCAATACGCAAAACCTGTTCATCCGTGCGATAAGCAACAGTCTTAAATGATTTGTTGTAAAAATGAAAGGATTTTATTATGGCAAAAAAAATTGACCTACGGGTTAAGCGAACCAACAAAATGATTATGGAAGCATTTATTCGTTTAGTAGAAGCAAAAGGCTACGACAATATCACGATTCAGGAAATTGCAGATGAAGCAATGATCAATCGCGCTACCTTTTATGCACACTTTAAAGATAAGCAAGATCTCTATGATCAAATCTTCAAACAAGCAATTGATGCATTTACAGCCGTACTTGATCCCGATCAAATCGTTCAAGGCAATCGTTTGAAGGTTCGAAAAATCGAAATGGTTCTAAAAAACATCTATGAACAAATTCAAGCAAATCGGAAATTCTTTTTAACGATCATGGACGCTTCAGGAAATGAAATACTGCGAAAGAAAGTCGCAGAGATTCTTGATGAAAAATATTCCCATGTTTTTAAACGTTTAAAAATTACCGAAAATGATATTGAAGTTCCCCTAGACTTTATCATCGAGTACATGACGTCCATTTTCGTGGGAACCCTGCATTGGTGGATTACAAGTAAGACAGATATGAGTGCCGACAGTCTTTCAAAACTCGTAATCAAATTAGTCGGTAATGGACACCTGACTATTTTAGGCATTGAAATAGACCATTAAAAGAAGCGCCCAGATTGCTCTGAGCGCTTCTTTTAATGATCAATGATTTTTTGCTTTCCATTTAATCGTGTGACGGGTCGGGCGAACATTACGGACTTGAGGGATTTGTCCTTTTTCTTTCGTTACTTCAAATGAACTATCCTTAATCGTACTATAAATTTTTGTCACTGTATCTGTTAGCATTTCTTTCACTTCTTCAACTTTATTCATCGTTACAGACTCCTTTCAGATTCGAAAAATAGTCAATGACTACTTAATTCCTTACTACTGTAAATGGTAGCGTATATCCTAATTAGCATCAAGTGAGAACTCTTTGCTGATTGAACACGTTGATCTAGAAATGTTGATTTAGCAAGACTCTACGCAGAGTAGAATCACTTTTTCATCAGATTTTGTACCTTTTTTTCCGATAATCCGCTATGCTTAAATTATCAATCAGAAAGAGGAAGTTAAATGGGAAATTTTTTAGGGAAACAATTGAGAAACTATCGGCAACGAAATGAACTTACCCAAAAACAATTAGCCAATATTTTATATGTATCAGATCGAACGGTTTCCAAATGGGAGCGCGGGGCTGGGTACCCAGATATCGATACGTTAAAACGCATCGCGCAATTATTAGATCTTTCATTAGACAATTTACTAAATGAACGGGAACCAGAGCTCTATTTTGAATATCGTTCGTCAACGCTTTTATTTTCGCTGCCTTTACTGCATATCGTCATTCCAAACCTTTCAGAAATGTTGTGGCATAATCGCCAGTTCGCTATCAGCACATTACAGCATAAAAAACAGTTAATTCCAACTGCACATGGGATTGTCAGTGTTGGCTTTTTCTCGTCAGGAGTTCTTTCATTGGGAATTTTTTCTAAAGGGATTGTTTCAATAGGACTATTGTCTCTGGGCTTTTTTTCAGCAGGTTTCTTAACCTTCGGATTACTCGCCGCTGGCAACATTGCTTTCGGTGGAATTGCATTGGGCAATCTAGCAATCGGGCTACTTACTTTAGGGAATTTAGTTGTCGGTGGGTTGGGCTTGGGAAATATTGCGATAGGCTACCTTGCGATTGGCAATAAGGCGTTTGGGGCCTATACCAGTGTTCTGCCTGAACATAGCAATCTTCCAGAAATCTCTCGGGCATTGGCAGAAATGCAGCAGCACGTTCCTAGTGCTATTCGTCAAATAATCATTGAACCGTTTTTATCCGTCTCCACTTCTTCGCTATTTCCTTATGCTACATTGTCCTTTGTACTGTTTTTAGTCTTCTTATTCTGCCTTGCGTGCTTTTTGGGTATTCAAAAGGTTCGACGAAAGACGATGGAACATTGATGAGTAAAAGAACCGATGTACACCATCGATTCTTTTACTTTTTTTGTTATATAAAAACGCAAAAAAAGTGAGTTGCATGTGCAACTCACTTGACTACTGGGGTAGCTGGATTCGAACCAACGCATGAGGGAGTCAAAGTCCCTTGCCTTACCGCTTGGCTATACCCCAATGGTGGAGGAGAGTGGATTCGAACCACTGAACCCTAAGGAACGGATTTACAGTCCGTCGCGTTTAGCCACTTCGCTACTCCTCCAGCTAGGTTTTTTATTATTTAAAAACCCGACTCAGTTATAATACCTAATCTTCAAAAAAAATGCAAGTATTTTTTTCAAAAATTATTCATGTAAATTCCAGTTGCGAATTAGGGCTTCAATTCCATCATCTAATGTCTTGAAATTGCCCAATAGATGCCCATCATTATAGGCTTGAAAATTTTTGTTTTCAGGAACGACTTCGCCAATCGTTTTTTTCCCAATCACTAGTTGAGTAACGGTTTGTTTTTCCCCATTAATCAAACGTTCTTCTTCTTTAACTTGAACTTGGATATCTTTGTTCTTTTTAGACATAACTTTCCCTCCGTCTTGAATAGTTTATCATACAACAAAAGAAAAGGACAACTGATCTCTCAGCTGTCCTAAAATTATGGTTGAGTGATCGCTGCCCGCAATACTTCGTACCCATTATCGGTCAGAAGTTGTTTGATCTTTTCTGTTTCCTTGCTGGCTAATTGAATTTCAACGATCGTTGCGCTTGTCTGATGATCGACAATAATAGTGAGAATACTAAAGTCATTATCTGCTAAAATTTTCGTTACTCTGGCTAAAACCCCTTTTTTATCTTCTAGGATTTTCAACTGAACGCGTGTCCCGCCTTCATAATAGCCAGTCAATTTTAAGAAAGCATCAAAAATATCATTATTGGTGATGATCCCGACCAGCTTTTCATTCTCCAACACTGGTAATACGTTGATTTTATTTTGACGCATCAGATAGATACCGTCTTCTAATTCCGCATCTGGAGCAACGGTTTTAACATCCTTGATCATTACATCCGCGACAACTGTTTTATTTAATAAATAATTCACCTCATGAACGCTCAGGCTAGTTGCTTTCGAAGGTAACGCTTCTTGGATCGTTCCTTCGGTGATCAATCCGACCAATTTATCGTTATCAATAACTGGCAAGCGGTGAATATCATATTTTTTCATCAAATCAACGGCATCAAAAATTTTGGTTTTCGATGTGACCGTTACTAAGTCTTCTGTCATAAAATCTTTTACACTCATGTTTTACCCTCCTAGATAAGCTTTCTTCACTTCTTCACTTTCTAGCAATTCTTGCCCCGTTCCTGATAAGACCACTTTTCCGGTCTCTAATACATAGCCACGATCAGCGATTGACAGAGCCATCTTAGCATTTTGTTCAATCAATAAAACGGTCGTTCCTTGTTTTTGAATCTCTTGAATGATATTAAAAATTTCTTGAATGAAAATAGGTGCTAGTCCCATTGAAGGCTCATCCAACAGCAGTAGACGTGGTTTAGACATTAGAGCACGCCCCATCGCTAACATTTGCTGTTCCCCTCCAGATAGCGTGGAAGCGTCTTGATTCAATCGTTCTTTCAAAATCGGAAATTTCTCATAGACGTGTTCATAGTCCTTTTGAATTTCGCCGTCTTTTCGTAAATAAGCGCCCATCTCTAAATTTTCTAAAACAGTCAGACCAGGAAAAACGTGTCTACCTTCAGGTACTTGAGAGATGCCTTGTGCCACGATCTTTCTTGGCGCCTTCTTTTGAATCGGTGTCCCTTCAAACGTAATTGTTCCCTTCGAAGGTTGGTTTAGTCCAGAAATCGTACGTAAAATCGTCGTTTTTCCTGCACCATTTGCCCCGATCAACGAAACAATCTCTCCTTGATTGACTTCAAAGCTAACATCACGCACTGCTTGGATCATGCCGTAATGCACCGAAAGATTTTCAATTTTCAGCATTATAGCTCACCTCCAAGATAGGCTTTGATCACTTCTGGATTATTTTTGATTTCTTCTGGCACGCCTTCAGCCAAAATACGACCGTATTCTAACACATAGATTCGTTCACAAACATCCATAACCAAACTCATATCATGTTCGATCAATAGAATTGTAATTTGAAATTCCTTTTGGATCTTGCGAATCAGCAAAGTCAGGGCCGCAGTCTCTTGCGGATTCATCCCTGCTGCCGGCTCATCCAAGAAAAGAATCTTCGGTTTCGTTGCAAGCGCTCGGACAATTTCTAAGCGACGCTGTTCTCCATAGGGCAAGTTGCGAGCTAGATTCTCTGCTTTATCCTGCAAATCAAAAATCGTTAATAATTTCAGCGCTTCTTCTTTTAATTTTTCTTCCTTATTATAGAAAGAGGGCAATCTTAAGACACTTGAGAAAAAACCTTCTTTATTTTTACTGTTCATAGCAATCAAGACATTATCCAAAACAGACAGATCTTTAAACAAGCGAATATTTTGAAAAGTCCGACTTAGACCTAAATCGGCGATTGCATAGGGTTTTTGACCATTCAAGCGATGGCTCTTCCCATCAACCTCCAATAGCACATCCCCTTCACTTGGGTCATAAACGCCAGTGATCAGATTAAATAAAGTCGTTTTTCCTGCACCATTTGGACCAATCAGACCTACTAATTGATTCTCTTCTAATGCGATATTGACATTGGAGACCGCCGCCAAACCGCCAAAGTTTTTGGTTAAATCTTTAATTTCCAACAGAGGCATTTTGGTCATCTCCTTTTTTAAACTTAGTTAAAATTTTCTTCACAGATAGCTCTTTTGTGCCTAGTAATCCACCTGGCTTAAAGATCATTAAGATGATCAATGCCAATGCGTAAATGATCATCCGCAATGTTCCGAAATCCTGAAGATACATATTGATGATCCCTAATAGAATCGCCGCGATAAAGGTTCCCGTCACACTACCGATTCCGCCCAGTACGACCAGAATCAAAATATCGACTGATTTAGTAAAAGCAAAGTCTTTCGGAGCGATTGACTGTAAATAGCCTGCATATAGTGAACCAGCAATACTGGCAGTCATGGCACCAAAGGTAAAGGCCATAACTTTATATTTCGTTGTATTAACGCCCATCGCTTCTGCGGCGATCTCATCTTCACGAATCGCCATTGTCGCACGGCCAGCGCCTGAACGAATATAGTTAACAATAAACAGGGTGGTAATCGCCATAAACCCATAAACCATTTGCCAGTCGACAAAAGGCTCGATCCCAAACAAACCAGAAGGCCCGTTGGTAATCTCTTTAAAGTTGATTAAGAGGATACGAATGATCTCTGCCACACCCAGCGTAGCAATGGCTAAATAGTCACCGCTTAAACGCAGAGTTGGAATACCCACTCCTACAGCGACGATTCCTGCTATAAGAACACCGACTGCCATCCCTAAGAAAAAACCACCATACGTTGGGGTATTCATCGAAATAAGGGCGGCCGCATAAGCGCCGATCGCCATAAACCCAGCATGTCCTAATGAAAACTGACCGGAAAATCCGATGATCAAATTCAAGCCTACTGCTAAGATTACGTTGATTCCAATTTGTACTAAAATATTGTCTAAGAATAGATTGACCATCCCAGCTGAATAAGCAATGTACAATACTGCATACCCAATTACGATCAAGGCTAGCCAAATTAAATTATATTTCAAATTCTTTTTCATTTGACTCACCTACACTTTCTCTTTCACATGTTTGCCTAAAATACCGGCTGGACGAACTAATAAAATTAAGATCAATACAGCATAAACCACCGCATCTTTAAAATCAGAAAAACCTAATGCTGTCGTGATTGTTTCGATCAGACCAATGACAAAACCGCCGATAGCCGCTCCTGGAATAATCCCGATTCCGCCTAAAACTGCGGCGATAAAGGATTTAAGACCAGGGATGTAGCCCATCATCGGATCAATCGAGTTGTAATACAGACCGATCATCATTCCGCCTGCTGCAGCTAAGGCGGAGCCCAAAGCAAAGGTAAATGAGATGGTTCGATTTACATCAATCCCCATCAATTGTGCCGCATCCGTATCAACACTCACTGCACGCATGGCTTTCCCCATTTTGGTTTTTTGAACGATCAAGTTCAACGTAATCATCAAGAATAGCGATAAGCCTAAAATCAATAATTGAATATTTGTAACCCGTAAGAAACCAATATTGAAAACCTGCATTTTAATTACCTGTGGAAACGGTCTTGTCGTTGAACTGAAAAAATAAATCATTGTGTTCTGTAATAGATACGAAACACCGATCGCTGTAATCAATGCCGCAATTCGTGTTGAATTTCTTAATGGCCGATAGGCTAAGAATTCAATGACTACCCCTAAAATTGCGCTTCCTGCCATTGATAAAACTAAAGCCGGGAAAAAACCCATATTAAATTGATTGATCAGAAAATAGCCAATAAACGAGCCGATCATATAAATCTCTCCATGGGCAAAGTTGATCAATTTGATAATTCCATAAACCATGGTATAGCCTAATGCCATCAGTGCATAAACACTACCCAGAAAAAGCCCATTGACGATTTGCTGAATAAATACTTCCATCTTTATCACATCACTTTTCAAAAATAGTTTGGACGATTCATAGCTCTAATTCTTAAAAGGGAGTGTGCCAAATACCCTTGGCACACCCCCTTGCCTGCTTTTTCCGAGTAATTAAGGATTTACGGTTTCAGCAGAAGTTTCTTTTCCATCTGTTAGACCAAGAACAACCGCTGATTTTACTGGATTATGTTCTTTGTCCATTGTGATCTTTCCTGTAACACCTTCGAAATCTTTCAAATTCGCTAAGCCTTTGTTGATTGCTTCCGGTGTTGCTTTTCCTTCATCCTCAATTGCTTGTTTAATCATATAAACAGAATCATAAGCTAATGCGTTGAATGAAGATGGCTGTTTGCTATATTTCTTCTCGAAAGCTTTCACGAACGGCTCAACCTTGTCTGTTGCTGGTGCTTTGGTTGAGAAGTGGCCAGTGTAGTAAACATTCTTGACATTGCTTGCTCCAGCAGTCTCAACAAGTTTTTCATCTCCAAAACCGTCTGCCCCAATGATTGGCTGCTCAATTCCCATTTCACGCGCTTGTTTAATGATCAAGCCAGCTTCTGTATAATATCCTGGAATGTAAATGACATTGAAATCTTTGTCTTTGATTTTCGTTAACATTGCTTGGAAGTCTTTATCTCCTGCGGTAAAGTTTTCCTCTGCCACAATGTCGCCCTTATAAGTTTCTTTAAAGGCTTTCTTTAAGCCATTCGCATAATCACTTGAGTTATCCCCTAAAATGACAGCTTTATCGGCCTTCAAGTTTTCATCTGCATACTTAGCCAAAACGATTCCTTGGAAACTATCTTGGAAACAAGAACGGAAAATATAATCTTGTACTTTTCCTTTTTGCACAGTGATCGCATCGTCAGTTCCAGATGGTGTCACTGCTGGTACCTTAGCTTTTGTTAGATTAGGTAAGGTTGCTTTTGTCGCACCAGAAGTCGCTGGTCCAATAATTGCTACTACTTCATCTTTCGTCGTTAAGTTTGCCGCAACAGAAGCTGCCTCATTATTATCAGACTTATTGTCTTTTGAAACGTACTCGATCTTCTTGCCGTCAATTCCGCCATCTTTGTTGATTTCTTCGACTGCTAACTTGACACCTTCGTTTTCCGCTTCGCCGTAAGCTGCTACTGCTCCAGACAGTTCAAAGTTTCCACCGATTTTGATTGTCTTAGCATCTTCGCTGCTACCGCCATCATTTGCCTTAGGTGATCCACATGCACCTAGCAAAAACAATCCTGCTGCCATTACAGCTACTGTTCTTTTTTTCATCCTGTTACCCCCTGATAAAATAATGATAATTCGTTAAGATAATAAAGAATATATAGGAAAAATCTCTCACTGTCAATTAAATTTTCTGAATATTTTAATAATTCAGCAATACTCAAACAATTTATAGCGCTTACAAAGGTGTTTCACACTTATGAAATAACAAAAAAGAAATTCCATTAACAGATGAACAGTTAACAGAATTTCTTTAAAATAACTATATTTATCGAAAATTCCTTTCTTGAATACGCCCCTCTACAGTTAGCTGGAGCTGCAATATTTCTTGATTATGTTATTTTGATACTCACCTTATAGCTGATATGAGTAATGATCAGAAAAATTTTTGCTTTGCAATACAATAACTATCATGTAGGAGAAATCTCAATACATAAAAATAATCCAGATATTCTGCCTACAACTTTTACTTCCAATTGAATCACTTTATCGTTTGCTTATTTACTCTGTATCTTTTTGTCGATCCTTTTTATAATCGGGTTCTTCTTGATCTAAAAGATTTTTGCGCAGAGAAAATTTAAGCGGCACATAGTCAAAGCCAGCCTTCGCAAATGGATGACACCGTAAAATCCGAGCACTCCCCATTAAAAACCCCTTAAGCGCTCCATGCACTTGAACAGCCTTAATCATGTAACTTGAGCATGTTGGATAGTAGCGACATGAAGGTTGCTTTAACGGCGAAATAAAGCGTTGATAGACGCGAACCAGACCAATTAAACCTTTACTTATAAAATTCATTTCTACACCTCAAAACAGTAGCTTTTAATCCTGTCAGTCTGTTACCATTCTACTGAACCTAGAAAATAAAGCAAGAAACACAGCCAGCAGCCAATAAACTTTTAATATGTATAAATTTCCTTAGTGACATCCTGAAACATTGATCATGGTACACAGGACGTAAAAAAAGACCGCACCAGAGTCTGATGCAATCCTTTATCAATAATCATAAAACTGATTTGCTAATGAACAAATTCTAAAATATGCCGCCAAACACCAGGCAACAGTACCTTAAATGGATTTCCGCCACCCATTGCACCATAGCCGATCATGCTGCCTACAATGAATAATAAGACACCAGCAAGCAAAATCGCGACAATTCGAATCAAGCTGCGTAAGATATGTTCTCCAGAACTCATAGATTCACTCCTTATTCATACGTATGGATTAATTTTTCTTGCAGAAAAATTAGTCTGATTTTCATGCCGTATGTCATTCCTCTATCCTTCATTAACCGTTGATAACTTACAATTGGTCTTTTACTAGCTCAGCTAAAGTCCTGCAAAAAGAGGAACTGAAATCCTTATTCATACGTGAGGAACCACTATCTTTAAGCTAAGACAGTTGCTGCATCTGCTGTTTTTTTGCTTTCCGTATCTACGCGTTCCACATCTGCACCTAATTGCTGCAATTTTTTGTGGAATTGGTAGTAGCCACGATCTAAATATTTTAAGTTGCGCACACGAGTAACCCCATTTGCACGTAAGCCAGCTAATACTAATGCTGCAGCTGCACGCAAATCTGTCGCATATACTTCTGCACCTTGCAACTCTGATGCGCCTTTAATTAACGCAACATTGTTGTCGATTTTAACTTGAGCATTCATTCTGCGCATTTCTTCTAAATGTTGGAAACGATTTTCAAAAACAGTTTCCGTAGTTGTACTGACACCCTCTGCAACTAACTGAATAGCTGTCATCTGCGCTTGCATATCTGTTGGGAAACCAGGATGAGGCATCGTTTTGATATCCGTTGCTTTCAACGTCTTTGGACCAATAACGCGTAAGCCATCATTTTCTTCAGTAATCTTAACGCCCATTTCGATTAATTTAGAGATCAAAGGACGATTATGTTCAGGGATTGCCCCATCAATCAACACATTGCCTTCCGTCATCGCAGCAGCAACCATGAAAGTTCCAGCTTCAATACGATCTTGAACAATTGGATGAGACACTGCGTGTAGGTGATCCACACCTTCGATACGCATTGTTTCAGTACCTGCCCCATGGATATGAGCACCCATTTTGTTTAAGAAATTAGCTAAATCAACAATTTCAGGTTCACGAGCCACGTTTTCAATCACCGTTGTACCTTTTGCTTTAACGGCAGCCATCATGATATTTTGCGTTGCACCAACACTTGGAAAATCCAAATAGATTGTATCGCCAACTAATTCATCAGCTATTGCTTCAATATAGCCATTTTTTTGAATGATTTTCGCACCCAACGCTTGGAATCCTTTTAAATGCAAATCAATCGGACGTTTACCAATTGCACAGCCACCAGGCATTGCTACTTTTGCGTGCCCGTTACGAGCCAATAATGGACCCATTACTACAATTGATGCGCGCATTTTGCTGACATATTCATAAGGAGCTTCCACGTTTAATTGACGGGTTGCATCCACTGTAATTTCTTTCGTTTCTTCATTAAACTCAACGTCTGTATTTAAATAACGAATCACTTGATTCATGGTAAAGACATCAGATAAGATTGGAACATTGCTCAATGTCGATGTTCCTTCTTCAGCCAATAATGTCGCAGCTAAAATTGGCAGCACAGCATTTTTTGCACCTTCGATATGTACTGTTCCTTCTAATTGTTTACCACCACGAACGATGATCTCTTCCATTGTATTCCCTCCAAAAAATGCTAATCGATTATCTCGTATTATGTACCTTAATTAAATGTCAAAAAAATATTTTTACATAAAAGAATGATTTCTAAGAAAAATGTACTACAAGCATAACCAATAGCGATCGCTAGCATCAAAATCACAAGACGTACTTGCGTTTCTTTGAACGCTTTGAACAGATTCTCTATTCGTAAAGATCTCAAAGACCAGAAAGCTAGATAGATAAAGGAAAAATGCGAGATGATTCTAACAATTGCATCGATTCCATATACTTGCATAACTTCGTTCCTTTCAAAAAAATCAACAGTTGGATTATATCATAGATTCAGATAAAGAAGAATACTTTGAATACTCAAAGAACTGTACAGAAACTTTTAAAAAACTTAATGTTTATTTTTTTGTGTTCCTTTACTAAAAGTGACTATTTTACTTTCTTGAAAAGATCTTTTAAAAATTCTTTGTCTGTTTTTCCTTCAATTATCGCTGAAAATCTATCTATTTTTGATAATACACTTTTCCCATTTCCAATTACTAATTCCGAGGCGTGGTAATACGTGTCTTACAATCGTTATCAAGCATCAAAGAAAGCGTTCTATTCAAAATTTTTATTATAGCTCATTTTCCTTACTCTTGTAAAATCGCAAATTAACCATTTCACCCCCAATTTGACCGCTTTTTTATCAAAAACAGCCTTTTTCGCCCGAAAACAGGTCAAATTGACCCCCTTTTGGTCAATTTGCGATTCGCACTTTTTTGAAAAATCCCTTATCTTTTAGTCACCGGCCGGAAACAAAAAAATTTAGGAGGAAACAACCATGATTCAAACGATCGGCAATAAACTACAAGTAGAAATCGATGCAGGTGGAGAAAAAACTAAGAAGATGACCTTTACGAATGTGATGGATGCCCCCAGCGAAGAAAAGGTGTTGGAGCTAGGAGAAATCATGAAGGAACTATCCGTTGCAGGCAGTCAGCTAGACGGTGTGATCCTAACCAGCCAATCACGTTACACTAAATAACCCATAGAAAGGAATAGAAAAAATGCTAAAAATCGTCGCAACCTTTAAAAACAGTTTAGGGAAAAACCACACCTGGAGCTTCAATGATCCTGATACTCAAAAGACCGACACGGAGATCAAAGGATTGTTGCAACGCATGACAGAGGTAAAACTTTGTCAGAAAGATGGCGCAGAACTTTTTCACACAATCGAAACCGCGAAGTACGTCGAAACGATTGAAACAATTATTTTTTAACCAAACACTTTGAGGGGTAGTGGCGGTCTCGCCGCCCTCCTCTACTATAAATGAAAGGATGAGTATCAATGAATGTCATACAAACACTGTCGTTTCGGCAGTTATTCAACTTAAAAGCCAAAACACTCGAACAACGGATCACCAATTTTTACCATGAAACACAAAACAGCAGTGTCACCATCAAATACATTTTAGCCTTGAAAGTTCGCTGCCAATTAGGAGCGGCGGAGTTTGATCATTTTCTAAAGGATCTTGTCCGTGACGTATTTATGCACACCAAGGCCACACGCACCATGAAACGTCTCTTCTATTATTTCGAGGACTACTTTATGGCACCGGAATGGCGAAGCCTGCGTTCAAAAGTCTTTCCTACCCGTAAATTCGGTGAGAAGATTTTCTCTGTTGCCCGCTCCCTTATGTCATTTGTCCGACCAGAAGAAACCGGCGAACCTTGATAAAGCTATGAACCAACCTACGCAGAAAAAATCAAAGAAAGGAAACGAACAATGACCAAGGATTTAATTGCCACCTTTGGAAAAAGCGATGGCGGCACCCACAATTGGAAATACAAAGGACTCGATCCTACATTATCGGCTCCACAGATCAAAGAAGCTTGCGAACTATTAACGAACCTAGACATTTTTACACAAAACGGCGTAAAACTATTTGATTCTGTGGTCACCGCCAAGGTCGTGACCTACAAAGAAACCTTATTATTTGACCCAGAACATGAGACAAAGGGCGTTCGTTACGATGAAGAGCCCGTTGATGAAGCAACCTGTGAAGAGGTACGTTGCTTTGAAGTCGCAGAGAAACCGGAGAAACCTGCGATAGTGACGACTCCAAAACCGTCTGCACTACCAGCAACACCACATGGTCGCTACTTTAAACAATTAACCACGATTGAGACTTCAGAAAAAGCAGCGATCGCTGTAGAAAAAGAAGCAGTTCCACAACCAGGCAATAACCCGCTTAACGACCAGCAACCAACTGCAATGCCTTTAATCGAAGGTTCATCAAGCCGAGACACGAAAGAAGGAACCGGATTCCTCCAATGGCTTCATAGAATCAGAAAGAAAAACAAAGAAGGACCGCCTGCGACACCGCGGGAATAAGCCTTTTTCCAATTAATTCCGTTCATTGACAATTAAATACTGCGTAGAAAATAAACAGGAAAATATTCGCTAGCCCACCTCTTCTCTACTTGCTTTTTAACAAAATAAAAAATGCTGCAAAAGCCATGATAATGACTTTTACAGCACTAAAAACTTTGTCTTTACAGGTTCAAGAAATTGTTCTGTCACAACCTGAAAAAGAATTAACGATGTTTCGAAACCTTGATTCGATTCATTGCACGGTGCAAAGCAACTTCAGCACGACTTAATTGGTCGGTATCTTGCTTTTCACGCGCTTCTTGAATTCGCGCCTCCGCACGTTGTTTTGCTCTTTCGGCACGAGAGACATCGATATCGCGTTCGCGTTCTGCCGTATCCGCAATAATTGTCAACACGTTGTCTCGAACTTCCATAATGCCACCGTTGACTGCTATCCAGTCCACGTGTGTATCAGAGTCTGTTCGACGAACCCGAACTTCATCAATGGCAAGAGGTGCAATGATCGGTGCGTGGTTCGGTAGAATACCAATTTCACCAGCAACCGTTTTAGCAACGACGATGGTGGCATTATGATCATAGACGTTGCCGTCTGGAGTAACAACGTTCACTTGCAGAACTTTGTTTTTTTCTTGTTCCATCGTGCACCTCTTTCTAGTAGCCTAACGTTTTCGCTTTTTCGATAACATCTTCGATTGGTCCGACACTACGGAAAGCATCTTCTGGAAGATCGTCGTATTTTCCTTCAAGGATTTCTTTAAAGCCTTCAACCGTTTTTTCAACTGGTACATAAGAACCAGGTTGACCAGTGAATTGCTCTGCTACGTTGAAGTTTTGTGACAAGAAGAATTGAATTCGACGAGCACGAGATACGATGACTTTTTCTTGGTCAGACAATTCGTCCATCCCTAAAATAGCAATAATATCTTGTAATTCACGGTAACGTTGTAAAACACGTTGAACTTCTGTTGCTACACGATAATGTTCTTCCCCAACGATTTCAGGAGCCAAAGCACTTGAAGATGAAGCCAATGGGTCAACGGCTGGGTAGATCCCTTGTTCCGTTAATTTACGTTCCAAGTTCGTCGTTGCATCTAAATGGGCAAAAGCTGTCGCTGGTGCCGGGTCAGAATAGTCATCGGCTGGTACGTAAATGGCTTGGATTGAAGTGATTGATCCTTTTTTCGTTGAAGTGATTCGTTCTTGCAATTGCCCCATTTCAGTTGCCAAAGTTGGTTGGTATCCAACGGCTGAAGGCATACGTCCTAATAAGGCAGAAACTTCTGATCCGGCTTGAGTAAAGCGGAAGATGTTGTCAATAAACAGCAACACATCTTGGCCTTCTTCATCACGGAAATATTCAGCTAATGTCAAACCAGTCAAGGCAACACGCATACGTGCACCAGGCGGCTCATTCATTTGTCCGAACACCATGGCTGTTTTCTCAATAACGCCAGATTCTTTCATTTCATAATAAAGGTCGTTCCCTTCACGAGTACGTTCGCCAACACCGGTAAACACTGAAATACCACCGTGTTCTTGTGCAATATTATGAATTAATTCTTGGATCAAAACGGTTTTACCAACACCGGCACCACCGAATAGTCCGACTTTCCCACCTTTTAAATAAGGGGCTAATAAGTCGATAACTTTGATCCCTGTTTCCAAAATCTCATTACTTGTACTAAGGTCTTCAAAAGCAGGCGCCTTTTTATGAATGCCGCTTCTTTCTGCATCTTCTGGAAAAGGTGCTTCTTTATCAATGGTTTCACCTAATACGTTAAACACACGACCTAGAGTATCTTTACCTACAGGAACGGAGATTGATTTGCCCGTATCGACAACTTCCATTCCACGTTGCAATCCATCAGTAGCTTCCATAGCGATTGTGCGGATAACACCATCACCAAGTTCCAAAGCAACTTCAAGAACAACTTTTGTTTTATCTTTTTTGTAAACAATCAACGCATTGTTGATGTCTGGTAAGGATTGATCTAAAGAAAATTCCACGTCGACAACGGGACCAATAACTTGAACAATCTTGCCTGAACTCATGTTTTTTCCTCCAATCTTGAAATTATTCTAATGCGGAAGCCCCGCCGACAATTTCAGTAATCTCTTGGGTGATCGCCGCTTGACGTGCCCGGTTGTATGAAATGGTTAGATCATCAATGATCGCACCTGCATTATCTGTTGCTGTCTTCATGGCTGTCATCCCAGCTGCGTGTTCCGCTGTCTTAGCATCAACAATCGCACCATAAATCAAACTTTCAGCATACTGCGGAAGTAATTGATCCAGGATGGCTTCTTTTGAAGGCTCAAACAAATATTCTTCACGATACGTTTGTGCTTCACTAGGGTCCAAGTCAGAGATTGGCAGCATTTTTTCTACTCGGAACTGACTGGATAGTGAATTAACATGGTGGTTATAGCAGACATATAGTTCATCGAAAACCTGATTTTCATACATGCTGGTCGTCATTGAAACGATTTTTCGTACTTCTTCAAAGCTTGGTTGATCTGACAAATTACGTAATTCATACGCCAATTTAACGCCGCGAGCTTTGAAAAAGTCCGCTCCGGTTCCACCAATGGCTAACAAGACATACTCATCAGCAGAATCATGATCATCTTCAAGCATTGACATGGTTTGTTTTAAGATCGAGCTGTTGTAGCCGCCTACCAAACCGCCATCAGAAGTAATCACGATATAACCAGTTTTTTTGACTGGACGATTCAGTAACATGCTGTGATAATTGATGCCGCCTAATTCACGACCAGAATTGGCTAACTCAGTTAATTCGCTCGCTGTTAAGTGCGTCAATACTTCACGTACTTTTGAAGCATAAAGCTGGAATTTCGCTGAATAAGCTTCTGACTTCGTTAATTTAGATGCTGAGACCATTTGCATAGCGTTGGTGATTTGACTTGTTTTCTTCGTCGATGCAATCCGTGTTTTGATTTCATTTAAGGATGCCATGATCTTTTCTCACCTCGATTATGCTTTTTCTTGGTTCGCTGCAGAAGCGTCAAAAATATCTTTGAATTCTTGGATTGCTCCATCTAGCTTGTCTGTATCTGGTAATTCTTTCGTATCACGAATCGTTGCAAATAAATCTGAGTGATTCGTTTCCAGATATTCGAATAATTGCGCTTCAAAATCTAAAATACTATTAACTGGGATACTATCAAGTACGCCATGAGTCAAGGCATAAAGAATCACAACTTGTTTTTCAACAGGCAGTGGCGCATGTAATTTTTGTTTTAATACTTCAACCGTTCGACGTCCACGGTTCAACTTGGCTTGTGTTGCAGCATCCAAATCTGAACCGAATTGGGTGAAGGCTTCTAATTCACGATAGCTGGCAAGGTCTAAACGAAGCGTCCCGGCAACTTTTTTCATCGCTTTAATTTGTGCTGAACCACCAACACGAGATACAGATAGACCTGCATCAACGGCTGGACGGATACCCGCATAAAACAAATCATTTTCTAAGAAAATTTGTCCATCAGTGATTGAGATTACATTAGTAGGAATATAGGCTGAAATATCTCCAGCTTGCGTTTCTACGAATGGCAGGGCAGTCAATGAACCGCCGCCTAATTCATCTGAAAGTTTTGCTGCACGTTCTAATAGACGTGAGTGCAAATAAAAGACATCCCCTGGGTACGCTTCACGACCTGGCGGACGACGTAATAGTAATGACAGTTCGCGGTAAGCAACGGCTTGTTTGGATAAATCATCAAAGACAACTAACACATGTTTGCCGTTGTACATGAATTCTTCACCCATCGCTGTTCCAGCGTAAGGCGCGATAAATAATAGCGGTGCAGGTTGAGAAGCTCCCGCTGTTACGACGATGGTATAATCCATTGCGCCAAATTTACGAAGTGTTTCTACTTGCGAACGAACCGTGGATTCCTTTTGTCCAATAGCAACATAGATACAGATCATATCTTGACCTTTTTGGTTAATGATCGTATCAATCGCGATGGACGTCTTACCAGTTTTACGGTCACCAATGATTAATTCACGTTGTCCACGACCAATTGGTACTAGGGCATCGATGGCCTTTAAGCCTGTTTGCATTGGTTCTGATACTGATTTACGTTGCATAACGCCGGGAGCCATTGCTTCGACTGGACGTGTTTTTGTTGTTTCAATTGGACCCATTCCATCAACCGGTTGACCAAGTGGGTTCACAACACGTCCGATCATGTTTTCGCCAACGGGCACTTCCATGATCTTACCGGTACGTTTTACTTTGTCTCCTTCACGAATGGACTCAAATTCACCTAGAACGATGATACCGACATCATTGCTTTCTAAGTTTTGTGCCATTCCGTAAGAGCCGTTAGAAAACTCTAAAAGTTCTCCACTCATTGCATTTTCTAAACCGTGGGCACGGGCGATTCCATCCCCAACGTAAGTGACTGTTCCAATTTCTTCCACAGACAACTTATTATCATAATTTTGAATCTGTTCTTTGATTAAAGCACTGATTTCTTCTGCTTTGATGGCCATTCATTTCACCTCTTCTTCTCTACTTTTTACTAAGTGCTGCTCGTAGACCATTTAATTGGCTGGCGAGGCTGCCGTCGATCACTTGATGATCGGCTTCAACAATGACACCACCGAGAATTGATTCATCAACGATCGGGGTTAACGTGGCCTTCTGGTAGCCAAAAACATCAGCGACTTTTGCTTCAAGTTCATGTTTCTTTTCTTCAGAGAGTGGAACAGCCGTAGTGACTGTCCCGTGTGCGATTTTATTGCGTTCATCATAGCGACGTTCAAATTCATCAATCATAAATGGCAGATCGTCACTACGATTATACTCAAATACTACTAATAGAAAATTTTTAACGATGCCGTCAAAGCCACCAGTAAAAGCATCCATAATTGCTTTTTTCTCGACACCTTCTAACCGGACATCTGTTAAAATATTTCCTAGATCGGGAATTTCTTTGCAGATTTCTCGAACAGTCAACAACTCTTGATAAACGGTATCGGCGGCTTTATTTTCGATCGCCAATTCAAACAAAGCTTTTCCATAACGTTTACCAACAGTGTATTTATCAAGCTTCATGTTTCGTATTACCTAACTTATCCATATAGTCGTTAATCAAATCTTGATGAGCATCTTGCGACAGCTCCTTGCTCAAGATTTTTTCTGCGATTTGTAGAGAAAGTGTAGCCACATCATCTTTAACAGAAGTCAACGCATTTTCGCGTTCATCTTTAATTTCCGCTTGTGCGCGATCTTTCAGACGAGTTACTTCTTCTTTTGTATCCTTGATGATGTTTTGGCGGCTTAACTCGCCACTTTCTTTCGCATTTTTGATGATCTCTGCCGCATCACTACGGGAACTTGCTAACTGAGTTTCGCGTTCTTTTTCCAACTCAGCAGCTTTGATCCGAGATTGTTCGGCAGAATCTAGATCATTGGCGATCTTATCTTCACGTTTTTTTAGAATGTCTTGAACGGCACCCCACGCGAAATGTTTTAATAGCGCCATTAGAATCACGAATGATAACGTAACGACGATTAAATTACCGAGTGTTGTATTGACAGCCTCAGCAATAACTAGATTCAGCATACTCGGTCTTCCTTTCTGTTCTTTCTCATTTCAGAACCGCGTTATACGTTTCTGGTGCTCACCTTTGGGATGAGTCTCAACAAAAAAGCGTCGATTATTAACCTTGGAAAACCATCAACATACCTAATACAACACCTAGAATTGGCACAGCTTCGATCAAACCAACACCGATAAACATGGTTGAACGAATTTGACCTGACATTTCTGGTTGACGCGCCATTGATTCAATTGCTTTTGAGATTACTTGTCCGTTACCATAGCCAGCCCCAATTGCGGCTCCCATGATTGCGATTCCTGCACCGATAAAGTTCATAATAATTTTCCTCCTAAAAGTGTGTTAATTTTTTTTATTATTCTACCTCGATTTTATGGCTGATATATACCATAGATAGAGTAGTGAAAACGAATGCTTGGATACTACCGATAAATAGTGAGAATGCGATCCAAATCATTTCAAGCGGGATAGCGAATGGTAATGTCCACCATCCTGTACTTGTCACCATGCTTGCGATTAATGAAAGCAATACTTCACCGGCAAAAATGTTCCCGTATAGACGTAGGCCCAACGTAATAACATTTGTAAATTCTTCCATTAACTTAATAGGAAATAATCCTGAAGGTGTAAAGAAAGAATTTTTAATGTAGCTGCCTAAGCCCAATTTTTCTGTACCTAGGTAATTTGCTAACACCAATACGAGCAAAGCCAATCCCATTGTTACAAAAGGGTTAGCCGTTGGACTTTTCCAATAAGTCACTTCATCACCAGTAACGATTTTTGTGACCAATCCAATTTGGTTTGCTACAAAAATAAATAAGAACAACGTAAATGAGAACAAACTAAAATTTCTGACTTCTTTACGAGGCATGTTGTCGCCAACAATGTTCGTAGTAAAATCAATGACCCACTCAATTGCGTTTTGCTTTCCTTTGGGTTTCAATGATAAATTGCGGGTAAATGCAAAAACCAGTAAGAAAACGATCAAACATGTCAAAATGATCATTGACGTTACCGTACCATCGAACCATACGGGACCTATATGGAAAACCCAAGATTTTTCATCCAATTCAGTTCACCTCTCTTCCCAGCGACTCGCGTCAGCTCGTGGCTGCTTAGCGCTGCTCCTCAAAATACTATCGTATGTTACCACCAGAGAAAGAAAATTTCAAAGAATTTTCCTGAAATTTTCCGAATAACTCGCATTCTTTTTTTTAATAGTTATTTTATTTTGAGTTAAACGGCTCCAATCGTTAATTTAGCCCACAAAAAGGCTAGTATAGATTGTAACTAATCGTATCAAAATCCATTGCGAAGTAAAGAAATTCTCATCAAATATGCGAAAAAGAATATTTTGCTAACGAGAATAGTTTTTTAACGTCCGACTGATTTGCCGATCCACATCTTTACGCTTCAAAGTCTCCCGTTTATCGTATTGATGTTTCCCTTTAGCGACACCAATTAACACTTTCGCATAGCCGTCTTTCAAATAGACTTTCAATGGGACTAATGTTATTCCCGTGTTTTTCACTTCACCGGCTAAACGAGCGATCTGTTTTTTATGCATCAATAATTTCCGCGTGCGTACCGGATCATGATTGAAAATATTTCCTTGCTCATAGGGACTGATATGGACGTTATATAAAAAAGCCTCTCCATTTCTAATTCGAGCAAAGCCATCCTTTAAGTTGATTCGGCTGTTGCGGATCGATTTGATCTCTGTCCCCTGTAGAACGATCCCTGCTTCAATCGTATCAATGATCGTATAGTCATGACGTGCTTTTTTATTTTGCGCCACTAATTTGCCTTCGCCTTTTGGCATATTATCCCTTCTTTCTACCTGATTTCTTCTTTTTAGCTACTGATTTATAAAAAGGCTTCTTGCCTTTTTTCTTTTTCTTCTCTTTGCCAGTTTTCTGACGGTCTTGATTTTTACCTTTGCCGTAAGTTTTTTCAGAACGCTGATTATTCTTACGTCCACCAGTTGGTTTGCGGCGCTGATTTCGTTGATTGTTTCCAAGTACCTCCAAAGCAGGGATTTCTTCTGCTTCTAGCAGCTCAAAATCAATCTCTCTTGTCTGAGGATTGGATTTCGTCACTTTTACTCGGACCTTTTGACCAATCTTAAAGGTTTGGCGAGTCCGTTCACCGACTAATGCTAATTGGTTTTCAATAAAGTGGAAGTAATCTTGCTTTAATTCATTTAAATGAATCATGCCTTCAACCGTATTTGGTAATTCAATGAAAATACCAAACTTTGTGACCGAGCTAATGATGCCATCAAATTCTTCGCCGACTTTATCTGCCATGTATTCCGCTTTTTTCATGCTGTCAACTTCACGCTCTGCTTCTACTGAGCGACGTTCCATTTTCGAACTATGATCGGCAATATCAGGTAATACTTCCGCCCATTTTTCTTTTGCCGCTTCACTTTGATCCTTACTATAGGAGCGTATCAACCGATGAACGATTAAATCAGGATAGCGACGAATCGGTGATGTGAAGTGTGTGTAATATTCCGCGGCCAATCCATAATGACCATAATTATCTTCAGAATACCGTGCTTGCTGCATACTGCGCAGCAGCATGGTGTTGATCACAGCTGCTTCTGGTTTGTCCTCAACCTCATGAATCACCTGTTGTAAATCTTTCGGAGTGATCGTGTTCTTGGTTCCTTTGACTAAAATACCTAACGCCGCAGCAAAATCAAAGAAACGTTGCATTTTTTCCTCTTTAGGTTGTTCATGAATTCGGTAGATAAATGGCAGCTTCAAACGACTGAAATGTTCAGCGACTGTTTCATTCGCGGCTAACATAAAGGACTCGATCAATCTTTCGCCCACGCCACGTTCACGGAGTTCAATATCTGTCGGACATCCTTCAGAATCCACAAGAATTTTCGCCTCGCGATCCTCGAAATTGATGGCGCCACGTCGATTCCGGCGTGATTCAAGAATTTGATGGAGTTCCTTCATTAAATGGAACATTGGAACTAACTCTTGATAACGCGTAATCGTTTCTGAATTCTCATTTTCCAAAATATCATTTACCGCCGAGTACGTCATCCGTTCACTAGTTTGGATGACACTTTGGAAAATCTCATGCTGGACAATTGTTCCACTTGGATCAATCTCCATCTCACAACTCATGGTTAAGCGCGGCACCTGTGGATTTAATGAACAGATCCCATTGGATAAGCGCTGCGGAATCATCGGAATCACCCGATCGGTTAAATAAACACTCGTTCCACGTTCAAAGGCTTCCTTGTCCAATAGACTGTCTTCCGTTACATAATAAGAAACATCGGCGATATGTACGCCTAAAAAATAGTTTCCATTAGCCAGTTTTCGAACGGTCACGGCATCATCCAAATCCTTTGCATCGGCACCATCGATGGTCACGATTTGTTGATCACGCAAATCCCGACGACCGATCAAATCAGATTCCGCAATGGTGTCAGGAACTTGTTCTGACGCTGTCTGGACCTCATCTGGAAATTGCGTTGGAATTCCCTGAGCAATCACGATTGATAAAATATCCATGCCCGGATCATTTTTATGACCGACTACTTTTGTTATCATGCCTTCCAAACTAGTAGCGTAGCCTTTTTCTGGGTAGTGAGTAATTTCAACGATTACAACACTGCCATCAACAGGTTGAATGCCTTCAGCGGTAATAAAGACCTTAAACTGAGCACTTTTCTTATCTTTTGGTGTCACGTAACCAAACAGATCAGATTCCGCAATTTCATCGACATCAAACGCGGTAAATTCTCCAACAATTTGTTGAATTTTCCGTTCCTTGATGGATACAACCCGACCTTCCGCGCCGCGATCAGAAAAAAGATCCGCCGTTTTTTGAATATCAATCATGACGGTGTCGCCATCCATCGCAAAATTTGTCGCCTCTTTTGGAATAAAGATATCCGGCTCTTCAGGATCAATCGTGACAAAACCAAATCCTCGCTCATTCCGACGAAAGATGCCTTCTACTTCGATAGGTTGAAAAGGCAGTTTAATCCGACCTTTTTTATTAAACTCTACGGCCTTTTCCCGTTCTAATTGCGCAACTGTTTGGACTAAAAGTTTATAATCCTCACTTTTGCGCATGTTTAAAATTTCTGCTAATTCTTCCATTGAAAGACTTTTTTTGTTGGCTGCTTTCAACCCAGCCAGTATTTCTGCTTTAATTGTTTTTCTCTCCATTATTTTCTCTCCAGCCAAGAGTAGCTAAAAAATCTGCTACATCTTGTTCTAATTGTCTTCTTTCAGGTCCCACAGTAATCACATGACCACTTTTCGGATACCAGTTTAGTGAAAAAGCCGTCTGCTGCAAACGCTCTGCTGTTCGAAAAACGCCATCAGCTTCAATCATTTCATCTTGTCCTGCCTGTGCCATAAAAAATGGACGCTTGATTTGTGTCAGATTTTCATAGGCAGTCTGGGCTTGTTTCTCGATTGATGCTAACTGCTGTTCGACTAACGGACGATAGCTTTCAATTTTTTCTTCTGATGCCTCTGCACCACTTCGCTCTAACACTTGTTTCGCATATAATAGGAAGTTTTCCGTTACGTTGGTTTTAACCGGAGCAATCGGTGAACAGAAAAAACCACCCCCGACAAAACGATCGGGCAGTTCGCTTAATAAGCGAGTGGCTAAAGTCCCGCCCATTGAAAGACCCAACACCGCCATTTCATGAAATCCCTTTGCTTGTAGAAAATCTACTGCTTTCAGACTGTCTTGCCACCACTGTTCTGAATGCTCTTGTAAAATATCCAGCGGATCAGATGTGCCATGTCCAGTAAAGAGCGGCGCATAAATTGTATAATCTAATTTTTCTAAAAAGCGGGCAAGCATCCGTACGTCATTGGGACTACCTGAATAGGCATGTAATAATAAGACCGCTCGTTTTCCGTGAGGTAAAAACAACGATTCTGGGACTTGTGCCATGAGTAATCACTCCTATCTTATACTTAGGTAATTGTAAAAACGAAAACAATCGTTCATTTGCAGTTTGTATTTTTTCTAACAAAACAGCACTTTCTACATTTAAGTAACGGTGCAGAGGAACCAATTTGCAACTGTTTTTCTAGCTTCTCTTCAAGTGTACTTGATTTAGAGTAAATACAAAATAAAAAAGACCTCTCAAGTGAGAGGCCGGCTTTACTTGCTTGATAAAAACATTAATACGAAGAGCAAAATCATCCAAACCGCACCTAAAACAGCGGTTGATCGTTGCATCACAGCCTCAAAGCCGCGTGCTTTTTGCTTTCCGAATAATTGATCCGCGCCACCAGTAAAAGCACTCGCAGCACTATTTTGTTTGCTAGGTTGCATCATGATCGTAATGACAATGATCACTGACAAAACTAAGATAACACCCAAAATAAAATTATACAAAAGATGACCCTCCTTATTCCAAACTACCTCATTTTTACTTTAGCACAATTGACGTCGTTTGACTAGGGAAGTCCCAAACTTATTTTCTTAAAACATCTGCATATTCTGATTTTTCTTCAAATTCTTTTTTCGCAAACGGGCAAAGGGGAATGATTTTTTTCCCTTCGGTGCGTGCTTTTTCTACACCGGCAGCAACTAATTTTTCTGCTAGACCTTGACCTCGATAGGTAGGATCAACAAACGTGTGATCAATAATCATAATCTCAGGACCTGCATTTGACCAAGTCATTTCTCCTGCTTCTTCTTGTGCATCATTCAATAAAACAAATCGTTCTTTTTCTTCTCTGATTTCCATTATGATTCTCCTGTTCGTTAAAGTTTATTTATTTTTTGATGATATATTTCAAGGCGCCGCTTGGACATGTATCAACGACATAGCTGGCATTTTCAACGCTACCATTATCGGGGATAATCCATGGTCTGCGACCCACCTCAAAAATTTCTGGATTTCCTCTCACACAGTTTCCAATATGCGCACAAATATCCTTATTGTAGTAAATATCAATGCCCTCACCATGATATTTGCGATAACCTTGGGCCACTAATTCTTCTTCACTTACTGGCTCTTGATTAAATTTACTTCCGTCCATTTTCTATCACTTCCTTTTAGTAAGATTATACTGGGAATCAGAAAAAAAGCACACTAACTTGTCTTTAAGCTAAAAGTTCAATGAGAGTTTGCATTGCTTGATGCGCATCCGCTTGATCTGGAAAAGCTAAGATAAAGCTTCGCCCACCCGCTGTTTCTATGATCAACTCAAATATTCCCGCTTGTTGGCGAATCGAAAATGGTTTCAAGCTGTCACTCGTGTAATAAACATTTTTCGGTGCTTTGGTTAATTCATCTTCTTCCAACACGTGTAATCCACGATTAGAAAAAATTAAAAAGTGTTCTGCTTGATCTTCATATATTGCCAATTGATTTAAACCATCTGCTGGGAACAATTCTCTTAACTGAGCCTGTAACAATAAAAAACTAGTCTCCTTCATCTGCCGCTCCCTTTGCTTGAATACGAGGAATGTCCTTTTTTAAATACGCTTGTCCCAACTCATAATAATGTTGAGCGTTCCCCCGATTTTTTTCAATTTCCTCCGGTGTCAATGGACGAATCACACGAGCTGGAGAACCAAAAGCTAACGAGTTGGCAGGAATGACCGTGCCCTCCGTCACTAACGAACCGGCACCAATTAAGCTATTTTCTCCGATCTCCGCATGATTCAAAATAGTTGCTCCCATTCCGATCAACGCACCTGAATGGATGGTGCAACCATGAATAATACAGGCATGACCGATCGTCACATAATCTCCCACCTCTGTTGGCGCATCGTGATCTACGTGAACAATCGTGCCATCTTGAATATTTGTCATTTTCCCGATCGAGATTGTGTTGCTGTCGCCTCTTAACACACTTTGAAACCAAATCGTTGAACCTTCACCCAATGCGACTTCACCATAGACATCCGCACTATCCGCGATAAAATTTGTCATCTTCTTTACCTCACTAAAATCTACTATTTTAAAAACCTGTTCTCTAAACTCTTGACCATAAGTATAGCATTTATCGAGTCTCTCTTCCTTAAGAGCTTGTCTTAATAAGATATCATTATTTTTCATCACTAATGTCATTACTAAACAGTGTCTCGCCCTTTTTATTCAGCTTACGCACCTAGGACAGGCTATAAGAAAAGCTAATTCGTGAAGCTGGGCATGGATATACCTACTGTAAAGCGATTTATTCATATGAACATTTTATACTTTCTTTATAGTCTAAAAAAGGCAACACTAGTAAGTGCCGCCTCTAATCCTTTATTCTGCTTCTTCCATAAACTGACTATTATAAAGCTGTTCATAAAATCCGCCTTGTGCTAATAATTCATTGTGAGTACCATGTTCAATGATCTGACCATTTTTCATCACTAAGATATGATCCGCATCGCGAATCGTTGATAGGCGATGGGCAATCACAAAGCTTGTGCGCCCCTCCATCACACGATCCATCGCTTTTTGAATCAAGCCTTCTAGACGAGTATCGACAGAACTAGTCGCCTCATCCAAAATCAAGATTTTCGGATCAGAGATGATGGCACGGGCAATTGTCAACAATTGCTTTTGCCCCAGAGAAACATTGTCTCCCTCAGAATTGATCGTCATCTCATAACCGCCAGGCATCGTCCGAATGAAGTGATCAACATTAGCCGTTTTCGCTGCGTCAACGACTTCATAATCCGTCGCCTCTAAACGCCCGAAACGAATATTGTCTCCAATCGTTCCCTCGTATAACCAAGCATCCTGCAGTACCATTCCGAATAACGATCGAACATCTGAACGATTCATTTCCTGTGTGTTCACACCATCAATCAAAATTCTTCCGCTATTGATATCATAAAAGCGCATCAGCAAGTTGATCAAGGTTGTTTTACCTGCACCCGTAGGTCCGACGATCGCCACTGTTTCTCCTGCCTTGACCTCAAAGCTCAAATCCTCGATTAGTGGTTTCTTCGGATCATAGCTGAATTGAACATGGTCAAAAACCACATTTCCTTGTACTGGTTCCGGCAATGGTAAATCATTTTCGTTCAACACTTCTTCTGGTTCATCTAAGATTTCAAACACTCGTTTAGCTGAGGCCGAAGCACTTTGAATCATCGAAGACAACTGTGTGATTTCTCCCATCGGCTGACTGACCTGCCAAATATATTGAATAAAGGCTTGCAGCTGACCGACCAAAATGACCCCATGAATGACATTCCAGCTACCTAGAATTGCCATCGCTATATACGTGGCATAAGCTGTCAATTGAACCAGCGGCTGCATCAAGCTGGACACAAAGGACGCACGGAAACCAAAGCGGCGAAGCTCATGGTTCACTTCACTAAAGCCCTCCAACGTTTCTTGTTCGCGTCCATACAGCTTCAAGACGCTAAAGCCCGTCATATTTTCTTGTACGAATCCATTCAATTCTCCCAGTGAATTCTGCATGCCTTGAAAATCCTTTTGAGAAATCTGAACGATTTTTCGAGTGATAACCAGCGATAAAGGGATCATAATCATCGAAATCAATGCCATCAAAGGATTGATATAGAACATCATCGCAACAGCCAGTAGAATTCCTAAAACGGCGTTAATTGATTTGATGATTGCCTGCTGCATGGCATTGCTGACTGCATCCACATCGTTGGTTACCCGCGATAAAATATTCCCCTGCTGATTGCGGTCAAAATAAGAAACTGGTAAGCGATTAATCTTTGCTTCGATATCTTCTCGTAAATCTCGCATCGCTGATTGCACGACATTCGCCATTAACCAGCCAGTCCCTAATTGGGTTACACAATAAAGAATCCCTACAATGACAATCACTATCAACCACTTAAAGACATAATCAAAATTGATGGCTTCACCCTGTGCGATATTCTTGCTAACCTCTGTTGTTGGCAACCCTGTTAAGTAGGGCATCCACGTACCTAAGACCAGCGTCGCAACTGCAAGAAAGAGTACAAATATGAATGTTCCTTTGTATGGATTGATATAATGCATCAATCGTTTTAAAGAAGAAATGCTTTTTCTCATGCTAATTCCTCCTTCGATAATTGTGAGGCAGCAATATCATAATAAATCGGACATTCCTCTAATAGTTCTCGATGTGTGCCAATACCCACAACGTTTCCTTCATTCAATACAATGATTTTGTCCGCGTGCATAATTGTGCCAACACGTTGGGCAACAATCAAAACTGCCGAATTCGTCGTTTCCTTCTTCAAGCGCGCCCGAAGCTTGGCATCTGTTTGATAATCCAGCGCAGAAAAGCTGTCATCAAAGATGTAAATTTCAGGACGACGAATCACTGCACGAGCAATCGCTAAACGTTGCTTTTGTCCGCCGGAGAAATTACTGCCGCCTTCTGCTAATTCTTCTTGGTACCCCTTTGGTTTTTGTGAGATAAATTCTGTCGCTTGGGCAATTTCAACCGCTTGCTCCATTTCAGCCTGCGTGGCATCTTTTTTCCCATAGCGCAAATTTTCTTCAATTGTTCCAGTAAACAGCTGTGCTTTTTGTGGGATATAACCAATTTTTTTTCGTAAATCTTTCAGTTGGTAATCGCGAACATCCTGTCCGTCAACCAGCACCTGACCCTCCGTTACGTCGTAAAAACGCGGAATTAATTGGATCAACGTTGATTTTCCTGAACCGGTACTTCCTATGAAGGCGACCGTCTCGCCTGATTTTGCCGTAAAGCTGACATTGCGAATCACCGGACTTTCCGAGTGACCCGGATAGGCAAAGGTCACATTACGAAATTCCACTGAACCTGTTTCTGTCGGTACTGCCGATTTTTTAGGATTGTCTTTGATGATTGGTTCCATATCAAAAACTTCTTGAATCCGTTCAGCCGAAACATTTGCCCGTGGATACATCATGAAAACCGTCGCAAATAACATAAATGAGAACAATGCATGAAAAATATATTCGATAAATGCGATCAGCGTGCCGACTTCCAGAGAACCATCACTGATTTGCACTGTTCCATTCCAGATGATCAAAACCATCACAATATTAAATAGGAAGAAAAAACCTGGTTGAGCGACTGCCATTAAGTGAAACAGACTTTTTGAGCTATTTGTATAGGCATCATTTACTAAACGAAAACGCATCTCTTCAAACTTTTCATTAACAAACGCCCGAATCACACGCAAGCCTGAAAGGTTTTCCCGAAGAATACCGTTAATATTATCTAGGTTCTTTTGTTGCTTTGTTGACAATGGTTCCGAGTATTTTGCGATCAGAATAACCGCTAGTAATAATATCGGCAGCGCCAACAACACATACATGCCTAAGCCTGGACTCGTTCGCACAATTAAATACAAGCTCATTCCAAACATCATCGGCGTCATAAAGCCTGTCGTTAAAATATTCTGCATGAATAACATAATTTGATAGGCATCATTTGTGGTCCGTGTAATCAATGAAGGAACACCAATCTGCTCATATTCTGAATGAGAGAAACTTTGGATTTTTTCAAAAAGATCATCGCGAATTGCTGCGACCATTCTAGAAGTGATTTGAGAACTGAAGTAACGCAACGAAATACTCATGATGATTCCAACCACAGTGATCGCAATCATTAAGATCCCCATCTTCTGTATATAATTAAAATCGTTATTCCCAATCCCCTTATCGATCATCATTGCCAAAATCGTCGGCAACCCTAACTCGATCAAAATAAATCCAAAAACACTGATAAAATCAAATAACAATAGCTTTTTGTAACGCAAGGTATAGCGCAACATTAACTTCATTTTTTCTCGCCTCTTTCTATACCGTAATGACTCCAATATAGCATAAAAAAAATACTTCTGCCTGCTTGGAAAATTGTTTTTTTATTTTTACTTTTTATACTTTCTGAAAATTTCTAAGTAATCCTCATTTCCCTTCCTAGTTTCTATACTTCTTATTTATTCTGTGATAAACTACAGGTAATTGTTGTAAGAACAACCCAATGAACGGTGAAATTGTTTTTTCAAGCAAGAAGCAAAGACGAGGCTTCTTCTTAACGCTTTAGTACACGCTAAAACGTTGAGCATAAAAAAATAGGTGGCAGCCGCCCCTCATTTTGTCGTGGAAAAAATTGCTATAAAGCAAATAAAGGAGATAGATTCATGATTTACAAAGTTTATTATCAAGAAACCAAAGAACGAAACCCAAAACGGGAGCAAACACAATCATTGTATGTGGAAGCAGACAATGAGGAAATGGTTCACAACTTATTACGCGAAAATACCCCATATAACGTGGAATATATTCAACTTTTAGAAGGCAATCATTTAGAATATGAAAAAGAAAATGCTGACTTCAAGTTAATGGAGTTCTAATATGAAACTCTCGCTAAAAAACAATGAAACTGGTGTCTTTGCCATTGGTGGATTGGGCGAAATCGGAAAAAATATGTATGGGGTTCAATTTCAAGACGAAATCATCATCATTGATGCTGGAATAAAATTTCCTGAAGATGATTTGCTAGGAATTGATTATGTCATTCCTGATTTTAGTTATGTTGTCCAAAATATCAATAAGGTTAAGGCGCTAGTAATTACACACGGACACGAAGATCATATCGGCGGCGTACCCTACCTATTGAAACAAGCGAATATCCCAATCTATGCTGGTGCATTAGCTTTAGCTTTGATTAAAAACAAATTGGATGAGCACGGATTATTGCGTGATGCCGAATTACACGAGATCGACGAAGATTCAGTGATTCGTTTCCGCAAGACATCTGTCAGCTTTTTCCGTACCACCCACAGTATTCCTGATCCATTAGGGGTTGTCGTTAAGACACCTTCCGGAAATATTGTGGAAACAGGGGACTTTAAATTCGACTTTACACCAGTTGGTCAACCCGCGAACTTGCATCGGATGGCTAAGCTGGGTGAAGAAGGCGTATTGTGCTTGCTTTCTGATAGTACCAACGCAGAAGTCCCAACGTTTACGAAATCTGAACAAACAATCGGCCAGTCAATCTTGCGGATCGTGGAAAAAGTCGAAGGAAGAATCATATTCGCTACCTTTGCGTCTAATATTTCCCGTTTGCAGCAAGCCGCTTCAGCTGCGGTCGCAACTGGACGAAAAATTGCCGTCTTCGGACGCAGTATGGAAAATGCGATTGTTAATGGTCAAAAATTAGGCTATATCACTGTTCCTGATGGAACTTTCGTGGATGCACATGAAATCAACCATTTGCCAGCAAACGAATTGATGATTTTATGTACTGGATCACAAGGTGAACCAATGGCGGCTCTTTCACGCATCGCCAATGGTACACACCGTCAAATCCAAATTCAACCAGATGATACCGTCATTTTCTCAAGTTCACCGATTCCTGGAAATACGACTAGTGTTAATCATTTGATCAATCTGCTTTCTGAAGCAGGTGCTGAAGTGATCCATGGCAAGGTCAACAATATCCATACTTCTGGTCACGGTAGTCAGCAAGAACAAAAGTTAATGCTGCGCCTGATGAAACCAAAATATTTTGTTCCTATCCATGGGGAATTCCGGATGCTGAAAATCCATACTGGCTTAGCCCAAGATACAGGTGTTCCCGAAGAAAACTGTTTCATCATGGAAAATGGTGATATGCTCGCTTTAACTGCTGACAGTGCGAGACGAGCTGGTCATTTTAACGCCAGTGATGTCTATGTAGACGGCAGCGGTATTGGTGACATCGGAAATGTTGTCCTACGGGATCGCCGAATTCTCTCAGAAGAAGGATTGGTGCTTTCTGTAGCAACTGTCGATATCGAGAAAAAAGAAATCTTGGCTGGTCCAGATATTTTATCTCGTGGGTTCGTCTATATGCGTGAATCTGGCGAAATGATCAATGAAGGACAGCGGATTTTGTTCCATGCATTAAGAGAAGCATTGAATGAAACAGGATGTACCGAAGCAAAATTGAAAAATGCAATGGTCGCCGCTTTGCAACCATTCCTATTTGATCAAACAGAACGTCACCCAATGATTCTACCAATGATCATGACACCAGATAAATAAAAAACATCTATCCGTTATTATTTCGGATAGATGTTTTTTATTTTAAAATATCTATAGTTATTTTAAACTTGGATAAAATAAGATTTTTTCAAAAAAAAGTATTATTTTACTGAAAAAATCAAAAAATCGATTGACAATCCACTGGTTTATTTGCACAATGAAAGTTAGTTAAAAAGAGACATAAATTAACATGCGTTATTTTATGTCTCTTGAATCCATAATAAAGGAAGATAAAATATGGTAAGAACACAACGTGTGCAACGAAGCCAAATCATAGAGGGTGCTTATCAATTGATTATCACTGAAGGCTTCAAAAAATTTCATGCTCGTAATATCGCTCAACACATCGCCTGTTCAACTCAACCAATCTACCGTGAGTTTGCGAATCTGGCTGAGTTAAAATCGGTTCTGACCACCCGCGTCTTATTAAAATATACCGATTTTTTAGAAGATCAGGAACCAAAATCTTTACGGGCGCTCTCAACAGCTATCACGAATTATGCAACTGATTATCCAAGTGAGTTTCAACAGTTTTTCCTACAAGATTCTGACACCATCCAGTTAATCAAGCAGGTCACTAAAGAAATTTTTGATACCATTAAGCCTGAAAAAAGTACCAGCTTCTTCTTTGATTTTTTCTGGCAATATTGTATTGGCAAAGCTGCATTAGCCGTTAATGATGCAAACCATACGGATAGTTCAGAAGAAGAACGCTTTTTCCAATTATCACTAGAAAAATAGCTTCTTATTGCTCTACAATTTTTACTAAATGAAATCAAAATAAAAAGCCTTAGAGAAAAATCTCTAAGGCTTTGTCATATTATTGCTTATTTACGTTAGCCGCTTGAGGTCCGCGATCGCTTTCTTCAACATCGAAAGTTACTGCTTGTCCTTCTTCTAATGTTTTGAAGCCGTCGCCTTGGATAGCTGAGAAATGTACGAATACATCGCTGCCATCTTCACGAGTGATGAAGCCAAAACCTTTTTCTGCATTAAACCATTTTACTGTTCCGTTTTCCATGAATAAAATCCTCCTCGTGCCTAAGCACTTAATTAAGTATGTGTAACATTGCCGGCCTACGAAAAGGGAAACATCTGTATACCAACTCGCATCTCAAACAAAATTACAATAATAGTTTAACATTCTCCTTATTCTATGCGCAAGGGTTTTCAATTGTTACTTTAAGTACTTTTCTTCACGTAAACTGAAATATTTGGTTTCTCCAACAATAATGTGGTCTAACAACTCGATTCCCATCATTGCTCCACACTCCTGAACACGCTCGGTAAAATCCAAATCATTTTGCGATGGCGTTGGGTTTCCCGATGGATGATTATGACCTAAAACCACTCGCGCCGCACTGATTCGTACCGCTTCTCGAAAAATTTCTCTCGGATGGGCAATACTTTGATTTAATGAGCCGATGAAGATTGTCTTCTGTAAAATAATTTCATTTTTTGTATTCAAAAAGAAGGCGACTAAATGCTCTTGCTGATAATCTTTTAATTCTGTGATCAACAATTGCCCCAAAGAAAGACTAGACTGGATTTTCCCCATTTTTGGTTGTAACGCACGATTGATACGATAGCCTAATTCCATCATCGCCTTTAATTCAATTGCTCGCGTCTCACCAATTCCTTTAAATTGCTGTAGCTCCTGTAACGTCGTATGCTTTAATTCATAAAGTGTTGGGTATTTTCGTAAAATGCTTCCTGCCAGCTCCATCACATTTTGCTGTCGCGAACCATTTCGTAAAATAATTGCTAATAATTCCTGATCAGATAAGTGTTTCTCACCTTCTCTAAGCAAACGCTCCCGCGGCCATGAACTTTCAGGCAGCTCCTGTAATAACAAACTTTTTTCCATAAAAAACTCCTTTGCCACTTTTCTTTAAAGTACGCAAAGGAGATGATTTTTATGCTTCTAAAAAGTCGATTACCTCATGCAAGGTAGAGAATACAGCTTCGGTTTTTCCTTCCAGTTCGCTGGTTGGCGGTAGAATATCCGGTACCATCACTACTGGCACCCCCGCCCCTTCTGCGGCTAAGATGCCATTTTTAGAGTCCTCTAAGACTAAGCACTCTTCAGGTGCTAGTCCTAAACGTTTCGATGCGATTACAAAAATCTCTGGATCAGGTTTGGCGAATTTCACATCTTCAGCTGAGATAATATCTGAAAATTTGTCACGGATACCTGCATGCTCCAATAAAATCTCAATTATAGGACGTACATTACTAGACGCTACTACTCGTGGAATTTCTTTTTCCTCCAAATAAGTCAGCAATTCATGGACACCTGGTTTTAAATCAACCTCGCCAGTTTTAAAACGATCATGAGCCATTCCCCAACTCTCGTCAATGAATTTCTGGACCGTCTCCTTACCATGATCCGCATACATTTCATGCAGCTCTGCCCAAACCTCTTCATCTGAGATGCCAATAAAGCGGGCATAAACTTCTTCCGTGAAAGGCAGACCGTATTTCTCAGCGACCACTAAGTTTGCTTCACAGTAAATCGATTCTGTATCAAACAGTAAGCCATCCATGTCGAAAATGATTCCCTTAACTTTTTTCATTCGTACCTCCTAAGTTTAATAATAATTGACGTACTTCAGAAACGAAGTACAAAGATCCCGTAATTAATAATAAATCATCCGCGCCCATATCCTCTAATAACTCTCCTAGACCGAATTGCCATAATGAAACGACCTCAAAGCGGCTATCTAAATGGTCAAAACGACTAAGATCCAACGCTTTTGGATATTCAAATGTGGTCAGATAAATATGTGCGTTAGGAATTTCTGAAAGCAACGCAAGCATCTGATCAACATCCTTTGTCTCTAAGGCTGAAAAAAGAATATTGATAGTATAATCGCGAAATTCGCGTTTTACATTTTCGACTAAACGTTTGATTGCATGCCCATTATGAGCCCCATCCATAACGATCAATGGTTCCTCGCTGACTTTTTCCATTCGGGCAGGCCATTGCGCTTTCGATAATCCTTTTTGAATGGTTTTTTCCTCAAATGGCAAGCCCTTTTGTTCGCAATAGAGATGATACAGCTCAATTGCCACACCCGCATTTTCTACTTGATGGCGTCCCAATAATGGAACTTTCAGTGATGCAAGCTTGCCAGCTTGATCTGTAAAGTTGAATAGCTCGCCCCAGGTAGGATCTGGCCGCAAATAATCTACTTGATATTCCTCGCCATAACGATACATCTTAGCTGTCTCGTTCGCTGCCTTTTCCACGATTTCGATTAACGGTCCTTTGGTGATTTTCCCCGTTACCACAGGAATGTTTTCTTTAATAATTCCAGCCTTCTGTCCGGCAATCTCGTTTAGGGTATCTCCCAAAACGTCCATATGATCGTAGCCAATCGTCGTGATGGCCGTCAAAATGGGGTCCACGACATTGGTTGAATCCAGTAACCCACCTAAGCCCACTTCAACGACGGCAACATCGACTTGCTCTGTCGCGAAATAGTCAAGCATGATCGCCGTCAATATCTCGAATTCCGTGATCCCGTTAATTGCTGGGTCTTGATCAAGTTCAGCAACAATTGGCTGATATTTTTCTACATATTGAATCAACTGATTATCTGGGATTGGCTTCGCATCAATGGCGATTCGTTCGTTAAATTCTTCAATGTAAGGCGAAGTAAAACTGCCTACAGTGACCCCGGCTTCGATCAACATGCTACGTAAATAAGCAACAGTCGACCCTTTGCCATTCGTTCCGGCAATATGAATCACAGGGACTTTTTTTTCTGGATTATTTACTTTCGTTAATAGTGCTTGGATACGATCTAACCCCGGCCGTGATCCAAATTTTTTTCGACTGTGAATCCAATCAATCGCTTCTTCTATCGTCAATAGTATTCGCCTCATTTATTTCTTTTTTTACATGCCTCTAGTATAGCAAAGTTTACTGTAGAAAGATGGATACGCGCTGAGGAAATCTTTTAATTTTTGTAAATTCATGTATACTGAACAAAAAAGGAACCCTGACAAAAGTCTTGTCATGGTTCCTTTTTCTGAATAAACGGTGTTCCAGAAGTAGTTTCTGTCACAAACTCATTAATCAATTAAGAAATTGTTCGCAGACTTTCGATCCGTTCTTGAACCGCTGCTTGTTTTTCTAAATAATCTTTCTCTTTTGCTCGTTCTTCAGCAACCACGTTTTCAGGCGCATTCGCCACGAAGCGTTCGTTGGCTAATTTACCTTGGACACGTTTGACTTCACCGTTCCATTTTGCCAATTCTTTTTCAAGTCGTTTGATTTCTTCTTCAATATTGATCAAACCGGCTAATGGCAAGTAAATTTCTGCGCCAGTCAATACAGCCGACATCGCCAAGTCAGGTGCCGTAATGTCGCTTGCGATCACCAATTCTTCTGGATTACAGAAGCGTTCGATATAGCTGGTGTTCTCAATTAAGAATTCATCGATTTTTTGATCGTTCGTTTTGATCAGTAAAGTAATCGGTTTTGAAAGTGGCGTATTCACTTCCGCCCGAATGTTGCGAACTGAACGAATCAATTCCTTCAAAACTTCCATACCTTTTGCGGCTGTTTTGTCATCGTATTCTGGATGAACCACCGGATAGTCCGCAACAACTAATGATTCCCCTGTATGCGGAATCTTCGCCCAAATTTCTTCTGTCACGAATGGCATAATTGGATGCAATAGACGTAAGGTTTGATCAAGTACATAAACCAAAATGCTCTTCGTTGTTTGTTTGGCTTCTTCATCTTCACCGTAAAGAATTTCCTTACTCATCTCGATATACCAGTCACAGAAGTCATCCCACATGAAGTTATACAATTGACGTCCCGCTTCACCAAATTCAAATTGATCAAACAGGCTGGTCACTTTTTCAACCGTTTCATTCAAACGAGTTAGAATCCAACGATCCGCCACGGTTTTCTCACCAGAGAAATCAATATCTTCAGCGGTAAAGCCTTCAACGTTCATAATTACGAAACGAGATGCATTCCAAATTTTATTGATAAAGTTCCAAGCTGCATCCATTTTTTCATAACTGAAGCGCACATCTTGACCTGGTGCAGAGCCTGTTGATAAGAACCAGCGCAATGCGTCAGCCCCATATTTCTCAATCACGTCCATTGGATCGATTCCGTTGCCTAAAGACTTACTCATCTTGCGGCCTTGTTCATCACGAATCAACCCGTGGATCAACACATTTTTAAATGGACGTTCATCTGTGAATTCCAAGCTTTGGAAAATCATCCGGCTCACCCAGAAGAAAATGATATCGTAACCAGTCACTAAGGTACTGGTTGGGAAGTAGCGTTTGTAATCTTCACTTGCTTCGTCCGGCCAGCCCATCGTAGAAAACGGCCATAACGCAGAACTGAACCAAGTATCCAATACATCCGGATCTTGTTCCCAATTTTCGCTATCCGCAGGAGCTTCCATGCCAACATACATTTCGCCGGTTTCTTTATGATACCAAGCAGGAATACGATGTCCCCACCATAGTTGACGTGAAATAACCCAGTCATGCACATTTTCCATCCAAGTCATAAAGGTATTGTTAAAACGAGGCGGGAAGAAATCTACTGCGTTATCCGTGCTTTGATTTTTCACTGCTTGATCAGCTAATGGCCCCATCTTAACAAACCATTGAGTCGATAAACGTGGTTCAACAACAACACCCGTACGTTCTGAATGGCCAACACTGTGAACCATTTTTTCGACTTTGATTAGACGACCGATTTCTTTCAAATCAGCAACGATTGCTTTACGTGCTTCGAAACGATCCATGCCCGCATATTTGCCAGCCAGCTCATTCATACTGCCATCAGGATTCATCACGTTTACTCGCGGTAAATCATGACGATTACCGACTTCAAAGTCATTCGGGTCATGAGCAGGTGTGATTTTCACTGCCCCTGTTCCAAACTCACGATCAACATAGCTGTCCGCAATAATCGGAATTTCTTTATCGACTAATGGTAAAATCACTGTCTTACCAACCAAGTCTTGGTAACGTTCATCATCAGGATGGACAGCAATCGCTGTATCTCCTAGCATCGTTTCAGGACGAGTCGTTGCAATCTCCAACACGCCGCTGCCGTCACTTAACGGATAAGAAACATGATAGAAAGCACCTTCTAAATCCTTGTGGATGACTTCAATATCAGACAACGCCGTTTTTGCTTGCGGATCCCAATTGATGATGTATTCGCCACGATAAATTAAATCTTTCTCGTATAACGAAACAAAAACCTTACGTACTGCATCGGATAAGCCATCATCAAGAGTAAAACGTTCACGGCTATAATCAAGGGATAAGCCTAATTTCGCCCACTGCTCACGAATATGTCCAGCGTATTCTTCTTTCCATTCCCAAACTTGATCAACAAATTTTTCACGACCAAGATCATAACGTGAAATCCCTTGTTCTCTTAATTTTTCTTCAACTTTTGCTTGCGTCGCGATACCCGCATGGTCCATCCCAGGAAGCCATAGTGTATCAAAGCCTTGCATCCGTTTCTGACGAATGATCATATCTTGCAACGTCGTATCCCAAGCATGTCCCAAATGCAGTTTTCCAGTTACGTTTGGGGGCGGAATAACGATTGAATAAGGTTTGGCTTGCTGATCTTCTGAGGGCTTAAATAAATCTTGGTCTAACCATTTCTGGTAACGACCCGCTTCAACTTCTTGCGGATTGAATTTTGTTGGTAAATTTTCAGTCATATAAATTCCTCCTATTTTAAAAGATTGATTTCTGGTACAGCTTCTTTAGTCAAAGCAACTGGTACTCTTTTTCGTGCGCATACAATTCTACTAAACAGTCCCGTTCCATGTTATTTCTAATTAGAACTCGTCTCTTCAATAAACTGAGAAAAGCAGAACCAACGAAAAAAAATCCTAGAACACAACTGTGTTCTAGGACGTAAATTACGCGGTACCACCTAAATTGCAGAGAAGGACTCTGCCGCTCAAGCATGCTATAACGGACATGTGCCGTGCGCTCTTACTTCTTTCAGATCGCAAAACTCCCAAGCTACCTTCCATAAGTCAAAGTGAAGATGTTTCAGCCATGCATCTTCTCTCTAGGACTTTGTTACTCATGTACTCCTCTTGATCATCGTCTGACTCATTCTACAATGAAGTGGGAAACTTGTAAAGTCCTACTGACCATCAAAATAGATCAATGTCTGCAATTCTGAGGTTAAATCAATATAATGGACATGAACATTATCCGGCACCTTTAAAGGATCTGGCGCAAAGTTTAAAATGGCCGTGACTCCATTTGCAACCACTTGGTCAATTGCTGCTTGAGCATTTTGACTAGGAACGGTTGAGATGGCAACGGTGATCTTTTCTTCCGCCAATACTTCATCCATTTCATCAATCGAATGGATACGATATCCACAAAGTTCTTTCCCAACTTTTTCCGGATCGTTATCAAATGCACAAACGATATTCAAATTTTCATTGCGGCGAAAATTATTGTTTAACAGCGCTTGGCCTAAGTTCCCGCAGCCAATCAACGCGATCCGTTTTTCTTCTTTTGTCTCCAGCATATCACTGAAAACTTTAATCAGATCATTGACATCGTAGCCGTAACCACTGCGACCAAGCTCGCCAAAATGGGAAAAGTCACGCCGAATCGTCGCCGATCCCACCTGAGTCATTTTACTGAGTTCGGAAGATTTAATGCGAGTAACACCATTTTTTTCCAAGCCTTTCAAACAACGTAAATACAAAGACAGTCTCTTAGTTGTTGCTTTCGATAGTTGGGGTTTTTGAATGATCCGCTCCATGTGCTTGCTCCTTGTTCGTTTTAGTGTAATAATTTTTTGACAAAAATTAGGTCGATTCTCACGCCGTATATCCTTCTGCTAAACTGCTCTTTTGATTGCTTTAAACATAGCTTTCTATTTCTTCTGAGCTATATATACTGCGAAAAGCAGAACTGACATCCTTGTTCGTTTTAGTGTAATAATTTTTTGACAAAAATTAGGTTGATTCTCACGCCGTATATCCTTCTGCTAAACTGCTCTTTTAATTGCAAATTTCAGTCATAGCTTCTGGTTTCTAGCATGCTATATTATCTTTAAAAAATGATTTACGCATTTGTTTGTTAACAACTTCACATAAATGATTTTAACATGTAAAAAAAGCAATAACAATCTTTTGCAAGAAAAAGAGCAAGAAAGTATACCTTCTTGCTCAAAATTATTATAAAAAGTCTGCGAACTCTTCGGTTTTTTCTGTTCGGGCAGGTGTGATTTCCTCAATCTTCAATCCAGCTAAACAGCGAGCCATTAATCCTTCAATATCGAAGCGTTCCTCCAACTCTAAAACCTTCTCCAGTTTTGGTCGTGTCTTAGGTTGAGGTGGTGCAAAGATTGTACAGCAATCCTCAAACGGTTGGATGGCTAATTCAAAAGTATCGATCTTCTCTGCCAATTCGATGATTTCGGTTTTATCCATTGTTACAACCGGCCGGATAATTGGTGTAGTCGTTACTTCATTGATGGCCACCATACTATGCAGTGTTTGTGAGGCTACTTGGCCCAGTGATTCCCCATTAATAATGACTAATCCATGACGCATCTCGCGGATCGCATCTGTTAATCGCAGCATCATCCGGCGAGTTAATGTCATCCAATAGCCTTGTGGACTGTGGGCTTTAATCTCTTCTTGAATCTCAGTAAAAGGGACCTCGATAAATTGGATTCCCCCAACATAGGGCGTTAATTTTTCTGTCAGATCCTTGGCCTTTTGCAGCGCTTGTTCACTAGTGTAAGGCGGACTGGCAAAATGAACGGCCTCAAGTTCAACCCCACGTTTCATCGCTAAATAACCCGCTACAGGGGAATCAATCCCACCAGACAACATTAACATCCCGCGACCACTGGTCCCAACCGGCAATCCACCGGCTCCTTTGATCGTTTCATAGGAAAGGTAAGCCCCATCACGGCGAATTTCTACTCGCAAATTAATATCTGGACGCTTCATTTGTGCTTTAATATCCGGACATACATCCATTACTGCATCCCCAAGATACTGCTGGATACCGTGACTATCTAATTCAAAATGATGGTCACTACGCTTAGCGGTAATCTTAAAGGTTTCTTTTCCCGTATAAATCTCTTGCATAATTTGCTGCGTCATTTGCTTCAAATCATCGAGTGTTTTTTCTACGCGAATACTTGGCGAGAAGGTTTGAATCCCAAAAACCTTTTCTAATTTAGGTAATACCAAACGGCTGTCTTCCCCGTTTAATAAAATATGCATTCGGTCACGATCGGCATGAATCTTCAAAGCTGGAAATTCTACCAGCGCCCCGCGAACATTTTGTGCAAGTCGCATAATAAAACTGCGGCGGTTCTTTCCCTTTGTTGATAGCTCTCCGTAGCGCACCATAATTTCAGTATATTGCACGATCATTCTCCTTAGTTATAGTATCAGTTCTTGACTTGTTTCTCTTTGACTTTTAATGCTTCAGCTGTCATCCATAATCACTATTTACATGAAGCGTACTTAATTGATCTTCGAAAATTTGTCGTAAAGATGGTTGAATATCACCATGAATTGCTCTGCTTCGGCCATAGTATTGGCTTCATCTAAACTAACTCGAATTGCCGTTGTCGCGACGTCATGGGGAACACCCATGGCATGTAATGTCGAGCTATCGACTTTTTTACGACTTGAGCAAGCGCTGGTCGTTGACACGAAAATTTGTTTTTCTTCCAAGGCATGAACCAAGACTTCCCCACGAATCCCTTTAATTCCAAACGTTAAAATATGCGGCGCAAAATTCTCATCGCCAGAGAAGATTGTTACCTTCTCATAGCTTGCCAAAGCTTCTTTTAAGTATTGACGAATAACTGCTGTGTGATTGGGTCTTTCGGTTTTTTTATCCAGATGCAGACGTAGTGCGCGACTCATCGCTACGATTGCGGGGAGATTTTCTGTCGTTGCTCGCTGTCCGCTTTCTTGTCCACCGCCATTTAGCAACGGTGCCAGCTTCTTGCCTTCCTTCCAATAAATAAAACCAACTCCACGAGGACCGTGAAATTTATGGGCAGAAAAAGTAGCAAAATCAACCCGCGGTGTCAGCCATTTTTCCTCCTCAACTTTACCGATCGCTTGTACCGCATCCACGTGGAAATGGATTGTGGGATGGTCTTCCAACACTTTGCTAATCGCTTCGATCGGTTGAATTGCACCCATTTCATTGTTAACACCCATAACGGAAACCAAGATTGTTTCAGGGCGAATCAATTCAGCAAGCTGATTGACTTTTACAAACCCATTGTGATCAACCGGCGCGATACTAACTTCACATCCAAGTTCTTTTAATTGTGCCGCCGTTCGACTAACAGCTGGATGCTCAACACTAGAAATAATGAGATGGTTTCCGTACGCTCGTTTTGCAATTGCTGTGCCTTTTAATACCCAATTATCGCCTTCTGTGCCGCCACTGGTAAAAAAGATTTCATTGGCTTTCACATTCAACAATTCTGCCGTTTGTTTTCGAGCCTGCTGCAACAAACGATTCGCTTGTGTGCCTAAGTCATGCAGGCTAGAGGGATTCCCCATAATGCGTTGACTTGTTTTTACATATGTATCAAGTGCGGATGGATAAATTACCGTCGTCGCACTATTATCAAAATAAATCATTTTTCGACCTTCCTTCAAAAATTCTTTCCTATTATAGCGAGAATGCCATAACACTTCAAGTAATCCTTACAAATAAGAAGAGATTCATAAGCTCTTTCTAATACCAGAAGTCTTTTTCCTCTTATTCAAATAAAAAAAAGCTGAGCGATTACGCTCAGCTTATACCAAATCTCGGTTGTTAAAATAGAAATCTTCAATCCGCTTAAAGGCACCTGGTTCGACACGTTCAAGGGCCGTACCGATTTCATCCAAAGCATCTTGGTAGCGATACTCTTTGTTAAACAGCTCTAAGCTATTTTCAATCGCATTTTTGATCTCAGGATGGGTATGACGGTAACGGTTTGCATATTGCATCATTTGCTCCGTCAGTGCTGCAGCATCAACTAAATCATAGGTCTTTTGATCTAATAATTCCATGTCTTCATCACAAAGGCTAACTAACTTATTGATATCCTGCATGTTAATACGAATCTTGTTCAATGCTTTGCTTAGCTCTTCGACACGATCTGTTGCTACAAAGAAGAATTCTAAATAATCTCCAGGCAACCCAGGTAAACGTTGTTGCTCTACATAACGTTTTAAGTTGCGCAACCGGAATTCATACTTCTCGATTTTTTCAGAGGCTTCTTTTTCCCCCTTACGCAAATCGTGTAAGTCATCATCAATCTCTACTTGTTTTGTTTCGATATCATCTAGCACTTTGAAGGCATCTTTATAAAACACTTGAACCTCAGAATAAGCTAATTCATGTTTATCAATTTGCGGTTCCATATTGCGGTTGCGACGTTCCAACTCTTCAATTTCTGTTTGGAATCCGCGGGCACGCCCTAATTCGTTGTTGTTCAACGCATAACTCTGAGACGTATGATCCAACTCAACCATTAGTTGATGGTTGTTGTGAGCGGCATGAGTAATGTACTCACCGATCGTTTTACGATTGGTTAAAACATATTTTTTCGCTTCGAATTCTTTTTCTAATACAACATACAGATCATCGATCAATTCAGCTGTTTCTTTGTTCGCTGTTTCCACAGTTCCCAGCTCAATTTTTTCTAGATCCTCTAACGAGCGTTCAACATGCTTCTTGACTTTATCCAGACGTTCCTCGAAATCATCCTCTGGTAAAACAAAGTTGTCAGCCATCATTTTCTTATACGTTTTTTCTAGCTCATCGATCTGACCTGGGAAGGTTTTTTCTAAATCTTCATAAATGGCCGGAACCTTTTGCATTGTTTCTTGCACTTCATACGTGTGTTTCTCTGCATCATCCAGCACTTCTCGAGCTTCAATTGGATCACCTGAAGTATTCAAGGTAACGAACTGGGTGAATTCGATTTCCACATTTTTTACCTGTTTTTGAATCTCAGGTAAAGCAGGACCGAAGCTGTCTTTCTTTTCCTTCAAATCCTTTTTCAATTCTTCAAAAACATCCAATGCTTGTTGAACGGCTAATGAATTACGTTCTTCTGTTTCACGTAATTCTTTCAAACCAGTCCGAATTCCTTCAACTTCTTCTTCCATCTCAGTCATCGTGCGCTCCGCACTTTCGATCGCTGATTTGCCTTTCATGAAACGGAAGGTTTCATTTTGACTTTCAACTTCAAAGATTTGACTTTCAAGTTCAGCAAACGACTTCGTTGAAACATCGGTCCACTTTTGATTCCATTCACGGAAAGTATTTTGACTTTGGCCGACAAGGTGCATTTTTTTCACTTCATCGACTTCCTCCACGACAGGAAGATCGAATAACGCTTCTTTCCTTTTATCAAGTTCTTTTAAGCGTTCTTGATTTTTTTTCTTCATCAGATAACCAATCAAGTATAAAACGGCAGCCAGAATGACCAAGCCGATAACGATCCCTATGATTACATTACTTCCCATGTATGATTTTCCTTTCAACTATCCAGATTCAGTTTATTTAATGGTTCATTATTCTCTGTTTTTTGGCGAAAACATCTAACGTAGATTATAACACAAAAGACTTTTCTCTTCACTAGCTAGTTTTGAAATCACTTTAGAAATGTTTATCGCACAGTCACTCCTCATACTAGCATTTTTTACGGACCGCTTCAATTGCAATAAATTTAAGAAAAGTGTAATTTTATTAAATTTTCTGTTTGAGAAAGCGCCAAATCCCCTTGAAATTGTAGCGCTTTTCAGATAATATTAAAGCCACATTAAAATAAGAGGTGATTAAAGTGAAAGTGATCAAATTTGGCGGAAGCTCCGTAGCTTCAGCTGAACAACTAAAAAAAGTCTTATCGATCGTTACGGATGACCCAGGTCGTCGTTTCGTGGTGGTTTCTGCTCCAGGAAAGCGAACCAATAAAGACAAAAAAGTCACCGACTTATTGATTCAATTTTATAATGCTGTGGTTTACAAACACGATACTGACGAATTGATTCGTGAAATCGTCGCACGTTATACCGAGATCGCGGCGGAATTTCAGGTCGATGAAGACATTGAACATACGTTTAGTACTGAATTAAGGCAATTACAAGAAAAGTTTGATGAAACCGATCCCTATGCCTTAGACAGTTTCCTAGCTAGTGGAGAAAATTTGAATGCGCAATTAGTCGCAGCTTGTTTCCAAAAAAGCGGTGTTAATGCGCGCTATATTAATCCAAAAGAATTGGGCATCACCGTTTCAAATGAACCGCAAAACGCCCGTATTCTTGAGGAATCCTATGAAAAAATCTATCAATGGCGCGAGTCTGAAGACATCCTGATTATCCCAGGATTCTTTGGCTACACGACAGATGGACACCTCTGTACTTTTTCTCGAGGCGGATCAGATATTACCGGCTCAATTGTTGCAGCCGGCTTGAAGGTCGATCTTTACGAAAACTTTACGGATGTAGATGGTATCTTTGCGGCCAGTCCAAAATATATCCATGATCCTGAGCTGATTGAATATGCTACCTATCGTGAGATTCGTGAGTTGACGTATGCCGGCTTTACTGTTTTTCACGACGAAGCTCTGATGCCCGCTTTTAAAGCACAAATTCCCGTAATTATTAAAAACACCAACAATCCTGAATGCCAAGGAACATTAATCAAGAAATCCTTTGAAAATGAAAACCGTAATGAGGTGGTTGGGGTTGCCAGTGACGGTGGTTTCTGTGGCATTACGGTTGGAAAATACTTACTAAACCGAGAAGTCGGAATTGTACGTCGTATCCTACAAATACTAGAGAATTTGAATATCTGTTTTGAACATATGCCATCTGGAATTGACGATATCTCGATTATTTTGAGAGAACGCCAATTGACCCGTGATATCGAAGCTGAGTTGATGAAGCAGATCGAAGAAAAAATTCAACCGGATCAGCTATCGATCGAGCATGGACTGTCCGTAGTCGCCCTGGTTGGTGAAGGCATGCGTGAACGTCCAGGGACAACTTCTGACAGCACCGCTGCTCTGGCTCGAAAAAATGTCAATCTGCGGATGATCTCTCAAGGTGCCGATGAACGCAGTATTATCTTTGCTATTCGCAGCGAACAAGAGCGTTTAGCTGTGCGTTCACTATATTACACATTTTTTGATTAAAAAAAAGGAAAAGCCGTTACTTTTTGGCTTTGATATGCTCCCTATAAAGTAGACAAGGAAAAACAAAAATTCCAAATCTACTTTATAGGGAGTTTTTGTATGTCTAAGAGAAGTCTTTATTCTCCAGAAGAAAAGTATTATGTCATTTCAGAGGTAATAGATGACCGTCGTAGTATGAACAGTATCGCTAAGAAACATTCCCTTTCATGGAAAACTATAAATGATTGGATTCGCAAATATAAGGATGGTGGTCTAGAAGGGCTGAAAGAATCAAACACATGGAAACGATATGATCAGGCACTGAAACAAGCCGCTGTTTTGGCTGTCATTAATAAGAAGATGTCCGTTTTAGAAGCCACAATGTTCTTTCAAATTTCTTCGACTTCTGTGTTAAGAAACTGGATTTCACGTTATACTACTGGGGAACCGACAAAATCTACCAGTAAAGGCTGTGTACCCAAAACCATGAAAAAAGGACGTAAAACCACCTATCAAGAGCGTATCGAGATCGCTCAATATACAATCGCTAACGAGCTGAATTACACGCAAGCGATTGAAAAATATGATGTTTCATACCAACAAGTCTATTCTTGGGTAAAAAAATACCAACAACACGGAGAAGAAGCACTAAAAGATAACCGTGGACGAAACAGATCAAGCGAGTTCTTAACCGAAGAAGAACGGCTGAAATTACGAGTAAAAGAACTAGAAGCACGAAACAGGCATTTAGAAATGGAGAATGACTTCGCAAAAAAGTTACAAGAGATTCAGCGGCGAAACCGACCCTCACATTAGTGAGAAACGTTGAACTCTACCAAGCCATTTCTGAATTGCATGAAGAAAAGCATTATTCAATCACGCAACTCTGTCGATTAGCTGGGGTCGCACGCTCCTCTTACTATAAATGGTTAAAGTGGAAACCCTCCAAGAAAGAACTTGAGAATCGAAAACTAGCCAAAGAAATTAAAAAGAAATACGACAGTAAGAAAGGCGCGATCGGCTATCGACAAATTCGAATGCAACTCAACATAAAACTTAAGAAGCGCTATTCTCGGAAACGTTATTACCGTTTAATGAAAGCACTTGGGATCAAAGCAGTGATCAAGAAAAAGCGTCCGACCTATGTAAAAGCAACAGAAGCACACGTCGCAGAAAATGTATTAAACCGGAAGTTTACCGCTGAGAAGCCCAATCAAAAATGGTGTACGGATATTACTGAATTGAGATACGGTAACGGTCGAAAGGCGTATTTGAGTGCCATCATCGATCTTTATGATCACTCGATCGTTTCTTGGGAGCTCGATCATTCCAATAATAACCTCCTTGTCATGACTACTGTTAAAAAAGCCATGCGCAAGAATCCTGGCGTCAAACCGCTGCTTCATAGTGATCGTGGGTTTCAATATACCTCTTATGACTATAAAGCACTCGAAACGAACTATAGGTTCACCAAAAGCATGTCCCGAGTTGGTCGCTGTCTGGATAATCAACCGATCGAACACTTTTGGGGCACATTTAAAGAAGAGAAATTTTATCAAGAAAGCTATCAAAATTTTGATGAACTAAAGAAATCTGTTAGTAGTTATATGCGTTACTACAATAACTATCGCTATTCCGAAGCGTTGAACGAGCTTTCGCCAAACGAGTTTAGAAAGCAAGCCGCATAAAAAAACAGGAATCGAAGGACTCGATTCCTGAATAGCATTATTTTTGTTTTTTAGCTGTCTACTTGACAGGGTGCATTTCACTTTTCCTTTTTGTCTGTCTATTTCTTCTTTGATCAATGGTTCAGGCGCGTATTTTTGCTGCCAATCCTCCGGCTTCATCACTTTGTTCGTCACCGGATGGTAGCGCGGCTTCCCATCAGGAAAGAGTTTTCCCATATTCGCTCGATGGACAATCTCAAAAATTGGCTGAGGATCAACACCGATCAGCGCAAATGAACCATACGTAAAATAAAGTAAATCCGTCAAAGCATCCACTTCGGCAATTAACGGATCCTCCACCGTTTCGGCTTTTGCCAGAACTTTTTCCTTCGCCTGATCCACACTTTCATGGAGTCTCTCCACCAATTCCTTGAACTCCGCTTCATCCCCTTCAGCTACTCCATATAGAAATTCGACGATTTCCTCCGCTTTAAAACCTGCGCGAAAGCTCCCCCGTTCTTTTGAAAATGCTTTTGGTGCGTTCGGTGGTGTCGGTGCGAAAGTTTCGTGAAACGCTCTTGCCATTTGATATGGTTCTTTTGACATACTTATCCCTCTTTAAATGATATTGAAATGCTTCATGGCTTGATAAATGCCATCATTTTCATTTGTTGCGGTAACATAATCCGCTTGTTCTTTTACCTCATCTAGTCCGTTACCCATTGCTACTCCGATCCCGAATTTTTGAATCATTTCGATATCGTTATAGTGATCGCCAAAAACCATCACCTCTTCTGGAGCAATCTCAGCAGCTTTTATAAACTCCAAAATACCGCGATACTTTGAGCCATTTTTAGGAACAATATCGACAGAGTATGGGTTCGACCGCTGAAACGAACAATCCGGCAGTAATTCTTGTAAACGTTGTGCCTCATTTTCTGCGCTAAAAAGCACACATTGATAAATTGGCTCCTGTAAAATCGTTAATTTTTTATAACGGCCTTTTTGGCGATTTGGACTGAAGGACTGCAACAATCTGCGGGTTGGCCTAACAGGAAACCATTTCGGCATCCAACTGGCAATTTTCTTCAGTAAAGAATTCTGTGACCATTTCATTAAGTGACTGCCGTCCATTCGGTGACGTCCGCCAAACATAATCTGTCGATGTTCATCGTCTGCAAAATTGACAATTCGTTGCAAGGTCTCCGCAGAAAATGGACGCTGATAAATATCTTTTTCTCTAGTGTAGACTAATTGTCCGTTATACATCACGAAGACATCTAAAGGAAGTTGTTCAATTCGTTCATCAATTCTCACTGGTCCCCGCCCCGTCGCAACGCCGCAAAGAATCCCTTGACTTTGAGCTAAGCGAATTGCTTCGCGTGTACTATCCAGCACTTTTGAATCACTTGTGATCAAGGTTCCATCAATATCAAAAAAAATGGCTTTTATCATGGTTCTCCCTCATTTTAAAATAAATCGATTTGGCTTGGATTCAATCCTTCATAATCCAAACCCAAAATCTTTTTCAACTGGAGCGCATTATCCGCGGCGTCTCCACCAGAATTATTATTGAATATTACGCCAACTTCCGCAGTTTCCTTTGCTACATGCTGAATTTTTTCCCCTAAAAGCTTCAGCTCTGCGTCATTATAACGGTATAGTGTACGTTTTTTCCGCCAGTCACCTGTGCGATCATTCCAATAGGCTTGGTTTCTGCCATGGAAACGGAATAAGCTGAAATTGGAGTTGGTTACCGTTGTATCCAAAGGTACAGTATCCGGTAGTTGCGGTTCATCAACCATCACCAAACTAAAATTCAATGTTTTCATTAATTGATGAGTCTTTTCCATAAACTCTTTGCCATACCAGCTGTAGTCTCGCAATTCAATCGCCACAGGCAAAGCATTGAATAGTTCCCGCAAGGTTTCTAAATAAGCAACGTTTTCTTTCGTACATTTAAATTGTGCCGGAAATTGCGCTAAAAAGCAAAATAATTTTCCACTATCGATCATCGGCTGCAAAGTATCCAAAAAATGCTCTTGCATCGCAGTCATAGATGAGTAATGCTCTTGCCATTTTGCTTGTCCTGTAAATCCTGCGTATAGTTTGACCACAAAGCGAAAATCCTCTGGAACTTGAGTAAGCCAGTTCTCCACAGATTTTTTGCTAGTAATCCCATAATAGTTTGTATCCAGCTCCACTAAGGGTAAATAACCGGCATATTCATACAAAGAGGAGGTTTTTTTCCCAGTCAAACTACTGTGTTCATTAAAAGAAGTTAATCCAATTCGAATCATAGTATCCTAGCCTCCTTTTGCTTCATAGTATACAATAAGCATAGCAAAAAAATGATTGCAATGCGCGAATAATGAATGGAGTAATGAAAATGAAACGGATTTTGATTTTACATACAGGTGGAACGATCTCAATGAGTCAAGATGCTGACGGTGCAGTGCGTCCCGATAAGGAAAACCCTTTATTGGCAGCAGGGCAAGAATTACGATTGCCCGCTGACATCGAACTGATTGTAGAGGATTTTTCTAATTTGCCTTCTCCTCATATAACCCTAGAGACAATGTTCCAGCTAAAAGAACGGATCAAAGCCGCAAAACAAGAAGGAATTGATAGTGTCGTTATCACCCATGGAACAGATACGCTAGAAGAAACCGCCTATTTTCTAGAGATAACCATCGGTGACTTAATGCCGATCATCTTAACTGGTGCGATGCGTTCGATCAATGAGCTTGGGAGCGATGGTCTCTATAACTTTGAGTGTGCGATTCGTGTTGCAGCTTCGGAAAGTGCGGTCAATAAAGGTGTGCTAGTTGTCATGAACGACGAAGTTCATAGTGCACGCTATGTGACAAAAACACATACAACCAATGTAGCAACGTTTAGAACACCGACACTGGGACCTATAGGTTTAGTCACTAAATCAAAGATTCTTTTTAAACAAGAACTACCTAAGACAACTCGCTATGACATTGATAGTTTTGATGCAATGATCCCAATCGTAAAAGTTTTTGCCGGGATGCAGGGAGATTTCTTTCAAATTTTAGATCACGCTATTTCTGTTGATGGTCTTGTAATCGAAGCATTAGGTGCAGGCAACTTGCCCCCGCAAACCTTACCGCCAGTCTATCATTTATTGGAAAAAGGACTGCCCATCGTATTAGTCTCTCGCTGTTTCAACGGGATCGCTGAACCGGTCTATGATTATCATGGTGGTGGTGTCGAATTAGCCCAGCATGGCGTAATTTTCTGCAATGGGATCAACAGTCAAAAGGCCCGATTAAAATTATTAATCGCGTTGAACGCCAAGCTCTCAAAAGAAGAATTGACGCAATTTATGGAAGAATAATTTGACTTGAACCAAACTGATGGTTCGTTAAAATTAGCAACTAAGCAATACGATAAAAAAGAAGTTGAATCGAAAAATTTCCGATTCAGCTTCTTTTTTGCCATAAGATATTTGCTTCGCAGGCAAGCTGGTCGCCAAGACGAATTTCATGTCGGGTTTTGACTTCTTCTCCCTCAATAATTTCATAAAAGCTTTCGATATCGTTTCCGTACAAGACTTCTTTATCAAATTTTACATTGACGTAGGTCGGTTCATGCTGTGTCATAAAGTCATAACCTAGCACATCGATCAGCCAGTTAAAATACATGGCATTGTTGACATGATGATTACTGTCCAGATCGTAGTAACGAACATGATACAATTGATGCTGTTCACCTTCAACTTTTTCAATTTTGGGCCAGCGATGAATCTTTTTAACCTGAGGCGATTCATAAGGAGCCATGAGCTTCGCATCTACACTACTCATTTTACGATTTTCAACATCCATCAACACAAAAGACATGTCAATCTTCAATAACTCGGTTTCCTCCGCATCGTAAACCCAAAAGCTACGGTAACAGAAATAGCGATTGAATGCTGTCGGCTCGGTCACGACCGTGATCTTCTCGCCAACTTTTGGTAAACGAGTAATGCTTATTTCTGTTTGAGTAATTACCCAAGTAATTCCCAATGTATTAATATATTCTGTTCCCCGCTCCAATTGATCACTTTGATCAGATGACGCTTTGATAGCGACACTTAATAAAGCTGGAAAAGTCATGTTTTGATTGATATCGCACTCATAATAAGCAACCTCATGACTCAAGGTGTATCTTTTTCCCAATTACTTTCCTCCTAAAGCTAAGACACGATCCACCGCATCTCCGTAACTCTCACCAAAGGTATTAAGATGAACGAGTAAATAGTAAAGCTGATAGATCGTTAGTCGTTCTTCCCAACCTGTTCGCATCGGTAAAATTTCTTGATAGCTATCGATGAATTCTTGACGAAAACCGCCAAAAAGTTGGGACATGGCAAGATCTACTTCCCGATGTCCATAAGATACTACTGGGTCAATAAATACAGGTTGACCTTGTGTATCAAAAAACGTATTGCCACTCCAAAAATCACCGTGTAGCAAAGTTGGTTCAAAAGACATTGTACCCCATTTTTGATAAACCCACTCTTTAAATAACTGATAATTTTTTTCTCGTCTTGCTGTCCAGTGATTTCGTCCTTTAGCAATTTCAATTTGAATCTCCAAACGATAGGTAAAATAGAAGTCCCACCAGTCATGTGAGAATTTATTAATTTGTGGAAGAACCCCGATAAAATTATTTTTTTTATAACCAAAATAATCTGCTTTTACCCGATGAATCTTACTCAACTCATGTGCTAAATCTTTTTGGTCTCCTTCTCCCGGTTCAATCCACTCCATCAAAATAAAAGCACCTTCCATGTAAGTCCCGTTCTGGATAACTTTAGGTACACGAACAAACTTGCCTAACTCGGATAATCCACCAACTTCAGCTTGAAAAAAATCCGCTGACATTTTTGGATGGTACTTTAGAAAATAATCCTGTTTTCCATCTGTTACTCGAAACGCTTGATTGATATCTCCTCCGCCAATTGGCACTGCCTTCGATTGTAATTGTAAATAGTTTAGCAATTCCTCCATCTCATCAACCCCTTACAACAAGTAAATTTTCTTCAAGTCTTTAATTTCTTGATCAGTTACACCGATTCCTTCATGAATAAAATTCATCGTCGTTCCATAATGTTCTTTAATCAAGTGGAAACTCGTCTGCAAGTATTCTTTTTTAGCACTCATCATGTCTTCAATACCATTTAATGAAGCCGTTGGCACCCCCGCTTGCTTCGCTTTCTGATACATTTCTTCAACAGCTTTTTTTAAATAGCGGTTCGTTGCTAGATAATCTTTTGTGATGGTTGTTTGATTAACCCCTAAGCAACTTAGTAAAAGCATTGCGGCAAACCCAGTTCGATCTTTCCCCGCAGTACAATGAAACAATAGGCTCTCTTTCTCACCGGCGTTATCTAACACCAAATCAAAAAACTTACGGTATTGGCCACGTACATGATCATCTGTTACAAAATGTTCATAGACTTCGACCATTTGCTTATGCGCATCTTCCCCGTTCTGCATCCGCCGCATCATTTTCTTCGGTGAAGCTGAGGCTGTCTTCGTCTCTTCAATAGGAAAAATCGGTAAAAAAATGTTTTGAGCTTCAGGAATGTCTTGGTCCGGCTGAGAATCACGTTCCTCAATTGAACGAAAATCAACGACTTTTTTAATCCCATAGCCACTTAAATATTCTTTATCCTTCGCGTCAATGTGATTAATCCCCGCAGAACGAATCAGTTTCTGAGGAGCAATCCTCCGTCCATCTTTTGTTTTATAACCACCCAATTCCCGCATATTTTCAGCATGCCGAACGGCTAAATGTTTAGGCATCCACCCAACCTCCTTCTTCATTCTCTGAATGTTGTGACACATTCAACCAAATTGTTACCTTCTTATTTTACGTTTGTTGAATGAACATTCTTTTTGTTAAAAGTATAGCATATCCAAAAAGAAAACGCTTTTTCTATAATAAACAAACTCCGGATTGTAAATATGATTCTTCTTAATAAATGAAGCAAGGCTGCGTGAACTTGTTCAGCTTTTGAGCACTAATTGGTAGCTACTTGGTGCTTCTCAAATTTCGAAATATTTTTGCTTCTTGCCGATATGCTAGTTCTGCTTAATGGTGTTTTGCAGTAACTGTATGGGTAGCTTGCTTAGAAAAGCTCATTCGTGAAGCCGGATATGGATCTATCTGCTGTAACGTAAGTTATTCATTTGAAAATTTGATACTTTCTTTATAATAAAAAACTGAGACAACCCTAGCTGTCCCAGTTCTTTATTACGCTAATGCGCCCATTGGATCCCAAGGAGCTAAAACAATTGGTTCTGCCTCAAAAGCCGCTAGTTGCTCTGATGTTAAAAATTCTTTGCGAACGACGATTTGATACGTGTATTCATCCATCCATGCATCACTCATCACGAAGAATCCTTTATCACCGACTTTTTCACCCCAACTGTTTTCGACTTTCCATTTTTTTGCCTGACCATCAATCAAGTCAACACCGGTCAAAACCATTGCATGAGTCATCAGACTTTCACCATAGTCTAAACGTTCGGCTTTTGTCATGGTCAAATCGACATCAAATAAATCCTCGACATCATAGGCATCTAAGGCCATGATTCCGCTGTCGCGGGTGGAGGATTGACCAACATCACAGCCGAACCAAACAGATTCGCCTTGTTCCAATTGTTTTACCGCTAAAGCTTTGAAATCATCCATTTCAAGATTCAAGTATTTTACCTGTTTACCGTCGACTACATTACCCAACATATCAACTGTGTAAGATTTCATGAAAGGCTTATCCTCAGTTGGTGCATTAATGATACTGACGTATTCATCCAGATCTACACCGACATATTTAGCATAAAAACTTTGGGGCGTTAACCTTTGATCCAAATGGTAATTTTTTTCCTCATCACGATATTCGAAATCAAACTCCGTTGGCGGCGTACCTAATGAAATCGCCAAAAGATTGTAGACCTCCTGAAGCATGGCTTCACGATTCGCTTGAATTTCCTCGTCTGTTGCTTCCTCTGCCACCATTTGACGAAGCAAAACGGCATGCTTACGCAATAATTTATTTAGATAATTATTTAGATCGCGGGAGTTAGAGCTGTTGCTGCTTTCGGGCATGACACTTTTCGGTACGACCCCATATTTTTGGAAAAGAGACACAATCATATCCCATTGCCCACCATCTTGCTGCGGTGTTTGCAACAAAAAGGCCACTTCACGACTCGTTGCTGGCTGTTCAGCTGTATTCAAAATATTCTCATAGAAGTAATTTGCCTTTTCGTACTTATCCCAAAAGAAGGTATAGTTTTGTGAAAGCTCAAAATCCTTTAACTGAAATGTCGTTAACAGTTTATGACGAAACGTATTTAACGCCGCGAACATCCAGCAACGCCCAGATTGTTTTTGATTGGCGACTTTCCCGGTTGCCAGATCAATAGAAAAAACTGGTGTATTTTCCACATGCGTCTGAATATTTTCCGCAGAGGCTCGAATACCATTTTTTACTACACCTCGTTGCAATGCGACTTGTTTAGCATTTTGTTCAAAAGCTTTTCGAAAAGCTTGGGTTCGTTCATCCGTAATTTTTGCCATAAAAAAACGCCTCCTTGCCCCTCATTTTACGCTTAATGAGGCAAAGAGACAATTAGTTTACAAACTTGGCTGTAAGACCCGCTTTCCTTTACTGATCCACTGACCAACTCGCTTACTTGATAGCATCACCGTCAGCAGCATACTCCCGATAAATAATAAAAGAACTTCCACTGAACTAATTTCGAAATCAAGTTCCAGGGCTCTCAAGCCTTTCACTAAAAAACCATGGAGCAAATACACCGTCAACGTATTTTTCCCCCAATTGGAGAAAAAGTGACGTTCTTTGGGTACGATAATCAAGAAAGCAACGATTCCGATTAACCCGGCTATAAAAAAGATCAATCGTTGAGGACCACCCAGTAACGGTTGATTGAGATAATCTTCATAAGGCTTTGAACCAAAGACCCAATACTTATTGATCAAATCATTCCCTTGAATAAATAGAAACAATCCGCTAAATAGCAGTAAGGCCATCCATTTTCTCGGATACGTTTTCAGCTTTTCGACCCAATTCTTCGGAATCACATAGCCTACCATGAAATAAGGGAAAAACGTCAACGTTCGTTGAATCGCTAAATAACGATCAAAAATCGGAAAATAACCCACAAGCAATGCCACAAGCACACTAGCGATCAAAACCTGCTTTACTGCAAATTTGTTCGTCAAATGTAAAAGCACATTCCAGCAAAATAAGCTCAATAAAAACCAGAGTGACCACTGCGGAATTCCTAGGTCAAGACTAAAGGAATCCTGTAGGCCAATCAGCGTGTAATAGCCCGAATACAACAGTTGGAAAAAAATGTATGGAAGCAATAGTTTTTTTATCAGACTTTTAATTGGTTTTGGCCCGCTTTTAGCAAAAAAACCTGAAATAAGGATGAACGCTGGCATATGAAACGTAAAAATAAAATAGTACAGATCATTATATAGAGGATGATCGTTGGCAAATGGTTGTAAAAAGTGACCAAATACAACTAAAATCATCAAGAAAAGTTTTGCGTTGTCAAAATAGGCATCGCGTTTCTCCATTGAATCCCCCCTCACTATCAGTATAACGAGGATTCTCCTTTGGTTCAAAGGAGGTGCGCTAGTTTTAAAAAAAGGTCATGCTTTTATCAATATTTTTTTTATAATTAAGCTTTTTATTCACATAAAATTCAATTTTTAAGTGTAAAAAAATAGAGATGATCTTTTGATCATCTCTAAGAACTCCGGCAGTAGGACTCGAACCTACGACATCATGATTAACAGTCATGCGCTACTACCAACTGAGCTATGCCGGAAGAATACTTCACTATAATATCAATTTTTATTTCATCATGCAATCACAATTTTAAAAAAATAGAACGATTTTAGATAGGATTAGGGGATCTATTATGCCAAGATACAAGCATCGAAAAAGAAAACACAACAATCACAATAAATTGAACAAGACTTTTTTGCTTTTACTACTACTCATCCTATCAGCAGGAGAGCTTTATTTTAAATACAGCCATCATGAACACCTTTCAGTAGAACAAGCCTCATCAACTAAAACAAACAAATTACCAAATTTATTTACTGGTTCAATGAATCAACGACTAATTGAACCAAGAAATGCCACATCTGCTAGCATCGAACAGACGCTATTAGAAAAAAACTTTAGTGGAACTGTTTTGGTGTTTCAACATGGACAGGTAATTTTGAATAAAGCTTATGGCTGGAAAGATCAGGCAAAAAGGATCCGTAATACAGTGAATACACAATACTGTATCGGCTCAGTTCAAAAAGGACAAACTGCTTATTTAATTATGCAGGCTGTTAAATCTGGCAAACTGTTCTTGGATCAAAAACTCAGTGCCTTCTATCCACAAATTTCTAACAGCGAAAATATTTCTATCAAGGATATGCTGAATATGAGCTCTGGCTTACGCATTGATGAAAAGAAAATTTCAGCATTAAATACGACGGATACTAAACAAATTTTGGCGGAGACGATTCGTCAAACTACTGTCACACCAAATGCTGGTTATTCCTATCAACCTGTTAATTACGTTCTACTAGCTGGTATTTTGGAAAAAGTTTATCAAACTGATTATAATAGCTTGTTTGATAAACTGTTGAAAGATCCTATGAAGTTAAAAGAAACTAGTTTTTATTCAGAAACAAGTAAGGAACAAGCACTCTCTTATTTACAAGACGCAAACGGCCCAGTCTATGCTCCCACAACCGTATCTTCTTATGCGGATGAATTAGGTACCGGAAACATATTTATGTCGGCGGAAGATTTATACACTTATTTCTACTCGTTATATAAGGACCAATATCTTACGAGTCAAGAGCGCACGGAATTATGGCATACTTATCCAGGTGAAGAATATGCCAGCGGAATTTATAACATGAAGAATAAGTACCACACACGTGGCGTAAAAGCACGGTTCGAGACAGTCGTCGATTTCTCAAAAGATGGCCAAAACGGGATTATCCTGTTGTCAAACGTTTGGACGCAACCAAAAGGCTATAGTGATATCGTCGCTCATCTATACAACAAAGTCGTCGCTGGTTCATAGCGGCGACTTTGTTGTAAATAAGAATTTTAGAAGAACAACTATTAGAAATTTTTCTGTCCAAGCAGTTGACAAATAACCGTTACTTCGCTATTCTATATCTTGTGTTAAATAACTATGCCGCCTTAGCTCAGCTGGTAGAGCGTTTCCATGGTAAGGAAGAGGTCGTCGGTTCAAGCCCGACAGGTGGCTCTTCTAAGAACGTTGATTTCTCAACGTTCTTTTTTTGTGTTTAGAACTGCTTTCAGTCCTGCGAGGTAGAAGCTGACAAGCGTTAGGCCTAATAAAACTCCGCCAAAAATATCGGTTCCCCAATGTGATCCAGACAAAAAGCGTCCGATAACCAGCACAAGCATGACCACCAAACTCAGATAGGCGATGATTGCTTTGACCATTCCTGTTTCCTTTCTTAACACATAAAAAGCTGACAGCAGAACTGTAATCGCTAGAAAAGTATGACTTGACGGATAGGATGCTTCTAGCTGTCCATCCTCTAAAATCGGTCGATAATTAATGATGACTTTTTCAAAAAGAACATAGCAAGCGGCGACTCCAGCATAAAGAAATCCTAGCGCAAGAATTTCCTTGTCCACTAGTAAGAGCTTCTTTCGGGTATACAATTGGAAAACTCCTCGCAATGCAAAATACCCCACCATAATTAATGGAAAAATCCCTAAAACTTCTGTCACTTGACACCAAAAGGCATTGGTCCCAATTTTATTATATAGTGATTGATTCAGTGTCGCAAAGCCTACCTCTGAATAATGTGGACCTATTTTTTGTACATCAATGTTGATTAAACAAATCGTGTATAAAATAAAGACGATCAATAATCCTATGGCTATTCCTAATTGCTTCTTTGCTATTTTCATATGGCTGATTCTCTCCTAACAATTATTTGGAAGCTATCCAAATAAAACGTATCAGAGGCTGCCAGAAACAAAAAGAAGCGCACCGTCACCTTAAGGTGACGATGCGTATCAACGGCTATTTAATAAGGAAATCCCCTTCACTGCCAAAAGCATTAACACATACGTTGCCGGATATGGATGCCTAGTCATGATGAAAAGCAGTACAACGAACAACGATAAAATCAAAGAAATTGATCCAATGATTCGTTCTTCTCGATTGGAAAAAACGAGCTCAAAAATGCCGAAAAGCATTGTTAAAATAACGAAAGAAAAAATAATAAGCTTGAAGATAATCGTCTCCTGCGAAAGTTGCCACAAAGAGACAAACGCAATATGGTCCCCTTGTGCTTGACCAAAAATCGGCAGAACAATTAATAAGCCAACCATGCAATCCGAAATACCTAAAAGCAAATGTTGAAAGTTTTTCCGCTGCTGTTGCTGCTCACTTTCTGCAATTGACAGCAGTTCGCTATTGGATAGCAACTCATCGATAGAAATATCAAAAACTTGCGAAATGGCTTTTAAGGAATCAATACTGGGAAAGCCACGGCCTGATTCCCATTTGGAGACGGCCGTTCGTGAGATAAACAGCTTCTCCGCTAATTCTTCTTGCGTCCATTGTTTATTTTGACGTAATTGTTTTAGTTTCTCGTTGAAATCCACTTTAGTCTCCTATTCTTTCTTTTATCCTCCTCTAAATCATACCATATTAGAAAGAAGCTATTACAGACAGCTAGCTTTTATGAAGGAGTCCTATTTTCACTACACATACAATCCAACTTAACTGCTTACTCAGTAATTTGCAGAAAAATCTTTTCCTACGAAAACTGAACTCGCAAAAAAAGCCAGAGAATTATTTCTCTGGCTTAATCATCTTCTATAGACGATTATTCATCTTCATCATCGTCAGCACCGGTGATACGTTCATTCACGTGACAAATGTTGCTTGTCGCAGATTCAACCAAGGCAAGCTCTGTACCAATCAATTCACTATTAATGAAATCGATCACCATTGGCATGTTCATACCTGCATATAGATCAATGGCTTGTCCTTCAAGAATCATCCGCGAGACTACATTACAAGGCGTTCCTCCCATCAGATCAGCTAACACAACAAAATCATCTAAATTCGCTATCGCTGCTTCGAATTTTACGCGGAAATCTTCCGCCGATTCTGAAGGAAGCAAACTGACTGTATGAATGCTTTCCTGCGGCCCCATGATCATTTCGGTACTCTTTTTTAATTCTTCACAGAAAAGTCCATGACTCACTAAAACTAATTGTTTACTCATTGATTCACTCCTCGTTCATTCGAATATCTATATTTTACAGTGCATCATGCTGCTAAACGGTTTTTTCGACTTCTTGATAGACAGCATTCTATTTAGAAATTACACCTAAAGCTGACAATGCTACGCAAACGACTAAAACAATAAAGATCGCCTTAGTAGAAGTCATATTCTTTTTACCAAGCATCCAATAAATCGCAGCCACAATACCTGCTGGCAACAAACGCGGTAAAATCATATCAAGGTTGTTTTGCATATTCAATGTCACATCACCAATGCTTGGTGCCCAAGAGAGTTTCACATTAATCATAGTCGCAACCAATGCTCCGACCATGAAGACCCCTAGCAAGGTTGCCGCATCTGTCAAGGCAGTTAAACGATGCTGCATCGTGGTAACCAGAGAGATCCCTTCACGATAAGCAAACTCCAATTGTTTCCAACGGAAGATCATCACCGCGATTTGTGCGATGATCCAAATGAAGATCCCGGTTGGATTTCCATTGATCGCCATGTTCGCCGCTAAGGCTCCAAAAATCGTCGGAATCAATGCTGCAAAGATCGAATCCCCAATCGCCGCGAAAGGTCCCATTAACCCCGCTTTTAAACCTGAGACAGTGTCTTTACCACCAATGCCTTCTTTTTCTTCAATCGCCAAGTCGATCCCGGTAACGATTGTATTGAAGAAGTTTGAGGTGTTAAAGAACTGTGTATGGGTTTTCATAACTTCTTTTAATTCAGGCGTATCGTCACCATAAATCTTGCGTAATTGTGGCAAGATTGTATAAAGGTAGCCAGATCCTTGCATCCGTTCATAGTTCCAGCCTAATTGGAAAGTGAACAAGCTTCTGCGATTGATCTGCTTAAAGTCTTCCTTTGTTAACTTATAATTAGATTTCGTCATCTTCAATCTCTCCTTCATCTGAATCATTCGAAGCAACATCTTTAGGGGCTGGAGAATTAGGGATCATCTGCCCATTTTTATAGCTGATCGCTGCTAGTGCAAATCCGACTAATGCGATTGCTAGCATAGGAAGTGAATTGAAAACGCCCTCGAAGTTCTTCACAACACCAGCAACACCCGTTCCTAAGACCTGCATATTCGTAAAGACGGTTCCTAATAACGCAGTTAACGTGAATCCTAGGATCAAGTAAGGGAAGTGTTTTTTCACAGGCAAGTAGCGTAATAGAATGGCAAACCCAACCGCTGGTAAAACTGCTCCGGCTACAGATAAGCCATCACCTAACCACTTCAAATCTCCATTCAAGACAGCAACAACCTTTTCAACTAAGCCTCCACCAAATGCTAATGCTAGAAAGACTGGAATCATGCGAGAAAATGACCAAGGAATGGCCCCCATTAGGAAGTTACGTTCGATCCCTTTATAATTCATGTCTTCGACTAATTTATCAATCCGATGTGCAAAATACGTATTGGCAAAACGAGCCAAAATGTCTAATTGAATCATTAAGCTGGCAACTGGAACTGCGATTGCCGCGATTGCTTGCTCGGGATTCATTCCCAAAGCCACAGAAAAAGCTGTTGCTAAGATTGTCCCTGAGTTAGCATCAATTTTTGATGCCCCACCAAATGTACCGACACCTAGTACGGTCAATTGCATACTACCACCAATAATAAGTCCTGCTTTTAAATCGCCCATTACTAGGCCGGCAAATAATCCGGCAAAGACTGGTGCGCTCAGTGATGAATAAATTTGTAACTCATCTAGAATTTGATACCCTGCATATAATGTTAATAATAAGATCTGCCACCATAAGATATCCATTTATTTATCCTCCTATTTCGCTAATAGATTCATAAAGTCTTCTGCTTTATCACTTGGAACCATTTGTGCGATCAAGCGAACGCCTTTAGCATGTAATTGATTGAATACTTCTACATCCTGATCGACGACATTAATTGATTTGGTAATTGAACGCGTTTCATCTGTTTGCGACATATTTCCAACATTGATTTCTTCGATTGGAACCCCTAGTTCAACCAACTTCAATAAACGATCGGGTTTGCGGGCAATGATCAATAAGCGCTGAGAATCATATTTTCCTGCTAGGATATTATTGGCTGCTTTTTCAATCGGCAATACACTCAGTTTTACTCCGGCAGGCGTAGCTAGTTTTAATCCACTTTTTTCAATATCATTTTGTGCAACGGCATCGTCCACTACCATAATACGAGAAATGTTTAATTTCGTTGTCCATAAATTTGCGACTTGTCCATGAATTAAACGTCCGTCAATTCTTACTCCGATAATACTCATTGTTTATCCCTCTTTCATTTCTTTATATAATGGTGCTTTGACTAACTGAATCTCTGGTTGAAAGGTGCCTTCTGTTTCAAAAATCACGATTTCATTGTTGCCTTCTTTAAATAATCCCTTAGGAATATACAGCGACAGTGTTGGTCCAACTTCCCAAAAACGTCCGATATTTGTTTGATTGATGAAAACAATCCCTTTTCCAAAATTCGACAGATCGATGAAGCTATCTTCCACTTCATCAAGCGCTACTTCATAGCGATAAAAACTTGGTTGTCCTGGCTGCCATTCTCTTGAATAATCAACCGTCTCACACGAATCCAGCGGCAAGCAATACTGTGACCAATCAGTGAGGAAATGTAAATCAGCCATGACTCCTGTTCGAATCCCCTTATTTTGTGTATCAGCAAATAATTTGTGTCCGTAATTCACCCGACCCATATTTTCAATCAAAATGTCTAATTGATTGGTTTCTTCAGTCATCGGAACAAGGATATCTTCGCCGATTTCCGTCTGATACTGTGTCGCTTGTAATTGTTGATTTAGATATAGCTGGCTACGATCGCGGCCATCGATCACTCTCAATCTTTCTTCTTCAGCATCTTTTTTGATCGATGTGCGATACAAAAGGTAACCAGTATTCTGTCCTAACACCTCCATCGTTTCTGGGTATGTCGTTTTCACCGGTTGGCTAATTGTGTCTAAGGTCGAAAACAAACTGACTTTATCAATCAACGGAATGTTTTTCACTTCCATTGTGCCTTTTGTCAACGGTTCCATTTGTTGAATCTCAGGAAACGTTTCATGAATCATTTGTTGAATCGCGAAATACTTTTCAGTTGGATTGCCCTGCTCATCTAGCGGAGCTCCGTAATCATAAGAAGTGATTTGCGGCAAATCAATGACTCCCCGTGCGGAACAGCCATTCATAAAACCAAAATTCGTTCCCCCATGAAACATATACAGGTTGATACTGCCTCTGATCAAGACATCCTTAACTGCTTGTGCCAACTCCTGAGGATCTCGTTTGATAATCGGTTCTTTCCAGCGATTGAACCAACCATCCCAAAATTCCATGCACATCAGTGGCCATTTTTTCCCGTGTTCATCGAAGAAGCGTTGCATAGATGCAAAATTTTCTTCCGCTTTTGAACCGAAATTTCCAGTAACCAAAATATCTTCTTCTATCATGCTGCCTGCTCTAAGTGTCGCACGCCAAGGTCCATCTGAAGTGAAAAACGGAACCGTGATTCCTCTATCTATCATCAAATCTCGAACCGAACGTAAATAGTCTTTTTCTTCTCCATAAGAACCATACTCATTCTCAATTTGGATCATTAAAATATTTCCGCCATTTGACAACTGATGTGGAACCAGTTTCTTTATGAGAACATCATAATAATCAGCCACATGCTTCAAATAACCGGTTTCATTTGTTCGGATGCGTGTATCTTCATTTAGTAACCAAGCGGGGAAACCACCGAACTCCCATTCAGCACAAATGTATGGTGATGGTCTAACGATTGCATAGAGCTCTAATTCTTCTGCAATTGTTAAAAATCGTTCCAAGTCTAGTATTCCTTCAAAATGAAACGCACCCTTTTTTGGTTCATGCAAATTCCATGGTACATAGGTCTCGACTGTATTAAATCCCAAGGCCTTCAAGTTATATAGCGAATGATACCAATCTTTCGGATCGACCCGAAAATAATGAATCGCTCCTGACATGATTTTGAAAGGCTCTCCATTTAGAAGAAAATCTTCTTTAATCTCAAATGTTTTCAAAGGCTCCCTCCTTAAATGAAAGCGTTTTTAGTATATTAATATATTAAATTATTTAAATTAGAAAGTCAACTCTGTCTATTTGAGTAGAATGTGTTAAAATCAACCCATAGACAGAAAAATCAAAGAATTCTAATGAAACTTTTAATTCCTATTCATTGTTTGGAGGTTCGTATGGTCATTCCAAAATACCAAATCATAAAAGATGAACTAAAGCAGCAAATTATTTCTGGCAAATTCGAAAATGGCGACAAATTTTATACGGAAGCCGAGTTGGTAGAAATGTTCAGTGTCAGCTCGATCACTGTCATTCGCGCGTTGAATGATTTAGTCAAAGATGGCTTCATTGTGCGCCATCAAGGACGCGGCTCTTTCGTCTCCCGTGCCCGTAAAGGGAAAATAGTCGAATTTTCCGATATCGAATTGTTTCCTATCAGTAACGATCAGGTACAAGTCTTGTCGATTACGCGGGGAAATGACCCAGCCTATTTAAGTAAGCTCGAGTTACCTGATACAGCGTTTTATTACTGCATCAAGCGCTTGCGCAAGACTGATGAGACGCCCTATATCTATCAACAGACCTATTTGCCGGAGCAATATGTGAACCCTAATTATCAAGAACTGAGCTATTACAATTCTATCTACCAACGCTTTAAGCTGGATTACAATATCCACATGAATGAAGAAGATTTTACCGAAACAAATGAAATCAAGTTTCCGACTCCTTCAGATGCAGCAAAGCTTTTAGAAATTTCTACCGGTGAACCGACTGTTCTCCAAGTCCGCGTGACCAAACGACGGGACACGCAACAGACATTGGAATACGTCGAATCTTATAAAAAATGGAATTTTTATAAAATTGAACTGGTCTCAAAAAAAAATTAATCCCGTCTAGATCGAGCTTATTGCTCGATCTTTTTTACATTTATCTCCTCAAAATGAACACTTACGTTGATCGGATCAACATGACCTGTTCGCTCTTCTTGTGCATTGGCCATGCCCGCTGCCATACACAGCTTCATCAGCGCTGTTGGGTTCATTTTTTGCGATAAGCCATAGGCGAATCCGGCAATCGTCGCATCACCTGAACCTACTGGATTGACTGCTTTAATCATCGGGATCGTGACTCGATAAAAAGTCTCTTGATATTTTGCAAGTGCGCCTTCTTTACCTAGTGACACAACGATCCACTCAACACCCGTAAATAGAGGCTGAGCTAAAGCTGACTGCAGCTCTTCTAAGTCATCAATTGAAAACGGCTGTCCCAATAAAGCTTCTAGTTCTTCAAGGTTTGGCTTAATCAAAAAGGGTTTATGCTCACCCGCTAATACCTGTCTCAAGCTTTCGCCAGAGGTATCCACAAGGACTTTTACCGCTTGTTCTTCCGCTAATTGAACGAGCTTTTGATAAAAATTCAACGGGAGCCCTTTAGCCAGACTGCCTGAGATGGTGACAATCTCGGCTTCTTTAACCAACTCCTGAAATTTTTCCAAAAAGACCTGCTGTTCCGCTTCTGAAACCGTTGGACCAGCTTCTAATATTTCCGTCTGGTTCCCTTCGTGTAAAATAGCGATCGAGTCACGGCTTTCTTCCTGAATGGCTGTAAACGCCTGCTTAATGCCTGCTCGCTTTAATTCTTCTGCGATATACGCCCCATGAAACCCGCCTAAAACACCCGTTGCTAGAACATCGCCATCTAAATCATGAATGACACGCGTGACATTGAGACCCTTACCACCAGCTGTTTTGCCGACCTGAGTCGTTCGATTGACCGTGTCCAGCTTAAGCTTCTCCAATGGGTAGGAAATATCAATGGACGGGTTCATCGTTACCGTTACTATCACGAGCTCGCCTCCTAATTGATCGCTGCTTCTTCTGCGACTTGGACTTTGTCGTACCAAGAGCTTGCTGTTTGTTTTAACACGTTGTTTAAGCTTTCGATATTTTCACGACCTTCGCTTTGCAACCAGTCACGAGCAGCAGTCTCACCTGATTCGATGAACGGCTTCACACCATTTTTCCAGGTGGCACGCCCACAGAGCACGCCATTGAAGGTGGAACCTGCATCTTTAGCAAACACCAATGTTTGTTGGAAAAGCTCCGTTGAAACACCTGCACTTAAGAAAATGAATGGCAGGTCTGTCGCTTGGCTTTGTTCTAAGAAATAGTTGGCTGCTTCTTCTTTGGTATACGCGATTTCAGCCGTGCCAAAGCCTTCAACGAAATTCATATTCACTGGAACTTCCACTTTTAGAACATCCACTTTGTATTGCGGTTTTGAGAATTCCTTCATCATATCATTGACCTTATGCGGCTTCACTTTGGCATAGTCAAAGGAACCAGCATCTGAAATTTGCGCATCATAAGAAACCAATTCTAAGTAGAATGGCAGGTCTTCTTCCGCACACTCACTACCTAAGCGTTCAACAAAGACATGCTTTTGATGATTGAGCGCTTGATCTTCATCCACATCATAGTAAAGTAAAAACTTGATCGCATCGGCACCTTGTTCTTTTAATCGCAAAACCGACCAATCCGCCAATAGATCAGGCAAACGTCCTGGTGTCGTTGCATCGTAGCCAGTTTTCTCATAAGCCAGCAATAATCCCGCTTCCGCATGACGGGCTTTTGCGGCAGGCAGACCGTATTCAGGATCCAATAAGATCGAAGAAGCATATGGTGTCAACTCGTTGGAAACTAATTCCTTAAAGCGCTCAATATGTTCATCCGTTGGTTCGACATTTAGCGCTTTGATCATCTTTTTTAACGCGCCACGTTGATCAATTGCTAAGGCACTGATAATGCCATCCTTTGTTGATAAACGGTCCATCGCCGCTTTTTTTCCTGTTGTTAATGTAAGCATGGTTCTTCCTCCCAGTTGATTCTTACTTATATTCATGAATCGTTACACCTTTGACCACACGATTGACTGTTCCGGTTGGTGAAGGTGTGTCAGGTGTGTTCGCAACTTTTACCGAAGTTAAGAGCGCAACGGTTTGTGCCACCATGACATAGCCTAGTGCTAAATAAGCATCTGGAAGTAAAGTGGTTCCTGTTGCAAACTCGAACTTATCACCAGAGAAATTGCGTTCACCCGGTTGTGTGATGGCAAAGACACCGGAAGCGATTTCATCTCCGTGAACTTCTTCTAACACATCTAAATCATAGTCACGTGTGTAAGGATCATTATTGATAAACCCGAACATGATGGTTTTTTCGTTAATAAATGATTTTGGTCCGTGTCGGAAGCCCATCGATGAATCAAAGACCGTCGCGATTTTTCCGGCTGTTAATTCTAGAATTTTTAATTGTGCTTCTCGGGTTAATCCAGCTAAACTTCCTGAGCCAACATAGACAATCCGTTCAAAATCAAGTGCAACAATTTTTTCGATTTCATGCTCACGGACGATCACTTCGTTTCCTAAAGCATTCAGTGTTTTTACATAGTTTTGTTTTTCTGCTAGTGCTGTCTGATCAAAGGTCAATAACGCGCCTAATGTCATACATGAGAAGCTGCCGGTCATAGCGAAGCCGTCATCATTTGAGCGCGCTGGCATTAAGAATAGAAAGCTGTTGGCTTCGGCTTGACTAATTTGCGCTAATTTTCCCTCTTCGGCACAGGTGATGGATAAATGATGGATCGTATCAACGACCTGATTCGCGATTTCAACTGCTGCCAAGCTTTCAGGACTGTTTCCGCTTCGGGCAAAAGATACCAGTAAGGTCGGTTCTTCTTTAATTAAATACTCTTCAGGCTCTGCCACGATATCAGTGGTTCCAATACTTTCAAAATTGAAGGCTTGACGATCACCGTGTTTTCGTAAATAAGGAACGAGCGTGTCTCCTACATATTGTGAAGTTCCCGCACCAGTGAAAATTACTCGTGTGCGCTGACCCTTTGCTTGTTTTTGGACTTCTGCTAAAAAATTTTCTAGTTCGGCTTGGGCGGCTTGATAAAGGTCAATCGTTTCTTCCCAAAGTTCCGGCTGTTGGCGGATCTCACGAGTTGTGATCTCAGCCCCCATTTGCTCAAGTTTTTCTTTTTCTATCGTAAACATGCAACACTTCTCCTAACTATTTCGAATATGGCGAATTTGATAATGAAATTGATCCGCACGAGCGACGCTCAAAGTAAATTCAATGATTTCATTTTTCATATTGTAGGTCTGACGAACTAAATGCAGAACTGGTGCTCCTTCAGGGATCATCAGCTGCTTTGCGTCATCCTTTGAAGCGATGCTGGCATAAAGCTCCTCATCTGCTAAACGGACCGTTTGCTCAAAATCTTCTGAAAAAAGATCATATAAAGGTTTGCTTCTTAACAATCGATCATCTAACGACAAGAAAAATTTGACGGGCAGATAGCTGTCTTCAATCATCAGAGGTTCACGATCTGCGATCCGCAACCGACTTAATTTGAAAACCGCCTCTCCCAAAGAAAGATTGAGGCGTTGTGCGATAAATTTATCCGCTTCAATTTTTTCAAAGGATAAGATTCTAGTCTCAGGATGTCTACCAAGGCCTTTCATTTGTTCGGTAAAGCTGTAGGCTCCCCCTAAATCAGCCGCATCCTTCTTGATATCAGAGACAAAGGTTCCTTTGCCGTGACGGCGATAAATGTATCCCGTATTCTCCAACTCCTGCAGAGCCAAGCGAACCGTCGTCCGACTTACTCCGTATTGAGCGGTCAATTCTCGCTCAGATGGCAATTTATCATGAGGAATCATGTTACTTTCCATCCGATTCTTCAATAAATCTACAAGCTGATGATACAAAGCTTTGTTTTTAAAAGAGTTTTCCATGGGCTTCTCCTTTTTTTAACTGGTTATAACCACAACCCAATGGTAAGGTGGTTTTTTTACCTTTGTCAACAATTAATCTTTAAATTTTTTTTCTAAAAGTCAAAAGGTTGATATAACAAGGAATAGACGCAACAAACAATGTTCTAGTTTCTTCTTTATTTTTTGATTTCGATAAGAGAAATCTTTAAATGGTTCTAAAATCTAATACCAGTTACTAGAAATCATAAAAAAGCTTCTCACACTCACTCTGCTTTTGAGCGTATTGCCGAGAAAGCTCATTCGTGAAGCGAATATGAATACCTGCTGTAAAGTGATTCATTCCTATGAAAATTTTAGACTTTTCTTAGAGACAAAAAAAAGTGTCAACCCTTAGGTTAACACTTTAGGTATATTTTTTTAAAAGACTAACACAGGCGTACCTACTTCCAGCATTGGATAAAGTTCATCCATTTTAGCTGGAGGCGTATTGATACACCCATGAGAGCCGCGATACAACCATAAATCGCCTCCATACGCATATTGCCAGTCGGAATCGTGAATCCCCACTCCTGTTTGATCAATTGGCATCCAATAGCGAACTGGGCTGGCATATTTTGACCCATCTTCATTTAATCCTCGTAAAACCTGATCCGTTGATTTACTTCTAACGTAATTTATCCCTGGCGGTGTTGGTGTTGAGGGTTTTCCACTGACGATATCCGTCTCAAATTGTAGCTTTCCGTCTTTATAATACCACATGTGCTGATTTTGCAGATCTACCTCAACATACGTGCCTTCAATGCTGGTCTGCACCTGTTCAATTTCACTTGTTACTATTGGCACACGATTAAAGTTTTCACCTTTCAATATCTGATTGCTTAAGGCTTCAACCTCGGCAGGAATGTCAATTGACCAATTATAAATTCCTACAGGAACCGACACCGTTCCTCGTAAAGTACTTTTGAATGGCGTTGGATTTTCTATCGTATTGTATTCTTCATTCAACTTAGTTACAAAAGCGGTTACCTTATCCTGCTTCAAAAGTACTTCAGCCTTCTCATTCGTCGCTAGCCAACTGCTAAGTTCGGAGGAGGGAATTGTTACTTGCTTTCCACCAATGGTATAGGTGGCCTGTACTTTCGCCAGCTGATTCATTTTATCTTTTAGTTCCTTTAAAACACGGTCTTCCTTTGTTAAAATCGGCTGAGCATAATAATCCTCCGCATCCAGTAATTCCTTTCCCTCTTCCAGATATTCTTTCAAGGCCTTTTTGACTGCCTCAATATCAAAGGTATCTCCTTGTTTTTCTGAAACGATCTCAAACTTATCTTCTTGCCATTCAACCGTCGCGTTCTGCGTCGGAACACGTGTTGCATTTGTTTGAAGAAGTACCGCTCCTAAATTTTCTACTAATTGATTTACTTTCGTTTGATCATATGTCTTCGGCAAATCGTGCTGATTACCAAGTAAACTGGTAATTCCCCAAGCAAACGGTTTTTGATTTTGCTTAATTCTACTAAGCTCAGCCAGATTATCAGTTTGCCAACCAAATTCGCTTCGTTTGATCTGCTTCCACATGGTATTTCCTAGATGAATCTCAAAAGGTGCCTCCATTAATTCAGCATTTATTTTTTTATTCGCCTGATCAAGTGTCAGACCACCCACATTTATACTATTTATTTTTGTTTTCGGTAATAACCGCTCCGCATAGTGAATGCTCTTAAATGAATAAAAACTAACGATTACCAGTAAAATCACCAAACTAACAATGATGATTCTTTTTGTTTTCTCTTGAAAAAAATCCTCCCTAAAACCCTTCAAAAAAAATACCCTCACTTTTCATTTAATCTTTTCTCACCAACTACCCTTGTTGGTTGAAAGCATTATAATTTTTTTACCATTATATTCTACCAAAGAAATAACGGCATTTGGTCACTAGATTATGATTTTTTTGTGAAACCTAGTCAATTTTGCCTTTCAAATGCCCTTATTGAATATTTTAGCTATAATTTTTAACGCAATCTACTTTCAAAATAATTATTAATTAATTAAAAAGAGTCGGATATAGGTAATTATCCTACTTTAATCCGATAATCATGGTTCGAAAATAACATGAAAAAGTCGATCATCCATCCGTCGCTCTGGCTGATCAATCGCCATTTGGATTTTTTCGGCGTAGGCCTTGCCTAGTTCTTGATACGGCTGCCGAACACTTTTTATTTGCGGGCGAACGATCTGAGTGACTTCGCCGCCATCAAAGCCAATAATCGTAATATCCTGATTCATTTTCTTTCCACTGTCATATACCGCTTGATAGCAACCAATCGCCAGCATGTCATCACAGCAAAAAATCGCGCTCACCTCTGTTTCCTTCAACAAATCAGTCGCTCCTTGATAACCGCCTGTTATGGTCAATGGCATGTACTTAATATACTTTTCTTCTATTAATAGCTCATGATCACTCAAGGCTTGTTGATAGGCCTCAAAACGCTCGGCTAAATGGTAGTGCTCCGCATTGTCCATAATAAGACCGATCTTTTGATGCCCCTCTGCAATCAACCATTCGATTGCCCGATAAACACCTGAATATTCATCAAGTTTGACTGTCCCGTAAAAGCCCTTGTTCAATCCTCGATCAGCAAAAACAACCGGTATTTCTTGGAATCGCCCATGCTCAATAATTTTCTTCCCGCTGTAATCATTTGGTGTAAATAGAAAAATTCCCTCCACTGCGATTCTTGCCAATTGGCTCAATAATTCCTGTTCCTTTAGAAAATCATGACTGGATTCGCAAATAATCAAATAATATCCCTTTTTTTCCAATTGATCTCTGATCTGCCGAACAATCGCTGAAGCGAATTGTTCCGCGAAATCCGGAACGATCACGCCAATGGTCTTAGATTTTTTTGCAATAATATTAGAAGCAAAATAATTTGGGGAATACTGTTGCTCCTCAATCACTTTTAAAACCCTCTCTTTTGTTGCCTCACTAAAGCGCCCACCCTTTTGATTGAGAATCTGAGACACGGTTGTTACCGAAACACCAGCTAGACGAGCAACCTCTTTGATCGTGATCTTCATTTTCCACCCCATTCAAACCTTGGTTAGTTTACCTTTTCTTAAGAATCTTATCGCCTATTTCCTTGATTTTTCCGTATAGAATTTTCTGATTTTTTACAACAAAATTTCAACATTGCAACTTTGAGCAGCGCTTTCAAAATTACCCGCTTGAAAAACATGCTATAAACCCTAACAGTACGCTGATTTTAATTATTCTTAAAAGAGATTAAGTATTTCAAAAACACACGTTCGGTTATTTATTGTCATATTAATACATTACACTGTAACGTGTTGTCACTGGTTTATAACCCACGCAATCTCATTCGATGGTAAAGTAACTCTCGTAGTCGAAATGACTGATTTACATTTAAAAACTTTTTGGAGGAATTTACATAATGAAATTTGGAAAAACTCTTGTACTTACGACTTTATTAACAGCTGGTGCAGTATTCGCACTAGGAACAAACGATGCACATGCAGCAGAAAACTACACTGTTCAATCTGGTGATACCTTATCAAAAATTTCAATCAAATTTGCTGGTGATAACAGTTTGATTGATTCAATCGCTAAAGAAAACAAAATTTCAAATGTTGACATGATTTTTGAAGGTCAAAACTTAACGATCGATACAGACGCTAAAGGCAATACAACCGTAACACCTGTTCAAGAACAAGCAGCTCCTGCTCAAACAGCACAAGCACCTGTTCAAGAAACAGCACAAACAGCAGCTCCTGCACAACAAGCCGCTGCACCTGCTGCTGAAGCTTCAACACCAGCAAGCACCAATTCTGCTAAAGAATGGATCGCACAACGTGAATCGAGTGGTTCATACACTGCAACTAACGGCCAATACATCGGACGTTACCAATTATCCGCTTCATACTTAAATGGTGACTACTCAGCTGCCAATCAAGAACGTGTAGCCGACCAATACGTAACTTCTCGTTATGGTTCATGGGAAGGCGCACAAGCTTTCTGGCAAGCAAACGGCTGGTACTAAGTCGAAATAATAGTATTAAACTCCCTCATCTGAGGGAGTTTTTTATTTTAGAAACTCTTTTTTATCGCTGCAGGTAGCTCTTCGACAGTTGCAACAATAAAATCTGCCTCCGCTTCCAGCAGCTCTTGCCGATCGCCAAAACCGTACAACACACCAATACTTTTCAACTGATTGGCCTTAGCCCCTAAAATATCAAATTTTCGATCACCGATCATTACAGCAGTCGTTTCTTCTAACTGCGCTAGTGCATAGGCAATCACAGCGGTTTTATTTGACCGTTCACCGGCTAGGTCTGCACCGAAAATTCCCGAAAAATAGTTAGATAAGCCAAGATTCTCAATAATCTGCTTGGCATAAAATTCCGGCTTTGATGTTGTTATCGCTAAAGTATAATTTGCTGCCAATTCTACGAGCACTTTTTCTATTCCAGCATAAACCGTCAGCTGATTTATCCCTTGATCTCCATAATACTCACGATAGATTTGCACAGCCTCATTGGCTTCCTCCGCACTTAAACCATATAACTCTCCCAAGGTGTCTGCTAAAGGTGGGCCAATAAAACTATGCAGCGTGGCCTCGTCTGGAATCGCTAATCCCGTCTTTTCCAACATATAGCGAACACTATTTAATATTCCTTCACTAGAATCCGTTAACGTTCCATCTAAATCAAATAATACAATATTCTTCATCGTCGACCTCCTGCTTCCATCCTACTGATTCCTTTAGTAAATATCAACCTAAGGCAATATTCTTGCTAAAAAAATTCACCACACGTATACTTACTTTTAGTAAGATATTAGGAGGAAATTATTATGGACACACAAATTCGCGGATTACACCACGTTACAGCTATGACTTCAAGCGCTGAAAAAAATTATCGCTTCTTTACAGATATTTTAGGCTTACGTATGATTAAAAAAACCGTTAACCAGGATGATATAGAAACGTATCATTTATACTTTACTGATGATACCGGAGCTCCCGGAACAGATATGACATTCTTTGACTTCCCACAAATTCCAAAAGGAACAAAGGGAACTAACAGCATTTCTCGTACAGGCTTCCGTGTTCCGACAGATGCATCGTTAGACTACTGGGCACAACGTTTTTCAGATCTAGCTGTTGCTCATGGGGAAATTAAAGAACGTTTCGGTAAAAAATACCTTGAATTCCACGATTATGACGATCAATTATTCCAATTAGTTTCCGATGAAAATAATCACGGCGTTGCTGGCGGAACACCTTGGAA
>NZ_JBIOLF010000001.1:725000-727500 GCF_051710745.1 Enterococcus sp. DIV0756 | reverse complement strand
AAACTGAACGAATAAAAGCAAGCCTGTGTAGTTTCCGTAACGTTCATCTTAGATGAACTAATTCCTTAGAAAGGAGGTGATCCAGCCGCACCTTCCGATACGGCTACCTTGTTACGACTTCACCCCAATCATCTATCCCACCTTAGGCGGCTGGCTCCAAAAGGTTACCTCACCGACTTCGGGTGTTACAAACTCTCGTGGTGTGACGGGCGGTGTGTACAAGGCCCGGGAACGTATTCACCGCGGCGTGCTGATCCGCGATTACTAGCGATTCCGGCTTCATGTAGGCGAGTTGCAGCCTACAATCCGAACTGAGAGAAGCTTTAAGAGATTAGCTTAGCCTCGCGACTTCGCGACTCGTTGTACTTCCCATTGTAGCACGTGTGTAGCCCAGGTCATAAGGGGCATGATGATTTGACGTCATCCCCACCTTCCTCCGGTTTGTCACCGGCAGTCTCGCTAGAGTGCCCAACTAAATGATGGCAACTAACAATAAGGGTTGCGCTCGTTGCGGGACTTAACCCAACATCTCACGACACGAGCTGACGACAACCATGCACCACCTGTCACTTTGCCCCCGAAGGGGAAGCTCTATCTCTAGAGTGGTCAAAGGATGTCAAGACCTGGTAAGGTTCTTCGCGTTGCTTCGAATTAAACCACATGCTCCACCGCTTGTGCGGGCCCCCGTCAATTCCTTTGAGTTTCAACCTTGCGGTCGTACTCCCCAGGCGGAGTGCTTAATGCGTTAGCTGCAGCACTGAAGGGCGGAAACCCTCCAACACTTAGCACTCATCGTTTACGGCGTGGACTACCAGGGTATCTAATCCTGTTTGCTCCCCACGCTTTCGAGCCTCAGCGTCAGTTACAGACCAGAGAGCCGCCTTCGCCACTGGTGTTCCTCCATATATCTACGCATTTCACCGCTACACATGGAATTCCACTCTCCTCTTCTGCACTCAAGTTTCCCAGTTTCCAATGACCCTCCCCGGTTGAGCCGGGGGCTTTCACATCAGACTTAAGAAACCGCCTGCGCTCGCTTTACGCCCAATAAATCCGGACAACGCTTGCCACCTACGTATTACCGCGGCTGCTGGCACGTAGTTAGCCGTGGCTTTCTGGTTAGATACCGTCAAGGGATGAACATTTTACTCTCATCCTTGTTCTTCTCTAACAACAGAGTTTTACGATCCGAAAACCTTCTTCACTCACGCGGCGTTGCTCGGTCAGACTTTCGTCCATTGCCGAAGATTCCCTACTGCTGCCTCCCGTAGGAGTTTGGGCCGTGTCTCAGTCCCAATGTGGCCGATCACCCTCTCAGGTCGGCTATGCATCGTTGCCTTGGTGAGCCGTTACCTCACCAACTAGCTAATGCACCGCGGGTCCATCCATCAGTGACGCAAAAGCGCCTTTCAAACCGAAACCATGCGGTTTCGATTGTTATACGGTATTAGCAGCTGTTTCCAAGTGTTATCCCCTTCTGATGGGCAGGTTACCCACGTGTTACTCACCCGTTCGCCACTCCTTTTCTTTCGGTGGAGCAAGCTCCGGTGAAAGAAAAAGCGTTCGACTTGCATGTATTAGGCACGCCGCCAGCGTTCGTCCTGAGCCAGGATCAAACTCTCATAAAAAGTGTTTGAAACAGTCTTGCGACTGTTAAGCTCAATTGTAATAATTGACTTGCTAGCATATTGCTTGCTATGTTGTTTGCTTCTATAATAGAAGCGCCCTACACATTTGGTTTGTTTTATTCGTTCAGTTTTCAAAGGTCTACATTGTTTGCTGCTTTGTTTCAGCAACTTTTATATCTTAACAGGTTACCAAGCAAATGTCAATAACTTTTTTTGAAGTTTTTTCAAAAAAGTTATATTCAATATTTCAGCAACTCAGTTATAATAACTTAATATCTCAAAAGTGTCAATAGCTTTATTCAATAATTTTTAATTATCATTTAAAACTCATAAAAGCAGACAACTTCTAGTTACTATAACTAACAACAGTCATTTAAATCCCAAAGAACTCCCTTTGTATTCAAGAACTGTTACTATTGAAATAAAAATTCCATCCTTTATCAGGATGGAATACGCGCGGCGACGTCCTAATCTCACAAGGGGCAACCCCTCACTACAATCGGCGCTAAGAAGCTTAACTTCTGTGTTCGACATGGGAACAGGTGTATCCTTCTCGCTATCGCCACCACACTATGTTTTTTTGAGTAAACGTCGTTCACTCAAAACTGGATCAGAAACAATTAAACAACCGTGAATCAATTTTATTGGTTAAGTCCTCGATCGATTAGTATCAGTCCGCTCCGTACATCACTGCACTTCCACTCCTGACCTATCTACCTGATCATCTCTCAGGGATCTTACTTTCTTAAAGAAATGGGAAATCTCATCTTGAGGTGGGCTTCACACTTAGATGCTTTCAGCGTTTATCCCTTCCCTACATAGCTACCCAGCGATGCCTCTGGCGAGACAACTGGTACACCAGCGGTAAGTCC
>NZ_JBIOLF010000001.1:0-720000 GCF_051710745.1 Enterococcus sp. DIV0756 | reverse complement strand
TAATTCGACTAGCCGAATATCATTAACATTAATATGTAGTGTGGCTTTCAAGAAATTCAAAAAACTAGCTAAAACGGTGTTTTCGGCTTTGGTATCAGTGCGAGCAAATTCTTTCTCTTTTCCTATTTCGTGAACTAAAAAACGCTTCGATCCATCTTCTAAATGCAACATGATTGTTCCTGACACTTGTTTTGTCACAATTTTCACCTCTGCAAGAGCTAATCGTAAATCGCAATCATTGTATCATGTTTTCAGAAAAAAAGATATTCTTTGCATAAAATAGAAATTAATTTTCAGTTCGTTCTTTCAACAGAAAATCAATCGCTTCATCCGTCCAACAGGGCATATTTTTTTCTAAGGAGCGGAAACCAATACTTTTATTACGATTAGTAAAGTAGCGTTTCCTGTGGTACGGAACCTCAGCAGGATGTTCTGCTAGAGTTCGTAATGATAAACTGATTTTTTTTGTGTACTCATCTATGTCGATAACTTGAACTTTTACTACTTGCCCGACTTCCAGAATGCTGTGAATATTTTTAGTATATCCAGATTGTACTTCCGATATATGAACCAATCCTTGTGTCTGATCATCTAATGAGATGAATGCACCATATGGCTGGATACCTGTAACTTGACCTTCAACAATGTCTCCAATTTTATATCTCATTCATTTCCCTCTCTTCGCATGATCCATTATACTGTATTTATCATTGAAATTGAAGTTTATAAGCAGGAGGAAGACAAATGACAGATTTCGAACAACCAATTGATCGCATGGGCTCCAACAGTATCAAATGGGATACGATCCTCAAAACCTATAACGAGAAGGAGCTGTTGCCTTTATGGATCGCTGACATGGACTTTAAAGCGCCTGAGGGTGTTTTGAAAGCCTATCAAGCTTTAGTGGATCATGGTATCTTGGGTTATAGCGATATACCCGACAATCTTTACACCGCCATCATTAAATGGGAGCTGGAACATTTTAACCTTTCTATTGAAAAAGAGGATATCCTTTTCTTCTCTGGTGTCTTAGCTGGAATCAATACTGCTGTCCAAGCATTCACTAAACCAAACGATACGATCTTAATTCACGATCCAGTCTATCCTCCTTTCGCTAATATCATTACTACTAACCGACGTCAATTGGTACGTAGTCAGTTAATTGAAGAAAATGGGCGTTTTTTGATGGACTTAGCCGACATGGAGGAAAAATTTAAACAAAAACAGGTAAAAGCTATGATTTTGTGTAACCCTCATAACCCTGGCGGACGTGTTTGGTCAAAAGAAGAGCTGGAACAATTAGGAGCACTTTGCAAAAAACATCAAGTACTTGTGTTAAGCGATGAAATTCATCAAGACTTGGTGTTCTCACCAAATGAAATGACTTCTTTCTTTAATGCAGGTAAAGATTTCAGTGATTTTAGCATCCAATTCACTTCGATGACTAAGACCTTTAATTTGGCAGGAATCAAAAATTCAGTCGTCTTTGTAAAAAATGAGAAGCTGCGTAAGCAACTAACACGTAAACAAGCAGAAAATTTCCAACAGGAAATCAATACCTTTGGTTTAGTCGGCATGGCAGCAGCTTATGAAACCGGAGAGGACTGGCTAGCGAAGTTATTAGCCTATCTTCAATCGAACATCCGCTACACCATAGAATTTTTCCAAGAGCATCTGCCTAAAGCAAAGATCATGAAGCCTGAAGGAACCTACTTATTATGGTTGGATTTTTCAGCCTACGGACTTTCAGATAAGGAATTAGAGGATCGGCTTGTCCATAAAGGGAAGGTCGTTTTAAATACGGGGGTTAGCTATGGACCTAGCGGTAAGCAGCACATGCGCTTGAATATCGCCTGCCCGCAAGTAGTTTTGGAAGATGGGTTAAACCGAATTGTGTCGGCTTTAACTTAAATAGATTATAAAAAGGTCCTAAGCTTGATGTTTCCAGCTTAGGACCTTTTTCCTATATCTTATTCAGTGATTTCGATTGACTCGATTACGACATCGTGAACCGGTTTGTCTTGGGCTCCACGTTTTACTGCGCCGATGCTATCAACAACATCCATGCCTTCAACAACGTGTCCGAAAACCGTATGACGGAAATCCAACCAAGGTGTTCCTCCTTGTTTGTAAGTTTCCACGATTTCACCAGGGAAGCCAGCTTCCTCCAATTGAGCCATCATGTTGGCAGGAACATTTTGGTTGTTCACAATAAAGAATTGACTGCCATTTGAGTTTGGTCCAGCATTGGCCATGGATAATGCACCACGCAAATTGAATAAGTTACGTGAAAATTCATCTTCAAATTTTTCACCGTAAATACTTTCACCGCCCATACCAGTACCGGTTGGGTCTCCACCTTGGATCATAAAATCAGGAATGACACGGTGGAAAATTACGCCGTCGTAATACCCCTTCTTCGCTAATTCAATAAAGTTTTTAACTGTTTTTGGTGCTTCTTCCGGGAATAATTGAAGAGTAATATCCCCCATATTTGTTTTGATTGTCGCTTTAGGACCTTTTTCTTCTGCTAAGTTTAATTGTGGAAATTGAGTCACATCAATGTCCTCCTTTATTTTTTTGCTGTGTCCATCATAACAAACTTTTTTGGTTTTGCCACCTCTGCAAGCCAAGCGTTTCTGTCTCTCTCATTTATTTGTTACAATCGATGGAAAGAAAGGGTGTTGATATGGAAATTTTTGATATAACCATTGTAGGCGCAGGGCCAGTCGGAATGTTTGCAGCGTTTTATGCAGGGATACGTCAAGCAAAAACAAAGCTAATCGATAGTTTACCCCAACTAGGCGGACAATTGACGACTTTATACCCCGAAAAAAATATTTACGATATTCCCGGATTCCCAATCGTAAAAGCAGCGGATTTGGTAGGAAATTTAGAAAAGCAGTTGCGAACTTTCTCCCACACCTATTGCTTGGAAGAAGAGGTTTTGGAGTTAAAACAACACGACGATTACCTTGAATTGGTAACCAATAAGGATACTCATTATACAAAATCGGTTGTTCTTGCAATTGGAAGCGGCTCTTTCCAGCCCAGACGTTTGATGATTGAGGATGCCGATACATTTGAAAATCATGGGATTGATTATTATATCAATGACTTAATGAAATATGCAGGAAAAAAAGTCGCTATTGCAGGTGGCGGGGACTCTGCCATTGACTGGGCATTAATGCTGGAACCAATCGCATCTGAAGTGTCAATCATCCATCGTCGCGATAATTTCCGCGGACACGAGCATAGTGTCCAGAAACTAAGAGACTCTTCTGTGAATATCTATACGCCCTACATTCTTAAAGGACTTCATGGAAAACAAGATTTAGAAGATTTGACTTTACAAAAGGCAAAAAGTGATGAGACAATTACCTTAAACGTAGATTACTTGATCGTCAATTATGGATTCTCCTCTTCTTTGGATCATCTAAAATCTTGGGGATTGGAAAGTACGCGTCAGGCAATTCTTGTTGAATCAGATATGCGCACATCAATTCCAGGTGTCTATGCGTGTGGGGACATCGCTACCTATGACGGAAAGGTAAAATTAATTGCGACTGGGATGGGAGAAGCTCCAACTGCTGTCAATAATGCGTTGCATTATGTAAATCCTAAAAATCGAACACAACCTGGACACAGCACTAGTCTATTCCCGCAATGATAAAAGGATGAAGGGATTCCTGTTCAAAAATCATCTCATTAGATTACAAAAGGAGGTACGTTATGGTATTCGAAACAACCGCTCTTGAACAAAAAGCACGCGAGCTCTTAGAAGAACGCGGGGTTACTATCCGAGATATCGCGGACTTAGTATTCTTTTTACAAAAGGATTATATTGAAAAATTAGATATTGAATTGTGTATTCACAGTGTAAATCGTGTATTGACTAAGCGTGAGGTACACAACGCCATTATTACCGGCATCGAACTGGATAAATTAGCCGAACAAAAAAAGCTGGATTATCCATTACAAAATATCCTTGAAGAGGATGAAGGGCTTTATGGAATTGATGAAATCATGGCTTTGTCGATCGTTAACGTTTATGGTTCGATCGGTTTCACGAACTATGGCTATATCGATAAAGTGAAACCTGGAATCCTGAAAAAGCTTAACGAGCACGATGGTGTGCATGTTCATACTTTTTTGGATGATCTTGTAGGAGCAATCGCCGCATCAGCTGCTAGTCGCCTAGCACATGAACATCCTCGCAAATTAGATTCCATCGTTAAATAAAGCCAACAAAAAAAGAGCTTAACGCTCTTTTTTTAATGCCCTTTTGCCAAAATAAATCGGTAATAGATAGAAAATCTCTAGTAAGACAAAAAATAGAATGAAGCAATGCAGAAAAAATGTCTCTGGCAACACATTAATGATCGGGTCCGTCGCTGGATTAAAAATCCACGCATCATTATTAAAGAAGACACCGTGGAACATCACGAAGAAGCGATCGAAATTCACTGCCATCAAAAACGCAATCACAATTGGCACAACGACTGCAATCCGAAACGGTTGGATCAGCTTCCACAAACACTCTTGTTTCATTAACTGACGTACATAGAGAATACTGGGTACAACGGTCACTACTAGTAAGCCATAATTTACCAGGAACAATCTTTTTACTTCATAAAAGTGCAATGCACCGCTAGACGAGACAGGAAAGTCCGTCATTTTAAGCGTGTCTACCCATGGCAGATTCAAATAGCGCATTAATTGATCGAAGTTATGCAGCAGCTCTTTTTCAGAAAGTGACGTGTAATCCAGCAAGTCCAAATGCCCGATATCAAACTGATAGAGCCAACGAGCGTTGATCGTCAGTGTAATCGCCAGCGTCAACAAAGTTATTAATAAGCAAACCAGCCCAATCCGTTCTAGCCACTTATATTTCATTGAAATGCCATTCATCTAACGAGTCCACTAAATAAGTCGGCGGTATAGGTAAAGTTGGTACATCTGCCTTCTGAGTAAAGCCTGACAAGACTAAGAGTGAATCAATCCCATTATTGATCCCTGCTAAGATATCAGTCGTGTAATTATCGCCCACCATCAAGACCTCTGATTTTTCTAATCCTAAGATTTCCACAGCTTTATCCATAATAATCGCTTCAGGCTTACCGATATAAATCGCTTTTTGTTGCGTAGAAGCTTCCAGCATCGCAATTACTGCCCCAGCTCCAGGAAGCAAGCCACGTTCTGTGGGGATATTTTTATCAGGGTTCGTTCCAATAAAGGTCGCACCTTTTTGAATCGCCAATGTTGCAACCACAAATTTCTCATAGGTAACATCTGTATCTAAACCAATCACAACATAATCAGGATTTTCTTCATCCCAAACATATCCCGCTGCTAAAATCGGTTCGATCAAGCCTGGTTCACCGATGATATAAACCTTCTTACCTTTATTGGCATCATTCATATAATCAATCGTCGCAAGTGTCGCAGTGTAAACCGTTTCTGATCCAACATGAATCGAAAATTCATTTGCCAATCGCTGCGCAACTGTTTCTGGCGTTTTTGTCGTATTGTTGGTTAAAAATAAAAATGGAATCTGACGTGCTTGAAGTTGTTCGACAAAGCGCCGTCCAGCCGGGATCGGTTCGCTTCCGCGATAGATCGTTCCATCTAAGTCAATCAAATATCCTTTGTACATTCTATTACTCTTCCCTTTGACGGATCACGAAGCGTCCGTCTTTTTCTTTCGTTTTTGTCGGCGTCTCTTTTTTCGGCTGACGGTTTTTGATTATTGGTTTTTTCTTTGGTTTGTTTGTTACTGGAACTTTTTTCTCCTCCACGTAGGCTTGTGGTTTATCCTTACGCTTCCGCTTACGTTTTTTTCGAGTTTGTTGGCGTTTGCCGCCTGTCCGCTCCAAGACAAAATAAGCACAACCAAAATTGCAGTACTCATACAAATAATCTTCTAATGTGTCAATCCGTTGCTCCGGTAAGCTTTTCCGATCATCTTCGCGGAAAAAGCCTTTTAGCCGCAACTGGTCATACCCCCAGTCACCAACTATATAATCATAACGTGTCAAGACCTCACTAAAGCGTTCACCTAAACGTTCGGCATCAAAGCCTTCACGATAATTTCTAGCTAAGCGGTATTGGCGTTCACCAATCAAAAGGTTACTATCATCAACAAATACGACAGTTTCACCCTTTTTCTTTTCTTCAGCGGGGGTCTCAACGATTTCATCTAGGACCTCAGTCAATTCTTCAGTGACTGTTTTTTCGGGGTTATTTTTTTGTTCTTTGTTGTCTCTTTTTTCTTTTGCCATCGTTTCACCACCTTTTGCTATTATACCTTGTTTTTATTTGATTGGATAGTGAGTGTGGAGATAGTCCCCTAAAACACTGCGAATAAAATCCGGAAATAAAAATTCATAGTGACCTGCAATCTCGATCGTCGGAAAGAATGGAACAAACATATAATGATCAACAGTCGCCAGCGTATAATTTTGCTCTGGTTTGACCAACTCTCCTAACCAGCGAACCTGATGGTTGACTCGATCGTATTCGATCCCATCGTACACTAGATGACCGAAAATTTTGCCACGAAAGCCCATCCCTACCACCGGAAAGTTGATTAAGAAATGGCGATTCTTTTCCATTTCTAAAATCAACCGAATCAGATTATTCCCATCCAGCGTCACCTTGATTAAATGCATCGGATGCGGCAGCGCTCTATGCAACTGATCCTGATCAACAATTCCAGCAGGTACATCGGTTAAGAATAATCCTGAATTCAATACAGCCGCCTCAGTCTGCGCTGCTTCTTTTACCGCAGCCAACGTATAATTGATCATTGGATGATCGGTTTGTAAACTAGTGCTCATAGTAAACGGAATCGCAGCAATTTTTTTGTCCGCCAATAATCGATGTCCTTCTGCTAGATACTCATCAATTTCTTCCTGATCCTCTGGCAACTCCAGCATCTTCTCAGTGGGAAAGGTACGCGCCGTGGTTTTCTGGATATGATGGTTCTCATCAACCGTCACATGCACTTCGCCAACATAATAACCGTATTTTCCAGCCGCTGCCAATTGAACATTGCCAATTTTTTCACCCTTTTCAAATAAATGATGCGTATGAGATCCCAAAATGACATCAATAGAAGGCAATTCCCGTGCAATCTGTCGATCGACACTAATTCCCAAATGGCTCATCAATACTAACACATCAACTTTCGGACGAAGCTCCGACACAAGCTCTGGTAAAATCTCCATCACTTGGCGAATGTCCCAGCCATTGGGATTATAAGTTAGTGGAAACGGAGCCGTAAATGCCAATAGTCCAACCTTCGTTCCCTGTTCGGTTGTAATAATTTTGGATTGCTGCGCCCATTTTGGCGGCTGCAGGGTTTGCTTATCGAAGAGATTATCTAAAAGAATATCGAAGTTCGCTAGATCATATAATTGATTCAGTTCAGCTTTTGAGTTTCCCACGCCTTCATTGTTCCCAATAGTTGCCGCATCGTAATGAATTTGATTCATCAATTGAACATTCGCTTGCCCATTGGTTGCCTCTGTCAGCGGATGCCAACGATCCACAAAATCGCCAAGATCCACAGTAATAATTTGTTTATCTGCGGTTTCTTCCTGTTTGCGATTCAGTAAAAACCGACGTAACTTGGGCCAATTTTCTAAATGTGAATGGAGATCGTTCGTATGTAAAAGAATAATTTTTTCCATTATTCTACCTCTTTCCAACTCTTCTTGTTCCATCTATAGTAACATATAGCTCAAGAAGGCTGAACGAACTCGTTCGCCAAAAAAGCAGGTGAAAGTATGAAGTTCGACTCTATTCTCGGTACGATTTGGTTGGATGCTGACCAAGCCGCCTTAACTACTATTTCTTATACCCCGATTGATGAAAATCCGCTTGCCAATCAGGAAATTCTGCAAGCTGCCCAAAATCAGCTCTTAGAATTTTTGGCTGGCGAACGAAAAGCATTTGATATTCCGTATATCTTTGCCTATGGAACTGCTTTTCAGCAAAAAGTTTGGCAAGCTTTGACGGAGATACCTTACGGGGAAACGTGTAGCTATCTAACAATCGCTGAGAAAATTCGAAATCCAAAATCGGTTCGGGCCATCGGCCAAGCGAATCGTAACAATCCATTACCGATCCTTGTTCCTTGTCATCGAGTGATTGGCAAAAATGGTAAATTAGTTGGTTATTCCGGTTCCAGTGAGGAAGGATTAAAAATCAAAGAGCAATTACTCGCAATCGAAAATCCGTCGCTGCAAGCAATGACTCTTTTCTAAAACGAAAGAAGCTGCCGTTATTGAATGGTTTAATCAATAACGGCAGCTTCTTTAGCTTGACGCCGACGAAGCCGCTGCTTCATCCTCCTTCACGCAATCAATCGCAATGACCAGTGAAATAATTAACTCTTCTAATGCTTCATTCAAAATCGTAATCTCGTAGGTATCGCCCCAGGAAATCCAGCGCTTATTTATCTCTGCAACCTTTCGTCCTTTTTGCGATACTTCAAAATCCATGTCCCACCAGTTGCCATTAACCGTCAGATTTTCTGCAGAAATTGAATACTTTGCTTTAAAGAAACTCAATTGTTTAGATATCTCAATAGCCTCTTCACCATTGATCTCAACAAAAAATTTTGGTAAAAGACTAATTGTTTTTTTGGTGATACGACTGATTTCCTTTCCCCGTTCATTTTCAATACTAAATGTCTTAGGGATTTTCATAAAGCTGCCTTTGACCGAATATTTCAAACGTTGCTCCTCATCCACTACCGTGAACTTTTCACCAATACTAAAAACCTTCTGTTTGATGTATAATTTTTTCATTCGCCTTCCTCCTTTTTCGTTTTAATGCCTAATGCCATAGACCATGCAACCATTCTTATACTCACTATATACTAAACATTGCTCGTTAAAAGATGAAAATTTGAACTTTTTTATTATCATTGCCAGACGATACCTCTAACTTCACAAATATTAAACTGGAACCGGCAACTGATCGCCTTATTTTTCTGAAAGATCGCCTGTATTTATCACAGGCTGCGTTCCTTTATCGGTGATAATTGAAACCAATAGATTATTGATCAACTGTACTTTCCGATCATCTGTAAACTGAATGTCCTGTCCATTTTCGATTTGTTCGAGTGCCATTTGCGTCATCGTAACCGCGCCTTCGACAATAGTTTGACGCGCAGACAAGATCGCTTTGGCTTGTTGACGTTGCAGCATTGCATTCGCAATTTCAGTTGCGTACGCTAAATGGTTCAACCGAGTCTCGATCACCTCAACACCCGCCATTGCTAGACGCTCTTGTAATTCTCCAGCTAATTCTTCTGATACTTCAGTCGTATTTCCTCGCAACGTTAAATCATCCTCATTAAACGTGTCATACGGATATTGCGTTGCGATATGACGAATCGCTGTTTCACTTTGAATTTCGACGAAATCTAGGTAATAATCCACATCAAACAATGCTTTGGCCGTATCCACTACTCGAAAGACCACAACGGCAGAAATTTCAACAGGATTCCCATCAGAATCATTGACTTTTAAAAGCGAACTATTGAAATTTCTCACCTTCAAAGATACGGGGATTTTTCGTGTTAGAGGAGTCGTTATGAACAATCCATTTTCTTTAATCGTTCCTAGATACTTACCGAAAAACAAGACCGCCTTGGCCTTATTTGGTCCGACAATCGTTAAAGAACTTAAAAATAGTGCCGCAACAATCCAAAGAAGAACACCTAAAAAGATCAAACCAAAACTTTCTTTAGTATTACCAGTAAGCACTGACCAAAAACCAATTCCCAAAACTATAAGCAATCCAACTAAACCTATATAGCCGTTGATATGAAACGCTTGCTTCTCCTTCATCATTGCACCTCCAAGATTTAATACCCCCAGTTTACGCTTCTTTTAAACGAGCTTCAATTAATCCGATTATTACAAAAAAATCTACGAAAAAAAGGAACCGCGATTAACACAGTCCCTCAGTTTGGATAAAAGAAAAAGCAGACCAAAAAGTCTGCTGGAATATTATTTATATCAGACACATGCCGGATCCTACTTAGTGCTGCTTCCTTCCAGACCTGACACAATTCACAGGCCCGGCATTGTCCTGCCTTTCGGCAAAAAATAGTATAACAAACTCTACTCGTTTTGGCTAGTCTTTTTTTTCCGTTCACGAATCGCACGAAAAAAATTCGTTAGCAACGTTCCGCATTCCGCTTCCAAAATCCCACCCTCAACATACGCGCGATGGTTAAAACGTTCATCCGTTAATAAATTCATTAACGTTCCTGCAGTACCGCCCTTAGGATCGTAAGCCCCAAAATAAACTTCTTCTACCCGCGACAAAATCATTCCTCCGCTGCACATCGGGCAAGGCTCCAGCGTCACAAACATCTGACACTCCTCTAAACGCCAACTACCTAAATAACTGCAGGCCTCGCGAATAGCAAACATCTCTGCATGACTCGTCGCGTCCTGACTATGCTCTCGTAAATTGTGTCCGCGACCAATAATCTTCCCTTGATGAACAATAATTGCGCCAATCGGAACCTCCGCGATCGCTTCAGCCTTCTTCGCCTCATTGATCGCTTCACGCATAAAATACATTTTCTCTTCTTCAGTTAACTGACTTTCACGTTCCATTTTTTCCTCACTTAAATTTTCTCTATTACTAATTCATCTACTTTAGCATAACTTTTTCAGCAAAAAAAGGTGCGCCATCACTGGCACACCTTTTTACATTACTTTGTCTACTAAATCCATCAATCGGTCCTTCAAATCTTCGGTCGTATCTTTGATAGAGTCACCATAGACCGATACGCGCTTTTTTCCGCTTTTGATCTTGTCTAAAATACTCATGATGTTATCCAAATCTTCATCTGAAAGTTTATCCACAATCGCTAGCAGTGTTTCACTGCCATCAAACTTAGCGTTCACAAAACGTTTTACTTTGCAGCGATTTGAAACATGACGAGCCTTTTCAATTAGCTTTCCAGAAGCGACTACAGCGGTAGCAGTACTGGCCGCAACAATGACGCCCACTCCGATTTTGACTTTGGTCGATCTTTTCATAGTATCAGCTCCTTTATTTCATGATACCACACTCTTAAAAATATCAATAATAAGAACTACCAACAATTGAAAGCGCAATTATTAAAAAATGCATACTAAAAAAGAACCGACAATTGTCGGTTCTTAGTCGCGGCTTCGATTACCAAAAAGCAAGACCAGCCGTAATAGTTGTAGGAATGTTGCCAAGGCTGCTGCGACATAAGTCAGCGCGGCCGCCATTAAAACTTTCCGGGCAGCTGCTAGTTCATCCTCTGCCAACATATTCCCATCACGTAAGATACTCAACGCACGTCGTGAAGCATCAAATTCGACGGGTAAGGTTACAAGCTGAAAAACTAACGCTAGCGAAAACGCCAAAATTCCGATATTAATCAATGTTTGGTTCCAACTCATAATGACGCCTAACATAATCAATGGAAAGGAAAGCGTAGAACCGATATTGGCAACGGGTACGATCGCCGCTCGTAATTTCAACGGAAAATAGTTTTTGGCATCCTGTACGGCATGTCCACACTCATGCGCCGCTACACCAATGGCAGCTACTGAAGTTGACTGCGCTGTGGCTTCAGACAGACTCAATAGTTTATTCCCGCTATTATAATTATCCGTCAAATTCCCGGCAATTTGCTGAACACCGACATCGTTGATCCCCTGACTGCGCAAAATATATTCAGCTGCCTGCGTACCTGTCACGCCTTTACTGCTGCGGAACTCATCATATTTACGGAACGTCGAATTGACATAAGCAGAAGCAAATCCAGAGATGACCAGTCCGGCAATAACTAATAGAAACGTGGGATCTAGAAAATTATAAAATGTTCCATACCCATACATAAACATTCTCCTCTAATTAAAGATAATTGTACTGTTTGAAACAAACAGTTTCCTACGCTTAGTTTAGCATGAAAGCCGTGAAGTTTTTATGAAAACAACTCTAAAAATCTCTCTAACTTATAACTTCTTAACAAATTCAGACTTCAACTTCATAGGTCCGAAACCATCGACTTTACAGTCAATGTTATGATCGCCTTCAACTAGTCGAATATTTTTGACTTTCGTTCCCTGCTTAATGGCGCCAGAAGCACCCTTGACCTTCAAATCCTTAATAACGGTCACACTGTCACCATCTTGCAACGGATTGCCATTGCTATCTTTAACGACCAATCCTTCTTCCACAACTTCGCTTTCAGACCACTCGTGACCACATTCCGGGCAAACAAATAGGCCGCGATCTTCATACGTGTACTCTGACTGACACATAGGACAATTTGGCATACTCTTCCTCCAATAGATTTATTTTCTCTAAACACTTAGTTTAGCCGAAAGTCTGGAACTTGAAAAGTCTTTCCTAAAAAAATCCGGTATTGGATGGCGTCAGCTCAGCGAAGCTCGCTTATTCGCACACTGGTGTTACCTACAAATAGAGCAGCCTCACTTAAAAAATATCATTTTCTTTTGTTCCTTTTTCGATCCTTCTTCCGCCCTAGCAAACTATCCACTATATGCTTCTTCTTTTTGCCCTCTCGATTGTTCTGAATCTGTTCTTTGCTTTTGCCAAGACGTTTATAAGACGTGTCCGATTGTTGCAGTCGTTCATTTGCTTTACTCGCAGCTGCTTGTTTCTTCGGTTCAGTATTCGCTGGTGTCCTGCTGGTTGTATTACTATTTTCCGGCCAATTAGTAGGGTTTGGTTCTTTTTGCTTTACGGCAGTGGTTTTATCCACAGTAGACGCCTCTTCCGTTCTAGTAGGTGTGAGCGGTTGTGGTGGCAGCTTCTTATCAGTAGCAGTGACCGTTTTTTTCGGAGCTTTTTCTTGTTGGGGCGCTTGTTTGGCAGCTACTGTTTTTTCCTCATCAAGAACCGTTTTTGTTTTTTGACGAGAATTATGAGCTGTTGCAAGGATTTTCCCCGACGTTTGATAACTCACATAAGTCGCATACTTTCGTGCATCGGCAGTATCAAAAATACTCAAGGTCGTCAATATCGTCAACACCTGAATCGTTTGTACTTCATCAAAGGTTGAATCGGTCTCGCGAATCGTCAACTGATGTTTTTTCCCGATACTATCTTCAAAGATGGCTTCTACACGATAAACAAGGCCCTCAACGCGATTATCGAGTGTCCCTTCTTGTGCCAAATAGCCACTATTTAAACGTGCTTCTTCCGTCTGTGTGAGATAGCTAGAATGACCATTAAACAGCCGCTTTATCACTATTTTCAATTGATCCGCAGTAAAATATTTTTCAAAATACGGCAAATATTGACGCATGACAGCTGTTGGTTCTGCTGATAAATAAGCTTCTTGAATCAAGTCCTGAATCAACCCAGCAAATGCTCCCATACAGAAAAAATTTCGCACGAGAATAGCAACACCGTATTCAATTAAGGCGTCCACATCTCGAGTCTCCGTATAGTACGCTCGTACCCGTTTCTCCAAACTTTCAGATTTCATCAGAAACAACTGTCTTTCAGCCAATTTTTGCACACCCATCATTTATCCTCCTAGCTAATAGCGCTTTCATTTTTTACAAGCATATAATATAACATCAACCAGAGTTTGTAAACCCCTTTCGGAAATACCTTTTTCTATTATAGAAATAAAAAAATATGAATATTTAAAGCTAAAAACAGGTTTTTTTCACTCAAGAAAAATAAACTGAAAAACCATTTTAAAATAACGATAGACCGCGTTGAATTCAACACGGTCTATTGCTGTTTATTTACTTGTTAATTCGCCAATAACTTCATTTGCTTGAACGTCTCTCACTTCTGACAGATCAACACTCTTCACCTTGTCCATATTTGTCAGCGCAACAATGATATCTGTTTTCTTTCCTGCCTTAAGAACAGCATCTAAATCAACTTTAGCAATCAGCTGTCCACGACCTACAGGCTGGCCAGCTTGAATAAATAGTTCAAACGGTTTTCCGCCAAGATCCACTGTGTCTAGCCCCATATGCAAGAGTACTTCAATCCCTGATGCGGTAGTAATCCCTACCGCATGTTTCGTAGGGAAAACATTCGAGATCGTTCCTGCAACTGGGGAAAAGATCTCACCAGAAGTAGGTAATACTGCGTACCCGTCACCCATCATTTTTTCAGAGAAGACATCATCTGAAACCTCTGTGATCGGTACTAAGCGTCCGTTAGCTACTGCAAATAAATCCTGTGTTTTTGGCGCTTTTTCTTCAAGGATTGGTTGCTCAGTTATCGCCTGACCAGTCCCGCCGCTCCCATGCAAACGATTCATTTCATCTGCGACGAATTGAACTTCGGTTCCGACAATCACCTGAATATTTTTCCCATCAATTACTTTCACGCCAGGTACACCGGTAGCTTTGATCTGACTTTCATTGACAGCGCCAGTATCCTTAAGCTGCAAACGCAACCGTGTCGTACAATTATCAATGGCTTGCACATTTGCAGCTCCGCCTAATGCGTCATAAATTTTTTGTGCCATCGCAGCATGCTTGCTGTCTCCAACCATATCAATATCTGGCGTTTCTTCTCCATCGCCTTCTTCACGTCCTGGAGTCATCAGATTGAATTTCGTGATCGCAAAACGGAAACCGAAATAGTAAATGGCCGCAAAGACCAAGCCTTGCAAGACTAACATCAATGGTTGATTTGCTACTGGATTTTTTAAAGATAAGAAATAGTCCACAAATCCTGCACTAAATGCAAATCCTGCCGTCCAATGGAAGAAGGCACTCACTGCCAAAGATAAGCCTGTGAAAATCGCATGCAACACATACACCGGCCAAGCAACAAACATAAATGAGAATTCAAGCGGTTCAGTAACTCCTGTAAAGAAAGAAGCAAATGCTGCCGCGATCATTAAGGAAGCCGTGACCTTTTTCTTTTCAGGACGCGCACATTGATAGATCGCTAATGCACCAGCTGGCAACCCAAACATCATTACTGGGAAGAAGCCCGCTTGATACATCCCTGTTTTACCGACAATAGCCAACCCATCATTAATCGCTTGCTGACCAGCTAAAAAGTTTCCGATATCGTTGATTCCTGCTACATCAAACCAAAATACTGAATTTAATGCATGGTGCAATCCAGTTGGGATCAGCAGTCGATTGAATAGCCCATAGAGCCCTGCTCCGATAAAGCCTAAGCCAGAAATCCCCTCACCCAAACTAACCAAAACGTTGTAGACTACCGGCCAGATAAATAACAAGAGCACTGAGATGACCAGCATGCCGACAGCCGACATGATCGGTACCAGACGCTTTCCACTAAAGAACGATAAGGCCATTGGAAGCTTTACATCACTAAAGCGATTATACATTTCCGCCGCCACTAACCCGGCAATGATCCCGACAAAAACATTGTTCCCCATGCTGCTAAAGGCTGGATTCACATCTGCAAGTTTGTCAATCCCTAATAACGCTTGTACAGATTCGGGATTCAAAACCGTTTTAGGAACAAGGTAAGCCACTAGTCCCGCTAAAGCTGCTGCACCATCCTTGTCTTTTGACATTCCTAACGCTAAACCGACTGAAAATAATAATGCTAAATTATCTAAAATTGCTAAACCACCCTTAATTAAAAAGGTTGTTGCGATGTTGTCGATACCTATCCCAATCATCCAATTGGCAATACCGACGAGAATAGACGCTGCCGGTAAAACGGCAACTGGTAACATCAACGAGCGACCCATTCGCTGCATATATGCTTTCATAAATTATTCTTCTCCTTTATGTTCCTTTATTTTGCGCAATCGTTCCACGTGAATAGCAACATACCCCAATTCCTCGGTAGTGATTGCTAGCTGGTAATTTTTCATTAAAAAGACGCGAATCTTCTTTGCAACCTGATAACTCTCCGGGTACTTATTTCTTACCATTTCAATAATGTCCTGATCCAAAACGGCATAACGCTGATTCTGATACCGCTGCAGCAATAGTCGTAAATGATTTGCCAAGCGCGAGTAGTCCAATGCCATTTCACGCGAACGAATATTGATCTCCAACTCTTTCTCAATTAAATGAATCACGTCAGAAATAATTGTGACCTCTCTAATGCTGTCATGATTATTATTCTTCCCTGTTCGAGCGCTATGGATATGGATAGCAATGTAGCCCGCTTCATCATAACCGTAGGGAATCTCAAGTGTTCGATTCAGGTAATCAACCGCCCACTGAGCAATCGCAAATTCCTCACTATACAGAATCTCGATCTCACTCAGTAATTTATTGCGGATCACAATGCCATTCGCAATATTTTGAGCCGCAAAAGCGATATGGTCCGTCAACGAGATAAAAATATGCTCATTCAATTTTTCCATCAGTACCGTTTCAGCATGATCAATGATGGCTTCTGCTGCAAAGAAATAAGCTTCATCAATTTGATTCAATAAGGTCTGTAACTTCTGCTGTCCTTCTGGTTCCATCACAAATATCCGTTCGATGTCGCGAGAAAAAAGCAGATCATTTCGTTGCTTATTAAATCCTAATCCTTTGCCGATGGCGATTTTCTCTTCCCCGTGATCATCTACCAACACTGCATTTTGATTCAATATCTTTTTGATTTTCATTGCTTGTCCTCATTCTGCAGAATAGTTTTTTTCTGTTCCGACTAGCTATTGGCCAAATAAAAAGGCATGGAAAGAAGCACAAGGAAGCTCCTTGCGTCTCTTTCCATGCCTAGTATAATCTAGTCACATGAAACAGTATTTGTTAACACTTTGAATTGTATAGACCGGTTACCTTTTTGTCAATATCTTTTTTCAAATAAACTGTTTTTTCTTGTAATTTTCGCATAAAACTTGGATTTCACGATAGATTTCTTGACACATTGCTTGGTCTTTCGCATTTGCTCCGCTGGCTAATGGATGACCGCCGCCATGGTAGCGTTTGGCCAATCCATTGATTACCGGGCCTTTCGAACGCAGTCGAACGCGGTAATAACCTTCTGGCTGTTCCACGAAAATGGCCCATGCCAACACGACATCAATCGTTCCTGGAAGTGGCACAAGTGCCGCAGTATCAGAATCTTTTATCCCATACTTATTTAAAATCGCTTGATCTAAAAAGACATAGCCGGCGCCATTTTCATCAATCTGCAAGTTTTGATAAAGGTATCCAGAAAGCTTTGCTACATCTAGTGAGATCTGATCAATCTCGCGATTCAATTTCACTGCATCAAAGCCGTGATCTAATAGTTTTGCAGCTACCTGCAACGTATGCGAAGTGGTAGCGGGATACAAGAAGCGCCCCGTGTCTCCCACGATGCCGCCATATAACAAACGGGCAGCGTTCTCTGTTATCACCAACGCTTCAGCAAACGCAAAATCCGCAATGATCTCACTACAGCTGCTTGCGTTTGTATTCACCCAGAGTAAATCGCCATAAGGATCATCATTTGGATGATGATCAATCTTGATCAGCTTCTCACCGAGCTTGTAGCGGTCATCGCTGATTCGCGGCGCATTCGCTGTGTCAGTAACGATAACGAGCGCTCCTTTATATAAATCATCAGGGATTTCATCCATTTCAGCTAGAAAAGACAAACCCTCAACTGGTCCGCCGACCTGATAAACTTCCTTTTCTGGATAAGAAGCGCGTAGAATTTCTGCAAGCCCACATTGTGAACCAAGAGCATCTGGGTCTGGGCGCATATGCCTATGAATAATAATTCGATCATATTGGTTGATCATGTCTAAAATTTCTTTTGTAATTGTCATGCTTTTCCTCTTTCTAAGAACGCTCCATCACTTGACAGACCACGATTGCTTTGGCCACGATGACATTGTCAATGTAAACCTCCAAGTCGACCTTTGCTGAGCGTCGTCCTAGCTCTAGTGTTTTTGAATGAATTTCAATCTCACTTTCTAATTGAATCAGTCTTAAATAATGTAGATTCATTTGCTCAATCAACGTGTTGCGCCGCTGATCCAGTAAAATACTTCGTTGAGCTACATTGGCCACAATCTCGCTTAACACGCCAAAGGAAATCGTTCCAACACTATTGACCATTTGAGGAGTGACCTCAAACTTGAAGTAAGGATTTTCCAGCAGATTATCCTCCCGATCTGTATCAACTGTTATAATATCCCCAACAATTTGATCAGAAATCGTGTTAGACATTTGCGGCTGCCGTTGAACCAGCTGCATCGCCTTCATAACATCCTGACGGCTAACCATCCCCACTAAAGAAAGATCATCTTTCACTACCGGCATCATTTCAAGGCCATCCCAAATCATTTGGTGGCTAACCGAAGCCACGCTCATACTCTGCTTCACAACATTCGGATCCCTTGTCATGACGCGATCGATCATCTGATTTTCAGCCTTTCCTAAGACATCCTTCGCCGTTACAACCCCTAAGACACGCATGCTTTTATTGACAACCGGAAAACGCGAATGCCCCGTTTTATCTGACAAACGATGATAACTAGCAATAGTATCTCCAGCCTGCAAATAGACCGTCTTTTCCAAAGGCATATAAATATCACTGACTTGCATAATGTCCTTTTTAATCAATTGGTCACTCAATGCACGATTGATCATCGTAGCCACCGTAAAGGAATCATAAGTCGTACTTAAAACGGGTAAAGCCAATTCATCCGCAAGCTTTGCAATCTCAGGTGTTGTATCAAATCCACCTGTAATTAGAACTGCTGCACCATCTTGTAAAGCAAGCTTTTGAGCCCCCTCACGATTTCCGATGATTAACAATGAACCTGGTGTAATATAACGCCGCATGGCTTCTTCCGTCATCGCTCCGATGACAAATTTATTCAAATCTTTGTCTAGTCCATTAGAGCCGCCTAAAACATCTCCCTCAATGATGCGAACAACTTCCCCAAAAGTAAGTCGTTCAATATTTTTTTTCAATTTGCGTTCAATCCGAATCGTTCCGACACGTTGAATGGTCGAAACCAAGCCAATATTTTCGGCGTCTTTGATGGCACGATAGGCCGTTCCTTCACTGACACGCAAGTTTTTAGCAATACTCCGAACGGAGATTCGTTCTCCCACCGGCAGATTCTCAATATGTTCTAAAATTAGATCATGTTTTGTCGCCATAATTTCCTCCCGCTATAAAATTTATCTATTATAGTAGTACAGCTTAGCAAAATCAGTATAACAGAGTAATCTGAAAAAAAGAAGTCAACCGTTATCATTAAGACAACGATCAACTTCTTTTCTGCTATTAACTGTTTAACTTTCAGCCTTTTTTCTAAATCGGACAAGTGAAATAGCTAGAGCGACGATACAAATTAGTAATGACGCGACAAAAGTGACGCGCATACCAAAGATAAAAATATCTGGTCGTCCATTAATATAGGTCGTTACCCGTTGACCATAAGAAGCACTCATACCGCTGTAGAGAATCGTTGTGGATAAGGCGATGCCGATAACCATCCCCAAATTGCGGGCAAAAGAATTCATACTGCCAGCAACCCCAAGATTTTCCTTTTCGACACTGCTCATGACAATCGTATTATTCGGTGATTGGAATAACGCGTTCCCCATCCCCATGATAGCTGTTGCTAAAATATAGTAAAGAATCGGACTTGTCTGATTCATAAAAATATACATGAATTGGGTGACGGACAACATCGTCAAACCGATCAACACCAATTTTTGCGGACCTATCTGATCTGTCAAATAGCCGCTAAGAGGAGAACCAATAACCATCAAAAAAGGAAAGACCATCATTAATAAGCCAGCATAGCTAGCTGTTAATCCGCGGGCATTTTGTAGGTAAAAAGGCATAACCACATTTACGAAAAAGTTTGCGGAAAAAATCAAGAGCGCCGTAATCAAGCTCATCGTAAACATTTTATTTCTTAAAATACTAAAAACCAGCAGCGGGTCTTCTTTTTGTTTCTCTACTTGAATAAAGCTTACAAAAAATACGATCGCTACTACGAATAAACTAAGCGGCAAGATATGTATATACCCAACTTCTTGTCCAATAAAAACCGCCCCAAAGAAGCTCATAATCGTCACCGCAAAGGTCACAAAGCCCAACCAATCGATTTTCTTTTTGGACATCGTGAGATCTTTTGGTAAAAATTTTTCGCCAATTAAGATCGTCAAAATCCCAACCGGCACGTTGATCCAGAAAATATATGACCAAGAAAAATGCGACAAGATTAAACCACCAATCCCTGGACCCGCAATTGAACCTAGTGAAACAAATGCTCCGATTGCTCCTAAAGCCCTTCCTCGCTCTTTCATCGGAAAAACTTCAGTGGTGATACCGGTGTTGGTCGCCATTGTCATGCTGGCGCCAAGCCCCTGAACCACTCGCCCAAAAAGCAGCATTGTTAACGAATGATTGAAGCCGCACATCAAAGAACCCAATGTAAAAACAATCGTGCCAATTCGATAAACTTTAATTTTCCCAAAACTGTCCCCGATTTTTCCGAATAGCAATAAGCAGGCACAGACGATCATCAGGTAGATCGATACTACCCACTCCGCTTTATTCATTGGTACCGCTAAATCTTTTGAAATAGTCGGCAGGGCGATATTGACGATGCTTGAATCCAAGGTAGACATGAACGTAAACATTGCCACCGAAACTAAAATCCACCAACGATTTTTTTGTACCACAGGATCCTCTTGGTAAGTTTTCATAAAGGTCTTCCTCTCACTACAAATTAAATTTTATTCAACAGTCACCCATTCTTTTGTTCCTTACAAAAGGGTGAACTGAGACCATAGTTAGTTTAAGGAGTGCGTTAAAAAAAGCAACCCAAAATAAAAACGAGAGATTATTCCCCCGTTTTCTCCTCATATTTTCCTTGCTCTCGATCTTCAAAAGTCATGAAGTAACCGTTCGTAATCCTTTTTTCATAAATATGATGGCAATTGGGACATTCAACTGGCATCGCTTCTTTTGGATGCTCCTGAACATTCAATACTTCATCAACGAAAAAATGTGTGCCGCAGTTTGGACACTTTAATGGTTTTTCCAACATATGACCAACCCTCTCTACATTTACTGCTAAATTAATAATACTCCTTTTTGACGAAAAAACAGAGTAGTAAGTATTAAGAAAACCTCAGGAGAAAACCGCTCCTGAGGACTTTTTGTTTAGATGAATCATTTTATTGTCGATCACTGATTCTAAATTCGTATCCAAGTACGTTCTTATAATATTCTGGATACATCTCTCCACCGCATTTTTCGCAATCAAATTGCGGAGCGTTCTCAGGATCAAATGCAACATCTCCTGCATCCAAAAATTGAACCACTTCCTTTGGAATTTTTTCCTTTATCCCACATTCAAGACAAATGTAATGAACCACTCCATTGGAATCGAAGGCTTTTAAAAGCTGCTTCTTTTTCTTTTTCATACTTACGTTTCGATGCTTCTTCCCCAATTTTTTTATTCTCCTCTCGCATGAATCGTTCCGATTCTTTATTCTTCGCATATTTCACTACAAGTCGTCCATTTTTAGACACACTAACTCCACTAAATTCATAATATTCGCCACATCTAGTACATTCCAATGGATTTACTCCGAATTCTTCGGCTATTCGTTCACACCATGATTTTGGTTTAAGTGCTTTCTTCACATTCACAAGCATTCGTTGAATCTCTTTCTGGTAATTACTTACTACTTTTTTCATGATTGTCTTGATCCGCCGACTATAAATGCCGTATCTACGAATTGTTTTGAACTGGTTCTCTGGAATATGACGAATCAGTGCACCAATAAATTCCTCTGCCGACATCGTCTTTATCTTATCCGTGTTAGTTCGTTTATCGTGATACTGAAACATCACTATTTTCCCATCGTACAAAAGGATACGATTTAAAGCAATGGGACCACGTTTCATATAACGACTGATATATTCTAATATTTTTTTGAGAGAAGTTCGGCTCCTTTTGGGTGCATGCACGTAAAAGCCCTCTGCATTTTTCGTGTACGCCGCTTGTAAAAGCGGCTGGACTCGTGCCTTATCCCATTGGGATAAGGTTCTTCGAATAAGCTTTAGGACCGCATTCTGCCAATATTTCCTCAACATTGCGAACGGAAAATAGTCATAGTCCTTCCATTTTCCATCCTTCGTCAGTCCACCCATGGTGACGACTAAATGAACATGCGGATTGTATTCTAGCTGAGAACCGAAGGTGTGGAGTGTTGCCACAACCCCAGCTTGTATATGGTGTTTTCTAAAAAAATCTAATAGTATCCGTGCAGCTTCGTCCATTAATCCTTTTAAAAGCTCCCTACGATACTTCTCCTTCAGAAAAATCTCACGTAAACCTTCATCGATCGTGAAGATGACGTGCCGATGTGTCACTGTAAACAGATCATTCGCCGCAACCTCTGCCCACCGTTGACTTTCCCCTGTTGCACAAGTTGGACAAAATTTCCCTTTACAGCGAAAAGCAACTTTCTTTACATCATGGCATCCTTCACAGACAAATAGGCGGTAACCTTTTTTAAGGTCGCCACAATCGCGAAACTTCTTCACTTCTCTTTTCACAACGGATCGAATCCTTCTCGTGTACCTTTGATTGAACTTCTCCCAGTTCTGATATTCATCAAAGAAAATGGCGTGTAAAATATTGGGTTTCATGTCTCTAGTTTAATAGGAAAAAGACCAGATGAAAAGCGGTCAAAAGATTGATGTATCAATCCTTTGACCGCTTAAAATGTTATACTCCCTTTAATGTTAAAAAAATTCTCCAATCAACAATTGATTGGAGAATTTGCAGATTTGACTATTTGCGACGCCCTCGACGCTGATTGGCTTCCATGATAACAGGTAAGATCACAGGACGACGTTTTGTCTGTTCAAACAAGTAACGACTTAATTGATCTCGAATATCTTGCTTCAATTTGCTCCATTCAAAGTCATCGGAATGCAGATGTTTTTCGACGATTTCACTGGTGGTTTCAGCACTTTCTTTGATCAAGTCACGGCTCGCTTTGATATAGACGAACCCTCGTGAAGTGATTTGCGGCGCAGAAACAATTTTTTTCAGTTTACGATCAATCGTTACCACAACTACAAAAATTCCGTCATCTGATAACACTTTGCGATCACGTAAAACGATGTTCCCAATATCACCGACGCCGATTCCATCAATCATGATATTGTCTGCGGGTACACTGCCAGCTGCACTCATATGTTTATTTTTGTATTCCAAGACATCACCGCGACCAGTAATGAAAATATCCTTGAAGGGAATGCCCAGCTCATTCGCTAAACTTGCATGAGTAGCCAATTGACGATATTCCCCTTGAACTGGAATAAAATACTTTGGTGACATGAAATTCATCATCATTTGCAAATCACGAGGATTGGCATGACCAGAAACTCGTAAGTTCTCAGAAATGCTCTTGACGATCCCACCAGCACGATAGATCATATCTTCCGTTTTTGCAACGGTCGTTTCCATCGCGATTGTTGGAGTAGTCGTGATATACACTAAATCCCCGTCTTCAATCTTCAAATTGCGATGTGAGCGATTCGCCATCTTTTGCAATGACTTAATCGGCTCACCCATGCGTCCTGTTTCTAGAATGATCAATTCTTCTGGTTGGTATTTCTTCATTTCCTTAATTGTCACTAGAATATCTTCTGGTACTTCTAATTTATTCAAGCGCATTGCCGTCTTAATGATGCGGTCTAAATCTTGACCAGTCAATACCACCTTACGTCCAGCTTTTTCTGCTGCGTTCAAGATTTGTTGAACCCGCTGCAAATTGCTGGCAACACAAGCTACGATAATCCGTCCGTCCCATTCATTGATGGTGTCATAGACTTCACTAGCGATTTCACGTTCTGAAGCTACTTGGATCGGATTTTCCGCATTTGACGAAGAACTCAATAATGCTAAAACTCCCTCTGAACCAATCTCAGCTAAACGAGGGTAGTTCGTCGCATACATAGGAATTGCTGTTGGATCAAATTTGAAATCTCCTGTGTAGACGATACTGCCTTCGTCTGTTTTCAAGCTGATACCGACAGAATCCGGAATCGTATGAGTGGTCCGGAAAAAACTAATGATCGCTGTTCCAAAATCAATCTCCGTATGCTCGTCAATGACGTGAAAATCTTTAAAGCCTTTGCTTTCTTCATTTTGATTGACATTTAATTTTGCCAACTCGATCGTCAATTCCGTTCCGAAAACTGGCACTGCTACCTCAGATACCAAATAAGGCAACGCACCAATCGCATCCGCATGACCATGGGTCAAGAAAACCCCGGCTACGCGTTCGGCATTTTCAATTAAATAGGTAAAATCAGGAATCACGACATCAATTCCTAATAGTTCATTTTCTGGATACTTTAGTCCGCAATCGAGGACAAAAATATCGTTATCCACTTCAACTGCATACATGTTTTTACCATTTTCACGTACTCCGCTGAAGGGAATTATTTTGACTGTACTCAAAATATCCACCTCTCTAGTTTCTTTATCTATATATTAGCTTACTCAGACCCCGTAATCAGTACGGTCTGTGCCTATACTCATTAGCTATTATACATGTTTTTCCAAAAATAGGGAGAGTTTAGCTGAATGAATTAGCTGAAAGGAGCTGACTAATAAGTGTTCCGTGTCGCCTTATTTCCGCTGATACTACTTATTGAATCGCCGTTTAATTATGATCTGGAACTAAAAGAAACAGTTGCAGGTACCTTGTATTTCGATTAAACTTTAGTTGTTATATAATGCTAAAATAATTAAAAATAGAAAAGGAGATTCTTGTTTTGTTAGATTTTTTTAAGCAACTTTCGTTAATTAAACGAATTGTTATAGGTATTATCCTCGGTGGCTTATTAGGAGTATTTCTTCCTCAATGGAGCTTCATTGCAATTTTTGGGAGCCTATTTGTCGGGGCTTTAAAAGCGGTAGCACCACTACTAGTATTTGTATTAATCATGTCATCTGTTTCGAAGCATCAATCAACAACTCAAACTTATATTAAACCTATTATTTCTTTGTATCTATTTACTACCTTGTTAGCTGCAACAATTGCCGTATTAGCTAGTTATATTTTTCCGCTAACGATTTCTTTACAAGAAGTTTCAGGTTCTCAAGAAGCACCAAAAGCGCTAATTGATGTATTGACGACCATTTTGAATAATATTGTTCAAAATCCATTGCAGGCAATGATTGAAGGAAATTATTTAGGCGTCCTATTTTGGGCAGCTTTAATTGGTTTTGCCTTACGTACACGAAAAAATTCTGTTAAGGAAGTTATTGATGAGTTTTCTCTAGCAATTACGGGCGTCGTTCAGTTAATTATTGCTATGGCACCACTTGGTATTGCTGGTCTCGTCTTTGATTCGGTTTCTTCAACTGGTCTTGCTGGATTGATGCAATACGGGCGTCTTCTACTCCTTTTGGTAGGAACTATGCTGATCGTGGATTTAGTTGTTTATCCTATAGTAGCCTTTGTACTAATTAAACAAAATCCGTATCCCCTCGTTTGGTTCTGTTTAAAAGAAAGTGCGATTCCAGCGTTTTTCACTCGAAGTTCAGCAGCAAATATCCCAATCAATATGATGCTAGCAAAACGCCTAGGGTTAACTAAGGAATCGTATTCTATTTCTTTACCACTAGGTGCAACTATTAATATGGGAGGTGCCGCAATTACTATATCGATCATGACCCTAACGGCTGTCCATACTTTAGGAATAGACGTGCCTTTTAGTTTGACGTTAATCTTATGTGTATTATCGGCGTTATCTGCCTGTGGCGCTTCAGGGATTGCTGGCGGATCATTACTATTAATCCCATTAGCCTGCAGCCTTTTCGGAATTTCTAATGACATTGCTATGCAGGTCGTTGGCGTTGGTTTTATTATTGGTGTTGTTCAAGATTCTGTTGAGACAGCAGTTAACTCATCAAACGATTTATTTTTCACTGCGATCGGAGAGTTTTATGATCTTCGGAAACATGGAAAGGAAATAAATTTAAAAGAGCGCTTGGCAAATAAATAAAAGTCGTTTCGTTTTCTAAACAAATGTACCAACATATTGATTGTGTTAACTTCATCTAAAAAATTTTTAGCCGAACATATCCTCACTTATGATACTGCTCCATGTATCGCAAGTGAGGATATTCATCGTACGTCACGTGTAAGCAGTTCTTACTCCTGAATACTGCCATTTTCGTTGATTTGCCTTCAAACCGACTTGTAAAATTTAATCCTTCCTTTGAAGTCAAAAAAAGACCTGCGACACCAAACGTCACAGGTCTGAAAAATTAACTATTTACTTTAAAAGTCCCATTTCATACATCGTCTCGGCAATTTGAAGTGAGTTCCACGCCGCACCCTTTAACAGGTTATCTGAAACTACCCACAGATGGACACCCTTTTCCTCATCTGGATCTTTACGGATACGTCCGACAAAGGTTTCCTTTTTGCCAACACAGTTTAGGGCTTGCGGATAAATCTGCTGACTTGGCTCATCCTCCAATACAGCACCTGGGGCGTTAGCGATGACTTCTTGGATCTCAGCGACTGTCGCTGTTTTCTCCGTTTCAATATAGACAGATTCAGAATGCCCGCTCATAACCGGAATACGTACACAGGTTGCCGAAACCTTAATCGAATCGTCCTCCATGATCTTTTTCGTCTCGTTGATCATTTTCCATTCTTCATTGGTATATCCAGCATCCGTAAACACATCAATTTGCGGCAAAGCATTAAAGGCCAATGGGTAATGTTTCTTGTCTCCCCCACATGGTAAAATGTTCGCTTGCCATTCATCCACCGGCTTTTCATCTAGAAAGTCCCGTGTTTGTTGTTTCAATTCTTCCATTGCTTGGTTCCCTGCGCCTGATACTGCTTGATAGGTTGAAACCAGCACTCGTTTTAGCCCAAAAGCCTGGCGAATTGGCTCTAAAGCCACCATCATTTGGATCGTTGAACAATTAGGGTTCGCAATAATCCCTTTGTGACTGCGTAAAGCTTCAGGATTAACCTCAGGAACAACCAAAGGAACTTCGGGATCCATCCGGAAGTGACTCGTATTATCGACAACAACTGCTCCACGTTTGACTGCTTCAGGTGCAAATTTTGCAGAAATACCTCCACCTGCTGAGAATAAAGCGAGATCAACATTCTCAAATGATTCTGGAACTAATTCCTCAATCGTTTGAGTTTCGCCTTTAAATGAAAGTTGCTTCCCTGCGGAGCGCTTTGAAGCTAAGAATTTCACAGTGCCAATTGGCAACGTGCTATTTTCTAATAGTTTAATCATTTGTGTTCCTACTGCGCCAGTAGCGCCGACAATTGCAACATTCATTTTTCTCATCACAATCACTCTTCCTTTTCATAGTATTTTAACAGTTTATCATATTTGCTTTGAAACGCAAGCGCTCTTTCGTTTTTCACTTCTCGGTTCGCCACTTATGTATTATAGTCTAATAATCTTTCAATCATTTCGCTCTAAATAATTGATATAACAAAGATAAAATAAACAATCCATTCAATTTATCGGAAAATAATTTAAAAAAATGGGTTTTTTAAAATATTATTATTGCAGTTTTCTAATAAAGGCTTTAGAATTAATATAGAAGCGTTATTCATAGGAGGTCAATCATGAAAGTGAAGGGGTATATCATCAGACAAAAACGCAAAAAAGTTGGTATATCATCAGAAGCCTTGAGTACCATTTGTTCTCCAATCGATTTAGAACAGATTGAAGTCAAAAACAAAGGTATTTTGGAGGTGATCATTGATCTCTGTATGAAATTAAAAATTCCCTATCATCACGTTTTTCCTGACAAAATTCTTTTATCGGAAGCCTCCTTGTTGAATATCATTCGTTGTTTACATCTACGTCAAGAGTTTTCCAGTATTTTGTTTTTGTTAGACACTTATGGAAAAATGATTTCTTATGAAAACGCCCGTATCGTTGGTCACTTAATGTATTTTCGCGCGTATGCCCATCTTTTTGAAACGCATGACACCAAAAAAGCGGTACATTATTTTCAACGAGCTTATACCTTTTTCCGAGATGAAAAACGGTATGAACTGTTAGTACTTAAAGGATTAGCTACCTGTTATCAAGTAAACGAAGAAAAAAAGCGTGCCCGTATTTATTTTGAACGCGCTGAACAATTGGAGGAAAAAATGAATACTCAATTAAAATTAGGACCATCTTATTATCAAGCAGCCTGCTTCTATGCTGAGCGTGGGGATCAGAAAAAAGCGGATGCTCTTTGTGATGAAGGGATCGAAACGCTCTTAGAGGTGAACGTGACTACTGGTTTGGAAGAACTGTTTTACGAAAAAGCGATCATCCAAGAGGACATTAGCAAAAAAATCGAATTGTTAAAGCAGGCAGATTATTATGCGAAACTAAATGAAAATTATGATTTAACAGAATTGATCCATGAAAAACTGAATAGGGTTTAACTTGAAACAATCTAAAAAGAGGCGATACCGATAAAATTGGTACCGCCTCTTTTTAGATTGTTTCAAGCATCCGCTGATTGATTTGGATGATAAAAAAGCATATATAAAATAGCTACGACTAGTGGAATGACTGCGCAGAAAATATAAATATGTTGATACGTACCAAGAATTCCTTTAATCGCACCTAATAGATAAGGACCAACCCCTAATCCTAAATCAAGTCCAATAAAGTAGGTTGATAAGGCGACACCAATCCGCGCACTTTCAACTAATTTTAAAGTCACAGCTTGTCCATTTGCCATAAACGTACCATAACCCAAGCCAACAAAGGCGCCAGCAATTAATAAGACAATTGCGTTACCTGTGAAGGCTAAAAGAATCAAGCCAATCGTTAAACAAATGAAACTTGGATACATGACGGAGTTTTCCCCATGCTTATCAAAAATCTTTCCTGACATCGGTCTGGTTAAAGTCACCACCAACGCATAGACCACAAAGAAAAAGGCGCCAGCTGTCACTAAATGTAATTGATCGGCATAAATCGATAAAAAGCCCAGTACACTCGAGTAAGCAATCCCAATCAAAAAGGCGATCCCTGCAATAAATAAGACCTTAAATTCGATGAAGCTTTCTAAACTAAACGTGTTGATTCTTGCAAGATGCTCTTCTGTTAATTCAATATTCTCTACCTTAAATTTGAAACAAGCGAGCATGGTGACGAATGCTAGAAAGACCGCAAGAAGAATGATTGCTTTGAACCCGACCAAGGGTAATAGAAGTAAGCCGATAAATGGACCGATTGCTGCCGCTAAACTAGTGCTCAACCCATAATAATTAATCCCTTCGCCATATTTTGCTTCTGGGATATAGGCGGTAACGATCGCATTCGCTGCTGTAGATACCGCACCGTAACCAAAACCATTTAAGAAACGGACACCATCTAAGACCAAGATGTCATTACTGATCAAATACGCCGCAGTGGTAAGTAAATAAAATAATGCACCATATCGTAAAACGGCTCGCCGACCAAATAATTCTAGTTTCTTTCCAATATATAAGCGTGCAAGCAACGTACCAATAATATAAATACCCACTGCAAAACCTGCTTCAGCAGTCGTTGCACCTAAACTTTGTGTCGCATATTTCGCTGTAATCACGACAAAACAGTAATAGACTAAAAAGACGACAAAATTGATGATTGTAATAGTGATAAACCCTTTGTTGAATAATTTTTCTTCCTTAATTTTCATTACCTACTCTCATTATTATGCGATACGCTCATTTAACGTTTTTAAAGTGGAGATTTTTTCTGCAACTTTATTATAGTTTGATGGGTATCGATCCACTGCTTGGCTAATAAACAAATCTCTCGTATAGTCAAAAGCAGCTAAAAAAGCTTCCAGACTTTCGTCATTTTCGAACGAATAGTCTCTTCTCAGCATCAACGCGTTTTGATAGGCATCATTTAAAAAAACCAATACCGCTTCCTTTTCAAACCGCACCTTGTACGCTGATTCCAATCGTTCGATCATTGCGCTTGTCCATTTTTTCATGAATAACCACTCCTCTTTCCAATTTTCTGATCTTGCTTCAAGTTGATCGCCTTACCTGACTGATTATACGAATTGAGAAGAAGGCAGGAAATCATCTTTCATACTAAAAAAAGTTGCAGATTTATTTTTACATAAAAAGACATTAACAAATGTTAATAGCTTTTTGATCAAACAAAGCGCCTACTTGTGATAAAATGACAATAAAAATTTCAGCAAAACATGGAAGGAATAAAGAAAAATTGGATAATACAGCTTTAACAAACTACTTAGAACAAAAGAAATTTCCGATCGTCAGTAAAGAATACAAAAAATACCTACTCTACGAAGGTATCCAAGACCATCATGTGTACATTTTAAAAAGCGGCGTCATTAAAACGAGTGTCGTTTCCAGAGATGGCCGTGAATTCAACTTGGAATACATCAACGATCTCGAAGTAGTGTCATTGTTAAAGGACGAATATTCTCAATTTATCGATGCCCCTTTTAATATTCGGGTAGAGTCCGAAAAAGCTGAGCTTTATCAAATCGATCGCGTGGAGTTTTGGAAAGACATCAATCAAAATCGTGAACTTCAAATCTATGTCAAAAACTATTACCGCGAACGGCTCATGAAATCGATGAAGAGAACCCAACAAATGTTAATGAATGGGAAATTTGGGGCTGTTTGCAGCCAAATTTATGATCTTTATGATAAATTCGGGGTAGAGTTTCAGGATGGTGTGCTGATCGATTTTGTCGTAACTAACGAAGAGATCGCCCACTTCTGTGGCATTAATGCTGCCAGCAGTGTCAGCCGTATCATGCATCAATTAAAAACCTGTGGCGCTATCAAGATGCTTGACCATAAAATATTTATCAAAAACATCGAATTGATTAAAGACAATATTATTTTTTAAAGATCAGACGGTCTTATTCTCATGATTAACTGAGTCATAAATCAGACAACACATACGAAAACAGCCAATCAGAAAATATTCTGATTGGCTGTTTTAGATTTCTGTTCCATATTCTACAGGTTTATCCCATTCACCTGGTGCATCATCATAGATATGCCCATAAATAAAAACAGGCATTCCAATATAACTATAATCATAAATCTTTGCTACTTCAGATTTAGGTGTGTTTATGCATCCGTAGCTTCCTAGATCGGTTTTAAAGGCCCCCGGCTGGCCGAAATATTGAAGCTTGTGATCTGTATCGTGAAGCCCTATCTCGGTAATCGTCTGCCCGTAACTCAGTAGCGGCATCCAATAATCCACTGGTACGTTGTATGTCCCGTCCCCATTTGTTAAAACACCGCTCAAATCAACATTTCGTCGTTTATCCATAATGGTATGAAAACCAGGAACAGTCGCTGTTCCCTTGTTGTAGCGTCCAGTGATCACATCCGTTTCCACCACCAGCTTTCCATTATCAAAGCAATACATTTTTTGGTTGTCTAAATCGACTTCTACATAGTCTTTTGTGACGTGAAGCGGTTGCTTTTTGGTATCGCCTCGAAGAACAAGCTGTATGGTTTTTGTCTCTGGCTCGTTCAGTTTTTCAGTAATTTTTTTAGCCGATTGTTTAATATCAATAAACCAGCCATAATTCCCTACATTTTTGAAGCGCAGATGCTGTCCATGAACATTGGTAAAGTCTACTGATTTGTAGATGGTTGAATACTCTCGCTCCAAATCTGCTACCCACGTGGTAATTAATTCATGATCAAAATTTCCTTGATCATCGACAGAAGCCGCTAGCAATTCCTCTGTAAGAGGGATCGTTTTTTTGTTCAGCTTTAGCTTGATCTTGCGTTTTTTAACTTCCTCTAAATTTTGTGAAATTTTTTTGTGAGCTAAATCTTCTGTCGTGATTTCTGGTGCTCGATAATAATCTGCTAAATCATACTCTGTTTGCAGACGTCCCTCATCAAGTGCTTCACAAAGCTCTTTGCGAAGTCGCGCCGAATCTACCACCGTACCACTTTTTTCAGGCTTGATCTCAAATTGTTGATTCGTATAAACCACCTTGGCATTTTGTGCTTCTTTCCCACCCAAAAAAGAAGCCCTATTAATAGCGTCAGCCAATCGTTCCTCCGCATCTTTTTTTAACGGTAGACTAAATTCCCCTCGACGAAGGTTTTTCTTTAGATAATCTTTTTGGATCTTATAAGGGGAAGCGACTTGCAATTTGATCGTTTGGTGCTCACCCTTTAGCTTGATTTCTACTTGTTTGGTCTCTTGCTGAAGCTTTTCTTCAGCTGCCTGCACGGATAATCCGCCAACCTCCACATTGGCTACCACCGATCCAAAATAGAAATGTGAACCAAAATAGGCATAGACAAGCAGAAAAAAGATCATTGCCCCCGCAACAATACCAACAATTCGTACCACCCATCGACTTTCATACTCCTTCACATATCATCACCCACTACCCCATAATTATAGATATTATAAAGCAAATAGCTAATTTTTTATTTCAAAATCATAATTATTAATATTTTTTAACATTTTTGGTACAAAAAAGACCTTAAGGCTCATTTTCGAGCGTTAAGGTCTTCAAAAAATTCTTTTTTACTAAAATAAATTTTATTTTTACATTTTTGTGTGATCAGTACGTGAAATTACGTCACGACGTTGTTCTGGCGTTAAGTCACGGAATTTGACCGCGTAACCAGATACACGAATCGTAAAGTTCGCATATTTTGGATTATCAATATCTTTATCCATTTCTTCCAATAGCTCACGACCAAAGACATTGACGTTCAAGTGGTAACCACCCTTGTCGAAGTAGCCATCTAAGACTTGTCTTAGGTTATCCACTTGCATTGCTTCATCATCCGTCCGGCCTAATGCTCCTGGATTGATGGTTTGTGTATCTGAGATTCCATCTTGCGCACAAGAGTAGTTTAATTTCGCTGTTGAGTTTAATGAAGCCAACAAGCCATTTTTCTCACCTAAGAACTTACCATCTTGATAGCTTGGGTTTGCGCCTGGTGCCAATGGTTTACCCGCACGACGTCCGTCTGGTGTATTCCCAGTGTTCTTACCATAAACGACATTTGAAGTAATCGTCAATAGTGACAACGTTGGTGTTGACTCACGGTATGTGTGTTGACGTTTGATTTGAGTCATGAAGTACTCAAGAATCCAGTTCGCCATTTCATCTGCTTCGTCGTTATCATTTCCGTATGTTGGGAATTCATTTTGCGGAACATAGTCAATTGCCAAGCCATCTTCATCACGGATCACTTTTACGTTTCCGTGTTTGATCGCCATCAATGAATCCGTCGCGTGAGAAATCCCTGCAATACCGGTCGCAAAGGTCCGTTTCAAATCAGTATCCATCAATGCTAATTGCGGTGCTTCATATGCATACTTATCGTGCATATAATGAATCACATTTAAAGTATTTACATACAATTCAGCTAACCAGTCTAGAACATCTTTGTAGCTTTCCATGAATTGATCGAAATCAATGCTGTCGCCTTCTAGTGGACGGAAGCGCGGACCAACCTGCATCTTCGTCATTTCGTCAACTCCGCCATTGATTGCGTAAAGAACAGCCTTCGCTAGGTTCGCACGAGCACCAAAGAATTGCATATCTTTACCGATAACAGTCGCTGATACACAACAAGCAATCGCTGCATCATCAGATCCCCAGTATTGACGTAATAGATCATCATTTTCTAATTGGATCGAAGAGCTTTGTTTCGCAACTTTTGCGGCATATGTGCGGAAGCCTTCTGGTAAATGAGACGAATATAAAACGGTCAAGTTTGGTTCTGGTGAAGGTCCCATGTTTGTCAGTGTATGCAGGATACGGAAATCATTCTTCGTTACTAATGACGAACCGTCCATGTTCATACCCGCTAATGATAATGTTGCCCAGATTGGGTAACCAGAGAATAATTGGTTGTATTCTGGTGTACGAGCGAATTTCACCATACGTAGTTTCATGATCAAGTGGTCAATCATTTCTTGGGCTTCAAATTCAGTGATCAAACCACGATCCAAATCACGTTGAATATAAATATCTAAGAACGCCGAGATACGACCGATCGACATTGCAGCACCATTTTGTGATTTGATTGCTGCAAGGTAACCGAAGTATAGCCATTGAATCGCTTCTTGGGCGTTGCTCGCTGGTTTTGAAATATCGTAGCCATAGCTTGCGGCCATTTCCTTCATATCAGCTAACGCGCGGAATTGTTCAGAAACTTCTTCACGTAATTGGATTACGTCATTGGTCATTACTTTGCTGCCGACGTTTTTCCAGTCTTTTTTCTTTTCTTTCATCAAGAAATCAATCCCGTATAATGCGACACGACGGTAGTCACCGATAATGCGGCCACGACCATAAGCATCTGGAAGACCTGTGATGATTTTGTTTTTACGGGCTAAACGCATTTCATCTGTATAGGCATCAAAAACACCTTGGTTGTGTGTTTTGCGCCATTTGTTGAAGATGAAGGACATTTCATCGTCTACTTCATAGCCGTTTGATTCTAAGGCTTTGTTTGCCATGTTGATCCCGCCAAAGGGCATAAATGCTTGCTTCAATGGTACATCAGTTTGCAAACCAACAATTTTTTCTTCTTCTTTGATCAAATAGCCAGGTTCATGAGACGTGATCGTAGCTGGAATATCGTTGTCCATATCATATACGCCGTTTTGTTTGTGCTGAACTTCGAAAAGTTCTTGTAATTTGTTCCATAGCTTTTCTGTACTTGGCGCTGCACCTTCTAAGAAACTGTCGTCCCCTTTGTATTCCGTGTAATTACGTTTGATAAAGTCTAACGTATTTACCTCATGTTGCCAGCGTCCTTCGTTAAAACCTTCCCAAGGATTTTCAGTTTGTTTAACAGTTTTTTCGATTGTTGTAGTATCCATAATTGCACTCCCTTGTTAAATAGTTTCAAATTAATTTAAAATGATTATAACAAAGGAATCAGTTTTAAGAAAGGGCTTTTTTGAATTCTTAATCAAGCAAAACCTTTTAAAATAATGATAATTATCTTATTGCGAGCATGGTTCTGTTACACTTTTCACTATAACAGATAATGTAATTGATAATTACAGTTTCTACTTGATAGCGGTTTTTGCTCAACGGTATACAATTTCCGAGGTGGTGTGAAGTGAAAAACAGAAGACTAATACAGAGACGCTTGTGAAATATTTCTCCCTCCAATCTCTCATAATTGGAAAGAAATTTTTTTTAAAATTTTATCTCATTATTCTAGAAGCTCCTTTTAATTTGAAAAAATCTGCCGCAGTTGTTATCGTAATGGAGAAAAAATCAGCTACTAACTATATTTAAAGCCATCATAAGGTTTTTTATTATCTAGAGTCATTCTTAAATAAAAATACTTAAATTTATTTTAAGATCATTATTACAGCGGGTTTTGAATCGTACTTTCTATTATTTTATTTCTTTATCTAAAAAAATGACGAGTTATCTCGGATGAAAATATTCAAGATGATTAAATTGGTATACAATATCAATCATATGCGTGTCATTATGAGGGAGGGAATTTATGTTAGAAAGGTATATTGAAAAAAATATTTTTCGTCAAGTCTATCTCTGCCAACAGCTATATCAAAAGAAAGAAATCACTTTGCAGACCATGGGCGAGCGTTTAAATGTTTGCACACCTACAATCAGTAATGATCTCGATGTTTTGCGAGAATCCTTTGCACAGGAGATTATTTCGTTTGAGCGAACAAGGAATACCTGTAAAGTATTTTTTGATCCAGCTTATCCACTATTAGAATTGACGCAACGAATCTATCGTCGCTCAGATTTTTTGCGTGTATTGAATGACTTTTTAATTGGTAATACCCACTGGTCAGAGATTGCAGTGAAAGAATTTCTTTCGACGAGTAAAATTTATCAGATTCGAGCAAATATTTTTGATTTCGCTAAGGAACTCGGATACGTCTCTTCTAAGCAGGAGATTAAGCTGCCTGAAAAAGACCTGCGCTACTTACTTTTGGCTATCGCTAGGTATACCGGCGAACGTTCCGCTGTCCCATTCAATAAAATGATTGCTTCAGCTGCCGAAGAATTGATTGGTTATGTCGAAGATCATTTTTTTGCCCGCGACTACCCCAAAAGCGAACGAGAGATCATTGTTTTAGGGATTCAACTCAGCAGTCACCGTGCCAGAAAAGCTGCCATTGCTTTTTCTACTAAAGACAAGACCTGTGCACAGCAAACGCCCTTATTTAAATTATTGCGTGAAGGGATGAAAAACTTAAACTCAACAATTTGTGCAAACGAAGAGGAGCTATTTTTTATTTATTCACTTTTCAATGCAAGAAACTATCTTTGCAATAATTTGGAATTATTACAAAAGGATTTTGAGGTTGTTTACCAAAATCATATCCAGCGCTATCCTGAAATCGAAAATCTATTATTAGAATTACGTTCCTCCTTAAATATCTCAATTGAAAATGAACTTCTTTTAAAAAAGGCATTCCTCCCCTTTATCCGTTCGACTTGGGGCGATATGCAGCTTTTCCAACCAGATCTGATTTACCTACTCGATCAAGACCAGCAAATGATTTACCAAAAAGTACATTCGATTTTAGAAACATGGTCTGCGACTTGTCAAACAACCATTCATTGGAATGACAATTTGATTCGTAAAATGACTTTGACTCTTGATCTATTATCCAGAAATACGTTTGATGAAAAGATTGAATTGTACATCGTTGCGGCTTCTGACTTCAACTTCTTATATTACCGAAAACAACTAGAAGCGCTACTTGATGATCACTTTCTCATTAGCACAATGATCTATAATTCCTTGAACGAAGTAGTTGATGACACCTTCTTCTGTTCGAGACGAATCATCGTATGCGACACTGCTCTTTATCAAACAGACTTAGGTAGTGAGAATACGTTGATTTTTCCGGCTTCACTCAACTCCATCGATAAAACGTGTATCGAGATCAATCAACTCGCTCGTCCATATGAAAAAGCCTGAAAGAAACTTATTCTTTCAGGCTGATTTTTTTAGTGAGTAAATCCATAGGTTTTTATTTCTGCTTTTTTATGATAGACCACATGTGCTTGATTCAAAGCATCAATGGCTTCTTGCATGTCTTGAACATAATCACACGCCATGTTCATGCCAAAATCTGCTCGGATGACGAGGCGTTGAATGATTTCTTGTTCCAGATTTTGAGGTAGTGGATATGCCGGTACTTGCCAGCCCTTCATCAAAAGACGATCCGCCAAATCATACAAGGTCCATTCGCGTGTTGGATCTTCTTTTAATTTGTAGCAGACAATTGGTAATTGCGAACCATCGTTGACGATTTCAAACAATCCGGTTGCTTCAATGGCTTTGGCTAAATACAACGCTACTTTGTGAGTACGTTCATGAATGGCCTTATAGCCATCAAAACCATAACGAACAAAGTTATAGTACTGACCGATTAATTGTGCAGCACTATGAGAAAAATTGATTGCCATCGTTGGCAGCTCCCCGCCTAAATAGCTGACTTTGAAGATTAATTCTTTTGGTAGATATTGTTGGTCACGCCATAGAACCCAACCAACACCAGGGTATACCAATCCATATTTATGACCAGATGAATTGATTGAAATAACATTCTTCAATCGGAAGTCCCAAACCAACTCAGGTTCAGTGAAAGGGGCGTAGAAACCACCTGAAGCAGCATCCACATGAATATAGACCTTATAATCTGTTTGTTTATTGTATTCTTCAACTAAATCATTTAGTCCTTTAATATCATCATAACGCCCAGTATAAGTAATCCCCATGATCCCTACGATTCCAATGGTATATTCATCAACATAGTCCATGACTTTATCCAGATTGATCGACATATGTTCTTGGTCTAATGGCACTTCCCGCATTTCAATATCCCAATAGACACAGAATTTTTCCCAGCAAACCTGATAACCAGATGATATGACTAAATTCGGTTTTTTCGCATTGAGATCCAACCCTAGTTTTTCCGCACGTATACGCCAAGCAAATTTCATTGACATGCCGCCTAGCATACACGCTTCCGAAAAACCAATGGTTGATGTTCCCATAAATTTTTCGTTCTCACTGGCATTCCAAAGATCAGCAATCATATTCACGCAGCGATTTTCGATTTCTGTTGTGCGAGGATATTCTGATTTATCAATCGCATTTTTTTCTAGCGTTTGACTCATCAATTTGACTGCCTCTGGCTCCATATAAGTTTGACAAAATGTCGCTAAATTTAAACGAGCATTCCCTTCATCCAGCATTTCATCCTGAACTAATTGGTACGCGATCCGTGGTTCGATTGATTCTTGATTCAATTTATATTTTGGTAGATCAACTTGTTCACTTTCTGAACCAAAAATTGGTTCCAAATATTCTGCTTCATCACGATTTTCTTTTCCATATAACATGAGTAATTCCTCCTAAAAATGTCTTTATTTAATGTTTCAATGTGTGTTCTTCTTTTTGAACAATTTGATGTTCTCCACGAGCTGCTGGATAGATCGCCCCATTCACATCTCCTGCTTTCATATGAACAGGTTCCTCGATCGTTGTGTGTCCGTGCTTGTCGTGTAATTCATAAATAATAAACGGTAAAACTACCGTGATCACAAAACTGATCAATAAAATCACTTGGTACGTTCGATCTTCGTTCTTAGCAATAGAAGCTGGTGGAACAAAAGAGATTAACAAAGCAAAAACTGATAATAGTAGTCCGACACCGGCAATGATTGTCTTTCCAATTGTTTTCCCAGGGACGTTATAGGTTCGTTTCAGCTCTTTCTTTTTGTAAACCAAAACGAAATAACCGATAAAGAATAAAAGATAGCCCACTAAGTAAATAACTACCGTTAAAGAAATCGCTACTAAGAAGGACAGGTTATTGCCACCGCCGCCAAAGGTCAATACTGCACCCCAGATTGTGACGATCACGCCTTGGATCATAATTAATGGTACGGGAACCCCATGCGTGTTGGTCTTACGCAAAAAGTTTGGTAATAGCCCACGCTGTGCTGCCGCAAACATCCCGCGAGAAGGACCAACTACCCAAGAACTTACTTCACCCATTACACCAAAAGCGATCATCAAGGCAATGACTTTGACCAGCCAACCTAAATGACTGTTAAAATGCAAAATCAATGATTGAAATGTTTGGATCACTCCAGCGCTTAACGATAATTCATTTTGGGGAATCACTGCAGCAACGGAAAAACCGCCGATTGCATCCAAGGCAATTGCTAAGATAACCAGCAAAATCATCGCTAACGGATAATTTCTCTTTGGATTTTCTAATTCATTGATATGGGAAGCGGATGCCTCAACACCCATATAAGCCAAAATAAAGGAGACAAAAACGACTAAAGTCGATAACTGTGAAAAATCTGGGATGAATGCTTTTTTACTAATAGCAATCTCGATAGGATTTCCTCCAATGAAATAAGCAGCTGCCAACCCAAATAAAATGACGGACGGAATAAGGATACCGACCACAAATCCTGCCTTCGCAATTTTTGCCGTTCGTTGTGTTCCGCCTAATTGCGAGAAGGTCAGCCCCCAGAAAATGACTAGTAAACCGATATATTTCAATAAAGGGTCTGTATTCAGTGCTTGGAAATTTAACACATAGGACAGCGCACCTAAAATGAAATAAATCATAGTCACGAAGCCAACAGTAATTTGGAACCACTGAAAGAAAATAGCCGCAAAGCCAAATCGTTCACCTAACGTTTGGCTGACCCAACTAAAGATCCCGCCGTTTTGCCAACCTTCTACGGTAGACAACTCGGCTGCACATAGCGCTACAGGCAAGAACCACAAAATACCGCCTAGCAATAAAAAGAAAACTAAATGTAGCTTCGAAGTGGCAAAGGTTGGATATTCGTACACCGTTAAGACCATCGAAGCCGTCAATGCAAAAAAGCCAAATAAAGATAATTTTTTCTGATTCATAGAAACGCTTCTTTCCTTTTTCATTAATTAATTAGCAAATAGATGATTCAGGAAAAGAATTTCAAAGAATATTGATAAATCATTTTCGGCACCTCTTTTCTTACAAGGAGAAGTATAAATCGGACTTAAAGGACTTTTTTCTAGATTTTTTTTATTTAAGGATTGGCAGTTCAAAAAAATGTGGAAATTTTTAACAGAAAAAAGCCCTAGCCTTTTTCCTATTTCAGGAAAAAAACTAGGGCATACGATCTTCTGTTTACATACTGTACTCTTTAATATGCTCGTTCATCAAACCATTGGGAACATCATGGAGACGATAGCCATTTCCCCAATAGGTAATGATTCGGACATTATCAATATGAGCATGGGCAATCTTCTTACGAATATTCCCGACTGCTGTCGACATTTGAACTAGGCGTGACTTGCTAACCTCATTGTTCCAAACTTTATTACACAGTTCATCACGAGAAATAATCTTTCCGCTGCCTTCTGCTAAAGCACTGATGATTTTCTTCTCAATATTGTTTAACGAGCTGTAGAAAAGCACCAAATCCTGTTTCTTCATTTCCGATTGCCGAACAAGACCTTTAGAAATCGATTCTTGATGACCCGCACGCTTATCGCTTAATAGTAAAAATTCTCTTAATTCAGTTAACGTGCAATCAATCGACAGACAATGACTCTCATCGATATTTGGTACTGGTTCATCTGTACGACGTAAATAATGTAGATCCTTTTCTATAACAATTGGCAATATTTCGTTAAATTCCTGATTCGTTAATGTTTCACTAAAGATGACAATATCAAATAGCGATAAAATGTCTTCAAAATAATTCGGTTTGTCCACGTTAAAAAAATCTTTTAAAACAAATACTTCATAATCTAATCGTTGCAGCTCATTTTGAAACTCTTGCTCGATGATAATGTTTCTAGTAAGAATAATCACTTTTTTCATTGAAATACACTCCCGTCTTTACTCTTTTCTACTTTTGCACCCTTTAACTCCACTACTGAATCCCTATTAGTTCTCTAGACAACGAAGACCATATTTTACATTGTTAACAATCTCTTGTGGTAAATGGCTTTCTTGCTTCAATAGGTTATTCAACTGATCTTTTAAATCCGATCCGATAACTCTCGACTGTTCTTCTGCCCGTTGAATCAACTGACTACTTACTGTTGCCGCCTCTAACAATGTATCGGCAGCATCCTTTTTCATAAATAAATCTAGTTCATAGTTGCCTTTCTCTTGGAAAAGATAAGCAAATAATTGTTCATTTCGATCACGTTCATTCATATATTGCTCTAACAGTTGTTGATATTTTTCTTGTAAATTATTGCTCTCCCCTATTTTCTTAGAAGAAATACAGGATTCCTGTCTCAACTCTATATGACTCCTTTTTTTTAGAATGAAGCGACGCCTTTCTAGATTATCCTTATTGTGATAAACCACTATTTTCCTTAATGAAGAGGCACGAATATCTTCCATTTGCTTTGTTACTTCTTTCAAACGACAACGATAAGCCGAAACCTTTTCCTCCAGTGCACTACGTATTCCTTCCAACTTCTCAATTTGATCCAAAAACTCTTCACCTTGTATTTCCAAATCTTCAACTCTGTCTAATAATTGTTGCTCACTATGATCAGTAAAATTAGAAACCTCAAAATTTTCCATGCTAGCCTCATCTCTCTTCTTTATGCTTAAGATCAAAAGATATCTGCTTCCATATGTATAATTTTTGACTTATTATGTAAAATCCATTTGCTTTTCTCAAAACCCCTGTCTAGCAATACAATCTCTAGAAGCTTATCTTCTATTTACTATCTATAGATTTTTACCCTATTTCCTACCGATCCCTCCTTAATACTTGCCTCAAGCGAGTAAATATAAATAAACAGATGTATCCTATAATTTCTATAGAATGTAGCTTGATGAATTAATTATTATCAATTTGAACTTCTTGAAATAGTGGCATTGCTTTCGGTACTTTGAAGCTTTCGTACATTCTCTACTTACTCTATGCCCTCTATGCTCAGCGTCAGGATCAAATCAGATTCTAATCCAAAAAGAATAAAAATTATTTTTATTTTAAATAAATAATTTTTATGTTTTATTATACATCTATTTTTAAAAAATTATAAAATATTTTTTATAATAAATCAACAGTATATTAACTTTCGGAGAAACCTTTTTTTTTAAAACATTTTTGCTCTTCGAAATTTCTAACCATTTACACATCTTATTGAATAGTTTAACCACTTCGCTCTTTTTTTCAGGAAAAGCGATAAAAATAGCTAATTAATAATCATTCTCTTAAGAGAATAAGACGTTTAAATCGTATGATGTTCTGACTACATTTATGTTTTAAAAAAATCAAAATCGAAATTTCCGATTTGAATGCATCAATTTAATATACTAATTTTTACTATATTTATGGACTAAAATTAATAAACCTTCTAAATTAGAAAAATACTATAAACGATTTTTTATTCACTATAAACGAATATTTATCAGGACGTTAATTAACTGTTCTGTAAATCTGATAATTTCTGCCAATAAAAAGATGTTCATTTTTTATCCGATTCATTCTAATCTGGAAATCTGTATTCTAATGTAAGAATGCAGTAATAACAGGTTTCACAAAAATATCCCTTGAATCATCGCGTTTATAAACAGATATCTTCTCGAATTCCTTAGTAGTAATCATTCTTTCATTGATAGACAGATGATTTTACATGCTTCTTTTCTTATTAAGAAGAAGCAAATAAGTCATTTTTCACTATTTGGGTAAAATTTTTTATACTATTTTGACTTTTTTAGTGTATGAATATAAAGCCTTCTTTTCACTAATCTACCGCACACTAAAAAAGCACCTTCCATTTCAAATTCTCAAAATGAAAGATGCTTTTATTATTAATTGATAAACAGCCTATCTGGCAGTACGATTAGCGAATCAGCGTTCGTTGATCTTCAAAGTGTCCTGTGTCTAAATAATCGAAGAATTTTTTATTTAAACGATACCCTTGTCCCCAAACCGTTTGAATCGCCTCATCACCAAATTCATAGCCCAATTTTTCATTGACCTTTGACACAACTTTTGAAAGACTTGCCAAAACAGATTTCGTTGGCGCTTTCTCCCAAATTTCGCGACTAATTTCTTCACGAGGGACCGTTCGCTCACCCGCTTGAATTAAATAGTAGACAATTTCCTTTTGTTTTAGTTTTAAATTTAAGTCAGACAGTTTTTGCTTAACAGTGATTTGTTGTGCATGTGCTGCATCCTTATTGGCTATGCTAGATAGTTCAGCAAGCAATAAAATCTCGCGTAATCGTTCCAAATCTGCGTTCAATGGAATCCACGCATCAAAAGGTGTAGAGCCTTCCGTGTCATTAGTTCCTTCTGTTGCACGTCGGAAAAATTTAATCGTTCCTTGAGGTATCTGTTTGATTATTTCATAAGCCTCTACATCATATAATGTCTCACTAAAAATGATACCTTCGAATTGCGTAAGAAAACTTTTATCAAACGAATTTTTCTTTAGCATAGTTACTATTGTACTCGAACAATATACTTCATTTCCCAATTGTTTTAATTGGTGCTCAAAATTTTCTTCATATAATGGAACTTTTGTCAAAAGTAATAATTGCATCCCTACATCTCCTTTAAAATTGCTCTTTTCCAGCAAAACATTTTTTTCCTAAATTAATGACTTAAACAATCTCGTCAATAGAATACATTAATAAAATTCGAAAATTAACCCGAAATATCATTTAATGCCTTAAAATAGAAAAACATTTATATAGTCAGATTATATTATACCGTTAATTTTAGGTCAATTTTTAATTTGTAAATAATAAAAACATACGTTAACAGTTTTAATGATAGAAATCAATATCCAAAACACATTATTTTTATGCCTTTAATGCCTGTATACGCATAAAAAACAAATAAATCATCGCAGAAAAAATGCCAATTAAGTTCACTAGCAGAATGAAACGTTTTAAAATAAAATTTTTTATTCGTTAAAAAAAATGAAAAAATGGTGAATTTCTTCCGTTTTACTTTATATTCAAGATCCACATAAAGCCGATAAATACGAAAAACAACCCATACATGATTGGCGAGACTTCTTTTCCTCGTTTCGCAGCAATCATCGTGATTGGATAAAAAATAAATCCTAAAGCAATCCCATCAGAAATGCTATACGTTAATGGCATACCGATCAAGATTAGAAAAGACGGAATAGCAATTTCTAATTGCTCCCATTTTATTTGGCGCAGCGATTGAGCCATTAACACACCCACGACGATCAACGCTGGTGCGGTTACTTGGGAAGTCACAACCGACAGCAATGGAGAGAAAAATAAACCAAAAATAAAGAAGATGCCTGTTGTGATCGCGGTCAAACCAGAACGTCCACCGACTGCGATTCCCGCAGATGATTCTACATATGCCCCAACTGGCGATGTTCCTAATAACGATCCTGCCAACATTGCCGTAGAATCTGAAGCTAAGGCCTTTCCAACCCGCGGCATTTTATTATCCTTCATGAAGCCAGCCTGATTGGCTAAGCCAACGAGTGTCCCTGCAGTATCAAAAAAAGTTACCAATAAAAAGGTTAATACCACGACCCAAAGCTGTAGCGTATTGATATCTTTTACATGATTTAACGCAACAAGAAATGTCGGTTTTAAACTAGGTGCGGCAGAAACAATATGCGTCGGTGCTTGAATCAAGCCGGTCGCTAAACCTAATAATGTCGTGGCGACCATTCCGATAAAAATCCCGCCAGGCACTCGACGAACCAACAAGATCGCAGTCACAATTAAGCCAAAGACTGTTAACCATGTTGTTCCAACACTCAACGAACCTAACCCAACTAATGTTGATTTATTTGCAACGATGATGCCGCCTTCGCTTAATCCTAAAAATGCGATAAACAAACCGATACCGCCAGATATCGCATATTTTAAATCAGCCGGAATCGCATCAATAATCATTTCACGTAATTTAAAAATCGTGATCAAAATAAAAATCAAGGATGCTACGAACACACCGGCTAACGCCGTCTCCCAGCGAATCCCCATACCGATACAAACAGAATAAGCAAAAAAAGCATTGATTCCTAAGGCCGGAGCTGTGGCTATCGGGTAACGTGCTAACACTCCCATCAAAATACAGCCCAACGCACTGGCTAATGCTGTTGCGGTAAAGACTGCACCTTCATTCATCCCTGAAGCCCCCAACACACTTGGATTAACAAAGAGAATATATGCCATCGAAATAAAGGTGGTAAAGCCCGCCAAAATTTCTCTTTTTACTGTAGTGTTCAATTTTTCAAGTTCAAAATAGGAATTTATTTTCCCTTTCATGATACTCCTCCTATAATATAAAAATGTTCGTAAAATAATAGCTTGTTTTTCCAAACAACGAGGATAATCATATAATAAAGGAGATAATAAGTAAACAATAATATTTATATGCATTAAAACACGAACATTAATGATAAAAACAACGACTTTTATTGAAACCCTTTCCCTGCGCTTAAACAAACTATTGGACAAAATTCTTAAAGCTCGCTATTTTTGAGAATGTACTGATTTGACTAACTATATAATTTGAAAAAAGGAGAATCATCTTGAAACAACTAACCTTTAAACAATTTTGGGAGCTAACCGAAATTTATACTGCTCCATTAAATCTTTTTATTATTTTACTGGGCTATGCCATTGCGAAATTTCAGCTGAATAGCTCACTGAATCCTGAATTCTTTTTATTCGTTTTGATCATCGTCATGTTTCATATTACCGTCAATGTTTTTAATCACTACATGGATTATCGAAATGCCTCTGATGAAAACTACAAACAGCACACCAATATTATTGGACGAGATCACTTGGATCTACGTTTTGTGCGAAACTTTTATCTATTGAATCTGATTATTTCCTTTCTATTAGGATTAGTATTGGTTTGGCGAACGAATTGGGTGATCGGGGTTCTGGGTGTGATTGGGTTCTATATTGGGTTGTTTTATTCCTATGGTCGCCGTCCTTTAAACAGCCTGCCGATTGCTGAAGCGTTGACCGGAACTGCCAGTGGCTTTTTTATTACTGTTGTGAGCTATTTTTTGGCCGTTTATCAGTCACATACCATCACTCTGTCGATGATTGGCAAAGTTTTCCTGATCAGTCTGCCGTTAGTATTAATGATGTTCAATAATTTATTGGCCAACAACACGTGTGATTTGGAGGAGGACATCGAAAACCATCGCAAAACACTGGTTTATTATTTGGGCAAGCCTGCCGCTGTGAAGCTCCTATTGAATGTCTATGCCTTCAGCTTTATCTGGTTAGTGGTTTTAGTCGTTGCTGGTTTAGCGCCTTGGACTGTTTTATTCCTTCTCTTCCTTTTCCCTAAGAATTGGCAGAGCTTAAAAAAATACCGCGCACTGCAAGACAAAAAGACGACTTTTCCAATCGTCTTAAAAGCAATGTCTGCAATCATGGTAATTTACCCTGTTCTTTATTTTATCGGTTCCCTGTTTGCATAATGAAAAGCCTGCTTAACTTCCCATACGGAAAATAAGCAGGCTTTCTTTTATACCATTAATAAATTAATATTTAACGCATGAATGTCCGTCTGTTGTTCACTAGTAATCTGCGAATCTGTAATTAAATAATCGCATTCATCAGGTTTCGCAAACTGCTTGAAGCTGCGTTGATTAATTTTACTAGATTCGCAAAGAACAATCTTTATCCGCCCAATATTCATCAAACTCTTTTTCATTTCTGCTGTTTCATAGTTTGGCGTCGAATAGCCGTAGCTGCGATCAAATGAGGTTGTTCCTAAAATGACTTTATCAACTGAAAAGCCAGCTAACCCAAGTGCCACAGAGCTTCCTGAAACATAAGGATAACCATTGCGAATCGCTCCGCCAATGACCTGCACTTGATAATTGGTCTTTTCACTTAAAAGCAACGCAATTTCTAAATCATACGTCAAAATCGTTAGTCGCTTCAATGAACTGTTGATCAATTTCTCAGCAAAAGCTCTGCAGGAGGTTCCTGTATCAATCGCTAAAATATCATTTTCTTCAATCAATCGAACGGCTCGTTCCGCGATTCGGTACTTTTCATTGGTGAATTCACGGCTTTTGGGAATGATTTCAACACTACGCTGAAAATCTCGCTTAATCACTCCGCCATGCGTCCGCGTCACTAGGCCTTCATTCTCCAATTCTCGCAAATCATTGCGAATCGTTGAACCCGTTACGTTAAACAGATCTGCAAGCTCAGCCACCTGCATACGATTTTTTTCATTGACTATATTTACGATTGATTGCTTTCTTTCTTCTGCATACAATTGATCGTCCATTTTTTCTCACCTTTTTGTGTTTTGTTTCATTATAAAAGAAACTGAAAATGGAAGCAACGAAACTAAAATGATTCTTTGAAGACAACCACATTTTTTAAGCCAATTGCCTTCTTGGCATTTTCTAACGCTTCATCAAATTGATCGATCGAGTAGCGTTTTGTGATTAAGTCCTGTAATGGGATTCTACCGCTTGCAACCAACTGTGCCGATGTTCGATAGCCCATTAGACTTGCCCGTGTACAGCCGAACACACGTAATTGTTTGTAGTGAAGAATATTGGTATTCAATCGCACCTCTTCTTTTTCCTTTGGTAATCCGCCGAAGAAGAGACAACGACCGTTTATGGCCATATAATTAAAGCTGGCTTCTTGCGCCTGTGGAGCGGGTGCCGCAATAATACAAAGATCAACCCCTTGATTATTTGTTTCCGCGAAAATTTTGTCTTGTAGCTGGTCAGAGGTTAATGTAATTAGATCTGGAAGCATCTTTTTCGCATCGGCCAGCCGCGCTTCAGACAAGTCATTCATCATGACTTTTCCGGCACCACGCGCTCGCGCTAACATCGCATGCATGATTCCAATCGGACCTGATCCGATAATCAAGACATTGTCTCCTGGTTTGTTTCCAGCAATCTCCTGGCCGTTGAAGACACAGCTGAAGGGTTCGATCAGGGCCGCTTCTTCGTACGATAGTTCTTCAGGAATCAACGAGATATTCCCTTGGCGCACCGCTTTTTCTGGAATAACCAGGTATTCAGCAAATCCTCCGGGTAAATTAATGCCAAACGCTTCATAGGTCGCACATAAATGCGTATTGCCGCTAACACATTGATCACAGATGCCGCAGCCCATATTGGGAGCGATCGCTACTCGCATACCAACTTGATAGAAATCAACTGCTGCTCCTACTTCTACAATATCGCCTGAAATCTCATGCCCTAATGTCAATGGCGTCTCTTCACTTGCAGTCGGGTAGCCGTTTTTGTACATTCGCACATCTGTCCCACAGATAGAAGCCGCTTTGACTTTTATCAGTACTTCTTTTTCCGAGATCTCCGGTTTAGGTAACTCATTTAATTGGATCGTTTCTTTTCCTAATAATTGGATTGCTTTCATTTTATGCTTCCACCTCAACAATTCTATTTTCCAGCAGTGAGGTCAAGCCCGCATTGACTAAGCGAACCGCCATCAAACCGTCTTTTCCCGTACACTGAGGTTTCGTATCCTCCAAAATACAATCTATAAAAGCCTGATCCTCCGCTACGTATGCTTCTCTAAATAAATACATCCAGCTGTGCATCGTTGGTCGGGTCAACTGATGATCACTCGTTGCCACCACGATGTTGTGCTTTCCTTGATCCCCAACTAGAATACTTCCTTTAGTGCCAAGAATCTCCGTCCGCGCGTCATAGCCATATTGGACATATTGTGCCCCATCAATCAGTCCCAGCTTGCCATCCGCAAATTTTAAATTCATGGCTACGGTATCGTAGTAATCCGGATACTCAGCTCGTACTTCCGGTGAGCGATAATTCCCGCCATTGGCATAGATACTGCTCACTTCACTGCCGGTTAACCAGCGCAGAGTATCTAGATCATGGCTGTTGACCTCGCCGATCGGACCATTACTTTTATGAATATCAAACATCCAAGGTTTAGGCTCACTAGGACCATGGGTCAATGATTTTACTAAAACAACCTCACCGATCGCACCAGAGTCCACGACTTTTTTTGCTTCTTGAAAACTCGCGTCAAAACGCCGCATGAAGCCAACCTGAAGCTTCACCTGATTTTCTGCGGCTGTCTGAATCATTTCCAGACATTCTGCTTCATCCATCGCTAACGGCTTCTCACAAAAAATATGTTTCTTTGCCGCTGCTGCCGCCAACGCGATCTCCTTATGATAGACCGTTGGCGTCACGATCACGACGGCGTCAATCTCAGGATTAGCCATCACTTCACGATAATCCTCATAAATATAGGGACAATCTACTTCCTTTTGTGCCGCTGCTAGACTTTCCTTTGACGGATCACATAAAGCAACCAATTTTGCATTTTCGATTCTGCGAGCGAAATTTTTCCCATGGATCATCCCCGCTCTGCCTGTTCCTATCAAACAAACCTTAATCAATTCTGACATGCCAATCATTACTCCTTAGCCGCTTGTTTTTTCTGCGCCATTACTTTTACTGCTGTAACTAAAAATCCACTGATCGCAGTTCCGATCGCTAGTGCTAAAACATATAGCAAAACATTCTCGACTGCTCCTGGAATCAAGAAAACGAAGAAGCCGCCATGAGGAACCGCGATCCCGCAGTTGAAAATCATCGATAAAGCTCCTGTGATTGCTGAGCCGACTGTTACTGAAGCCAATACCCGAATCGGATCAGCCGCCGCAAATGGAATTGCTCCCTCAGAGATAAAGGATAGGCCTAAGACCCAAGCAGATTTCCCAGCTTCCCGCTCTTCCTTACTATATAACCCTTTGCCTAAAACAGTTGATGAAAGAGCCATCGCTAGCGGTGGCACCATTCCAGAAATCATGACTGCGGCCATAACTGTACTCGTTTCTCCGACAGCCAAGTTGGTTAATGAGGCTACCCCGAAGAAGTAAGCGGCTTTTCCGATTGGACCGGCCAAATCAATCGCCATCATACCGCCAAGAAGTAATCCCAATAAGACCGAATTCATTCCTGATAAGCTGTTCAGCCAATTAGTAATTCCTTCATTCAATGCAGTGATCGGAATCCCTACGACAAATTTCATAATAAGTCCAACAAATAATACGGAGATCACTGGAAGAATCAGAACTGGTAATAGTCCAGAAAAGGCTGGTGGTAATTTCAACACTTTCTTCAATAATTGCACCGTATATCCAGCCAAGAATCCGCCTAATAATGCTCCTAGGAATCCTGCATTCATATTCGAAGCGATCATCCCAGCAACCATCCCGGGAACCAACCCTGGTCGGTCAGCGATAGAAAAGGCTACATAACCGCCTAAGATCGGCCACATTAAGCCCATAGCGATGCCGCCTAGTTCATTGATTGCTGCAGCCAGATCTCCTTTTGCGTTGATCCCGCCAAAGGCGAAGGCTAATGCGATACAAATCCCGCCTGCGACAACAAAAGGAATCATATACGATACACCCGTCATCAAATGGCTATAGATCCCGCTTTTTTCTGCTTTTGCTTCTGCTTTGACCTCACCAGAAGTAGTATAGATCGCCGCGTTCGGGGCCCGATCAAACAAATCATCTGGATGGTCGATCGCTTCGGTGACATCCACTTCCAACAAGCGTTTGCCATTAAAGCGATCCTTATTCACTGATGTACTAGCAGCAATAATGACGGCATCTGCATCAGCGATTTCCTGTTCAGTCAACACATTCTCCGCGCCAATTGATCCTTGAGTTTCTACCTTGATTTCGATAGCGCGTTTCTTAGCTGCAATCTCTAGGCTTTCCGCCGCCATATAAGTGTGGGCGATCCCGGTTGAACACGATGTAATCCCAACAATTTTCATTTTTTCCACCCTTTCCTATTCAAAAATCTGATATATTTCTTCTACGTTGCCAACGGTCATCAATTTTTGACGGACATCCTCATGCATCAATTTTCGGGAGAGTTTGCTAAGAATTCTTAAGTGCTCATCATTTGAGGTTTCTGGTACAGCAATTAAAAACATCAGATGAACCGGTTGACCATCCATTGAGTCGTATTGGATGCCAGCTTGGCTACGGCCAAATGCCAAGGATGGTTCAGTCACAGCTGAGCTTTTCCCATGTGGGATAGCGACACCAAAGCCAATCCCAGTTGTACTTTCTGCTTCACGCTTCATGACGGATTCCAGGTAAACGCTCTCATTTGTGACAACACCTTCTGTTACAAAGGTGCCCGCCAATTCACTGATCGCTGCTTCTTTCTCCGTCGCTGTTAAATCAAAATTAATAAAAGCTGTTTTCAATACATCGCGGATTTCTGTCATTTCGCTACTCCTCTGTTTTTAGATTCTTGTATTCTTCGACAATCTTAATTCCTGAACTTGTTCCCAAACGTTCTGCACCTGCTTCAACCATCTTCAAAGCCGTTTCCAAATCCCGAATGCCGCCAGCAGCTTTCACTTTTACTTCATTTCCTACAACCTTTTTCATTAATGCAACATCTTCTACGGTAGCTCCGCCTGTACCAAAACCCGTTGATGTTTTGACAAAATCCGGTTTCACTTCCTTCGCAATTTCACAGACTGTTACTTTTTCCGCATCTGTTAAATAGCAATTTTCTAAAATGACTTTGCTGAGAATCCCGCCTTCACGAGAGGTATTCACAATTGCTTTCATTTCTTCACGAATATACTCACTGTCGCCGTCCTTTAGTTTGCCGATATTGATCACATAATCAATCTCATCTGCCCCATTTTTGATTGCATCCTGTACTTCAAAAACCTTTGTTTCAATCGTTGTTTGTCCTAATGGAAAGCCAATCGCCGCTCCTACATGAACCTCGCTATCCTTCAAGAATTCCCGACACATCGCTACTGGATAAGAGTTAATGGCCACCATTTTGAATCCGTATTCATCTGCTTCTTTACAAAGTTGTTCGAAGCCTTTCTTGGTTGCATCGGCCTTTAACAATGTGTGATCCACCATATTCGCTAACTTCTCTAACTCGATCATCTGTTTGCTCCTTTTTGTTTTTATTTACACCTTTATATTATCATTTGTTTTCACTTTGTCAATATATAAAAATAAACAAATTTAGGTTCAAACAAAAAAACACCAGTTTATCCGCTAAACTGGCGTTTCTCTTCATTATCATTTTAAAACCAAATGAAAATCAGCGTTGGATTTCTCCCGGCCAAGCAGCCGTTCCACCTAACACATTGATGACATGAAACCCTTGACTACTTAAATACCCGCAAGCATTTTCAGACCGCGCACCTGATTGACAAATCAAATAATATTCCTTTTCCTTATCAAGATCACTGGTGCTTGCGCCTAAGCTGCTTAATGGAAGATTCTTCGCGTGAGGAACATGCCCCATTTGATACTCATAGGCTTCACGAACATCAATAATCGGCAAATCCTTTTCCTCTGACAAACGATAAAAATCGGCCATTCCAATCGAACTACTCATAAATCAATTCCTCCGGTCTTACGGTTTTATACAGCGCAAACGCACCATCTAGATTCTTTACTTTAAACCCTTTTTGCTTCAACAGCCGTTCCGCCACATAGCTTCTTAATCCACTATGGCAGCTAACGATATACTCACGCGTTGGATCAAGCTCTGAAATTCTGTCTCTCAATTGATTCAATGGAAGATTGATCGCTTCTGGAAAACGGCCGTTGGCTAATTCACCGGGATTACGAACATCTAGTAGCTGACTGCCGTTTTTCTGTTCTTCTTTCAATTGATACCATTGAATCGAATCACTGATTCCTTCTGCCAGATTGATCGCCGCATAGCCTAACATATTGACCGGATCCTTTGCCGAACCAAATGGCGGTGCATAAGTAAATTCCAATTCAGGCAAATCAAAAATCGTCAGTCCACCTTTGATCGCTGTCGCTAAGATGTCAATTCGTTTATCTACACCTTTCTCACCAACACCCTGAGCACCATAGATTTTCCCCGTTTTAGGGTCAAAGACTAATTTCAACGTGATATCACTAGCTCCAGGATAATACCCTGCGTGATCTTTACCAGAAACATGCACGACTTGATAGTCCAGCCCCAATTGCTTGACTACACGCTCACTTAACCCTGTTGACGCCGCCGCTAGACCAAACACACGAACAATCGCTGTCCCAATGCTCCCACGATTTGTACGCTTCAATCCGGCAATGACATCGGCTACCTGTCGCCCTTGACGATTTGCTGGAGAGGCTAAGGAGATCAACGCATCTTTACCGCTGACTTGCTGCTTCACAACGATTGCATCACCAACGGCATAGATATCAGGGTTGCTAGTTTGATAAGTATCATCCACTACGATACCGCCGCCTAAGCCTGTCGCTAATCCAGCTTGTTGGGCCAGGGTATTTTCTGGTCGAACCCCCACAGAAAGAATTGTTAAATCAGAAGCGACTTTCTCACCATTGGTCAGGGTGATTGTCTTGCTTTGTTCACTGAAGCTTTGTGCAGATTCCCCAGTGATCACCCGTACACCATTACGAATCAATTCATTTTGGACAAAAGCAGCCATTTCCTCATCTAACGGCGGTAAAACATGAGGGGCTTTTTCGATTACAGTGACCTCTAACCCGCGGGATTTTAAGTTTTCTGCCATTTCTAAACCAATAAATCCGGCACCGATCACTGTTGCCTTCTTGGTTTTATGCTCTAAAGCAGTCATGATTTGATCCAAATCAGGGACATTGCGTAAGCTGTAAACATTGGTGGCCTCAGCTAACCCTGACATTTCAGGAATTAATGGCTTTGCCCCTGGTGATAGAATTAATTTGTCGTAGCTTTCTTCAAAGCTTCCTTTTTCATTTTTGATGGTTACGGTTTTATTTTCGGAAGAGATGGCAGTCACTTCATGAAAAGGTCGAACATCTAGATTGAAACGCGCGTTTAACGATTCCGGCGTTTGAACCAGCAGCGCATCCCGCTCGGCAATCTCGCCTGATACATAATAAGGCAATCCGCAGTTGGCAAAGGAGACAAATGGTCCCTTTTCTAAAACAATAATCTCTGCATCTTCCATTAAACGACGCAACCGTGTAGCCGCGGACATCCCACCTGCGACCCCACCGACAATAATAATTTTCATTTTATTTTCCCCCTCTAGTTGGACCTTGCCAGCGATTCATCCCGCCTTGAACATTTATCGCTTCATAGCCCTTTTGTTTTAATAGCTTCGCAGCTTGCTTACTGCGCATCCCTGATTGACAGATCACATAGACTTCCTTTTCTTTTCCTTGGTAGCGATTGACCGTATTCAATGGAACATTTACTGCTTTGGCAATATGCCCGCCACGGTATTCCTCTGGTGTCCGAACATCCAGTAACGTAATTGGATGCTTGATTTTATCAGATAATTCACTTGTTGAAATAGTTGAACCTCTTTGAAATAGACTAAACATGTATTCTTCTCCTTCATTTTCAAAATATACCTTATAGGGTATTTTTACCATAGGAAAATGAATTCTGTCAACCATTCTGTTTACCTATGAACACTTTTAAAACGATCTACTTGACGAAACATACCCTATCTAGGTATATTATTGGCAGAAAGAATTTGTAAAGGAAGGGTAGCTAAATGGAAATGGATGAAAAAAAGATTCTGAACCGCTTAAAACGAACAGAAGGGCAAATCCGTGGTGTACAGAAGATGATCGATGAAGAAAAAGAATGTATTGATATCATTACCCAGTTAAGTGCCGTACGTTCTAGTATTGATCGTGTGATGGGAATGATTGTGGCTGAAAATTTAAAAAATTGTTTTGAGCATCCCGACAAAGATCCAGAAGATCAGGCACAAAAATTGGAACAAGCTATAAATATGATTATTAAGAAATAAGGTGTAATAATGAATGTTGTTTTTCATATAGATGAATTAGAAAAATGGATAGAAACTGCTAATAATGTTAAAAACCTATTGAAAGAACCTCAAAAAATAGATATTATTGTTTTAATTAATGGTAATGCAATTAAAGGTTATCTTGCTCCTGAAAACCAAGCGTTTATCGCTACAGAGGGAGTAACTTTTCATGCTTGCAACAATGCAATGCGGGCAAATCAGATAACAAAGGAGCAGCTGCCGAAGAATGTTGTTGTCGTCCCTGCTGGCGTTTTAGATTTGATTGAATTACAAGCACAGGGCTATGCTTATATCAAACCATAAGTCACGATTCACGCAGGATGCTACTCAGGGAAGGGAGTAGGATTTTGAACACTATTGAAAATATCAACAAAAAAATGCACGTTACAGGCAGTCTAATTAATTTAAAAACGATGCAAGAGTATTTTGAAAAAATCAATACGAAAGACATTTGTACAGAGGAAGAAAAACAAGAAATTGCTGCCTTTCTTGATGTAATTGAAGAGGAACTTGTTTCCATTCAGGAAAAGATCGGCTTTATTCGGCAGATGTAATGACTAAGTTAAAAGGAACATGGACGATGGTTTCCTTTTGAAGTGTTTCTTTTATCGTACTCATCACGTATCATTCCACGCATAACGCAAAAAAGAATCCCCATCCATGATTTAAGGAGAATCATGGACGGGGATTTCTTATGCACTCATTTTACGATACACATCGATGATTTCTTTCGCTAAATCGGTAAAAGCGATGGATGTCATCAAGTGATCCTGACTGTGAACCGTTAGTAGGTTTAGGCTAAGCTGCTCGCCTTGGGCTTCTTTTGTTAACAGTCCTGTTTGTGAATGGTGGGCTTCAACTAAAGATTCTTCGGCCAACTTAATTTTTTCGTCTGCTAGCTGAAAGTCACCGTCTTTTGCTTCTTGAATGGCTTCCATGGCATTACTTTTCGCGTTTCCACCATGAATAATCAAGCCCATTACTGCTTCGAGATTTTCTTCTTGCATTTAATTAATCCTCCATTTTTTCCAATCACTTAGCTATTGATCATCGCCACTGCTTGACCTAGCACTTTTTCACCATTCATCATGCCATAATCTGTCATATTGATGACATCTACCGGGATACCTAGTGGCGCTAATTTCTCTTCGAATTGTTTTTGCATAAAACGAACTTGCGGACCTAATAGAACCGTATCAATTTTGCGTTGCTCTAATGTATTGGTTGACTCCGCTGCTGCAATCGCAAAGATATCTACATCAAGTCCTTGTGCTTCAGCTGCTTGTTGCATTTTAGTAACTAACATACTGGTGCTCATACCAGCGTTACAAACTAACATAATTGTTTTCTCACTCATGGTGTTTTCCCCCTGTTTCATCTTAAGGTACTAATTTATTAATGGGCTCTATTTTTCACCCATACACTTTTTCATTCATTAAAATCAAATTTCTACAGCGCTTCGCCATTACTTGCAATCACCTTTTGGAACCAATAGAAAGAATCTTTCTTACTGCGGTTTAAGGTGCCTTCACCATCGTTGTCTTTATCAACATAAATGAAGCCATAACGTTTTTTCATCTCGCCAGTTCCAGCAGAAACGAGATCAATGAAGCCCCAAGGTGTATAGCCCATCAAATCAATGCCATCGTATATAACTGCTTCTTGCATCGCCTCGATGTGTTCACGTAAATAGTCGATGCGGTATTCATCATGAATCTCCCCATCATCAGCAATTTCATCAACGGCGCCAAACCCATTTTCCACGATAAACAATGGCAATTCATAGCGATCGTTGAACCAGTTCATGGCATAACGCAACCCAGTCGGATCAATTTGCCAGCCCCAATCAGAAGCTTTTACATAAGGATTTTCAACTAAATCATTCGCTTCATCATAATCATATGCCGGTCCCTTATCATGATCTTTGATGGCAAAGGACATATAGTAACTAAAGCCGATATAATCAACCGTTCCTTTAGTCAGCTGCACTTCATCTTCTTGTGTGATATCCAAACCAAACTCTTTCCGATCAAAGTAAGTCTTCATATAGCTCGGGTAACGTCCCTTACAATGAACATCCGTGAACCAATAGCGACGTTGCATCGCCACCGTTGCGGCCATCATATCTGATGGACTGCAAGAATACGGATAAATTGGCACCATTGCGATCATACAGCCGATCTCAAAATCAGGATTGATCTTGTGACCGATTTCGATGGCTTTTGCACTGGCAACTAATTCATAATGAGCCGCCTGATACATGATCTTTTCACGGTCATCACCGGCTTCAAATTTCAGCCCTGAATTCGTAAATGGTGCAAAATCCTCTTGATAATTCGCTTGATTGTTGATTTCATTAAACGTCATCCAGTATTTGACCTTGTTTTGATAGCGTTCGAAACACACTTCAGCGAAGCGAGCAAAGAAATCAATCATTTTGCGATTGCGCCAACCGCCGTATTCAGTAACCAAGTGATACGGCATTTCGAAATGTGACAATGTAATCACAGGTTCAATGCCGTATTTCAGACATTCATCGAACAAATCATCATAAAACTGCAGACCTGCTTCATTAGGCTCCGCCTCATCTCCCTTGGGAAAAATCCGTGTCCAAGCAATCGAGGTACGGAAGCATTTTAACCCTAGCTCCGCAAACAGTCGCACATCTTCCTTATAACGCCCATAAAAATCAATCGCGTCATGGTTGGGATAGTTTTCACCCTCTAATACACCATTCGTAATTCGACGTGGTACACCATGCGCACCAACAGTCATGACATCTGCAACACTGACGCCCTTTCCGCCGTCTTGCCAACCGCCCTCTAGTTGATGGGCGGCAACTGCGCCGCCCCATAAAAAGTTCTCTTTAAAAATACTCATTGCTTTCCCTCTTCAATCTCTTCTGTTAAACCGTCGCTTGACCTTCGGCTTTTTTGTTTTCATTTGCTAGATCTTTTTCGATTTGCTCCATGCTTTCGCCTTGTTCTTGCAAGTAGTTCAATGAATCCACTTTACGAACAAATGGCAGATAGATGAAGAATCCGACCGCTAATACAACCGCTTGCAAGACCGCTGTTCTCCAGCCACCCACTAAGAATCCAGAGATAATTGGTGGGGTTGTCCAAGGTACTTGTACAGCCGTAAATAATGGTACTAGTCCTGAATATAGTGAGAAGTACGTAATTACGCCAGAAACCATTGGTGTTAAAATGAACGGCAAAGCCATAATTGGATTCATTACCACTGGTGTTGCAAATAAAATCGGTTCATTGATATTAAAGAATGCTGGTAGCAAAGCCAACCGCCCTAATTGCTTAAACTGAGCAGAACGAGCGAACATAACCATGTACATCACGATACCAATCGTCATCCCTGCCCCTGTTACTGTCATAAATTGATCTAAGAATTGTTGAGTAACAATATGTCCACCGTTTGCAACCGTTAGTTCTTTTCCTGCTTTTAAAATAGCTGTATTTTCCAATGAATTCGCTGTCAAGATCGGACCCATGATTCCGCCGACCAAGGTTGATCCGTGAACCCCGAAGAACCATAAGAATGGAACCAAGAAGCCTAACATCATTGCACCGCCAAAAGTATCTGTAACCCCTTGCATCGGACTTTGAATAACTTTATAGATTGATTCGACCACTGTTGTATTAAGAAATTTATCAAAGATCACATAGACAACTAACGCTACTGTTGTGATTACTGCCGCTGGAATCAACGCAGTAAATGAGTTCGCTACGTTTGCAGGTACTTGTTCAGGTAATTTGATCCGGATATCACGTTTCAAGAACCAAGAGTACGCCCAGCCGACAAATAGTCCGACTAGGATCGCACTGATCATTCCTTGACCGCCCGTCCAAGTCTTATCAATGACATTCGTTACAATCGCATTTGTTTCTGCATTTGTTGCACTAGACTTCATCGTCAATAGAAAGACTACAACCGCGATCATCCCAGCCGGCAATCCTTCAAAGCCTTCTTCTTTTACATAAGAATTCGCGATACCCATTACCGCAAAAATAGACATAATAGCAAATGACGCACCGAATGCTTCGTTAAAATAAACATCTAACCCACTACTGGCAACCCATTCAGAAACCGCAGGGATTGGAAAGTTTGCTAAAAGTAAGAATACTGATCCGACGATCGTAAAAGGCATGGTGTACAACATCCCATTACGTAGAGCTGTAATGGCTTTTGTATTTACAAATTTTAAAATAGGGGGTAATAATTTCTCATTAATAAAATTATTCATAAATGATTCTCCTCAAATAATATTTTTTGCTGCGATGGCCATTCGCGTTGTTGTATCCGTTTACAGTTTTATCATAAGGGATGATCCCGTTGAATGGAATACTTCTGGAACAGGCAGAAACATGTTCCAAAGAAAAAAACAATTTGTTTCTTTTTTGACGTTTTATTTGTTTTTTGAGCTGCTAAACATGCTGCCGAAGGGCGAAAAACAGCTGCCACACAACTGGCAGCTAGCTCGGTTTAAGGGGAAATATTTTCGTACGCATACCATTTTACGTCTCCACTACGTTACGCCTACAGTTTCTCTAAGCAAAGACCGCAAGGGAAACTAGCATAATCATGCTAAAGCATGAAGAAAAACTGGCAGCTAGCTCATTTTAGATGAAATCATTTTCGTACGCATACCATTTTTCTAGTCATGCTAAAGCATGAAGAAAAACTGGCAAAATAATAATGCTAAAGGCTGGTATAATCAGTCTTTAGCATTGTTTTCTCGTTGATATGCTTGATGGGCTAAAATTTCTAAAAGGGCAATGACTGGAACTTGTGTTGTCAGATTAATAAATTCTTCCGTTGGATCAGGGCCCGTGACCTCCGGCATATAATAGGAAATATTGAAATCTGCCATTTGCGCAATGGTTGAATGCTGATCATTCGTAATACTCAAAATCTTTGCTCCGTACCGTTTAAAGTTTTCTATTTGCTTAATAATCTCCGTTGTTTCACCAGAGACTGACAACGCAATCACTAAGGTCGTATCCAATCCCTTGGTAGGAACGGGAATGAACGGATCTGTAATCGCATATGCATTGAACAGCAAATTTGAGAAGTAACGCGCACCATAAGTGCCCAGCGTTCCGCTTGTGCCGATTCCTGAAAAGACAAGATGCTTACTGCTGAGAATCAAATCAACCGCCGGATCTAGTACCGTATGGTAGCCTTCATTGTTTACCTTTTTCAAAAAAGCATCAACATGAACGTTCGCATCATAAAAAGCCTCAAAGGATTGCCCTTGACGGGAAAGTTTTTCCTTCAGGGCATATTTAAATTCAGTATAGCCAGAAAAACCAAGCTTATTTAAGCAGCGTAAAATAGTAGAGGTAGAAACATGACAGCTTTCAGACAGATCCCGAATCGTCATTCCTCCTACCTGTTCCATATTTTCGATAATAAAGGTATAGACGATCAACTCCAATTCATTCAAATCCTTTACCTTTTGCGAATCGAACATCGATTTTCAGCTCCTAAAAATAATTGTTTTTTCATTTCTATTATCCCATAAAAAATAAAAATCACACAGTTTATTCAACGCTTTTTACGTTATTCGATTAAATCAGTAAAAAAATAAGGATTTGGTTCTGCTTAAGAACCAAATCCTCATTTTTTTTGCTTTCGCTTGATTGCTTTTTGGATGCCAACACGATAAACCTTGGGAATCGCTAGGAAAAAATTTTGCGAGAACTGGTATTGCTGGTATTTTTCAATGATGAAGCGAATCAAATCGGTATCATTGTACTTTTTTTGATGGAAAAGGATAAAGCTGCGGATTTTCCGTTCAGCGGTATTCTTATTCTTCAACGCTAGGAAAAACGACAATAGATCATCGAAATAACGCCCCTTCGCTTCCTCATCGTTTTCATTCCCATAACGCTCTAATCGAATAAAATCCGTCAGTTTTTGCCCCCAAAATTTCCGTTCTAAATAAATAGGTGCTTGAATATCCTGTTGAAAATCATCCAAATAAGCCTCAAAAACCCTCTTATCCGCTAAGAAATTTGTTTCCTGCCGATCAAAAACGGCCCGATCGACCTGATTGATTTCTGTGACGATACTCAAGTAATCACCAATAAACAGCGGCATTTGCGCTTCACGAAAACGGACGGCTCGTTCTGCCAGCTTGTGATTCAAAGAAAGCGGACGCCGCAGGGTGCTATTACGATAATAGGCAAAAACATAGCGTTGCCACAAATCTTCGGGAAATGGAATGTCTTTATCCGTCAACCATAACAATTCATCCAACGCTAAGTCCACATGAGCGACACCTTTTTTGATTTCTTCTGCAACTTGCTGCGAAATCCCTAAGTGATCTTTAAAATGCTGGATACCTAAACGAATTTCCTGCTGTCTAATTTTCGACTCAATCACAAATTGATATTTTAGCGGACGACCGCAAGCGCATTTCAGTTGGCTGTGAACACCTCGCTCGTACTCATCATCAATATTTAATGCGACAAATTCCCAATCAGATGTCTGTAAATACTGTTTTTGCAAAAATAGTGAGCGAACCTCATATTTTCTCTGCTGATTAACCAGAGCCTGCTGCGCCTTAGTCAGCTTTTCAAAAAGCATTTTGCGTTCAGCGCCTGAATAGGTGACATGACATTCTGTCGGATAATCACTCAACCCATAACTGCGAGGATACCAATGCGCATAGATTTCTAAATAATTGTCCATCTGTTCGTTTACTCGTTACTCCTTTGGATCAAGCTTTTCTTCGATCTCTTTAATAATCTTTTTCGCTTCGTCCTTTAGAGAAGTATGCGGCTCGTCTTCCTCTACCGCATTCGAACCAGAGCGAGCGATTTCCTTTTCCTCACCAGAGTTGCTGCCGGCTAACGCTTCCTGCTTATTTTCGGTTTCACTGGAGTTTGTTCCCGCCAGCGCAACATCTTCCTCCGTTTTTGGTGCCATTGAACCACGTAAACGATGCTCTTTTTCATTGTTGTAATTTGTCATTTTCTTCACCTCTTGTATTGTAAATTGTATTTTACCTGATCGCTTATCAGAAAGCCAAAGTTAACCTGTTTTCGTGAAAAATTGATAAAGACACCATAAGAATGTCCCAAACCAGCTTAAGGCGCAAAGGGCAAAAACTACTGCAATATAGCCGGGAGGATCGTAGCGAACGTGCACTGTATTTTTTCCGCTTTTTTGCTTGATTGTTGGGACGCCAATATTAGTTACAGCAGTTGGTGTAATCTCCTGGTTCCCCTCAATTATTTTTGTATTTTGATAAATAACTACTGGTAATTGAATCGGACCAGCTTGCTTACTTTGCCAAGAGAGCTCCAATTGATTATTTTTAACTACCTTCGAAACGCTTGTTTGACTTGCGAGAATTTGTTTTTCATAACTCTTATACTTATTTGTTGTATCGTTATGATAAATCGGCAAATAATCTGGACTAGATTTTTCTACTGCCTTTAAGGCTTTCTCTAAATCCGTTGAATAAAAGCTTTGTCGCGCAGTCGCTTCTGAGACGCGGACAAACGTATGCTTGCTCTCTAAAGTTTGACTGTTCCATTGATTCAATTCATGCGTAAGCAGCTGCAGATTTTGCCCGATGCTGAACACACTTAGAAAAAGCAATCCCCCAAAAAGAACTTTTTTCCCAGCTAAATCGTGGATTAAGGACGCGATAAAGAATAAAAACAAAACTGTAAATGGTGCAAAAAAACGAAAAGGGAATTGGATCAAAGTGATCAACGGCACTCGGTGTGCAACCAACCAATCCCACGGAACAAGACTCGTGGAAAGGAAAAAGAATATCCCACTGAAAATCAATAACTGCTTGGTAAAACGTTGAATTTTGCACCAATAGACCAAACCAAAAAGAAAAAAGAAAATCAATAATACTCGTAAAATTCCAGGCTGTTGCAGCCAATAGGCACCACCTAAATCAATGGCCTTTTCACTCATTTCTGAATTGATAAAGGGCATCTTCAATTGATCTCCCATATTGATTAAAAATAGACTAATCCAAACATTGATAGATAAACAAACATACAAAGCAATTGTTTTCGCTAATTTAAAGAGCGCGTTACCCCAACGTTTTCGTGCATAAACAATAAAAAAGGGGGCATAAATCAGCCCTAGCATCATGGCTGTTAAGGTATGAATTTGAGTCATCACCGCCATGCTCAAAGCAATTTTGACTACCGGAAAATGATCATTTTTTAGATCCACCAACGGGATTAAGCACAAGGGTAAAAGACTCGTACCCCAGCTTGTAAAGCCTTGATTCAATACCCAATAATTAATGCTGTAGGTAGTCATAAAAATGATTGCCGTTAAAAATGCCGTACTTTCCATGATTTTGTCGTAGGTTAGTAGTTTGAACAATGAACAGCCCGCCAATAAAGTAACCAAAAAATTGGAAAGGACCTGATAGCGAAACCAGCTGCCAGCAAGCAGAACCAACCCTCCCTGTAGATAAGAAAAAAGTGGCCCATAGACCGCATTGACGATGCGACCGGATTGCTGAAATCCGAAAAGTGAAATGAAATAACTGAAATTGCCTGTTTTAATCTGCTCCGCAGTCTCATAAAAACGATTGTAATGAAACAATGCGTCCGCCCCTAAAATCATTTTCTGTGTCCAAAGCTGCGGAACGACAAAAAGTCCAGCAATGAAAAGAATGAATACATAATAACGATAACGTTTCATAAACTGCCTCCGATTATCCTGTCGATCATTACACGTTTCACTCTATCCTATTTAAAAAGGAAAACGAAATAAAACGCCTATTCCCTATTCGGAAATAGACGTTTCTATTTTTCCAGTTTTCTCTACTGCAGACCAAACAATCAATGTGCCTGCTAGCGAAATCAACGCGCCCATCAACAGCATCGCCGATACCGATAAGAGACTTAGGATTTGTCCTCCGACGAATGCGCCGATAATTCCGCCAATCGAATTAGCTGTCGCCATCAATGTCTGTCCTTTGACCAAATCTTTTTGCGGAATGATCTGATTCGTGTAGTAAACCGAAGCCATCGTGTGCATCGCAAAGCCAAACATCTGTAGGCTTTGTCCCACATTAATCAGAAAAATATTGCCTGCAAACAAGATCAGCAACGCTTTAACAGAAAAGAAGAAAGCAGCAAAGCGCATCAGCGAATGAACCTTGAACCGGCGCAATAACCAAGAGAAGAAAAACATCGTCGGCAGCTCACTCAAAGCGGCAATTGATAGAGACGATCCGACATTTGATTCTGTCCCGCCTAAAGGCTGAACGATTTGATACATATAACTATTGGTGATTGTATGAAAAACAAATAGCAAAGATACACCAACGAGTAAAAACATGAAGCGCTTGTATTTCTTTGCGAATTCCAGCAATCCTATCGGTTCTCCCACGTGTGGCTCCTGAAGATGCTCAGGCACGATCGATTCCGAATATTTCCCGCCATCCTTACGCGTATCGATGGATAACGTTATCAATGCAAAGAAAAGAAAAATTCCAATTAAAAGAAATAAAATGATTGTCGCAGAAAATCGCTCAATCAAGACACCCGTTATCGCCGCCGCAACCGCAAAAGCTAAGGAACCCATTCCCCGCGCCACACCAAAATTCAAGGCATAGCCGCGACTGATAAAGAAGGTTCCAATGGCGATCGTTAACGGCTGCAAAAGGACCAAGCACGTATAAAGCAAAATATAAATGAATGCGATGATCAAAAATGCTTTTGGTAACACCAATAAAATACTCGAAAATAAGACCAGTAACAGGGACATCCCTGCCGCCAATTGCGACAAACGAATCCGAATCATTCGATCCGCAAAGGAGGCCAAGAAGGGCTGAAGAACGGTAGCAACTAGATTCGCTAGCGACAAAACCGTCCCAATCTGACCATTCGTGAAATCACGCGACAGCAAAAACACTGAAGTAAAGGTCCCCAATACCGAATACCCCATCCAGTACGGAACCTGCATACCAACATATTGTAGATTCAATTTGAGCTGATTCGACTTTTCCATGTTTCCTCCTAAAAAAGTTTCGTTCACTCATTATACCTGATAACCCTACTTACAGCTATCTCACCTTTGGCTGTCTTTCAATGAAAAAGACATAAAATCAGAGCACAAGTTTCCTCATGCTCTGATTACGTTTAATTTTTCGCTTTTTTATAACAAAAACTACCGATCCATTGAACAAGCTGAACAAAAACAATCAGCAAAACCACCGTGCTATACATGATCGTATTATCGAAATTTTGATAACCATAGGTAATTGCTACAGCACCCAAACCACCCGCACCAACCGTTCCAGCCATCGCGGTATAGCCTAAAACGGAGATGATCGCCAAGGTCAAGCTTGAGATCATGCTAGGAAACGCCTCTACCAGCATCACCTTGAAAATGATCTGCATATGGGTCGCGCCAATCGATTTTGCCGCATCTAACGTATAAGGATTAATCTCCAATAGATTATTTTCAAACAGCCGTGCCACATAGGGTGTCATCGCAAAGGTTAACGGCACGATCGCTGCTGAAGTCCCGATAGTCGTTCCTACAATGGCGCGAGTAAACGGCATAAGAGCGACCATCAAGATAATAAATGGAAACGAACGAATAATGTTCACGATAAAATCCAGTAGGCGATAAACTTTTGCGTTAGGTGCTAAGCCCTTTTTATTGGTAATCACTAGAACGACCGCCAAAGCAAAACCGATGATCGTCGCGATCAATGAAGAAACCAGTACCATGATGAGGGTACTGATTAAATTAGGCAACAACACCTGCGTGATCAAGACCGAATTACTCAACGCTCCTCACCTCCTGACAGCTGAAATGCCCTTGAGCTGCAAACCTCAATAGCTTCTCTACATCTTTAACAGGGACCGATAACAACAGTGTCGTCAAGGTCTCTGCTTTAAATTGTTCTGTTGTAGCTTTTAACAAATGCGGAGTCTCTATTTCTGCTCGTCGTAGCAAGGCAAAAAGATCCTCCTCCAAAGTGGTCACAATTTTGACGAATTGATGATTTGCTTCCAACTTACCAAAATCTGCCTGCTGCTCCCCCGTGATTGTTTGCAGCACCTCAGAATTATTCAGAAAGACTTGCTGAACCGTGTCTTCTTCCACAATTTTTCCCTGCTGTAAAATGGCGACCCGATCACAGATCTTTTTCACGACCTCCATTTGATGCGTCACGACAACAATCGTCAGTCCCATTTTCTGATTCAATTTCAACAGCAGATCCAAAATGCCATTGGTGATATTGGGATCAAGAGCTGAAGTTGCCTCATCACATAACAAAATCTCGGGATTCATGGTCAAGGCTCGGGCGATTGCCGCCCGCTGCTTCTGCCCACCAGATAATTGCTTTGGCTTCATTTGCGCTTTATCCGCAATTCCAACTTCTGCCAGCAATTCTTCTACCCGCGCTTTGATCGCTTCCTTAGAATAACCGCTGCATTCCAATGGCAGTGCGACATTTTTAAAAATCGTTTTTTGCTCGATCAAGGAATTTCCTTGAAAGATCATCCCGATTTTTTTCTTCATTTCTCGCAGTTGTTTTTCCGATAGCTGTTCCAACGCTTGCGTACCGATCTGTATACTGCCAGATTCACTCTGCTCCAAACCATTGATACAACGGAGCAGAGTTGATTTCCCTGCTCCGCTAATTCCTAAAATTCCCATGATGGAACCCGCAGGAATCGTTAGCGAAATATTTTCTAGAATGATTTGTTCGCCATAACTTTTATTAACCTGATCGATGACTATCTCCATCTACTCAACACCTAACGTTTCACGCCCTGATAAGCGCCTCTAAAATAATTGTCTCGCTTGCGAACATCATAAAAATCTGGGACCTCATCCGCCGCGAGTTTTTTGATGATTTTGCGTTTCTTTTCTAACAGCTCCATGGGATTCAGCGTTTTTTCAAGTCCTTCGACCATGCTTTCGAATTTCTCATAAGGAATCCCGACGCACAATTCTTCGTCTTTCCAACGCGCGACATAACGCGTCCCCGAGCACATCATCGAAATATTGATCAGTCCTGTTTCGTAAGGATACGAAGTCCCTTCCTGACAAATCGCCTGCATTCCGGTCATCTTGATATTCTTCGCTTGTCCGTTAAAATAAGCATTCCCCTGCAAGATTCGCATCGCGTTAAAGGGCGTCGTAATCACCAAGACCACATCTGGTGCACTTTGCCAAGCTTCAATAGGTTCGATCGCGATGCCAAAAGAAAGCTCTCGACAATAGACCATATCATCGGCGATTTCTTTACTGGTCTCGATATCCTTATACACACCCATGTTGGCATGCTTTTGACCGCTGGCACTATAGTCATCATTTTCGATGAGCCCTAACGCCACCGCAGAGGCCGGACAGCCAAAATTATCGATGGTCAGCTTTACACTGACACCCTCAGTCGCTTGCTGAATCGAGCGACAATAAGGAACCAATTTATTGGTTGAAGGCGCGTCATAGGCTTCAAAGTCCGCTTGCGTTCGGAGAAAACCAACCCCAACAACCTTGCGCTCCAGATCCAATAAATAATTCAATCGTTGCTCCAGCTCTTGGAATTTACTCATAGAAAGTAAACACTCCCTTGAAATGATCGTTGATCCCTTTCTTGCTCTCTTCTGTCGTAAAGGAATCATTGATCGCCTTCGCCCAATCCGTGTCTTTATTTTCCTTCTTAACAATCAAGCTGATCGGGAAATCCTTGGCATGCTGATCACGAATCAAGTAATCCTTGTAATCCTCACCTGAGTTAAACATAAAGGTAAAGAAGCAGGTCGCTGCATCTAAATCCTCTAAACTGCGAACCGTTTGCGCCTGTTCAATCTCTACAAATTTAAAATTTTTCGGATTATCAACGATATCCAAGGCCGTATAGCCTGATTTTTTCTCGTCACTCAATTTGATCAAGCCTGCGTCCTGCATCATCAACAGCGAGTTATCACGATTCATCGCATCATTCATAATGGCAATCTGCGCACCCTCAGGTAAGTCCTCAATCTTATCATATTTACTTGAATACAAGCCGATCCCCGTATAATAGACATGCGGCTTCATCATTGCCAGATCGCCGCCCTTTTGTTCATTAAAGGACTTCATGAAAGGCTCATGTTGTGCAAAAGACGCATCTACATTGCCATCTTGAACTGCCTGTAGCGCTTCAATATTATTTGAAAATACTACAAACTCAGGCTTGTAGCCTTCTGCTTCCATTGATTTTTTTGCCGCCTTCAGCGAGTTCTCAGATACTTGGTTACAGGCAATCTTGATATCCTTTTTCTCTTCTTTTTCCGTTGCCGCTTCCTTCTTCGATCCGCACGCTCCTAATACCAAAACTGCTGCTAACATCGCTAATCCAATTTTAAACTTCTTCATCGTCATTCCCCTTATCGTTTTTTTTGTACTAAATCATCGTATGTGTGTGAGCGCACAAAAAAGAAACATACTCAATTGTATGCTCCTCCGATCCAGCAGAAATAAACGTGAAAATCACACGGCAAAGAAAGGAGGGAAATTTTGCTTACTCACTAACTTAGAGACTCTAAGTTCATTTCTTACTCAAACTCATAGTCGATAAATAAACAAAATTTCCACCTCCCAAAAATTATAAGCGTTATCATAAAGAGTATATCCGAAAGAGAAACACTTCACAATGATTCCCGCAAAAAAACCGAATCCAAAACTGGACTCGGCTAGTATTCAATTATCTTCGTTTAAAGTAGATCAGACCACTTGTACCCAAAACAATCATTCCTAAAACAACAAAGATTGGTTGTTTTTCATCATTCGTTTTCGGATACACTTTTCCGTTTGATCTGTCGATCCAGGTTGTGCTGCTCGGTGTTTTTGTATCAACATTAGAGGCGACAATTCTGCCTAAGACCGTTTTTTCAAATACGACTTTTCCACCACTTGGACCTGTGACTGTAATCATCACCTTTTGATCCTTCTTCAAATCCAAGTCTTTGATATCCAGAATGACATTTCCTTTTTCATTTGATTTGCCTAATGCAAATTTTTCGCTTTTCTCAACTGCAAGATTGACTGTTGCATCTGCAATCGTCTTACCTGTCAACTCTGTATCGCCTTCGTAAAGATTCGCAAACTTCGTCATTTTTTTGATTTGCTCGGTTTCTTTTGCTGCGGCATCGCCTAAGACAGGGACTAAGAACTCTCCTTTACCGCCCTTCTCGCCGGTAATCATCAGATGCACCTGATCGCCTTCACGTAATCCTAATGCTTGCACATCAAGTTTAAATTCACCATCCGCGCCTGACTTTTGAGGAGCTGCTGTCGCTGCTTGGGCAGCCACTGGTTGAATGACGTTAGCCGTAGTCGTTTCTTCAACAGCTACTTCGACTGTCGCATTTGGAATGGTTTTGCCGGTTAGGTATTGATCTCCTTCATAGAGATCATCGACTTCGGTTTCAGAGTTGATCTTTTCTGCTTCTTCTTTAGCTGGATCAGTTGGCTCAGTAGCCGCTAACGTTTTCCGTCCTTCGATTGCTGCCGAAACCTTTTCACCATTGGCTTCTAAATCTTTGATATAGCCGATGAAGGTTTCCGTATCAGGATCTAAAGCCCCTGTTAGTTTAGCTTTCGTGAACTCAGTGAAGCCATCCCCACCACCGTATAAGAAATCATTGATGACCAACTTATAGGTCTTATCAGCTTCGATCGGTGTTCCATCTGCTTTTTTCATTTCTTTAACGATATATTGATGTTTCGCATCTGATGAATCTGAATTTTCGACAACTGTATAGTTTAAACCTGACACTTGAAGGAAGACCCCGCTCCCTCTAACATCATTCGGATCAAATTTAAAAGTTTGTTGGTTCAACACATTCTCGATTTGTTGGCCGGTCATCTCGACGACTTGCATGATATTTCCAAAAGGTTGGACTACTTGAGCTGCTCCCCAAGTAATCGAAGCGTCTGAATTCACCTTCAAATCATCACGAATCCCACCATTGTTCGTTATAGCAAAATCAACAGGTACACCATTTTTATTTGCCATATACACCTGTGCATCAGTCACAAGGTTTCCAACTGGTGATTCTCCTAATTCATTCACTGTTCGGGTAATGTCTTCTGGTTTTTCAGCAGTGCCGATCTTTTCTCCTGTTACAGGTGCCACACGCTTATCGGCATTTGTAACAATCTGTTCTATATTACTATCCTTTGCCACCCCTTTAGTCGGATCAACAGCGCTGACTGTTGCTTTCGGTGTTGTTACAAAATCCTTTTTCGCTGGATCATATTCCCCCTGCAAATCAATGTAGCCTTTTCCTTGTGACGTTGATTGAACGATTCGCGTCGTTCCTACTACACCATTTGTATAAACATGGTTATGTCCAGCAAAGAATGCATCCACGCTATTATTCGGATCTGCCTGATTAACTTTGTTCATGATCTCAGCCGTTTCCCCACTGACTGCTTCACCTGCCCCTTGCACAGATGGCGTATGACCAAGAACAACAATCGCGTTTACATCTTGATCAACAAGTTCCTTAGAATATTTGATGATTTCTTCCGCTGGATCACTGAATGTATAGTTTTTATGATGTTCTGCTAATACAAGATTAGGTACATCAGTAGTAATCACACCAATAAAACCAATGTTAATTGGTTCAGCATCTGTACCGACATTTTTAATCGTATACGGCTGCCATCCATAAGGTATCGAGCCATCCTTTTCATGTACATTCGCAATAACTAAATCAAAACCACCCTTTAACTCATCTTGAGAAAAGGCTTCATTGTAATCCTTCACGATCTGCAAAAAGTCAGAGTCAGCAGCTGGTTTCGCACCAGTCAGAATTCGATTGAATTCTCCCAGACCCTCATCAAATTCATGATTCCCCAGCGTTCCGACAGCAAAATTCATTTGATTTAAAATACGCATCGTCGGCTGATCCTGCAACAACCCTGAATTCGCGGGGCTTGCTCCGACCATATCGCCAGCTTGAACACGTAACGATTTTCCTTCATTGTTTTTTGCCTTAAAATCAGACTCGGCTTTGTTAAAGTAGCCTGCCAATAGTGCTGCTGAACCTGCATCAGAAACTTTATTACCAGCTGCGCTATAAGTCCCCGTTGTGCTTAATGCACCGTGAAAATCATTGATTCCCAACAATTGAATTGGAACAGTAGCCGTGCTTTTCTGTGCTTTAGCTGGTGTTGCGCTGCTCTCAACTGTCGCCTCAGCAGCCGAATCAGACTCCGTCACCTGATTACTAGTTCCATTGCTTGATTCACTGGTAGAATCATTAGTCATTTCACTGCTAACCTGAGTACTAGCTATTTCACTATTCATTGTTTCAACTGCCGCAACCCCCGATGGCAAGGTGAAACCTAAGACTGTAAATAATGTTATTGCACTTTTAATTAAACTTGAATTCCTCAAATAATTCATCCCCTTTTTTAGAAACGCTTACAAAGAAGATGGTAGCAATTATTCACGAAATATTCAAATATTTTTCGCATTTTCTTTTTATTTTTCATTAATTTGACATAAACAAAAAATATCATTATAAGAAGATAGACTTTTTCTAGTCTTCAGACTTCTTGAAACAGAGTTATCCGCTACCACATAGTGACTATAAAAAAGAAATCGATGCTACATCACCGATTTCTTTTTTATAGTCACTTTTATTTGTTAACCATTCATAACAACACTTACATAGCTTTCATTTCTCTGAATGCGCTCCAACAGTTCTGGATTGATTCGGTAGCCTTTCCCCCAAAGGGTTTGAATCGCTTTATGAGAAAGGTTCGTCTGGGCGAACTTATTTTTAATCCGCGTAATTGTACTGGAAAGTGAAGCTAAATGCGATTTATTGACATCCTCATTCCAGATTAAATGACAGATATTTTCTCTTGTCACAACCTTACTCCCCGCTTGAATCAAAATATAAAGAATTTTGGTTTCCGTTTGAGAAAGATGATGCAGGACTTCCAAAAATTGATAATCATCCTCTGAAGTGATCTCTCCACTTTGATTAGTCTGTGGATGAATTAATGACACCTTATTAGATAAATGAACAAATTTCCTACTTTCCTGAACAAGTTCCTTTTCCCGTTCATTCTTTAGCGAATGCAAGCACTCTCGTAACTCGTCTACCGATTCATCATTTGAAATAATTGCACTCAAGAGGGCTTTCTCCAAATATTCTTGATCTACTTCTGTTACCTTTTCTTCCACTTTACGAATGACACGAATAGATTGATTCTCTAAAAGTGGAATCAACTCCATAATCTCTGACTCACAGATGGTCTCACTTAAAATGACAAATTGAAAAAACTTAAAAAACTCCAAGTACTCTATCTTTTTCGTACATGTTTCAAAAAAATGAGCTGAACAGAAGACTTCATAGTTCAATGCCTGTAATTTTTGTTGAATTTCTTGCTCAGCTAAAATATTCTTAGTCAGAATCAAGACTTGATTCATTAAAATCTCTCCTTCTTGTAAAAGACCTAACACGATAATGATCCACATGTTTATCAGAAACATTATGTACAGCTGAGAGAATAGTCTCCTTCAATAATACAACTATCCTCTCCTATTCAACTAAAGCTGTTCCTTGCGAGAAATAACCGAAACCTTCGGATATTCATAGCGTCCTTTGATTTCCTCTAAATCGGGTACGTTGCTTTGGGCCAATTGATCCACCCGGCTTTTCAGCTCTTCATAAATGCTTAAAATCGTCTGACGGGATTCATCGACTTCACAAGAGATTTCCTTCGCCCGATCATGGATCGTTTGCAGCTCGGCTTCGGAATCCTTCACGATCCGTTGTGCATCCAACTTGGCTTTTTCCACCATCCGATTGGCTTGACGACGAGCTGAAATCAAGACCTCCCCGATTTCGTGTTGGGATTGGACTGCTTCTTGTTGGAGCTGTTTGTTTTCTTTTTGAAGTGTGGCAATTTGCTGCTGCAATTGTGCGATCTGTTCGCTTTCCAGCACAGTATGTTGATGTCTCTGATCTTCAACTAGCTGTTGCATCAGCTCTTCTTTTTCTAAAATTGCTTGATCCTTTTCATTGATCAATTGATCCAATTGAGCAACTAATCCATCCTTTTCAGTTAAGTCGCTCATCAAATGATCGATTTGTCGTTCCAGCTTCTGAAGGTCTTCTTGGTGATGGTAGGCATCGTCTTTTTGGTTGATCGTCAGCTCACGAATTTGCTGCTGGGCTTCCTGCAGTTCTGTTTCCAATTGTTTATACTCTTCGATGGTGCCTTTTAACGCCTCTGTTTCTTCTTTTGCTTTTTCTAATTGTTCCTTCAAATAGCCGGTTTCTTCATTGTTTTGCAGACGTTGAATTTCTTGTTTGTTTCGCCGAACTTCCGATTCTAATTCTTGAATCTGACGACGATTCTCCGCTTTTTCTTCACCGGTTCTTAGCAGCGCTTGTTTGTATTTCTCATTTTCTTTGGACAACCGTGTTTTCTCAAGCACGTTTTCTGTCTGGATCTGATTAAGCTCTTCTTCTTTTTCCGCCAAAGCACGTTTTAATTCGGCTACTTCATTGGGTTGGGCGGCAGTCGTTTTTTCTACGGGCTTGATGGGCGCTGGTTGCTCTGTGAGCATTACTTCTTCTTCCGGTACGGAATTAATCTCATCAATGATGTTTTTGTTAAAGAACCAACCGTTCTTCTTTTGTTGTGCAGTCATTTTTTCTCCTCTTTCCTTATTCGTATTAAAGGACTAATTTTTCTAACGTAAAAATTAGTTTGATTCTCATGCCGTATATCATTCTACTTGTCTTGCTAAAGCAAGAAGTAGAACTGAAATCCTTATTCGTCTTCTTGAACCAAAGTAAACTCTTCGTCCGGTTTTTCCCGTGTAAAGGTACAGCTATAGGTCTTTTTCTTGTTCTTATCGTTCATCAAGTTCATCTGGAAGGTGATTTGGGTTAACTTCGACACATCCTTGGCTTCTTTCGCAAAGGCTTTGATATTGTCCTTGATCTGTTGGCGATTCTCTTCACTACCAGAATCCCCAGCCATAGCGATATTTAGCGTTTGGGTTGGGATGTCTAGAACAATAAGGGTTGTCGATAGACCAAAGTAAGGACTCACTTTCGTCGAGATATCGCTCTCGATCTCGTATTGCTTCTCCCGATTCTCATCAGAGAAGAGTTCTTCCCATGGATATTCCTTCAAACCAATCCCCTTGGTGGGATAGGCTTTGATGGGGAGTTTGTTAATGATTTGTTTCTGTTCTTTTTTTAGCGTGTACAGCTCGTCTTTTAATTGATTCGTCCGTTCGGTGACAATGTGCAGCTGGTCCTCCATCCGAAATAAGCTATACGTAGTCAATAACAATCCTGTCGCCAGAAAAAGCGTGAGATATAAGAGCGCGGACACATGCTTGCCCTGTTCTGCTTGTTTGACATACTCCAATTTTCGCTGAAAGGACAGCGGCGTATTCGGTGGGACCTTCAGTCGCTGCAGCTGCACCTTAATGATCATTCGCCGAAACCAAACGATGAGTATCAAGATGACCAGCGCGACGCTCATCCAATTTATGATCAAAATCTTTCGTTCCCCTTTTCTCTATCGTTTCTAATCAAAATAATCGGCTAATTTCTGATCCTGTTTCTTTTTCTTTATTTCTTTTAACAGCGAGCCGTTGGAAAGCGCCTCGACCTTGAACTCCAAGTCATCGTAAATCGAAAGAACATTCTTCCGTGACTCGGAAACCTCAATCAAGATTTTTCTCGCCCGGTTGCTGATATTTTCTAATTCCAATTCGGCGGAACTGATCAGGTGTTTCGCTTCGGTTTGCGCCTCTTCAATCGTGCGATTGGCTTGTTTCTTGGCGGAAATCAAAACCTCTCCGATTTCCTGTTGGGATTGAACGACTTCTTTTTTTAGTTGTTCGTTCTTTTCCATCAGTTCTTCGACTTGTTTCTTTGCTTGAATTAATTCAAGGCTTTCTTCGTTAGCTTTTTGTTCTCTTAATTTGCTTAATTCCACTTGCGCATCTGCCAAGCGGCTTGCCAGTCGTTCTTTTTCCGCTTCTAATTCCTCTAAATGACTCGTCTGTTCCTCCAGCTTTGCGATTTCTTCATGGGCGTCAAACAAGGCACTGTTGAGGGCTTCTTTTTCAGCCGCGAGCTGTTCCATTTCTTCACTCGATTCTTCCTGTACCTGTTCTTGTTCATCCATTGCCATGTTTGATTCCTCCAATGCCTTCGTAAGCTTTTGTGTTCCCTGTTCCTTTAACTGTTGGATCGTTTGTTTGTATCGCGCGTTGTCTTCTTTTAATCGCTTCAATTCAGTATCGATTTCCTGTTCTTTTTCCTCAAGCAGTTCATCAAGTACATCATTTTCAGCTTGAAACTCCACCAGTTTCGTTTCATTTTTTTGATTGAGTTGATGGAGCTGGTGATAGTCCTGTTCCAATTCGTGGTATTGCGTTTTTAGTTGATCAAATTGAGCGGTTTCTTTTTCACGCTCCGCTTTGATCTGAGCCAGCTTTTTTTCCTGTTCACTGTTTTCAGCTTGCGCTTCCTGAAACTTCTTTTGATATTCCTTCAGCTGTCGCGTCAATTCTTTCAGATCAACTGCGGCAGCTTCATTCGCTGCTTCTTTTGCAGTTTGTTCTTTTTCAATTTTCGCGGCTAGTTCTGCTAGCTCTTTCTGTTTTCCATCAAGTTGTTCCTGAAGCTCTTCGATTGTGGCTTCCGTTGCTTGCTTCTCTTCTTCAATCTCGGCAAGCTTCGTCTGCCATTCTTCGTCTCGTTCCGTTAACTCGTCTTCCACTCGAACCCGTTCAAAGTTCAGCTTCTCCTTCAAGGTATCGTTTTCCTGTTCCAGCTCTTGGACCCGAACTTCGGCTTCTTGTTTTAAAGCAACCAGTTCTTCGTAGATTTGTTGGAGTTCAGATTGTTGTTTGGAATAGTCCTCTTCTGATTTTTTTTCTGACTCTGGGTTTTCCGAGGGTAGGTCTGAAAGAACCTCTTGTTCCTGAATCAGCTCTTCTAATTCAGATTGGGAGGCTTCCTCACCCTCAATAGGAATATAAGCGTCATTCATGTTGTTTTTTTCATTAAAGAACTCTTCCGCATTGAGTTCTTCTTCCGTGATCTCATTGATAAATTCCTTCAACGCTTGTGTTGATAGCCATTTTCGTTTTTTCTTATTTTCTGCCATTAACCCTTCCCACCATCATTCTTTAGATTCTGCTCAGAAACATTTTTCTTATGAAACACATCCTCGCTTTTTTCGCGAGAATAATTGACGCTATAGATGACTTGTTTTTCGTTATCAACGGAAGTAAGCATTCGAACATGGATAGCGGTTAGTTCAGAGATCTTTTCCGCCTCCTTCGCAAAGGCATCCAGGTTTTGTTTGATCGTATCCCTACTTGTGTCATCCTCTGTCCAGCTCTTCAACTGAAGCGTTAATGTTTTCGCTTCAGTTACGGAAACTTGCGTATCGAAAGAACCAAAGTATGGGGCTGATTGTTGAGAAATGGCTGTTTCCATCTGTTCTTGCAGTTTTGACTCTTTCTCTCCCGCAGTTAGCTTGTCCCATTCATAGTCAGTGAGTCCGATCCCTTCCTCCGGATACTTCTTCAAAGGAATGCTTTTGACCAATTGTTCCTGTTGAATTTCCAAATTATCCACTCGCTCTTCTAGTTTGATAGTCCATGTTTTCAACTTCTGATGATCATCCGCCAAAACTAGGAAAGAACCAATAGTAAGTGCTACTCCGATCCCGATCATCAAACAAGTAAGCAATAAATAGCGAACATGTTTGGTCTGTTCGATTTTTCTAAGATGATTGAGTTTTCGTCGAAACAGTGGCGAGTGATCCGGTTCTCGTTGAATCGCAGCCAATCGCCAATCAAACACCATTCGTATTCCCACAAAAATGATGGCCAAACCAACCAATCCCGCACTGAGTATTACTAGTATCACCAGCAGGTTTATATTACTCATTCACTATCCGCCTGCTTTCCGATCAGAGAGGGAAGATGGAATTGAACCTTCCCTTCCACTTCTTTTTTTTGTACAAAACCAAAGGTACGGCTGTCCTTTGAGACATCAATATGATCTCCTGTGGTAAAATACAAACCTTTTGGAATTTCCGTTAATGCTTGAAATTCTTCGGCAACCGCTGGGGACAATTGAAAGGTATAGGTCGTTTCAAATTCCCCCTGCTCGCCAATATTTAAAACCATGCGGTCGTTGCGAATGAACATCGTGTCTCCCGGCATCCCGATCACACGCTTCACAAATTTCCCTTTTTCTCCCTTAACAGAAAAAGCGATAATGTCATAGCGGCGAATCGGATCACGCTTCTTCACCAAGACCATGTCTTTTTCTGTCAGAGTAGGACTCATGGAGGTGCCAGAGATGGGATGGAAGCTGTATTCTCTTCGTACCAGCTGTCCTGAAATGAACATCGTCACTAAGACCAACAGGGTCAAGATCGTCAATACAAGACTTTTCCCGATCGAACGTTGCGGGGCGCTTCCTTCTTTTTTCGTTTGCCGTGATCGAACAGTTGCCATAAATTCTGGTGCTCCTTCTATTAGTAAATAAGAATATGTGTAAATTTATTTAGCCTTGATATAGGAAACTTGATCGGAAGTCGCTAACGCGGTGTCGATGACACGATACGAAATCACTGTTCCGCCATAGACATTCCCTTCTGAAATCAAAATCCCATCTGGGCGAACCACCTCGACAAAGGCCACATGACCGTAGCGCGGATCAGAACCAGCAACGCCTGGTTTAAAGGAGATCAACCAGCCGGCTTTTGGCTTTTGACTGACTTGATAGCCCAGCGCTTTGCCTTTAGTAGCCCATTCGCCGCCGTTGCCCATGTAATCATCCACCGATTTTCCTAATTGCTTCACGCGATTAAAGGCATACCAGGTACATTGTCCAACTGGGTAAGAGCCTGAGCTGTTATAGTTCACACCGTTGAAGTCAGGATATTTCATCCGACTTTTATATTCGGTTGGAATCTCCTCTTTGCCTTTGATGAAGATGCCAGAATCACTATCGGTAGTTTTCACCCGATCGTATTGTGTCAGATGATACAAGGCGATAATCGAGTTCAGTTTTTGTCCATAGGTCGTATCCGTCGCATAGGTGCCGGTTAAGGCATTCGTTGTGCGTAAATAATTCTTCGCTTCCGATCGCCAAGCTTGTTTGTAGTACCCGTCATTGCCTGAGATTCCCCCGCGAATTAATTGGACATAATCCCCTAATGACGCCGCGTAGTTAGGATATTTACGGAAGGCGGAGTTGATGGAATACAACTCGCCATTGCCGCGATCTTCTTGGGTTGCCATGGACACGGATTGTCCGTTATACGTGCCTTTAATTCCGAATAAATTGAAATTAGGAGAAAGTGACAAGGTACTCGTTCCTGATCCGCTCTCTATTAGTGCCTGAGCGATCATGACTGAGGCAAAAACATCGTATTCTTGCCCCAGCTTCTGCGCATCTTCCGCGATGGTTTCGATAAAGTTCTTGGCACTCTCATTTTCGGTAAAGTTCATAGAAGCAGGATAATCTGCGAGAACTTGTTTTCCATAGTCTGATAATTTTGCTTTCGGCAGCTCTTGAACAAGTAAATCTTCTTCTAGATCAATAGTCTCCACAACGACTTGGCGTTGCGTTTCTTTTTCTGTCTCTACTTTCGAATCAGAGGTTGTTTTTTCTTCTTCCTCATCTTCTTCAATCTCTACATCATCAACGGTTAAGTAATAGTCCTCTCCGATATAGACACCAAGTAAGACATTTTTTTCTTTGTTCTTTTGATAAATCAGACTGCCAACTGTCATTTCTTCTGGCATTTTTTCTGGTTTATCGGTCATTTCTAGATTAAATAATTTCTGATACAATTCTGTGGCGAATTGTTCCACAGAGTAGTTTTCTTCTTGTTCTGTCCCGAGTTGCTTAATGCCTTCGTAGATGACTGCCGCATGGTCTTTATTTTTAAAGCTGCTTAACAACGGTAATTCGAATCCATTCAAATCTGATTTGGCAACTTCATTTGTCTTCAATTCACTTGGTAGATTCAAGGTACTTGTTTCCGAAAATGCCTCAGGTGCGGTTGGCGCAACGAAGGCATTCGACTGCACGCTTGTAGTATTCGATGCTATTGGTTTGCTTGGTGACGCAGGTGCTGGAGGTGCCGGCTTGGTTGGCTCTTCCTGACTTTTCCCTGTAGATGTCTGCGTTGGTGCTGAACTGCTGGGATTCGTACTCGGCTGTGTATTACTTGATTGGCTACTACTGCTTGGTTTAGTTGTACTGCTGTCTGACGGATTTGGAATACTAGTTGATGTACTAGATGACGATGCTGTCGAGCTAGAACTTGTAGTTGAATCCGTTGTACTACTTTCTGAAGCAGGTACATCTGTTGATTGTTCCGTTGATGATTCAGAACTAATTGGTTGCTCTGATAGTTCTGATGTCTCAGTTATCTTATCTTCAGATTCGTAAGTAGGAACCTCATTCACCGGTTCAGGCGCATTTTCCTCAATAGGAGGGAGTTCACTGCTTTCTGGAATGGAGATTGAACTTTCCATCGTACCAGTTTCTACTATTAAAGAAGAATTGCTCGTCAGTTCCCCAGCTTTCAATGCACCACTTCGCAAACTAGCCAAACCGATGATACAGGCCAGAACAAAGCAAGTACCCAGTATTATTTTTTTCATGTATTTGTTCCTTTCTATATCAAACTAAAAAATAGTATTGGCAACAAAAATAATAAGAACAATGGTACCACCGTCTGCATCGGATCAGAAATGATCTTGGCAGCCAGCGTCATACTTACCCGTTCGGGCTCGGACACGGGATCCTTCTTCACGATCGTGCCGTCGATTTTCCCATCGTCGCGTTTCAGCTTCATTTTTTTAAATAGCTCGTTTTCTGCATCATGCAATGGCTCGACACTTTTGAGATTTCCTTGAACAAGCCGTCGATAGATCGTGCCGATATCGCCTTCACAACGCAAAAGCGTAATTTTTGCGATCCCATTCTTCGGTTCTTTTTCTACATAAGACACCTCGGTCTCTTCGATGATCTTGTTCAAAGAAACCTCGTAGACATAGACGTTCTTGAAGTCCGTTGTGTAGATCAATTGTCCTTTTTTTAAGTCTTGAATTCGATGCAATAACACATCTTTATCAAAAATATTGTGGGCTAAAACAACATAATTTCCTCTGCCCAACTGTTGATCGGAGCGATAGGTGGCCGCTCCTGTTAACAGGTTTTCATTCGCCATGCCGGCGAGAATCGGCAGGTCAATCGAGACATCGGGGATCACAATCTTTCCGATGCCCCAATTGTTGGTGGTAGTTTGAACCACCGATTTGGCCTTGGCATAGTCAGATATTTTAACACTGGCGATTTGTTTCTCGCCGTAATTCGCCTTTTGGACCTTGTCGATATTGTAGGAACTCAATTCCTCTGTCGCCCCAACATTAACTGCGGCCGATGCCGGTTCTTGTTCCATATGGAGATAGCCATAAATCGCGGTGATCAACACCGCTGTCATCGTAATGAACAGGATAATGAAGAGCGTCTTGGTAACAGTAAATAATCGTTTCAAATTCTTACGTGCCTTCGCTGAAACAACCGGGTCTTCCGATCGGAATCGTTTGATAAAGCGCCGGTATAAGCCCATCAATAAGGCGAAGATCGCGACATTCAAGCCAAGTGTTGCCAGAACAATGTTTTGATAGCTCCAGGTGTTGCGTTTCTTAACTTTCTTCTTGACCGCTGTCTTATAATCAATCCGGTGTCCGGTGACTAACAATCGAAACGTGTTGATTCCTGGAGGTGTACAAGTCAATAGTGTGACTTTATCCTTACCCTTATGTATCTTGACTTTATCAACATCGCTTGGCAGGATTTCTTCAAAGGAATCAATCTCATACGCCAAGCGTTTGCCTAAAATATTGATAAAAAACAAATCGCCTTCTTTTAAGTTTCGAATATCGGTAAAAAGTACCTGGTTCTTAACCCCACTGTGTCCCGTGATGACCGAATGGGTATTCTTCCCACCAATCGGAATCGACGTGGGTTCAAAATGCCCCAACCCCTTTTCCAATGTTTTAAAGGACGTGCCGTGAAAAAAAGGCATTTGTTTGATATCAATCGATGGAATGTCAACAGTCCCCATGACATCCCCTTGTTTCATGATCTTGTTATAAACAACAGGATCACCTTTAGGTAGCCCCTCCTGTTTATTAAAAATATACTCATTGTAGGCTTTAGCTAATGCCCATTGTTCGTCTTTTTCTTTCTGGGACATCTTTTTCATCGTGTCATCGTACTCAGAAACCGCCTGACTCCGCTCACGATTGGCTAAATAGTTCCCGACAATTGGATAAAGAAGCGTCAACACACCGCCCACGATCATGATGATCGCAAAGATTTTCAAAAAGGAATGTTTTCTAGGCTTCTTGTTTTTCTTCATGACAGGTCCTTCTTTCCAACAATTTGAAAGAAAGAATCCAAGGATACCAAAAATTACGCATCCTAGATTCTTTCTTCAGTAATGATGCATCAATCAATTCTTAAAAAACATCTTTCTTCCGGTGGATACTCAACATCCCGAAGCCACCCATGGCGAAAATCATTGCTAGAATCCAGATCAGCACTTGAGCTGTTCCAATATTCCCACTGGTTTGCGGCAAGCGTTTGATTTCACCCTTTTCATCAACTTCAATCGGCGTACCATCCGGTCCCTTTGTGATAGGCAACTTAGGGGTATCACCGACCACACTGGACTTCGGATAAATGTAGACTTCATTCAACGGTTCACCCGTCTGTTGAGGAAACGGCAGTTCGACGATCACGGGTTCCATCACATCTTTTAGCTGCGCATGTTCCTTCTCGACAATTTGGTACATCCCTTGAACTAAGTTACCTGCATGGGCAAGCCCCTTCTCGTCCGTAACTACGGTTGTCGTAAAGGCGCCATCCCCTTGAACAGGTTCAAAACCAGAAGCCCCTTGAATCGGTGTCACACGAGTGATCTCATAAGACATCCCAGGCAACGGGTCCAAATTCTTCCCATCCGCATCCTTCACCTGATCGACCTTCGTTCCATCCAACGGCAGCGTACTCTCAATTTTGGCAAAGTCCAGTATCTTATATTTCTGGATATAGATGTTATATCCCGTATTTTCAGTGGCTTCTGCTTCGGCATGAGCAGAAGCTACCCCACCAAAGCTCAGAAAGGAAACAAACAAACAGAACAACAAACGGCGTAGTTTTTTCATTTTAGTTTCCTCCCCTTACTTTGATCGGTCGAAAATGTAGGAACACGCCTGTCATACCAACGACTAAGAGACAAGCAGCAGCGATTAAGATGATCCGCATGGCTTTTGTGCTACCAGTGAATGGTAGTTTGGTATGACCTTTGTCCGGAACATGGACAATCGCAATATAGTTGTACGTCGGAACCTCTACTTCAATTGGATTTTTCAGTAATTCAAACCCAGCTGGTGCTTGGGTTTCAACAATCGTGTAAAAACCTGGTGGTAAACTAGCGAACTCTAGCCAGCCATCGCTTCCTGTTTTTACCGGAGTCCCGATTTTATTTTCATCTTTGATCGTATCTGGATCGTCTTTCTTTCCTTTGTAAACTTGAAATTCGGCACCCTCCAAGGCATTAGTGGTGCTTGCTTCAATTTCCTCTGGTTCTAATGTCCCGTTTTTGTTTACGTCAATCACTGTTCCCTCTTCATACTTGAACAGACGAATCTTGGATAGACGAGTCAATCCAGCATTGACATTTTTCACTGAATAGATGTATTCATCAGGATTACACTCTGTTGGCAACTCACTTAACACCGGCTGATTGTACTCATCCGTTTTAAACGTGGTTGGATCAGCTTTCGAATTCAAGGTGTCGTCATTGCCGACTTTTTTCTTGGTGACTATCACGATTTTCTTCGTAACGACAATGTCTTCGATCACGAATTCAGCAATATATTCCCCCTCAGGAAGGTTGGTAAATGTATACTTCCCATCTGCGTCCGTTTTAATTAAGGAATCACCAGAGTCATTAACGAATTTTTCTCCTGTTAAACTCTCTTTGACCAATTTATCCTTATAAGAAACATCATTCTGACTTGTCCGATACAATTTCACTGGAATATTAGCAACAGAATCTTCAGGTGAACCATCTGATTTTGTACCAATCAATCCATCATAATCGTCGTCATACCAGACGTAACCAGATAGGTCACGACCGTATACACGGGTCCAAGTCATCTGAGAATTCACTGGTAAATTCAAATCAGAATTCATTGCAGCATTATTAACAAGCAAATCCCCAGCCTTTTGCCCCGTCGGCTGAATTTTAATCGTTAACTCAATGGTTTCTCCTACAGCTAGTGAATCATGACTTACTAGAATAGACTTCGCGTCTTTTATCTGTGCTTTTGGTGTAACTCCAGGTGTATATGCTGACCAGCTGCCAGAGTTAGATATCGTTCTCGGATCACTAGTAGCTGGATCAAAGGAATCATTCGAAAATGTAATTTTGGCCCCAGGTACATTCACCGTAATCTCTTCAACGGTATAAGTCCCATTGAAAATTGTTCCTCGCTTATCATTGTTATTTGGTAATATGTCCAATAACTTGGCATTAGGAATCGCCGCCGCACTTTCATTTACCATCTTCACTTTATAGGTGATTGAATTATCCGAATTCACAGGATCGTTATTACCAAGTTCGATTAACGGCTTACTCGTTTCCTTACTTAAAATGACTTGTTGGACCATTTGTAAAATGAGATCATCTGTTGAAGTACGTGTTGATAAATCAGACTTGTCTTTTGTATCAGGACTCCCCGATACCCACATTTCCCCAACTGTTTCTACTTTCAGGCGATCCGTATAGCCACTTTCTTTGAATTTGATTTGCGTAAAATCAGAGGTGGCAGAAAATTTTATTTCTGAACCTCTGTTTATATCTACCTCGGATAATGTCCAACGTAACGTGGTTGTGCCATTTGCATTCTGAATAGGGGTCGGGTCAGGTAAGGTGATATTATTCACAGTATCTTTTGCCGTACCTGCTTTATAATGAATTCCTTTTGGTAAAGTGACATTCAAAGCACTGTCATAGTTAACTGAAGAGGTTCCTACATAATTTCCATTAACAGTGATGTCAATATCCTCATTTGTTTGATAAAGGGGCTTTTCAACTTTCGTTTTCGTGGTCACGTGAAAAGGATCCACATAGATTGATTCTGCAACATAATTCAAATATTGCATATTTTTATTGATGACATTCCCATCAGCATCAAATGTCGTTGCTTCATAATGAGCCGTTCCTTCACTATCTGTCTTATCTCTGGAAACGTTTGGGTATAGACTTTCCTCAATATTTTCCCCATCCTTATTTATAAGACGACTAGTAGCAAAAAAGGCCTTTCTATTCCCGCTTGGGTTCGTATCCCCATATGAATCTAATACTTTTAATGGTACTGCTGTATTTATCGCTATCGTCCCATCTGTATCCCCTCTCGCTTCATAGAAGCTCTCACAAACAACTGCACTGATAACTCCATGTAATTTTGCTTCTGCAGGCGTTGTATACCAGTTATATTTAGCCATTTCGTTTACAGTATTTGACATTTTCTGCGTATACGGTGCTGTTAAATTTATATTCCTTGCAACACCATACTTATAACTACTAGTAAGCTCCGTTGAAAACCGCTTCCATACATCCAGTTGGAAAGGTTCTCGAGTATCATCATACTCAAATCCTGTAGGATCCCACATATGGATTATCTGAGCTCCATTATTTCCTTTGCCTCGCTGTATAAATCCCAACCCACAAGAAACAATAATTTCCTCACCAGGGAAAACATGAGCATTACCAGTATTGTAATTACCAATATAACCTGGAGTTACGTTACAAAAGTATTGATCTCCATATGTTGTGACACTATTTACAAGCAGGTTGCTAGGGCGATAAACAGCTGGTATTGATGAATATCCAAGTATTTTTTCAATAATTTTTAAAAACTTAACCTCTGAATTCCCACCTTGACTAATTCCATCATAATTAATTGAATCGACGTATAACGAAATTGTATAACTTTCCCAGTTATCAGTAGCCGCTACTTCATCCGTGCGTGTCCTCTTCCAAGAGTAAATCATTTCCAAACTAGAGAAGCACTCTTCGGTCATCCGTTTACCATCCATTGTATAAGTATAAGGATTAACCGTTCGTGCGTAGTTTTTATTTACAATCTGCGTATTTAAGTGACCATCAGTAGCTGTTACGCTTCCAGAATTGTAAACACCAATTTTTTCATGATCCTGAGACGGTTGATTCATATGGAACTCTTCGGTTTTTCCTCTTGGGACTGCTAAAATAGAACCATCTAAGGCAGACTCATTAACCGTACCATTTTTAGTCCAAGTTGCTGTTGAACGATCATTTTCTGGGATTGAGTATCCCTTAAGCGACCATCCAATGAACTGAGTTGAATCCAAATCTTTGTCTTCTCCACTTCCGATTTTTCGGTAAGTTCCTCTTTGCTTAATCGTATAAGTGATGTCCCCTTTAGGAAGAGCCGTCCCTCTAAAGTCATCAGGGTCTCTTCCCACAAGTGGTTTCAATACTGTGAAAGTTCCAACATTATACGTACTAAAATTTGGATCAGAACTCCCAATAACTGAACTATCTTTCTCAACTCCTTGAACCAGCTTAATATCAATCGAAGGTTTAGAAGAAACAAACGTATCAGGAACTGATAATTTTATATTCTCCGGATTGGAAGAAGCATCATAAATATTATTGAAAACGACTGTTTCACCTGTTGAAATATCATCTGCTTCGACAATTTCTAATTTGAAAGTCGGTTTGATTTTGTCACCATTATCCATACCAAATACATTCGCAATGACAGGGACAAATACCTGCCCTGTATCACTAATCACAGATTCCATCACACCTTCAGAATACTGTGAACCATCTCCACTAGAGTGTTCCACATATTCACCGTTCGCAATTTCTGCATTCTTTCTTGGGACGCTTCCATCGATTGTTACAGCATTTGATAGGTTCGAAATCACACGATAACGAATATTCTCATACTTTTTCGTTGTAGAAGTGCTTTGAATAGAGAATGACACTAAATAAGCCACCTGATCATACGAACGAACCAAATTGTTATCTGGGCTTGAGTCATAGCCTGGATTGTCGTTGCCGGTGTCAAAGCTACTAGTTCCTGTTTTTACAGATATTTTCGCATCTCTTACTATTATTGGAGAAGTAGCTTTTGCCTTTTTCGAGTTTTTTGACTCTTTCGTTTCACCTAAATACAGTGGCGTCACAAGAGAATCTTCTTCTGTGTATTTTTCCTTTTCCAAACTAGACAATGTTTTTTTCGTTGTCTTTGTTTCTACATCAAGAATTTTTTTATACTCCGATTGCTTCGTTTCGTTTTTCTTTTCTTCGGTTGTTTCTTTTTTGGTTTCTGATGTACTCGTTGAAGATGCTTCTTTGTTTGCTTTTTTCTCTTCAACTTCTTCCTGCTCATTTTTTGAGGTAGTCGCTTCTGTTGAAGAAGTTGGTTTGCTTTCTTCTGTCGCTACCGTATCACTTGAATTAGTTGTTGCTTGAGAAGGTTGGGTTATTTCTTCCTTGGCTGCTGCTTTTTTCGAAGAATCCTTTGTGCGTTGTTCACTTTCACTCGTACTTGATGGCTCTGGCTCGACAGATTTGAACTGTAGAAAGGTTTGCTTTTCCTCTTCTGACAAGGCATTTAAAATATCTATGTTTATTTCAGAAGAGCTCTTTCGTTCAATTCTTATCCGTTGTGTCTGATCTTTTTTTAAAGAAAGAATGAAAAACCCTTTGCTTGTCTCTTTTTCTACTCGGAAGTAGTTTTCTTCCTCTGACTCTTCTTTTTTAGAGGAATCACTGACTTCCTTTGAAAACTTATCTAATATTTTTTCCAATTTATACTGAGCTTCCGTATATATTGAAGAAGATGTCTCTTCTTTTTTTTGATTTAAAAAGTAAAGAGAATAGTTTTCATCGTAAGGAAGTTTATATATTCCATCTTGCTTCGCTACTAATTCAATCTCTACAGAATCTTCTTTCTCAATCTTGAGAGTGTCTTCTATAGTTTTCTCATCATACTTAACATTCACTAAAGTCGGAGTAGTTTCAAAGGCTTTTAACAATTCCCCTTTGAACACTCCGTGGTACGCTATCGCTCCTACCAGAAGAAGTATAGGAAGAAGGAGGGGGACCATGCGTTTAAATTGTTTCGGTTTTGTCATCGTCTTCCTTTCCTTTCCTTTTCATTGTCTCCTTAGGAAACAATCTACATACGATTGAACAGCCAATGCTGTTCAATCGTATGCGTCTAAAAATTTTCTTTACTGCTGCCTCTTCGTAAACAGTGCTTGATGAAAATTTCGTCATTCCATAATTAAACGGCGCGACGTTTTTTATCAATAGCGATTGCGGCAGTACCAATAGTGATTGCGCCGATGGCGATGATGACTAATAGCATTGTGCCAGTGCCACCGGTGAATGGTAGTTTGGTTTGTGATTTGTTTTCCACGTGAACTTTTGTATCATTTGGATCAAGTGTTACTTTTACTTTTGTCGGTGTCTTCAACAATTCAAAACCATCTGGTGATTCTGTTTCCACTAACCAGTAATCTTTTGAAATAAATGGATCGCCGTTTCCTGGATCTGTTTTTGGCCAAGTCGCTTCTGAAGGAATATCTGCATCCTGTTTTGAATTATTCCCAGACTCTGTATACCAATCCAATTGCAAACCATCAAATTGCGCATGACCATTCACATCGGTTGTATCTGTTAAGAAATATGCTGGTGAAGGTGGTGTTTGTGCAGGTTTTCCTGTTGGGTCTTTCGGATCCGCTTTTAAGCGGTAAGAATTTCCATCCGTTGCCAAGAAGATTCCGTCTTTGGCATTTTGCTCACTCGTTGCGATATAGAATACTGCCCCTGCTAACTTCTTGTCTTTGTCTTCTTCTGTCTTGTCAATCGTGAAGCCACCATCGTAGTATTCTGGATTGTCTTCCGGGGTATCCGTAAATGGTTTTTGACCAGGAATTAAATAGCCATAGTCAAATTCATTCTCGATCGTACCGTTGAAATCGACATCTGTGTGAACATGGTAGATTGCTCGAATATCCGTATAGTTGCCTTCGATCTTTTTCATTCCCGCTTGCGTTAATTCAATCTTAACGTCTGTCGGTGTGTCATCCTTGACCTTCGTAATTGGCGCAGTGGTTTTTGCTGCACCATCAACGGTCACGGTATAATCTGTGCCTAAAACTAACTTCGACCAAGTCGCTGGTGTTCCTTTGTCTAGAACTTCTAGTTCAACATTGTCCAAATGTAATTCTTCGTTCAGTTCATCGTGAATGTAGAAATGATTTGCGTACAAGTCGTACGGAACTGTCGGTGATGCAGTAATATCCAAGTCTGGTAATGCATTTCCATCAGCATCGTATCTATTTTGGATGGTCATATTTTGAGTGATTTCACTGTATAAACCAGTTGGAAGTTTCACTGTCGCTTCCCATTGGAAAGGCAGACCTGCTTTGATAGAGTAGCCTTTTTGTCCTTCTACCGTTTTATCCCCTTTACTATCGGTCACGATATTTTTCGGATACACATGAACGTCGTAAATCAATTCATTCTCAGAATCACGTTTTGTTTGAGGTAAATACGCAAAGAATGGTGACATTGGTGTAGAGATTTTTTTTGTTTCTCCATTTTCATCCGTGAACTCGTATTCGTCTGTTCCATCTGAAAGTGTTCTTGTTGGAACCTCGCGAATCAGATAAATTCCATCGGCTGCTTTTCCATTGCCGACATTAAATGTCGTTGTACCAAATTTTGCTCCGGTCGTATGATCGCCTGTCTTTTGTTTGATTGGAGAAAAGCTCGCATCCACATCATAGTGCGTGCCTTCTGTTTGTTTCGTCGGATCATCTAGTTTATAAAAATTGCCTGAACCATCTTTTTTAGGGATGACACGGACAATTTCAAATTCCACATCCCCCATCAATTTCTTCCCTGTTGTATCCGGTGTTTTCGATGGATCGATCTTTTCACCATCGCCGCGTTCGCCCAATTCAGCCGAACTATTGATTTCATATTTCCAAAGGGTAATCGTACGATCAGAAGTATCATCTGAAACCGCATTTGTACTCACATAAGGTACATCCGGTGTTGCATAGGCGATGGACCCTAATCCAGCACCTGCCGATCCCAACATTGTCAGCACACCTAACGTCATTGCCGCTTTACTTATCCATTTTCTCTTATTCTTCATAATAAACTCCTTTACTATTCTTTGTTTTTATTACCAAATTAAGTAAAATGGATATATGAGAAGTGGTTACCGCCAAATTTCTCATATATTCATTTTTCCAATACCTAGGAGAATTCGCCTTCTTCTTGGGTATTGGGAAATCATAAAAATTAGTATGTCTGTCCTTCGATAAACATACCTCCTTTCAAAACATGAATAAGTTCACAATTTTAGTTAAAATATCTAGTCGCCAGCATACATTTAACACAATTTCATCTTAGTCTTGCAAAAAACTAGAAAGGCTCAATAAACCTTTTAAATTAAAGGTTTATTGAGCCTCATTGACGATGATAGACGGCGTAAAATTCACGATGGAGCTGCTTAAAAAGCTTTTATCAAAAAATAGCTACTATTATTAGATTTTATCTATCAACAGAGAATGGCCAAATGCTTGAAACCGTTTTCTACAAAAAAAGAAAAAAAGGTTAGCCAAAAAATCTAGTAGTCATTTTTTGAAAGAATTTTTTATTTATTTAACAGATAAGGTTACACATCTCATCAATAACCTGATATCGTTTATCCAGCATTGCATCCACGTAGGTGTCCAAAGTCATTTGCGTTGATGCATGTCCTAATAAGGAACTGACTGAAGAAATGTCCTTATTTGCCTCTAAACAACGTGTTGCAAAAGTATGTCTTAATTGATGAAAATGAATCTCGTTGATTTCCGCTTTTTTTCGAATCCGATGAAAATGATAGGTCAAAAGCCGCGGCTCACACGGTTGCCCATTCGTGGAAAAGACAAAACTTCCTTTTGAGCGTTTGCGTTGTTTCAGCAGTAATTTTTTTAGAATCTTACTAATTGGAATGATTCGAACAGAGGCTTCTGTTTTTGAATCAGCTAAAAGCAGCTGCGTTCTTTTCAACGACCAAGCACTTGAAATGCGTTGATACGTATGCTTCACGTAGATGAGGTTGGTATCAAAGTCGATATCTGACCATTGCAGCGCCGCTATCTCACCGATCCGCATCCCCGAATGCAAGGCTAGTATGGATGGAATGCCATATCCTTTTTTCTCCTTTAACGCGATATTCATTACTTTTTTCTGTTCTGATACTGTTAATGCACGGATTTTACGTTGTTTGGCTTTCGGTATTTTGAGCTCTGAAAAAGGATTCTTCGTAATCTTTTGGGCTTTTTTCGCATGATTCAAGCACTTGTTGAGAATTCGGAAGATTACCTGAATTGTTGATTTGGATAATTTGGTTTGAAGATTCTTTAGTAAGATTCTTCCAGTTTCTAGTGACAGCTCATTCAAAGGAATCGTTTTGATCACTGGAAATATATATTTTTTTAATTTGTAGCAATAGCTAGAAAAAGTCGAAGGCTTCACGTCATCTTGAACTTCCCCGAGCCATTCATACGACCATTCCTCAAATGATTCAGCCGATGTTCCCTGAATCTGCTGCAAAGATTGGTAATGAATCCGTAGTGGATATAACTTTTGTTTTACTTCGCTGTAGCTTTTTCCATATATGTAACCATATTTAATTCTCCCATCACTTTTTCTTCCTTTTGGGAATCTTCCTTCCCAACGACCATCTTTTCTAAGATAGATATTTTCACCTTTTCGCAATGCAACTTCCTCCTGTTCTGACGGCTTATCAGACGGCGTATTTTAAGTATTTATATATAGGTTTGATTAAGTAAATGACAACAAAAAAAGGTTTGATTGTTAATAAACTTGAGGTTTTAATTAAAAATAATTATTTTCATGATTCATATTGCCTATTAATAATTAATAATATATAATTGCGATATAAAAAGTTTTCGATTTATCGAATAAATAAGTTGACGAATCTTGTTTAGTTCAAAAAATTTCTAGTTTTTTGCAAGACTAAGAAATTAAACATGATAAAACAAATTTGTATTCCTAATATAAAAAAATACATAAGACATCTTTTCTTATACAAAAAAGATGTCTTTATATTATATATTCATAACCATCTATTGTCATTTCATTTAAAAATAAATAAAATTATTTATTTTTATTTATTAACAACCATTCTTCTTCCTTCCATTTATTTTTAATCATTATCAGTCCAAACCCACTTATAAACAAAAAAAGCCATCCAGAAAGATTCTGAATAACTTTTACACTCAATTAGATTAATTTCATTGGTGCAAGTTTATATTTCACTACAGCTATTACATTTCCACGATTGATTCTTACTTCTTGGCTTGTTTTCTATTTATCGACAAATTTAATTTCTAACTTTTTCCCTAAAGCTTCTACTATGTCCTCTAACATACTAATTGATGGTTCTGTTATGCCCTTTTCCATTCTTACTATTGAGGAACGGGATTTTTTTACCTTTTTCGCGAATTGTGTTTGATTCAAGCCTTCCTTTTCTCTTAACTCAAATAACAAATCTGCTATGTCTAATTTCAGCTGTTCTTCCTCATAGAGCTGTTTAAAATCTTTGTCTTCCATTTCCTTGCGTAATCTCTGACTTAGATTATTCATCAAACCCCTCTTCCCGTTCAAATTCTGACTTTACCATTTATTTCTCTGAATAAATTGTAGCATACTCGCTACAATTGTTGGAATTTAAGTTACCATGATTCTCTGAATGAAATTTTTACTTATTTATTTCGTAATATGAATGTCTTCCATCAACTTCCTTTTATTATACTTATAAACAAAAAAGAATCAGATTTTCATTCTGATTCTTTTTGACTTATCTAGTTGTTTTACTACCCATTCGAAACCAGCGCATGCAGCGCGTCGTTTTTTAGGATCCGATCCAATAACTCCGGGTTGATGCGATACCCTTTTCCCCAAAGGGTCTGGATGGCTTTATGGGTCAAATTTGTTTGTTCGAACTTATTCTTGATCCGTGTAATTGTACTAGACAACGAGGCCAAATGAGATTTATTGACTTCTTCGTTCCATATTTGATGACAAATCGTCTCACGGGTCACGACTTTGTTGCCAGCTTGGACCAAAATAAACAGAATCTTGGTTTCGGTTTGAGACAAATGATGCAGGACTTCTAAAAATTGATAATTTTCCTCTGGTGAAGCCGTGCTTTTCTGCAACACATGAGGTTTGATCAATGAGACCTTATCAGATAATTGCACATATTTTTGACTTTCGTAAGTGGATTCCTGCTGCTTCTTCAGTGCATACAAGCATTCCCGCAATTCATCTACTGAGTCTTCATTGGAGATGATGGCGTGCAGCACCTCCTCCTCCAAGTATTGGTGATCCATCTCGGTTACTTTCTCTTCTACCTTGCGAATAATCCGAATCGCTGGATTCTTGATCAGCTGAATGATTTCCATCACTTCAGATTCGCAAATCGTTTCACTCAAAATGAGGTATTGAAAATAGTTGAAAAACTCCAGCGACTCGACTTGTCGGATCGAATTTTCAAACACCCGTGCCGAACAATAGACTTCATAGTTCAATGCCTGCAACTTCTGTTGAATGTCCTGCTCGGCTAAAATATTCTTTGTCAGAATCAAGACCTGATTCATGATAATCTCCCCTTCTTGTATAAACCCTATTAATAATGATTCATCCGATTTGCTGAAGCACTATGTATATGGGAAAGTGAGACGAAAGCGCCTGACTTTCCTTGTTTTTTTATTGGTGATCCTTCCGCGATAACACGGATACTTTTGGATATTCATAACGTCCTTTGATCTCTTCCAAATCCGGTACATTGCTTTGAGCAAGTTGGTCCACCCGACTTTTCAATTCTTCGTAAATACTCAAAATCGTTTGACGGGATTCATCGACCTCACAAGAGATTTCCTTCGCCCGATCATGAATCGTTTGCAGCTCCGCTTCTGAGTCTTTCACAATGCGTTGCGCATCTAATTTGGCTTTTTCCACCATCCGATTGGCTTGGCGGCGAGCTGAAATCAAGACTTCGCCGATTTCGTGTTGGGATTGGACCGCTTCTTGTCTTAACTGGTCATTCTCTTTTTGCATCGTGGTCAACTGACGCTGAAGATCCGAGATCACTTCACTCTCAACGACGGTATTCTGGTGCTTTTGTTCCTCAATCAATTGTTGAATCAGGTCTTCTTTTTCTAAAATCGCTTGATCCTTTTCGACAATTAATTGATCCAATTGTGTCACTAGACTTTCTTTTTCATGCAAGTCCTTCACTAAGTGGTTCATTTCTTGTTCGTATTTTTTCAACGCTTCATGTTGCTGCAGCTCTTCTTCTTTTTGATCCATTGTCAGCTCGCGGATGTGCTGCTTCGCTTCTTGAAGCTCACTTTCCATTGTTTGATACTTCTTCACAGAATCCTTCAAGGCCGTTACTTCTTCTTCTGCCTGAGTTAATTGTTCCTTCAAATAACTGGTTTCTTCATTGTTTTGCAGTCGTTGAATTTCTTGTTTGTTTCGCCGAACTTCCGATTCTAATTCTTGAATCTGACGACGATTCTCCGCTTTTTCTTCGCCAGTTCGCAACAGCGCTTGTTTGTATTTCTCGTTTTCTTTGGTTAAGCGCTGCTTTTCTAGCACGTTGTCTGTTTGCGCCTGAGTGAGTTGTTCCTCTTTTTCTGCTAAGGCACGTTTTAATTCGGCTACTTCATTGGGTTGGGTGGCAGTCGTTTTTTCCACGGGCTTGATGGGCGTTTGTTGCTCGGTAAGCATTACTTCTTCTTCTGGTACCGAGTTGATTTCATCAATGATGTTCTTGTTAAAAAACCAACCATTCTTCTTTTGTTGTGCAGTCATTTTTTTCTCCTCTTTCCTTATTCGTATTAAGGGACTAATTTTTCTAACGTAAAAATTAGTTTGATTCTCATGCCGTATATCATTCTACTTGTCTTGCTAAAGCAAGAAGTAGAACTGAAATCCTTATTCGTAACTTACTCGTCTTCTTGGATCAATGAAAAGTCTTCGTCTGCTTTTTCTCGTGAAAAGGTACAGCTATAGGTTTTCTTCTTGTTCTTATCGTTCATTAAGTTCATTTGGAAGGTGATTTGGGTCAGATTCGACACATCCTTGGCTTCTTTCGCAAAAGCTTTGATATTGTCCTTGATCTGTTGGCGGTTTTCTTCACTGCCAGAATCCCCTGCCATAGCGATATTCAAGGTTTGCGTTGGAATATCCAGTACAATTAGGGTTGTCGAAAGACCAAAGTATGGACTCACCTTTGTCGAAATATCACTCTCGATTTCGTATTGCTTCTCCCGATTTTCATCAGAGAACAGCTCCTCCCATGGGTAATCCTTCAAGCCAATGCCCTTGTTAGGATAGGCTTTGATGGGAAGCTTGTTGATAATTTGTTTCTGTTCTTTTTTCAGCGTGTACAGCTCGTCTTTTAATTGATTCGTCCGTTCGGTGACCACGTGCAGCTGGTCCTCCATTTGAAACAGTCCATAGGTCGTTAACAGTAAACCCACTGCTAAGAGGATGGTCAAATAGAGTAAAGCAGAGACATGTTTTCCTTGTTCCGCTTGTTTGACGTACTCCAATTTCCGCTGAAAGGACAGCGGTGTATTCGGTGGTACCTTCAGCCGCTGCAGCTGCACCTTAATGATCATTCGCCGAAACCAAACGATGAGTATCAAAATGACCAGCGCAACGCTAATCCAATTTATGATCAAAATGTTCCTATCCCCTTTTCTCTCTCGTTTCGTTTCTAATCAAAATAATTCGCTAATGATTGATCCTGTTTCTTTTTCTTTATCTCTTTTAACAGCGATCCGTTCGAGAGTGCCTCGACTTTGAATTCCAAGTCATCATAAATCGATAAGACATTCTTCCGTGATTCGGAAACCTCAATCAAGATTTTCCTCGCCCGGTTACTGATGTTTTCTAATTCCAATTCGGCTGAACTAATCAGGTGCTTCGCTTCGGTCTGCGCTTCTTCGATCGTGCGATTGGCCTGTTTCTTGGCAGAAATCAAGACCTCACCGATTTCCTGTTGGGATTGAACGACTTCTTTTTTTAGTTGTTCGTTCTTTTCCATTAGTTCTTCCACTTGTTTCTTTGCTTGAATTAATTCAAGGCTTTCTTCGTTAGCTTTTTGTTCTCTTAATTTGCTTAATTCCACTTGCGCATCCGCCAAGCGGCTTGCCAATCGTTCTTTTTCTGCTTCCAGCTCTTCAAGATGGTTCGTCTGTTCCTCTAGCTTTGCGATTTCTTCATGGGCATCAAACAAGGCACTGTTGAGGGCTTCTTTTTCCGCAATTAATTGTTCGAAATCCTCACTCATTTCTTCTTGTCCCTGTTCTTCTGACTGTTGTCCGTGTTCATCGATCGCCATGTTTGATTCCTCCAATGCCTTCGTAAGCTTTTGTGCGACTTGTTCCTTTAACTGTTGGATCGTTTGTTTGTACTTTGTGTTATCTTCTCTGAGACGTGTAAGCTCCGCTGCGATTTCTTGTTCCTTCTCTTCAAGCAGTTCTTCCAGCACATCATTTTCAGCTTGAAGCTCCACCAGTTTCGCTTCATTTTTCTGATTGAGTTGATGGAGCTGGTGGTAATCCTGTTCCAATTCATGGTATTGCGTTTTTAATTGATCAAATTGAGCCGTTTCTTCTTCACGCTCCGCCTTGATCTGAACCAGCTTTTTTTCCTGTTCACTAGCTTCTTTTTGTAAGGCCTCGTAGTTTTTCTGGTATTCCTTTAGCTGTCGTGTCAGTTCTTTTAGATCAACCGCCGCAGCTTCATTCTCTGCTTCTTTTGCAGTTTGTTCTTTTTCAATTTTCGCTGCGAGTTCTTCTAGCTCTTTCTGCTTTTCATCAAGTTGTTCGTGAAGCTCTGAGATCGTAGCTTCCGTCGCTTGCTTCTCTTCTTCAATCTCGGCAAGCTTCGTCTGCCATTCTTCGTCTCGTTCCGTTAACTCGTCTGTCATTCGAACCCGTTCAAAGTCTAGCTTCTCTTTCAAGGCGTCATTTTCCTGTTCCAACTCATGAACCCGAACCTCGGCTTCTTTTTTCAAGGCAACCAGTTCCTCGTAGATTTGTTGGAGCTCGGATTGTTGCTGGGAGTAGTCCTCTTCCGAAGGCTTTTCTGCCTGTTGCTCCTCTGAAATGACTTCTTGTTCCTGAATCAGCTCTTCTAATTCTGAGGTGGACGCTGCTTCGTTAGCCAAATGATAGGAATCCTGCAATTGATTGGTTTCGTTGTACAGCTCTTCCGCGTTCAATTCTTCTTCCGTGATCTCATTGATAAATTCCTTCAACGCTTGCGTTGATAGCCATTTTCTTTTTTTCTTATTTTCTGCCATTAGCCCTTCCCACCATCATTCTTTAGATTCTGCTCAGAAACATTTTTCTTATGGAACACACCCTCGCCTTTTTCACGAGAATAGTTGACGTTATAGATGACCTGTTTTTCGTTGCCAGCGGAGGTAATCATTCGAACATGAATATCAGTTAGTTCAGAGCTTTTTTCCGCCTCTTTCGCAAAGGCATCTAGATTCTGTTTGACCATTTCCGTACTCGTGTCATCCTCTATCCAACCTTTTAACTGAAGCGTTAACTTCTTGGGTTCAGATAGAGTTACCTTTGTATCAGAAGAACCAAAATATTGGACTGAGCGTTGAGAAATCGCTGTTTCCATCTGTTCTTGTAGTTTTGAATCTTTCTCTTCCGTAGCCAGCTTGTCCCATTCATAGTCAGTAAGACCGATCCCTTCCTCCGGATATTTCTTCAAAGGAATGCTTTTGATTAATTGTTTCTGTTGTTTTTCTAACTGTGTAATCCGTTCATTCGCTTTCTGATTCTGTACAGTGATTTTCTGTTGGTCATTCGCTAAAACTAGAAAGGCACCGATGGTAACTACCAATCCGATTCCGATCATCAAACAGGTAAGCAATAAATAGCGAATATGCCTAGCCTGTTCGATTTTTCTGAGATGATTGAGTTTTCGTCGAAACAATGGCGATTGATCCGGTTCTCGTTGGATCAAGGTTAATCGCCAATCAAACACCAGTCTGATTAGCACAAAGAGAATAGCTAAAATGACAAAAACAGCACTGAGTATTCCTAGTATCACCAACAGGTTTGTTTTACTCATTCGCTATCCGCCTGCTTTCCGATCACGGAAGGAAGATGGAGCTGAACCTTCCCTTCGACTTCCTTTTTATAGACAAACCCAAAGGTCCGGCTGTCCTTCGACACATCGATATGATCCCCCGTGGTAAAATACAAGCCTTTGGGAATCTTGGTTAGTTCCTGAAATTCTTCCGCTACCGCTGGGGACAATTGAAAGGTATACGTTGTCTCAAAATCCCCCTGCTCCCCAATATTTAAGACCATCCGATCGTTGCGGATAAACATCGTGTCTCCCGGCATTCCAATCACGCGCTTCACGAACTTTCCTTTTTCCCCTTTAACAGAAAAAGCGATAATGTCATAGCGGCGAATCGGGTCGCGCTTCTTCACCAGAACCATGTCTTTTTCTGTCAGAGTGGGACTCATAGACGTACCTGAGATGGGATGGAAGCTGTATTCTCTGCGTACCAGCTGCCCTGAAATGAACATCGCCACTAAGACCAACAGGGTCAAGATTGTCAGTACAAGACTTTTTCCAATCGAGCGCTGCGGGGTACTTCCTTCTCTTTTCATTTGACGTGATCGAACAGTTGCCATAAGTTATGGTGCTCCTTTTTCATGCTAATAAATTTACTTTGCTTTAATATAGGAAACTTGGTCAGAAGTGGCTAAAGCGGTATCGATCACTCGATAAGAGATCACTGTTCCGCCGTACACATTCCCTTCTGAAATCAAGATCCCTTCTGGACGAACCACCTCGACAAAGGCCACATGACCGTATCTTGGATCAGAACCAGCAACGCCTGGTTTAAAGGAAATCAACCAGCCAGCTTTTGGTTTTTGACTGATTTGATACCCCAATGCCTTGCCTTTGGTTGCCCATTCGCCGCCGTTACCCATATAATCATCCACCGATTTTCCTAATTGCTTCACGCGATTAAAGGCATACCAGGTACATTGACCAACTGGGTAAGAGCCTGAGCTGTTGTAGTTCACACCGTTGAAGTCAGGATATTTCATCCGACTTTTATATTCGGTTGGAATCTCCTCTTTGCCTTTGATGAAGATGCCGGAATCGCTATCAGTGGTTTTCACTCGATCGTATTGCGTTAAATGATACAAGGCGATGATCGAGTTCAGTTTTTGTCCATAGGTGGTATCGGTCGCATAGGTGCCCGTCAAAGCATTGGTGGTGCGCAAATAATTCTTCGCTTCCGATCGCCACGCTTGCTTATAATACCCGTCATTACCTGAGATCCCACCACGAATCAATTGGACGTAATCCCCTAATGATGCCGCGTAGTTGGGATACTTCCGGAAGGCGGAGTTGATAGAATACAACTCGCCATTCCCACGGTCTTCTTGGGTTGCCATAGATACGGATTGTCCGTTATAGGTACCTTTAATTCCAAATAAGTTGAAGTTAGGAGAAAGGGATAAGGTACTTGTTCCTGATCCGCTCTCTATTAGTGCCTGAGCGATCATGACTGAGACAAAAACATCATATTCTTGTCCTAGTTTTTGCGCATCTTCTTCGATGGTTTCAATAAATTTCTTTGCGCTCTCATTTTCGGTGAAATTCATGGAAGCAGGATAATCCGCAAGAACTTGTTTTCCATAGTCAGTCAACTCTGTTTCTGGTAGTTCTTGAACCAACAAATCCTCTTCCAGATCGATAGTCTCGACAACAACTTGATGTTGAGTTTCTGGTTCTTCTATCTCCTCATTAGCAGTTTCGATCGTTGTACGAGCCTCTGTATTGGATGTTTCTTCTTCCTCTTCGATTTCCACATCATCAACAGTTAAGTAATAGTCATCCCCGATGTAAACACCAAGTAAGACATTTTTTTCTTTGTTCTTCTGATAGACCAGACTACCGACTGTCAACTCTTCTGGCATTTTTTCTGGTTTTCCACTAATTTCTAGATTAAATAATTCCTGATAAAGCTCTGTAGTAAATTGTTCCACAGAGTAATTGTCGGCTTGTTCTAACCCAAGTTTTTTAATGCCTTCGTAGATGATTGCCGCATGCTCTTTAGTTTCAAAACTGTTTAATAACGGCAGTTCAAAACCTTTCAAATCTGATTGCGCGACTTCGTCTGTTTTTAGTTCATCCGGTAGTTTCAAGGTACTTGTTTCCGAGAATGCCTCTGGTGCAGTAGGCGCAACGAAATCATTTGACTGCACGCTTGCGGTATTCCCCGTGGCAGGCGCTACCGGCGTACTTGGTGGCGCTGGTGCCGGTGCTACAGGTGTTGTCGGCGCTTTTGATGGTTGGCTCATCGACGGGTTTGTTGGCTCGACACTACTTGGCGTTGTTGTACTTGGTTTGGTTTGACTGGATGTCGAACTGCTCGGTTTTGTTGTACTTGATGTAGACGAACTACTAGACGCCGAAGTGGAACTGTCAGTACTAGTTGATGATTCTGACGTACTGGTCGATGACTCTGTTGTGCTACTTTCAGATGAACCCGTATCTGATGAAGTCGAGGACGACACAGGCTCTGAACTAGTAGAAGGCTCAGGTAACGTACTCGATTCTTCTATCGGTACTTCCGGCTGTTCTTCTATTGGTGCAGGACTTTCTACTTCAGGAACAATCACTTTTTCTACAGGTATTTCACTGCTTTCCGGCACAGTCACGGCACTTTCCACGGTGCCTGTTTCTACAATGAAAGACGAGTCGCTTGTCAGTTCGCCTGCTTTCAGTACGCCACTGCGGATACCAGCTAAGCCGCCAATAAAGACGAGAACCCCACAAACACCTATCGCTATTTTTTTCATGAACGTTTCCCCTTCTAAATCAGACTAAAGAATAAAATCGGTAATAAGAATAATAAGAACAATGGCACAACGGTCTGCATCGGATCAGAAATGATCTTAGCAGCCAGCGTCATACTCACCCGTTCGGGTTCGGACACCGGGTCCTTCTTCACGATCGTGCCGTCGATTTCCCCATCGTCGCGTTTTAGCTTCATTTTTTTAAATAGCTCGTTTTCTGCATCGTGCAACGGCTCGACGCTTTTGAGATTTCCTTGAACAAGTCGCCGATAGATCGTACCGATATCGCCTTCACAACGTAGAAGCGTAATTTTTGCGATTCCATTCTTCGGTTCTTTTTCCACATAAGACACCTCGGTCTCTTCAATGATCTTGTTCAAAGAAACCTCGTAGACATAGACGTTTTTAAAATCCGTTGTGTAAATTAGATGCCCTTTTTTTAAGTCTTGAATCCGGTGTAATAAGACATCTTTATCGAAGATATTGTGGGCCAGAACGACATAATTTCCACGGCCTAATTGTTGATCGGAGCGGTAGGTGGCCGCTCCTGTTAACAGGTTTTCATTCGCCATCCCAGCAAGGATCGGCAGGTCAATCGAGACATCGGGAATCACAATCTTTCCAATGCCCCAGTTATTAGTAGTGGTTTGAACCACGGATTTCGCTTTGGCGTAATCCGAGATTTTAACACTGGCGATTTGTTTCTCGCCATAGTTCGCTTTTTGGACCTTGTCGATATTGTAGGAACTCAACTCCTCTGTCGCCCCGACATTGACGGCCGCCGATGCCGGTTCCTGTTCCATATGGAGATAACCATAAATCGCGGTGATCAACACAGCGGTCATGGTAATGAACAGGATAATGAAGAGCGTCTTGGTAACAGTAAATAGACGTTTCAAGTTCTTACGAGCTTTCGCTGAAACAACCGGGTCTTCTGATCGGAACCGTTTGATAAAGCGACGATACAAGCCCATCAATAACGCGAAGATCGCGACATTCAAGCCGAGTGTTGCCAGCACAATGTTTTGATAGCTCCAGGTGTTGCGTTTCTTGACTTTCTTCTTGACCGCTGTCTTATAATCAATCCGATGTCCGGTGACTAACAACCGGAAGGTATTGATTCCCGGTGGCGTACAGGTAAGCAACGTCACTTTATCTTTACCTTTATGTATCTTGACCTTATCGACATCGCTTGGCAGAATCTCTTCAAAGGAATCAATCTCATACGCCAAGCGTTTGCCTAAAATATTGATAAAAAACAAATCGCCTTCTTTTAGATTACGGATATCCGTAAACAAGACTTGGTTCTTCACCCCACTGTGTCCCGTAATCACCGAATGGGTATTCTTCCCACCGATCGGGATGGAGGTGGGTTCAAAGTGACCCAAACCCTTTTCCAATGTTTTAAAGGACGTGCCATGAAAAAAAGGCATTTGTTTGATATCAATCGCAGGAATGTCCACGGTGCCCATGACATCCCCTTGTTTCATGATCTTGTTGTAAACCACCGGATCACCCTTCGGTAATCCTTCTTGTTTATTGTAGATATATTCGTTGTAAGCCTTCGCCAACGCCCATTGTTCGTCTTTTTCTTTTTGCGACATTTTTTTCATTGTGTCATCGTACTCAGAAACAGCCTGACTTCGTTCACGATTGGCTAAATAGTTCCCAACAATTGGATACAGAAGGGTTAACACACCGCCCACGATCATGATGATCGCAAAGATTTTCAAAAAGGAATGTTTTCTAGGCTTCTTGTTTTTCTTCATGACGGGTCCTTCTTTCCAATAGGGTTCACAATTTGAAAGAAAGAATCCAAGGATACCAAAAATTACGCATCCTAGATTCTTTCTTCAGTAATGATGCATCAATCAATTCTTAAAAGACATCTTTCTTCCGGTGGATACTGAGCATTCCGAAGCCACCCATGGCAAAAATCATTGCTAGAATCCAGATCAACACTTGGGCTGTTCCGATATTCCCACTGGTTTGCGGCAGCTTCTTAATCTCCCCTTTTTCATCTACTATCACGCCTTTGGTCGTAGGCAATTTAGGGGTATCGCCGACAACACTGGACTTGGGATAAATGTAGACTTCATTCAAGGGTTCACCCGTCTGTTGGGGAAACGGCAGCTCGACGATCACGGGTTCCATCACATCTTTTAGCTGCGCATGTTCCTTCTCAACAATTTGGTACATCCCTTGAACGAGGTTTCCCACATGAGCGAGGCCTTTTTCATTCGTGGTCACGGTTGTCGCAAAAGCGCCGTCCCCTTGAACAGGTTCAAACCCGGAAGCACCTTGAATCGGAGTGACACGGGTAATCTCATAGGACATCCCCGGTAATGGGTCAAGGTTCTTCCCATCCGCATCCTTCACTTGATCGACCTTCGTTCCATCCAACGGCAGCGTGCTCTCGATTTTTGCAAAGTCGAGAATCTTGTACTTTTGAATGTAGATGTTATAACCAACATTCTCCGTGGCTTCTGCTTCGGCATGAGCAGAGGCCACCCCACCAAAGCACAGGAAGGAAACAAACAAACAGAACAACAAACGACGTAGTTTTTTCATTTTATTTTCCTCCCCTTACTTTGATTGGTCGAAAATGTAAGAAAACGCCAGTCATGCCAATGACTAAGAAACAAGCCGCCGCAATCAAGATGATCCGCATGGCTTTTGTGCTTCCAGTGAATGGTAGTTTGGTTTGAGCACTATCGGGCACATGAACGATCGCAATGTAATTATATGTCGGAACATACACTTCAATCGGATTTTTCAATAACTCGAATCCATCCGGTGCCTTGGTTTCAACAATCGTATAATGCCCAGGTGGTAAGCTGCCAAATTCTAGCCAGCCATCGCTTCCTGTTGCAACAGGACTCCCGATTTTATTTTCATCTTTAATCGTATTAGGGTCGTCTTTCTCCCCTTTATACAACTGGAATTCGGCGCCTTCTAAAGCATTGGTGGTGTCTGCTTCAATTTCAGCATCGCTTAAATGACCGTCTTTATTGACATCAATGACTGAACCTTCTTCATACTTGAAAAGTTTGATCTTCGAAAGACGAGTTAGACCGGCGTTGACATCGGTGATATGGCTTACTTTATCCGTACCAGTCAGAAGTGTTGGTAAGTTAGCTAATTCAGGATGATTGAAATAAAGTGATCCAGTATTCGGATCCTTAAAATCAGACGGTGTCTTGAATGCTGTAGTAGAAGTTGGATCAGGATCGGCTTTTGAGTTCAACGCCACATTCGTTCCTTGCCACTCCTTAGTAACAATCGCAATCTTTTGCGTTACTACGATATCTCCAACCATGAATTCCGCAATGTAATTACCTTCAGGAAGGTCTGAAAATTTATACTTCCCATCAGCTCCTGTTTTGACCAAGGAATTACCAGACGAATCAATGAACTTCTCTCCTGATAAACTTTCTTCGACTAGTTCATTTGCATAGGATGGTTTTTCCAAGCTCGTTCGGTATAATTTCACGGCGATATTACTAACGGGATCTTCAGGTGTCCCATCAGACTTATTCCCAATCAATCCGTCGTAGTCATCGTCATACCAGACATAACCAGTTAGATCACGTCCTAACACTTGGGTTTGGACGATATTACTTTTTACAGGAAGATTAAGATGACTATTAAAAGCCGCTCGATTTCGCAGAATATTTCCTGCCTTTTGACCAGTTGGTGAAATCGTAACCTCAAATACCAGTGAATCTCCAACATCTAATTCTTTGGATGTAACGACAAATCCCTTGGCATTCTTTATTATTTCCGAATTGGATGACCCAGGAACATATGGAGACCAAGCCCCCGAAACTAAGTTAGGATTATCCCTTTCATTCGAAGGTACAGGATTATTTGTATAGGTGATATCACCACTGCCAGTAATAATTTTGATGCTTTTCACAGTGAATGAACCACCTAAATCCGTTCCAAGACTATCTGTGTCAAAAGGCAACTCATCTAAAACTTTTACATTCAATAATTTGTCAGAACTGAAGTTATCTAATGTCACTTTATACGTGATATCTGTCAACGCCTCTCGATCCGCTGCTGGTGAAACTGCCGGATCCTTATTCCCAACTTCGATAAAGCTCTTATCCACTTCTTTAGTCAGCGTGATTTGTTGGACTTGATAGAGATTGACGCTTCCACTTGAACTTCTCATCCATGCTGGTGACTCATCCTTGATACTTTGGTTATTTTGTAAATAGATATCACCTACTGTAGATATTCTAGTGGTAGCTAAAGATACATCATTAAATGTTAAATGCTTTAATACAGGTGTTGTTGTAAATCGAATTTCTGCTGTGTTTCTCAATGGATCCATTGGATTTAGGCTTTGTATTGACCATATAAGAGTTGTTTCCCCAGTTGCATCGTTAGTAATGATAGTAGGTTCCGGCAAACTATTGCCATTACTATCAGTAGAAGAATTGAAATCATAGGTTAAATTCTTAGGTAGTGTCGTGGTTAATCGAACCATATAGTCCTCATTTGCATCTGATAGAATATTACCCACAACTTTCCACTTAATTGTTTCATTCGTCTTATAGACCGGTTTCTCTGGTGTTGTAGTAGTCGATATTCCAAAAGATTTAATGTATACGGTATCTCCATATGCGCCATTCCTACTAGTTTCAGGATCTCTATGTCCAGAAATTTTATTCCCTTGAACATCAAATGCTGATGGTTCATATGCATATCCTACTTCTGGAAATTGATTTATAACAGCTCCTCTGGAATTATGTATGTAAGAATTAATCATACATACATTGGCATTTCCAAATTGATCCTTTCCTCCTACTTGACCAACCACATTCACTGGTATTGCTGTATACGTTCCTAGATATCCATTTTTGTCATAACATACTTTTACAGCAGATATTTTTCCATGAAGTTCTGCCTCTTGATAGGTGTTGTACCATTCATATTCATTTTCTAAATTAGTCTGAGTATTTGCGGTTAATGTTGGATTATTTTTAGTTTTTCCAACTCCATATCGCGTTTTAGCAGCCTGCATCCCGGCTTCTTGACACCAAATATCTCTGCTAGGATCATATTCGAAAGAATTAGCATTCCATCTGACTAATATTTGTGCCTCAGTTCCTTCGTGATAGTTGAATATGCTAGAGCCCCCTACGTAAATGTTTGATGCGCCTCTCGCTACTTTTCCATCACCGGCTGAATGCCATCGGTCACCTGTAGTGCTTAGTCCATTGAAACCATAGCCTGTGAAGGAAGCCAAACTAGTTTTAGTTCCTCCCGGTATTTTTATTTCCGAAAAAGTAACAGATGATGACGATGACCCATTCGGCTGACCTTCATAACTTATATTAGATATTTTAAGATCAGTAGAAAAAATCCCTGTTGATTTTTGGTCCATGTATGCTCTGCACCACTGTACAATCATCATGGAACTGGAAAACAGCTTCTCGTTATTACTTGTCTTAGTACCATTTAGATTATACGTATATGGATTATAGATTGGTTCATAATCCGAATTCGTCAATGTCATTGCTAAATCACCGTTAGTAACATTGACATTCCCTGTATCGTATACTCCGATTTCTTTCTTTTCATCAGCAGAAACGGTCGGCTCTGTAACAAATATTTTTTTAGACTTTCCATTAGGTATAGGTAAAGAGATCAACTCATCGGTTATATTTAAGGTCTTACCAGGATACATAATTTGATCCCAACCACTGGTATCAGATTTTGCTACTGAAGAAGCCATCGCATAAATTGGTCTAGTACAATTCAGTATGCTATTCGTTTCATGGGTAGGAACAGGTGTTTTAGCAGCTCCATATCCGGTTTGATAAAACGAATCTGAACCAATTTTCACCTTTATCTCACCATTCGGAAAGGTTGATCCTCTAAAGTCAGCATCAGTTCGACCTGCAATTGGTGTTAGCCCTAAAGTAACACCTATACCTGTGGCATCCCATTCAGTATTTCCAACTAAGTGGGGAGCAAACTCATTTATTACTAGTTTGTTTCCCTTAGTTAATTTTGCAGTAATCGAAGGCTTGGCTGAAACCTTTGTCTCTCTCAATTTCAACACATCTGCCAAATTTTCATCTTCTTGATCGTAAATTTTATTTATCTCTTCAGTTTCACCTGTTTTATCATTTTTCGCGCTGATAATTGTTATTTTCATTGTCGGTTTGATCAATGTTCCATTTTGAGCGCCATAAACATTCACAAGCATCGGTAGAAGAATTTGACCATTGCCATTAATCGTGGACTCCATTTTTCCTTTTGAAGTTTTTGTAGTACCTGTGGAGTCATCGTTAACTAACTCCCCGCTCTCACTATCAACAACCTCTGCATTAAATCGTTGTTTTCCAGAATCATCTAATGCATAAGCATTCGGCAACTCCATGTTCACACTATACTTTATGTCAGAATAAGTTGTATTCGGATCGCTCGCTTCTAATGAAAAAGTCAAAAGGTAGATTATTGAGTCGAATGAACGAACAAGCTGATTGTTATCACCAGAATCGTATCCAGGATTATCGTTTCCAGTATCAAAACTTGCGGTTCCATCCTTGATGGTCATCTTGGCACCAGTCACTGAAATCGGCGATTCCCCAGACCTCGTTTCTCGACTACTCGCTCTTTCGGCGGGTAACTCAATCGGTTTAAACGAATCTTTTTCTTCGTATTTTTCATCTAAAAGTTGTTCAATCGCTAAATTGCGTTTCTTTTCTTCTTTAGTTAGTTTTGTTGCTTTTGTCTTGGTTGCTGACTTCTTCGCTGGTTCTTTACTACTTGAAGTGGTCTCTTTTTTCTGACTCTCTGTGCTGTCTTTCTTTGCTTCTTGACTCGTCGAACTATTCTTAGTCGCTGCTGATTCCTGTTTTTCTTTATTCTCAGAGCTTTTTTTGCTTTCGGAAGAGGATTCTTTCTCCTTATTAGAGGTTTCAGTAGTTTCCTTCTTCTTTGCTTCAAAGTTAATTAATGTCTGCTTTTTATTTACGTCTACTTTTTCAAACACGACACTTGTAGCCTCTTCTGGCTTCTTGTTCACAACGCTCAACCAAATCGTTTCTTCTTTATCCAATAGAAGATAAGGGATTTTCTTCTCATCTTCTACTACATAGAATAGTTGACTGGCAATTTCTTCCACTTCTTTTGATGTACTTGGTTGAGTGGTTGAGCTATCGCTTAAAGCGGAGCTTTGATCTGTTTGCTCTGTACTTTTCTGATTAGACGTCACTAACTCTTGATAATGTTTTAGTTTTTCTTCTGATATTTCTTCTGAAGGAAGTGGTTCTCCTTTTTCATTCAGAAGTTCTACTTTGTACTTCTCTGATTCTAAGAACTTCAGCACTTGCGGTTCCTCGGTGCTCATTTCTAAAAGAGTCCCTTGCTCCGTTACTGAATAATTCTTGTCGATTTCTTTCCCATTGACCTTCACATCAACCAAATGAGCATTCTGGTCATCTGCCTTCAATGGATTCCACTGGTAGACCGAGATAAGGGCTACCAGTAGAAATAAGATTGGAAGAAGAACTGCGACTATTGGCTTTTGTTTGATTCTATCGCGCATGGTCTGTCCTTCCTTTCTGTCCCATTTTTAAGCTTGACGACGTTTTTTATCAATGGCGATTGATGCTGTACCAATGGTGATAGATCCGATTGCGATGATCACTAATAACATCGTGCCAGTGCCACCGGTGAATGGTAGATCTGTTTTAGGTTTGTTTTCTACGTCAATTACTACATCATCATGTGATGTCAACGTAACTGTCACTTCAACTGGACTCTTAAGCAATTCATACCCAGATGGTGATTTTGTTTCCACTAACCAATATTTTTTAGAGATATATGGTGTACGGTCGTCTGGATCTGTTGGTTTCTCTTTTTGCCACGTTTTTTCTGAGTCAATACTTGGGTCCTGTTTCCCATTTCCATTTGAATCTGTAAACCAGTCTAACTTCAGACCATTAAACTCAGCTTTACCTGTAGCGTCTGACTTAGCCGTTAAGAAAGTTGCACCATCATCCGCTGGATCTTCAGCTAATTTCGATGTGTCTGTATCATGATCTTTTAATCTATAAGATTTACCATTACTTGCTAAGAAAATACCTTCTTTTGCGTCAGCCTCAGTTTCTGCAAGATAGAACTCAGCGTCTGCTAAAGCAGTGCCTTTATCGTCCGTCTTTTTAATGTCAAATCCACCATCATAATACTCTGGCTTATCACTGGTATTCGTATCAGGTGTTCCGCCAGGCAATAGATAGTCGATGGTGTATTGGTTGGAGATCGTTCCGTTGAAATCATTATCTGCTTTTACCTTATAAACAACTTGTAATTTCGGAAGATTGTTTACGCCAAGCTTTTTCATCCCATCTTTAGTTAAACTAACAACAACTTTTTTTGCAGTACCCGTAGTCAAGTCTTCAACCTTGGCTCCAGGAGCAATGGTTGTTCCGTCCAAAGTAACTTTATAGTCAGTACCATTAACTAATTGTGTTGGCGTACCAGAAGTATCTAATCCGTAAACTGTCGCGTCTTCTAACATCAAATCTGCACTGATTTCATCCGTAACATGGAAGTAAGAAGCGTAGATTTCATCACCTGCAGAGAAAGCTGTATCTGTTGGTGTTGCGGTTGGGTCAGCTGGATCTACATAGTCTGTGATCGTCATATCTTGCGAGGCAATCGCATATAAGCCTTCAGGTAATGTCGTTGTAGCTTCCCATTGGAAAGAGTTACCGGCTTTAATCGAGAATCCTTTACCGCCTTCAACTGTTTTGTCTAATTCCGTATTCGCTACGATATTTTTCGGATGAACGTGAACATCATAGATCAATTTGCTCGTATCATCACGTTTGGTTTGTGGTAAATGAACAAAGAATGGATCCATTGGTTTCGTTACTTTCAAGCCAGTCTCATCAGGAACTGGCGGTGTTGCAGTTGGATCACCAGGTTTTGTATACGTATAATTTCCCGACGCATCTGGAATTTCACGGACAATGTAGATACCATCTGCGTCCTTTTTATCTGACATTCCAGTACTTACATCAAATTTCAATTTACCATTTTCATCAGTGGTTCCTGTTGCTGTGTATGGGTGTTCTGTGTCTACTTCCCAGTCCGTACCTTCTACTGTGTCTAGTGGATTAACTAGTGATTTTCCTCCAGGAATTGCCACAATTTTAACAATTTCAAATTTTACATCTTTCATTACTTGTTTACCTGCCAAAGAAGGAGGCATACTTGGATCACCAGTTCCTCGATCGCCTAATTCGGCTGCGCTGTTGATTTCATATTTCCATAATGTAATTGTCCGATCTGAAGTGTGGTCTGATACAGGGTTCGTACTGATTTTGTCATCCGCTGCATAAACCATTGGCACTGCACCAGCTCCAGATGCCCCCAACATTGTTAACACGCCTAAGGTCAACGCTATTTTACTTATCCATTTTCTCTTATTCTTCATAATAAACTCCTTTACTCTTCTTTGTTTTTTACGCCTAAATTAGGTAAAATGGATACATGAGAAGTGGTTACCGCCAAATTTCTCACATATTCATTTTTCCAATACCTAAGATAGAATTCGCCTTCTTCTTGGGTATTGGGAAATCATAAAAATTAGTATGTCTGTCCGTCGATAAACATACCTCCCTTCAAAATACACAATAAGTTCCTCATTTTTACTTAATACCTCTAGTTTTCAATACAATTCGAGTATTATTTCTTCTTAGTCTTATAAAAAACTAGAAAAACACTCGAAACCGCTTCTTATCAGGGTTTCCAGCGTTTTTTGACGAGGATTGACGGCTTATTTAGTTTTGATTAAATAACGCGATTCTTTTTCTTTAAAAATAATTACTTTTATGAAGAAACGACTCGTTAAAAATAAAATCACAGATCCAAGTAAGCGCTTACTCAAAATGAGAAAAAAGAAGACGCCAAAATTAAAGTGGCCATTTTTTGAAAGCCATTACATGTACTTTCAGCTAATAAGTCCATCTAACTCGTGAATGACTTGAACCCGCTGTTCCAACATGGCATCAACATATGTATCAAGCGTCATTTGAGTGGAGGCGTGACCCAACAAGGCACTGACTGAAGAAATGTCTTTCTTCGCTTCTAAACAGCGAGTCGCAAAGGTATGGCGCAGTTGATGGAAGTGAATCTGGATCAATCCAGCTTTCAACCGAATCCGATGGAAATGATAGGTTAATAATCGGGGTTCACACGGTTGCCCATTTGTGGAAAAGACAAAACTCCCTTTTGACTCCTTGCGGTGCTTCAACAATAATTTCCTTAAGGTCTGACTGATGGGAATCACGCGAACCGAAGCCTCTGTCTTCGAATCTGCCAAAATCAATTGCGTTTTTTTTAAGGAGTGGCTCGCTGGAATCCGTTGATAGGTCTGATGAACAGAGATCAAATTGGTTTCAAAATCAATGTCCGTCCATTTTAAAGCCGCGATTTCTCCAATCCGCAACCCTGAATACAACGCTAGTAAGGCGGGAATCCCACGTCCTTTCTTTTCTTTAGCGGCAATCTTCATCACTCTTTTTTGTTCACTCAGCGTTAAGGCCCGGACCTTCTTTTGTTTTGCCTTTGGTAATTTCAGCTCAGAAAAAGGATTCGTGGTGATCTTTCCACTCTTTTTTGCTCGATTCAGGCATTTGTTTACGATACGAAAGATCACCTGAATGGTGGAGTTCGCCAATTGTTTTTGAAGCTCCTTCAAAAGGCATTTTCCGGACTCCAAGGTCAGCTCATTTAATGGAATATCCCTGATGAGCGGAAAGATATATTTGGTTAATTTGTAATAATAACTGGAAAGCGTCGAGGGTTTGACCTCTTCTCGCACTTCATTGAACCACTCAGCGGTCCATTCCCCAAAGGTCCCCGCGGAGATTCCTTGAATTTGTTGGAGAGAGTGGTAACGAATTCGTAAGGGATACAATGCTTGTTTGACTTCCCCATAGCTTTTTCCATAGACATAGCCATACTTGATTTTCCCGTTTAGTTTTCTGCCTTTTGGATAGCGTCCTTCCCAACGCCCATCCTTTCTCAAATAGATATTTTCCCCTTTACGCATGATTAATTCCTCCTATTTCTGACGGCTTAACAGACGGCATATAATGGTCTGATTTCTAAAGAAAAGAGACAAATTGAACGGTCTGTCTTAGTTTTTTATTATGCAAATGATTAAATATAATTATTTTTATGAAGTGTGTTGCCTATTAATAATTAATAATATATAATTGCTTTATGAATTGTTTTTGATATATCACACATATAAGTTAATAAATTTCAATTAGTTCTTGATATTTCTAGTTTTTTATAAGACTAAGTAACGTTTTATCAAATTTCTTATCCAGCAACACAATGTTCCTCACTATTTATTTATAAACTTATAAAGGCAACTTTCTCTCACAAAGAGGAAGTTGCCTTTATATTATATATTTAAATTCATTAAATACTACTTTTTATAACGTTTACATTATATTTTTCTATTCAGATTATTTTAAATATCGAAGCAACCGATTACTTTTTGTATTTTTTTAGTTTTTAACACGGAAATATGGAAATAAATTCCTTGTTTTCGTTGTATCTTCTTTGTAGAAACACCATTTTAATTTTTTATTAGGTGTTTTTATGAAGAACATCGAACCAAACAAGTACTTGGATCCTACGCATTGGTCCCCTCTGTGAACTTAGCCAAGCGACCGCTGTTAAAAGAATTTTATTACCCCTAATGGCGAAATCAGTCGTTGTTATCAAAAGACTCTATTCTCTATTACTACGAAAAGCTGATTAAGAACCCCGATAATTTGCGTTGGGAGAATTGACGTTAATCCTTTCTAAGACTAGATGATTTGTTCATCTAGTCTTTTTTGAACGTAATTCATTAGAAAAAAGGTAAACCTTTTATAATACTACAAATAGAAATGAATCTCAAATTGGAATTTGACACAGCCCCCCCCCAATTTGACCATTTTCGGCCTAAAAAGGGCCCTTTTTACCCCAAAACGAGTCAAATTGGGGGGGATGGTGGTTAATTTCCAATTCGCACTTTTTGGCGAATTCGGCTATCTTTTAATCACCGGCCGGAACAAAAAACAAACATGACGGAGGAATCACTATGATTCAAAAAATTGGCAATAAATTACAAGTACAAATCGATACTGGCGAAGACAAACTAAGCAAGGTGACCTTTCAAAACGTCATCGATGAACCAACGGAAGAAGCCGTTTTGGAATTAGGAGACATCTTAACCGCTCTTTCCCCTGAAGACAGCAACTTAGACGGCGTGATCCTAACCAGTCAATCACGTTATACCAAATAAGGAGGTGCAGCTAGATGAAAAAGAAATTAGTGGCCGTATTTAGAAACAGCCTAGGCAAGAAACAAACCTGGAGTTTGATTAATCCTGATACAAAGAAATCGCCTCTTGAAATCAGAGCCCTGTTGGAACGACTGACTCGGGTAAAACTCTTTCATAAAGACGGCGCAGACCTATTCCACACCGTTGAAAGTGCGAAATACATCGAAACGATCGAAACCGTGATTTTTGATATCACACAAGAACAACCGTAAAAAGAAGTATTTGAGGAGTTGCGGTAGACGTACCGCCCTCCTCTACTATATCCACATTACAGATAAAACAAGGAGGAGAAATCCATGAATGAGCAACTGTTGACATGCGACCAAGCATTTTCACTAAAACCAGAAACATTAGAAAAACGCATCATGGAATTTTATCAAGAAACACAAAATAGCAGTGTAACCATCAAATATATCTTAGCGTTACGTGTCCGCTTCAAGCTTGGCGCGCAAGAGTTCGCCCACATTCTGGAGGATCTTGTCCGCTACTTGTTTATGAACACCAAAGCGACACGTACAATGAAACGGTTCTTTTACTTTTTTGAGGATTACTTTCAAGCACCTGAGTGGAAACGACTAAAACTACGTGTCTTTCCCATAAGAAATTTTGGCGAAAAAGTCTTCTCTGTTGTCCGTTCCCTTATCTCAACTGTCCGTCCCGAAGAAACTACTGAGTCATGATATAGAAATCCTACGCAGGAAAAATAGAAAACGTATGAAAGGAAAAATCGTATGAGCACTGAAACGACAGATTTAGTCGCACTATTTTCGAAGAATGACGGTGGAAGACATACCTGGCGCTACAAAAACGTGGACACCAGCTTGCCGGCAGAAGAAATCAAAGAAGCTTGCGAACTATTAACCACACTCGACCTATTTGAACAAGATGGCGTAAAACTATTTGATTCCGCCCTATCGGCCAAGTTTGTGACCACGATTGAAACATTGATCTTTGATTTGGAACATGAACCGGAAGAATTAACACCAGAAATCGAACCACCGATGGAAGCAACCTGTGAAGAAGTTGGCTGTTTTGAGGTGATCGATGAATCAGAAAAAACAGGAAACGATCTAGCTACCAAAGCAACTAGTATCAACCCACTTTCAGTCCAACCACTTGGGCGTCATTATGATCGATTGACGCGGATTGAAACGATCGATGCTAAAGAAGCAACGATAACCATTAATAAGGACTCGCTTCCACCCATTAACCATGAGCCACCGGTGGAAATCATTGGTTACGAGTACCAACAACAGGAAGCTGATATTCATCAAGCAACTGACACTGACATTCAAGACACAACGAAAAACAAAGGCTTGTTCCATCGGCTTTTCAGACGAAGGAGCCGAAACAAAGACGCGCCAGAGAGCACCCCACGAGAATAACCAATTACAGCTAAATCCTGTCAATCATGCGTAGGAAAAAGAACCCTCAACCCCTGCGATCACGGTCACAGGGGTTGGGCAAATTAAAAATTAAGAAAGAGCAGGGATTTTATGAATCTATCACTGATTGCCTCACTTGAAGCACTCATTCACTCTCTATTCGGCGGCAGCGTGCCGATCATGGGTGTCTTCCTCACGATGGTAGGACTCGATCTTTTTACCGGATATGGCAAAGCACTTAGAAGCCACACATGGGTGTCCTCCATCAATCTATATGGTTTATTTACCAAATTTATTACCTTTTCAACCATCATATGCGCCGCCGCGTTAGATAAAATTGCACCAATTGTCGGAATCAAGTTGCCAATTAATGTCGCATTGTTCTGGACCGTCCTTCTGATTATTTACGAGATAGGATCGATACTGGAAAATGCCCACGATTTCGGACTGAAAATCACTTGGCTGCAGAAATGGCTCGGGGTCTTCGAACGAGATGTCGGAGAAGCACCTGATAAAGACGATCAGGAAAACAACATTCAGTAAGGGGGTGAACTCATTGCCAACTACTGAATCCGCGTTGCAATACGGCTTAGCCTTACGGGGAAAAGTCTGTTACTCCATGGCCAACAGACTTGGGGCACGCTCGATGGATTGTTCGAGCTTTGTCTTTCGTTCATTGATTGTGGCGGGCTTTCTTCCAAAAAATGCCTTTATCGGGAATACAGAGACGTTGTTCAAGTTGAAAGGCTCGTTACTACTGGAAATCAATCGAAGTGACGTTCGCAGAGGAGACTTATGGATAGCCGGTCATGAAGGCGCATCGTTAGGATCAGCTGGACATACTGGCTTCTTCTTAGGAGATATCAATGGGGATGCCTTGCATTGTACCTATTCCAAAGGCTGTCAAAATATCGCAGTCACTAAAGCGATTGGCTGTATGGGAGATTATTCAGGGTTGCCTGTGCGCTATTTTCGATTAAAAAATGCGAGTGTCACTGGACCATCTGAAAACAGCAGCCAACAACGCCTCTTAGCGATCGATGGTTCATGGGGACCCGCAACTACAAGACGCTTACAAGAAGTGTTGAATTGCGGGATCAAAGACGGGATTATTAGCGGACAGATTAAAAATCCCGCCAATCAATTCATTCCTTCTGTTCAGTTTGGACATGGCGGATCAATGATGATCCGTGCACTCCAAGCCTTATTACGTGTGCCCACAGACGGGAACTTTGGCCCGATGACTTGCCTTGCCCTGCAACAAAGAATGGGAACGACAACGGATGGTGTGATTAGTCCGGTATCCGATTGTGTGAAGGAGCTGCAAAGAAGATTGATTGAAGGTCGGGTATAAATCTTCAAAAAGGATACAAAATAAATACACCTGCGATAGATAGAATGATCGCAGGTGTTGAGATGCAGAATTTACTACATAGAAAATTATCCTAATGTCTTTAACTATCCTTCTGCATTTTTCAGCTCTTTAAGTATTTCTATATCCCATCCTTTAGCCTTTGATACTTGTTCAAACGTAATTCCTATTTTTAAAAACTCAAGAGCCAGTCTACGTTTTTCTTCTTCACGCTCTTCACGAAACCTCGTGGACAAGATCGCATCGCTAACGACTTTATCATTATCATTTCTTGTTCCTCGCTTTCTAGGTTTAGAAAATCGATTCTGGTTTTGGCTTCTTTGATGTAATCTGGTGCCTGATCTGCGACTTCTCCTGTTTTTAAGAAATAGTACCAATGCCAAAAAGAAGATCGTTCGTCGGTAGATATTTTTGCATGATTTTCCCTGCCTTTCAGGTAGCAGGTTTTTTCGCCTACATTATAGCATGGCGAAATAGTTGCTATCAAAGTGTTTTATTTTAAAATACGCAGCAAAATCGATAGGCTATCCTTTCAAGTTGAAAAGTCCAGCTTTCATCATTTTCAAAGATACTTGCATCAGGAATCACAAAACTACTTACATTCAGTTTATTATTAATTAAAATGATTTTGTACATAAAATCATCCCCGTCCCTTCATCAAACACTATTTTTAATTTTTTATGGTTCTTTTGAGATTAAAAAAATAATTCTATTAACAAAAAATATAAAAATCCCGTGTTTGATTTAATTAATTATTATGTTGTGATAAAATTTTAGATAATAGAGAGAATGCTTTAATCGTTTCATCCTCATATCCAATGGATGACTTTGGCGTATATTACTTGGACATTAACTCTTGTGGTTTGACCGCTATGTATTTTTGTGTACGATCTATAGTAAAATAGAACCTAGGAGGAACACACATGCAACAACTATTGACTTTATTTGATTCGCTGTCACGAACAGGTATTATTTTGTTCATGTTATTTAGTCTATTAATAACGATAGGTCTTGTCTTGCTTATTTTTTCTTTTTCAAAATCTATGCGAAAGAAATAGACAGATTTTTTTACGTTAAAAGTGTTTACTGTCGTTATTGTTCTTGTCATAGTTACCTCTGAGGGAACAAGTAGCAAATACTAGTTAAAATTTTTTCAACTGCTTGATATTTTCAGGGAATGTTTGAGGTGAATAAGAGTTATCATTGAAACTATCCTTGTTTACATTGAAGAAATTATTTCTAAGATGGTGTTATGCGTGTAGGGAAGTACTCTTTGAAAGGAGAATACTCGCAGAGAGCTTTCTTAGAATTTCATTTAAAGTAAAACGAAATACACCTGCGAAAGGTCTCGCAAGTGTATTTTTTTGATTATTCGTGCAATCCGCATCTAAAGGTATCCTTCAGTGATTTGAAGGTATAGTTCTGACTGTCATTCGCTGAGTTGATTGTCCATTTCCCATCTTTCTTCTCTAAGTTGACCCGATACCCTTCACCGGTCATATCCTCATCTGTACTGATGGTGATCTCTTTGATCTTTGCCGGTAATTCCTGAACGAGGTATTTCTCTGCCTCACGTTGGGCGGTCGCATAGTCGGAAAACTTGCCTTTGTTTTCTTCGGTAAATTGCTTCACGATGGCATCCTTGTCTTCTTTCTTCAATAGTACGGTTTCTGGACGTACATAGAGCGACGCTGTTTCTGGAAAGAATTCTTTGAAGCGATAGCTTACCTTTGCTTTTTCACGATTGGAGGCTTGGACTTGTGAGATAAATGTTTCAGCTTCTTCAGTTGAGACATTGTGCTTCGGAAAGCCCTTTTTTAATAAATTGATTGCTTCTTCCTTGAAGGCTTTTCGTTCTTCGTCTAGGTCGTTGCTCAGCTCCAGCTTGGATTTTTCTTCTGACTCTTCAGGATCGCTATTATAAAATACCGTTTCAATGTACTGATCCATTAATCCTTCGACTGCTTTGGCATCATCGGGATAATCCTCTGTAGCTATTTTTAATTCGATTCCTTTTTCTTCTTCATCAGAAGAATAGACCGGCTCGTAATGCAACTCGTATTCAGCAGCTTTAGCTACTTTGAAAACGAGTGGTTTTGTAAAGCTTTTGCCTTCAGATAAGCTTTCACTAGATAATAGCTTGAATTTCCCTTGTGAGTCATACACATGTTCTGAGGAAACCTTCTCCCCATCTTCATCATATAATGAAAAATCACTAGAGGTAACATCCAGATTCTTGTCTGTCTTATTTTTCACTTTGATAGCCAACGCGAGAAAGCCTGTGTCCTCATCGACTGTTTCCCCATCTGGAATGATGTAGGTTCCGTCTTCGATACTCACCGCTACTTTTGAATTTTGCCCTGCATCTGGTTCCTTTTCTACTTTCTTGGTTTCCCCGCTGTTGCTGGAGCATGCCGTTAGCAGAATCAACATACTGCTCAGTATAACCAACCCACTAAAAATCCTACCCTTGTTCATCCTTCTCTCCCTTTCATTTCAACTATTAACCCCTTTTGAGCATCTTAACTAAGCAACAATCGAATCAATCGATCTTCATTGTACTCAGCGATTAAACTGGCGAACTCTCGAAGTAGCTCACTTTCTTGAATCCTTTTCCCATCAAAGGATCCTTTATAGTGATTGACGATTGCTTGGAGCTTACTGAAGGTACTGGCTAGAAAATAGCCGTCACTAGGAAAGTCATTTTCCTGATCAAGCTTTAACTGTTTGATATCCTTTAATAAATCCTGTTTCTTCTCTTGATACCAATCTTTTGAAGATTCTCCACCAATCGCTAGTTCCGCCCGCAGCAGATTGTCAAAGCCCTCCAACAAATTCTCAAACGCCGTAGGATCAAAGGCGTAAAATTCCTGCGCCTTCAAATAATCGGATAGATAGCGGAAGGTTTCGGCTAATTCCGCATTCCCATTCGGATATTGCGTCAGCTTATATTTTGGAATAAAGATTTTTTTCTCGATTTCTTCTTTGGTTTGTGTTTTATAGACTTTCACCAGTTTTGTTCGGAAAAGTCTTCTTTTCTTAACCGTCTGCTCACTGGTAAAGAATTTGGGCAGCAGCTCATTGATGAAGAAGGCGTACGTATCCGCGACATTGTAGGTCTGTCCCGTCCTAGCATCGGCTTCAGAGTAGCCAACATATTCCCACACCACATCTACGACAAGCTTTTCCGCATCTGCATCGGATTGCCTGTAATACCCGTACACACTGAAAAGCTCTCTGCCTTGATCATCATCGACACCGATTTGGTTTGGATCTGCATAAGGTGAGAAGATATAGCCATTCTCATACGTACCATTATTGGTCTGGTACTTTTGAACATGGGTGCGAATCTTTTCCCACGTTTCCACATCCAGCTGCATCAGCTTAAACCTGCGATGATCGCCATAGTATGGCTCAAAGGCAAAGGATTGCAGCTCTTTTAAAAAGTCTGTGATCTTCGCGACGTATTTTTTGATAAAGGTGTCGACTACCATACCCAATTCGTCTACTTCATGCTGGTACAAATAAGCGACACTGCTTCCGAACTCAACGAAATATTGCCCCAAGTCTTCTAAGTACAATCCGATATATTTTCGCATCCTTAATCGTGCATCCGTCTCTTTTCCGAAATAGAACAGGTTCAGGATTTCCTTATGATTCAAACGAATATCTAAATCGGTCGTCTTCATCAGTCGTGTAAAGGTGATTGAGCAGCTGCCATCTTGGTTTTGCTCAGGAAATTTCCCTTCTAAGGCGACACTTTTATATTTGATTGTTATAGAATCCTCTTTCTCATCAACCAGCAGCTCTTCTGAGAAGGAAGAGTTTTCGGTAAAGGTCTCAATATCGTGACTGATCCGATCCAAGGTGCCATTGAATAAATAGTTATCGAATTTCTCCATTCGTTCAAAAAAATAACTTGGAAATTCATTGGCTTCCTTAGACAGCAAATTCTTTTTAGGAAGATCAAAAACGATCGTCTCCTGGTTCGGTGCAAGCGCTTCTAATCTTTCAAAAAGCTGTTCAAAGGGATCCACCCAATAAATGTCGTCACGAGCAAGATCCACATAAAAAAGAAAGGTTAAACACCTCTTCTTAAACCATCTTCGAACGGTCGACGTTTTTAGTCGCAAGGACAAGTAGTCATCCTTATCCGCCACTCTTTCCAATTCTCGATATTGGACATAAAACTCTTTCCGGTCGCCTGCTTCATCTGGCGGAAGCACACAGTAAAAGTCACTGCCAAAGTCTGTATGCATGATATTTACCGTGCAATACTCTGACAAACGAGTGCCTAATAATGTTTCGACCTTTTCTTCAATTTTTGGCAAAGCCTCCATTTTTATTAGCATTGATTTTCCACCTCATCTTAAATTCATCATCTATCAAACAGTCATGTTTTTATGGGACTCTTTAAAAGGAATCCTCGATAATTTGATCGTTGAGAACTTCGGCTCTTGATTAACTTTCAACTCTAATGAGATAAAGTTCTTTTTTTATCACTATTCCTATAAACAAAATAACATCTTTTGTCACTTAAGTAAATGGAAATCAACTTAATGCGCTTATATATAATGGTGAACTCTGGTTAAAAAATTAATATTTAATTAATAAAATAATAAAAAATAAATAATGTTCCATCTTATAAAATGGCATTATTCCCTGTCACGCGCTATACTTTTAGAAAAGGCTTGAGATAAATGAAAGACATTATTGAAGATATCTTCATTTACATTGAAGAAAATATTTTTCTGGATGAACTAAAAATTGAAGACATTGCCGCACATTTTGGCTACGATAAGCACCACTTTAGTCGAGAATTCAAACGATTAACAGGATACTCCTTACGCGAATACATCTCCAGTTTGAAAACGGAAAAAACCATCGAACTCTTGGAAAATGAGAATCGGATCACGTCCATACAATCTTCGGTCGGTTACTCCAGTTCCGGAAGCTTCTCTAATACGTTCAAAAAATATACAGGCAGTTCCCCGAAACAATACAAACAAGAAATAGCTGAGCTTTATTCTACAGCCAAGAGGTTTGAAGCAAGCGAGAAAGAAGCGGTTGACTATTTTAAAGAAGCTGCGGATTCCTTCTGTCAGGTAACAGTCAAACTGCCTACAGATTTTGAGAAGGGGATTTTGTTTATCGGGCTTTTTCACACGCCGATCCCCAATCACAAGCCTGTTTCAGGTATCGCTACAAAAAAACAACAAATGAACCTGCTGCAGAATATCCCAGCTGGTGAGTACTACCTTTTTGCATGTGCCATCGATGCGACTAGCACACTTTTCTCTTACTTTCATTTGAACAACGCTTTACGTGGGAAAGTGGACGAAAAAATTTCTTTTCCAGAATCCAACGGACGGCATTTCACGATCACCTTAAGACCACCAATCAAGGAGGACCCGCCGATTCTAATCAATCTGGTCAAGCTTCTTTCTTCTGTCTTCAAAAAGAACACAATCTAGAATAATTTTTCGCTCAAGCGCCATGCTAGAATGAATGTGGAGGTGATCAGATGATCCAAGCGAGTGTGCCATTCATTTTATTTGACGATACCTGTGAGCAGGCGTTGTCTTATTATGTCGAACTTTTTAATGCGGAAGTGCTTGAAAAAATGACCTTTGAAGACGTTGGTTACACGGAAGATAGCCGGCGAAGCCACTGTATTGCTAACGCGACTTTTAAACTGGGGAATCAGCTCTTTTATGCGGGGGATGTAGTCGAAAAGAATGATCTACAGCCTGTCTCATCCAAAGGACGTATCTCTTTTTGGCTGGAATTAGACTCTTATGACGTGATCACTACTTTAGAAAACCAGTTGATCCAGACCGGTTCAACGAGCCTTGTTGGGCTACACAAAACCTTTTGGGAATCTCATTATGCAAAGCTCCAAGATAAATTCGGCGTTATTTGGGAATTGAATGCACAATAAAAGAAGGCTCTTTGCGGTGGGATACTCGCAGAGAGCCTTCTTAGATTCTTATATTTTTTCCTAGAAGCTACTAACTAGTGCTATCCATAATATCCAACAATTGGTTGGTAATAATTAGCTAGGTCAAGTATTCTTTCATCTCATGGACTACAGCTTCTCATTGGGATCAAAGACTTTCGTATCAGTCCCTAAATCATTTTCTAACTCAGTGCGATGATTATCATTTTTTTATTCGTTTCTAAATAAACATGCCAATTACTTCTACTACTTCAATCCAAGTTAGTAGGTCACATTGTTCTATTTTTTCGATCTTCCGGCTTAAATAGTCCACAGATCGTATTTGATGAGTGACAACTTCACCTGTGATTTTTTGCGGATCTTTTATCTCGATATACGTCGCGAACTCTCTTCTTGTGGATGTGATTGGACAAATCAAACAAAAACCTGTTCGCTCATTAAAATCATCTCTGCTCACGACCAATGCAGGTCGACGTTTTCTGATTTTTTTCCCCTTTGTTGGATCCAAATCTATCCAAATGATGTCTTTTTGTTTCGGGTAATCCATATTAGCCTTCCCTTCCAACATCTTTCATTGCGTCCCATTCAAAATCGTCTCGACTGATTGAATCTCTAAAGCCTTTCCAATTTTCTTCGTCTTTAAAAATATCCTCCTTTTTCGGCTTTAGTATGTATGCTTCACCGACTTTCAAAATAGTAAATGTTTCGCCGACTTCTGGGGAAATATCTTTTGGAAAAATCGCTCCTACAGAATTTCCGATCTTTCTTGCTACTGTTTCCATATTAACAGCTCCTTTTTAAGTTAAATTAAGTATAATTCGATTTTTTGTTAAAGTAAAACAGGCTCCAAACTCAATGAATGAGTATGGTGCCTGTCTCATATATCTACTAATTTAAAAGGGTTCTGTTTAGTCCGTCACCCATAGCTTGCTATCGTCTTTATAAGGCCATTTCTTCGCACCATTCTCAACGATATATAAGCGTGACTCATCAATGCCTTCATCAATCAATAGTGAGATGGTGCGTTTTGCTCCGCCACCACCGCCAGGGCAGACCACATAGATGGGTTTTTCGCCTTCTTTGAACTGATCGGCATTATCCACAACTAATTTCTCCAAATCCTCTGTGTCTACTGGATAAGCTGGCACACTGATTGAATTTGGTAAATGGCCTTTTTGATAATCGGCTTCTGGTTGGATATCAATAATTTGATATTCAGCAGCGTCGTCTGTTTCAAGAACGTCCTTCATCTTTTCTGGCGCGATCATTTGCCAATCGATATCCGCTTCTGCACGGTCTTTCTTTCCGCCTTCCTTTGCCTCATCTTTTGAACAACCCGTTAACACAATCGCAACCATTGCTAAAACAATTAATAATAATCCACCGATTCTTTTTTTCATTTTTCTAATTCCTTCTTTCGATTTTTTTGGTTTACTAGATTGGTGAGTTTTAGCTCTCCCCTCAATTATGGGCGCACAAAAAAACATACAGTACCTGTATGCGCCCTTCGAAAGTATAGGATTAACGTACTTAATCACAGGGATACTTTGAGGGAAAGAATGCTAGCTGAACTCGCTTAGAGACTCTAAGTGTATTTTCACCTCATAGTCATAGTCGTTTAGACATTTCTTCCACCTCCTGCACCTTATGTGAACATTTCTACAATCAAAGTATATAGAAAGGAAAACGCTTTTTCAATAACAAAATGAATAAACATTTTTCGTTGCAAAATCTTTTAAAATAGCAAAAAAAATTGAATAAAAAGACACCTGTTTTCTTTGGGAAGTTTCTGCTTTTTCCGCTTCATCGCTTGATTCTTGTATGAATCAATCCTTTCACCTGTGTATCCGTGCACCAATCTTTCTCTGTTGGTCTATTACTTCTGATGGAATAAGGAACTATTTGGGAAATTACTTTGAAACCAACAATGTAATCGCTTATACTTTTAGATGTGAAAGAAAATTATCAAGGAGGACTATATGTTACTTTTATCTCGCGAAGACATTAAACAAGTATTTAGCATGAAGGATGCCATTGAAGCGGACAAGGTTGCCTTCCAGCTATTCAGTGAAGACAAAACAGAGGTGCCCTTGCGAACCCAGATCGTTTCGGAAAAACAGAACGGCACGTTCTTATTTATGCCGTCTTATGCGCCTGATCTGGATGCGGCAGCGCTGAAAATCATTAATATTTTTCCTGACAATATCAATAAAGGCTTATCCTCTGCCCCAGCGCAGGTGTTATTGGTGGATGGCAAGACCGGTTATGTCAACGCCTTACTAGATGGTGTGACCGTAACCCAACTGCGAACAGGCGCGGCTTCAGGTGTCGCATTCGATGTCTTGGGTCGAAAGGACGCCAAGAAAGGCGCCTTGATCGGAACAGGCGGGCAAGCGGCGACGCAATTAGAGGCGATGATTTGTGCGCGTGATTTGGATACTGTGTATGTTTTTGATCAAAATCCTGAACGGACGAAGGCTTTCGCTAATCAAATGAATGAAGAACTGAAGGCTTATGGAACTCAGATTTTATCCGCGGCAACTTCCGATGAAGCCATCAGCGATGCCGACTTGATCGTCACTGTTACCCCGGCCACCTCTCCTGTTTTTGATGGCAGCAAGGTCAAAGCCGGAGCAACTGTCAGCTGTGTCGGGTCTTATCAGCCTCACATGCAGGAAATGGACCCCGTCATCCTAGAACGAGCCAGCAAGATTTATTTTGATTCAGAGGAAGCCGTCCTTTCCGAAGCTGGCGATATTTTGATTCCGTTAGAGAATGGCACGATCACAAAAGACGACTTTACTGGCGATATTGGCGAAGTCCTGAACGGGAACGTCATCGGTCGGGAAAACGAGGAAGAAATCATCGTCTTCAAAACCGTTGGTATCGGTGCACAGGACTTAGTCACTGCACAAAAAATCTATGAACGGGCACTAGAGAAAGAAATTGGAACAGAATGGTCTTAATACAAGGATGCCAGTCTAACTTCTCGCAGCCTGCATAGCCAGCGAGACAGAACCTATGCCAGCATCAATTAAAAGTGGAAATTACTTAGTTGGATGGTATACGGCATTCGGATCGGATTCATTTTTCCACGAAAAATTAATACATTAAAACGAATAAGGATGCCAGTCCAACTTCTCGCAGCCCGCTTAGCCAGCGAGACAGAACCTATGCCAGCATCAATTAAAAGTGGAAATTACTTAGTTGGATGGTATACGGCATTCGGATCGGACTAATTTTTCCACGAAAAATTAATACATTAAAACGAATAAGGAGGAATAAAAATGCCACATTTATCAGTGAAATTATATCCAGGTCGGACAGAAGAAGTAAAACAGGATTTGGCCAACAAATTACAGGATTTCGTAGTGAAGGAGCTGGGCTGTGATCCGAAGGTTGTCTCAGTATCCTTTAAGGAAATCGAAGCGGACAAGTGGAAAGACGTAATCGATGATGAAATTGCAGGTGAAGAGATTTACATCGAATCTGATTTCTAAGGAGGTCCCGTATGAAAGAACATGCCAGTATTTTTAATGATGTTTTAGGGCCTGTGATGATCGGTCCTTCAAGTTCACACACGGCGGCTTCCGTACGGATTGGTCGCGCACTGCGTCAAATGGTCGTTGGGAAAATCATTTATTTTCAAGCGGATTTTGATCCAAAGGGTTCTTTAGCCGCAAGCTATATTACGCAATGCTCGGATATCGGTCTAGTCGGTGGGTTGCTGGGGATGGACCCGACAGATAGCCGCTTAACGAAGGCGATTGAAATCGCGGAAGCGGAGGGCATGGAGATTCTTTTCCGTGTGGTTCCTTACGAAAACAACCATCCTAACACCTATAAAATGACGATTAAAACAGATTTTGGCGAAGAATTAGAGGTGACTGCCCTCTCTGTTGGTGGCGGCATGATCGAGATTACCGAGATCAATCACTTTGCGGTGGAAGTCACAGGCGGCTTTTATGAAACCTTCCTTTTCGGTGAGAAGTTGGCGTTAACAGAAGCTGACCTAGAGGGTAACATCAGTAAATTCTGCTCGGCTGTCATCACGAAGCAACATGGAAAAACGATGCTGCAAATCAAGACCCAGCAGGAAATTTCCGAAAAAGAAATTGCTTGGTTGAACAAGCAGATGACGGTCGAGCGTTTCATCGCCTTTGATCCGGTCCTGCCTATTATGTCGCAAAAAGAACCGAAAATGCTCTTTTCAACAGCCGAGGAGATGATCGCGCTGGCAAAAGAGGAAAATTTAGACCTGGCTGATATGGCGTTGCGTTATGAAAGCCATCGCGGCAGTATTTCCGAAGAAGAAGTGTATCAAAAGGCGGAAGAAATCCTTGCGATCATGGAAAATGGCATAAAGGTTGGTTTGGCCGGCACTTCCTATGAAGATCGGATGTTAGGCTCACAGGCACCGAAGATTCGCGCCAATCGTAAGAAGCTGATCGGCGATGACCTGCCAGCTAAGATCATCGAAAATATCTCCGCTTTGATGGAGGTTAAAAGCTCGATGAATGTCTTCGTTGCGGCACCAACGGCGGGATCATGCGGCGCATTGCCGGGAACCTTGATCGCCGTTAGTGACTATCAGAAAAAATCCCATGATGAATTGGTTCGCGCACTCTTGGCAGCAGGAATGATCGGCGTCTTCATTGCAGAATACGCGACATTTGCGGCAGAGGTCGCAGGCTGTCAGGCAGAATGCGGGTCTGGCTCTGGCATGACTGCGGGGGCACTCGTTCAACTGATGGGGGGAACAATCGAAGAAGCCGTGAACGCGGCCTCGATGGGACTGCAAAATGTCTTCGGCATGACCTGTGACCCAATTGGCGTACGGGTGGAAGTTCCTTGTCTTGGAAAAAATATGATGTGTGGAATGAACGCATTAGGAGCGGCTAATATGGCTCTGGCTGGTTATGATGTCGTCATTCCATTAGATGAAACGATTGAAAGCTTCAATAAAGTCGGCCGAATGATTCCAGCGTCATTGCGCTGTACGGGTCATGCCGGCTTGGCACAGACGCCATCAGGACTAGCCATCGCTGAACGCTTAGGCTGTCCGTTGGATTGCTGTTAAAAATGAAAACAGAGTGGCACGCCTATTCAATTTGGCGTGTCACTCTGTTTTTGTTTCTTAAATTAAACTATTTCCATCAACAGCAACACTAACGAGGCAAGGATACAGACAACACCAATCATCCGCACTACAATCGGTCCGCTACTGCGGGAGCTGCTTCTGGTTCGTCCGACTGTTTTTCGTTTTTTGATAGGGATCAATAGAAAGACTAGCCCGAAAACAAACAACACCGCAGGCATAAGATAATTCTTTGCTTGATCAAGTAAATCTGGTTTGCTCGTTTCTGGCAAACTCTTCTCTTCGGTTTCCAACTTCTTATAAGTCAGAGATACTTTAGGCATATCCTCTGTTAGCTGTTCTTTCTGATTCTCTAACACGACCTGATTCTCTTGAATCGTCACTTTTGGCTCTTCGTTCTTTTTCACTGTCCCGTAAAGATCGTTTTCTACTTGAATTGATCTTCCCTCAATCTCATGTGTGCCTTTTGGTAAAAGCAGACGATGTTCATAGTCATCGAAGGCCTTTTTGAGTAGCGCATTGCCAAAGGGATGGCGATAGTACTCGCCGTCCTGATCCGACCAATCGCCAACCCCTAAAATAACTTCGATCAAGCGCGTCTCTCCCCGCTTGGCTGTGGCAATATAATTGAAGGCACTGCTAGGTCCTGAACCCGTCTTCATGCCATCGACTCCCTCAAAACCATATTTTGCACCAGGCAATGAGTAGTTGTAGGTCTCAAAGGTTTCCTCATAAGGTGTGCCCTCCATGGCAGTGACCTTCGGCTGATTCGTAAATGCCAATACCTCAGGATGGTCATTGATTAAATGAAAAACCATGGTCGCTAAATCACGGGCGGTTGAGGTATTGCTGCCATTGGGATCAAAGCCTTCTGGCGCATATAATCCTTCAAAGCTTACCGCAGAGGCGCCGCTGCAATTGTAAAAGGCGGTATTCTTCATCCCGATTTGTTGAGCCTTCTCGTTCATTTTTTTAACAAATGCGCCTGCTTGATTTTCTGAAACAGCATTCGCTAACATGACAGTCGCGACATTTGATGAAGGAACTACCACCATTTTCAGCAGCTCTTTAACCGGATACTCGACGCCTGCCACAATCTTATTGTTACTGATCGCATACAGCTGACTGATCGCTTGATCCTTTTCTGTCGCTGTAATTTTTGTCTCTAAAGACAATTTGCCTTCTTTTATCGCATCAAATACTAAAAAGACCGTCATCATTTTTGAAATACTCGCTGGTTCTCTCACGACTTCAGCATTGTCTTCCCACAAGATTTGACCATTCGTGCCATCCACGACGATCGACGCTTTCGGTTTGTTTTCCTCCAAGACATCGGTATAGCCTGCTGATCGAGTAATCTCCATAATATCTTCAGCAGCATAAGCAGTCGTTCCGAGTGGAAGTAGAAATAAACCCACTATTAAAATTAAATATTTTCTATTCACAAGGCCTCCTAATTTACACGTAATACATAAAATTTTAGCATAAATTAAAACTAATTATTAGAACTTTTTTCACATGATAGATACTTTTCTTTATTTTCAGTTCCACGCTTAGCCAAATTAAAAAGCAAGCCCCCAACTTTTTGGGGACCTGCTATAAAGTACTCTTTCTACACTTCAATAATTTTCGGCTGACGCTTTACATAAGGCAAGAATTTCTCTAATACATCACTGGTCTTCAATTTCAAATAGCCTGTCGTCGTGCCATCGCTGCAACCATAATATTCTTGCTCACAGACATCCTTATCTAAAACCAATTGAACCTGCTTTGCTTCTTCCAGCAATGTACTAAAGATCGTTGCTGCCCCGATTTTTGTTCCTAACATCGCATCCATCTGCTCTGCGGAGGCAAATGAGACCCGGGCGATATCCAAAGCTTGGCTGAACTCTTTCGATTTAAAGGGCTTATCGCCACAAGTCACGAAGAGATAAAAATTGGTTTTTTGGCGATTACATAAGAACAAGGTCTTCACCATGTCCATGTCTAACCGTTCGTTGATTTGCTGGCAATCCTCCATCGTGATGACTTCCTCTGTCTCCACGCGTTGAAACGCCATTTCTAGATCCTGTAAAACTTGATAAACGTTTTCTTGTAATGGCGTGCTGTACGATTCTGGTACTGTCGTAAACGCCTCACTTACTAAAACCATTTTAGTCACTCCTTCTCTTTATGTTCGAATTTTAACCATAAAATTCAGTGAATCGTTCGTTTTATACGATTCCACTATTCTGTTAAAGTAGGAAGTGGGACTCATCGACTTTATGTTGAATAGTTCATAGCAGTAATTTACCATATATTCTAAGATTACAAAAACGAATTTTTATCATCTTTATCATGACAAAACCAGATGTAATGTCCTTTAATTTGATAGGATTCATCAAAAACGCATTAAACGAGTTGCTTTTGTAGAGAAAAGACTTCGCTTATTCCACACAACCCCTTGTCTGTTCCTCTTTTCTATTCTTTACTATCTCTGAGTTATTCCGAGACTTTCAAACGAATTCGAACTTACTTTTTACTGATGGTCGTTCAGCAAATCACAATTTTTTTGAAATTTTGTGGTTTTTCTTTTTTGTTTATTGTTATAATTATAGGAAAAAGACCTACGGGAGGATTTATGGCACAGATTATTTTTTATGTTTTGATTGGTCTGATGATCTTTCAAGCAATCATGCTTGTCCGCGATGTTGTGACCCATCGGGATGATTTAGGACCAGGGAATTGGTTAGTTAGTGGAATTATTGGCTTTATTGCAGATTTTGCAGACACGATCGGAATTGGAAGTTTTGCTCTTACCACCATGATGCTTAACATCACAAAGCAGAACAATGACGACCGAAAATTACCAGGGATTTTAAATGTTGGACATGCGATCCCTGTATTAACTGAAGCTGTGATTTTCGTCACAGTTATCAAAGTAGATGCACTAACCTTAGTTTCATTGATCTTGGCGGCAATTGTCGGCTCTTGGTTCGGTTCTAAATTCGTTACGAAATTATCAGAAACCGCTGTTCAGAAATGGATCGGCTGGGCACTTTTGATTACCGCTATTTTGATGCTGCTACGTCAAACGGAAGTCATTGCACTCTTAGGTAAAGGAAACACTGCCATGGGATTGACTGGTGCCAAATTAGTTATTGGGATCATCGGCAACTTCTTTTTCGGCGCCTTGATGACGGTTGGTGTTGGGCTGTATGCGCCATGTATGGCGATGGTTTACATGTTAGGCATGACACCGTTAGCTGCTTTTCCAATCATGATGTGTTCATGTGCGGGGCTTCAACCAGTTGCTAGTATCAACTTTATTCGTGAAAAAGCTTATTCGAGAAAAATTGCCTTGGCGATCACGATCGGTGGGATTCCCGGCGTTATCATTGCCTCACAATTTTTGATGAACTTAGACATTTCAATGGTTACGTATTTAGTTATTGTTATTATTTTTTATACAGGGATTCAATACATTCTAAAATCACGTAAAACCGCAGCGGCTTAAGAAGAAGTATCTGCCTTAAATCGTAATTTGCAATATTTTTGTCGAGTTTTAATTACTTTTCTTCACTTTGACTTACTTAGTCATTTCGAGCGTTCAAACAGAATTTATATCTGATCAATAGTCAGTATTTTTACCAGAAAAGCACCCTGTAGCTTAAACTACAATGGGTGCTTTTTTGGTAGAACTATTCATTTATTTTAACGTATAAATGATAGGGTTCATGATTGATTTGATAGAGAGGTATTAACTGATGACTCTTCAATTGATAGCCTTCCTTTGTTTCAATCAGATCTTTTAAATCACCTGATTGAATAGAGATAAATTCTTTAGCTTCTGATTTGATAGCCAAAATATCTTTACCATAAGCAATTGATACCAAAGTGGGATCATCGTTAGCAGGAATAACTCTGATTTTCGGTTGATAAGTAATACAGATTTCCCCTTCTTGCTCCATAAGCTCAAATTGAAGATACCCGGTTGTTATTGCCGGAGAAGTGATCATTCCATTAACAGTAATTTCCTCAAATGTTGCCCATTCCGGTATTCGAATCTTTAAATTGAACCCGCTGTGTCCGCTCCAGCTCAAGACAATTTGATTTTGTGAAATAGTTTGATGAAGTGTCGTCTCTTTTTCAGCCCATTTCACGACACTTGGATAAAACAGATTAACGTACGCCGTATCCGCCGTAAAGGCAAAAATATCTTTTTGAAACCTCAGCAAGCTTTCCAAACCGGTTCCATGACAACAGGTATTCTCCTCCGTATCAAACTGTTTTTTCGATCCTGGCGAAGTCGGCATAAAGTAAGTTGTTCCGCCATTACAATCATGACTAGTCGCTGATAATAGGTGATTATGCAGGACATTCTCGTAATAATCGAAGTATCTAGCTTGTGGAGACAAGTCAAAAAGCTTTTTAGTCAATTTCAATAGATTGTAACTAGCACAACTTTCTGCAGATTTAGTCGTCAAAAAATGAGCGATCGCATCGGGCGCTTTGAACATCTCCGTTTCACCAACACCGCCAATCGAATAGGCATGATGTTGTGTAACCATTTCCCAAAAGTTTTGTGCGATGGTTAAATATCGATTGTCACCTGTTTCTTCATAAATATCCAATGCACCGATAATTTGTGGAATGTGTTGATTCGCATGAACGCCATCAAGTGTATCGAAATTATCTTTCATCGGAATAAAGAGTTTATCATTTTCAAACATCAATGCGGCTTCTAGATAGCTTCTCTCATCTGTGAAGTGATAAAGACGCATTAACGCGGAAATCATTCCACCAAACTCACCTGCTATATAGATTGACCACATTTGATTCAATTGCTTTGAACTCAGTTTTGTTAATCGTTCATAGGTCCAATCCCCAATTTTCTTAGCAATTTCCAATGCTTGTTCTGATTCAGCAAATTCATAGCAATCCAAGCATCCTTGAAATATTTTATCTAAGGTATAGTAAGGTGCCCAAATCTTTGGATAGGTAGTGTACACCTCTAATAAATCGAACTGTTCTTCAGAGTAGGCACTCAAAAAGCCTTTGCTCATCCCTAATCTTTCAAGTGCATTCTGACATTCAGATAGACTGGAAATCAAATAATCAACCTGTTTGTAAAATAGTTCTTCTTGAGTAGAATACGCTGCTAATGCGATTGCAGAAAGATAATGCCCCGTCGTATGTCCTTTCAAATTGCATTCTGGCGCATCCCATCCAGTCATCGGTTCGGCACCCTCTGTAGAAAGTTCCGCAACCTCGCGAAAACTATACAATAATTGATCCAGCGAAAGGCCTCGTAAATGTTCCAACATATTAAGAGAAGCACGTTTAAAGCTTGAATCGTCTGTTAATTGTGTAGACAGAGATTCTATTCTTTTCTCCGGTAATCTTGGCTGAGCGAAAGAATCAACAACCTTAAGCAGAACGGTTTGTCCTGTTTTTTTGACTTGCCCTCTTAATACCTGCTCTTCCTTTGTGACATCTAGCATATCCAACCACTCTACTTCTGCTGTCGTATAATTGCCATTATCAAGAAGGACTGCACAAACTGTCGGTAGATGCTTTTCTGCTTCTTTTAAACTGATTTTCAAATTTTCTGCTTGAATGATTGTTGTTTCAGGAACCTCTTCTAAAACTGTTGCAACGTACGTTTTTTGTTGAACATCATTACCTAATCTAGCCGTTACAGTCAATTCAACTTCACGATTTCCGACCCCAAAAGTAGGTCGTGTAACTTCTCCATTATGAGAGATGAAAAGAATCTCATTAGATGACCAAGAAAAAGACGTTCCCCGTTTCCCTATTTTTGGTAATTCCAAATCACAATCAACAGTAGCCAAATTTCCCAAATAGATCTCTTTTACGTCAGCTTCTAAAGTTTCATTCATCGTTGCATTTGTTGTCATTTACACGCTCTCCTCCACATGACTCTCTACGATATCGAAATCCTTTTTTTCAAATCGTTTCTCTTTTATCCAATTTTTACCTTCGACCAATCGTGCAATGACCATTGAAATTGCAGGGTCAGAGGTTACATTGATCATCGTACAGAAGGGATCTGTCAAAGTACCCATAATTACAATTAGAGGAACCGCATCTGTCGGAAACCCGAAAGCAGTACAAATGAACAACTCTCCGATAAACCCGCCGCTTGGGATGGTTCCTACAATAATCCCACTGATTACTCCAACAAAGATTGCCATTCCCATTTCTTGAATACCGAAGCTTCGTTGATAAATCGCAAATAAAAAGGCAATTTTCATGATTTGAACACTAACAACACCATTTTTATGTGTGCTGCCTCCTAAAGGGATAACAATATCGCAAATATCTCTTGGTATCCCCATTTTTTCACTTGCAATCAAATTTACTGGAATACAAGCGGTCGAACTGCAGGTTCCCATCGCTGTAGTCATTGGTAATGTGATATTTTTCCAGTAAGTTTTTAATCCTTCTTTTCCACCTCCCCAATAGGTGTATGCAGAAGATGTAATGACGAAAAACAGAATACAAAAGACAACATAAATAATAGATAAGCGAGCAATTGATGAAACGACTTGACCACCCATTTGTCCGATCATCGAAGCAAAGTAACACGCGATTCCGATTGGTGCTAATTTCATAACCATTGCTACCATTCCGCTGAATACGGCGGTCATTCCATTTAGGAAGTTCTTGATCACCATACCTTTTTCATTCAACAGACTTGTTCCAATTCCAAACATAATAGAAAAAATAATTAATGCCAACATATTATCTTTAGAAAGCAGCAATGAAAAATCAGATACTGTAAACATATTGACCAAATTCAACTCCGCTTTTAAATCTCCTGAATTTCCCGGTATTTTAATTGGCTGCCCGTTGGTAGTTGGAAAGACCGTCGTTGTCAATAATGCCAGTAAACAAGTTATAACACCCGAGACAATTACGACAGCTAGGAAAATTAATAAAATTTTTTTCAACTTACCGACATTTTCCATATTCGCAATTGAACTAGAAATAGAGAAAAAGACAATCGGGACGATTAAGCAAAAAACTAAGTTCAGAAAAACATCCGCGACAGGTTTCACTACCGTAGCCTGTTCTCCCATCAGGAGCCCTGCTACTGCGCCTACTATTACCCCTAGAAGTAAAATAATAGAAAATCGATAATTACTTAATACTTTTTTCATTGGAAATCCTCCTTCATTTGATAGCCTAATGTTAGCGCATACATTTAAACGAGTGAATGCAATAAAAAAATAATAAATTGTATAATATTAGATAATATTCTTGTATAATATAAATATAATCTATATGATTCAAAAAGCATATACTCATACAATGCCTTAAAAATAGCTCTTTCTCTTTAAATTAACTAGGATTTTATTCGAAAGGAGGAATTCCATGTATTTAGAATTCATTTGTCCCCCAATGCCTCATTCGATTGTCGCTGGGCGCTCGATTTTTAGAACTGGAGATATCCATGAGCGAAGAATTCTTACCGATATTTTTGATTTGATCATTGTTGAAAGAGGAACTCTTTATATGGAAGAAGATGATTCTCAGTATACGCTTGGAGCAGGGGATTATTTGTTGCTTGTTCCAAATAAAAAACACCGTGGATTTCGCCCTTGCGATGAAGAAACTCGTTTTGCTTGGATTCACTTTTCTACGACAGGTCCCTATCATTTTGAGTATTCAAGCAAACAACAAAAACGAAAACGAATGAATCGCAAAAAGTATTATAAAAAAGATGAGTTTTCATTCTTTATCAACAGTCACTCTCATCTAAATGCACAACAAGCCAGTTCTATTTTAGCGATTGTTGATCGCTTAGAAGAGGTAAAAATTGATAATCTAGCTCATGAAAAGATCTTTTTTTCACCCAAAATCGATGAATTTGAAGCGCAACAGCAATTTTTAGCGATTTTAGATAGGATCCGAACCCAAGATTATTTATCCAGCGACTACGATATTGCTTCACAGATTTATTCATATATAGAGTCTCATTCGAATCAGCCTTTTTCATTAGATACTCTCGCGGATAAGTTTTCTTATCACAAATCTTACATTATCCAATTGATTAAGAAACACTTTGGAACGACTCCAGCACAATTGCATAATCAATTTCGTTTAGAAAAAGGGCGAAATTTACTCTTGAAAACAACAATGAGCATTCAAGAAATTGCCGAAGAACTTAGTTTTTACGATGCCGCCTATTTTAGCAAATTATTCAAAAAAGAGTATCTATCTTCACCTAAAACCTATCGCAAAGAATTTCAAAAAATAGATAAAAAATAGAAACATGCTGGTATAATTCAACGATACCAGCATGTTTCTTTTTTTAACGATTCATATAGTCACTGACATAGCTATACTATTAAGTGACTGAAATAGAAGTTAGTCTTGGATAACTCCCCTTTATTTTTCTATACGACTTTCGCCCTTATGAAAAGCCTTGACCTTCTCCAAAATGAATAAAACACCCACTAATACTAAAATCGAGATGGATAATAATAAAGAATTAGTCCCATTTCCGTGAGCCAGCAATAGCTCTCGCAGGATGGCGGTGATACTGATTAGAATCAGGTAGCGGACCGGAATATGATGTCCCTCCTTGATATAGCGCAGCAGCATCAGAATAACCTCCAATAGAATGAACAATGTCGCAATTTCTTCAATTAAGAGCGTCAACTCCGATACATTATTCAATGGGATCACGTGTAAAATGATATTAAAGATGCCCTCCCCCATCACGATTACAACGACGATGATCAATACAGCCAATAAGATATCCACGACCGTACTGATCGCTTTTTCAAATTTTAAAAAATAATTCTCCTTCATCGCGTGTCCCCCGTTCGATTTCTATCTAAATTATAGCAATTCTCAAATCAAATCAGAAAGGAAATGCACCTTAAAAAAGCTCCGCCAGTTCGCTCAGTAGTTTACTGAGAGCGAATTGACGGAGCTTTGCCTCTTACGAATGTAGTTTTGCTTCTTTGGCTAAAGCTAGACAGCCGATTGTCCCAGCGTTATTACCAAGCTTTGGTGTCACGATATAGTCTTCTAGTTCTGGCGTTTTGACGTAGCCATTAACTAACTCTTTGAAACGCACGCGAACTTTTTTGACTAAATGCTCCTGCTGCATTACGCCACCGCCGAAGATGATCACATCTGGTGAAAACATCAAGGTCGTATTGTAGGCACATTGCGCGATGTAATCCGCTTCGATGTCCCAATAAGGATCGTCTTCGCTTAAGTCCTGTCCTTTACGGCCTAAGCGTTTTTCAATCGCCGGACCTGCCGCCATTCCTTCTAAACAATGTCCGTGGAAAGGACAGCTACCTTCAAAATCATCTTCCGGGTTACGACTGACTAGTACATGCCCCATTTCCGGATGACTGAAGCCTTCGATGAAGTTGCCTTTTTGTAATGCACCGCCGCCGATTCCGGTACCAATCGTATAATACACGACACTGTTGACACCATCGCCGCGACCCTTCACGTATTCGCCGTAGCAAGCCGCGTTCACATCGGTCGTCCAAGCAATCGGTAAGTCAAACTCTTTTTTCATAGTGCCGACAAAATCAAAATTCTGCCAAGCCAATTTTGGTGTTGAAGTAATGTAGCCATAGGTTTTTGAATCGCGATGAATATCGATCGGTCCAAATGAACCCACACCGATACTGACTAATTGCTCTTCATACTGCTTGAAGAAGCTGATCACTAATGCCATCGTCTCTTCAGGGGTCGTCGTTGGATAACTGACCCGCTCAACGATTTCCAGATCATTATTTCCCACTGCACAAACAAATTTTGTTCCGCCGGCCTCGATCCCGCCAAATAATTTTTCCACTAAGCTTCACTCACAATCATTTAGATTTATTCAACATACAAGGTCACGAATTTCGCGTGCCCGATGTTCTCGAGTTCTATTGTATCATTAATTATTGGCAGCGGTTCCTTTGTTTTTTCTTTCAAGTCAACTTTTTCCGCAATTTTGATCGCTTGCTTGAAGGTGATCGTTGCGTGTCCCTCTTCAACAAGTAAACCATTATACAACCGAATAATATAGCCTGGGCGATCTTCGGCTTTTTTCAAAACACTCAGCGTCAGATTTCCTGTAATCTCAAAAAGGTTGAATTCCGCAGGTAGCGTAGGTTCGACATCACCTAATGTAAAGATCAGACGCGAGTTTAAGAATTCCGCGTATTGATACAGTTCTATCGGAGTCACTGCTTGTTTGGCTAGCTGCGCTACGTTGGCTTGATCGAAGCCTTGCGCAAAGTAAGCAACCGAAAAAGCAAAGCGCATCGTCTTATGGCACTGCGCATCTGGCGTAGCGATCACCGTTTCACCGGATGCCCGTCCAGGACGATACATCAGATCTTCTTTCCCCATAAACCCATAAGTGCGGAAAATCGTTAAACGAATCGTGTCATAGTCCTCACCAACGATTTCATATTCACGCACCCCTTTTGGCATCACTGCAACGCCGTGGGTATCATCGAATAAGCCGACGAAGGACTGGCAGGTTTCGATGGCGATTGGCTGTTCATTCCATTGTTCTTTGTTGGCTTCCCATAAAGCCATTTCTTTTTCAAAGACGACTGGACGCTGCAACGTGCCAAATTGCTGATCAGCGATCGAGAATTTCGAGGCGATTCCCGTATCAAACAAAACACAGCCCCGATGACTATCCACCGCTTGATTGTCCACAGTTAAGTTGAAATCAATGATCGGTGAATTTTTCTTCAAGACTAATTCAAGTACGATCGGTAATTCCGCTGTCGCCTGTTTCTCAGCCCGTTCACTCAAGTTTTGAGGAACCTTCAGCAAGAATTCTAAATGCACCGATTGATAAATATCGGATTGTTGGATCGTGATTTCAGGGTCAAAATCAGTCGAGGAAATCGTCCAATCCTTGACTGGCGGCGAATAATTGAAGGAGTCGCCATCATCGCCATTTTCTTCGATGATCCCTTGATTTTTGTAGAGAACGTCATTGGCTTTGTCTAAAATATCTAGCGAACCATTTTGATTGACGGTGATTTGATAGTACTCATTTTCGATCATCATATCCGTAGCGGTCTTTAACGGCGCACTGCTATCGCCTTTTAGATCGATCGTCAATTGAGTATAACCGATGCTCGGCACCATAGTTGTCTCGATCGCGACTTTGGCTTTATAGACTTTTTCCGGCAAATAGATTTCTTTGACCGAATTCAAGACATTGCCTTGGTTCAGGACATATTCCGTCTGATCGATCAGTTCTAAGATCGTATAAGGCAAGGAATTTCCTGCTTGATCGAGGATCGCAAACGTTTGTTGCGGCAGATAAACCTCTGCTTCGATCACGCCTTCACGCGCAGTGTCGTAGGTATTAAACAGTGTAAAGGTGATTTCTTGTGCCTGCGGATTATTGATGGCAGTCGATATTTGGCGTAATGTCAATTCTACTAGGTTCATCGAAATATCCCGCGCTTGTTTGTAGCGCATATAGACATCCTCATTTGTCGTATCCGACACACAGGAACCGATCGAATCGTGGGCCGCATTCTCAAACATCAGCTTCCAGATTTCCTTGACTGTTTCAACAGGGTATTCAAAGCCTAATTGCAGCGCCATTGTTAATACAGGCTCCATCACGTTTACTAGATAATGCTGGATTTGTGTATTCAGTGCCTTCAGATCAGGACGGGAAGAAAAGATTGTCTTGTGGATACGCATCAATTTTCCATTGATCAGCTCCCCAGCAACTTCTTCTAATTCCGGATGGCGTTCTTTAACTGCCGCGATGTATTTTTCAATCGTTGAAAATTGCAGCTCGTATTCTCCTTGGTAAAGCTCATTCATTTGATCGACTAACTCCGGCAGGTTTTCTCTCGCCGGTGCTTGATCAAAGCCATTCGGGAAATAAACCTGGTCCGTTGCGCTGCGTCCCCACGTCGTTTTAAATGGCTCTTGATGCAGAAACTCGGCTAAATCTGCTTCCCGCTCAGGAATCGCCCCGCCAATGTAATAGCCACTAGGGATCTGATACACGTTCACAGCGGAGCCGTCTTCCCCGCGCCAACTGTATTCGGTATGCGCCACATCATCATCACTTACCCCACGCCAAAACATCGTATCGCTGATCCCGAACTCACGATAAATCTGCGGCATGCTGGCTGCTTGTCCAAAGGAATCCGGTACATAACCAACATTCATGTAGTCACCGAATTCTTCACAGATTTTCATGCCATACAGCATATTGCGGACAATGCTTTCGCCTGAAATCACCAGCTGATCAGTTTGTGTATACCAAGGACCAATAATCAGCTTGCCCTGCTGAACCAGCGTTTTGATTCGCGCTTGATCCTGCGGACGCCATTTTAGATAATCATCCAATAAGGAAGCCTGTCCGTCTAAAATAAAACTATCGTAAGGATTGTCCTTCTCTAGCTGCTCTAAAACTTTTTTTAAATCATGCATCAAGTAAATTTTTGATCGACTGGTAGTAAAATACCATTCACGATCCCAATGACTATGTGGCACCACGTGTACTGTTTTTTTCATGCAAAAGTTCCTCTCGTTTGATTAAAATAGGCACTCAACGACTTGCATCGCCAGTGCCTATTAATTTTTGAATTAATTTTCAAAGCTGATATCGATATCTTCCAATTCAACTTCTTCGGTTTGTTCTTCCTGTTTATTGAAGTTGACAAACAATGGTGCAACGAAGCCGATGAAGGCTGCTCCGACGAATAGACCAATCAGATACGCCCAGCCGTTTCCGACTGTGAAGAAGCCATAGATCCCTCCCACTGGCGGCATTTTTGCGTACATGCCAAGCGCGATACCCAAACCTGATGCGATCGCACCGCCGAGCATGTTGATCGGAACTAGTCGCAGCGGATTGACCAGTGTAAATGGAATGGCGCCTTCTGTGATCCCAATGAAGCCCATCACAAAGTTGTTGCGTCCGGCATCTAATAATTCTTTGTTGAAGCGTTTTTTATGGAATAAGGTTGCCAATGCGTAACCAAACGGTACCGCACAAATCGCGACGTTGACAATAATTGCTGGTAAATAAACACCTTCTGCTAATAACACATTTCCGGCCATCCAGGCAGCTTTGTTCACTGGTCCTCCTAAGTCAGACCCGATCATTGCGCCCATGATCATAGCCAGCAAGATCTTGTTCACATCGTTTTCGATCATAGTACGAATCCAATCAACGAGACTGGTATTAATCCAGGCTAACGGCTCCGATAATAGTGCCCCCATGACGATCGCCACAGACATGGTCGCGATCAATGGTAAGATGACTAACGGCATCACACCTGCAAATGACTCTGGCAATTTGATTTTTTCCTTCGACCATTTCACTAAGTAACCGGCTAAGAAACCAGCGATTACCGCTCCAAGGAACCCGGCATTCGTGCTTGAAGCAATCGCACCGCCGATAAAGCCTGCGCCTAGTGCGGCCTTATCACCGATGGAATAGGCGATAAATCCGGCTAATACCGTATTAATTAAACCAATCCCCGTCCAACCAACCTGTTCGATCATATACAGCGCATGCTTGAAGCCTTCCGCCTTTGCGTATGGATCTAAACTCGTTATTCCCATGCCAAGTGCGATCATTTTGGGAATCGCAACAACTAGGGATGCTCCAATAATCAACGGCAGCACAAAACTGATTCCACTCATTAAGTGGCCCTTTACCTCTGCTAGAACTTTCTTCATCATCCTTGCCCCTTTTCTTTAATTTGCTTGCCTTTGCTGAACAGCAGCAATACATTTCTTCAAAACAGCCTCTGGTGCTTTAATACAGGTGTTTATGTTCACGCGAAGCTGCGGTTTCCCATCAAAACGTTCTAAACCGACAACCTTTTGATCGGTTGCCAACAGTAAAAAATCAGCCTCTTTTGCTTCCTCTTCAGTGATCGTGTTGACTTGTCCCAACGAACCCTGTTGTTCTATTTTGACATCATAGCCTAATTTCACACCTGCTTTTTCTAAGGCTTTGGCAGCCATCGGTGTGTGTGCCAAGCCTGCTGGACACGCGGAAATTCCTACTATTTTCATTTGATCCTCTCTCCAATCATTTCTTTTTTAATTAATTCAACTAATTGTGTTTTATCCTCTGATTGTTGCACCTGCTGGATAAACGAGTCTTCCAGTAAAGCCGTCGCCAATCGGCTCAGCATTTCCAGATGAACCGTCCCTTCGTCTTCTTTAGGAACCATTAACGCAAAAACATTTTTTACCGCGGAATCATCGAAGGTCTCCCATTCGATCTCCTGTTTCAAGCGAATGAACAGAACAGTCGGCTTCAAAACGGTAGCTGCTTTCGCATGGGGAATCGCAAAGCCATCCTGCAAGCCCGTCGAGTACTCTGCTTCACGTTCCTTAAAAGCTTCGCAGGTCTCAGCCGCACTTGCGACAAAACCTGATTTATAGGCATAATTCGCAATAACTTCAAATAGTTCTTCCTTCGAAGCGACCGCTACATCCAAAAGGATCGTTGCTTCATTAAAGTCCATATCGGATGCTCCTTTCTCCATTGTTTAGTTTTTGATTCGATTCATGTAACGTTTCGCTTTACACGTTTAATTTACGAGTTCTGGGCTCTCGTGTAAACACTTCCAATTTCCAACTAATTTGGCAATCATTAGTAAAGCGTTTTCCAAAAGGATTGCCAACTCTTTTGGAAAAATCCAGTACGGCGGAACGATTTCAATCTTTTCTTCTATATTGTATGATTGGGTTAAGAATCGGAGGTGAAATACGTGTCAAAGCTTGCTTATCAGCGTTTAGATGACCTACTAGAATTATTAGCCAAACAAACTACTCCGCTGCCGATGAAGGAATTAGCTAAAAGCTTCTCGATTTCTGAACGAACCGTGCGAACGGACATTGCCAATCTAAATGATCTATTAAGCAATGTCGGTGCCACGATCACTCTCCTTCGCGGCCAGGGCTATTTACTAACGGTTCATTCTAAAGAACAGTTCAACGACTGGTGGACAGAAAGTATGACCTCTGCCGAATCTTTTTTAACGACCAGTGAAGAACGCCAAGCTTATTTACTGTTTCTTCTATTTAAGAATGAAACCCCTTTATCGTTGGATGATTTTTTGGATCGTCTGTTCATTAGCAAAAATACCTTTTACTCTTATTTAAAAACCGCTCGCGACAATTTGTTGACCTATCAATTGAAGATCATCAATCGTCCCAATATTGGGTTTGAGCTTCTAGGGAATGAATTTGCAAAGCGGCAGGCAATCAGCGATTTATTGATCGAAAAAGATTTACAGGAATATCTAGTGGGCTTTACGGAGATGGAGTTGGCTCTATTTGACAATATCGATCTTGACCTCTTACAACAGCTGGAGCTTGAATCCCTCGCACCTTTGGGATTATTGGATTCGGATTATTATCATAAGAATATTCTTTCGCATTTTGCCTTAGCGTTAAGTCGTTTTCTTGATGGGCATGTCATCACTGATTTTCCTGTACGCGTTCCTATCTTGAAGCAGGAAGCTAAAGCTGCTCTCGGTCATTTTTTAGCCGAAATTGATCGCGCCTTCGACATTCAATTGACCGCTGATGAAAAGGAATATTTCACGTACTATTTGGCATTAAATGCACCACGTCTGGTTGAAACCGAACTGACAAGCACCTCTTCGACAGAAACAGCGAAAACCCTAGTTGAAGAGTTATTGCAGGCGATTAAGCGTACGTCAAACTTCGATTGGGTTCAGGACGCAACACTGGTGGAGGATCTAACCTCACATATTGAAGGCTTTATTAATATGAACCTGATGGAGGCCCGCCGCAGCAATCCTCTGTTGGCGACGATTAAAAAGTCCTTTCCACAGGCTTATGATTTGTGCCTGACCCACTTAGAAATATTAGGGGAAAAGCATGGATTGTATTTTTCACAAGACGAGGTGGGCTACATCGCCTTGCATATCGCAGGCGCGATGGAACGAAACTCAGTCAGCAATAATCGAAAATATCGGGTGATTCTTGTCTGCGGAACAGGGCGTGCTATGAGTCGGATCATCGAAGCCAAGATCAATAAAAATTATCAGGATACCCTTGAGGTAGTGGATCGGCTTTCCTATGTAGAGCTGCAGCAATGCAATCTATCCACGATTGATTTTGTCATCACGACCGTGCCGTTAGAGCAATTAAGTGTGCCTCATATTTATATCAATATGGCAAAATTAGATAAAGAAATCGTTAAAATCGAGAACTTCATAGCAAATTTTAATGAAGCGAACGGTGAAATCTATTCGTTGTTTCGAGAGGAGTTTTATTTTTACGGTGACGTAGAAAACAAAGAGCAGCTACTCAAAAAAATGACGCAGCAATTATTCCAGCTGGATTTTGTTCCCGAAGAATTTCACGATAGTATCATGAAACGGGAAGCCATCAATCAAACCAATATCAATGAATGGTTGGCAATTCCCCATCCAATGTCCCTGTTAGCCAAGCGCTCAGCGGTAGCAGTCGCGGTACTGCCCGAAGGTGTGGATTGGGGCGACGGCGATCTAGTTAAATTTGTTTTCCTGTTTGCCATTAGTAAAGAAGACTACGAAGATACAGAAGAAATCTACAGTCTGCTGCTGGAATTAATGGAACGCGAGGATATCCAACAAGCGATTCTGCAGCAAAGCGACTTTCAAAATTTCTTAAAGCAAATTAAGCAATTGTAAAAGGAGTTGGGAACTTTCCCAACTCCTTTTATGTTTGTTCTCTGATCCTGCTCTTGACTTAACAATGAGGAGCCTTTGTTTAACAAAGATAATAAACATTTTTTCACATTAAGTTCCACTAGTTTAACTGATTAGATTTCGTATTTTATACTGATAGAGGTAAATAAAAAAAGAGCTTCATAGCGAATTGGATTCGAAAAAAATCAATTTTCCTTTATCACAATTGAAAAAAAGCGCAATTTGCGTATAATTGGAGGTAAAGATATGACAATCAATGTTTCACCTACTTTACTAGAACCCTATAACTCTTATGAGTTTCGGAATTTCCCCAAGGAAAGTTTCAAAGGAGCTTCAACAGAATTTAGTCGTTTTCCAACAGGATTAGATTCAAAAAAAGAATTAGAAGAGTTAAAACTAGCCATCCTTGAATCGGTTTTTAAAGAACTAGATCGAATCGATCATACTATCTTTTCTGATTTTGACAATAAGAATATTCAAAAAAGAGAGTATCATGGAGAAATTACTTACATAAAAAAGAGTGACCTGACTATCAACTATCGCGGAAAGATTATCTTTCTCAAAAAAATCCGATTCATTAAGCATATGAGTCGAAGCAATCATGATACGTCAATATTCGAGTTTCGAGTTGATTTGCGAGAAGAGCTAATCAATAAATCAATTCCTGAATTTACAGAATTGAGGAATTTCTTGCGACAACGGAGTGTTGCTTTTCGCGGACTTTTTCTTATAGGTAATAATTCAGTCCCTAATAGAGGAGTAAATCGTTTCATTACTGAAACTGTTAACAAATATTTTTTATGTTTTTTTGACAAAGGAATCACAAGCGAAAATAGGTATTCGGAAGCTTTCGAGATGATTCGCGTGCATAAATTTGAACTGTTGTTTGCTGTCCATGTTAGTAAAGGAGATGAGTTGAATGTCGATAAACCCGAGTATTTTTAATCCAAATTTTTGGGATACGATTCCATACGAAGATAAAACAGAAGAGTTGCTCACGATTTCTAATAGTATGAATTGGGGATCAGAACAGCTTGCTAAAAAAATGGGCATTTCAGATAATGAGCTGGAAAAAATTATTACCTTAGAAAAAAAAGACGATGTGCTAGTTACAGAATCATTAAAAAAATTTACTCCCATTTTAGCTCAACAATTAGAAGAGCATAAATTAAATATTGCTAGAAAAAAACGTGAAAAAACCAAAGAAGAAAACCGAAAGTATGCCTATCAAATAAGAGTAGTAAAGCAAAAGGCAAAACAAAAACACCTGAATCTCCCTGATTTATTAAATGTTAATGAACGTACTTTTCAAAACTGGTCTCAGGGAAGATCAAAGCCTCATGGATTAGAAGCTAAGCTAATGGACATTCTTATTAAAGATTTTGATACAGGAGTAAAACTGGTGATTGAAATTGAGGAAACAGCAAATCAAATTCAAGATACCCCATACGATAAAATAAACGCCTAAGTAATAAGGCGTTTTTTCATCTATTCAAATCAATCCTCGAGTAACAGTAGCAGACATGAATCCCTGAATAATACTAGAGGCTTATATTTTCTCTGAAACTGCTCGCTTTCTCCTCTTTCAACAAAAACTTTCCTAGCCAATAAGTGTTTGATGCAAATATTTCTCGGACTCCGCTCTTGTTTTAAAAACAATTATTTCTTTGGTCTCTTGGTATTGATCAAGCAACGCCTTGATTTGCGGTAATTGATCCTTTTCAAAATCAATGATCCACTGCTTGAACTCTGGATCGAATGCCGTTTCTTGCCACGGTAGATCTTCGCGAGCTTGTCCAATACGTGACTCAACACCTGAAAGGCAAACCTCTAAAGGATAATCTAATAAGAAAACTGTATCACAGGCAGTTAATCGCCACTCCAATGTTCGCAGGTAATTTCCATCAATAATCCATTGCTCGTTTTCCAGGATTGACCGTAATTTCTGATCAAATTCTGTATCGGCTATAGTTGTTTGATCAGGCTTATGCCATAACATATCCAAATAGTATAATGGCAGTCCGGTCGATTCTCTGAGACTTCGCGCAAAGGTACTTTTCCCCGCACCTGGGCTTCCAATAATAATGACCTTTTTCATAACTGCTCCTTCATATGTTTGATTCACTTCATTATACAAGAAAATCAATCCAAAACTAAGGATGTTCGTTCATGGCCGCCTTGATATCTTTTACACCTTTTATTGGATCATCCGCCTTCAATATCCCACTGCCGACGATCACAATATCCGGATCTAGCGCTACATAATCTTCAATAGTCTCAGCATTGATTCCCCCGGCAACTGCTACTTGAACGTCTTTTGTATATTGCTTCAGTTCCTTCAAATCCTCCAGCGGTGTTCGACCTGCCTGCTGCTGATCCGCGCCCGTATGGACCGCGATAATATCCACTCCTATTGCTTCAATAATCGGCACTCGTTCAGCAAAATTCTTCACACAAATCAAATCCACCATGACTTGACGCGCTTGCTTTTGAGCCTGCTCAACACAGCCCTTGATTGTTAAATTATCGGTGATGCCTAAAACAGTCACATAATCCGCCCCAGCATCGTAAGCCAACTGTGCTTCATAAGCACCAGCATCCATGATTTTAGCATCACACAGCACCTCAAGCTGCGGATAGGTCGCTTTGATCTGGCGAACAGCCTCGCGGCCAGCATCAATTAGAAAGGGTGTTCCTACTTCAACAATATCAATATAGGGATGGATTTTCTTCAGAGCTTCCAATGCTTCAGGAAGAGTTAATTCGTCGATTGCTAGTTGTAACTTCATTTATTTGCCCCCCTATTCTAAATTCGCATGCTTTTCAAATGCTCGATCAGTTGGCACCTTTTGTTCTAGTGCTAGTTCAACGATCATAGAATCTGCCAATAGCAAAACCGCTTCTTCAAACATACTTCCACCCGGCAGAATCCCTTTTTGATTCTCGTCACTTTCCGGCAGTTTGTCAGTGTAAGCAGGAATTCGAATAATTCCCGTAGATAAATTGGCTAATGTTGATTCTGGAAAAATAGTCAGACTGATGATCTTACCACCGATTTTGTTGGCTTTACTTGCGGTATTGACTAAAGAAGTGGTCTCGCCTGAAGCACTGGCAAGAATCAAGAGATCCTCTGATAAAAAGGCTGGCGTAGTCACTTCCCCAACGATGTATACTTCATAGCCCAAATGCATCAAACGCATTGCCAACCCCTTCAGCATTAAGAGTGAGCGGCCCGCACCTGAAACAAAGATTCTTTTGGCCTGTTTGATTTCGTTAACTAATTGATTTATCTGCTGTTGATCAATTTTTTTCAACGTCTCCTCCAGCTCCATTGCCGCCCTGTAGGCGACTTCTTTCGTCTCCATCTTACGCCCCCTTATTTTGATAGCTGGCAACAAACATATCCATTACTCCAGCAAATTCCAAGTGCTCGATCCCCGCGGGAACTAAGACTGTTTCCCCTTTCGAAATTGGGACCCCATTCACCCTACCTGCACCAGCTACTACGGTGATAAAAGCAAAACGAGTAAGCTGATAGGTTCCTTGTTCTTTTGTTTTAATCCGACTCAAGCTATATAAACCCGGTTCATCCCAATAATCAGTGATTTCACAGCCGTTCTGTTGATAGGGCTCGATCCAAACAAATCCTTCTGAAGTATCCGGAACTAAAACATTCTCCAATACTTTATCGATGTGTAACTCTCTTTCTTCTCCGGTATTTGGGTCCACTCGCCCGTAATCATACAAACGATAGGTCAAATCCGCATTACGAGAAATGTTATAGGTCAAGACATCGCGATTGATGGCGTGCAATGTGCCTGCGGGAATATCAATAAAATGATCCTTCTTAGCAGGCAAGTATTTCAACAACTTGCCCCAATCGCCGGCATGTGACCATTTCGCAAACTCTTCTTTGGTTTTTGCATGGTGACCAAACTCGATCTTGCCATCCGCGGGTGTATCTAGGATTACCCATGCTTCTGGTTTTCCTCGTGAATTGTCGTGCTTCAAGGCATAAGCGTCATCTGGATGGAGCTGGACGGATAAATCAGCCAGCGGGTCTAACAAATTCACGCGAATCGGCAGCTCTTCTGTTTCGCACTCAAACCAATCTGGATAGTGCGTGTACAGCTGAGAAAGTGTCAGATCAGTACCAGCGACTGGACAGTCCGCCGCTCCCGGCAAGGCAACCACATTGTAGACTTCCCCAATTGGATAAATATCGGTCTGATAATTGAAGGTTTCCAGCATCCGCTTGCCGCCCCAAATGCGTGCTTCGAAGAATGGCGCTATTTTGACTAGATGTTTTTCCATTACAAGCCCTCCTTTGTTCGCGCTTACATTTAAAATTATACAGACTTGTCATTCTTTAGCAACAGCCCCCTAAAAATCTGATCTTTTAGGGAGCCATCTTCTAGTTTTATTTTTTCGCCGATTCGATTTCTTTCAACATTTCCGCCGTCTGGATTGTTTGCCCTAGTTTCGGAAACATCTTATCAAAGAAAATGTGATGCAGCTCTTCCTCACGATCTCCGCAGGCATCCTCGACTACGATCACATCATAACCGTATTGATAAGCATCTAAAGCAGTCGCGTATACACCATTAGCAGTGGCTACTCCGGTTAAAATGATCGTATCAATTCCTCGTCGCCGCAATTGCAAATCCAAATCCGTGCCGAAAAAAGCGCCTGGATTGTGTTTTTTTACTTTAAGAACATTCTTAGCCTCCTCATCCTCAGCGATAGGCATGACGAATTCTGTAAAATCAGCTGGAACATTCCCATACGCTTTGCCGCTGTCTTCTTTATTTAAAAATCGCATCGTTGTTGGATCAACATTAACTAACGTAATTAAGCCTGCTGTATTTTCTATACTTTCGGCTAATTGATTATTTTTTTCAATGATCTCGTTTGCTGAATAGGGCTTCAGTGCGCCAGTGCCCATGATGCCTTTTTGCAAATCAATGACGACCAATGCTGTTTTCGCTAAATCTAATTTCCTCAAATAAACCACTCACTTTCAACGTTTCAAACAGGTTTAGAAAATTCCCATTCGTAATTTACGCCAACTTTCACTGTAAATCCAGTCAAAAGGCACAATTTAAGAAGTAAAGCGTTTCATTTAATATTTGAGATTGCCTCATTTAGTAGGTACAATAAAAGAAAATAATCGATCTGAGGAAAATCCTATGAAGAAAGCACTGCTTGTTGTCCATCGCTATCAATTTGCACAAGATAAAGAATGGGGCTTTATTGCAAAAGACTATGCTACGGCAGATATGATCAAGAACATTTCAACTCTTTATCCCGATTATGAGTGGCGGCCAGCAACCTTGGCCCAAGCGAGACAGCTCTTACGAGAGGTGGAAATTGATCTGTTGCTGTTAGTTCCGGTAATAAAGAATCATCTAGCAGAATTGGATGCGTATCCCCATGTTGAAGTCGATTACCTGAGAGCCGATGAGTACGGCAATATCAGCAAAGCGCCGTTTCCTTTTATGCGAACAGACTAATAAAAACCACCTTCCCATTGGAAAGTGGTTTTTATTTTTACTCCTGTTCGGTAATAAATTGATAAACAGCACCGATCAAATTCGCCTGACTCAAGAATTTGCAAGGCATGATAGACAACTTCAATTCCTTCGCGCCTTTTTCCAACAACAGCTCCTGTACACGCTCCTCCAGATTTACCAATAGATCTGCTCGTGTCGAGATTCCGCCGCCGATCAGTACCCGATCGGGATCTAGTGAGATCAATACATTATAGATTCCAATACTGAGAGCGTTATAAAATTGCTCAATTTGTTCTTTCGCCATTTCATCCCCCGCCTCAGCCAAATCAAAAACTTCTTTGCTGGTATACTCACGGTCGTCTGCTTTGAGCTTGGAATAGCGTTTCGCCATCGCCACCGGGCTGCCTAGATCGCTCAATGTTTCCAGCGTATCATGGTTCATGATCTGATAGCCAAACTCGCCGCCAAATAGATTCGCCCCCGTCCGCAATTTTCCATCAATGATGACACCGCCGCCGATCCCGGTACCGATGATTATTAGCGCAACTGAGCCTAGCCCTTGCGCATTTCCCTGCCAGACCTCTGCTAACGCGGCACAGTTTGCATCATTTTGAAATGACACAGGCACACCTAAAAAGTCAGCCAATTCTTGTTTAATCGGAAATCGATGCAAATAAGGAACGGCACTTACCCCGTAAATTACCCCTGCTTCAGCATCCACCGCGCCTGGGGCACTGATCGCCACACCATCGGTAATCTGATGCTCGTCTACCAATGTTTTTAAATACGCTTTCATTTCCTCCCAAGTTTTTGGAGTATCAACACTTGGTAGTTCGACTAGTCCATCGGATTGCCATAATCCACTTTTTATTGCTGTTCCGCCAATATCAACGGCTAAGATTTTTTGACTCATTCCTTGCTCCTCCTCGTTGTCACGTGCTAATTCAGATTTTAAAGAAGAAGAACCATCGATACAACGTTCTCCACACGAAAAAAACAAATTCCAACAAAAAAACCAACCCTTTCAGATTGGTTTTCTCGTTTATTAAACTAAACGATCCACATCGTACTCAAAACCATTTTGATCGCTTAATTGTTTATAAAATTCTCCGCTTTTCTTGATTGTCCGTTTTTGTGTTGGTAAATCAAGTGAGACTAAACCATAACGATTTTTGTAGGCATTGATCCATGACCAGCAATCGATAAAGGTCCACAGATGGTACCCTTTGATATTGCAGCCGTCATTGATCGCCTTCCATAAATAAGCTAGATGATCTTGAATGTATTCGATGCGATAGTCGTCGATCACCTGGCCTGTTTCATCCATAAAACGCTCTTCATTGGCGACACCCATGCCATTTTCAGAGATAAAGGCTTCAATATTGCCATAGTTTTCTTTGATATCCATGCATAGATCGTGAATGCCTTTTTCGTAAATTTCCCAGCCGCGGTATTCGTTCATCCGGCGGCCTGGCATCACATGATTCTCAAAGAACCAATCCGGTAAAAACGGTCCTTCTGGATTGATAGCTGTTAGTCGTGCCTTCACTCGTTTTGGCTCATAATAATTCAAGCCCAAGATTTGAGCGGTATTCTCCTTGATGCACGTCATGTCCTCTTCAGTATAATCAACCGGCAACTGATCGTATTCTCGCAGCAACTCGACTAATTTTTCAGGGTACACACCTTTAACCATTGGGTCTAGAAAGCTGCGGACATAAAATAGATCCGCAATTTCTGCCGCCTTCACATCCGCCGGGTTTTGACTACGTGGAAATGTCGGACTCAAGTTTAAAATGACGCCGATTTTACTCTCAAGATTACGCTTTTTATGTGCTGCGATTGCCTTTGCATGAGCTAAGACTGTAAAGTGGGCTGCTTGTGCACCACGCTTGAAGTCAATAATATTTGGATAATGGAAATCTTCTAAATAGGAACCTAAGATCGGACCCAACGGCTCATTAAAGGTGAACCAATGATAAACTAAATCCCCAAATTCTTGAAAACAAGTATCAGCAAAATTCACGTATGCCTCTACCACTTCCCGCGATTCCCAGCCGCCTTTATCCTGCAGCGCTGCCGGCATATCAAAATGATACAAATTCGCAAATACCTTGATACCATTATTATTCATCTCGGTAAATAGGTCACGATAAAATTCAATTGCTTTAGGATTGACCTCACCGACACCATCCGCTGGAAACATCCGTGCCCAAGAGATTGAGACGCGGAAAGAGTTGTGTCCTGTTTGTTTCATTAATTGGACATCTTCTTTGTAGCGATGAATATGGTCGGTGGTCATTTCTGAACTGACTCCTTGATAGAAGCGATAGGGTTGCTCCTTATACCAGCGTTCCCAAACGGTTTCTGCTTTTCCTGTTTCCCCTCGCCCTTCTGATTGCTCTGCTGACCAAGCCGATCCCCACCAGAAATCCGTTGGAAAGGTTAATTGCTGTTTATTCATTCGTGTCCTCCTCATTCATATTACGGATACCAAGTAGAACGGCATCCTAAAATGATCTTTCTTGTTTGCCACTCCATCATAACATCGCTTCCAAATAAATGGAATAGTTTTTAAAACAAAAGAATATACTTTTAAATTTTATTTATTCTTTTGTTAGCAAAAGCATTGCTTAAACCTTTGAAAAGTATATAATTATTTATATCTTTAATTGCTTATTTAAGGAGGAGACGATGAGAAAGAATGCAAAATATATGGAGGTCTATTTAGACGTTAAAAGAAAGGTCGAGGACGGAACATACGCGATTGGAGAAAAGCTGCCAGCCGGTACTGAATTGGCTAAACAGTATAATACTAGTAAACTAACGGTCAAAAAAGGGTTGGACATGTTAGTTTCAGAAGGCGTTCTACATAGTCGAAGCGGCTTTGGTACGGAGGTTTTGCGTAAACCAATCGACAATTCAAAGGTCTTTGGACCTAACGAGGGTCTGATGAGTGTGGTGGGTGAAGAGCATGTAGATTCAGAAATCCATACCTTTTCGATTGAGCTCCCCTCTAAAAAAGTGGCTGAAATGCTGCAGCTAAATGAGAAGGAATATATTTATAATATCATCCGCAGCCGTTTTGTTGATCAGCAGCCGTATTCCTTAGAACAAACGTTTATGCCGCTTTCGATTATTCCAGGATTAGAACCAAAACACTTGAAACGATCCGTTTATTCCTATATTCGTGATGAACTACATCTAGAAATTAATGCTTCTCACGTCTGGATGAAGGGGGTGCTTGCAACAGAATTTGATGCCAAAATCTTAGGGATTGAGGTTGGCGACTTTATGATCGAGGTCGAAAAGAGTGTTTCTTTAGCAAATGGAACCCCTTTTGAATATTCAATTACGCGTCACTTGTATCAAGACTTTATTTTTGAAGCTGTTTTTGTAGAGAATTGATTCCTTGAGCTGAGTAAATCGGCTCTTTTTTTATCCGCCTAAAGACAAAGATATATATTTTTTAAAAAAGGTATTTACTTTATCTCAAATTCGTTTTATTATGTAATCAAGGTAAGTGCTTACAAAAACTTTATAATGAAAAAGGAGAATCTATCGTGGAGAAAACAAATAAAAAGGAACAGCTCTTTGAACGCTTCGGTATCATCGCGACGAAGCTAGGAAATCAAATCCACATGCGGACATTACGTGATGCCTTCGCTACCTTCATGCCCTTCATGATGCTTGCTGGTTTCGTCACCTTGATCAACTACGTCATCTTAGAACCAACCGGCTTTATGGGGAAAATCATTGCGCCTGCAACCTTAATGAAGATTCAAGAGATCGGCATGTCCATTGCTAACGGTACGTTAAGTATCACGACCTTATTAGTCGTCGCTGCAGTTTCCTATCATATGTGTGTCAGCAGAAATTATACAAATCATATTGCAGCTGTTTTAGTATCGATCTCAACGTTTATCGTCTTAACACCGATGAAAACCATGTTCACGCCGGAAAATGCGAAAAAAGCAATCGAAGTCACTGGTGTAATTCCCGGCTCACATACGGGTGCTTCTGGCATGTTCGTCGGCATCTTTGTTGGTCTGTTAGCTACTGAGCTCTTCATTAAACTGTCCACGAATGAGAAATTACAGATTAAGCTATCTGGGAATATCCCGCCTGCTGTACTGAAGTCATTCAATGTATTGATTCCGATTATGATCACGGTCACAGTGTTTGCGATCCTTTCCTTCGGTGTGAATCAATTGTTCAACATGGACGTCAACGGCTTAATTACTAAGGCAATCACAGGTCCACTAAGTCATGTAACGACTGGCTTGCCTGGGTTTGTGCTGATTACCTCCATTGCGAACTTGTTCTTTGGTTTTGGGATTCATCAGGCGGTAATCTCCGGCTCCTTACTTGATCCCTTCTTATTGCAAAATATGCAGGAAAACATGGCTGCTTACGCCAATCATGAACAAATTCCGCATATTATCAATATGGCCTTCAAGGATACCTTTGCCGTGATGGGCGGATCTGGCAATACGATCGCCCTATTGATCGCTATTTTCGTATTCAGTCGTCGGAAGGATTATAAAGACTTTGCTAAATTGTCTGTTACACCGGCCTTATTTAATATTAGTGAACCGATCATCTTCGGACTACCGATCGTATTTAATCTGAGCTTGATTATTCCATTCGTTTTGGCACCAATCTTCTCACTGGTTACCGCTTATTTTGCAACAGCTGCAGGACTGATCAATCATGTGGTTGTTCAGATTCCTTGGACGACCCCACCAGTCATCTCAGGATTTTTGGCAACCGGCGGCGATTGGCGTGCTGCGGTTCTGCAAATTATCATTATCGCAGTAAGTGTGTTCATCTATCTGCCATTCTTGCGGATCGACGAACATGTAACAGCGAAGATGGCTCAAACAGAAGCAGAAAAGGCATTAAATTAAAAAAGTCGACTCCAATTGAAAGAACGTCTTTCAATTGGAGTCGACTTTTCATTTATATTGGAATCAGAAACGAAGGTTGTCGCTTTTGATTTATAACTCAAAAACCTGTTCCAAATCGTGGCTGATTGGTGAATCATCGGTGTTGGTCTCCATTAAATCTTTCATGTATGTCCACCATTTTCGATTGATCGCTGTAGTCGGAACAAGTGCCCACTTTTCTTCATCTTCAATTTCAAGATAGCCGAAAAGAGTATTGCTCTTTGAATCTAAGAAAATGGAATAGCTTATTGCTCCAGGATACAGTGTCATTCTAAATGCCTTTTTTGTCAAGGAAACCTCCCTTTTATCGACTGATTGCTCCAGATTTATTCATTAGAAAAGCGGTGACTTCTTTGTCTGTAAACTGATTACTGTCCCCACAGACTGTGTGCTTTAAAGCCGCCGCTGCTGTCGCAAATTCAATTAGTTCTTGCGGACTCATTCCAGTCAATATCCCGTGCAATACTCCGGCGGAAAAAGCGTCTCCGCCACCGACACGGTCTACGATGGGGTCTAGCTTGTACGTACTTGACTCATAATATCCCGCTTGCCAAAAAGTACCTGTCAATTCATGTGAAGAAGCGGAATGAACTAGACGTTTCGTTGAATACAGCCCTTCGATTGATGGGTATTTTTCTTTTATAGCTTGATAATAATATACGAGCTCATCTTCAGATTCAGAACACGGTTCGATTCCTAACAAATGAATCGCGTCTAGTTTTCCAGCGGAACAATAATCAACGTGAGGCAATAATTTAGTTAAAGCAGTCCCAGCATCTTCTTGGCTCCACAAATTCCCTCGATAGTTGACATCAAAGCTTACCTTACAGCCTTGTTGATGAGCCATCTCCATCAGCTCAACCAATAAATCACACCATTGAGGAGTTAATGCGGCAGTGATGCCCGACAAATGCAAAATTTCTGCATCTGATAAAAGTTCTGAAGACCATTCATTTTTACTTATTTGTGCAAAGCTAGATCCTGCACGATCATATATCACTTTTGCAGCTCGACTGCCAATCCCAGTTTCCAGATAATATGTTCCTAAACGTGGACCGCCGACTAAAACCGCTGAGGTATCCACTCCTTGTCTTCTTAACTGCTGGATAACCGTAGTCCCCAACAAATTGTCAGGGACCTTTGTCGCATGAACCACGGAATGTCCGAACTGAGCTAAAGAAGCCGCTACGTTTGCTTCGCCTCCTCCGTAATGAGAAAGAAATGACTGCGCTGTTGAAATACGCTGCCCAATCTCAGTAGAAAGGCGCAGCATGATCTCTCCCAGTGTAACAACTTTACTCATTTACCGTCTCCTTAAACTGTTGATACTCTTTCATGTATTCCTCCGCATTTTTTGTTACCTGTTGATAGTCACCCTTTTCTGCAGGTGCTAACAGCTTGCCCCCGGCACCGACCGCAATCGCGCCTGCACGTAACCATTCAGCTAAATTTTCACTGCTTACACCGCCAGTTGGCATGATGTTAAGCTGCGGCAAAGGTGCTTTAAAGGCTGAAAGAATAGCTGGTCCAAATGCTGAACCAGGGAATAGTTTTACAATATCTACACCTGCTTTTAGCGCTGTTTTCATTTCTGTAATCGTCATACAGCCTGGCAGATAAGGGATCTGATATAAGTTACACAATTCAGCTGTTGCTTGATCAAAGGTAGGGCTCACAATGAATTCGGCACCTGCTAAAATCGCTAAGCGTGCAGTAATGACATCTAAAACCGTCCCTGCTCCGATCACGATCTTTGTATCAGTTCTTTTTGCAATCAGCTCTTCGATAACCTCATCTGCTTTTGGTAGGGTAAAGGTAATTTCAAGCCCCTTCATTCCTCCAGCAATTAGTGCCTCACATGCTTTTTTTCCTTGCTCCTTTGATGTTCCCCTAACAACCGCAATAACTCCGGCTGACTCGATTTTTTTTACTAGTTCTACACGCTGCACTACTATCGCTCCTTTATTAATACCTGTTCAATTAATTGAACCGCTTCTCGAATCGCTTGATCCTTCGTCTCTTCTAATACAACAAACAACCCTGGTTTTTTCTTAGCGATTAAACGACAGATTGCTGGGTAATCAATCTCCCCAGAACCTAGATTTACTGGAATAAGCTTGTCCTTTTGAATTTGATAATCCTTCAAATGAACCGCAACGATTTTTTCACCAAATCGTTCAAAGGCTTGTTCAACCAAAGTAACTTGATTTTGATAGGTTTCGCTGGTGATCAAATTCGTTGGATCTAAGATGATGCCTAAATAATCCGAATCGATCTGTTGGATTAATTGTTCTACCCGATCTAACGAGTACAGAGGATGATTCAAGCCCGGTTCAATTCCGATCAGCATCTGTTGTTCCTCTCCAACCTTGACCAAGCGCTTAATCACTTGAACCATCTCTTCAAAGGCTTCATCGGTAAAATTTTTCTCTGTATAGCAAATCTCCGGCAGCACATTTCCCGTTTCAGTCGCCACCATCGTCGCGCCAAAATAGCGTGCATGGCGGACGTAACTTTCAAATTTCGTTAACGCCGCTTCCCGTAATGTTTTATCAGGATGGATCATATTGATATAGCAGCTTAAAATTCCTACTTGAATATTTCTTTTCCGCAAAATCCCCTTAACGCTTTGTCCTAACCCAGGATTTAAGTTTTCAGCATCACTAGGCCAATCCGGAAAAGAAAGGCCTAGTGCCAATTGCAATGTTTGAATATTCTGTACTTGTGTTTTTTCAGCGAGTGCTTCCACGGTGGTTACGTTAGATAGATCATGTCCACGAATAGCTAAATTTAACATTTTCTACCCCACGATATTCGGCAGCCACATGACAAGCGCTGGACAATAGGTTATCAATAATAAAATCACTAAGATAGCGACATAAAATGGGATTAACGGTTTCAGCATTTGTTCAGCCTTGACGCCTCCCACACTGGCACCTACGTATAATCCAGTTCCTACAGGTGGCGTGATTGACCCTACACATAAATTCATGATCGAAAACAGCCCGAAATGAACTGGATCCACTCCAACACTTGTCACCACCGGTAAAAAGATCGGTGTAAAGATCAAAATTGCTGGACCTACATCCATAAACATTCCAACAAGCAATAAGACAATGTTGACCAACAATAGTACGATGATCTTGTTGGTTGTTAATCCTAAGATCGCTCCGCTGATGGCTTGGGGAATCCCAGTAAAGGCCATCGCAAACGACATCATTGATGAAGTGGCTAGCAAGAACGAGATCGTCCCTGTTGTTTTAACCGCTTCTACCAGCATTTGAGGAATATCTTTGACAGTGATCGTTTTGTAGTAAAACATCGCGATCAACAAGGAATATGCTACTGCGATCGCTGAGGCTTCGACTGCTGTAAACAGACCAAAAAGAATCCCACCGATAATAATTACGATCAACATTACGCTAGGAATCGCTTCTTTTAAAACTTTTCCCACCGTCCCCTTTTCAGATCCTTTGATTGTTTTGTAGTTGTTACGTTTCGCATGGACAAAGGCAACGACCATAATCCCAATACACCACAATGCCCCAACAAGATAACCACCCATGAAAAGAGCTGATATAGACGCTCCACCAGCAACTAATGAATACATGATAAAGGCCGTACTAGGCGGTATCACCATTCCAGTAGGGGCCGAGGCAATATTTACTGCCGTAGCAAATTTTCGATCATAGCCAGCTTTTACCTGTTGAGGCACCAGCACTCCGCCTATCGCTGTGGAAGCAGCAATCGCAGAACTAGACATTGAGCCAAAAAGCGCATTTCCTAAAACATTGGTATGTGCTAAACCACCAGGGATTCGTCCAACAAACAGCATCGCAAAGTTCACTAATTTTTCCGCTATTCCGCCATTATTCATTATGATTCCTGACAGTACAAAGAAAGGAATGGCAATCAGTGAAAAGCTATTTAAACTAGAGACCATTTTTTGCGCAGAGGTAAAGACCGCATTTTCAAAAGGAATCACTAACAACAAGGTGCAAATTGAAGAAACAGCAATACTAATTGCAATCGGCATTCCAACGATTAACAAAATTGCAAAAATGACAAAAAGAATCAGACCAGCTTCTAAAGCCATAACTACTCCGCCTCACTTTCAACTGTTTGAGGTGTTCTATCGAATAAGTTCATCAAACTATACACCAGCATAATCGCTCCTGATACTGGAACTGCTAAGTAAACATACCCCATAGGAATCGATAACGAAGGAGAAATTTGTCCCATCGTTACTAAGGATGCCTGCCAACCGCCATAAATCATGATGACTGCGGCAAACAATAGAAAGAGAACCTGAACGATGATCTCCAAAAACCGTCTCCCCTTTTCATTCAAATTATCGCTTAGCAAGGTGACACATAAATGACCCTTTTTTCCCACGACATAAGCTGACGCTAGCATCGCAACCCAAACCAAACCGAAGCGAACCAATTCCTCCGTAACTGTATTGGGATCGTTCAAGACCTTTCGAGCAAACACTTGATACAGGACAAGCAAAACCATTGCCGCTAAGATTGTAGAGCATATAATCTCCATGATTTTGTCCAGCACATTTCTAAACGCTTTCATTTAACTTCTCCTACCCTTCTGCTAATGCTCGAATTTCTTGATATAGTTCACGATAGTATTCATTGTTCTTAAATTCATCGTGTAATGGTTGAACGAGCTTTTGGAACGGCGCGCTGTCGACATCGTTATATTGAACACCATAATCCTTGGTCGCAATCTTCTTTTCTTCCTCGATCGCTTTTTTGAAGACTTTCTTTTCAAATTCAGTCGATTCTTTTGCGGCTTCTTCTACCGCTTTGTATTGTTCTGCGCTTAGACGTTCTTTGACCGAATCATTCATTATCACCACATCTGGCACACGGGTATGTTCATCATAGGAGTAATATTTCGCTACTCCGCCATGACCAGCCGTAAATAAAACGAACTCATTATTTTCCGCACCATTGATTAAGTTTGATTGCAACGAGGTGTACACTTCATTGCTTCCCATCGGAACCGCTGATCCACCAAGCAGTTCAACCATTTTGATCGCAGTCTCACTTTGCATAACCCGAATCTTTTTCCCTTTTAAATCCGCTGGACTGTTGATTGGTCCTTCGGTCATATAAAAGCTTCGTTGCCCAGAATCATAATAAGTTAAACCTACAAAGCCTAGGTCATTGGTTGACTGATAGATTTCATTCATGATTTTTTCGTTTTCCATCACTTTGAAGAAATGCTCTTCATCATCGAATAGGTACGGAATGCCAAAGATCGAGTAATCCTTCGAAAAACTTTCTAACGCAGAACCACTTACTTTAGTAAAATCAATTGCTCCCGTTTGGGTCAGCTCGATCAATTCAGTTTCTCCACCTAATTGCGCATCTGGATAATATTCGATTTCGACTGCTCCATTTGTCTTTTCCTTTACTAGTCGACCGAACTCCTTCATTGAATCAACGACGGGTTGACTGTTGGAAGCATAGGCATAGCGGAGTGTTATCGCCTGTTCGTCAGCTGCCGCAACTTTCGTATTGCTGCAGCCGCTTAATAAAGATGTCGTTGTAACTAGTGCTGCTGCTGTTAAAATCAATGATCTAATTTTCATCGTTTTGCTCCTTTTTCTTTAGCAGTAAGAAACTAACAACTCAGTCAGACATAAGACCGTTAAGGATTGTCCGTATGGCATCGCTGTGATCCCAATATTTTTATAGAAATCTAAACTGTCTCCCATTCCTGTCCCGACTGATACATTTTGCACCGTGCCATTTTCATCAATTTGCGCTAATAGTCCTTCGATCGCCTGATACGCAACTTTCTCATATTTCTTCGGTAAATAATTTTTATGCACTGCCTTCAAGATGCCATAAGCAAATCCAGCTGCTGCCGAAGATTCTTCATAAGAAGTTGGGTCATCGATCAGAGTATGCCATAACCCGCTTTCGGCTTGATATTCTGCTAACGTTCTAACTTGGGCCTCTAAGGTTTCAAGCAAGAACTTCCGTAAAGCATCTTCTTTTGGCAATTCCAAAATTTCGATAATTTCTGGAATTGCAATAGTTAACCAACAATTACCACGTGCCCAAAAAGCCTCTGCATAATTGTGGTTCCCCTCGAATGTCCAGCCGTGATACCATAGGCCAGTCTTCTTATCCATCAAATATTTTATGTGAATCAAAAATTGATAACGAGCTTCTTCTAAATATTCTGGACGATTAAACAATTTTCCGATTTTCGCTAATGGTAAAACCGTCATCATCAACGTATCATCCCACAGCTGATTCTTGTTTTCAGGCCCATAAGTCGCATGCTGCAGTCCATTTTCCTTTGTTCGCGGCATGTCGTGCATCACCCATTCAGCCCATTGCTCTAAATAAGGGATATAGCGTGTGTCTTGTGTATCCTCATACAAATAAGCCATCGTCAATAGAGGTGCCATCGTATTAACGTTTTTTGGCGGTGCGCCTTCCTCCATGCGAGCCTCAAACCAATCAGTAACGACTTTCAAAGCGGCTGGATTTTTAGTTATCCGATAATTTTTGTAAATACCGTATAAGCCCACTCCCTGTGGCCAATTCCAGATGGTCCAGCTTTTATCATCGACCTTCAATCCATCAAAATCTAGGATGAATTCTCCACTGCTGTCTTTAATTGTTGTCAGATTATCAATTAATAGATCAATCTTTTCTTTGACTGTATCCTTGGGTATGAATAGTTCTTCTAAAATAATTGCCATTTCTCTCTCCTCAATAAATCGCTTTCATTTCCTTAATGTGAATAGAATAACAAGTAAAAAGATCACAATAAATGTCGTAAATTGATCAAAAACTCGCAAAAGTTGCTGATCGTAAATAGCAGAGGATAAGAATCATTTGTTCTTATCCTCATGAAACGTAACTTTAAGGCTGCTTACCAATATAAGCCAAAATTCCGCCATCAACATAGAGAATATGCCCATTCACAAAATCAGAGGCATTTGAAGCCAAGAACACCGTTGGTCCTGCTAAGTCGCTTGGTTCACCCCAACGAGCTGCTGGTGTTTTCGATACAATAAATTGATCAAATGGATGGCGTGAACCGTCCGCTTGTTTTTCTCTTAAAGGCGCTGTTTGCGGTGTGGCAATATATCCAGGCCCAATCCCATTACACTGGATGTTTGCTTCCCCGAATTCTGAACAAATATTTTTAGTAAGCATTTTTAGTCCGCCCTTAGCAGCAGCATATCCAGCCACTGTTTCTCGACCTAACTCACTCATCATAGAACAGATATTGATGATTTTCCCATGTCCTTTTTTGATCATTGACGGTAAAACGGCTTTAGATACGATAAATGGTGCGTTCAAATCAACATCGACTACTTGACGGAAATCCTCAGCTGACATTTCTAACATCGGAATGCGTTTAATGATTCCAGCATTGTTAACTAAAATATCAATCACACCGACTTCTTCTTCGATTTTTTTGACCATCACATTTACCGCTGTTTCATCAGTAACATCACAGACATAGCCATAGGCTTTGATGCCTTCTTTTTTATAGTTTTCCAAACCTTGATCGACAGAAGTCTGATCCAAATTGTTAAAAACGATTGTTGCTCCAGCTGCTGCTAATGATTTAGCAATCTCAAAGCCAATCCCATAGACCGCACCTGTAACCAATGCAATTTTCCCGTCTAATCGAAACATTTCCATATTAAAATCCATTGTTCGCCTGCTCCTTTTACTTGTTTATTTTAATTGATCCATTTCTACCATATCCATATCCGTATAGGTAATATTTTCGCCGCACATTGCCCAAATAAAGGAATAATTACTGGTCCCGACACCTGAGTGAATCGACCAGCTAGGCGAGATCACCGCTTGTTCATTATCCACCACTAAATGTTTCGTCTCATCTGGTTTACCCATCATGTGAAAGACTCGCGTGTCCTCAGTTGCATAGTCAAAGTACACATAAGCCTCCATTCGACGTTCATGCGTATGACACGGCATGGTATTCCAAGCACTCCCAGGTTCTAAAATGGTATAACCCATCTGCAACTGACAGCTCTCACAAACATTTGGATGAATATATTGATAAATCTTGCGTTCGTTTAACGTTTCGCCTTCACCTGTCTCCATCGGTTTGATTTGATCAATACTAATTTTGACATTAGGATATTTTTTATGTGCTGGAACACAACTGATATAAAATTTCGCCGGATTTGACGGATCTTCTGAAGAGAAGACTACATGCTTTGTTTCCTTCCCAATATAATACCCATCTTGCTTTTTCATCGTATCCTTTTGCCCATCAATTTCAATCGCCCCTGGACCGCCAATATTGATAATTCCTAATTCTCTTCGTTCGAGAAAATAACCGACGCCTAGCTCTTGAGCGAGTTTGATTTCCAACGTTTTATCCGTTGGTGTAACTCCACCAAAAATCATTCGATCATTGTGGCTATACGTCAGGCTGATCTCTCCGGGGATAAAAACCTTTTCTACTAAGAACTCCTTTCGCAATTCTTCTGTTGAATAATGACGAATATCCGATGGACTATGAGTATAACGAGTTTCCATCTGTTGCATGCTAAAACACTCCTTCTTCCTTAAAAAGATCAACTAATCGTATGAAATGATTCGTTGTAACTGCTTACAAAAGATAGTTTAGCAAGGAATCCTATTTTTAAATATGGCATTTTTTGATTTAAAACTGTCAAAAATTGCAGAATTTTAAAAAATTGAACCACTCGACTCTTTACTGATGTTTAATGGAATTAACGAAAGATAACGAAAGGAATTTTATTTATTTCTCTACCTGCCTTCACAAAAGTACAGTATAATAAGCAACGATTGTTCAAAAATTCACTAGGAGTGATGACATGACCCACCATAATAAGAAAAAGTATTATGTGAATACCATGCTTTCTGATCAATATGAGATCTATCATGTAAAGGACAATGTAAATAACGAAAAGACTGTATATCATTACCATGATTTTTACGAAGTACACGCTACCTTGGAAGGTGTTGCAACTTTTTATTTGGACAATCGGCAATTTGATATCGTCCCAGGAACAGTCCTGCTGATTCATTATAATGATCTTCACCGTATTATGAAACAAAGTACTGATTATTTTGAACGTGTTTATATTTTTCTAACAGAAAAGTTTTTACGTGATCGTTCAACAGAATGGACCAATCTCGAAGCCTGCTTCCACCCTGTAGGAGAGCAACGAAGCAAGGTTTTACAGTTAAAACCGGAGAAATTGCATGAACTGCTCCGTTTTGTCGATGAAAAGCCTACTCAGGAGAGTTATGGTTCAGATATCCTTTATGAACAACAGCTGGTTAATTATATGCTGCATTTGAATCAATTGGTCGAAGAAGATACCCAAGAAAACCAAGCCCTGCCAACCATTCAAAATGAACGAATTGTCGAGATGATTCATTTCATCACAGAAAATCTCTCCCATCCGTTGACTCTGGAGGAAATGGAACAAAATTTTTATGTAAGCAAATACTATATCACGCGAGAGTTTAAAAAACACACAGGCTTCACCTTCCATCAATTTGTCCTAAAAAAGAAATTACTTTATGCCAAACAACTCTTAAAGCAGTATAAAAGTTCTTCTGATGTTTACAGTAAGTGCGGATTCAACTCCTATGCCCATTTTTTGAAAGCGTTTAAAAAAGAGTTTGGGATCACGCCAAAAGAATTCTTAAAGCATGCAAATGAAAACCCTCCAATCAAATTTATTGAACCTCATTGAAATAGAGCAAAAAATAGAAATTTTACCGTCAAGTTAAGACAAAGTTGATTCTAATATTTAGTTATAGTCGTAGAGAAAAATGAGTCGTAGGTCTGATATTAAATCAGCTGAATGGTTGCTATACTTTAGAAAAGAACGGCTCTTAAGTCTTGAAATTCAATCGGGATCATGGATTTATATGGGAGATGCGATCTAGATAGGGAGGGTAACAAATGAACAATTTGGCTAAAAAGGGAACGGGTGTTAGAAAATTTTTCTGGATTTTATTCATTTTAGCATTCGCGGTAACTGGTGTGACAAACTTCGCAATTGATCAACAATTTACTTGGTTTCGAATTGTTGGAAGCGCCTTAATTCTTGGTGGTTCTTTATTGGATGCTTTGCTTTTCAGTAAAAATTATCGGGTGATCCACTCGGTATCTGTATTCACCGTATTAATTATTCCATTCTTCATGGTTGTTGAACGAACAGTGAATAACTACTTCTTAGATACTCCAATCCACTGGCTGTGGCCGATCGGGATTCCAATTGCACTGATTTGGATCGCTTATTTATGGATCAATATCGGCATTCGTAAAATCTTGCATTGGAACATGGGTTCCTGTTTAGGTGCTGCTTCTTTACTGGCAATCCCAACCGTGATTGCCACAAATACGATCGCTAATCAAACAAGTGTCTACAACATTATCGAAATGAGCTTCATCACCATCGTGGTGTTGTTAAGCTTAGGAGCTGTTGGATTAATTGCGGGACTCTTCATGGGGAAATATAAAAAAAGACATTAACATAAAACCAGCTAGAGCTTCGTCATTGAAGATCTAGCTGGTTTTTTATTTTAGATAATAACGCTTGATCATTTCTGGCGCAGCTTTCGCTCCATCCACTTCCGCCATCACCCGTTGCATTTCTTCTGCCTTTTTCCGAAAATCAATTGATTGCAGTTTCTTAATACTGCGGGAGAAGCTTTTTGCTGTCAGTTTATTTGGCGGTAACGCGAGGGCATTGCCGAAAGTTTGGCAATAGGCGACATTGACTTCCTGTTCGTACTGCAGACCAATCCCGATAAATGGTTTACCCGATGAACAGGCAGTTTGCACCGTGCCTTCCCCACCATGGATCACAGAAAAATCTACTAACTTGGAAACCTCCAAAGCCGGAAGCCAATCAAACACATGGATATTTCCGGCAACAAAGTTCTCTGGCAAATAATGCTTAATCGGCGCAATCACTTCAAAATCGGTGGTAACAAAATAAGCCAACAGCTTTTCGATCAATGACCGATTCCCAGAACTCCCCATAGCAAAATAGACGACGGTTTTCTTTTTCTGACGTGCCTCGTCAATTACCCGCAGCACTTCTGCCGGAAGCTCACAAGGCAGATGGGCAAAAATCGGACCAACCGAGTGGTAATTACTGGGAAATACCAACTCTTTGGTGAATTCAGGAAGTGTGGTAATCAAATTCAAGTCACCGTCCAGCATATCTAATGTGTATTTTGGTAATTCTAGTTGATAGTTGGCCGCAACTTGCTTGAAGGCACGCGGTTTCCAAGTTAGTCGTTTTGAGACTTTTAGAAAAAGGGACCACAGTATTTTTTTCGGAAGATACTCTTTCTCCAACTGACTAGGAATGATGGCCGCTTGATTAAGGTGCGGACGCGACATCGCCACTGGTTTAACGTAGACTAGAGGAATCTTACGGATGCGAGCGGATAAAAAAATCGTCACATTACTGCCGGTCACAATCACTCGAGGAGCCACCTTTTCGATCAGCTCTAACTCACTGGCGACACGTTCAGCGACTAACTCCGTCGTGAATGGATTCTTCATGCTTTTTCCTTGATCAAATTTGATAATCGCGGCTTCCTGCTGCGGTGTCAGTTCAGGGCTCAATAAAGAAACCGCAAAATCGGCTTCTTTGATCAGTTCCAGATAGGTTTCGGAAAAACCGCAAAAGACACAATGATACTGCTTACGCATCACCTTTGCAATCTCGATCATCCGCGTAGTTTCCGCTAGATTAAAGGTTGCTGGTGCAAAAAGAATCGTCTCCATCCTGTCCTCCGATTATTCTGACAACGCGTATTCAACGGCTTTTTGAGAATGGATTTCCGTCGTGTCAAAGACGGGAAGCGTAACATCCGCCTGCTGGATCAGCAGACCGATTTCCGTACAGCCTAAGATGACACCTTCCACTCCAGCTTCCAGTGCTTTCTGGATCACCCCAAGAAATTTTTCCTTTGATTCTGCCGAAATCTTTCCCTGACACAATTCAGCAAAAATAATTTGATTGACGGTCTCAATATCGGCGGCATTCGGAATCCAGACATCAATCCCGCTATCAATGATTTTTTGTTTATAAAAGTCTTGCGTCATTGTATATTTCGTTCCCAACAATGCAATCTTTTTGATTTGTTTCGCTTGCAGCTCTGCAATTGTCGCATCTGCAATATGCAGGATCGGGATGGATAAATACTCGGCAATTTGTGGCGCAACCTTGTGCATCGTATTCGTACAAATCAACAGAAAATCAGCCCCTGCTTGTTCTAATCTTAGTGCCTCTTTCCCAAGAACCTCTCCGCTTTTCTCCCATTCATTAGCGGTCTGATAGTTTTCAATCTCTTCAAAATCAACACTTGCCAGTTTGATTTTCGCCGAATGCAGGCCTCCTAATTGTTGATTCACTAATTCATTGATTCGGGTATAGTACGTGACCGTACTTTCCCAGCTCATGCCGCCCAATAAACCGATTGTTTTCATCTTGCACCTCGTTTTCTTTTCATTATAGCAAGAAACAAAAGAGAACTCGACCTTTCTACTAAACATCTAGAACCAGTTTTCAATCGAGATATGCTATGCTAACGGCAATAATAGGAGAGTTGGTGAACCCATGTATCATGGTGAAGTGGTAAGAAAAATTCGGCTCAGCAAGGGACTGACCCAAAAAGAAGTCTATCTCGGTATCGTTTCAAAATCCTATGCGATTGAATTTGAAAAAGGCAATCATAGTATCTCAGCTACTTTGCTGTTAGATATTTTAGAGCGCCTTTCACTAGATATGGATGAGTTTATTTATATTAGTCAGGACTATCGGTTGAATGAGCAGGCCAATTATATTTTTCGTTACTCCAATTACAGCAATAACCATGATCTTCCCGCCCTTTACCAGCTATTCCATGAGCTGAAGGAACAACAAGGAGCCATCGCTACTGTTCATGCAGCAGAGGTTCGCTCTCGTATTCGGATCATTGAAGCGACTAATCGAACAGGTAGCTATACTGCTGATGTCGTTTTACCAGAGGACAAGGCGACAATCATTCAGTATCTGACGAACCTGCAAACTTGGACGTTGCAGGAAATTCAATTATTTGCCAATACATTGGAATTCATTGACGGAGAGAAGCAATTAATTTTCTTCAAACAGCTTTCAAAGTCTTTAGAACTCTATAAAAATTATGATCGTGGCAGAGAGATTTTTTGCAGTCTATTAGTGAATCTAATTCGGGAAACGCTTGATGAAAACCAGTTAGATTACGCGGAAGTATTGATCGAGCAGTTATTCCTGTTAAGTACCGAGTATAAGGAATTCTTCCATCGACTGTGTGCAAAATTCTTTAGTTATGTCCTCCAGATAAAACGAGGTCACCCAAAGGAACAAAAAGAATGTGAACGTCTCTTGGCACTTCTCTATGAATTGGACCATCAAACTCTTGCGAAAGAACTAGAGTCTCTTTTGTAAAAAATGGTCCAGTATACAAGACCTAATCAAAAAAATATATTTTCCTGTGATACAACTAACAAGTATCAAAAAACTGTTACAGCAACAGGAAAGGATTTTTGAGATGAACACTACTAAACAAAAAATCGCTCTTTATTTTGGACTTACACTTTCACTAATCGGTGCCTCACCGCTCCGTGCTTTTTGCAGCACAACAGAAACGTCTGAACCAGCAACACAAAAATATGTCATAAACGGCGTACTTTACGAAAGTGATAAAACAAATGACGCGAACCACCTAAACTTACATAACAATAACAGTGAGAGCTTAAATCTTTATCGCGATGGCAAACGTTGGTATAGTGATAACGGTGAAGTAACCCCTGAACCTTATACCGAACCAACGACAGTCCCTGAAAGCACTTCTTTTTCTGACGTATCAACAAAAATACCGACAAACACTACCACATCAAGCGTAGAAACACTTGAGGGGAGCTCAACTACACTAGAACCAATAATAAAAGATGGGTCTGTCAATAAATCAGAAACACGTGTGATCGAAACACTACCCAACAACGAATCACCTGCCAAGCAAGTCATACAGGATACAGAAAAAGTACCCGAACTAAAAAACGAATCAGCGACTCTCCCCGAAAAAAACAGTACGGGCGTAACAACGGAAAAACCGTATGCTGATTCCACTGAGAATTTAAATGTAAGTCATCCGACCCAATCGGAAACGCCAGTATTTTCTGACAATAAACGGCTTCCTAAAACAGGCTCATCAACTCATCAAAGCTTATTTTTAACAATCTCTGGTATCATCCTTTTCTTATCCGCTCTATTTTTATTCAAAAAAACAAACGAACCTTTTGTAGGAGGAAAAAAATGACGAAACAATTGAATTATTCCAAGGTCCTATTCGCAACCCTTTTAGTGGGCATTGGTTTTTACCTCGTTAGTAACGCAAACCACTTTATTTCTATTCCATATATTGGCTACTTTTCTTTATTGATTTTTGGCTCGATTGCCTATAGCCTCGTCTTTGGTTTTAACGCATATGAAAAACTGTATCAAAAACCAGTGAAATTTTGGAAAAACTTTATCAAGTATTTCCTACTCACCCAAGTTTTTTCTTTCGTCTTAAGTATAGTGATTGTTGCAATCACTCATACTCATAAAGGCAACCCTGTAGCAAGTAATCCGATTTGGTTCTTCTTCTTGATTATGCCTTTCGCATTGATTGGCGAAGAGCTGTTTAGTATTTATTTCTATAATTTATTCAAAGTGAAGGTTTCTCCCTTAGTAGCGAATATCCTTGCTAGTATTATCTTTGGCCTGATACATTACTGGACTTATTTCAACGGTTCTGTCGTATTGACCATCTTTCAAGTGATTGTACTCCAAGGTTCTGCTAGATTTTGGTTTAATCGAAGTTATGAACAATCCAATTCTATTCTTACTAGTTTTGCTGTTCATTACTTTTTCGACCTTGTTGGTTTTATGCTTTCCATCCTCCTTCATTAATCACTCTTACTAAAATAATTGGTGATATCTTTGACCTTGTCTTAAACAAGAGCCGAATGTATCACCAATTTCTTTGTTATGTTGTTTATCACTACCTCGAAGAAAAACTATTTTTCAACGACGAAACAAATGGTTTCCGAATCTTCTGTAAATGATCTTCCCCGAATGTCATCAAATACTTCATTCTTCGTAAAACCAACCGCCTGCAATTCTGCCAATACTTCTTCTCGATTAAAAACAGTCTCCCAAATGAAGAATTCCTTGATCAAATCGGGATAAATCAAATAATGCTGATCCAAATAGGTCCTAGTTCCAGAATAATCCTTCTGCGCCGATAAATGTAGACAAAGATCCTTTGTCCAAAAATTATTCTCTTCCAGTTTCCAATCACTTGTTGCTTCAAAATCCGCATATTTTTTGGGGGTGAACACATCAAAAATGAAACGACCACCCTTTTTCAACGCACCGTAGGCTTTTTCGAATACATATTGACGATCTTTTGGTGAAAAGACACCTAGATCACAATAGATTAGGACGATCAGATCATACTCGTTCCCTAAATCCGTATTCAAATAATCGCCACATTGATAATCGATCACATATCCTTTTTCTTTGGCAGATCGTTTGGCATAATCAATACTCAATGACGAAAAATCAATCCCTTTAACTCGATAGCCAGCCTGGTAAAACCGTTCAGCATAAATTCCCGGTCCACAGCCCAAATCCAGCAGCCTTGGAAAATCCTGAGCTGGAAATTTTTGCGTCAGCCACTTCATGGACTGATCAAGATAGTTGGCATTTCTGGTGGCTCCGTCAAATTCAGTATCTAAGTGGGCGGCCAACATTTGCGGTGCTAAATGGACATCTAACCAGATTGAATCCTTGCTTTGACTAAAAATTGCTACATCCTTTTTAATGAATTCCATCATTTTCTATTCCTCTTTCTCACTGACGACAATCCAACAGACAACAAAAAAACATGAAAAAGCTCTGCACACCAAATAAACTGTCTTTTCTTGCGAAAATTTTCAGTTTATTCAATGTCAGAATGCTTTTCCACGTTTCACTAAAATCCTTTAATTACGGAATGACTAGTGCGCCGGACCAAAATCGCCCCTTATCTACTATTTGTGATTGTCGTCATGATTAGTTTAGCATACTTGCAAAAGCAATGTGAACGCTTTTTTTGATGAAGCCTATCTTTACCAGCACCTGAAAAAAACAAAAAGCAAGACCAATCCTCTAGCAAGAATTGGTCTTACAGATTTATGCTGCCGTTTGCATGGATTGGTTCAAGGCTTCTTCAAGCTGTTTGTATTGTTCATCAGTCAAGTATGGTTTATAGGTACGTTTGATTTGATCAATTTGATCTTGATTAAATTGACCTCCGCCTCTTCTAATTGCATCTAATAACTCATTGAAGTCTTCCTCTGAAACCAACGATTCGTTCTTCTGAGCATCATCTAAGATTTTTTGGAACTCCGCCATTGAGATCGTATCAGCTGATTTTGGCAATGTAATTTTTTTCTTAGAGTCTTTAGCCTGACTGTTCATCGTCAAATCCATCGAAACTGTATTATCATCGTTTTTTGCAGTGATTTTCATGGTGGTCTTCTGTGTGTGTTTTTTTGTATTTAAGGTTGTTGTTTGTTCATATTTAGTCAGATCATCAAGATTTTTTTCCAGCTCTTTAACGGCCTTCTTGTCTTCCTTACTGCCATTCTCTTTGGCATAGTCAATATAGCCTTTGATATCCTTCTTTGTAAAGGTACGTTTGATTGTGTCATCCTTTTTCTCAAAAGAATCAGCATCTAACGTATTCAGATACTTCCCTAAGAACTCCCAATCAAAGTTTTCATAGGCAAAACTTGTATCCGTCTTGCTATTGGCGCTCTTCTTCATATCCTCTTCAGTCATTCGAACATATTTGCCTTCTAGCTTTTCAATTTCTTTCGCATCAAAAGTCATTTCTGCATTGAATTCCTTCATGATATTCACTGTTTCTGTCATAAAACCAGTACTTAAGTACATTGTTTTTTTCTTCTGATCCATAAAGAAATCCATCGGTATCTTCTGACCTAGAACATCAATGTTCATGTCCATCGCAATCCGTTTTTTCTCGCTATCCTTTAAATAATTGCCTGAAATTTTCGTTCCGCTGATCATTTTTGCGCCTAAATCCATCGAAGCACGAGTCCGTGCATCTTCACTCTCACCCGCAATCGTCAGCTTATCAATCACGAGCGAATAAGTACCAGCATTCATTTCACTTTGCTTCGCTAATTCCGCTGTAAACTCCTCCTGCGGCTTCTGTTTACACCCAGCAAAAAGCACCAACGCGAATGCAGCTACCATAACCAATTTCAACTTTTTCATTTTTTTCTCCCCCACTATAGAATGACTATATTTTCTGACTATTCTTTTCTCCATCATATAGGTACGGATTCGTTAACACAAATATTTTTAGTCAAAATATAAATTTTTTTCGCTAAAATAAAATAAATTTTTTTGATTTTAATTAATCGAACATTGAAAAAAAAGCCAACAAACTTATTCGTTTGCTGACTTATTTATCGGATTATTTATTTAGTTCTTTGATTTTTTCTACTGTTTTCTTCTGAACTGAATTTTTAGCATCTGTCAGAACTGCGATTAAATTGGCTTCGGTGTGATTGCTATCATAGGCATGGCCAATACTCTGAATATAACTTTGGCGTAATTCACTAGCCACATTTATTTTAACGACATTATAATTTTTCATTTTCTGTAAATCGCTTGAAGGAATCCCGGACCCGCCATGAATCACTAGAGGAACGGGTGATTCTTCAGCAATTTCCGCCAACAAGTCAAAATCAATCCGCGGTTCCTCATCCATCCCATGGACATTACCAACAGAGACCGCCAAGAGGTCACAGCCAGTTCGTTCCACAAACTCTTTTACCTGCTTCGGATCTGTTTTACAATCTGCTTCACTGACATGATCATCCTCTTTTCCTTTGATCGCACCAAGCTCGGCTTCGACTGGAACACCATAGGCTTTGGCAAAATCTACGGCTTCTTTGGTATAACGAATATTTTCTTCAAAATCAAACTCGGCACCATCAATCATTACGGAATTGAATCCTGCACGTACCGCCGCTTTAAAATCCGCCATTTTCTTTCCATGGTCTAAATGCAATGCAACAGGCGTGTCCATGAATTGAGCTTGACGCTCGACCATTTCCACAATTCCTTCATAACCTGCTAGTCCAATGTTGGAAGGAGCAATTTGGATAAAACTAGGAATTTTAGTTTCTTCAATCGCTTCTAAGATTCCCACTGTTGTCTCTAAATTGGTCGTATTGAAGGCGCCGCCCATTACCTGTTTTTCTTGAATAAATGCAACTAACAAACTACCATCTACTAATGGCATTTTTTTTCACGCTCCTTTTTCATTTAAACGTTGAACTGACATCCGTTACCTATAATTATTTCAACGCTCCTAATAGATCGGACAGCAACTCATCTTTATTCTCGGCTAATGCCAAAGTACTAGATATCCCTGTTCCTTGCGCACCTAGTCGGATCAACCGACGAACATCTGCGCCACAGGTAATTCCAGCACCTTCCATAATCAAGATATCTGGATTTACTTTTCGAACAGCGGCTATCGTATCCGCGATATATTTCTCATCGCTCAATGTTCCTGTCCCCACTAAATGGTTCGGTTCGCAAAGGATGATATCCGGATCAAGGATGGCTATCGCAGTCGCTTCTTCTGGCGTATCTGCACAGACAATGGTAATGATCCCCAATTCCTTCGCGCGCAGAATCGTCGTGCTCAATTCTTTTATTGTTAACTGATTTTCCATATGATTTAAAAATGTTGCTTGCACGCCATTTTCTTTGAGGGATTCCAGAATTGTCCTCCCCATTCCTCTTCCTAACCCGTTAGCATCCGCCGTTTGTGCAGTTACAATGACATGTTCTGTATTCTGAACAATATTTACCAATTCTGTAGCTGGTGCTACAAAAAAGATCGAAGAATGATGTTCCTTTGCATATTGATCGGTCAATTTTGCTAGTTCTAGCAACTCATTACCAACTAAATAAGACTTAGGGCTAACTGTGAAAAAGGGAGGAGTTATTGCTTCACGCTTCATTTTTTTGCTCCTTTCCTTTTTTAATCAACGCATCTGAATAAGCGATAAATGTTTGATACTGTTCTTGATATTTTTTTACCAATAGTTCTTCAGGCTCAAATTCCTGTACCTCATCCGGCAAGACCGGAAACTCTTGATGACTGTGATAATACCCCAGCATCGCCGCACCGCAGCTTGCTTCGCGATTCGCACGATTAACTTGGATCACACAGTTCAGTACATTCGCAAATATCTGCGGCCAAATCTGGCTTTTGGCCCCGCCGCCCATCAGCAAGCACTTTTCGTTTGTTTGCAACGGACGCATTTGCTGTAACAACCGCTTGATTGCAAAGGCAGTTCCTTCATAAATGGCTAGTGAAAAATCATCTTGCTGACTATTAAAATCGATACCAAGGAATGCCCCAGATAGTTCACTCGCTTTAAATAAGGTTTTATCTCCAGTTAAATAAGGAAAGAAAATCACGTGGTTCTCACCTAATCTGGTTGCTAGCCTTGCTTCAAATTGTGTAATATCCTGATGAATGACTTTATCCGACCACCACTCAATCACCTTCGCACCGCTTTGCAATGCTCCTTGTGTGATAACGCGTTGATCATCTTTGGCGATTTTTGCTAAAATATTTTTTCCAGTGGTGAGCCATTCATTGTGTGTATTCGATAGGATCACGACTCCCGATGTTCCTAAAGAGATGATCGGCCGTTGGGTTGGCTGGCTTTGATTCGCGATTGCCGAAGCGACATTATCTCCGGTCCCAACGACAACAGGAATTAATTCCTTTCCCTCAATACCTAGCATTGATAAGTTCAAATACCCCGCCCGATTGGACGCATACTCAACCCTTGGGAAAAAATGTCCTGAAAGATTAAACGCGGACAGAACTTCCTCAGACCATTCTTCTGCAATCACATCGTATAAACTGCTAGTTGATGCGTCACAATAATCTGTGCAGAGCTCCCCGGTAAGAATAAAGCGAACGTAATCTTTAGTGATCAAGATTTTTCCCAATTGCTCATAATGGTCAGATTCAAATTCCTTCAACCAAATCAGATTCGCTAACGGGCTGCCTGTCGAAACAATGTTTAAGATATTTTCGGTTTGCGGGGTTCTTGGCAAAGCCTTTTTGATTTCCGCCACCACATCAATTGTCCGCTTATCATTCCACATAATTGCAGGACGTAATGGTTGATGCGCCTTATCGAGAAATACGGTCGTATGCATCTGCCCTGTGATGCCGATTGCTTTTACTTTCTGATACGGAAGAATGGAAAAAATCTCGCTTAACTGTTCAAGTACGATCGTTCGCCAAACAGTCGGATCAATTTCCGTCCAGCCATTCTCATAGATGGCGTACTGATACTTCTTGCCAACTTGATAACTTATATTGAAGGTTTCATCGTATACCACTGTTTTTATCGAGGTGGTCCCGATATCGATGCCAATATAATATTCTGAGTTAGAATCCTTCATCGTCTCAGCCCCGTTGTTCTTGGATTTTGTTTAGAGACAATTTTAGCGCCTCATAGAATTTGTCTCCATTCATTACTTCCAACGCAGAGTCTACACCACAGCCGATGAGCTCAGATTTTTGTCTGAAGTTGGAAAACGTCGTCCAGCCATATAAATACTGACAATCGGTAATCCTTCCATCAACATCCGTAACAATAATAATCATTACTTTTCTGAAGAAATTAACTTTGCTTATACCTGTACCTAAATATCCAGTAAAATTTTGCTTCAATTCACTTAGCTTGCCATTAACCTTCTTCCAATGAAAATAAGAGGAAATCGTTCCTAGCAGCCAGACCAGAATGATTATAAATAGAATCTTTATTTCGCCCATTATTCTCGCTCCTATCTTCTATAAACCAAATGAAGCAAAGTAAGCAATCACAATTGCCAAAGGTCCTGTCAATAATTTTCCAATCAGAAAAGCGGGTACGCCGTTCTCAATCGTTTCAGGTTTTGCTTCCATTAAGGTCAAACCAACTGGGGCAAAATCAGAACCTACCTGACAATTCACCGCATATAATGCTGGTAAAGCATAATGGGCCGGAATCGATCCTGAAGCAATTTGATTCCCAATTAATAAGCTGATAACTGACGCAATGATCGCTCCTGGACAAATCAATGGCGATAGGAATGGAATACTACAAAACAGACCAATCGCGATCAATCCCCAAATACTCCCAGCTAACGGTGACAATAAATTCGCAATAACATCCGCAAAGCCTGTGTAGTTGATGATTCCAATTAGAACAGAGACAAACAGCATGAAAGGAATAATATTTCGAATAAGTGTATCAACCGTGTCGCGCGCCGCCTGATAGATGACGTTGATCACATTCCCAACCGTCACACCGACTTTATTAATAGCATCCATCATGCCATTGCTTTTCGTTTTATTCGCCTCATACTTTTCACGAGCTTCCTTCGTGATACTTTTCTTTGGTCCTGTATTTTCTTTCTGAGTATTTGCTTGAGCTGTAGTCGCTTCTTCACCTTCAGCGGCTAAAGCAATACTTGCTGGTGTTACACCAGAAACAAAGATATCTTCCGTAATATATTTTGCTAACGGTCCAGATGGTGAACCTAATTTCACATTAACAGTTGGAATTCCTAATTTCGGATACGTTCCGCAACGAGCGATCCCTGCACAGTCAATCACGGCACAAAATGCTTCATTCGTATCAATTGGATTGGTAAATTGATCAACTACCGTTGCACCAGATAACTCTGCGATTCGCTCCGCTACTGGATTGATCCCGCCTGTGGTCACACTGATCACATATTTCTTTTCATCAGTAGGTGTCACAACTAAAGGGCCACCCCAACCACCATTGCCATGAGAGATTTTTATCGTATTAAACATGTCTTTTCCTCCCTATTTCTCTATTCCTTTTTTAAATTTCTAACTAGGAAATTTCCGCTGTTCTTTTAGCTGCAAATCGTTTGGCTAACTGCTCAGTCACGATCCCTCGAATCAAACAAATGACAAAACCTGTTAATAAGAAGCGAATGGCTAAATCACTTTGATTCCCAACTGACGCGAACCCTCCAGAAACCCCTAACCAAACAAACAATTCTGAAGAATTAGCATGGGGGAATAATCCCGTGATTGGATGCAGCATCGAAACAGTCGAGTCGTAGAATCCTGCCTTGTATTCTTCCTCTAGAAAAGTTCCAAAGGTATAGCACATTGGATTCGTCAGAAAGAAACAAGCCAAAAAGGGAATAACTGTGTATCTCAAAAGTGTGAAGCGCGTCATCTTCTTCATAAAACCAAAGACTCGTTCTTCGCCGATAAATTGAATAAGAGCATTAACAAAAAGAATCAAACACGCAATCAGCGGAATCATTCCTCCAACGAATGAAGTGAATTGATCTGCCCCCGCTTGAAACAAACCAGTAAAGTGTTCTGCGATATTAATCAAAAAATCCATAATAAATCTTCCTTTCCCTAATTAATTGGTCATTCTTTAAAGCTAAAATATCCCCCTTTACTTGACGGTACTAAAAACAATTTGTTACTATACATATATAAACGTCTATAATGGTATAGTAATAGGAACGCTTTCATTTGTCAACAGGATTTCAAAAATTATTAGGAGGAATAACAATGAAAATCTTTGAAACGAAGGTCATTGCGATCGGACAGGATGCTGAGGATTTTAAACAAGAGAACATGCTGCTATTTTTTGGAGAAGATGCGCCACCTGAATTAAGCGATTTTTGCTATAAAATTATCATCGCGCCTATTCAAGAAAAGATAACCCCCGAGATGGTTCTTTGCTTTAACGACGAAAAATATACAATAACAGCTGTAGGTGAGGTTGCAGAAGAAAATCTGCGGCAACTCGGTCATATCACAGTGAATTTTGATGGCGCAACGACTAGTGAAATGCCAGGAACGATCTATGTTGAACAGAAAACGCTTCCTGATATCAAGATTGGAGATACTGTTTCTATCTTAAGAAAGTAATGTAGTAACAAAAATCGGACCTATTAGCAAAAAACGAATGTCATTTAGTTCCATTTCAAAGAAATTATTCCTACATATCGCAGGTAAAATTGGATATAATGAGATCAAGAACTTTTCGACTAAGGGTTAGGAGAATTTGATTTTATGGAAATCGATAAGAATTCATTAGTACCAATTTATGAGCAAGTGATGGATTATATTAAGAAGAAGATTGAAAAAGGCGAATGGAAAAAGGGCGATAAAATTTCTACAGAAAAAGATCTCATGGAACTTTTCGATGTGAGTCGCGGTACGATCAAAAAGGCGATCTCTTTATTAGTAGAAGAAAAGGTTTTAACCCAAAAGCAAGGCAAAGGGACCTTTGTCATTGATGAAAACATCAGCTTTCCTTTAGCGGAAGGGTTGATCTCCTTCTCTGAATCAATGAAGAGCCAAGGAATTGATTTTGAAACAGAATTGATCAATCTAGAAAAAAAGAAGGCAGACAAAAAAATTGCCGCGCAGTTAAAAATCAACGTAGGCGACGACTATCTTTTTATTGAACGAACACGGACAGTCCATGATGAAGTGGTCATGTTTATCCAGAACAATATCAATATCCAATTAGCACCTAATATCGATGCTGCTGATTATGCCCATGAAAGTCTTTTTAATATAGTAGAAAAATACAGTGAACATAAGGTCGCCTATAGCGAAACCTCTTTTGCTGCTGTTCCTTCTACCAAGACGATTTCAAAACTACTTCATATCGAAGAAAATTCTCCGTTACTTTATCAAGAACAGCTGGTCCATCTTGAAGATGACTCGATCATCGAGCTGGGAAGAGTTTGGCTTAAGTCGAATAAATTCTATGTAGGAAGTATTTTGCAACGAGCTTAAATTCAATCAAAAATCCTGTAAACAGAGCGCTACACGCTTATCTGTTTACAGGATTTTTTTTGATCTGGCTCCACGCAAAACGAACAATCGGCAAATAATTAAATATAAAACTAATTCGCTGCCAAAGGCCTAATTGTCGAAAGACGGTAAGTTGATTCAACTGAGGAATACGAGCCAAGCCATAGATTGCGGCAACCGCCAAGCTTAAAAGCAACAAAATCAAGTAGTGCCGACTCTCCCAACGATAGCCTCGCTTCTTATAAATCAAATATAGAAATAAAGGAAAAAGTAAAAAGCCCGCATAGCCGATTCCTGAACCTAGGTTGTGTACCCAAGTAGAAAAATTCCACTGCGCCTCAGCGGAGTCAATACTAAACAAGCCGGTAAAAATACAATCTCCAATGCCATACGAACCAATTGCGATGGTCGTTAAGCCTGCTAGCATTTTCGAAGTGTTTTTCAAAGTCGTGTAAATTGCCGGCAAAGATAGCGTGTAGAAACTCCCTGCAACGACTGACCAGATCAAAAAGGCCTGACGAACAGGACTTCCTACCTCTCCAAATAAGCTCATTACAGCAGTCAACTGATTGAGTTTCGGATAAAAGATTCCCAAAACGTAAGGTGTCAAAAAATCAGCGATTACCGCGATTAATAAAAAGTGGAAGCCATATTTCTTCATAAAGCGCACTTTGTTCATCCTCCTGTTTTCTAGCTAAGACCATTCTAGCATTGAAGGTCTCATTCGAAAAAAGAAAGCCGTTGGATCGATCAATCCAGTAGATAATGCAGCATGCGCTTATAATCATCATAAAAGAGTTTTGTTTCTTTAAAGGCAAGGGTGTCTTCCAGTGGTAATTCTTCTAAACCATCCTCTGAAAACTGATAGATCAGCGCATTTGGATAGGCCATCAGGATCGGAGAATGGGTGGCGATAATCAATTGACTGCCTGCTTTTACTAAGCAGTGGATTTCCCGCAGCAGCGTATATTGGCGGCTCGTCGCTAAACCGGCCTCCGGCTCATCCAAAAGATAAAAGCCTTCTTTGCCAAACCGATTTTCAATGATCGATAGTAATCCTTCTCCATGCGAGCGGGTGTGTAGAGATTTACCACCATAGGAAGCAAAGGCCACTTCACCGTCATCTTCAGCCATGTACTCCAGTTCCGAAGCAACATTGTAGTAAGTTTCTGAACGTAAGAAAAACTTTGTCTTGGGAAGGTTCCCTTTTCTAACTAAACGTACATTTTCGTGCAGTCCTGAGTGGCTTGCCATTGTTTGAAAATTAAAATTCTGACTACCACCCTCTGGATTGATTCCATAGGCAACGGCGATCGCTTCTAGGATCGTTGACTTTCCCGTCCCATTATCGCCAGATAGAAAAGTAACTGGCTGATCAAAGCTCAGACTTCCCTTGCGAAAAATTTCTTGAACCGCAAAAACATCAAAAGGATAGCTAATTTTTTCAGGAAAATTAGTCAATTTTAGTTCGTGAACAAACACCTCACTACCTCCCAGCATCTTTATCTTATAGTCATTCCATCATACCTTAATTATTCTGGGAATAGAACGTTCATTCTTGCAAAAAAGACTTTGGATCACTTCATTTGCTGAAATGATCCAAAGTCTTCGTGTTAATCAACAATCAAACAATTTAATGACTTGCCATATTCTTGTACAACAGTATCCGCAATGTCTTGATCAATTTTTCCTTCTTTTTCTAATTGCTGGATCAATTGAATAATCTTGTCATTTTCTTTCCGTTCACTGATTCTGATTTTTTGAATTAACTTGTCCAACTGCTTCCGCAACGTTGGGTAACTAGTTGAATAAATTTTTGACAGTTCTTTAATTGATCCAGAAGAAAGGATAAAGAATTTAATAAACTCAAATTCCTCTTCATTCAATTCTGAAATCCAATTTGGCTCTTCGCTAGTTTTCATGGCTACCTCTTTTCTGCTAAATAAGCTATACTTTTTTTCGTTTTCCAAAAATGACTAATCCAAACATCGCTAGGAAGAACAGCCCTAAAACGATCAAGCCTTTGCTTTGCATGCTTCCTGTCGCTGGCAAGCGTTTGGCAGTTGCTGAACTTGTTCCTGAAGCATTTCGATAAGTCGTTTGAACATTGGTGGTTTTACTGCTAGAGTTTCCTGTCTTAGGCAGATTAAGTGGATCGTTTTCTTGATTGATTTCATTTTTACTTGGCTGACTATTTTTCACAGAAAATTTAATTGGTGTTTCATCGATTAAATAGCCTTTTGGTGCTTTCGTTTCAATGATTTGATAGTCGCCATCTGCCAATCCTTTAATGAAAATCGAACCGTCTTCGCCAGTAACAATTTTCTCTTTACCTGCAACAGGTTGTCCTTTATCATCGACTAACTTGAATTCAGCGTTGGCTAATGTCCGGCCAGTTTTACTATCGATTTTCTTCAATAAAATCTCACCAGTCGGTACTTTCTTTTCTGGTGTATAGATATTTTTAAAGATTGGACTCTCACCAGCTTTGACATTTTCATAGGTTACTGTTGCTTCTAAGTTCCCCGCTTTATCCTCTACTTTGACGATTACTTTATATTCTGTATCGTCGTAAGTGATGCCCGTTTCTTTGTCCGCTGGAATTACTTCAGATAAGTTATATTCATAGGTACCGGCTTTGTCGAATTCAATTTGATCGAAAGTCACAAGACCATCTGCCGTATTTTGTTTCGTCTGTTCGACGCCTTCTCCTTTTAGCATAAAGCTGAACTCGTTCGCTTTTAATTCCCGACCGCTCAGTTCTTTCTTCGCTTCTAACTGGATGTTAGTTGGCAGAGCTTTGTATACGTTCTTGAAGACTGGCACTTCGCCGGTTTTGACGTTTTCGTATACGGCTTTCGCTTCTAGCTGTCCACCTTTGTCTTCGACTTTTACCGTGACTTTGTATTGTGTTTCATCGTAAGTGATGCCCGTTGCTTTTTCTGTTGGAACAGCCTCTGAAATAGTGTACTCGTAGGTTCCAACTTTTTCATAAGCAATTTGGTCGAAGGTTACTTTTCCAGCTTTGTCATTTTTCTTCGTTTGATCGACATTGTCGCCTTTTAAGTTGAAGCTGAACTCGTCCGCTTTTAATTCACGACCGCTTAGTTCCTTCTTCGCTTCTAATTGGATGTTTGTTGGTAAAGCTTTGTATACGTTCTTGAAGACTGGCACTTCGCCAGCTTTGACATTTTCGTATACGGCTTTCGCTTCTAGCTGTCCACCTTTGTCTTCGACTTTTACCGTGACTTTGTATTGCGTTTCATCGTAAGTGATACCCGTTTCTTTGTCTGTTGGAACAGCCTCTGAAATGGTGTATTCATAGGTTCCAGCTTTGTCGTGAGCAATCTGGTCGAAGGTTACTTTTCCAGCTTTGTCATTTTTCTTCATTTGATCGACATTGTCGCCTTTTAAGTTGAAGCTGAACTCGTCCGCTTTTAATTCACGCCCGCTTAATTCTTTCTTCGCTTCTAATTGGATACTTCCTGGTAGTGCTTTATAGATATTCTTGAAGACTGGAACTTCGCCGGCTTTGACGTTTTCGTACACGGCTGTCGCTTCTAGTTGTCCAGCTTTCTCTTCTACTGTTACAGTGACTTTATATTGCGTTTCATCGTAAGTAATACCTGTTGCTTTTTCTGCTGGAATCGCCTCTGAAATCGTGTATTCGTAGGTACCAGCTTTGTCATAGTCGATCTGAGCAAATTTGACTTGGCCATCGTCATCATTTTTTACCGTTTGATTGACGCCATCACCTTTCAGACTGAAGCTGAATTCTTGATTTTCCAACGGACGTCCGGATAATTCTTTCTGTGCGGTTAGCTCAAGACTTGTAGGTAAAGCTTTATACACGTTTTTAAAGATCGGGACCTTCCCAGTTTCAATGTCTTCGTATACCGCGTTTGCTTTTAGCTTGCCATCTTTTTCCTCTACTGTCACCGTGACTTTATACTTCGTTTCGTCATAGGTCATGCCCGTTTCTTTTTCTGCATCGGAAGGAATAACTTCCGAAATCGTATACGTAAAGGTTCCTTCTTTGTCGTATGTGATCTTATCAAAGGTTATTTTACCATCTGCGGTGTTTTCCTTTGTTTGATCTACTTTGTCTTCATTACCCTTTAAATTGAAGCTGAAGTCATTCTCTTTTAACGTACGGCCATCCAAAAGCTTTTCTGCTTCTAGTGTAATGTCTGCTACTCCGCTTATTTTCTTTTTATTTTCTAAAGTAAATGTGTGGGTTTGCTTATTGGAATCAATCGTAAATTCATATAAGGTATCGTCTTTTATATAGCCATCCGGAGCGGTCACTTCCCGAATCGCATAGGCACCGTATCGTAAATTACTTAATTGTTCAATTGAACTTCCATCACTCGTTACAATTTTATTATTCTTCACTTCAAGATTTGGAATGAATATTTCATAAGCACCTTCAGCGTTTTTACGATAAATATCGAAAAAGGCTGAATCATTGATCGGATTTTTTCCGCTGCTATCAATTTTATGAATGATCAATGCGCCATTCACACCGCTTGAGGTACCAGAACCATCTGTGTTTTTTACAACTACTTCCTCAGTTACTTGATGAATCTCTGTTTTACCGCCGCTAAGTTTTACATCATTCGTGATTTTTTCGCTATTCATAATCCCTGGGTCTAATTTTGTTTGGTACTCAATGATATAAGGTTCATTAATATACTCTTCAAACTCAATTTTTAGACTTTGGGTTCCTTTGATCGAATCCGTCATTAGCGTAGCTCCACTTCCTGGTGGAAATGACACTTCTTCTCCTTTATCAAAGTTATTCCCGTTTTTGATTGCTTTAAAAACCTTCACGACGACTTGATTATTTTCATCTAAAATGAATGTTTGCTGATTCAATTTTACTGTGTCCGTAATTGTTGCATTGTGAATCTTCTTAGAATCCTTATTGATGATTACTCGCCAATCAACCAATCGATTGTTTGCAACATTTTGAAGGCCTTCTTTAGACAACCACTCTTCCTTAGTAGACACGTTTACCTCCGCATCAGCAGAGACGATCTTTTCACTGTCCTCATTTTGCATTTCTGCATAATTTCGATACCTGTAAATATCTTCATCCGCATCTACCGCAACCGCAACCGACAATGTCTTGTCCGTCTCCTTAAGAAGTGTGATAACGATATCTCCATTGACTAATTCATAATCGTAATCTGATCCTTGCTCCAATTTTTTTCCATAGCTTTCTGTAAAATCACCATCACGACTAAGGGTCGTTTCGTAAATCGCCAAATCTCGAAAAACTTGTCCTTCACCTAACGTATCAATAATTTTGTAGTTTTCCGGAATCTTATCCTTGAATAAATTGAATTTAGCGATCCAGTAAACACTGTCTTCGGGAGCAGTCGCCTCCTCGAAAATATTCGTGAAGTTCAAATTATTCTTATTCAGAAATTTTTTCATAGCAGCATGGACATCTTCTCCTTTTTCAACAAAGAAGCCACCTTTATCCGCATTCTTCAACCAATTATTACTAACCCATTGCTCGGCCTGATCACCTACTTTATGTGCATCGCCGTTTTCATCCTGATACTCAGCAAACAATGTATTGCTGAAGCGATTTCCAGCTACTGACGGAAACTTCCCTGAGTCTTTTAGCTCATTTTGCTTGTTAATATCAAATTTTGTTTTGTAGGTCATCATTAATTTTTCGGTGATCGTGTTCTTAAAAGTGATCTTAAAGCCTGATTCCAGCGTCTCAGAAGTCCCTGGTATCTGCCTTGTTAAAATCTCGACCTCATAATCGGTTCCTAGTTTCAACGTCGTGCCTGAGACTGTTTTAATCACTAATTCGTCTTTAATCAATGTTAACGCACTTACATTACTTCCATTGGCCATTTCATATAAATCGGTAATGACAAGATTATTAATCGTTTTACCAGCTTTATTAATCTCAGCGCTCCAAGCCAAGATCATCTTATCTACATCTTTATTCTCTGCGTCGACAGCTTTATCCACGCCAATTCCTATTTCTGGAGTAACTGTTCCGCCTGCACTGCCTTCACTTTTATTTCCATCATCATCAACAGTCATATAATTGTCGATTTTGGTATCTGACAAAGTGGGCTTGGCCAGTTTAGTTTTATACGTGATTATATAAGTGCCTGCATCTTTAAAGCTTATTTCAAAAGCCACGGTTTGTCCTGCGCTATTTTCAGTAGTACTTTTAAGTTCCCACCGATCCTTCGCTACCGTGGAACCATCTTGTTTATTGACAACCTCGACACTCTCTTTTACAAGGTAGTGCAATGCGCCCTCTGCATCCATTCCGGCATAAGTCTTATCCGACAGCAAACCACCTGCTTTTGTAAAGCTAGTCGATAATTCCCAAGATATTTCTCCTTTTTGGGGATCATAGCTGATAAAACGTTTGTAGTTGTCCACGCCTTTAAAACTTACTGTAGCTGAAGCGTCCTTTTCTAAAAATTCACTTCCTGTAATTTTGGCAGTATTGGTATATGTGTCAATCGTAGGCTTCTTTTGATCAATGTATGCACTAATCGAAATTCTAACTGGGTCAGTGATCGTATCATTAAAAGTAAAGGTCTGAGCAACCGGATTATACGTATACAGATTAGCTGTCTCTTCCCATTGCCCATTTTTGAAAAGCCATCCTTTAGACGCAATATACCCCAGCCCTTCAGGCATTACATCGGTCACCACGACCTTCGTCAAAGTTTTAGAATTCTTATTAAAATCAATTTCCCAGTTCACCGTACTGTTATTGTTGATTTTACCGGATTTCGAGATGTCAATTTGGAAGATGGGAACAACGATAACAATTTCTTTGTCTTGTCCGTCCTTAATCCCCGTTTCGATCTCAACTTCCTTTTCTGTGGTATTCACGTTAAGAGAGGTATTTAATTCAATTATCCCTTGGCGATTCGATCGGTCCGCTGCATTTTGGTTAAAGATGACCTTCAGGATTCCATTTGTGTCTAACTGGAATCTTCCCAAATCCTGGTTCCCATTTTCAAGTGGTCGATCTACAGCGTTATGGACAGCAAACGTATCGGGAAGTTTGTATTCGTAGTAATCGCCATCGAGAATTTCAACAGTATTTAGTAATGACCAATCAATATGAATGTTGATGGTGTCATTGTATTTTGCTGGATTCTCATCTGTAAATGGATTACCATTTTTATCCGTTATGATAATATTATCGAATAATTTTACGTTTCTTTCGTTTAGATTATTGTTATGAGCCCTTGGTTGCATAGCCGCTTGAATAGTTGAATCTGCTTCATTGCGTTCCGTTTCGGCAACAGGATCTGCTGCTGGATCAGTCTTTTTGTCGTAGTAAAGTGTCGAAACCAGATTGTCTCCGAAATCCACATTTTCTGTTTCCAAATCTTCTGCTGTTGTTTCTGCAGTCAGCTCTAATGCCCCTTCATAAAATTTGGCACTGGAAAAATCCGGAGCGCGTCCATCAGCTGTTTCCTGATAATTTTTATTGAATTGAAAGATTAACTGCTGATTGCTGACCTGATAACTCCCCATCTCACCTAAACTGCCGGATTGATCTGAATACTTCAGATTTTCCGGCAAAGCAACCGCCACCATCGTTCCTTCATCAATCAAGGTCGCCTGAGCTAATGACCAACTAAGTTTCGTTTTTACAATTTGATTATGCTTTATGCGATTGTTCTCCGTGACTTCTCGATCTTCTGTATCCGTAATCTCCACTTGGTTGATTACGACATCAGTGTTCTCAATCGTCTCAGCAACGACCGACATTGGAAACATGCCGATCAGCATTCCGAAAATCGCTGTTAACGACCACAATTTTTTTAATTCATTCATCCTTTTACATCTCCTTTAAAAAATAATGTATTCGTTCCTATTAGTTTCCGTCATTTTTGTGCCGTATAAAATCGTTCCCGACATATTCGCCAGCATCCGCACCAGTTCGCGCTCACCCTTCTTATCTAATGGCAAATCGGGAACCGGCAGTGCACTGATTTTTTGTTCAATTGTTTCTAATACATCAGTGCTTTTTTTATGTGCTGAATGTTCTATTTCTTCCTTATTTGTTTTCGGAAGAGCGCGACCTGTTTTTTGTGTCTGTATCGTTTCATCAGATTTATTCTCATTTTTTTCAGCAGCATTCTCTGTTGCCCGCTCTTGAGAATGCTCCGCCGTTCGTTCTGAGTCTTCCTTTGATTCTTTCACTTGATCGTTCGAGATGATCAGCGTATTACCAGTCGCCGATAAATCAAATGCGAGCATTCTTTGTTCTTCCTTCACCTGTGCGATCAATTTTTCACTGCTATATAAAATCGGCGCATTTGATTGATAAAACAGCAACGAAGGGAGAGCCAACGCCATCAATAAATTTCTATTCATAGGCTTCTCCTTTAACCGTTAATAGTAAATGACCAAACTCAGCCCAATCCTCCGGCGTGGGTGGCCGTTTCCAAATCATTTGATGACAAGGAAGTGTGTCAATCAAAAAATCAGATAAATAAATTTGCGTCTTCGTACTCAATTTTTCTTCGTAACAAATGTTCATAGTTTGTAGGGAGCTCAACATGGTTTGAATGTATTCGTTGTAGCTGCTGCCGTGAGAAAAATCGATACAAATAAACACTGGATCTTCCAATTCCTCAACGGAAATTTGTGTGATCATGAAAAATAAATAATCATAATACAGCTTGTTTCGCTCCTGATCCGAGTGGAAGATCCCTCTATGAGCAATTTTTTCAATAAAATCTTGAATTAGCTCATCTAGTTTAGGGTTAATCTCTTGAAAATACCGCCGTTGAATTTTTGCCACAAATGTCGATTCGCGAAAATGATAAATCAACCACCTTCGATTGATTCTCAACAGTCCAGCGACCAACTCCCCATCTTCCTTTAATTGGTTAAGCTCAAAACGGGAATGTTCGGCCAAGTATTGCAAGAATTCGTCTACCAGTTTCTCCGCCATTCGCATCTGATCTCCCTCAATAATTGCCGTTTCTAGTGGCAAATCAATTTCCATCAATTGACAAAATAGTAATAAGGCGGCAATTTCTCGTCTTTTTTCTTCTGGGCTCAATGAATAATGACTATCCAACCATTTATCCAGATATTCTGTTGCATCATTCTCCACATAGTTGAGATACTCTCGATCCATCGGATGGATATTTCTCATGCGAATCAACGCAATACTAATAAAAAACAGTAGCTTATGTTCTTTTGTTTTAGGCAAAGACAAGTTTAGATAATGTTCCAAATATCGTAAGAGTTCCTTTGCCTGGTGTTGCGTCTCCTTATCAAAAGGACTGGCTAAACCATTGAAAATTTCATAGTATAAACCAAACAAAAAATTTCGGAGCATGTCCTCTTCTCCGATCAATTGATTCTTCTTCAGCTGAAACCCTTCATCCACAAGTTGAGCCTTCAGCCGTTTATATAAGCGATAGGTACTCGACCGACTCACGTGAAGGTCTTCAATCTGCTTGTCAAGACTGGTTTCATTCGTCACATAGCAATGGAAAATTTTATAGGTAAGACTTCGTTCAACTAAAAACAGACGCATTTTTTTTACGATCGCATGTGTTAACTCACGAACCTCAATCTCTCCTGTTTCAAGCAGCTCAATCGTCGCTTCAAAATGATTCTCCACTAACTCGTCCTGAAGTTCCTGTAGATATTTTTCTAGTTTGTAGCGAGAAATCTCTAAAATATCTCCAAGTTGATCAATTGAGCAATAGGAATTTTTATTTAATTCCAAATATTGAAGTAGGTACCATTTATAACGATCATCATCCATCAATAAATCGTTTGCTTGCATTTCTCGCTCCTTCTACAACTGGATTAACTATTGATTAATTTTCTTTAATTATATTATCCAGTTAAGCATTTTTTAATTAGCTAAATAATTTTTTTGTCCTTATATTTTCTGATACAAGAAAAAAAAAGAGATTCGCAACATACAAATCACTTCAAATACGTATTTTAATATTAACATATTATTAATTGATTCTAATAAAATAATTGATTTTTCCTAAAAATTTTCAAGATGCATTATTTTTCCGCATATATACAACATCTTTAAGATAACTATCGTTATTAGTGATTATAATATTCGAACATTACATTCATTTCATTATATTTAAGCATCAAATACACTAGTCCCTTTTTCGTTTAATTCCGTTATTGACTTACTTTGTGACGCCGTTTATGCGCCATATTCCCCTTTTCAATAACAACAATAAATTGTCCCGATGGTTTTTTGGGGATAAAAAAAGAAGCAAAGGATCGCTCCTTTACTCCAAATCGTTACACTAATGTTCTGCCCTTTATTATCAATACCACTAAAAGTCCAACTATCGCACCTAACAGCCTCCCCGAATCAAAGATAAGACAGCATACAATCTACTTGCCCTTCCTTTCTTAGCTAGTACGTTCAAAATTAATGAACGCACCCAACCAATGTCTGCCAAAACTAACAATATGTTTAACATTTTTATTCACTCTCCTAATCTAGTAATATACATACGTAAAAATAAATGCCTATTTCTAAATGAAAGTAACTTTTCGAATGTTAGATTTATTGAATGAAAAGAAGTCGATACCAATCCTGTGCGTCTTGTCTCCATTTAGCTTTAAATCATTCGCTTCGCGATCGCCATGTATTTCTTCAACGTGGATCCACATACGACAGACACAGCAATAAACATCCCCCCAACGATCACTCCCGCCATCACTTGCGGAAACCCAGTCAATTGTACAAACAAGATATTGAATGGGAGATCGAGTATTCCCCAAAGATTCATCATTGCAACTATCGGCAAACCAATACCAATCAGTCCGAAGGCACCCGTCAAAACAGACAAGATCGGTAAAATAAACATACCGGAAAAGATCACCAGCATTCCACCACCCATTCGTTGGATCAACGTTCGTTTCTGTTGACTCCCTGTATTTACACCGACGACACTTTTTTTGCTAAATTTTTGTTCCATTTAAACCACTCCTTTTTGTTTTTTTGTGAGACAATTATACCCCTTCTATGATACCGAACGAAGGTATGTATAATGCTAAAATAAAACTGCCACGAAGGCAGAAATTAACTATTTTGATTGTACATCTTGCGAAATTTCTCCAGACGCTTTCCAGCCTCCTGATCGAAGATCTCAATCCCCATTTTTTCCATCATTTCCTGAAAGAGCGCAAAGCGATTCGATACGCTGTTGGGATCTTCATCATGAACTAAAGGAATCAACCAAATATTTATCAATAACAAGATTACCTCCGCCAGTTCCTTTGGATGATCGGTCTTGATCGAACCATCTGCAATTCCTTCTTCAATGATTGGTTGAACAAAGTGCGGAACTGATTCTGTATAGATCCCTTCGATTTGCATCGCCAGCATCTGGGGATTTTTCAAAAAATCTGGAGCCATTTTGAACATCTCATCTTGGCGAGGACTCTCTAAGGCTGTCGTAAGTAAAGACTGAAGCTTTTGTAACCCCGTCATGTTCGAGTCCTTTTTCAGCAGTTGAAGGTGATCAAATTCATTTTCATTGTTTTGATAAAGCTTATTCATCACACCATCTAAAATTTCTTCCTTTGATTTGAAATGATGATAAATGGCTCCTTTTGACAAACCGCCAAGATTATTGACGATATCTTGGATCGACGTATGTTCATAGCCCTTTTCTAAAAACAGCTGCATAGACACATCTAAAATCTTGTTGACTGTTTCTTCTGGGTATTTATTCCGAGCCATATCTGTTATCTCCTATCAATACATTCGGTTGGTATGTATACAATATATTCCCTTATCGACAAATTGTCAACACTTAAAAAATTTAATTTGCTTTGCTCTTGCCGAAACGTGCTCTGAGTTTTCCTTTTAAATGCTGATATGTTAAAAACTGTTGACGCTCCCGTTTAATTGCTTTGTAGCGTTTGGGTTGTTTCTTATAAAACTCCTGATGGTAATTTTCCGCAGGCCAGAAGGTTTCCGCCTCCCTGATCTCTGTGATGATTGGTTTCTTGTACCTGCCTGAATCGATCACGGCTTGTTTCGTTTTTTCGGCAATAACTTGTTGTTCTTCATTTGTTGTAAAAATGATGGGACGATATTGAAGCCCCCGATCTTGGAATTGACCAAAAGCATCCGTCGGGTCGGTAATCTGCCAATAAAGGTCAATCAGTTCCTGATAAGTGACGATACGCGTATCGTAAATAATTTCCACTGCTTCAACATGGCCCGTTCCGCCGCTGCTTACTTGGTCATAGCTAGGATGGTCTAGGGTTCCGCCAGTATAGCCTGAAAGAACTGAAATAATTCCCGGATGTGTTTCGAAGGGCTCCACCATACACCAAAAACAACCTCCCGCAAAGATCGCCCGCTCTTGAAACGCAGGATCACTGACAACATGCTTTTCCTTTACCGCTTGCTCCGTAACAGTGGCGTTTCCCGTGATTTCCTGATAAAAATCCGTTACATCTGGGGTCAAATTATTTCGCAGCGCCAATGGACGCAGTTCAGCCTCCAGCTTAGCCAATTGCTCGTTAAAGCTTGCTTGATCAGTTAACGCATTTTTGGTTGTGGATAATAAGTAGCGTTCCCATTCGCGGGTATTCGGATTCAATATTAAATTGTAGATTTTCTCTAGTATTTCCTCTTGGGTCATTTGCATGCCGCCCACCTCTGTCTCTTTCGCCGTTCACTGGATTTTCATCTGCAATTTATCACAATTTTGTCGAATAATCGAATAGTTGGATTGAGACAAAAAAAACGAACGACCTTTTGTTAGGCCATTCGTTTTAAAATCACATTAATTCAAATTCTGCTTGTTGAGTGTCGTTGGCATTTTTACCAACAAAGACGATAAACTCACCAGCTTCCGTTCCAAATTGCATATCTTTCATATAATAGTATAAGTCGCTGCGTTGAAGTGAGAACTCAACCAGCTTCTCTTCATTCGGCAGCAATGAGACTTTTTGGTATTTCTTCAACTCTTTGACTGGGCGAACCACTGAACCGGTAACATCTTGAATGTACAATTGAACCGTTTCGAGACAGGTATAATCAGAGATGTTTTTCAGTCTAAGCGACACTGTTAACTCATCGGTCATCTGTTTAGTACTCAAGATTAGTTCACTATATTCTACCTTTCCATAGCTCAAGCCAAAGCCAAATGGGAATAGCGGCGCATTCGGACTATCCAAATATTTCGTAACAAAACGCCCACGATGGGTGCTGCTGTTTAACGGACGTCCGGTTTTAAATTCATTGTAAGACATTGGTAACTGCCCGACATTTTCGGGGAAGCCCATACTGAGTCGTCCAGATGGATTCACTTTTCCAAACAGAATGTCTACTAACGCGTTTCCGCCTTCCGTTCCTGGGAACCAGGCTTGGATAATGGCATCCATCTGTTCCACTTCCTTGGTAAGTGTTAGGGGGCGGCCACTAATTGAAATCAGGATATTTTTTTTGCCCAGCGTGATCATTTGTTCCATGAATTCTTTTTGAATCGTCGGTAACGAAATATCGGTTCGACTGCCTGCTTCTCCGCTTTGCATCGTATGCTCACCCATCGCATAGATAATAATATCCGCCTTTTTTCCGGCCGCAAGCGCCTTGTTTAAAGCAATTTCTTTTTCTTCTGCTGTCATTCCTAGTGAATGAATCTGTTCTTTGGTAGCACCAAACTCGCCTAAAAACTGATAATCCGCTAAAAGATCACAGCCTTTTTCAAAAGCAACATTCTCCTTGCTCAATTCTTTTTCCAAGGCTGCTCTGATTGAAACCACATCGGAACTCTTTCCATGAACAGCCCACAAACCAATTAAATCCTGTTCATCCCCATAGGGACCCACTAGTAGAATCTTATCCTCGTTGGGCTTCAAGGGAAGCAGATCATTTTTGTTTTGCAATAAAACCAGGGATTCTTGAGTAACCTTTCGTGCTAAACTTCGATTTTCTTCTGTCAGCAATGTTCGCTGCTCCTGTTCGACCGTACTGCCACGATAAGGATCTTCAAACAAGCCTAGATCATTCTTTAATTTCAATACCCGCCAAACGGCTTCATCCACTAATTCAGGATCGATCGCCCCTGCTTTGACTAATGGTTCCAATTCATTGGCGTAACAACCCGTTTTCATATCGATATCGTTCGTTGCCTTCATCGCCAGCAAAGTGGCCTCACGTTCATCCTTTGCTACTCCATGGGCAATCAATTCTTGGACCGCTGCGTAATCAGAAATAATCACACCGTCGAAGCCCCATTCGTCACGTAAAATCTCTTTTAATAGAAACTCGTTACCAGTTGCCGGCATGCCATCATACGTATTGAAAGAGGTCATCACTAATTTTGCCCCGGCATCCACTGCCGCCTTATACCCGCTTAAATAATCTTGTCTCAGACGACGTTCACTCATATCAACCGTATTGTATTCCCGACCTGCTTCTCCCGCTCCATAGGCGGCAAAATGCTTGACGCATGAAGCAATTCCTTCAAACATTTCTCCTTGCTCCTGCTGCAAGCCGAGCACCATCGCCTTGGCAAAATCAGCGTTCAGCTGTGGATCTTCTCCCGTTGACTCTAAGCAACGCCCCCAACGAGCATCCCGAACTAGATCAACCATTGGCGCATACGTTACATGGGCCCCGGCGGAACGCGATTCTCTTGCAATTACGCCATAAGCTTCTTCGATCAATTCAGGATTCCAGGTCGCCCCTAGACCCAAGGGAATCGGGAAAATCGTGCGATAGCCGTAAATGATATCAGCCATAAATAATAACGGAATTTTATGGTGACTATTTTTCAAATACTTTTCTTGAATGTTTCGTGTCGTTTCTGCACCAGTCACATTCAAAACCGAACCGACCACATCGATGGTTTCTTGCGTGATTCCCAGTTTCTTTTTCGGTCCGACCGCCAACTCCGCGCTATGAAAAAAATCACCGGATAACTGGACTAATTGACCGACCTTCTCTGTCCATGTCAATGAATCGAGTAGTTCCTTAAGTTTTGCTTCTTGCATTAGTCATTAACTCCTTCAGCTGCTTGTTCTTCTTTATAGGTGCGCAGATCCAATCGTTTGAACCATGGATACCACAAAACTGGTGATAGTACTAATTGGATAAATAATTGCAATAAAATAATCGAAATACTCCCCTGTACTGCCGCGTGAAACCCAATCGGCAAACCAAAAATCGCCTGTACTCCAATGAATTTTGCCACGATCCCAAGTTTGGTTAGGACATAAGCAATAATTAAAGCAATCGTGTTATTCGTAATAAAAGGAAATGCCAAATCAAAGTTCAGAACGAGCGGCGTCCCGAAGATTACGGGTTCTGTAATACCAAAGAGCGCTGGAACAACTGATATCTTACCGACTTGACGATACTGTTTACTCTTAGCACGTAACATCAATAAGACCAATCCTAGTCCTAAGCCGCTCCAAGTAATAATATTAAAAAAGGCTAAACCAACAATATTCGGCGGTGTTAATCCTGCCTGAACCGCATTCAAATTTTCCACGTCCATCGCTAACCACAGCGGCGTAACTAACGGTATAATGACATTGGTTCCGTGAATCCCAAAGAACCATAAAACTTGTTGCAGCAGACTCAATAAAATCATCGCAACAATCGAGCCGCCTACACCTTTTAATGGTTCCTGAATAATGCTGTAAACAAATTGATGCATATTGCCAAATGAGGTTAAACTAAATAATAAATCAACAATTGCGAATAATAGTCCAATCAAAATTGTTGGAATCAATGCTTCAAAGGTTTTTGTCACCATTGGCGGAACACCTGCAGGCATCTTGATCGTCCAGCCGCGACGTTTGATCGCTAAATACAATCGAGCGCTTACAATTCCCACGATTAAAGCCGAGAATACTCCCTGAGCCCCTAACCAGTTTGTCGGAATCCCCATCGAATCATCCGCCATTTTTCCAAGCGGTGTAATAATTAAAAAGCTGAGTAATGAAATAATCGAAGCGGAAATCGGATCTTCCTCTTCATCTAGCTTTTTCACCAAATGATAAGCAATCAAAACAGCGATATACACCGCTAATGCCCCAAGTGTCATAGTATTTACTTTTGATAACAGACCAGTCAATTTATCCAACTTGGCAAGTGCCGGTACCATTCCCATCAGTACAACGATCAATACGGACATCGAACCGATAAATAGCGGACCTAAAGTTGCCATCATAGCACCAGAAATTGCCTGCAAATAAGGATTGGCCCCTAACTTATCAAACCAAGGATTTAGTTTGTCGAACAGATTTGTAATTTTCTCTTTCAATATTGCTCCTCCTCAATAAACGATTAGTTATAACGCTTTCATTATAGAGCCGCTGCCTGCTATTCGTCGTTCCACTTTTTTACGACAAAGTGGAAATTTAATTACTTTTTTTCAAAAATTGCTTGCGGAATTTTTGTGGCGACATGCCAAATTTATTGCGGAAAACATTGTAAAAGGTTTTATTTGTAGCAAAGCCATTGTTCAAGCCAATTTCCAAAATGGTTTTGTCGGTATCACGCATTTCCTTATATGCGGCGTCTAAGCGAATCGAGTTAAGATACTCTGTAAAGGTAATCCCCATAAATTTTTTGTAAAAACGAGAAAAATAAGACGGATTATAATTGAAGGTCTTCGCGACTTCTTCAATCATCAAGTTCTGGGTATAGTGATCTTGAATGTATTGATTGACCTTTTCCATTTTTTCTAAATGTTTGAAAGATTTGATCTCATAAATATTAGTACTGGAAAATGTATTACCTTCGCAGAGTAAAGCAAGTAGTTCATAAACCTTCGACTTTACATGTAAATGATTCACTAAATCATCAGAAAAAAACTTCTGGTAAATGGACAGCAAGCACGCCAGCGCTTCTGCATAATGCTCCTCGGGTATAGCTTTGAATAAAAACTTTTTCAAATAGTGCTCCTCCGTAATTCTTTGGAGATATTCCAGAGGAAACTGAATCACCAAGCATTCCCCTAAAATGGGACTTCTCGTCGAATGAACATGGTTGGAATTAATAATAATGAACTCCTTTGCCTTCAAACGATAAGTTTCCCCGGCAAAAATGACCTCCAATTCTCCAGAAAAACAAAAAAGCAATTCCAAACTTTCATGCCAATGAGGCGGAATTAGACGATCAGATGATTTTGATTGAAACGAAAAAATTTTGTAGGGGTAATTATCCGTCGGTGAGATTTTTTCATATTTCATAAGACTCCCTCGCTTTCTCTGATTTCTTACCTGTAACGTACCCAATTCACTAAAATTAAGCAAAAGAAAAACCTGAGGAACAGTCAGGCTAGGTTCCTCAAGTTTTCTATTTTAAACAAATATAGAATTTTTTCAATTTGACATTGATTAAATTCCCAAGATCCCTTTGATTTTACGGAATGACACTGCATAGACCACCACTTGGTAGAGTACAACCAAGACTAGCAGGACGCTGTCCATCATTAGTGCACTCATTTCAGTGCCGGTGAATTGCCCATCGTTTGTATTAAACATCAGCAGGGTAAACCCATAGATCAGAAGGATTGCAACGACTGTCGGTAAAATAAATAGCTTATTCAACTGACTGAGTACACATTTACGAATGTAGTGATTATTTGCCCCCAAACGTTTTAAGTCGTCGAATAAGCGTTGGTTAGACAAAGCGATTGTGATACCGCGCGTATAGGAGATCACTCCGACAGCAGCTAAACAGATAATCGCGACAAAAATGAACACTAAGAAGTACACGGCTACATTCTGAAAGAACGTTTTCTCAACTAATATTTTCATCGCTGGATAATACTTCCAGCCATCCATCAACTCTGGATTCGTCACTGATAAAGAGATTTTTCGATTATAGCCATATCTCTGATGGTTCGCTTTGGCTTTTTCCGACTGATACGCATCATAGAGATTGGGAACCGCCATTTTTGAAGAAGCCTTGTCAATAAACAACTTATAAAGCTCTTGCGCAAATGGATAGGAAGCTTCTAAATCGGCTACGTTAAAAAGAATCTGCTTCGTTTGATTTTCTTCATTCAACTCCTGCTTGATCGTTTGATAATCCTGATCATTCAATACATAACGCCGGCTGCCTTGATTCACTAACGGCTGGTAACGAACGATCCCCTTAAATTTCAATGGCAGCTTTTCCTTGGTAACAGGATTCATGACCTGGTCCAGATCGTTATCCTTTTCCCATATGCCCTCAGTTTCTTCTGTCCCCTTTACTCGGTAATACTGGCCTTGAGGGATCACGAGGTTATGGTTGGTTTGCTGATTAAAGGTGCTTGCATCAATAAAATCGGCTAAACGATGGTCTTCCATATACTCTTCAATTAATTTTCCATCATCGGACCAATCTCGTTCTACGCCACTCGCTAACAATTCTGAAAAAATCAGTTCTTTATACTCCTTGATTTTCACATCATGCTTTTCTGCTAAACGATCAATATCCTGCTGATCCACTTCATCTTCTGCGAGATTGTAATGCAGCTCATAATCTACTGGACTGTTAGCATACGAATTGGATGCACTATATAATTGTGGCGGATAAAAACAAGCGAACAAACTGGCGGTTAACAGCAAGGCAATAATACTCATATTACGAACGGTTTGTCGTCCTTGGAATTTCATCATGTTAGAGCCGATCAAATCATTGTAATACTTCTGCGGATTTCTGCCACGCTTGTTCTTCATGATGGCATAGGTCATGATGCGATAGAGCCCAACTAAGGAAATCAAATACGTCGCGCTCCATATACTAGGAAGCAGTATCCCCAGGCTTGATCCTATTTTCGGTCCAATAAAACCTAACAACAGACCTACTATTAGTAAGACAACACCCGAAACGCCATATTTCGTCGTTACCGGTCGCAGAGGTTCACTTTTGTTTTCATGATACAAAATCTCCATCATATCGGTTCGCTGAACAAAACGATAAAGTTGATATAATACCGGGACCATCGATACGATCCCAAAAACCACCCCAATCGCAACACCTGTGACAGACAAGCCTAATGACATAGCCTCGAGGTTGGATAGTACTAGCTGAAATACCTGCCAGATCAAGAAGGCTAAACCAATCCCCAGAACCACGCCAACCAGAATACAACCAATCATCAATTGCAGCAGCTCAAGCGTCAGCTTTTGCGATAAATACTTTTTCTTCGCTCCTAAAGCTAAAAACACACCCGTCTCGCGGCTCTTGTATTTTAAGAATAAACTAGCTGCATACAGGATAAAGATCAAACAGCCGATAATCGCAATCGCAAAAATCATCATCACCTGTTTGCGGCTATCGCCGCCGACTGGCAGGGTTTGTTGAACGATCGTGCTGTAAAGCATCACCGCATAAGAAGTAATCAGTAACACCGAAAAGGTCATACAGAAAACAAACTGTAGATAATTTCGCTGATTGTATTTTCGCAGCTTTTTTAAAAGATCAGACATGGATAGCTTCATCAGGATTTTCCTCCAATTCTTTTAGCACATGAAGCAACTCATCAAAGAATTGTTGTCTGGTCCCCTTTCGAACCAGTTCAGTAAAGATATTGCCATCCTTCATGACTAAGACACGATCACAGTAGCTAGCTGAAAAGGTATCGTGGGTAACCATAAAAATCGTCGCGCCTAATGTTCGTTTCGCTTCGATGAAGGCTTCGATCACTGTATCTCGTGATTTACTATCTAGGTTCCCAGTCGGCTCATCAGCCAACAAAATCAGGGGATCGTTCATTAAAGCTCTAGCTACCGCCGTCCGTTGTTTTTGTCCGCCAGAGATCTCGACTGGATATTTATTGGCAATCGTATCGATCCCAAATAATTTCAGTAATTTAGTCACCTTTTGTTCCATTGGACGATAAGGCGCTTGGGTGATAACTTTCGGTACACAGACATTTTCAAAGATCGTTAACCCGTCTAACAGCATAAAATCCTGAAAGACAAAGCCCAGTTTCTTGTTCCGCACCTCCGCCATCGCCTCTTCGTCAAGGTTGGCCAACAGGGTATCGTCTAACCGAATCTCACCCTTTTCATAAGGAATAAAGCAGGAGATGCAATTCAAAAGGGTCGTTTTCCCGCTCCCTGATGGTCCCATTACCGCAACAAACTCACTTTTATCAACCGTAAAAGATACGTCCTTCAATACATCATACTGAACACCGCCAGTAGTAAAACTCTTGTATAAATGCTCGACTGTTAACATTTTTTCTCCCCCTTGTTTTCTATACCCTTATTCTAGGAGAACTCGTTGCCATTACCTATGAGACATCTTGTAAACTTTGACCGATTTCTTGTCATTTTCGGGAATCGATTAATGCTATAATGATGAAAAAAAGGGAGGGATAAAATGTTGGAGGTTGTTTGTTGTGATGATGAAAAAGAAATGCGCAAAGCATTGATTAGACTAATCGAACCGGAGTTTCAATTACTGGGAGTCGATTATCAGCTTAGTGAATTTGCTTCGGGGGAAGAATTATTAAGCAGTAATCGGCTGGAAACAGTCGATCTTCTTTTTTTAGATATTGAAATGAAAAACTTGGATGGGATCGAAACGGCCAAACAATTACGGAAGGTTAATCAGCACGCCGTCATTATCTTTATCACGGCCTTCGCTGATTTTGTTTTTCAAGGTTACGAAGTTCAGGCGTTAAACTATTTATTGAAGCCCTATAGTAAGGAAAAGATTCTTGAGGTTTTGCACAAGGCGTTGGAGGAATTAGAAAGGACGCAGCCAAAATACTTTTTGATTGAGCAAAAGTCTGGCAGTACCAGAGTGGCCTTAAAGGATATTTGCTATTTTATGAGTGATCGCCGTCTGCTGACAGTCATAACTACACAAGGCTCCTATGCTTTTTATGGAAAATTGAGTGAATTAGAGCTGCCTGAGTGCTTTCTCCGCATTCACAATCGGTATATCGTTAATTTGAATTACGTCGAGCAGGTAGAATCCGCCTCTCTTTCCTGCAATCAAGCGCAACTGCCGATCAGCCGGAAGTACCGGCAGTCTCTCATGGTTCATTTCGCCAAAACGTTGTTAGGGTAGGTGGTCGAATGAAGCTTATTGAATTAGTCATCAGTCAAGGAACCGGACTATTTGGAACGTATTATCTCTATCAGTTGATCGAAACCTTTATTCCAGTCAAACAAAATAGATTTCTGCAATTTTGGCTTTTTTTAGTTACCTTTTTTGCTATATCAGTTCCTATTTATCCTAATGATGCTGTCAATGTAAGTGGCATTTTTTTGGCTTTTACTGTGGCTTTCTTTTTGTTCTTAAAAGGCCCGCTCGTTCATAAAATTACGTTAGTGCTGGCATTATATCCGTTCATTGTAGCAGTAAACTTTTTGTTGGAGGATATCGGTTTGAGGCTTTGGCAAGCAAATGGAGAGGGGATCACACTGGATCTCTTTTTACACGGAGTTGCTCATCTGCTTCGAGGATTGATTTGGTATGGAATGTATCATTTTTTCCGCCATGCTATACCTTACACAAAAACGCAGATTACTAAAAAATTATGGCTGATTCTGGACATGATCTGCTTAACACCATTGGTTGCAATGATCAGCTTTATTATCTTTACTCCGACAGACACACGAATGATCTATCCCGCTTCTTTTGCTTGTATCGTAACCAGCATTTGTAGCTTGTATATGACGGGCCATGTTGCAAAGAGCTTTCGCTATAAATTAGAAAATCAAAACCTTCAGCTGCAAAAAGAGTATTACCAAGAACTTGAAGGCAATCAACAGCAACTGCGCAAAATCCATCATGATATGAACAATCACTTTAGTGTCATGCTCAATATGATTCGTCAAGACCAACCGGAGCAAGCAGAGAAATATTTGGCAAACCTAACCCAGCAGCATAATCTCTCAAATCGGATATTTTGCAAAAATACGATTGTTAATGCGGTATTAAATGCAAAATACCAATTAATGCAGGAGTATCAGATTGATTGTTCCATGCAGCTAGATATCGACACGATGATAACCCTTGATGACATTAGCTTGTGCTCATTATTTGGCAATACCTTGGATAATGCGATCGAGGCTGCGAATCAAGCGGAAAATAAGGTGATTTCAATGAAGGCTAGATATTACAATGGCTTTTTCAGCTATGAAATCAAAAATACGAAAAAAAATAAGATTCAGAAACAGGACGCTCGTTTCTACTCAACCAAAGCCAAACCCCAGGAGCACGGGATTGGATTACAATCAGTTCGTTCCATTGTAGAAAGCTATGACGGTACTTTAGATATCAACTATGATGAGGAGCATTTCTCCTTAGTAGTACTGATTAACAACATTTAAAAAGCGAAGTGACCTAGCATGCTAGGATTCACTCCGCTTTTTTTTGATTATAGCAATTCTTTTCTCAAGGTTGCATCATCAACCGGTGACAAATATTTCGGTGCAATATCTAACACTGTAAAGGCACCAAATTGTTTTTCTTCTGCCAAACGTGCGCATGCTCTGGCGTAGGCTACTAGCACGCTGGCAGTGAATTCTGGATTGCTTTCTAATTGTAGATTGTATTCGACCACCTGCTTCGTACTTTCATGGGTCGTACCTGTCCGCAATACCGTTCCGCCGTGCGGCATCGCAGCATGATCACGTTTCAATTCTTCTGCCGAAATAAAATGAACGGTCGTATCGTACTCATCAAAGTAGTTTGGCATTGTAACGATCTCTTCTTTGATCGTGTCCGCATCGGCTCCCGCCGCCAAAACAACAAAGCATTCTCGTAAATGTTTGTCTCGTGTCGTCAATTCCATTTTTTCGCCGGCTTTTAGCTTTTCGATCACTTCGCTTTTAGGAATGGTGTACTGGATCGCATCAGCAACGCCTTCAATTCTTCTTAGCGCATCTGAATGTCCTTGACTCACACCTTTACCCCAAAAAGTATACGTTTCACCTACTGGCAGAATGCTTTGTGCGTATAAACGATTCAAACTGAACAACCCTGGGTCCCAGCCTGTTGAAATAATCGAAACAGTTTGGTTTTCCTTCGCTGCTTGATCGACATTCGCAAAGTGTTCTGGAATCTTCGCATGGGTATCAAAACTATCGATCGTATTGAATTGCTTTGTAATTGCTGGTGTTTGAACTGGCAGATCAGTCGCCGAGCCGCCGCACAAAATACACACATCGATTTTTCCTTTATAGCCTTCCAATTCATCTAATGCATAGGCTGGTGCACCTTCAGTCTCAACATTAGCCGGATCTCTTCTTGAAAATACCCCGACTAGCTCCATGTCCGTATTTTGCTTCAACGCCCGTTCCACACCACGACCTAAATTCCCGTATCCAACAATTGCTATTTTGATCATCCACAATTCCTCCTAATTCTTCTCTACTGATTCATTAAAATTATACTATAAAATGAATACTATTATTAAAAAAATCTCATTACGCAAAAAGAGTGAATCAACCGAAGTTGATTCACTCTCCTAATGAGCCTCTATAATAAATGATTGTCCTTTAATACATCGCCAATATACGTGTGTTCAACTTTCTTCACGAAATGTTCCAGCACTTTTTTCTCGACAAATGGCAGATCCATTTCGGAAAGCTTCTTGCGGTCACTCAAATAGTAGACCGAATTGGCTAAGATTCGGAGATCATACGCGGATGCAAATACCTCTGGCACACCGCGTTCGATATCTAAGAATGAATAAACAGCTTCCATCGCTGTTCGGACGGAATACTCTGTGGTAAAGACGGTATCGCGCTCGGTTTCAGCGAAGTTTCCGATAAAGGCGAGATTTTCTGAGCCATTTGGAATGACTAACGGACGATCACCAGGTTCCCGTAACATAAAGTACGAAGTGATAAACGGCATGTAAACCGGTATTACCACACAGGATTCTTCAGAGATGCGTTTGATTTCGTCTTCCGGTACTCCTAAGTGATACATCAATTCTTGAACAATTTCTTGTCCGCTACATTGCTCGATTGGTTTCTTGATATAGTTCCCAGGTGTGTTAGATAACAATCCATAAACCCAAGTAACTGTCTGTTGATCCTTTTGTTCTTTAAAATGCGGTTGACGATGTGTCGCAAAGCTCATCAGCCAGTTCGAGTCCTTGATGGTGATGATTCCGCCCGTCACGACTTTTCCTGTTCGTAATTTGCGTTGGGTCAAACGGGAAATATAGGGTTCAATATCAAAGTTTTCCCACGTCACTGTAGCTGAAACAAACCAGCTTTCATCTGGCAAATTGTCACAAAAGACTTCCGGATGGCCGAATTCATTCGATTGTTTTGCCAAATTTTTCCAAAGATTCCAGCTGCCGCCTAACTCACGAGTAATGGGAGCTGGGGTATGGTGGTCGCCTTCTGTTGAGCTTTCCGTGATGGAGCCGTTCGTAACGAAAACGAGATCATTTTCTGTTAAATCAATCTCTTCAGCTTTGCCTGAACGCGTCAATAATAGTTTCTTCGCAACCTTTTTGTCTGGTGTTGCTTCAACTTCAATATTAGTTATCTGTGTTTCATATTGGAAATCCACGCCATGGTCATTTAGGAAGGCCAATAGTGGTTTTACCAACGATTCATATTGATTGTAGCGAGTAAATTTCAATGCTGTGAAATCCGGCAATCCCTTAATATGGTGAATAAACCGCATCACGTAGCGACGCATTTCGATCGCTGAATGCCATTTTTCAAAGGCAAACATGGAGCACCAGTACAACCAGAAATTCGAGTCAAAAAATTCATCGCCAAAAACGTCTTCGATTTTTTTACCGATCAGTTGATCCTCCGAAGTCATGAAAAGCTCTACTAATTCTTTTTGCGCCTTTTTTGATAATGTAAAATCGCCATCATCTGCTGCCCGTTCTCCTCGATTATGAATGATCCGACAATTGGATGAATTTGGATCATCATGATCCAACCAATAAAACTCATCTAAAACAGAAGCATCTTCTACCTCTAGTGATGGCACTGAGCGGAACAAATCCCATAAGCATTCAAAGTGATTTTCCATTTCTCGGCCGCCACGGGTCACAAAACCATCATGGGGAATAAATTTCCCATCTAATGAACCACCAGATAAAGAAAGTTCCTCAAAAATGTGGATGTGCTCGCCCTTCATTTGACCATCGCGGATCAAAAAGACAGCCGCTGCTAAACCTGCTAACCCAGCACCAACGATATAGGCGCTCTTGTCATCTACGCCCGCCGGTTTTCTTGGTCTGGCAAACGCTTCATAATTCCCATTCGTATATCTCATGATGATTCCCCCTTCAATTTGTTAAATCAAGCTTACCAATAGCCCAAAATAATTGAAAATAAGACGCTTCCAAGTCGTCAAAAAGTTAGACTATTTTACGGATTTGTCTAAAAAAAAGGGGGATTTGTTCACTGACTACATTTTGGTTCGCAAAAAAATGTGCTTCCTTTTTATTTGTCGCTTTATAAAAGCAATCTGGTTTTTGCCAAATAGGTTCCCCTAGCTAAGCAAGCACGCTATTTTCGCTTGTTCCGCTTTCGATTCTTCCTCCGTCCTAGTGCGCTGTTCACTTTCTGTTCCTTCTTTTTGTCCTCTCGGTGATTCTGGATCTGTTCTTTGTTTTTGCCCAAACGCTTATAGGAGTTATCTGGTTTTTGATGGAGTCCCATTGATTTATCTGCAGCAGCCTTTTTCTTCGGTTCCTTAGCTATTGGTTGGCTCTTTCCCTTAGTAGGATCATCTGGCAGCGTGTCTTTTTTTGGAGGGGTTGAAGCGCTCTTTTTCACTGCAGTGTTTGAGATCGCGGCAGGCTCAATGGCTGCTTCCTTACTTGTTGAAGCGGCGCCTTCCTGATTTTTAGTGATCGCCACAGATCTTTGAGGTGCTTGTTTCGCAGTAGCGATGGTTTCTGTTTCCTTTGCTGTTGTGTTTGATTTCTGGCGTGAATTATGAGCAGTTGCAATGACTTTTCCGGACGTTTGGTAACTCACATAAGTTGCGTATTTTCGCACTCCAGCGGTATCAAAAATGCTTAACGTCGTCAAAATGTTCAACACATGGATGGTCAACGCCTCATCAATTGTTGAATCGGTTTCTCGAATCGTCAATTTATGTTTTTTCCCTACAGTATCCTCAAAGATGGCTTCCACACGATAAACAAGACCCTCAATGTGATTATCGAGTGTCCCGACTTGATCTAAATACCCTTTATATAAACGTGCTTCTTCCGTCTGTGCAAGATAATTTGCTCGATCGGCAAACAATCGTTTTATCACTGCTTCCCATTCACTTAGGTTAAAATATCCCTCGAAATAGGGCATATATCGGCGCATACTAGCCGTTGGTTCTGCTGAAAAATAGACCTCTCGAATCAACTCTTTGATTAACTCTGCAAAGGCGCGCATACAGAAAAAATTCCTTACCAGAATAGCAACTCCGTATTCAATCAATGAGTCCACGTCTTTTGTTTGATCATAATAAGCCCGTACTCTTTTCTCTAAATTCTCGAATTTCATCAGAAATAACTGTCTCTCAGCTAGCTTAGCTACACCCATCATTCACCCTCCGTTTTAAACCGTTTTCATTTTTTAATATTTATATAATATAACAGCGAAAACAGATTTGTAAATAGATTTTCGACCGACTTTTATTTTTTAGATCGTCTAAAAAGTTTGAGTTGAGAAAGTTATTTCCTTGAATAAAATTCATCAGAAAAAAGATAAAAATTTTAAAAAATAACGAACAAAGAGAATTCGTTTCCACGAATTCTCTTTGTTCTAATTAGGCCTTTTGTTGTGTCATAATCACTGGACCCTCTTTAGTAAGCGCGATGGAATGCTCATATTGAGCGCAAAAGCTGCCATCTAACGTGCGGGCAGTCCAGCCATTTCCATCAATACCTGCTTCCCAAGTGCCAGTCGTAATCATTGGTTCGATCGTGATGGTCATTCCTTCTTTTAATCGTGTGCCTTTTCCAGCAGCTCCAAAATGCGGAAAGAACGGTTCCTCATGAATCGTTGGTCCGATGCCGTGAGCTAGAAAATCTTGGACCACACCATAGCCTTTTCCCTCAGCATAGGTTTGAATCGCATGACCGATATCACCCACTCGATTTCCCACCTGCGCCTGAGCGATCCCGATCATCAACGCTTCTTTTGTCACATCCATCAAGGCTTGATGTTCTGGTGTGATTTCACCGACTGCATACGTCCAGCAGCTATCTGAGATGGCGCCATGATAATCCACGCAAAAATCAACCTTTAAAACATCTCCGGATTTTAACCGATAATTTGAAGGAAAGCCATGACAGATTTCATCGTTCACGCTGGTACATGTGGCGAATTCATAGCCTTCAAAGCCAATTTGCGCGGCTGTCGCTCCGGCAGACTCAATTTGATGCTGAACAAATTGGTCAATTTCTTTTGTAGTAATCCCTGGCTTGATAATTTCCCGTAATTGTTCATGAATACTGGCTAAAATTGCGCCCGATTCTTTCATCTGATCGATTTCTCGTTTTGATTTTAATGTGACCATTTCATTGCTCCTTATTCATTTTCCTTATTTAATACATTTCGCTTAATCCTTGAAAGTTATACCACGAAAGACTTTTGAAGGAAAGCTTAGACTCTTTTTGACTGCTTTTCCTCGTTTGCGCTTAACTTCAACTTAAAGTTTTTCAATGGACCGCTTTGCCAAACCTCGTCATTTTTTAAATATACCTGTCCATATTCAATAATCCAGCCATGTAAATTTTGTGCTCGAAGCGTATCCATTGTTTCAGGCCAGACAATCCGTTGTTTCAATTGCTTATAACCAGTCGAAGCGAAACCAAATTTTTCAAACATGCGTTGCGCGTACTTATCTGCGATAAAGGTTGACTGATCGAAGACATACACCGATAGGACGTCCGCCGTCTCTTCACCAATCCCCTTAATCCCTAATAATTCTTTCCGTAATACAGGAAATTCTTTGTCTGCGACCGCCGATAAATTAAATTGATAGCTCTCCAGCCAAGTCAATAAGGCGATAATCGTCTTCGATTTGCCCTTGTAGAATCCGCTTGGTCGAATCAATTCCTGGAGCTGGATCATTTCCAGAGCCAAAATTTCTTCTGGTAAAAAATGGGTCGCTTGATACAAATTTTTCAGAGCATAATCGACATTTCGCCAATTGGTATTCTGAACCAGGACTGCTCCTAGTAAAATTTCCCACTTATTATCCGTATCCCACCAGCGCTTATGTACCATGTTTCGGCTAAACGCTTCGTACAATTCTTCAATATTTGTAATCATTGTTCTTCCTCACCAACAACTATTTGATTTGCTGTCCATTATATTAGAAAGCGTCTAAATATGCTTGTAAAGTATCCGCCAGTTTTCCAACATGCAAGCCATCGACAAAGGAATGGTGCGCTTGAATAGAGAATGGCAGCAGTGTTCGACCGTCACGCTGAAAATATTTTCCCCAATCAAATAGTGGCGTGGCATTATCCTTTTTACCCGAATTGGTGTGTGAAATATGCGTATAGCTAATCCAAGGCATGGGTGAAAATTGAAAGACATCATTGCCTAAAGGACCGGTGAAATATTCCTGCTGTTCCTCTGCTGTTTTAGCAGCTAACGCGATATACTCTTCAAGATTTTCTACTAATGGAACATTCACGACCTTAAACAGCTCAGTTTCCTGATTTAGGTAGGTAAAGGCGGTATCGATTTTTTCATAAAGAACCACCTTGCCGTCGACAAACCGATAGCGAAATTCTTCAATTTGATTGGCACAAACAGAAACACTATGAACCATCGCAAACGTAAAAGAATGCTCCTTTTCGCGAATTTTTTTAAGAAAATTTGTAATGTCGAGCTCAAAACTCACACAAAAAGCCGGCTCTACACTATTTCTGAACACCTGACAATGCATCGCTCGTTTCCAATTCTTTTCATCGATTCGCACAAACTGATTTCCCATTTTGACACCTTCCTTATCCTTTTTCATCTTTCTTTTACTATTTTCTTTTACTATTTCTTTTACTATAAAGTAGACTGCTGGGAAAGGCAAAACCACCCCGACTAGTCAACAAAATTAGTCGGGATGGTTTTCTATTGGTATTTTCACTTATAACCGATTAAAGATTCGCAACGCTTGGGAGACATTTTCTTTAACCGCAGCAGTAGCATGTAACGATACCTCATCAAAAAATAATTCGTTCTGTTGCGTAGTATTTACGAGCCTTTTCACCGATTCTCCTGCTGTCAAATTCATATACGTATAGTAGTTAATTTTACGAATCCCTGCAGTAATTGCTTTTCCATAGTCCTCTTCAGAAACACCTGAGCCGCCATGCATCACTAATGGGCAGCCATTGACAGCCGTTCGAATCGCAGCAATCCGTTCAAAATCCAGATTTGGCTCAGCAAAATATTTTCCATGAACCGTACCAAATGAGACAGCCAGACTATCAACTTGAGTGGCCTCAACAAAGCTTTTTGCTTGATCAGGATTCGTGAATAAATCACTATTTTCAAGCTCATCTTGCGTAGATTCGCGGCCTTCTCCACTACCTACAGATGAGTTCGTCATCTCGCCTAATTCAGCCTCAACAGAAACATTCACGCTGTGAGCGATCTGGGCTAGTTCCGCCGTTTCCTTGACATTCGTTTCATATTCTTTCAAAGAAGCATCATACATAATTGAAGTAAAACCCAAACGAATCGCCTTTATACATGCTGTTAAACTAGACCCATGATCTAAATGCACCGCAACTGGTACCTTCGCTTGCTTGGCATAGTGAATCATCAAGGGGCCGATTTCCTCTAATGCAATAAGGTTCTCGTGAACTTCAGCATGCTGGATAATTACCGGCACCTCCAACATTTCCGCAGCTTGGATTACCCCTCGCAGAGCTTCAAGATTTGGCACGTTAAACGCCCCTACCGCTCGTTGCTTTTTTTCAGCCTCTGCCAATAATTCTTTTACGGTCACTAACATGTCGCCGTCCCTCTTTCCTGCTCAAAATCAATGATAATTCGAAAGGCCTCGCTGTTTACCGCTTCTTCAAAGGCTGCTTCGATCTGGCTTAATGGATAAATCTTCGAAACAAACGGCTTCACATCAACGATTCCATGACTGATCAAGCGAGTCGCCCGAATGAAATCACGCTTATTCGAATTCGCGGTTCCTTTTATTTTCTGTCCGGTTTTATGGAGATGATCAAATTTTATTCCTACCGGTTCATCTGGGTAATACGAGGAATATAGAATCATTGTTCCGGTATTTGACAAGCTGTTTAATAAATCAGGGATTAAGTTAGAAATCGGGGTCGTGTTAAAAATAATTTGTGCACCTAAATTTTCCGTAAAGCCCCGAACTTTTTCTTCTAAATCTTCCTTCACTGGATTCACAACAGCGTTCGCACCCAAGTCTGTCGCTAATTTTAAGCGTTCCTCATTAGGATCTGAAACGAGCACGACTGCCCCTCTTTTTTTCGCCAATTGCAGATGGAGCATCCCCATAATTCCTGCTCCGACAATCAATACATAATCGCCGAAATTTACTTCCGCCGTTTCAACACTATGAATGACACAAGATAACGGCTCGGTTAAGGAAGCCTCTTCTGGCCGAACATGTTGATAATGGAAAAGATTCGCCGGATCAACGACCAGATACTCAGATAACCCGCCCATTCCTTTATGCGGCAGGCCCGGCTGTTGTTTGCTATGGTCAAAATTCAGACAATTTTGCTCCTCTCCGATTCGACAGTAGTAGCAGTGACCGCAGGCTAGATTGGTTCCAAAAACAACTTTATCTCCTTTACTCCAATCCCCCTCGACAGTGTCTCCGATATGAACAATTTCCCCGGCAATCTCATGTCCGCCGATAAATGGATAGTCCACTTTTTTCACACCGGTATAAACGCGCTGTTCCCAAGTACAAATAGCACACGTATCAATTCTCAATAAAAGCTTGTCTCCTGGTACTTCTGGTACTGGCACCTCTTCTATCACTATGTTTTTCACATCATGAAATACGGCTGTTTTCATGTTCATCGCTCCTTCATTTCTTTTAAATCAAGCACAAAAACGACGTTAGATAAAAAGACAGTTTCCTTCCAACGTCGTTATTCAGCTTATATTGAGTTCACAATTAAGCCGATCGCGGCTAAAATCGCGCCACCAACAATTTGGATGACCAATACTTTTGTTGGTGTATATTTCTTATGCTTCAATAAATAATAGGTTAACAATGTCACTCCTAGCGGCAGGATCCCTTTGACCAGCGCATCTAACACATCGGTTTGAATCGACAGGTTCTCTTTTCCACTTAAATGTATGCTTAATGGCGTAGCAATCTTAACAAAATTCGCAGCCAATGAGCCGATAACGATCGCCCCTAAGGTTTGCGAGAAGGTCATGATGTAGGAAAGTCGTCCGCCAGCCATCATCTTTTGAATCCCTTCTTTTCCTTGCTCATAGCCTTGAATCCATAAGAAGTAAGCAATGACAGTCATAATGATCCAATGAAGGGCAAAGAACATGACAGGTCCCATGAAGATATTACCCTTCGCGCCAAAGGGCAGCGTAAAGGAGAGCAAGATTGGTATCAGCGTTCCTTGCCACAAGGTATCGCCAATCCCGGCTAAGGGACCCATTAACCCTGTTTTCAGGCCGTTGATCGTTTGATCATTAATATCTGCTCCCAATGCTCGTTCTTCTTCCATCGCAATCGTCATGGCTAAAATAGGACCGCCAAAGGATGGTTCGGTATTAAAAAATTGCATGTGGCGTTCCAAAGCTGATTTCATTTCGTCCTCGTCCTTGCCATAAAGCTTTTTCAAAATTGGACTAAAGGCATGAACCACCCCAGTAGCCTGCAAACGTTCATAGTTGTAGTTTGCATGAGAGAAAAACGTCCAGCGCCAAAAGGCTTTAACGACATCCTTTTTCGTTAATAATTTTTCTTTTTTTATTTCCGCTGTCTGCTCCATTATGCCAACCCTCCATTTTTATCTTTCAAATACAACTCTGTGAAGACATAGCCGATGATCCCTGCAAAAACGGCGATCGGTACAGAAGGCAATCCTGAATAGGTAGCTAACATAAAGCCGAAAGTGAAAAATAATAAGGTGCCTTTTCCATTCATCGCACGCAGGTTCATAGCAATCCCCAATGCAGGCAAGATGCCGCCGATCGCGGAAAGAACATCTAGCGGACGGCCACTTAACGCATCCACGATCCCTTCAACTGCATCCGCTCCTAGATAAGCGGCTAACGCAACAGGCACGACAGTGATCAAAAGTAAAAATAATTGCGGTGGAACAATATGAAGCCAGTTGATTCGATCAATTTTTCCCTCTTCGGCTGCTTTGTCCGCCATATGCACAAAGGTAATATCCACAGTCATATGAGCGACCCAAATCAAGGTTCCTAACAAGCCGATCGGAACAGCTAAAGTGACAGCTACAGCCGGTTCAACCTTGGCCGCCATTGCTAAAGCGGTTCCAAGAGTTCCTGCAAGTGCGGGGTCCATCGCAACCGTTCCGCCGGCTGAGATAAACGCCAGATACGGCAGATTGATTGCCGCACCAATAATACATCCTTGCACCGGATCGCCTAAAATCAAGCCGACAACTGTCCCATTCACCAACGGACGCATCCAACCATGCGTGCCGACTAATGAAAGCCAAGGGGTTCCATTAATTCCAAGATAATAAACAACGCCAATTAGTATCGCTTGGACTAGACTAATTTTCATTTCTCCACTTCCTTCACTTTTTTTTAGAGCAATCCTTCAATTGCTTGTGAACCTTGATCTGGAATAACATGGATCTTCATTTTGACCTGTTGCCCAACAATCTTTCGGAAGGTTTCCTTCTCTTCCTCCGAAGCCGAAATATTTTTATGGAAGGTTTTACGATCTTTGCGAGCGCCCATTCCACCAATAATGATCTCATCGAAGGACACCCCATTTTCGATCAGCTTCCAATACGTCTGTGGTTCTTTTGCCAATACAATGATGCGGTGACCATCTGGAATATTCGACAACAACGTCGTGCCTTCTTCAACCGTTAAAATAGACAATTTGATCCCATTTGGTACCGCCATTGACATAATCGATTTGGTAAACTCATCTCCAGCCGTGGCGTCATCCACGATAACGATATGATTTCCTCCTGTAAATTGCAGCCAGGCCGTCATTACTTGCCCGTGAATCAAGCGATCATCGATTCGTGCTAATACGATTTCTCCCATTTCCAATCCACTCCATTTCTACTTTTTAAGCCTTTGCATTTTTTTCCAGCTTGGCCATTTCTTCTAAAAACTCTTTGATCCCATCTTTACCCGCTGTCATTGCCGATTGGTACATCGTTTCTAAATCTGATCCGATCATGCGCTGATTGAAGGCTTCGATGAGCATTGGCAGATTCACGCCTGACACTAGCCGGTAGCGATGATCCTTCAATTGATTGAAGGATAGCGCTGCTTGGTTATAGGGACTTGCTGAAAATAAATCAACCAAAACCAATACGCCATCTCCCGTATCCAGCTGACAGATGCCTGCTTGAATTTTTTCGTTGAATTCGCCGATGTCGTCTCCATGCTTTAAACCCAGCGTTTGACACGCCTCTTGTTCCCCCATGATGAGACTCAAGCTGTCCATGAGCCCATTTGCCATCTCTCCGTGAGTCACAATCAATATTCCTGTCATACTCTCACCTCATTCTTTTGTCAGTCGTGTTTACCAATTAAAATGCATCACTGTTTTATTCCAGCCTGGATTTTCGACAAATTTTTCCATGACCGCTCGAAAATCTTCGCCTGTTGAAATCTCAACAATTTTTTCTGGCAAAATTTTACTCAACGCTCGCCGATATTCCGGTTTTTTCATGCCTTCAACAACCGCTTCAAAATCCGTCGTTGATGAACGACTGCTGCCGTGAGCAGTAATTCCTTTTTCCAAAATGTCTCGTGTATCGATCGGAACCAGCTCTTCCGTCACCCCCATAAAGATGATGTCCGCCAGCGAATCCGCGATGTCGATCGCTTGATTCAGTGCGCTTTCGCTGAATTTCCCACCCGTACATTCAATCAGCACATCAAATTTTTCCTGTGAGTTTTTAAAATCGTACGTCAGCACATTCTCTGTGCGGGCAAACTCAAAATGAGTCAGCTTGTCATCGGCTGCACCAAAAACAACAAATCGTTCTTCGTCGACTCCATATAGATACTTCAGCATCACTGCGGTAAAATAGCCCACTGGACCATCTCCAAAAAGCGCCACCCGAGTATCTGCTTTTTTCAGTTTCTCCTCCACATGACTGAGCGCATGATGGGAAACTGACGAGAGCTCCGCCAAAACCGCAATTTCATTCGGGATCTCCTCAGGGATAAGCACTAAACATTCTTCCGGATGAACCAACCGGCTTTGAGCCATTCCATCATAGCCGCTCCCTAAGAAAGCATTCCCTTTTGAGTAATTCACTGGAATCCCCGGCTTCTGATCAATCTCGGGATGTAGAATTTGTCCCGGTATATTCGGAACGACCACTACTCGATCTCCACGCGAGAATTTCTCAGAACGGCTCTCCTTAACTACTGCAATTCCTTCATGGAGCAGAGCCATTGGTAATTTCTTGGCTAAAGCCTCTGGTCTTCGTAATCCTGCGAAATACCTTAAATCTGCGTGGCAAATGCTTGCATAGGTTGGCTCAACCGCCACCCACCCTTCAGGGATGTCTCTTGTTTTATTCACCTCGTCAATGATTCCTGGCTCAACCAGACTAAAAACTCTTGATTCAACCGCTTGTTCCATCAATTCTCCTCCTCGTAAACGAGCGCTCATTTAAACTCTTTATCGCTCGTTTACGAGTATAGCACCGACAAATGGATCTGTAAACGCTTTATTTTTTAAAATATCAACAAACTTTCTCACAAATAGTTATGGATAAGTATGTTTATTCAAGATAAAAAAACAAAAATAAATAATTGAGCTCACTAACAACCAATTTTTTCAGCAAATGCTTGAAGCTTTTTATTCTATTTATTTAAAAAAATGCTCGTAGATGCTCGTTTCCGCACGGATTGCGATTGTATGTATTGACACCCTCTGATCTTTTCCCTAGACTGATAGTGAGAAAGTCTTTCAGCGGTGGGGATCATTCCTTTATTCACTGAGAAAGCGAGAGGATGAAGTACCATGCTAACAGGAGAGCGTAGAATAAAATTGCTAGAAACAATCGAGAGCAAACAATTTATTTCTGTTTCTGAATTATCAGAGATTTTTCAAGTTCATGAAACAACAATTCGAAGAGACCTCGATGAATTGGAATCACAGGGGTTGGTTGTCCGAATCCATGGTGGAGTGGTTCCGGCAAGTATCAAACAGGATGAACCTGTTTTTGAAGATCGAGCAACTGAAAATATTTTGGAGAAAACGCGGATTGGAAAATATGCGACGAATTATATAAAGAGCGGCGAAGCGATCATTTTGGACTCCGGTACAACTACCCTGCAAATTGCCAAAACGTTAAATGAAATGCCTCAGCTGCAAGATATTACGATCATTACGAATGACGTCAATATCGCTTCTGTCCTACGATCCAATCGAGGCATTACCACGATTGTCACCGGAGGAACACTCTTTCATGACAGCTATATGCTGAATGGTCAAATCGCTAACGAATCACTGCAGCAGTTAAGTGTAGATACAGCCTTTATCGCCACTCCTGCGCTTAATGTTGAAAAGGGCTTGACCCATTTCAACGAACTATTGATTGCAACCAAAAAAAATATGATCGATGCTGCGGCAAAGAAAATTGTCGTCAGTGATCACACGAAAATCGGCCGACGAGCGCTGTATACCTTTCTTCCGATTGATCAGATCGATCTGCTTATTACCGACAATCAAACGGATAAGAAGCTTATTGACGAGATGTACAAAAATGGGATTAAACGAATCGAGCGTATTTAGCCAAACCAGCAGATGAATGTTATACCAATTTTTTATTTTATTCGAAGATTGACTGATTTAAATACTTCTTTTATTTACCAAAAAAAGCCAGTGGAATGAACGAATTCTCGTCATTCCACTGGCTTTTTAGTTAATCACAGTCTTGTTTCTTTACATTATTTTTTGCGTTTAAAGTAAATCACACTGCCTGCAACAAGTACTATGACAATCCCAACGATTACTAAGACCATTGATTTTTGTTCGCCTGTTTTAGGCAGATACGTATGGCTGCGTCCGATATAGTTAGTAGAAGTAGACACTGTACTATTCGTAGTGCCAGCCTTTCCGCTTGCCTTCACATTTTCTTTTCTGACTGTAACCAATTGCTTCTTCGCTTCGGTTAATTGGAAGGTCACCGGTTTGGTATTCAATACATAGCCCTTAGGCGCCTCGGTTTCCACAAATTGGTACTTCCCTGGCTTCAAGTCTGTCACCGCAAGGGTTCCTGTTTCGTCAGTCTTCAATTTGTCTTTTAAGACCTTCCCTTGTTGATCCTGTAAAGCAAATGTCGCATCTGCCAATCCTTCGCCTGTTTTACTGTCTATTTTTCTCAGCACAACGGCGCAAGTCAGACCCTTATTCGATTTCTCTACTCGAACAGGACTTGTTTGGTTCTCTTTAATCGTAAACGTCACTGGTTTTGCATCTAGCTTATAGCCTGCAGGGGCTTTGGTTTCAACAAATTGATAATCCCCAGGTTCTAAGTCCTGCACCGCTAAACGACCATTATCATCCGTACTCATTTTAGCAGTTTCAATCGTTTTTCCTGCTTGTGTTTGTAAAATGAATTGCGCCCCGGCCAAAGGTTGATTGGTAGCTTCATCAACTTTTTCTAAAATAACGCCATTATCGATCGTTTTATTGGTCTTTGTTAACTCAATTGTGTCGCTTTGATCTTTGATCGTAAATTTCACCGGCGTCGCATCTTTTACATAGCCTGTTGGCGCTTCGGTTTCGACTAATTGATAGGTTCCTGGAGCCATCGTCTCAAGTGAAAGCTTACCCGATTTATCTGTCACTAACGAAACAGCTGTTTCTATGGCTTTTCCTTTGCTGTCTTGTAATTCAAAGACTGCGCCAGATAAAGCTTCTCCTGTTTTCGCATCTGTTTTCGTCAGAGTGACTGTTCCTGATTTCGCTGGTGATTTTGTATTGGTTTTTTCAACTTCAGCAGCTTTAGCTTGCGCTTTCGTAATAGTAAACTCAATGGGTGCTGCATCCTTTTCATAGCCTGTCGGCGCTTGCGTTTCGACAAATTGATAGTCCCCTGGTGCTAAATCCTTTACTTCTAGAATTCCGTCCCCATCGGTGGCCAAGTTGTCTTTTACAGTCTCTCCAGCGCTATCCTGTAATTGGAAAATCGCGCCCTTCAACGTTTCCTTTGATTGATCATCGATTTTGGTTAATCGGACTGTTCCTGTTGCTAACGTATTGGTTTTCTTAAGATTGACGACTTGCCCTTGGCGTTCAGTGATCGAGAACTTAACGGGAGTGTCATCTTTTTGATAACCGACAGGTGCCGCTGTTTCTACAAATTGATAATCACCTTTCGGCAGACCGGTCACCTTAAATTGGCCATCTGCATCTGTTTCATGATCCTCACTGATTAATTCACCATCAATTTTTTCTAACTTAAATTTCGCACCCGCTAAAGGTTCCTTTGTTTGACTATCTGTTTTAGTCAGCTCGACACTGTTTGGAATGGTTTCTTTATTGACAACTTTTATTGTGTCCATATCCTCGACCAAGGTAATAGCTTTACCAACTTCGTAATCAGGATTGATCTCATAGCCATTCGGTGCTTTGCTTTCCTTCAATAAATAGTTGCCTAACGGTAACCCCGTAAAGGTTACCTCACCAGTATCGTCGGTATCGGCTTTAAGTCCTGTTTCTGTTCCATCTTCTTTAAGAATTTCAAAGGTTGCTCCTGTGAGAGGTTCGTCCTTCTCATTTACCTTCAAGACAGATAGATCGGCGGTCTTCACTACCCCAGTCCCGCTGCCGCTAGTAAAGCTTAAATTCACGGATGAACCAGCTCGTCGATAGGAGACACTCAAAGAACCATAGCTTGCGGAACTTACCTGAGAAGTATTACTTACCCCACCTGGGAACTCACTGACCGTGTCGTATTTCACTTGAATATTGCTCTCTGCTTTGTAATCAGAAAAAGCTATTTTGAACGTATTTCCTGTAATCGTCAAACGATAATGATCTGTACTGATTTTCTCACCAGTAGCTGTATCGGTCACCACGAAAGACGTTGGATCATAGGCCGCATTCGTCGTTCCTGGTGTCAGAGTATCAGTAATCTCAGGATCTTGAACGGGCAGATTCGCTGAAATATTTCTCGTCGTCACTGTCCAATTGGCTACATTTTCTTTTATTGGATCTTTTGCAGCAGATTTTAACAGCGCATATTCATAGTTGTACGCATACAGACTAGCTTTATATTCAGCCGGCGCCTTCGTGTCATAGGTGACTTTCGCCACATTATCTAAACGATTATAGACATACCAATCTCGCTTGACCCGTGTCCGATATTTTACATAAACACGTTTAGCACCTAATTTGCCAAACTCTAAATTGATTTGGTTGTTCGCAGTGTCAATCTTCGTCGGATAAGCATCTGATCCTTCTTGGACCAGATTGTAGTCATTCGCTAAATAGCGTGACATATTATCGATCATCGACTGGTTTGTGACCTCTTCAAAGCGCAAAGTTCCTGGAACTAGCTCTGTGCCAGCTGGCAAGCTGTCCTCCATCTTCGTCAAATTGAACTTAACTCCGGTGGAATTTAAAAAGACCAACCAATCTTGATACAAATAGTTACCGGATGTGCTAGCATTTTGGGCTAGTTTTGCTCCGCCTGTATAATAAGGATCGATAAAGGTTCCTTTTGCCTCATACTCAATGACTCCTGGAGTATCGCCATAATTGAGTGTCGCCTTATTTTTGATCTCCGTTTTCTGTTCAGATGTTTCGATCTTGGTCTTGATCGTAATGACCAATGTATCCTTCAATTCTGCGTAATCACCAAGGAAGTCGATTCGCACACCGCCATTAAAATCATCGGGTGCGCCATTGACATTCGGCCGTGCTCCGACTGGTGAACCATTCTCATCAAATCGAGTTATTTTGTAGTCAACATTTTCAGTCAACGGAACGGATTCGGTATCAGAAATCTTTTTATTGATCGTCAGTCCAGTATAATCCTTGACTGCACCAATAAAGTAATCATGAACGACGGGTTTTTTCATCGTATATTTCTCAGCATTGACAGTGATGTTCCATTCCATCGTCCGATTGAAAATATCGATCGTTCCCGCTTCTTTTGATAAGAGATTCGGAATAAGACTCACTTGCGCTTCCTTCGTGACCGTTCCATGAGTCACCTTATTCTTAATGATCCGTTCAGTCGGATCATTAATTTTAGTGGAGTATTTGATTACATATGCCTGCGTCGTGTTGCTCTTAGGTGTAAGGGTCAACGAGCCGGAATTCTCAGGTGAAACTGTAAAGTCACTGGCTCCGTCCCCTTGAGAAACGACTTCATAGCTGTTGCCGCTACTATAATTAAAACCAACCTTTTCAATGCTGATTGAACCGGCAACTAACGCGACTCCTTGATCCGTTAAATCTGTAAGAAGCTGAGAAGCGCTTGTTAGGTGCTGCTCATTAAAATTGTACTTGATCTCCCAATCGATAGCGCCAGTTTCTTGATTGATTTTCCCTTTTGCCTCTAAAGGCTGCAAGGTTACAAATGTTTTAGACGTAGAGGCAGAATTTAATTGGCTGCCATTCTCATAGGTATATGAATACGCATAGAAATAGTTGTACTCATTGCCTGTGATGGATTCATCCACGTAGTTTTTTCCATCGATTCCAGAGACTACAGATTCAGCGATTATTGCCTTTTTCCCGATCGATTTTAACAAGTTGATTTCTGCTGTCGCACGAGTCGTTCCGGCATTCTTATAAACGATTTCGTAATCAACATCTTTGGTCAACAACGCTTTGCTGCCGACCAACGCGCCATTAAAGTCAACATCGCTAGCATATACTTTGACGGAATCAAAACTGATTTTACTGTTGCTGTTATATGCTTCAATTCGATACATCCGATCAGTGTTGTCTGTTCGATCCAAATTAAATACTGAAGTTAAATCAGCCTTCTTAGGATTCAATGTATCCACTGTTAATGCCAGACTATTTTTTCCTGGATCAACACTTGACGTCATTTCTATCGAGTAGGTCGTCGGTGTTGGCGCTGTATCAAACACAACTTTTTGATTTTCCTCATCAATACCTGATACTTTCTCAAGTGAGGTTACCAATGTTAAATCATAAACTTCAGAAGAGACGTTGTCTTCTAAGAAGGTAATCGTTAATTCTTTAGTAGCCGCATTTATCGACCATTCAGCAGAAGTCATTGGACTAAACTTACCTGATAGATCTTTAGCGATCGCTACTTGTGCAGGCAATTGTGTTGTGAAGGTATCACCTTTCTGATAATTCTTATTTGAAAAAGAGAATTTTAACGCCAACTTTATCCCGGTCATGTTCGGCAGGGTATCATTGGGCTGAACTTCATCTCCATTGATTTTATACATTTTTACTGAGCTGAAAATATTATCAGTAATCGCTGTACGCGCTTGCTTCTTTGGCTGCTCTTTACTTTCAGATTCTGCTGTTGCTTTGCTCGCTTCGGCTGAATCCGTCGAACTGCTTTTTTCAGAGGTTTTATCCTCACTAGATGAAGAGGATGGTACCGACGACGTTGGCTTGGTTGAAGAAGCGATCGGCTCCTTAGCCTCTGTCGAATTTATCGTTGATTCAGTTGTGCCCTGTGCATAGGCAAAAGCGGGACTAAGCGTTTGCAAAACCAACAACAAAACCAACCCAAAAACAACTAATTTATTTTTCATAACCACTAACACCTTTCATGATTTTATGATCAACGAGAGCGATAATAACAGCTGCATTAAATTACTTGTAGTTTATTTTTTATACAAATAATTTAAAAATAATCGCTTTCGATTAATAGATTATAAAACAAGGTTAAAAGTAAAACAACACCAAAAGTGATTTTTCATTTATAACTTTTAATTATTTAATCGATGATAAAAATAGTTTATTTTCTTTTTTAGTTTTTTATAAATAAATTAGTCGATAAAAAACTAGAGATAAGATGGACAAGACTGGGATTAAGTGAATAGATAAGATAAGAAAACCTCAGGAGAAAACCGCTCCTGAGGACTTTTTGTTTAGATGAATCATTTTATTGTCGATCACTGATTCTAAATTCGTATCCAAGTACGTTCTTATAATATTCTGGATACATCTCTCCACCGCATTTTTCGCAATCAAATTGCGGAGCGTTCTCAGGATCAAATGCAACATCTCCTGCATCCAAAAATTGAACCACTTCCTTTGGAATTTTTTCCTTTATCCCACATTCAAGACAAATGTAATGAACCACTCCATTGGAATCGAAGGCTTTTAAAAGCTGCTTCTTTTTCTTTTTCATACTTACGTTTCGATGCTTCTTCCCCAATTTTTTTATTCTCCTCTCGCATGAATCGTTCCGATTCTTTATTCTTCGCATATTTCACTACAAGTCGTCCATTTTTAGACACACTAACTCCACTAAATTCATAATATTCGCCACATCTAGTACATTCCAATGGATTTACTCCGAATTCTTCGGCTATTCGTTCACACCATGATTTTGGTTTAAGTGCTTTCTTCACATTCACAAGCATTCGTTGAATCTCTTTCTGGTAATTACTTACTACTTTTTTCATGATTGTCTTGATCCGCCGACTATAAATGCCGTATCTACGAATTGTTTTGAACTGGTTCTCTGGAATATGACGAATCAGTGCACCAATAAATTCCTCTGCCGACATCGTCTTTATCTTATCCGTGTTAGTTCGTTTATCGTGATACTGAAACATCACTATTTTCCCATCGTACAAAAGGATACGATTTAAAGCAATGGGACCACGTTTCATATAACGACTGATATATTCTAATATTTTTTTGAGAGAAGTTCGGCTCCTTTTGGGTGCATGCACGTAAAAGCCCTCTGCATTTTTCGTGTACGCCGCTTGTAAAAGCGGCTGGACTCGTGCCTTATCCCATTGGGATAAGGTTCTTCGAATAAGCTTTAGGACCGCATTCTGCCAATATTTCCTCAACATTGCGAACGGAAAATAGTCATAGTCCTTCCATTTTCCATCCTTCGTCAGTCCACCCATGGTGACGACTAAATGAACATGCGGATTGTATTCTAGCTGAGAACCGAAGGTGTGGAGTGTTGCCACAACCCCAGCTTGTATATGGTGTTTTCTAAAAAAATCTAATAGTATCCGTGCAGCTTCGTCCATTAATCCTTTTAAAAGCTCCCTACGATACTTCTCCTTCAGAAAAATCTCACGTAAACCTTCATCGATCGTGAAGATGACGTGCCGATGTGTCACTGTAAACAGATCATTCGCCGCAACCTCTGCCCACCGTTGACTTTCCCCTGTTGCACAAGTTGGACAAAATTTCCCTTTACAGCGAAAAGCAACTTTCTTTACATCATGGCATCCTTCACAGACAAATAGGCGGTAACCTTTTTTAAGGTCGCCACAATCGCGAAACTTCTTCACTTCTCTTTTCACAACGGATCGAATCCTTCTCGTGTACCTTTGATTGAACTTCTCCCAGTTCTGATATTCATCAAAGAAAATGGCGTGTAAAATATTGGGTTTCATGTCTCTAGTTTAATAGGAAAAAGACCAGATGAAAAGCGGTCAAAAGATTGATGTATCAATCCTTTGACCGCTTAAAATGTTATACTCCCTTTAATGTCAAAAAAATGCAGTTAAAGTTGTAGTAACTACAACTTCAACTGCATTCTTTTATTTATTTAAATCCTCAGTTTAGTTTCCCCACACCTGATCCTGCAAAATTCCCGCTGCTTTTAAAAACATGCAAGTGACGATTGGGCCGACGAAGGTAAAGCCTCTTTTCTTCATATCTTTTGCGATCACCGTCGCTTCAGGCAAAGTATTCGGGACTGCGTCCACTGACTCATATTCATGGATAATCGGTACGCCGCCAACGAAATCCCATAAATAATCAGCAAAGCTATCATAGTCCTCCAGTAAATTGACAATTGCTCGCGCATTTTGCACCACCGCTTTGATTTTTCGCGGATTGCGAATCATTTCTGGGTCCTTGGCAATCTGATCAATGTCTTCAGGAAAGAAAGCCGCAACTTTGCGGAAATCCATTCCACAAAAATTTCTTTCGAACACTTCTCGTTTGCTAGCTGCTGCTTGCCAACTTAAACCTGCTTGAAAAACCCCTATTGTCAATAACAAAAACAGCAGCCGATCATCATGGGTCGGCTCTCCCCAGCGATCACTATACCACTGAGATTTATTCACTCTACTACACCTCTATTCGTTACTGATCATCCTCTTATTCAGTATACCCAACACTCAACGTTTATAAACAAAAAGATAGAAAAAAATACTGGCCTTTCAGCCAGCATTTCGTTAAACTTCTTTATGGCAAACAGCCTCAATGTTATACCCGTCTGGATCAAAGATAAAGGCGCCATAATAATTTTCATGGTAATGCGGACGGACACCCGGTGCGCCATTGTCAACTCCGCCTACCTTCATAGCCGCTTGGTAAAACTGATCGACCGTTGCTCGATCCTGCGCGCTAAATGCCAAATGGATCTTGCTTGGTTCACTTTTAACAATCCAGAGGTCGCCGCCTTCTGCTCCAAAGCAAACGCCATGATCCATTTCAACTTTTACCTGATAGCCCAACGGTTCTAACGCTTCTTTGTAGAATGCTTTACTCTTCTCTAAATCACTGACACCAATACTTAAATGATCAATCATGCACTGCACCTTCCTTTTCATTTTACTAGCCTTAGTATAACTGAAAAGAAAGCGCCTACCAAGCCAAATCATTAAGAAAAAAACGAATCGGATTCTTACAATAATTCACCATAACGGCGAATATAAATCCGTTTAACTACAGTAACTAAAGCCAGATAAAGAACCATTGTGACAAATAGCCATAGCCAATAGTTTCCTGGCAATGGCAGCATTCCTAAGTTTCTGCCAAAATTTGTAAAGGGCACGATCGAACCTACCGCGATTCCTAAAGTCGTGATCACAATCATAATGAATGAAGCACGGCTTTGCAAGAATGGCACTTTCGGTGTTCGCAATGCATGCAGCACCATCGTTTGGGTCCAAAGTGATTCCACGAACCAACCAGCATGGAAAATCGCGATAAAGGTCACTTGTTGTGATGGACTCAATGTATGGTAGCTCCCGCCTAGCATTGCTGGACAAATAATGAAATACATCAATAGATATGTCGTGATATCAAACACAGAACTCGTTGGTCCAATCCACAACATGAACTTGCCAATGTTGGCAGATATCCAGCTTTTTGGTTCATCCAAATATTCCTTATCCATCTTATCCCACGGAATCGAAATACAAGAAATATCGTAAATCATATTCAAAAATAGCAGCTGCAATGGCAGCATTGGTAAGAACGGCAGGAAGGTACTAGCAATCAAAACAGAAAACATATTCCCAAAGTTCGAGCTGGCAGTCGCCTTGATATATTTCATAATATTGCCAAAGGTTTCTCTGCCTGAGACGATTCCCCGTTCCAAAACCATCAAATCTTTTTCCAGCAAGATAACGTCCGCTGATTCCTTCGCAATATCCACAGCGGTATCCACGGAAATACCAACATCGGCGGCCTTCATCGCAGGCGCATCATTGATCCCGTCTCCTAAGAAGCCGACGGTGTGGCCGTTTTCTTTTAATGCATGCGTAATTCGTTGTTTTTGCTGCGGATTCAATTTGACAAAGATATTGTATTTTTCTACGACATCCGCTAATTGCGGATCGTTTAGATTGGCGATTTGTTCACCAGTAACTAATTCTTCCGATTCCAAACCAACCTGTTTGCAGACCGATTTCGTCACTAGCGCATTGTCGCCTGTCAGTACTTTGACGCCCACACCATGGGTCTTCAGTGTTTCTAACGCTTGCTTCGTGGTTTCCTTTGGCGGATCTAAAAAGGCCAAGTAACCAATTAGAACCATTTCTGACTCATCCGATACAGAGAATTCACCAACGACGCTGGGGTTGGTTTTTTGTGCCACCCCAAGTACCCGCAAGCCATCGCTGTTTAGTTCCTTTACTTTTTCTAGAACCTCTTGCTTGGCCTCTTCCGTTAATGGTGTGACCTTTCCTTTAAAATCGACGAAGCTGGAGATTCGCAGCATCTCTTCAATCGCGCCTTTGGTGATCATTTGGGTTTTGCCATCATTATCCGCGACAACAACACTCATCCTGCGACGGTCAAAATCAAAGGGAATCTCATCAACCTTTTGATAATTGATGGTACTTGTATCCAACTCATTTTGTGCGGCGTCAATAATGGCGACATCCATTAAATTTTTCAAACCAGTTTGATAATAGCTATTTAAGTAGGCATGACGTAACACGCGTGGATCTTCTGTGCCGTCACAATCTAAATGGTACTCCAAAATAATTTTATCTTGAGTCAATGTCCCTGTTTTATCGGTACAAAGCACATCAACGGCACCAAAATTTTGAATCGAATTGATATTTTTAATAACAGTGCCTTTTTTAGCCATTCCCGATGCGCCTTTGACTAAATTTGTAGTAACAATCATTGGCAGCATTTCAGGTGTCAATCCTACAGCAACCGATAAGCCGAACAAGAAGGCTTCCATCCAATCGCCTTTGGTCAAGCCATTGATTACAATGACTGTAGGTGCCATTAGCGCCATAAATTTGATGAAGATATACGAAGTCTTCTTGATTCCCACTTCAAAATTCGTCAAATCGGGCTTGGTACTCAAGGATTTTGCTACATCGCCAAAAAGCGTGCGATTTCCAGTTGCGATCACGACCCCTTCCGCGCTTCCGCTAATGACATTGCTTCCCATGAAGACCATGTTTTCATAGCTAGTCTCAGAATCTTGTGTGACAACATTGCTCTCTGCTTTTTTTTCAACCGGATAGCTTTCTCCAGTCAAAGCCGATTGAGAAACAAATAAATCCTTTGTGACCGTTAAACGGACATCCGCTGGAATCATATCCCCAGCAGAAAGTTTTACCACATCACCACAGACGATTTCCTCAATCGGAAGCTCAAGGAATTGATTTTTTCGTCGCACCGTCGCTGTGACTTTCACTAAAGATTTTAATTTTTCAGCGGCTTGATTTGAACGAACCGATTGGATCAATGTCATCGTTCCGCTAATCATGACCATCGTAAAAATAATTGCACTGCCAAAATAATCCCGGTCTGCTGGAGCAGCGATTACTACATCCGTTGTAAATGACGTTAACCCTAAGCCGATCAGTACCAATGTAAATGGTGTAATGTATGCTTTTAGCACTTCCAAAATGAATGGCGTCTTTTTGCCATATGAGATTGTATTGTCTCCATATTGTTCTCTGGCAATATCGGCTTGTTCTTCCGATAAGCCTTTTTTTGATGTATGAAATGTTTCAAAAACATGTTCTGCTGTTTTTCTAGCAAACAGATCATAATTTACTTTTTGAGTATTCTTAGTTACTTTTTCCACTGTTCTTACCTTCTCTCCAAAAAAAATTCGCCATAATCCTATCCCAATCATCAGATAGATAAGAATGTTTCCGAATGTTTTCATTTTTATTGCCTCCTAATGTGGGCTCACGGAGAGAAGAAGGAGCTAAAAACAAATAGACAAGAATAATTTGCCGATGCTCCATTCTTCATTTATCCATAAACCCGATCTTCGCGAACTACTGTCGTCCATTTGTTTTCATCTCCTTTGTATTTATTCGACTCAAGGGTTGTCGAATGTCTTTCTTAAACACTTTCAAAATCAATTGGTCTTCTTGATATTCGTAAGGCAATTCTTGATAAGCCAGCTTGTCATAAAAGCCCCAAGCTTGTTTCCTGCCTGTCAAAAAAATAGTCGAAAAGCCGCATCGATGAGCGATTTCCTCCGCATAGATCATCATTTTTTTCCCCAAGTGTTTGCCCTGCGCTAGCGGGTCAATTGCAACTTGTTTAATCTGAACGAATGAGGATGTTACAGGATGCAGCAACAACGTTCCTACTACTTCCTCTCCATATCGCACGACCAAATGAATATCCTGCTTTTCTTCAATCGGTGCTTCAAATAAATACGGTTTTCCCGCGCTTTCCTTCAACACTCGATTCCGAAGCATCAATGCTTCCCGATAAAATAGACTGTTCCATCTCACTAACATAAACACTGTTTTACCATGATGATTCCTCCTTTGTTTTTGATTGAAAAATAAAATAGATGGTTGTTGATGATTAGCAACTGTTGAGGAATTCATTTCTCACGTATAAGATCAAAACTACGACTGAACTTTTTTAGCAGAAACTGTTGGCAGCTAGCTCCTATTTAGGAATTAATCGTGCTAAACAACTACTTATGCTTATAAAGCTAGCTCATAATCACAGTATGGATTTTTTCTAACGTAAAAATTCAACAGATTTTCGTACGCATACCATTTTACTAATCTACTAAAGTAGAAAGTAAAACTGGCAACTGCAAAAAGTTGGACTCGCAAAAAAAGGCCTTTCGCTTTAAAAAACTCAGCGAAAGGCCGTAAAAAATCCATCTTAAATAAAAGACAAATACTCTTGTCGATCTAGTCGTTGAGTTTTGGCACTATACAACGTAAAGACAAACATCTTAGCTACCTTAAGAAAAGCCTTGTATTCGACAATTCCTGTTCTACCCATTGGCGTCTCTCGACATTTTTGGGCAGTAGCCTATGTTTGCATAGGAGCCTCACCTAACAAATCATATTCTATTTTTCTTTTCAAAATCTAACAAAATAAACGAACATTGTCAATAGGTTCTATAAAAAGTTGTTAAAAATAACTTTAGTTTTTTATAAAACCCGTATTTTATCTAATAATTACAGGGAACTAATTATTTCCATTCATTCTAGAATAATTAGTGATTCCAAAAATTTTACAACATTTCATTTTTTTGAAAAAAACGAACATTAAAGATAAAACGCCCTCCGTTCCCAAGAAAAAAAGATTATTTTTAAAGAAAAGCAGTTCATTGTATCTTAACAGTCAGATTTTCCGAATATTCAAATCATTCGAATCTTTCTAAAATAAAGACGAAGTTTCATCCATGCTAAAATTAATTTAACTTATATTTAAACACCCATGATAATTTTTTACTGCTATCTTCAACTTTTAAGAAATTCAATAGAAAGGAGTGGCTTTTATGTACAGAGATCTTTTTATGACGAATCAGCAACGAAAAAAAGTGCATTTTTTTAAACAAATGGAGGATTATCCTGCGGGTGAATACTCCGTACATACACTTAGTCAAAAATTCAACTCCAGCTATCCGCCATTTCTTCAGATGCTTCAAGAGCTAGATGACTCATTAAGAAAATTAAATGAAGCACCGCTATTGATTGAACCTTCAAAAGTCTATTGGGAGAGCGACTCAAGCAGGTCCAATACCTTCTTAATTGAGCAGGTAAAAAATTCCATTCCTTATCGTTTTTTATTGACCTCTTTGTTCTATCCCGAGAAAAATTTGAAGGATTTTAGTAAAGAAATTTTTGTGAGTGAATCAACGATTTTACGGCGCTTACATCCCCTAATGGATCATCTCGCGAAGTGCAATATTCGGATCAATTTTTCTAAAATGGAACTGACAGGCCGTGAAGCGGTTATTCGCTTAGTCTACATCAAAACATTATGGGCAGCCTCATTGGGAGAAGATATCAACTTCAGCCCACTTTCTTTTGAAAAGGAAGAGGCCTTGTTGAATGAGATACATTCATTACTGCCTTCGCACCTTCATCCAAAATTAGCCCGTTTGATGCTTTGTGTCAATCGGTTGCGAAATGAGCAAAAAAATTACTTGGGCGAGGCCCCCTTTGAAGACCTGTTGTTCTCTCAGACAAAGCCGCTGTTAGAACACTATTTTTCCGGCCTCTTGGATTCGCGTATCCAAATACGACGAAATATCGAATTTTTGAATTATTTATTTTATTATTATCCGTATTGCGTCAAAAACGATGGTCAGATTCTAAACCCTTTAATGCTCTATTACGCCAAAAATATCGAAGAACGCGATCCATTGTGTTTAGCCATTGATGCCTTTCATCGTTATTGCTCAAAAGAACTGCTCCAAGACACGTTAAACGAACAGGAAGAAAAACTGTTACTAGATAATATCGCCCGAACATTCTTGAACTATTCGATCCAGAAAAATGAAATTCCTTTACTTTTTGAGACTGGCAATAAGGAGCAATTTCTTCAGTCTGAACTGTATACACAGCTTTACCCGGCAATCCGCAAAACAGTTCGCAAATTAAGCCGACGCAAGCAATTGGAATGGTTAGCCACGGTTGATGCGTCTATTTCAAAAACCTTATGTTTAAGTCTTTTGCCCCACTTTACCGTGACCGACGAAAAGGTTCAGGTAGGCATAGTAGCGATCCCAAACTACCTTTATCTGCAACAGGTCGTCAAATTCTTGAGTAATCTCAGCTTCATCGATATTGTGTTTCAACCGCAAGCCGATGAGCCGATTGATCTTTTTATTACTACCTTCAAAGAATTGCTGCCTGCCAATACCAATGATTATTATTTGATCAATATTTTGAATGCCGATTACCAATCCGATCTTTTACCACGTTTACTGACGATTCAAAATAATAAAAGATTTGTCTAAAAAAAAAGCTGAACTCATTTTTTATGAGTCCAGCCTTTTTTTAGATATTCTTTTGCAAATCTTCATAGAACGCAGCTTTCGTAGCAGATATATACGGTGCCACCCATAAATAAGCAATACCTAAAGTTAGAGCCGTCACAATATACCAACCGATAAATGTCACATCCAGCCAGAACAATCGTCCCTTATGACCAATCATTAAATGACGACTTGCAGTAATCGTGTCCAACACTTTTGGTTTTTCACCAGTTTGTTGGATTTGATCATAATAGATAAAGTAGCTTTGCGAATACGCATAAGCTTTTACAATTCCAGGAATGATAAATAGGAATGTCCACAAGGTCGTAAATATATTCGTAAGCAATGCTAATAGAATCACGCCACCGATAAATACTCCTTGAAATCCGCGAAACGCGTCTTTCATTGGTTCGATTTGCGTACGCTCACCTCTTAGCAAATCTAAATAAGTCCAAGATATTCCGCTCATGAATAATGCGCTAATGATTGAGGACACTAAACTTGTTCCACCACCACTAGCATTAGTTTGCTGATACTCTGAAACAGAAGATATCATGCCATCACTTGACCCATGGATAAAAAACCAAATCAACCCAGACAAGACAACAAAAAACATCACAGCAATGGTCAGCAGTGTCGGAATAAGATTTAAAATAACCGCTTGCCCCCATTTACCTCTCAACGCATCTTTCGCTTCTGCCTTTAATTCAGCAGTCGTTTTCATATTTGATTAACCCCTCTCTTTAATCAATAGTTTAATATATAGTGGCTATTTTAGAAAGTCATACAAACAAACTTGTATGAACCTAGTTTATTTGATGCAGCATTTCCCAAAAATCAGCTATTATTCGTGATTGATACCGACTTTTACGTATCAAGGCTGAAATATCATTCGTTAGGTGCCAGTCCATAATTTTCACTTCCGTTAACTTTTTTTGCAAGATCTCTTCCTTGACTAACCGGTAAGGCAAGACAGACAACCCAAATCCAGCCTTGACTGCTGAGATCAGCGCCTGTGAATCGACACTTTCCCAAACCGGAAACAGCTTAAAGCCCTGTAATACAGCAAAGGATTCAAACGTTTCCCGAACCGCACTTCCTCTTTCGCGCAATAAAAGCGGGCGTTGTAAAAGTTCAGCGAAGCTAAGCTCCTCCTCTTCTAAAGCGGCATGGGCCACTACGCATAGCCGATAATCCGCAATTCGCTTCGCTTGAAAGGAAGATTGCGAGACTTGTCCTTCAATAAAGGCTAAATCAACCTCACCACTTTCTAAACGAGCAATCGATTCTGCAGCAGGAAAAACCTGGATATTAAACTGTGTGTCTGGATAACTTGCATTAAATTGGTGCAATAACTGAGGAAGCTCAGTTTGCGCATACGTGATACAAGAAGCGATTTTTAATGGCGGCTGTTGTTCCAAATCAGGCAAACGAGCTTCCACAGACTCAAATTCTTCAATGATTGGTTGAATCTCCCGCAAAAACAATTCGCCAGCAGGCGTCAGCTTCACACTACGGTGCAGTCGTTCGAAAAGCTGAGTATCTGCTTCTTCCTCTAAATCTTTGATCGCATGAGAAACGGCTGACTGTGTTAAATACAAATTAGTTGCTGCTTTCGTGAAGTTGTTGGTTTTCGCAATTTCACGAAAAATCACGCATTGTTTAAAGTTCATAGCTGCTCCTTTGACATGAATTCATTTCATAGTTATACACTAATAATATCATTTCACACATGGCAACCCAAGACTTATACTTAAGAGAAAGCAGAAAGAAAGGTTGTTTCCATGACAAAACTAAAATTCTATTTATGGTTGGCTTCGATCAATCTATTTATTAGCACCTTTACTTTTGGCGGTGGTTATGTGGTCGTTCCTATGATCCGCAAGTATTATGTCGAGAAGAAGGGCTTGTTTTCCAACGATGAACTAATCGAAATGGCCGCAGTCGCCCAATCCTCACCTGGCGCCATCGCTATCAACTTAAGTGTGTTAGCTGGAAAAAGAGTGGCTGGTACTTTAGGAATTTTCATCAGTGCAATTTGTTCGATCATCCCTCCGCTAGTAATTTTAGGCTTTATTTCTAACTGGTATGCTGCATTTGCCGCAAACACAACCGTGATGGCGGTCCTAAAAGGAATGCAGGCCTGTGTGACAGCTTTAATCATTGATATCGTTGTTGATATGTATCAGCTGATTCAGCAGGAAAACTCGAAATTATTGAGCTTTTTGGTCCCAGTTTCCTTTGTTGCCAACGCGTTTTTCAACTTAAATGTGATCTATATTTTATTATTTAGTGTTGGTGCTTGTCTCATCCATACGTATTCTCAACAAACAAGGGAGGCCTCATAATGCAATTATTTTGGCCATTCTTCAAAATCGGTTTATTTAGTATCGGCGGCGGCTACGCGATCATTCCCTTAATTCAAGAACAGGTTGTCCATCAACAAGGTTGGCTAAACGAGAAAGTATTTAGCGATATCATTACGATTTCGCAAATGACTCCTGGCCCATTAGCCGTCAATACGTCAACCTTTGTCGGAATGCAGATTGATGGTATTTTTGGTGCGATCGTTGCTACTGTTGGCTGTATTTTAGGTGGCTGTATCATCTCAATCGGCCTGTATCAATTTTTCCAAAAGCATCACGAATCACTTTATGTCTCAAGCGCCTTGAAAAGCTTGAAAGCCTCCTCTGTTGGTTTGATAATGTCAGCAGGTTTTACAATCCTGCTTTTGACCTTCTTCGAGACCTCAGAATTTTCCAGTCACATCCTTTCACAATTTGACTGGAAAGCCGCGATTTTGTTCGTTGTTTCTTTCGCGATTCTACGAAAATTCAAACCCAATCCCATCTTGTTAATGTGTGTAGCAGGTGTTGTAGGCTTCTTAATATACTAAAAAAGCTGACCCAAAAGTCTTTTAGACTTTCGGATCAGCTCCTTTTCACAAATAAACGATGACTCATAAGTAGTATCTGCGGAAAAATAAGCCGAAAATCCGTTAAACTTTGAGAAGCACCCAGTAGGCACCAGTTACCATCAGTTCCTATGTCACTGTATTTCTTAGTAATTTTCGGAAATTCCTTCTTATTTCTTACGATTGAACACTTATGAGTTGGCCTCTTTAATCACTGATTTAGGAAAGAAGGGCTTCTTGTTCTCGCTCCTGCTCATAATATTCCAACGCAGTATTCGTTAACAAATAGCCTTCTCCCCAAGAGGTTTGGACTGTTTCTCCAGACACGCCGTCTTTTTTAAAGGCGATGCGCAATTTCTTAATTAAAATCGAAAGTTGGGCTAACCGCGATTTTGTTGCGCCGTCCGACCAGAGGTACTCACAAAGTTCTTCTCTAGAAATCACCTTGCCATTCGCTTGATAAAGCTGCTCTAAAGCGCGTCGCTCCAATTTGGATATGGATAGTGAACCAGTGGAAGTTGTTTCACCAGTATTGCCGATCCGACTTCCTACAAGTGATAAAATGACTTCCTGTGAGCTTGGACATTTTTCCCACTGACAAAGATTCTCCCGTAACTCTTCGACTGAGGCTTCTTCACTAATCCAACCATGAATGCCTTCCACTTGTTTTTCTGGTTCTTTTTCCAGCTTGCGTAAAATAATCTTGGATTCTGGAAGCAAAACTAGGAGCTGCTGCAATTCATTTTCAGAGATCGTTTCACTTAGAATAATGTAATCAAAATAACTAATCATCGGTAATTTTTTTGACTGTTGTGTCATTAAATAAAGCATATTCGTGCAGCAAAAAACTTCATAATTTAACCGTTGCAGTTTCGTTTGAAGTTTTTGTTCAACCAAAATATTCTTGGTTAAAAGTAGTACAGATACCATTTATTTCACCTCTTCTTTGGTGTTTATTTATTGTGTGTCTCTTAATTTACTCATGATCCTTTTTTTGAAATTTCTTTTTTAATTGCTTGTTCATTTGTTCAGTCATCTTCACACTTACACTGAATAATATGGCTTTACCGATAAAAAAACCGCCGATCATAACTAGAAAGGCCCAAAGCATAATCGTTGAGGGAACATTCCATTCAAAAAACTGACTACAGCCAATGAAGGTTATAAAAATAATAAAAAGATAGGTAACTTGAACCCAAAAGATTCCCAATAAATCCACTAAAGGATCGATATAGAAAATGCCACAACCAACGCCCACGATCAATGAAAAAATCAGGATAGAAGAAACATTTTCGTTCGTTAGCTTTGCGCCAGTAAAAAGTGCAAACACGATACTCAAGGTAAATATGAACGAAAAAATAATGGTTAACTCTCGAATGACAACCCATTTATTCATACTTAGTCCTCCATCCCTAATTGATTTTTTAAGTTGCGAACATAATTTCTCGAAATGGAAATCTTTTCATCGTTCTTCAACTTGACGATTAAGCGCCCATTGAAGGTCGGGCTAATCAATTCAATTTTTTCGATATTAAGAATAACTGACTTAGAGACGCGAATATACTGGGTGTCTTTATATTTGTCTTCCAACTGATAGAGTTTTTCCTTGATCTCAAACACTTCATCTTTTGTGTACAAAAAAACTTTTTTCTCTACCGCTTCAAAATAGTAAACATCCTTTAATTTTATTTTATGTAGCTGTTCATCTTTGTTTACCCATAGAAAAGCATTTTTCATTTGCAAAGAGTTAATCAAGCGCAACAAATCATCATCCAATGACTTGACCTTTAACGTGAGCTCTTCCTCTCCATGATCGATGATATCTACTTTAATTTTGATAGAAAAAACCTCCCGACCCTACCAGAATATTATACATAAAAAACAAATATAATTCCTTTAATTACTTTTGTTTTTTATTATATACGAAAAGTTCGTTTGATTAATTTTATCTATCCATAGTAAATATTGTTGTTTTTCTCCGTTTAATACGTACTTCCCCCCTTTAATATTAACCCCATTTATAACACCATCAGAATTAGGATGTAATATAATCGGTTGTTCTGCGAGATACAGTGGGTTATTACTTTTTTTATAGCACAGTTTATAAATGTCATTCATAGCATTATTAATCGAAATTTTATAATAATGATGGGCAATAATCCGATTTTTAATACGTCGCCAAAAAAGATACAGAATCACAGAAACAACAATTATCCCTGCAGCAACTACAAAAAACACTAGCAATCGTTGTTTTTGCTTTAGAGCAGCTAATTTTTGTTTTGCATCTGCAGGCAGTTTGGTCCTTTCTCCCGTTACTAATAAACGATGGGAATTGATCATATAAGGGGTACAAGTAAGGAGTGTTACCAAATCCTTATTGGCTTCGATCCGTAGTTGCTCCGTTTCTTCTGGTTTAACCACTTGAATCTTCACAACTTTATAGGCAAACGTATTTCCTCCAATTTCGATGTAAAAGAGATCTCTCGTTTTTAGTTCCGGCAAATCCGTAAAAAATTTTGCATTTGATAATCCGCGATGTGCCGAAATCACTGAGTGAGTATTTTTTCCACCAATCGGGTAAGAGGTTCCTTCCAGCAAAGAAGCCCCTCGCTCGAGAAAAAAATCGGTCGTTTGATCAAAAATCGGTAAACTGACAGAAATCTTAGGAATCGAGATCGTACCAATCGTATGGTCCGATAAATAATCAGGATTTTTCGCGAAGTCTTTCTCATCTTCTTTTCCGGAAAAAGGATCGCCTCCAGCATTGATCCCTTCCAAAGCCAATTTGGCATTCTGATCAGCCATTTTTTTCTGGGCGGCCGTTAAATTTTTCTGGTCTTCCAGATTCGCCTTTTCTTGAGCCTCCTCAATGATTCGCTGATCAAGATACGACATCACGGCATTTCCAATAAAAGGATACGAAATGGCTCCGATCCCAACGATTAAAATCAGCATCATCAGGACATCGATCATAATTTTTCTCTGCCATTTTTTCATTGAGCCACTCCCCTTTAACACAAAGACCGAGATTCAAATCACTAATGATTGATATCCCGGTCTATGAATGATCAATTGCTTGGTTTATTCTTCAACTGTTTCTTTGTTACGTAAGAAGTAAATTCCGACTGCTACTACAGCTACCACACCGACTGCAATAATCGCGTAGATACCACTGCCACCAGTCCCTGGTAATGTCCCTTTACGTTTGTTTTTTACTTCTGTTTCATCGCCAACTTTTATCGTTGCAGTATAAGTTCCATAGTCAACGGTAAAAGGTATATCTGTCGTTAATGCTACATACTCATTGCTTGGCGCTTGCGTTTCTTCTAACCAGTATTGGACTAATTCCTTACCGACTGTCGCCGGATGTGTTGGATCCCCCACTGAAGAACTGCCAGGTACTGTGTCTAAAGGCAAATCGGTTCCTGTTGCATCATGGCTCACTGTTCCTTCAAGACCGGTAACGGTGAACAATCCACTGCTGTCAGAAGTTAATTCTAATGCATCCGTTTTGGTTGTTGACCAACGAGATGGGCTGCTTGGTGTTGCCGCAGCGACCATGTATTCAGTTACTCCATTGTTTTTACGTTTAACGATAAACTTAGCTCCAGCTAGAGAAGTGCCGTTATCTTGATCGACTTTTTCAAAACGGCGTCCGTAAGTAATCACGTTATCGCCTGTCCAAGGCAATACTTCATCGTTACCAGTTGTTTTGTTTTTATAGGTCAGCGTTGCTTGGTTATCGATCCACTCATCTGGTGTAGTAGTTTCATCTAAATACATCCGGTATTTGAAGACTAATTTTTTGCCAGCGTATTTGCCAAGTTTTACAACATTTGGTGTTACTTTACTCAAGTCATTATCGGTGTTGAAAAACACATGGAAAATATTGTCATAACCAGTATTGATTGGTGTGCCGCTCGGATCCTCAACAACAGAGAAATCAACATCGCTAATTGCTGTTAAGTCACCGTTCGATTCAACGACATAAAGACCTTGATTATCTAAATAGTGCAAGTTTGGTTCTGATTCATCACGCAATGCGAATTTTGTATAACGATAGATTGGATTCGCAGGGTCGGTATTCGCTAACCCGTCGATCCCAACTGGGACATCAAATGTGATCTTAAATTCAATTGGTTCACCAACAGTAAAATCATCTTTAATTTCTTTTTCTTTGATAACATCAATATCATCCGTTTGAACGTTTTTTGGATATAAGAAAATTTTTGTCAATGCAGTGTTTGTAGGTGTGCCGTCTGTATTCATTTTGTAGACTGGGAAAATCACGACCATGTTGTCTGCTTTATTCGCATTAGAAACGTTACTTGGACGAGACGTTTCAACGAATAGATAGACAGCATCTTTTTCTACAGAACTGACTGTGACTTTATCTGGCAATGTAAATTTAGTATGCCCTGACGGATCCGTGGTTTGCTCAGCTGCGGCTTCATCTAGACCAGATTCTCCAGCTGCAGCAATTGCATCACGCAATTGATTGACTGTCCAAGTTGGATTTGCTGCTGCTAATGTGTAAAATTTTTCTGTTGCATCATAAACGGTAAACCCAACATCTTTCAACGGACGACCGCCATTGTCCGTATGCCAGTCTTCGTCTTTTTCCCCGGTATTTTGAATATCTGCTGGTTTTGTATCATACGCACCCTTATAAATATTTACTTCTACATTTGTTGGTGCTGCTTCTGCGACAAGACCAGTACCTAATAGTCCAGCAAAGCTGCTTGCCATGAAGATAATAACGCCCAGTATTCCCCAAATCTTTCTCTTCATTTTCATGCCTAATACTCCTTTTTCATTTTAATGTATTTATTTTTCCTTACAGAAAAATCAATCTGATTTTCAAGCCGTATACCATTCCACTACTGTGCTAAAGCATCAAGTGGAACTGGCATCCTTCTTCTTTTTATTAAAAATAATTACTGTGAGAACACAGATAAAACCAATAACAACTAAATAAATTGACTGTGTCATTCCCGTTTGCGGCAATCGCCGATTGGGTAACTGATAGGAAATTGCCTTTGTCTCTGTGGAAGGCAATTCCTTATTTTCACCTTTCTTATTAACGATTTTCAGTGGTTCCTTCGTTTCCCCACTAACCGCGTTAATTTCAAAATCAATAAAATGATTTTCTGGTAAAAAGTAGCCATCCGGTGCTTTGACCTCTAACAAGGAATAGTTGCCGTATTCTATCCCATCTAACTCTAAGATCCCTTGATCGTTGGATGTTAAAATCAACAGCTCATCCGTGTGCTCATTGCCATACTCGGCTGTGACCCATTTTTTTTCTTTCGTTAGATAAAGCGTATCTTTATTCGCTACAACAAAGCTTGCTTCTTTTAAAGCATCACCGGATTTTTCATCGACTTTTTGGAATGTTTTCTTTCCAGCTACACGATTGTTGTAAACAACTGGCAGCTTCTCTTTTTGCGATAACGCACCGACTTCGACCCCATTGATCCGGATCAGTTGCCGCTGATCCTTTGGAATCTCCACCGAAATTTTTCGTGCCTGCTCAGAAATTTCATACCCATCAACCGTCGCGACTTCCTCAAATTGGTAGTTTCCACTTTTCAAGCCGAGATTCGTTCGAACAATCCCTTCTTGATCAGAAATCATTTTTTTCACGCGGTCATCTTTTAAAGGCGATTCGGTGACTTCTTTTCCAGAAAGCCAGTCGCTGACTGAGCCAGCAGTAGTTCTCAAGTAGAATTTCTCGCCCTTCTCATTCTTCGATAAAACGAAGCTTGCCCCAGCTAATGGTTTGGTTGAACCATCATGCTCCTGCGCCATTTTGATGAAATACGGTTCACGTATATACGCTCGGTTCTTGGTGTAGACATGCGTTGCTCCAGATGCGAATAACTCGCTGTCTAGCACTAAATAGCTGGACAATCCGTCATGATCAACGGGTAAACTGTCGCCGCTGTCTAATTCAACAATCAGATAAATTTGCTGATTGCCTGTCTCCAATGAAACGGAGAGCAGACCATCTTCAGTCACGTTATTTCCGTTGCTATCAGTAAAACTACCCTTTGCTGTTTCTTTGGTTTGCAGGAATTTGATTCCTTGATAACGAGCTTGGATAGCTGCAAGATCCGCATGAGTCGGTGTTGCTAATACCTCCAGCTCACCACGTAAAACATTGACCTCGTCAGCGATAAACTCTTTGGCTTGATCCAAAGGAGTATTCAAACTGTTCAGATATTCGCTGACTTCAAAGATGGCAAAGGTCGAACCGTTGACGCCATAGGAGTCCTTCAGCAGCGCTGCACTTCCCAGTTCGCCGCTTTGATTGATTTGGTTAGGCGCTTCTTGATTTACAAATAATCGTTTATGGAGATGGACTTGTGTTTCGGCTGCGTTCACTGATTGAGTCCAGAAAAGACCAATCATGCAGACCATTAACAGAGAAAAAATATGTTTCAATTTCATCGTCCATCACCTGCCTTTTTTTGCTTGAAATGTTCATTCGCAAAATAGTAGAGCACGATCATGAAGGAAACGACTGCCAGCCCAATGATCAATGAATGACCATTACCACCAGTTTCAGGCAATGTGCCCTTCGGATGATTTTCAACCGTTACTACATTGGCTGAAGCTAATTGTCCGCCGGTGATGGTGAATGCTACTGGTTTAGAAAGCTGAACATAGCCAGTCGGTGCTTGGGTTTCTACAAAATAGAAGGTTCCTTCCGGCATGCCAATAATCACTAATTTTCCGGCTGGTGTTACGACGTTTTCTAATTGGAAATTCCAAGTCGAGCCCGTTTTGACTGCCTTGTAGGTTCCTTTAGCTGCCGTTCCATCGCCAACTTCCAATTCTTCTGGAGCAAAGAAAATAGTACCAGCGCTATCGGTAGCTACTTTAAATTTCGCGCCCTTCAAATTCTTATCATTGGTGGCATCCTTTTTATCCAGCGTTACGCCGCCTTCTGCGCGATCATTTGTCACCTCATAGGTGATCAAGACACCATCATCCGTAATCTCAGCAGTAGCAGTCTTGCCGTCGCCGACGATTTTATGACCATCTGGCGCTTTAGTTTCTAGCAGGTAGTATTTCCCTAAAGGCAAGCCGGTGATGTTGATCTCGCCTTTCGTTCCGGTACTTTCGATAAATTCATATTTTTTACTGGTCGTATTGTACTTGTACTCATAGTCCTTACCAGTAACAAATTTTGTCCCCATTTTGGTTTCCGAAGTATCTGGATTGACTAAATACAATTCAAATTCAGCACCGTTTAACAGTTCGTTATCCGGATTCTTTTTCGTCAGTTTAAGCTTTCCGACTTTTTGCCGATTCTCTCTCGTTACACTGACCGTGTCGCCATCGTCAGTGAGAATTGCTGAACCAGATTTTCCGTTGTCATCATAGGTATAGCCATCCGGTGCAGCTTCCTCTTGGAAATAATACTCGTCAAGCGGCAGGCCTGAGACCGTAATCTCACCTTTGCTGCTGGTTGATCCGGTATCCTCGACTAGCTCGTATTGTTTTGTCGTATCGTTATATTGATACTTGTAGTTTTTCCCTGTTTCTAATAAAACCTGCGGTGTCACAAGTTCACTACCATCCTTCTTGCGAAGAGTAAATTTGGCACCGTTTAATTTCTCACCTGTATCCTCATCTTCTTTTATTAAAGTGATTTTCCCTTTTGCCAATTCGTTGTAGGCACTGACAGCAACACCTTCTGCCGCAGTTTTATCAATCGTGAAATAATACTTCCCTGCTTCATTCTTCCCATCTGGTGGAATGATCTCCAACTTGTCCGTATAACGCGGATCGGGATTGTTCACTTCGACTAAGCAATAGTTCCCGTCTGTCAAATTTTCATAAAGTAATACTCCGTTACTGTCGGTTTTCTTATTTCCGCCTGAAATTGTGACATAATTTCCTGAATTAGCTGGAGTTTCTTTTTTTAAATCAAACTCGACATTTTTTAAGATAACTTGAGTATCCTTATCCATCTTTTTTAAACGGAATGTGGTTGGCGGTACACGAGTTGCCCCACCGCCCCAATTACTAACGGTGACTTTACTGATATCACTTTCTTCACCTGCGGTATTGGTTTCCCAATAAATTGTTGCTTTATTTTCAATAATTGATCCTTCACCTAAAGTCGTTCGAGCATAGATGCGAGTAACAATATTAAAGGGATAATTGTCAAAGGTTTGACCACTATCATGACTGAAATACTTTTCGTAAGCTTCTTTGGTTTTGTCACCACGAGAGGCACTCATCTTCCCACTGTCAACAGCCGCTTGGATAATATCCCATATCCGCTCTTTGGCACTTTTCGTTCCATTACCAAATAGAAGCAGACCATTACTTTTATCATTGCTCATATTAGGTAAATCCTTAAAATTCATGACTAACAGATTGCCAGAAGTCACTCCATAGCAGGGATAGGTATGGCTTTCAATCCGAGCCTCGAAGTCAGCATCTGATTCAGAAGGATTCTGTGTCAGCAATTCTAAAGGCACCGTACTTGGAGCATTATCTTGTCCTAACATTTGCATTTGTCCAATTGGATCTTTCGTCATGTCTCCATCTTCATTCACCGCATAGATATTCATGTAAATGTTGTAGCTAGATAATGTCAGTGATGAATCAAGCTGATCCTTTAAGACAACTTTCTTATATAGATTAGGTGTGTCCCCTTCAAGCGCCTTTTTGTAGTTATCCATCATCAATGGCATGTTCCAATAAACTTCATTACTGTTATTAGTAGCAGAACCGTTTTTTGTGATGGTTTTTTGCTCTCCAATAGGTGTCTCTGAAATCGACTCAGGTGGTTTTGGTTCAATCTCAATTGGATAGCGGCCTGTTTCAGTATTTCCTACCTGACCACTGGAACTTTCCTTACTAGCGGTTCCGTATGCTCTTGCATAGCAATCCTGTAATCCGTTCCAGTTCGTTTCCACCGCCTGATTGAAGGTGATCTTCAAATATTTTTTCCCAGCGATCGTTTCTAATGTCATATCGCCGATTTTCTCTCCACCTTCCTCAGAAAAGGGAACCGTATTACTAACACTAGAAAAGTTGAAATATTCTTCTGGCAGTGCAATATAAATATAGTCGCCATCCTTTAAGTTCGCAGCAGAAGGAACCGTAAAGGTATAATCAAAATACACACCATCACCAACTTTTACGGTCGGCGGTGAAGGCTGCTTCACACCATTCTGAACAATATAAACGGGCGGATTACTACCATTCTTGATGTAAATGTTGTTCAATAACATATCCGTGATCAAACCTGTTTTATCATTTCCCGATAGTGGTGTGATTTCACCACCAAAAGGTTTTATTTGCTGACTATTTTCATTCTTACTCGTTTTGATCGAATTTTTTTTACTTGCTGATTCTTTCGTTGCCTGTTCTTGCTTGAGATTTAGATTGAACTTAAAGGTATTAAAGAAGTTCAACGTTGTTTGTGACAATGAATCAACGTGTTTCTTCAACCTAAATTCAACATTCATTCCTTCAATAGAAACGTTTTGATCACTGTCATTAATTAGGAGCAACTGATTGTCTTCAATTGAAACAGTGACTTCTTCCTGTTGATAAAGCATCTGATCGTTGACTGTAATCTCTGCTGGCAACTCCAAAGTATTTTTTTCATTTCCGGCAATGACTAAATCAAATTGCGCAATTATTGCTGTTTCAGCATCAATTTCTTGTGGCAGCTTCTTCCCTTCAAGGTCCGTTAAGTGCAAATTCCTTACACAACACTCTTCAGCAGGCTGTAAATTCTCCGCAATCGTTTGAAGAGGAAAACTGGATAAGAGGATCAACAGAATCGAAAACAGTGGCCACCAATGACTTTTAAGCTTTTTCATGATACCCTCCTTTCACTTATGACTTTTTCATCTCCTTTAATGCACAATCCCCTCCTCTTCCTCATTTGATGTATTCATTTCAAAAGTTAAAAGCAAGCAAATAATTTTACCCGTTCATTATTAGGAATACTTAATCTTTTCCACTTATAAAATAAATACAGAAAATCATTTTAAAATCATTTTTATTATATTCATACTATTTTCTTTAAACAATATTTGGGGAGTAAGAGGCGGATAATCAGAATAAGAGGTTAAATTTAAGTCATAAAATTATTCTTTTCACTTAAAATTAAGTTGATAAACTGAGATTATTTAAACTACGCGTAAAAATAATTTTGTACGGATTATTTTTTACTTACTTAAATAAAATAAAAATGTTAATAAAATCAGAGTTAAAAAAATAAGCAAAGTAACACCAAAAATATTGTTACACATAAAAAAGCCGTATCCTTCCAACTGGATACGGCTTTGAGATTCAATTATAAACTTTTCCACATTCCCGACACTCGGTATCGTTCAGCATATATTTCCGCTTGCGTTACGATCTCCTGATCATATTGACAATAGGCCAAAAGTTTAATCGCGTTACTACCGGTCGTCACACCTTCTCGCAACATATAATCAAATAAAATATCGTCCGTTGTGACAACCTCTCGGAAATGGTAGTTTTCATAGCGTTCACCTAAGATTTGGCTTAGTTCTACGTCATGTGTTGCTAAACAAAGAAAACAATTCAATTCAGAAAATTTCCTCAAAATAATCGAAGCAGCAGCAATTCGTTCGACCATGTTCGTCCCTTTAAACATTTCATCCATAAAAATCATGACATACTCTGAGGATTCAGCAATTTTCAACAAGCGCTTCAACGACTTAATCTCCGCCATATAGAAACTATCGCCCGTGACAATGTCATCCTTTAGATTCATCGAGCTATAGACAACACATGGTTTAAAGCAAAAGCTTTTAGCCAAGCAAGTATTGAACAGCTGGCCAAAGATCACATTGATTGCTAACGTTCGAGCAAAGGTCGATTTCCCACTGGCATTTGAACCGGTGATCAATATCTTATTTCTCATCCTGCGAGAATTTGGAACCGGCTCTCTCAATAGCGGATGAATGATCTCCTCAAACGCCACTTCATTCGTATTGCTGAAATTCGGCTGACAGTAATAAGGCAAACTTTCCCGATAGGACGCGATCGAAATACACAATTCAATATATCCAACCGTTTCATACAATTTCAATGCCTCCTTTCGATACTTCTGAAACATTCGGACCATCACATAATAGGCATAGCCATACAAAGAAAAATAAGAAGTAATGATCATCATCAGACTATTAGAGGAGCCGGAAATTTGAACGATGTAATCTGCCAGTCCCGTAATGTTTTTAAACACCTTAAGATTTTTTCGCACCCCTTCTGTTTCTTCCTTAAAAACAGGAAGGTCCAATTTTACTATCAGCTTCGCCGCTCGAACCATTCGTGTAAACATCCCCATCGCCTCAAAGGCTTGATAAATCTTCCGCAGAACAAGCGAAAATAGAATCAAGCCTAAACAAAAACTAAGACAGACAGCTAAAATACCGTAATCAATGTCTACTGCCAGCCAAATCAAACTTCCTATTCCGATCAACGTTACTAAATCAATCGGTATCATGGCTATTTTTGGAAATTTATTCGGCTCCAATAATAATTCAATTAGCTGATTATTGGTTTTGCGCCCAATCCGATAAAAAGCAAACTGTAATTTTTCACGTACTTCTGCCTGTTCATTCATATACTGAACAGCTTCTTCAAAATGAGCGACATCTGGATTGCTCTGTCTTCTAAAAAAGTAATAACTATATTCATCTCCAATACTGGATTGAGTGTTTTTTACTTGTTTAAAGAGCTCATCCATATTCAAATCATTGAATGTGATATCATCAATCGACGGACCAGCAGATTTCCTGCGTAAATAATAGTTTTTCATACTAGCATAATCCCGTTCATCCAACTTCCATTCAGGTTTCTTACCATACGCCTCCTTGATCCGCGCCTTGATTTTTTGATTCTTGCGATACAAAAAATACCCATAAATCAAAAAGAATAACCCAACAATCCCAATTACAATCCCGTAAACACCAATTACTCCCAATAACTGACCCTCGCATTCTTTTTTCATTTATTCTACCATTAGAAATTGATTGTCAAAATGACTCATAATAAAAAAGCATCTCACCTACACTAAATAAGCGAGATACTTCATCTTTATACCTTACACATCTTTCGAATGCCGTTCGCCGACCTGAAATTCCTCTGCATGTTCAAACATATAGCGAACAGTCAGCGGCGTGTCACCAGTCAATTTTTCAAAATCATCGGTGTGCTCGGCCATCTTATTTTCACGAATCGCCTGAGCAAAAGTGACCATCCCTTCCGAAGAGAATGGCGCTTCCGAATCTTCTTTGAACTTTCCTTCAGTCGTTCGTGGCACACCCATTGCATCAAATACCGCATAGTTTTCTTCATCTGAGATCTCTTTATAGCTGACCTTATTGCCAGTGACTTCATTTCCAATCGCGATAAAGTCGCTGATCGTCATTAACTCTTTTCCATTGATATTTAGAATCTGATGATGCAGCGTTTGATTATTTAAAGCGTAAGCAACAGCTTTAGCACAATCCTTTCTGGAAATATAAGCCACCTTCCCATCACCCTGACTGTTAGTTAGCACACCATCACCTTTTACATAGGTAAAGTAATTCGTGATCATGGCTTCAGCATATTGAGAGTTGCGCAAGAAAATATAATCAAGCCCGCTTTCTTCAATGTACTTCTCTGTAAACGCGTGATCAATTTTCTCAATACTTGGATTCTCTGGATCTGCCGCGTTCACTAAGGAAGTATAAATGATCTTTTTCACGCCAGCTGCTTTGGCGGCATCAACAACATTTTTATGGGCTGCCTGCCGTTTTTCTCCTACAAAAGGCATTGAAATCAGTGCCAATACTTCACCGCCTGCAAATTTTTCGGCTAATCCTTCGACATGATTGAAATTGGTTTCACGTGTTTCTACGCCTTGGGCTGAAAATTTTTCTAACGAAGCTGGATCATAGCCGCAAAAAACTAAACGGTCCTTTTCTGCGATCGTCAATAAATACTCGGCTGCTTGCCCGCCTAAATTGCCATCTACACCTGTCAAAATCAATTTATTCATTAAATGACGCCTCCTCATCTTTGATAAGTTAAGCATATGTGATTTAGTGATCAAATACCAATACCTCTAGTTAATGCCCCATAAGCAAAAGTTATCACGTTTTAAACAGCTCCAATAATCGCTGGACAGCGGCGTTTTGTTCATTTGCTAAATAGGCAAGTACGATCGAAAATTGATGATGAGAATTCTCGATTCGCAAGGACTTCAGATCCATATCCTCCTCGATCAATGGGTAGTTTTCAGGGAAAAACCCGAGCATCTCATTGTTTTGAATCAGAAAGATTTCCGTCTCGATATCATTTGTTACCTTTGCAATATTCGGAGCATAGCCATCTTGCAATGCGTGATCCAGCATCAAATAGTACGATTTTCCGATCGCTTCTGGCGAAAGCATTACAATTGGTTGTTCGTACAATTCCTCAAGTGTTAGTGATTCTTGATGAAAAAAAGGATGCTTCTTGCCAACCACTGCACAGTAGTCTCCATAATACAGGGGAAGTGTTTGAATTTGTTTTTCTTCAAAAAATTCCGAGTCGAAGCTAATCGCCAGATCATACCGATGATTTAACAAATTTTCAGCGACTCCCTTAAGCGGAACCTTTTCTACATCTAATAGAATGTTTTCCTCCTCAAGCTTTTTATCTTGCATGATTTGAGAAAACAATTGAATATCCATGATCGAGGTGTATTCGATTCGAACCCGATTTCTTTGTTCATTATAATCAGTCATTCGTTGCGTCAATCGATCATATTGCTGAATTAATTGCAGCGCTTCTTGATACAGAATTTTACCAGCTTCCGTCGGCTTTACGGGGATCGTCGAACGATCAATCAACTGGCAGGCAAAGTGGGACTCCAATAAACGAATCTGTTGGGTAATACTTGCTTGAGAGACAAAATTCTTTTTTCCAGCCTTCGTAAAGCTGCCGGTTTGAACTAAGTCAATAAAGTACTTCAACTTTTCTAAATACATGCGCTTTCCTCCGCTTCTTCTTTTTCATTTTAACAAATATGCTAGAAAAAACTGCAAAAATATTCCGAGTCGAATCAAGCATTTCAGGCTTGTGATCAGGAAAATCAATGATAGAATAAAGAATTGGATGAAACGAAACTGAAGCAAGTAAATTCATTACCTTAAAGAAATGAGGAGAATACACTAAATGACCAATGCACTTGAAATAAAAGATTTAAGAAAAGTCTATGCCACTGGTGTAGAGGCTTTAAAAGGGATCGATCTGACGGTTGAGGAAGGCGATTTTTATGCGCTGTTAGGTCCGAACGGTGCTGGCAAATCAACGACCATCGGGATTATCACTTCTTTAGTCAATAAAACCGCCGGTAAAGTAAAAGTTTTCGACTATGATTTGGACACAGAGTTGGTCATGGCGAAGCAGCAAATCGGCCTTGTCCCGCAGGAATTCAACTTCAACCCCTTTGAAACCGTACAGCAAATTGTAGTCAATCAAGCGGGCTATTACGGCGTCCCCCGCAAAGAGGCCATGATCCGCAGTGAGAAATATTTGAAGCAGTCTGACCTATGGGAAAAACGTAATGTCCGTGCCCGAATGCTGTCTGGCGGAATGAAGCGCCGCTTGATGATTGCGCGCGCCCTGATGCATGAACCACGCCTGCTGATTTTGGATGAGCCAACCGCTGGTGTCGATATCGAGCTGCGACGGGAAATGTGGACATTTTTAAGAGAATTGAATGCGAATGGAACGACGATCATCTTAACGACTCACTATTTAGAAGAAGCGGAGATGCTTTGTCGCAACATTGGGATCATCCAGTCGGGCGAACTGATCGAAAACACCAGCATGAAATCTTTGTTAGCGAAGCTGCAATTTGAAACCTTTATTTTTGATCTTGAACCTTATGACAAGCAACCGGTAATCACTGGCTTCAAACATACCTTTGAGGATGATCAAACGTTAGAAGTCGAAGTCGTGCGAGATCAAGGAATCAACGAACTCTTCGAACAGCTAACAAATCAAGGGATCAAAGTCCTTTCTATGCGGAATAAATCCAACCGTCTAGAAGAACTTTTCCTAAAAATCACGGAGGAAAATCATGTCTAATCTCTATTTTACTGCCCTTAAAAGTCTGGCAGTCAAAGAAACCAATCGCTATCTGCGGATCTGGGTTCAGACCTTAGTACCGCCGGTCATCACAACGTCCTTATATTTTGTGATCTTCGGTAATTTGATCGGCGGACGAATCGGTGATATGGCTGGCTTTTCTTACATGGAATTCATCGTTCCAGGTCTAATTATGATGTCGGCAATCACTAGCTCATACGCCAATGTCTCGTCATCCTTCTTCTCGCAAAAATTTCAAAAGAATATCGAGGAAATCTTAGTAGCACCCGTTCCAACCCATATCATTATCTGGGGGTTTGTAATCGGCGGAGTTGGCCGCAGTGTCATGGTCGGCACACTTGTCACGATCATTTCATTGTTCTTCGTGCCGCTGCATGTCTATTCATGGGCGATTGTTGTCATCACCTTGTTGATGACCGCTATTTTATTCTCGTTAGCCGGACTGTTGAACGGGATCTTCGCTCAGTCCTTTGATGACGTCTCAATTGTTCCGACATTTGTTTTACAACCGCTGACTTATCTTGGCGGAGTTTTCTATGCTATTTCCATGCTGCCGCCATTCTGGCAAGCAGTCTCAAAAATCAATCCGATTGTTTACATGATCTCTGGTTTTCGTTATGGGTTCCTTGGGGTGATGGATGTGTCGATCGTGGTCTCTATGTCCATTTTAGTATTATTTATCGTGGTGCTTTATAGCGTCTGCTGGTATTTGATTGACCGTGGACGCGGGTTGAGAAGTTAAAACAAACAGCAGATTGCGAGTTTCTCATGACTTGCAATCTGCTGTTTTATTTATCATCTCTCTAAAAGCTTAACCTCCTCATCCCGAACCCAAATCGCCTGGTGATCATTGATAATCGCTAATTTTTTCTGATCCTGATTTTCTTGCACCATCTGCTCGGAGGAGGCCTTAAATTCCCGACTCTGATAATGGGGAATCACGTAGAAATCAACCAAACCCAAGCCAGTGTAATCAGTCAAGTCAGCAGCCTTTTTCGGATCATCCATAATAGAAGAATAACCAATATCCGGACAAGCAACGATCGCACCTGCGGACTCTCCAATATACAGCTTGCCCTTATTTACCTCCTCAATAATTAGCTGATCCGCTCCTGTTCGGCGTAATTCTTGAAGTAGGAAAAAAGTATTGCCACCGGCTACAAAAATGAAGTCATTTTTTGCTAAAGTTGTTCGAATCTGCTCAAAGCTTGCTTGCGAAATTTCTAGTTCCTCTACCTTCATTCCGCTAAGCCGCAACGCCCATTTGCCGATGCGGATAAAAAAGCCGAGCTTCTCAACTTTGCTGGCCGTTGGAATATAGGTTACGGACTTGCCCTTCACTTCTTCAACCGATTTCAATAATCCTGAAACGTTTTGAAACAACGAAATCAAAAACAGCTTTTTCATCAACGATCCCTCTTTCCCGTTAGATATATTCATTATAGGCTAGAAAGGAAGCAAGCACCGAAAAAAACTGGCTTCAGACACGAAAGCGTCCAAAACCAGTTTTACAATTAATAATAAACTTCGTCTAAGAAAAGTCCCTGTGCTGGCGCTGTTTCACCGGCATCCGTGCGAACTTTATTTTCTAGTACCTCATCGATCACATCTACTGATAACTTTCCAGCACCGATCGCCAAAATCGTCCCCATCAAAATCCGGACCATTTTGTGTAAGAAGCCGTTGCCGACAAAGGTAAAGCGCAGCATACTGCCTTCTCGTTCGATCGAAATTTTCTCTATTGTCCGCGTGGTGGATTTCTTCGTTTTTTTCAATGCCGAAAAACCGATGAAATCATGGGTTCCTACTAATTTCTCACAAGCGGCATTCATTTTATCCATGTCCAGTGTTTGGGGCACGTAAAAACTGTGATAGCGTTCAAAAGCGGTTGGGATCGGATCATTCCAAACGTAGTAGCTGTATTGCTTGCCCTTCACGTTATAGCGTGCATGGAAGCGCTCCGGCATTTCTTCAACCTTTTTCACTACGATGTCGCTTGGCAAATAACGATTGAAGAAGGTCAGCATTTCATTGCGGGCCATTTCCGAATTCGTTTTGAAATTCGCGACTTGCCCTCTAGCGTGGGCACCCGCATCTGTTCGTCCTGAACCAACGATCTCGATCTTTTCGCCGGTCATTTGCGCGATCACACTCTCGATCTTTCCTTGAATCGTTTTTTCTGAATCCCCCAAACGCTGCCAGCCTAAATAGCGCTTGCCATCATATTCAATCGTTAATTTAATATTTCGCATAGGATCTTGTCCTCCTCTAAAGTTTCACACTGACTCACTGTACCACAGAAGTCTGCGATGCTCTAGTGAAGGAGCACAAAAAGAAGACCAGAGCATCTTAAAAAATGCGCTAGTCTTCGAAAGTTAAGCATACTCCATGCTTCGAACATATTCTTTCTTGATCCGCCCTAATGCCTCTAACAATAATTCTCTCGGCATACCGATACTCAAGCGAACAAACCCTTCGCCGTCCTGAACAAAATAGCTGCCAACGACCATCGTTAAATTCGCTCGCCGAAAGAATTCCAGCATGTCTGTCTCGTCCTTAAACCACTTGCGAACATCGATCCAAGCTAAGAAGGATGATTCGGCCGGCATTACTTTAGCTTCTGGGATTTCCGTAAAGAAATCGTAAACGATTTGCATATTTTCTGCCACATAATCGATCATTTCATCCAGCCACGCTTCACTTTCATTGTAGGCGGCTACAATAGCCGGTACAGCAAAGACATGGGGCGAGGTGATGGAATTTTTTTGTAATTGCTCCAGCAGTGTTTCTCTAATTTGCTGATTCGGGATCACCACATAAGAGGTTTTTAGGCCACCTAGATTAAAGCCTTTGTTCGGTGACAGGCACAAAACACTATGTTGCGCGATCTCGGGATGGGCGTTCCAAATCGAGGTAAATGTTTGTCCTTTATAGACGATATCGCGATGGATCTCATCACAGACTAAGAGAACATTGTAACGAATACATAATTTTGCTAAACGAAACAGTTCATCCTTCGTCCAGATGCGACCAGAAGGATTTTGCGGACTGCAAAAAATAAATAGCTTGATTTTATTTTCCTGCATTTGTCGTTCCATATCTGCAAAATCAAGATAATACCGATTATCACGATTAATCAGTGAACTGCAAAAAAGTTTTCGTTCATTATGTTCTACGGCTTCCGCAAAAGGATCGTAGGCAGGCGTATTGATCAGAACCCCGTCACCTATTTCGGTATAAGCCTGCACGATATAATGCAAGGTTGAAACTGTCCCAAAGGTCAGCTTGATCCATTCTTTTTCGATGTATGTCTCATAGCGCCGCTGATTCCAATCAATCACCGCCTGATAAAATTCATCCGGTACATAGGAATAGCTATAGTCGCCGATACTCGCCCGTTTCATGAGGGCCGCTTGGATCGCGGGTGCGACTTCAAAATCAATATCCGCTAAATCCATTGGAATCGCGTCTTCAGCTAAGCCGAATTTTTCCTTTAATACTTGATTGCTCCATTTACGGGCATTGCCTTGTTTGCGGTCGATCACCTTATCCAAATCATACATAGCATTCACCTACGCTCACTAATTCCTTCGTTGTTTGATTCAAGGCGACTCCGACACCGTTTTGGATCACGACATCATCCTCGATCCGCACACCGCCAATCCCCGGCAGATAAATCCCCGGTTCAACGCTCATCACCATATTTTCCTTCAACACCATTTGACTCTTCGGATTCAAGATCGGCACATCGCCGCCCATGCCGATTCCGTGCCCTAATCCATGACTGAAATAGTCGCCATAACCAGCTTCAGTAATGATCTTACGAGCCACCGCGTCGACTTCCTGACCAGTAACGCCTTCACGAATAAAGTCCGAAGCTGCTTGTTGCGCTTCTTTTACTACTTGATAAATCGTTTGTAATTCATTATCAGCCTCGCCGAGCATCACCGTCCGCGTCATATCTGATTGGTAATCATTCAAGACGATTCCAAAATCAATCGTAATAAAATCCCCCTTTTCAAACGTTCGCTTTGTTGGGCGTCCATGAGGCAACGCGCTGCGAGGACCGCTGGCAACAATCGGCTCGAAGGCCATCGCTGAGGCTCCCTTTTTCAATGAAAGATAATGAATCAACGCTCCTAGCTCATTTTCCGGCATGCCGATTTTGATTTCCGGTACTAATTCAGCAAAAATCTCATCGGTTAAGGCACAGGCATTTCTAATCAGTTGAATTTCTTCCGCTGATTTGATCGCCCGGATTTCTTGAAGTTGATGTGACCAGATTTCGACGGAAAATTCTTCCGAAAACGCACGGTATTCTTGGATCGACAATCCATTCGGCTCGATCGCTAATTGCTTAATCCCCTGTTGTTGCAGCCACTCAAAAATCTTTGGCAGATAACTGCCCTGCGGGACTTCGAAATTTTCAAAGCCATTTGTTAAGTCTTTTATTTCCTGCCGGTAACGACCATCAAAAAACTGTACCTGTGAAGAAGGCGTGACAACTAGATAGATGCCACTGCCTCCTAACGAACCAAAATATTTTTTGTTCTCACGGTTTTTGATGATGATTGCGTCCTTCCCCGACTCTTGTAAAAGTTGTTGGATTTTCTCAATTCTCATCTGTAATACTCCAATCTAGAAGTCTAAGTCCAAACCATCCAAAATATCGGTATCGCCTTGGTCGAAGATATTTTTCTGTTCTTTTTTCTTCGCTTCGTCCTTCAACTCATTCCGTTCCATCACCTTGAAGAATGGGACATAGATCGCGACGGCTAGAACCAATTGCAATGCGTTAGCTAAAATAGTCCGCCAATCACCATTTGTTAAAAAGCCCTCTAGGAAAACACCCACATACGGCGGGTCAAAGACTGGCTTGTTCAACCAGCCCCAATGCATAAAGAACATTGGCAACGTTCCAATGATCGCACCGCCAAAGACATGCGGAATGAACATCAAGGGATTTAAAATAATCGGTGCACCAAAGAGAATGGGTTCATTTATACCAAACAAGGCTGGAAACAGTGAAACCTTGCCGATTTGGCGATAGCGTTTGGATTTTGAAACCAGACAAGCTATGACACAGCCAATCGAGATACCGCAACCCGTAAAGCCGAAGAAAGCACTTGATGCTCCCGCCGTATAGAAATGCGGAATCGGCTGACCTGCTTGAAAAGCCGTAATATTTTCGGCAATAAATGCCACCATGATCGGACGAGTAATCGGACTGAAAACCGATGAATGAATCCCAAAAAAGAAAATCAAACAAATACAGAAATTCAGCGCCAGTACTGACCAAGGATTGTCCATTGAGCCAACCAACGGCGACAAGAAACGAGTTAAGATCGTCGGCGGAAGTTCTCCAGCCGTTTGCATCAATGCAAAACGTCCGAGGATAAAGGTCCCTCCTACAATCAAAGTGACAGGAATCAGTTCAAAGGATTTGGAAACAAAATCTGGTACCCCCTCTGGCATTCGGATCGTCATGTTGTGCTTCTTACAGAAATTGTATAATTCCACCGTAATCAACGCGACGAACATTGCCGTAAATAACCCTTTGGCACCAAAGTTCGTAATATCTAACAGACCATTCTCATCAAACACAGCAGTCATAAACAAAAAGCCGAATAGCGACAAAGTCACCGCACCAGGAATGTATAATTTGTAATGATTCCCCAAATTATAGGAAATCGCCGCACAAGCGTACAATCCGATCAACCCTGTCGATAAGGTAACTGGCAGATTGAAAAGCTCAGCATTAGTCAAAATAAACTGGCTAAAGGCGTTGGACTCCCCCAGCATATTCGGTAATGCTGGCAGAATCGCAAAGAAACTTCCTAAAATAGTAAATGGTGTCATGGCAACCATCCCGGCTTTGATCGCACTCAAGTGTCGTTGATTATCAACTTTATGCGCTAATGGGACGAAGAATCGGTTCATAAAAGCCTCAAATTTTGCGAACATAGTATTCCTCCTCAGATATGATTAAACGACTTGTTTAGCTAGCTGATGTTTCTTATGCGTCACTAATGCAAGCTTCATTACGGTTGCACCATCCATCTGTCCATAAACATCTTTATCAATTACTGCATAAGGAATGTCACGCGGCTCAAGAATTGATTTAATGAAGTCAATCTTATGAGTGATTTGCGGGCCAACTAAAACAATATCCCAGCCATCAATTTGACTTTCGATGGAATCCGCCGGAATCGCGGTGAAATCAAAGTCTGCATCGTTCAACTTGGCACTCTGCTGCACTACCTTCCGCATATTTTGCATCAACATATTTGTCGAAAATCCTCCGGCACAGCATAATAAAATTTTCATGTTCTTTACCCCTTTATCTTTATTTTTTTAATTATTGCAATACTGAAATAAGTGTTTCGATCAAATCACGAGCCAATTGACTGGTCATGTAATGATCTTGCGCGTGAACCATCAATAATCCAACATTCGAGGACTCCACCTCTTCATTCAACTCACGAGAAATTAGCTCCGTTTGAATATTATGGGCTTCTAAATCAAGGCTGCGGGATTCTTCGATCAGTCCCTTAGCCAAGTCATAATCTTTTGTTTTGACGCATTTCAGCGCCTCAAAGGCTTTAGCTTTGCTTTCGCCAGCGATTGAGATCAATTGGACGATTTCTTGTTCTTCTTTTGTCATGTTGTTCTATCTCCTTGTTCATATTAATGTAATAATTTTTTTCAAAAATTAGGTTTAGTTTCTCGCCGTATACCATTCAACTAAACCTTTTGTTTCAAAGTTTCGGCTTTAAAAATTTGAACTCTCTCATCTTTTTGACAAACTGACAAAGTTGGACTGGCACCCTTTAAATGAAGTCCACCATGCGGTGATACGTTTCTTCCGTAAAATTTTTGATTAACGCTTCATACAGATCGATCATTTGCTCTACATCTCGTTTATTCACGATCGAATAAGCACAATGTCCGTAGCGAACCGGCAAGATCGTAACGACCGTCGACTTGCCTTCGTTTACCTTATGGGCTTCTCCGCCATCGGTTCCGCCAGAATTGAACATATCCAATTGCAGCGGGATATTTTTACTTTTAGCCGTTTCTTTGACGTAATGGACCATTTCTAAATTCGGTGCTAAGGTTCGGTCGAAATGGGTTAAGATCGGTCCTTTGCCGATTTGCCGCTGATTGGTATGATCGCGAACAAATTCGGTACTAAAGGTCGCGACATCAATCACGAAAACAAGATCCGGATTGATTGCTTGAACCGCCGTCTTCGCCCCGCGAATGCCGACTTCTTCACTGCTAGTATTGGCAAAATGAACGGTTAGCGGCAGTTCAACATTCGCGAAGCGCTTCATTAATTCTCCCATCACAAAGCAAGCCAACCGATCATCAAAGGCTTTTCCAGCGTAGATATCCTTCACCGCAAATGCTTCAAACTCCGTCGCATAGCAAGCCATATTGCCGACTTCGATCCCTAATTCAGCCACTTCTTCTGCTGTTGTTGCGCCGATATCACAATAAAGATTTTCCGTTTTCCCATCGCGATACTCGCCGTTAATGACCCCGCTGATTTTTTTACCATCAAAGGTCGTGATGCGGATTTTTTGCAAATGCTGGGCGATTGGTTTGACACCGCCAACCACCATTAAATGAATCAAGCCTAAATGACTGATGCTGCGAACCATGAAGCCGACCTCATCCATATGCCCGCAGATCATGATGCTCTTCGGACTTTTGCCCTTTTTCGTAAAGATCAAGCTGCCAAGACCATCTGTTTGTTTTTCATAAGGCAGTTCTGCCAACTCCGCTAAAATGGCTTGACGAACTTCTTTTTCATTGCTGGCAATCCCGTCCGCGTTGGAAAGGTTTCTCAAAAATTCAATGTTCACTCTGCTTCCTTCTTCCTAAGACCCGTTTTAATGTATAGTAAAATTCGTGGTAATCTTTACTTTCAACCAGCGCATTAATCGCGGCTGGATGGTTCATCAGCTTGCTCAATTCTTTTGAAATAATTTGATGGATATCCAACTGCTCCGCTTTTAAAGAGACCATAAAAATGATTTTGGCTTCGCGCTCCGTTCCGCTGGCTCCTTCTGGTAATAAGCAAACCGCCACGCGATTTTCCTTACCTGACATGATTAATGGATGGGGAATCGCGACGCCATGTTGATAAATGGTGGATAAATAATTCTCGCGTTCCATCAATGAGTCCTTATATCCAGCAAATCCCACCTTCGCCTCCACTTGATCTGCCAATGCAACTAAGATGTCAGAATAGCTCCGCTTCTGTTCAATCCGAAACAGTGATTCGGAAAATAAATCAAAGAAAGCGCGCTCGATCGAAAAGTTTTCATCGCTTTTTAAAAGACTAAGATTTTCACTGACCTCCAAATAATCAAGTTCGCTTTGAATCTCACTCATCAAGATCACGGGACAATCCACTTCGATCGTCAGCTCAATAATCGAAAAGATCAAATCCGGAAAATACTCCTGAATCTTCTCTATTTCAAACATCGAGAAAGTCTGAATCTTGGCCCGCGGGAAAATCCGCCGCAACTTCATTTCTACAAGATAGGCCATCCCGCCGCCAGAGGAACAAACGACGGCAATTCGATAAATATTTTCGATCAATGTTTGCTGCCACTTGTGATAAGGAACCGTCATATGGGTCGCTAGATAACCAACCTCATCTGAAGCAATCTTCAATTGAAACTTTTCCTCCAGCCATTTCGAAAACATCACTGCAAAATTAAAGATTACCGGATAATCCTTGCTGATATCCACCAAGTAAGGATTGCTGAAATTTACGTCCTTTCTTGAACGTTCAATCAATGCCGCAACATGGAGATAAACAAGATCCAAAAACTCATGATCCGTCGAAAAATGTGTGTGCTGTTGTTCATCCATTTGAAGAAAATAGTTGGTGATTTCTTCTTTCAGCAATTGTTTATTGCTAAGAATCTCAAGCTTCTTCGTTTTCGCTAATAGACTGGCTTCAAAATAGTCATGAATCGCTTTTTGAGTAGGTGTAGTGATCACCGTTCCTTGGAGAACCTCTGTTAACAAGGAATTCGGTATATCTGCCGCTTCTGACCTCTCCTTAATCAACAGCAGTAAGAATAGTTCTTCTTCCAGCCGACGAAATTCCACATAATCAATTTCCCAGTCGTGACCGCGGATCAAATGATAGAGGTTGTCCTTCAACTGTTTCTGTGTTTCAAGAGTAAAGGCGCCCTCCAGCTTTTCCAGCAATTTTGCATTGCCTCTCCTATAACAATCCAGTAATAGCAAAAAACGATTTTTTAACTCACTAATGATGCGGATGCCGTAATGCGCTTTGCGCTCCAAAATTAACGAGCTGCCTTTCAGATATAATTCAAGTTTCGAAAGGTCCTTTTTTATTTGACTGCCGCTAACCAGCAGTTCATTACTTAGGTGTTTCACCGTCTGATAATTTTCATCGATTAGCAGTAAGCTTAGCAAAGATTCGATCCGATCTTTTTGCATCTCAATCGGCACCTCGGAAAATCCCGATAAAAACATTGAGAACTTTTGTTCATCAGAAATAACCAAATGACAACCCAGCTTTGGAGATTTTTCAATAGTAAAGCCTTGCTGTAATTCTGATAGCTCTTGCAGATCATTACGGATCGTCCGTGAGGAAACACCAATCATTTTTGCCAACTGATCGATTTTCAAGTAGTCGTGCTCTCTTAATGCTGTCAGTATTTGTACTTCCCTCATCCTCACCTCTCCTTTTTTGCAAGCGTAATCATTTACACGTTCAGTATAGGAAAACCCTTTCAAATAGAAAAGTTGAACTTTTTCCATCCGACGATGCAAAACGTGTCTCTTTTAGAGAAGCGTCAGCTATCGGACCTACACCAGTGTATGCGCTTTAAGCATTGTAACAAGCGAGAACCTTTCTCACAATGAAAATGAAAGATTTGATATATTCATTAATCCCATACTCAACAGTGCTGAAAGAACCTTCTCTTTTTGCTTAAAATATAACACTTCATCTTTCGCTTTTTTGTGCTGAAGAATTATTGTACAAACTTTAAAAGTTCCAGCATAAATCGTATGTGGATTTGTTTTTTTATAAAAAGTTCAAATCCTTCGCTTTTTGGAAAAGAATTATTTTTTCCAACTTCATTGAAGCGAAAAATTCAACGGCCTATCAACAAGCTCTTTTTTTACAAAAAAACTTAAGTGAACTAACTACTCAGTACTTGGTTTTATTGATATAATGGGGAAAGAAACGAGGAGATGACATGCAATCCGCTGTATTATTAAAAATAAAGTCATTAGAATCTAGTTTTACTTCTAGTGAACACGACATCAGTAAATTTGTAATTGAAAATCCTGAATATGTTATTTCAAATACCATCACAAATTTAGCCAAAAAGACCAATACTTCGGAAGCCAGCATTAATCGCTTCAGTAAAAAAATTGGTTTTAAAGGGTTTAATAAATTTAAGATCGCCTTGGCTCAAAGCATGACTCACCTGGAGGATCAAGAAAAGTCCTTCGATGAATCGAACTTGATCGAATACGTAACGCTTGATTACCAAAAAATGTTAACGAATACATGCGCGATGCTGGATGCTCAAGACATTGAAGATGCAGCATCGATGATCACACTCAATCGCAAAGTATTCATTTTATCGATCTACAATACTTCCTTTGTCAGCAAGGAATTTGCCTTCAAACTTCGTCAACTAGGGATGGAAGTCACGACTCTAAAAGAGAACTTAGAAACACAGCTGGCGATTGAAAACATGAGCAGTGACTCGGTCTTGATCGCAGTCGTTCCATCAGTCATTACAAAGGACATCATTCCCTTCTTGACAAAGATCAAACGCAAAGATGTCAAAACTATTTTGATCTCAAGTAATGACAATCCGAAGGTCAGCGATATGATCGATATCAAGTTCATTATTCCAGATCACATGTCCGCGAATAATTCACTTGTACTGACCAATTCAGTGATGATTTCTTTAGTGTTCGATATCATTTTTGCGACGATTTTGCGAGATAATCGCGGGTTGCGTCAGCGGAAACTAAGCAGCGATACGATCATTAATTCCTATGAATCCGCTGATTCGGCTATTTATGAATGGTAACAAAAATACTCAACCAACTGTTTAACGTTGATTGAGTATTTTTTTATGCTTGATTGTCTTCATTAAGTACTTTTTGCGCTAATGCAAAATTCCCAACTGTCGCACTTGCGTTATCTTCAAATGTTGAGGATACGATAAACTCGTTCAATGATGGCACTACTACATATCCCGCATTTATTTCTTCAAATTGGATTCGAACCTTTTCTATCAGTTCCTCATTGATTACTCCGCCGCCAAAAATAATTTTTGCAGGTGCAAAGTTTACCCGCAGATCATACGCTAATTGCGCTAAATAATAAGCTTCGATCGTCCATACAGGATGGTCTTGCGGAAGATTTTCACCACTGATCCCAGTCCGCGCTTCGATACTTGGACCAGCGGCAACTCCTTCAAAACAACTTCCGCCATGATAAGGACACACGCCAGAAAAATCGAAGTCGGCTTCGTGACGATGAATAAACCCATGTCCAATTTCTAAGTGAGTCGTTCCACCGACAAATTGATTGTTTTGGATCACCCCAGCGCCAATTCCAGTTCCGACAGTTACATAGACACAGGAAGCGTCTTCCTTAGCGCCGCCCATCGTATATTCTCCATAAGTGCTCGAATTTACATCGGTTGTTAGAAATACTGATCCTGAAAACCATTCTTTTACGGCTTGGATAAAATTGAACCCTTGCCAAGCTTTTTTTGGAGAAGCTAAAATTGCCCCGTAAGTTGAAGAGCTTTGATCAATATCTACTGGACCAAATGTTCCAATGCTCAAAGCATCAACTGGATGTTTTTCAAAGAAAGCTTTCACATGCGCCATTGTTTTATCAGGTTCTCCAGTGGGAAAGATACTTGTCTCAAGAATCTTAAACTTTTCATTTCCTACCGCACAAACAAATTTTGTTCCACCTGCTTCAATACTTCCAAATCTTTTCTCTGACATCTAATCTTCCTTTCGAAACAAACAGCTAGACGCTTTCGCATCTAGCTGTTTGTCTACGTTCTTTTTAAAGCGTTAAATTGCGCATACTCTTCTTCAATATCCTGCATAGATAGTTGGTTTTTACTTAAGAGATATTGATAATCGTAGAAGCTTGGTAAATGTTTTAAGTTTAACAAGTGTTTCGCAAACGCATTCGCTGCTATTTCACTCGTTCGACGAATATGAGCTTTTTGAGAAAATCCCAGAATTTTCGCACTTTCAATCGGCGCAAATTGATCATAGACATGACTTTCACTTTTTTCTTCTAAATAATGAAAATATTCGTGAGCCAATATGATCCGCTTCATTTCAGTTAATCCCAATTTGTTTGCCTCTGCCAATTGAGCAATTGATTTCTCATACAAATACACGAGGTTATTGCCTTTTCGATCCGATTCAAATTGCGCCCGCATCTGCACCTTATAGAAGACACCATCATGTTTTTCCTCTTTGATCCTGATGTCACTTTCCGCGTACAGTTCAAAAATATCCTTTGATTTTAATTTTGAAACAAAGCTTTTACCAATTTCCAAAGATTTTTCAAGATAATTCCAGATATCTTCTACGGGTATCTTATGAAACAGCATGTCTTGCTTCAATTCCAAATAAGCTAAAAATTCGTCTGAAAAATAATCCATTGTTGCTCCTTTTTATTTATACGCTACCGCAATGACTTCTTCATTCGTATCTAAATTTTCTGTCTCAACATCCATGATCGATGTTAATTGTTCCAGCGTCTGCATTCCAGTCAAGTCTAACATTTTTTCTCTAAAGAACAAGAATACTTTTGGAATCGTTGCATTGGCATCTGAATAAATCGTATGTTCATCAATAAAAGAAAGAAACTCTTTATCAGATTGATTTTTAGGGAATTTAAAATAGTGAGCGTTGCTGTGTTTGAATCGAACCACTCCTTCACGGTCAACCACACAGACATTCGTGCGTTTGCTCTTGAAGAAGAGTTTCTTCTTAACGACCGTTGCATCCATCAGATTCCAACGGCCTACTTTTCCAGCACATTTGATACTATTCGTGTCCAGCCCTAAAGCTTCTGAACTGATTGTTTTCAGCTGATCTTCTGTCACTTCCGATGCGCCCAGACTCTTTTGACGTAATTCAGTTGCCCCAGTTGCCACTGCCCGAACGATATTGCGTTGAGTATCGATCTCGATATTGACTTCGACCGTTTCCTCATTGGCACCCGATTGAATGATTTTCTCGATAACATCTGCTCGAATTTTTTTAATGTCGCTTTCACTTGGATTCGTAATTGAACGTTCGATTTGTTCACGGACCATCGCTAATGCGACACCGATTGTTGAAATGTATGGTGCATTTTTAGCTAACTTCCATTTATAGTCATAATATTCCGCTAACGCTGGTACGACGATTGCGCCAGATCCGCCGCCTCCGACTAATGTAATGAAGCTGCGATCCATCTCGTATTCGTTGATCAAATCATTAATGACTGGTTCTAGTTTTTCCATCGCAAAATTCATGACTTCTTTTGCGGCATCTTCAGCAGATGTTCCAAGATAAGCCCCTAAAGCATCCCATGCTTTTTTATTCGCTACAGCATTTCCCTGGGCGTAATCATCTTCGGGAACATAGCCTAATAAGTTCGCCGCACCTGCTAATGTATAAGAATATACGTTAGTGCCGGTTCCTTGAACGACTACATATTCATTCGGATCACCCTCCCGTGGAGAAACAAACTCGATCGTTGGATCAGCTAAGTTCTTCACATCAGTAAAGCATTCGTATTCTAAACCAGCGATGTGGGCACTGCGCGGACCGACATCCACGATTTTTTTATCTTTCACACGGATCATACTTCCACCCGCAACCGCTAATGTGCGAACATCCAATGAACGAAGATACGTTTTGTGTCCACCGACCTGGGCGTATTTGATCATTACTTTCCCGTTCTTGATGACAGAGATATCGACACTGGTCCCACCGACTTCAAAGAAGATCCCGTCGCTGACTTTTTCATACATCAATGCGCCTGCAACACCTGCAGCTAAACCAGATAGCATTGTTAAGATCGGGCGTTGGCGTACTTCATTGATGCTCATTACCCCACCGTCACAGCGCATGATCATTAGACCTGATTGGATTTTTGTATCTAAGACTGCTGATTCTGTCATATTGGCTGTCTGCATCATTTTCGGAATCAGTGAAGCATTCACGACGGCTGTCCGTGTCCGCATTTTCAAGCCGTAAAGCTGAGAGATCTCATGACCTCCTGTCGCAAATAACTTTTCTTCCTGTGCCTTTTGGATCACACGCATTTCATTTTCAGGATCATCGACAGAATACGCTTCACTGGCAACGATTACCTGACAATCCTTATTTACCAGCTCATGAATACTTTTTTCAACTTCTTGTTCGGTTAATTTTGCCGAATCGACGAAGACATGTTCAGAGTGCAAGTACTTATTGGGCGCTAACTCAATATGTTCGATTGACGTTTCTTTTTTCGCAGTACGAGCATCCATTCCGGTACCCATGCCGACGATTCCAACTTTTGCTACATCTCCCTCAAGCAACGCGTTCGTTGCTTGGGTGGTTCCGTGTGCGATGAAGATCACATCTTCGGGTGCAATATTGTTTTCACCCAAAAGCTTTTGGATAATTTTTACGATTCCTCTAGCTACGCCTTCTTCATGAGTAGTTGGTATCTTTAATTTTGCAATTACTTCATAGGTTTCGTTATCGATCGCCACCGCATCTGTAAAGGTACCACCGACATCTATCCCAATTCTTACTTTTTTCCCCATTTTCTTTACCTTCAATCTCTTATTAATATAGGAAGAACGAAGCGACAACTAAACCAACGAAGGTGGAAACCGCTACCCAGCCAATCGTTTTCTTCATTACTTCATTGACATCTGTCTTGATAAAATCTGACACCCAAACATTATGGGAGTTGGTTGGATCACAAACAGATTGCACGTTGCTGTCTAAACGTAATGCGACCATCGCAGCGATTGGATTCATTCCGCCTGCAACTAACAGGGAAATAATCCCACTTCCTAGTCCCCAAACATTTAAAGGGCCACGATAAATTGCCAATGGCGAAAGAAGTCCAAAAATCAGAACGAACATCAATTGGTTTTTAGGAATCATCATAGAGATCGCTGGTTGTAAAATAGTTGAAACTTCGGCAGACATTACTGCATTCAGCAGCATTCCGATACCGATCATTAATCCAGCGGCCCCAGCAACTTCTTGGATTCCTTCAACAAAAGCGCTGCTGACAACATGGATTGGATTTTTCGGTGTACTCAAAATTAACGTTACGATAATCCCAACTATAATTGCTGCTACTAATGGAACTTGGAAAGCAAAAACTAGAACAACTGGGATGATCGGTGAGATCAAAGCAATACTGCGAACTTGACCGTTACGGCCTTGCTTAGTCGGCATCGCCCAGGCTTTGCGACGTTTTCCACTGAATTGAACATAATAAACAACCATAATAACTGAAACGATGATCAATGGTAGTCCAACCATCCATGAATACGAAGTAACTTCACTTAGTTTTAAACCTAATACATCGATATAAACAGCTAACGTCGAAACTGAAAAGTTTACGCCGATTCCATTTGCCAGTAGTAAAATAATCCCGCTGACCATCGGTGAAAGACCTGCCGAGATCATGATCGGAACAATGATCGTTCCAACTAAGATCACCATGCCTAGTCCATTACTAGCTGCAAAAATCACTGAACAAACTGCTAAGAATGAAAGAGCAATCGGTAAGGCTTTGTCGCCAGCCATTTCCGCTGCTTTTTTGATAATTGTTTCAGTAACTCCAACTTTAGATAATACTTTCCCGAACAATGATCCAAAAATCAAACCAGAGATTGCAGTCGACATTCGCATCGAACCAGCTTCTAAAACATCTTTAACAATTGTAAATTGCTCTGGGTCCTTCGAGATCAATGTGATCCCTGCAATCAAAGAAATCGCGATAGCCATAATCGGTAAAGCTAGAATCGTTGGAACCTTTCTGGTCATCATCAAACCAACTAAAATAAAAAATACTAACAATATTCCCACTAACTGTACTGTCGCCATTTTTTTCCTCCTATATTTCGATAAAGCTCTTTTGCTCAATCAATTTATTTTGTAATTCCTTAATGTCGATCTCTCCAGCTGCTTGATTGCCATTCGCAGCTATTGCTGCTGCTGTACCGGCCGCTTGCCCTAGTGCTGTCATTGTTGGTGTCGTACGGATCGCTGCTTGCGCTTCAAAGGATGCTGAGACACAGCGGCCAGTTACGATCAGGTTGCTGACTTCATTCGTAATCATGATTTCATAAGGGATACGATAATAGCTGTCAAATACGGACTTATCGAATTTTTCATGCGCGACCTCTTCGGTTTGATTGGCATGTACGGAAACAGTTCCTTCACCCTTTGGATTATGGATATCAATTGGGTAGCCTGAGTGAGCAATGGTTGATTTAAATGGTTTGTTTTCTAAAACATCTTGGTTCGTCAACGTGTACTTGCCTTTGATCTGTCTCGTTCCGCGAACACCAACACTTGGTCCGCTATAGGCGATTTTCGCGTTTTCAAAACCTGGTACTGATTCAACTAAGAAATGATACAATTCTTCGCATTGTTTGCGACCAATCATTTCTGCTCGGGTCAGGCCTTCAGCAGATACACCGCTTTCATTGATGATCCGTGAAGTGTTCATGATAAATTCTCCCGGTACATTGGTTTCAAAGAAAAGGATATCTTCTCGTGGAATGCTGATCCGACCTTCTTCTTTGGCTTTTTTAAATTCATCATCAAAACCAACGAAGGATAAAATTTCTGTGTTTTTCATGACCTCTAAATCCCTGTTTAGGCGTGGGAATTTCGCTGGATCATTTAACACTGCCTCACGAAGTTTTTGTGTATCAACACCATAGACCTTTAGGTTCATCGTCATCGGCTGCATCGCATTGTCCGTTTCCCGACCTAATTGGAATGGCACTTCAGACATTACTGCTAGATCGCCATCACCTGTCGCATCAATAAATACCTTACTTGAAATATGACTGATTCCATCTTTGTTAACAATTGAGATATTTTTGATTTCGCCAGCTTCTTTTTCCAACCCAATCAGATAGGTGTGGAATAAAACATCCGCGCCTGATTCACTGACCATCTCATCCAAAACTATTTTCAATCCTTCAGCTGAAAATGGCGTTACATAAGAAATGTAGTTTGTGGAATCCAGCACATGCCCGGGTGAATAACCGCGTTCAACTAGACGTTCGACCATTTCTTGTCCCAATCCTAAAATAACTTGTTTATCTCCAGCAAAGTACGTCATCATCGGGCCGACTCCATTCGCTGTAAGTGTTCCCCCAAAATACCCGTTTTGATCAATGATTAATGTCTTCGCACCGTTTCTCGCAGCGGCGATCGCGGCAAATGCTCCTGACATCCCTCCACCAGCTACTACCACATCATACGTTTCTTTCAAAATACTTGAATCCAAAAAATGCAACCCCTTTCTGTTTGCGTTTACAAAAACAATAATACATTATTTTCAAAAACTGTCAATACCTGTGGAAATTCTTTTCAGATAAAGTTATACTGACAAAAAGGAGGGATCTGATGTTTCAATTATCCTATGATTACATTGATAAAAGCGTAATATTTACCAAAATTTCACTAAAAAAAGAGTTAGAAGTGACCTTTTCAAATCTTGGTGCTTCCGTTTTCGAAATTCTATTTTCAGATAATCACAACAATATGGAAAATATTTTAATGGCTCCTCCTAAAGATATTTGGTTGAATAATAAAACCTTTGCCGGAAGTATCGTTGGTCCTTTAGCTGGTCGATATGAAGTAGGCCAGACTACTCTCGAAAAGAATCGACCGCCAATTCATTTTCATGGAGGTTCTGATGGCTGGGACAAGGTGGTTTGGGATCAATCGATTACAGAAAATGATGATTCTGTTACTGTATCTTTTAGTCACTCAACCTCAGACTATCAGGCTTCAGTTATTTATATCCTTGACAGGAATTACAATCTGACGATGGAAATTTTGGTGAATCCTAAAGTTACAACGTATCTCAATCCGACAAACCATATGTATTTCAATTTGAATGGTTCAGCTTTCATACCGGTCACGAATCACCTTTTTAAGCTTGATTCCGCTTCAATCTATCATGAAGAAAACGGTTTGATTCAGTCTGTTGATCCTGTGAAGGTCCCAGAACATTTTGATTTTCAAAACTTGAGCAAGCTGTTTTCATTACCAACGTTACATGGCATTAATCACACCTATCAGCTCTATAAGGATTATTCCGGAATTTTGAGACATCCGACAAATGGGCGCCAGGTAACTTTTAGGACATCATTACCAAGCGTCGTTATTTATACATTCAATGCTACACAAGAAAATTTCTCGCATAATAATCAACACTATCCTGTTTACAGCGGGATAACCTTTGAAACGCAATATCCGGCAAATAATTTGGAACTCGTGAGATTTGGGCCAACACACCCTTATCACTCCCGAACAACTTACAGCTTTTCTATCATTGTTGAAAAAAAATAATATACGCTTAGTGGAGCAGAGCTGGCCGACTACACTTTGAAAATTTTTTCGAAAATCGCTCTTAATAGATGGCTTCCTGCGATTATGATTTGCTCTAGTGACACCTACAAATTATTATCGAGCTCAAAAAAATCCTGCTCATTATTGAAGATGAGCAGGATTTTAGGTTTGAATCTATTTTAAAGAAAGCCGTTAAACTATTCTACCTTCTGATTTTCCTTAATAGAACATAGTAGGGAGATATTTCTAACTCTTTCACTTTAATCCACCCGAAGCAACACTTTTCCCTTCGGATGTCCTTTTGCGACTAGCTGCAAGGCTTGATTAACATCCTCTAGTCGAAAAACGGTCGGATCTATGGCAGGTACAATATTATTTATCTCGATAATACGGCTAATCTCCTTCAATTGTTTCCCATCAGAACGAACGAAGATAAACCGGTATTCGATACCTTTTTCTCGGGCTTTTTTATCGAATTTTTTTCCGGCTAATCCAAAAAGCAATTGCTTTGTTTTTGACATTCCTTTATCAATCGCAAACTGTTTATTTGGTCCAGCGATCAAACTGACTAATTTCCCTCCCGGCTTAATAATCGAGAGTTCTCGGTCGAATTCCTTTTCACCTAAAGTATCCATCACAAAATCGACTGGCTCCAGTATTTCCCAATAATTCTCCGACTTATAATCTAAATACTTGTCTGCACCAGCTGCCAGCGTCCGCTCCCTTGCTTCAGTACTGCCTGACACGATCACAGTCAGTCCTAGATCCTTAGCCAGCGGGATCGCCATTTGTCCGAAGCTTCCTGAACCTCCGGGAATAAATACGGTCTGCCCAGCCTTCGCCTGCAATTCCTCATGCAACGCTTGATAAGCGGTCAAGCCGGTCAAAGCAGCAGCAGCTCCAGTGGAGAAGTCTAAATTTTCAGGAAGATGAGCGATTGCTTTGGCATCTACTGCCACATATTCCGCAAACGCACCGATACTTTCAATAGGTAATCGACTATAAATTTTCTCTCCAATTTGATAATCTCTAACCTTATCTCCTACTTTTTCAACAACACCGGTTAACTCATTTCCTAAAGTCAACGGCATCGAATAGTCCTGTATTAGCTTGACAGCACCCGTGATATTCAATAGCTCTAGTGGATTAACCGCTGCTACCTTCACCTTTACTAAGACTTGATCGTCAGTAATCGTTGGTACCGGGATCTCCTCCATCTTTGTCTGTAAATCTTTCGTATACTTCTCTATTTGGACTGCTTTCATGATAACTCTCCTTTTTTAGAATGAACGTTCTAATTAATGTAAAAATTATTGTCTCGGCGATTTGCCAAGACAAACGATAACTAATTGATCATACTTAAGGCCAGATCAATTGATTGATAACTTTCTGCCGGATCAGTTGTAACCTTGGCATCCACACGTACTCCGAGCCAAACGGTGTGTAAGTAGTGAGCAGCATGTTTTAACGGCAATGTTTTTGCGATCTCACCTTTTTGCTGTCCTTCAACTAATAAGTTGTAGATATAGTTCTCGCTTCTGTTAAATATCTCATTGATTCTTTGACTGACCTCTTCATCGATTAAAGCCAATTCAGAAGCTGTATTTACGATCAAGCATCCAGCAGGTTGATTCTCATCTTGTTCTAGTGTGATCGAGAGTAAACGACGAATCTTCCCTTGGACTGATTCATCTGAAGAAACTCGCTGTGTGATTCGTTTGGCTAGAGTATCTTCGTACAAAGCAAGACTTTTTAAAAATAGCTGATGCTTGTCACCAAACGTATCATAAATACTCCGGCGATGAATACCCATCCGATCGACCAGCTCCTGCATGGAGGTTTTTTCATAACCTTGTTCCCAAAATAAGTTCATCGCTTTCGTCAAAACAACTTGTTCATCAAATTCTTTGGTGCGAGCCATAATTCTCCACCTCACTTTCGAGAATGATCGTTCTAATATTAACCGATGTCCCTTTGTTTGTAAACCGATACGAATGAAAAAAGCAGATCTCTCGTTTTGAAAGATCTGCTTCGTATAAATCTTATTTTCCAATCACCATTCTTCTAGTATAAACAGCTTGTCCCGAATGCATCACGGCATCATCAATCGCAGAGACGATCCGCACTTGGCGGGTGACTGGCGGATTCCAGTTGGTATCGATCACATCAGCCAGACTAGCTTCATCGACGTTTTTCAAGTATTCCTTGGTAAAGTCGATACTAGCTGATAAATAATCTAGAACTAATTGTCGATCGGATACCACCACTTTTTCCGCTTCTTCAGGCGTGTGTCGATAATCCGGTGTATCGTCGGGCAAATCCAAAGCAAATTTTTCTGACCAGCCAGCACTTGTCCATAAAAATTCCGTGCCGTTTAGATCAGAGATTTGCATATCCAATTCCCGGGCTGTATGCCACATCAACCAAACCACCGATTTGATCAAACGAGCCGGCATTTTATTGGCTTCTTCGGTTGTCATCTGATCAAAGGTATCCACAAAACGTTCCTGCGCACGATCCAGCATTTCCATTGCGAATTCCGTGTTCTTCATCTTGAATCCTCCTCATTTATTCTCTACTTTCACTTTACTACGAGGCTATTCGATGAGCAACTATCCGAATCCTATCGTGCGAATAAATACCTGATATCCTTAACGAATTGTTTTGTTTCTTCGACAGTTTCAAAACGGATTTGAAGCTCTTGATTTGGCAGCTCCACGATCACTTGCTTATTTTCAGAATGCAAGCCAATCTTCTCGTGCGGAAAAAACTCATGGGTAAATTGATCCAAATCAAGTTTCGTATGGATAATCATCACCCCTTTTTGATAGAAAACAACCGGCGTTTCGTCAGTCGCTTCGACTAAGGTAAAGTTCATCAATTCCTCTTCAGAAAGTTGTGAGTCAATATAGGCTTGCAGGATCAAAAATTGTTGAGCTGAGTCAAATACTTCTTTAAATTTGCTCATGATTTACTCCTCAATCAAAATCGCTGGAATGCCAAACCCTGCTAAGATACGCGCAGAAGTATAGGTGTTCAAACCTTTTCTAAAAGTAATATAGACTTTGCGATCTCTTGGAATCTCATTGATCCGATCCCGCAGCTCATTCATAGGAATATTTTTCGTTGCTTCAATACTGCCGGATGTTGCTTTATCCGGTTCACGAATATCCAAGAAAAAGGCATTCGCTAAATCTTCTGCTGGAATATCCGTGACTTTGATTGTCTCTACCACATTGGTCATTTGATTGATCGCTACGTAACCTGCGATATTCAATGGATCCCGGGTGGTTGAATATGGCGGTGAGTATGGTAACTCTAAATCAGGTAAATCAAAGACCGTCAGATTTCCAGTGATTGCCACAGACAATTCACCCATCCGTTTGTCGACCCCTTTTTCACCCACGGCTTGACCGCCTAAGATTTTTCCGCTCGTCGCATCGAAAATAATTTTTAGATTCAAACGAGTTGCACCTGGATAAAAATAGGCATGATCAAAAGGTGTCACAAAAATCGATTTATAATTCGTAATCCCTGCAGCTTTCAACGCATGCTCGGTCATTCCTGCATAACTTGCAGTGTAATCAAAAATCTTCGCTACCCCTGCCCCGATATAACCGCGATAGCGCATTGGCGTCCCATTGATCATGTCCGCTAACATATGTCCTTGACGATTAGCCGCACTAGACAACATACTAGAAGTCGCTAACCCCGTCACCACACTGGTTGTTTTGATAATATCTCCAATCGCATAGATATCTGGTACATTCGTTTCTAATTGATCGTTGACGATGATCTGACCATCCTCGGATAATTCGATGCCGGCGGTTTTTGCCACTTCATTATTCGGCGCTACTCCAGTCGCGAATAGGATCAAATCTGGGTTAAGACTTGTTCCATCAGATAACACGACTTCTTTTCCAGCTTGGCGGATTTCTTCTACTCGTGTACTCAAGTGAACACGCAGCCCATTTTCGATTAATTTATCATAAATCAACTCCGCAATTTCTTCATCATAAGGAAAGGCCACTTGCGGCAATTGATCCACTAAGGTAACATCCATCCCCCGATGTTTAAAGTTTTCCGCTAATTCTAAGCCCATGACACCCGCGCCTAAAACTAAAACATTCTTAGGATGGTGAGCATACATATAGGCTTTGATATCCGCTGCGTCTGTAACACTGCGTAGGACAAACCCATTTTCCGCCTTATCTGCGCCTTTGATTGGTGGCAGAGTAGGCCGAGCACCTGCGGAAATCACTAATTTATCATAGTTCGTTGTTGATTCCTCACCAGTCCGCAAGTCTTTGACCATCAATTGCTTCTTATCCGGATCGATTGCTTGGACTTCGTGCTTCGTCAACACATCGATATTGTTTTTTACTTTTAAAATTTCCGGTGTACGTTCAATTAAAGAATCTAAGTCTTCGATCACTCCACCTAAATAATAGGGCAGCGCACAGCTAGCATAGGATATATTTTCTCCACGTTCATAAATCACGATTTCGTGTTCTTCATTCAAACGACGCAAGCGTGTAGCAAAAGACGGTCCGCCCGCTACTCCACCAATAACGACAACTTTCATAGTAACATCTCCTTTTTTTGATAGTACTATTTTTTCAAAAGACCAGCAAAGAATTGTTCTCCGTAGGAAGACATAAACAAAAAAGGACCAATCATCTTTCTTTGATGATTGATCCTTAACCTTTAATCGAACAAATTCTCTTCAACAATTTTTGTCGCTACACATACATAGTCTGAGCAAGGTGTTTTTCCAAGTAGTTTCGTACAATAAAGCGAGCCGCATGCCCGTTCAAAATCTTGGGTCATCTCCACCATGCATTTGCCTGCCTCGTCATCTTTGCATTTCGCGGGATCAGCGATTTCCGGTGTGCCTTTTAAATAATTCGCCACGATATAGGTCCCAGCTAAGGCACCGCACAGCCCTTGATAATTTCCCCCGCCATAGCTAGCACCAAGCTCGTTTGCTTGCTCTTCAGTCATCCCCAGCTCATGACAATAGGCACCGACGACCGCTTGACAACAGTTTCGACCAGCTTGAAAATACAGTATTGCTTGCTCTTGATGCTCCATCACCTGTCCACCCTCTCAGTTATGCTAAAGCCATTTTTCCAGTGTTATACAAGGTACGCCATCTTCATCGTAAGGCTTTCCAATTCTAGTATATCCCAAATTTTCGTAGAATTTTGCCGCGGTCAATTCTGCATGGATCAAAATCTGTTCAAAACCTTTTTCCTCAGCCAAAGCCTCCAAAGCCGTCACCACTTGACTGCCCAATTGCTTTCCGCGATACTCCTTCAGAGTCGCCACACGACCAATCCGAGCCACTCCATTACTTTCCTGTAAAAAGCGGGCCGTCGTTATCGGGAGGGTTCCCGCAAAAAGAACCGCATAAATAGTATCCGGCGTATCATTCTGATCGAATTCGTCGGACAATGCCAGCGATTTCTCTAGCACAAAAACCTGCATCCGAATATAGCTGCTAGCCGCTCGTAAATAGACCGCAGTCCCGACCTCTAAGCTTACCTTTTCCATAGACCCTCCCATTTTGATCATTATACTATTTTTTTTGGTATTCTTTGACCGTCAATCCTGCTTCTTTTAAAAAAGGAGAAGGAGCAATTGATTTGCTATTGACGTTTTTCGGGTAGGTCACATACAGATTTTCCTTTGCCCGAGTGATCGCAACATACATTAATCGTCGCTGCTCTTCCAGCGTTGTAGGTGGCGCTGCCGCTTCTTTGGCTTGCTTCAAATCGCAGTCAGCTTTTTTAACTGTATGATGATTAGGCAGCGCATCTTGGTAGACACCCTTGATAAACACATTCTTCTTGCCTAAGCCTTTGCTGGCATGGATCGATAACAAATACACAGCGTTCAATTTTTCCTGATCATAATCCTTCAGTCGTTTTTTCATCCCTTGATTTTGTTCACTGGCCTGTTGATAGGCTTCCAAAAGGCCTGACCAACTTCCTGCTGCTGTCAACTCTTTATTCAGCCAATCCGCCTCTTCTTCACTCAAGTCTTTTTTGAATTTTGGGGTTGCCAGCAAGGCCTCTGACAAAGCCGCAAGATTCAACTGTTTGTGTTGATAAAACAGATAGATTTGCTTAAAGAATTGTTTTGCTTGATCCTGTGATTTCGGTGAAAGCTTCCGTTCACTAATTAAAAAGCTGACTAGCTCATTGATTTTGAACTTATTCTTACTGAATAATTCTTCGCTGAATTTGGCACTAGTGCCAAACTTGATAAAGTGATAATAGGCGTATTGCTGGATGATTTTTTTCAACGCGTCATTTTTCTGTTGAATCGAGTTAGCCGAGGCCAGCAGTTCCAACTGCTGAAACAGTGTTTTGAATAACGGCAACCCAAAAATCCCCAGCAGATCATCATTAGTCGGCGTAACAAAAGGTACCTTTAGTTTTTTTAGTTGCTTCAGTAATGACCGTAACTGTACTCGGGTTGGATACAGCACCATCGTGTCCCGATAATTCGGGGTTCCATCTTCCATTGAGTCGTTTTTAGCCAATTCTTGGATTTTCTTTCCAATCCACACCGCCTCTTCCTCATCATCGGAAAAACTAATTCCATAGCAATCATGAACAGTTGCCGCTTTATTCGCAATCATCGTTTTTGTTAAACGATCGTGAGCATTGAATTGAATCAAGCGATTTCCTGCCTCAACGATAGGCGCTTCTGAACGGTAATTAGTCATCAATTTCAGAGAAGTCTGTTGATACTCTTGTTCAAACTCTTTGATGTAGCTCGGCTCAGCGCCGCGAAAGTAATAGATACTCTGGTCATCGTCACCAACGATAATTAGTTTCCCCGACGTCTTTTGGACAGCTGCTTTATCTGGTGGACAAATCAACGCCACGATTTGTTTTTGCAAGGGATTGATGTCTTGAAATTCATCGATAAAAATGTAGCGATATTTTTCCTGCAGCGTTTGACGTGCTAAAGGATCATTTTCTAAAATCCGCTTGAGATTAAACAGCATGTCATCAAAGGTGATGAACTGCTGCGCCTTTTTCAGCAGCTCAAGCTCAGCCAAAAACTGTTGAAAGACGACACTCAGCTTTTTATTTAGTAAAAGCTCCTCCTGATCAAAATGCTTCGCAACAAATTCTACCATCTCTTGATCAGAGTACCCCAGATTGCGCCAGTAACTAATTCGCGAGGCAATCGTCCGTTCTTCAAATTTGTCAAAATTATAGAGACGGTATTTTTTTATCAGCTGATTCACTGTGTGATAGTATTGATCTTCATCAATCACGCCTTCAATTCCCCATTGCCTCAACTCAGGAATCTGACGAATCAACTCATTATATTCCGCATTAAACCAGCCATGAAAGGTCTGAACTTTGATTCGAGCATAGCCGCCTAAGTAATGATTGACGCGAGCTTCCATTTCCAGCTTCGCCTTGCGAGAAAACGTGCACATCATGATCTGCTTCGGATCAACCCCCTTTTCTATTACTAAATAAGCCGCTTTTGCACAAATTGTCTGGGTTTTACCACTTCCAGCACCAGCAATGATTCGTAAATGGGTTTGCATCGGAAACCGGATTGCTGCCAGCTGTTCCTCACTAAACGCATGACCACCATTTTGAGCGATCAATTGCTGCAGCGTGTCTTGATCATTTAGTTCAGTTGTTTCTGCTTCAATTAAATCGGATTTTATGTAATTTGAAAACTTTGTAAGCATGGATCGATGGTTCCCTTCTATGTAAAAAGTCATACTTGTTTATTATACCAAAAAAAGAGTTTCCGATTTCTCGGAAACTCTTTTTTGCATTCTTATGGATGAATATATTGTAAACCAGCTGCGCTTAATGTCGCAGTATTTGGTCCAGTTGGTGATGGGAAGCCCATACCACCTTGAGTAATCGTGATTGTATTATTTGATGCATTGTATGATTGAACATAAGCTACGTGTCCGTATGATGGATCAGCATTCCATGTTCCAACTGATTGACCTTGTGCGAAGACAACGATCGATCCAGCTGCAGGTGACCCGTCTACTTGGAATCCATCAGCGGCTGCTGAAGCACCCCATTGGCATCCGTTACCCCAGTATGTTCCAGCCCATGGTGCCACGTTTTTAACGTACCATGTACATTGACCTACTGCGTAAGCATTACCAGAACCAGTGTGGTCGACTTTGTTGCCGCCTGTAACCGGACCAGGTGTAGGAGTTGGCGCTTTTGTATCATCAGAAGTACTTGTAGTTTCTGTTGAAGATGAAGTTGAACTTCCTTCGCTGGCACTTGATGATGAAGTTGAACTTTCTTCTGTTGCTTTTGCTTGTTCTGCAGCCGCTTTTGCTTGAGATTCTTCGAAGGCTTTTTGTGCTTTCGCCGCTTCTTTTGCTTGGCGTTCTTGTTCTGCTTTTTGTGCTTTCGCTGCTTCTTCTTGTTCTTTCAAGATGCGTGCTTGTTCTGCTTTTGCTTCTTCTTGTTTTTTCTTCAACGCAGATTTGTCTTGCTCAGCTGTTGCTTGTTCTGCCGCATAGTTTGCTTTGACAACATTCAATTCAGCCTGTTTGTTTGCAATTTCATTTTTTTGAGCTTCTAATTCTTTTTGGTTTGTTTCAATCTCAGCAACTTTTGTTTCGTTTTCTTTAACTTTTGCTTCTACCGCTTTTTCATCGGCTTTTTGTTGCTCCATCAAAGAATGATTGGCTTTAACCATCGTAGACATCGCTTGAACGCGACCGATCACATCAGATAATGAATCAGCTTCCAATACTGCTGAGACATAACTAGACGCTTGGCCTTTTACCTGTGTATCACGTGCTTGATTTTTGATTACTTCGTTACGTTTTGCGATACGTACTTTTAAAGTAGCGATTTTTTCTTGCAATTTCATTGTATCTTTATTTAATTGCTCTTGTTTTGCTTCTAAGTCTTTTGCTTTTTCGCTAACAGTAGCAATTTCGCCTGTTAATTCGTCAATTTGTGATTGAACGCCCGATTGTTTTCCTTGTAATTCACTAATTTTTTGATCTTTTTCTTGAATTTGTTGATCAAAATTATCTGCTAGTGCAATATTCGGTACTGCTGATACAGCGATTGTGCATACCAACAATGCTGATAATATACTTTTTTTCACTAATTATTCCTCCGGCTATTATGTAGATTTAAAATGATAGATCGCATAACGTCAGAAGTAATTTTACCATAGTGATATATCACGCATATAAAAGAATTGTTACAAATATATTTCAAAATTATTTTTTAAATTATTGGATTAACAAAAAACGTTGCTATATGGCTATTCAAACGTATTTCTAGGTAAATCGTTATCCTTTCGTTTTATACAATAAAAAGTGAAAATAAATACAATTTGAGATAAACAGCTATTTAATTTCACATCAATTAGTTGTTTTTAAACGCTCGCTTATTCAATTCGGACGAAAATCTAATGGTCGAAATTGCCTTTTCACGGATGAATTGAACTCAGCCTTTATTCTTTGGGAATCTACATTTTTCAGCTAAAATGAGACTTACTAGAACAAGGGGAATGGTTATGCGTTGGCGAGGGGATCGACAAAGTTCCAATGTGGAGGACCGATCTGGAAGCGGCGGACGTCCTGTTGGAAAAATTGCGACTGGCGGCGGAATAGGCGTATTTTTGATTGCGGTGATTGTTTTCTTTCTATCTGGCGGAGATTTAAATTCTGTCACCGATACTTTAGGCGGCGGCATTACACCCGCGACTTACGAAACAGAAAACGTTTCTTCCAAAGAATATAACGATCAAAAAGAGTTTGCAGCCGTTGTTTTCGCCCATTTAGAGGATTATTGGAACAGCGAGTTTGAACAGCTGAATGAATCCTATCAAAATCCAAAGCTTGTCTTATTTACAGATAGTGTCAATTCAGCTTGTGGACAGGCAAGCTCACAGGTAGGGCCTTTTTATTGTCCAGCTGATCAAAATGTCTATCTAGATCTTAGTTTCGCAGACGAACTATCGAATAAATATGGGGCTACGGGCGATTATGCCATGGCGTATGTCATCGCCCATGAAGTGGGGCATCACGTGCAAAACGAGTTAGGTATCTCCGCTCAATTAGATAAAATCCGCAAACGAGTTTCTGAAGCGGAGTACAATAAATACAGTGTTCGTTTGGAGCTGCAAGCCGATTATTTGGCTGGATGCTTTTCGAAATATCTAGCTGGTGAAACCTATCAAGGACAACCAATTCTAGAAGAAGGCGATATCGATGAAGCCATCACTGCGGCCAATGCGATCGGTGATGACACCTTGCAAAAGGAATACCAAGGCTACGTCGTTCCCGATAGCTTTACACACGGTACGAGTGAACAACGAATTCATTGGTTCAAACGAGGATTTAAATACGGTGATTTAGATCATGGCGATACCTTTAACGAAAAGAACCTTGACTTATCAACTGCCGCTTAAAGAACAAACAACGCCTTTCAGTAAATGAAAAGGCGTTGTTTGTTTTTTTTTTGCGTATCTGGCTTAAGATTCTCTTAGTGAAAAACATCTGCTAGCTTATCAACACACGCGCAATATTTTCAACTGTTCGCTCTAAATTTTCTTCCCCTGACTTTAACGCTTCAGCCAGTGAGCCCGCTTTGGCTAAAATGCCGAAAATCGCAGTAATTCCTTCCTCATAAAGTACCTCAACTTGCTCCCCAATATAGCCTGCGCAGGCAAGAACCGGTTTGTTGTATTTTTTTGCAATTTTTGCGACGCCATAAGGTGTTTTGCCAAATTTCGTCTGGAAATCCATCCCGCCTTCTCCAGTAAAGACATAATCAGCTTGGACAATTTTTTCTTCTAAATGAGTCAATTCAATGACTAGCTCAATTCCCGATTGCATTTTTGCCTCAGTAAAAACTAAAAGTCCCGCGCCTAATCCACCTGCTGCACCGGCTCCAGGTTGTTCTTTTATCTCTAGTCCTAAGTCCCGTTCAATTACCTCTGCATAATGCGCAAGCGCCTTATCTAGTTCTTCAACCATCTCTGGCGTGGCCCCTTTTTGCGGACCAAAAACAACGGAAGCCCCCTTTGGTCCTGTCAACGGATTCGTTACATCGCTGGCAATGATAATTTCCGTTTCTTTGATCCGAGGATCAAGTTCTGTCGTATCGATTCTGGATAATGCCGCCAACGCGCCGCCCCCCATTGGCAGTTCACGGTTTTCACTATCAAAAAATCGAACACCTAAAGCCTGCGCCATTCCTGCACCGCCATCGTTAGTTACACTGCCGCCGATTCCGATAATGATTGTTTTTGCTCCTTGATCTAGTGCCGCTTGAATCATTTCCCCTGTGCCATACGTTGATGTCACTAAGGGATTTCTTTTTTCTTCAGCCAGCAGTTCAATCCCATTCGCTTTTGCCATTTCTATTACAGCAGTTTTTTTATCGGCTAATAAGCCATAGTAGGTCGTCACTTTTTCTGTAGGAAGCGGTCCAGAAACCGTTACTTCCACTCTCGTGCCTTCATTACCGTCAACCAACGCATCAATGGTACCTTCCCCGCCATCTGCCATGGGCACATGGATGATTTCTGCATTTGGAAACACCTTGCGAATGCCTCGTTCCATCGCGTTACACGCAACTTTGGCTGACATACTTTCTTTAAACGAATCCGGTGCTAAGACAAATGTTCTTTTCATTATAAAAGCCCTCCTCATTAATAACTTCTGTGGAATTGAATTTGACTATTTCTTCAACAACTTAGTTATCAGGCTAGGCATATAAATGACCTGATGTTCCTAACGTAATTTGACTACTATCATGCCCTAAGTGTCCTTGAATAACAAGAGGTGAGCTATTTTTTTTGCTGCGCATAGCTACATGAGAATATCCCATTAAATCGAGGCAGTTCCAGATGCTCAAAATGATTGCCACGCCCTCATTAACAACAGTCTCTTTCTCTTAACTTCTTTACCAAAAGACCATTAAAAACCCAAAACATACCGTATACGGTTGAATTCGAACCATTCGCGGCATTCGACTTAACAAACTTCATTAAACTCACTATTATGATTCTTAAAAAGGAGAGATAAAAATGCGGACATCCATTTTTTTAGAAACAAAAAAAGGCACAGTTGTTATCCAAGCGACTGAATTACTATATATCACGATTGATCCTACGAAAAACCATACGCTATGCTTTGTTACTAAGGAAGAGAAGCATTATTCTTCAGGCGACTTAAGCGAGTTCGAAGATACAAATCAAAGCTGGTTATTTCGTTGTCATCGCTCCTTTATTGTTAACCTGTATATGATCCGAGAAATTAATAAATACGAGCGAAATATTTACTTCTTAGAGGATTCTTCTAACAATAGTTGCCCTTTTTCCAGAAGAAAATATGTGCCATTAAAAGACTCTCTTAAAAAATTTTTATTGGCCAAACAAGAAGCCTAAGTATGCATTTAGGCGCAATTGAGACGTTCACATTTTTTCGTTGTAGTAAGCAAGCAAATCCTTTACAATCGAAAAGTAACACGAAGTTATTCAAAAGAGGTGAAAAAAATGACACATACCTTCACGTTTTTCCTATTAAATAAGCTCCAAGCAAAGAAACATATGACAGAAGATGAATATGAAACAGTTGCTTACTCTCTGGAAATTTTTTTAATTAATATCTTCAAAACTGTCCAAGTTTATGCAATCGCTTTTCTTCTAGGGATTCTATTTGAAACCTTCATTATGAACGTACCCTACGTTCTTTTGAGGTGGCATGCTGGAGGCTGGCACGCGAAGTCAACTGTCAATTGCTCGATTTTTGGAATCACAACATTTGTTGGTATTCCATTCATACTCGAAAAAACAACTTTTACCTTGTCTTTCTTTTGGATGGCGATTCTTTCTCTCGTGATCCTAGGTTGCGTCTTGTTGTACGCCCCAGCGGATACTGAAAAAAATCCCTTGGTTAGCGTAAGTGAGCGTAAAAGAAAACGATTATTTTCTTTCTTAAGTGCTTTGTTAGCTCTCTTCGTAGCTGTATTTTTTGTCACTAGCGAAATAGGAACATTAATGATCACCGGGTTATTTGTGGAAATCATCATGATTCATCCACTGTTTTATAAAATAAATAAAAGGAGCTATAAAAATTATGAAAACTATCAAGTACAACCGTAATCAATTTCTAAAAAACATTTCTAAAATTCTTGTGGCGGCTTCAATTGCTTTACTAGCTTATCCCTGCATTATTTTTGGCTATGAACCTGAAAATCCAAAATTGAAAAAGATGACTACCAAAGAATAAAATGGAAGTTTTGATACTTCTCTTGTTGACTTCTATAGAAAATATTTGTCAATTATTTATCTATTCTAAATTAATAAGAAAAAAAGTTTCATTCAAAATGGCTATTTTTCTTCCTGTACTATCTTTTATAGGATACTTACTTTTGAACTACTGGGTATTCATCGTACCAATTTCTTACTTTCTACTTATCGGAAAAATTATTAAAAAAGACTCTAGCAACGATATGATATGGTTTTACAGCATTTACTCTACTTTCTCTTACGCTGTATTCGCCTATTCTATGAATGCTTCCATTCTCTTCTTTATTGGGGAAGACACTTTTACCAAATATATGTATCTGATAAATATGACGATATCACCCATTTTTTCAATAGTGTGCAATCTAGTTTTATTACGGTTGATTAAACCCAGTATCTCCCTTTTAGAAAAATTCCAAGATAGTTGGAATCAGATTTTTCTATTGCTTATAAATATCCTACTAACTATATGTTGCATTATTCAGTTTGGAAATTATTGGATAGAAAAGTATATTTTAAAAGACGAAAACCCCATTCGAAAATACCTGATCGCTATATTCATCCTAGTCATCGTCTTATTGGTAGTCTATTTGAACATCAAAACTCGTCAGCTGGACAAACAACGCATCCAACAACTAAAAGACAATCAGTTGGCTGATTTGACCTCTTATGTTCAGCAAATCGAAGCCATGTACGATGAGCTTAGAAGTTTTCGGCACGATTATCACAATGTGCTGATCAGCTTGAATCAGAGTATCAAAACAAAGGATTTGTCTGTGATTGAAGATACGTACACACGGATATTGGAAACGGAAGGTATCGTTTTAGAGGATGAGCATTACGCCTTAGGAAAATTGAATAATCTGAAGACTCTACCGATAAAAGGGATATTTTCGACCCACATTATTCAAGCGTGGCAGAAAAATATCCCTGTCCATTTAGAAATTGAGGATATTATTCAAGATGAACCGATTGAGGTTTTAGACTATGTACGGATCACTTCGATTTTATTGGACAATGCGATTGAAGCTGCTGAGAAAGCTGAGAATCCTTTTGTAACGATCGTCTTTTTGAAAAATGAAACGGAGCGAGAAATACAACTTACTATTGAAAACTCTTGTCCTGATGAACCAATTGATATTGTAAGAATCTTCGATAAAGCTTTTTCCACTAAAGGAAAAAATCGTGGACTAGGTTTAGCCACGATTCAAACAATTCTTCAAAACTATATAAATCTTTCATTGCAGACAGAATATCAGGATGGCGTATTTCGACAAATTTTGATGATCAAGGAGGAAATCCCACGATGAACATTTTTTTATTAGAGGACGATATCATGCATCAGCAACGTTTGGAGCTAGTCATTCGTGAAATTCTCTTAGAAAAACGTTGGCCAGCGAAATCGATCGTTACCACTGCAAGACCAGAAACTCTACTAAAAAAAGTTCAAGAAACCGTTGATCAAAACATCTATTTTCTCGATATAGAAATTAATGGAGAAAAGAAGATGGGATTAGAAATCGCTAGCCAGATCCGAAAGATTGATCCTTATGGAGTAATCGTCTTCATTACTACTCATTCAGAATTTGCGCCTATTACTTATGCTTATAAGGTTTCTGCTTTTGACTTTATCGCTAAAGACAATCCGATTGATACAATCAAACAGCATTTAGTTGACTGTTTTGAGAATCTTTTAAGTATTCGAGCGAGTGAAAAAAAGGAAGAAATGTTTCTTTTTAGCAATCAGCACAGTCATTTTCAAGTCCCTTTTTCTGATATTCTTTATTTTGAAACAACGGAGATTTCTCATAAACTACGACTTATTTGCAAATCTCGTTTAGTCAATTTTTATGCGACACTTGGTGAAATCGAACATTTGGATGAACGTTTCCTTAAAGTCCATCGCTCTTTCGTCGTCAACTTAGAAAATATTGCACAGATTGATCGATCAGAATGTGTAGTCTATTTTGATCAAAATCATTCTTGTTTAATCTCTCGCAGAAAAATTAGACTCGCCCTGGAGAAAATGAACGCTATAAATCAGATTTTTCAAAAAGAATAACCTAAAAAAGACACTCAGTAGCATTCCCCACTGAGTGTCTTTTTTTGCCGCTCTTCGTTCGCTAATGACAGACAACCTTTCGCTAAATCACTATTGGTGGTACCACTACTGTCTTCCCTACTATAGTAGGGAACCAAAAAGAAACAAGAAAGTTCAGTATAAATTTCTTTTAATCCTCAGGCAAAATAATTGCTTTCGCTTTTTCACCCCGTATACTAATAGCTAAATTAAAAAAGCAGGTGATCTTATGTATGTTGTCAAAGTCCTACATGGTTACATTGGTAAAGAAGGTCAGCGCACCCGTGAAAAAGACCCTGAGAAGCTTTTGGTATTCCAAAGCAAACAAGAATCCGATCAGTTTGCCACTAAAATTGGCGGACGCAGCAAACACATCTCGAAAATGCGGAAAGATTGAACGGCATATCCTAGCCAGGACATGCCGTTTTTACTTTTGGAATGTCTCTTTCTCTAAATCATAGACATAAATTAACTCATCGTAATCCTGTTTCAAATAAACAAAACCCAATTTTTCAAGCAGCTTTATTGAAGCACTATTTTCAGGATGGACTCCTGCCTTGAGACGATAATAACCTTGCTCACTGGTCCAACAGATCAATGCGCGCACAGCCTCTTGTGCATACCCCTGTTGCTTAAAGCGAGGGTGGATTGTATAGCCGATCCAACAGATTGCCTGCTCTCGTTTTAAGTAAACATCACCGATTAACTGACCTGTGGTTCTATTAATGATGGCGTATTGTCTTCCATTATCCAGAGATTGATTCAGGAATAACTCTTGTTCATAACGTTCCTTCGTCAGTCCTTTAAACCCCTGATAGCGCATCCATTCAAGGTTGTCTCGATACTCCATGAAGGTATCAAGCTCATCTCGTTGAAAGGCTCGAATCGTGCAGCGTGCTGTTTGTATATTCATAATTATTGCTCCTCTAATACTTAAATCTTCGTATGAATTGCTAAAAAGTTGGCTACTCGTTTTCTATTTTCTACGAATCTGAACCCCGTAGCAATTCTCTCGCTCATGATAGAGAAAGAAGTTGTCCTTCTGAGCAAATCAATTCGTGTTCAATCAGTTCCATAGTAAGGTAGATATAGAAATAATTGAAGGAGGACGAATTGTATGCCTTGGAATATGAATGATTACCCAGCCTCAATGAAAAACTTGGACCCATTGATTCGAAAAAAAGCCATTGATATCGCGAATGCCTTACTTGATGACGGTTATCCAGATGATCGTGCAATTCCGATCGCTACCAGTCAAGCAGAAAAATGGTACGACGATGCTTCGGCAGAAGAAAAGAAAGACTTTCAAAAAGCCAAAGCTCCGCAAAAAAACGCTTCTCATGAACACAACAAAAATGCGAAAAAGCTGATGAACGCGGATGTTTCAGTCAAATATCAAGACGACCAGTGGATCGTCATTTCCGAAAAAGCCAGCCAAGCCAGTGATACCTTCGATAAAAAGGAGCAGGCCGTAGCCAGAGCGAAGGAAATCGCTAAAAACAAAAATTCTTCGGTGAAAGTCTATAACCAAGCCGGTAAGTTGCAAGATACGTTTGATTATTCTGAATAACAATAAAAAAGCAGAACCAATTACAAAGGGGGCTTAGCAATTGGTTCTGCTTCAAATTTTTGTTAAATTCTTAAACCAATACGAAACTATTTATTATTAACCTCTTTCCAAACAACTTCTGTCGCTTGGATATCTTTATTGAGCTCTTTGCGATACTTTTTCATAATGGCTTTTGCTTCGGTAGTGGGTGTATCTCCAGATAACCTTTCATAAGAAAGATCATTCTTTTCACTTTTTTTATAACGCAAAAAGAAGTTTGTGTCTTTTGGAACCTCTAACTTGGTTCTTCCCGCTGGTTCATAAAGCCCTACATAGATGTAGTCTCCATCTATTCCCACATGGAAGGAATCCCCTCCATACGTATGAACCGGAATATTCCCATTATGCAAGGGTTCCAGATACCGAAGATCATGTGCCTGAAAGGTGTAGTCCCCTTTTTTGAGATAGTTGTTTGCCTCTGTATGCTCCCAATCTGCCAAATTTCTATTTTTGGTGTAGACAGCGCTAAACCAATAGACATTATAAAGAACAAATGCTGCTAGTAAAATGATTCCTATCATTTTGATAACTTTGAAATGCTTCAAGCTTTTCCTCTCTTTAACAATCGTTTCCATGATCACCGGCTCCTCTTTGATTAATTGGTCTAAGGAAAGATCATACAAATTACTTAGATAAACTAATTTTTCGATGTCAGGAAAGGTTCTACCTGTCTCCCAACTTGAGATCGTTGCTCTAGATACACTCAGTTTCTTTGCAACATCCTCCTGAGTGAATTCTTTAGCCAATCTATGTTTTTTTAATCTTGAACCTATATCCATATTTTCCCTCCCTAACCTATTTTCAGTATAGCTCACTCGTAGCTTTGTTCATGTCTATGAATTGTGTCATAACCGGTTTGCTACAATTCATAGCGCTATTCTTTTAGTAAAAAACAGTCATTTCTATTATAGCAGTATCTAATTTGAAATAGAAATTGTCTGAAACTTAACTTAGATACAAAACACATTTCCGTTATTTTAAAACCCTAAAGAAGATATTAACGGTAACGCACTGCACTGTACCTACTCAAAAGGCTGTCAAAATATCGCCGTGACCAAAGCGATCGGCTGGATGGGTGATTACTCCGGCTTACCTGTTCGTTATTTTCGCATAAAAAATACGAGCGTTACTGGCCCCAGCGAGAATGTTGGTCAGCAACGGATGCTGGCCATCGATGGTTCATGGGGACCTGCCACGACGAGACGTCTGCAAGAAGTATTGAATTGCTGCATCAAAGATGGCATCATCAGCGGACAAATCAAAAATCGCGCAAATCAATCTATTCCCTCTGTTCAATTTGGACACGGCGGTTCGAACATGATCCGTGCACTTCAATCAACATTAAAAATCGCATTAGATGGTAACTTCGGCCCCGCTACCTGCCTTGCTCTACAGCGAAAAATGGGCACGATCCAGGACGGGCTCATTAGTTCCGAATCTGATTGTGTCAAAGTCATGCAGAGAAGATTGAATGAGGGGTTAATCTAAAATATTTAGCACCCTAATCAAATAGACACCTATCAGACACAAGGAAAAGGATGTGTACAGAAAATTAACGTACACATCCTTTTGTTCCTATCGAATTTGAACATCGATCAACAATGACGAAAAATTCTTTACTTAAAACCTCGCTAAATCGTGGATGTTATACAACTAAAATGACTAACAAGGTTCTTCTTGTCTATGAATAATTGTGGTGTTATTCCTCATTGGTCGCCTCGATTGAATTAAAAATGTGCAGGTTATCCAACCGAATCTCTGCTTATTTTACCTTTTATCAAAACTACTCACATCCTAGCTATATTTCCTTTAGTACTTGTTCATTCATTTCTCTCGTGATGTAGCGATTTTCTTGTGTATTGAACATTGCTGATTCCTGCTTTAAGCACCTGCTTTATTGAAAGAAGCAGCCAATTCAATTCCCTGTTTGAAACCAGCTTGACCGATCTGCAAAACGTTCGAGGAATCATAGATATTTGTGCCAATAGCCTCACCGCTTTGTTCATCAGGTTCTACTAAAATGACCTTTGAATGCTCCGACAATTTTTCAGCTTCATCGCGAACACTTGGAATCAGTCCGTATTTTTTATTCAGTGGAGCAAGTAAAACAATGGTATCACAGCCTACCATGTATTCAGCATTTGTCGATGAAACCATACCGCCATCAATCCAGTCGCTTCCCAAAAAAGACATGTGTGGCCACACACCTGGAACAGCTCCGCTGGCAGACACTGCTTCAATCAGAGAAATCCCACTGTTACAGTCAAAAATATGTAATTTTCCGGTTTTAGCATCCACTGCACTAATAAATAAATTTTCCGGCCATTCTAAGCGAACTAATCTATTGCTAACGATTTCCATTCGTTTCTCTCGACTTACCTTCGAAGGATGCGTATAAATGATCTCTCCCATTTTTTGCCCGACTGCTTCTTTGTTGCTTCCACCAACCATAAAAGCTTCTGTCCAAAGCTGATAGACTTCTGAACTTACTTCAGCAAACTCATTCATTTTAGAAGGATTACTGACCCTGTCGAGATAATCCTTCATATTGTAATGATTCGCCAAAGCAGCTCCGACAAACGAGCCAGCCGAAGTGCCTAATATTTTGTCCGCACGACTTAAATCAATTCCCTGATTGAGCAATCCCGCGAGTACGCCCGTTTCCCAAACGAGTCCCGTGATTCCTCCACCGCCAAGTACAACTCCCAATAATTGATCCATAATCAATGCCTCCTGATAATTTTTCTTTTCAACAAAGTTACTATAAACTATGAACTATACTTCATAGCAAGATGGAAGGATTAAAAATTATGAAAATCAGTGAAGTTTCAAAAGCGACCCATTTGCCAATCTCTACTATCCGTTATTACGAACGAGTAGGCTTAATTCATGACGATTATTTTGTTCGCGAAGACAATGGGTATCGCAACTACTCAACATCTGTCGTTCCTCATCTACAATTTATTTCCAAATTACTTGAAAATGGGTTTTCAATTTCTGAACTTCTTCAAATAAGTGATACCTTTGGAAGCTCTCCGACGACTGAAGAAAATATTCAATTGTTGAGACAAAAAATAAATGAAGTTAAGAAAAAGATAGCCAATCTTGAAGCATCAGAGAAAATATTACAAAAAATGCTCGCTCATAAAATGGAACAGCTATAAAAATTCATACGTAGATTAGTTTTAATTCGCCAACTATCCGCGCTTGTAATACGGCTCAACATATAATAAATACGTCTAGCCTACTGTTTTATTCTTTCGTTGTGGATTTATTGCCGCTATTCAGAAATTTGGACACCAAAGAAATATTTCCTATTCAAATACTCAATAAAGAACATTTCTTCTTGCCAATGGACAATCGAAATGATACCTCGTTGATCATTTTGATTAAATTCAAAGATTTGTAGATAATCCAACTGAACTTCGGGTTGTTTCATCTTTTCATCGATCAACTGAAAAGAATGTTGCTGTATTTCCTTTAGTACTTGTTCATCCATTCCCCTCGTGATGTAGCGAATTTATTGTGCATCGAACATTCTTTAATCCGCCTTATAAGGTACAAGAATAGCCCAATCACCTATTTTAAGATGATTAGGCTTCAAGGAAGGCGACATTTCTGATAAATAGAAATACCGTCTTCTTTTCATATTTCTCTGATTAGAATGAAATTTTTACAATCGTTCTTCCTAAGTGTTTTTCTTCTATTTATAAATTAAACTCAACTAGCCTTTTATAAGAAGGTTTTATTTTTTTATAACTTTGTTTTTAAATAAAAGAGTGATACTGAATAATACTAAAATTAGAATACCAACTACACTAGAAAAAACACTGCTTTTTTCACCTGTTTTTGGGAACTGTTTTTTATTTAAACTATATTTTTCCTCTTTATTTTACTTATAATAAGCTTTTACTTTTTTAGGCTTTCTAATACCATAAGATCTGTGTGAACTTACGATTTGTTTTTTCTTACCTCCATTAATAGAATCAGAAGGTTTAGTTGGATTTATAGTCTGTTTGGCTTTAACTATGACCTTCGCCGTTGTCGTCACACCTTCGTATGTATACGTCACGCTGTGGATTCCTGATTTTGTTGTATCTACTTGTGAAGCATCTACCTCGATTTGAGAAAAATCAACAGCATTTCCGTCTTTATCCAACGCTGTATCAAAATTGTCTTGTGCGGTCCATTTGTCTCCAACATAAATTGTAGAATCGTGTGCTTTGATCGTTGTTTGTTTTTCTTTAACTATGACCTTCGCCGTTGTCGTCACACCTTCGTATGTATACATCACACTATAGATGCCTGGTTTTGTTGTATCTACTTGTGAAGCATCTACCTCGATTTGAGAAAAACCAACAGCGTTTCCGTCTTTATCCAACGCTGTATCAAAATTGTCTTGCGCGGTCCATTTGTCTCCGATATAAATTGTAGAATCGTGTGCCTTGATCGTTGTTTGTTTTGCTTTAACTGTGACCTTCGCCGTTGTCGTCACACCTTCGTATGTATACATCACGCTATAGATTCCTGGTTTTGTTGTATCTACTTGTGAAGCATCTACCTCGACTTGAGAATAACTAACAGCGTTTCCGTCCTTATCCAACGCTGTATCAAAATTGTCTTGCGCGGTCCATTTGTCTCCGACATAAATTGTAGAATCGTGTGCTTTGATCGTTGTTTGTCCCTAACGTTGACTGCGACGGCAGTAGTAAAAGTAAAGTTTGGCTGCTCCAAAGATGTAATACTCAAAAGCACAATGTAACTTCCAGCTTTACTCATATCAACTCTAGATTTATCAATAGTCACAGGAAGGCTAGCACCGCTGTAGTCAATTCCAACAGCATTGAATTCACTATCCTCGGGAAGAGGATCACCGACATAGCGTTTAAGACTATCGCCTTTAACAACCAGGTGGTCTTCTAAAACCGTGATATAGGCTGTACTTGTCACACTGTTTAAGGTATAAGTAACTGGATAAACGCCTGCTGTTTCCAACTTAACTTGACTAGTATCTATGGTTCCACCAGAAGCTATAAAATGATTATAATCCAAATGGGTATCCCCACTTACGAGGGCATCATTAAAATTATCTTTTGGATTCCACTTACTTCCAGCATAAATTGTAGAATTATGTACGGATATAGAACTAGATTGGGAATCAGCATTTGGAAGTACAGCTTGGGTATTTGGTACACTATCATCCTTTGCTACCGTTTCGGCCATTATGCTCCGCATAGGAAACAAACCAGATAGTGCTATAGCACTCAATATCAATATATTTACTGTTTTTTTCAAATTTTATCTTCTCTCTTTTTTTAATAAATTATTCTTTCCAAGTACAAAGGATTAGATGTTATTACAGCACATCGTCTTTTGCAGCATCTTGAAATGAAGGATAATCTGGAATAAATTCGAGTTCTTTTTTCAATAGTTGATGTATCTAAAACCATTTCGTGTTCGCTGAAACTTAAAGCATCCTCATTTTCAAGTGTTACTAATAAATAATTTAGAAGTTCTTCGCTATCCTTTAGCTCTTTTATAAATTTTCGGATTCGACTTTTGACTTAGGATATTCTGCTACTGAATCAACGATTTCACCCTCAGTTATAGGATTAATTCTGTCTACTTTCGTGTAAATAAAATTTGTATTGCTAAATACAAATCACTTTACTTCGGTATTTAGATTATCTTTTGCTAACACTTAAGTACTTTCAAAATTTGTACTCTAAGTTTTTTCATCGCTTACTTCTTTGAACTGTGTTGCCAGATATACTGCTACATCAATCCCACGAATTGATTCTGCTATCTTTTAAAAATTGTGCACGCTCTAAATTACGTATCAATACATGTACTTGATTTACTTTTCCCAATAGATCTAAAACAAATATATCTTTTACATTACCTGTAGTACCAGTTAAAAAATTTCATTTTTTGTATTCCCTTCGCATGTTTTCTTATGATTTTGCATAACGATTATAATACCTAATTCGTTAAATATCCTGATGCTCTTAATGGTAGGATAAATAAATGGTAAGTCTTTAAATTCAAAATTGAAACTAGTATCAAAAAGATTGCCAATACTCACTAAATCCTTTATATCTGATAATAAAAACTCTTTAAATACGTTGCCTACCTTGTAACTTACTTTTTGAAAAAAAGCAAAATGACACCCAAATTTATATACACGTAATCCTTCTCTGATTATTGATCCGCTTATACGTACAAATAAGTCATAACTAATACTGGTAGTTCCTCCAATTCTTCACGTTCAGCAGTGACGGACTCAAATCCCCAGTCCTTTTCAGTTGTTTCAATCCCCGTTTGTTCTTTCAGTATGTTGATTGCTTGATGTAACATTTCGATCCGTCCTCTCTCTGCAAAAAGAAAACCCTAATGACCAGTACTCGTCATTAGGGTTATTCATCATCCTTGATATGTCCTTCAGCTCTCATCGATAAGTACTCTCCACCTGAACCAATGATAATATGATCTTGTAATTTAATCTGTAGTAACTTAGCAGCTTTTTCTAAACGAGCAGTTAGTTTAATGTCAGATAGAGAAGGAGTTACGTCTCCCGACGGATGATTATGTGCGATGCAAATTGACACGCTATTAGATAACAATGCAGCTTTCAAGATATCCCTTGGGTAAGCCAACAATTGATTAATCGTGCCAATGTGAATCGTCTGGATAATGGTTGGTTCTAACTTTTGAGAGAGCCCCGCCATCACTAAAAATTCTCTATCTTTATGCTCTATAAAGGGAGAAAATAACTGGTACAATGCTTTAGGGCTATTGCATTTTCTTCCTGCATACAGTACTGATGACTCCTTTATTAACTGCAAAGAAACGATATTCACACGTTTTTTGGGTTCAGATTTTACTTGTTGGTTTGTCATTGTCAAGACCTTCTTTCGATTCATTTTGGAAACTTCTTATTTGTTTACTTAGTGCTTTCCCTTGTTATCAATACTCTTCTGGTAATAACATCGTTTGATGCGTATGATCGTCGATAACCCACAGCATTTTTATTTGGAAATTTACTAAATCTTTGGTAATTCGGTTCTCAGAATAATCAATGAAGAATGGTTCTTCTTGTCGATGGACAATCGTAATGGTACCTCGTTGATCATCTCGATTGAACTCAAAGATTTGTAGATAATCCAACTGAATCTCTGCTTGTTTCACCTTTTCGTCGATCAACTGAAAACAACGTTGCTGCATTTCCTTTGGTACTTGTTCATTTACTCCCCTCGTGACATAGCGATTTTCTTGTGTATCGAACACTGCTTATCCCTCCTTTTAGGCACAAAAAATAGCCCAATCACCGATTAGATGATTAGACTTCATAAAAATAATATATATTTATATTTTCATATATTACTTCAACAACTCAAAAAATATACTGAAAAACTAAGACTGATCTTGTAATGAAATAAACTCATCCACTTCGAAAATCTCTGGCATCGAGCAAAGTGCACCTTTCTTCGTGGTTATCAATGATGCTGCTGCATTAGCGAACGTCAACATCTCAGTTAGTTGCTCTTTCGTTAATTCTTTCAGACCATAATCAAGAATATAATTAAGTACGCACCCACAAAAAGTATCCCCTGCACCAGTAGTTTCGATGGTCTGTTCATTCTTAAAAGCACGAACTTCAATCATATCTTCTTCATAATATGCTCGGCTTCCCTTATCCCCCATCGAAACAAGGATCAATTTAATCGGATACTTATCTCTAATTTTTTTCACCCCTTTTGAATAATCCTCTTCTCCTGTAAGCCATTGAATTTCGTTGTCTGATATTTTAAGAATATCACAATAACTAAGCCCAACTTCTACTTGTTTTCGAGCCTCTTCTAAATTCTCCCATAATGGTTCACGAATATTGGGATCAAATGAAATCAAGCAATCACTGCTTTTAGCGATAGTCAGTGCCTTTTTCGTTGCACTGCGTACTCCTTCATGGGTCATAGAAAGTGTTCCAAAATGAAAAATCCTTGATTGCTTGATTACCTCTTCATTCACTTCCTGTTCTGTTAATTGCATATCTGCTCCTGGATTTCGACAAAAAGTAAAATCTCTGTCCCCGTCTTCCCCATTGTGCACAAAGGCTAAGGTGGTGTGTACGTCTTTATCAAAGGACAAATTGCTTGTATCAATTCCTAATTTCTCGGTCTTTTCTTTCAAAAACCAGCCAAAATTATCATCCCCGACTTTTCCAATGAACGCTACATTGCGATCGAATTTTCTTAACATCGCTAATACATTACATGGTGCGCCACCAGGATTCATTTCCAATAATGGATTGCCTTGATCACTTAGACCGTTTTGAGTAAAATCAATTAGAATTTCGCCCAGAGCGGTTACATCAATCGTTTTCATTTTCATCCTCCATATTCAAATGCTCGAAGATATGTACTTTCTTCGAGCATTTGGCTACATTGTTTTCGTTAGTTCCCACGTTTCAAGCCGATTGATCACAAGAGTACCCTCAGCAACAGAAACATAGTTCTTATTTTGATTCTCTTTAGCAAAAACATTTAGACTGTGATTCGTTTTATAGTCATCTGTGAAAATCTCTATAGAGGATTGATCTACAAACAAATGAATCTTTAGTGTTGCTTTATCCTTTAATATCAAATTACTTTTTGTAGTTCCTTGGCTCCAATCATCTGAGTTGTCGCGAGAAACTGTTAGAATCTGCTTTCTTAAATCGAATGTCGCAATGGTAGCTAGATGATCGTTACTCCTCAAGCGTAGCTCAAAGGAATCAGCGGTACTGTTAGCAAGATCAATCGTCATTTTCAATTCAAAACAATTGCCGTTAGCTGTAGGAATCAAGAATTCGCCTTTTTCAATAATGGACTTTTCATGGATCGCTTCAGCTGATTTTCGAATAGATTGTAGCTCTTCTATAGGTACAAACTTCACTGTATTATCCGTATCAAGGATTGCTTCTCGCGGAAGGTTGAAAGAACCACACCAGCCTTCTTTGAAGGTTGGCCCCCAATCCTTCCACCACGGCATCCAATCCCAACCATTCGCCCACGCAACAAGAATGCGTCTGCCGGATTGATCAACAAATGATTGCGGTGCATAATAATCAAATCCCCAATCAATATTTCCTACAGTCGTGTAATTAAACTTTCCAGTTTCATAATTCATATCTCCGACTAAATAAATACTCGTTCGTTCTTTCACTCCCATTGGAGAAAACGTTAGAACATACTTTTCTCCGTTGGCATTTTTCAATGGAAAAAAATCAGGACATTCCCACATATAGCCAAATTCTCCTCGGCTTTCTGCAAGAACATTAAAGAAATCCCAATCTTCTAAATTTTTTGAACGATACAATAGTGCTTGTCCACGCTCATCCTTTTTCCCACTACATACCAAATAGAAATAATCTTCATGCTTCCAAACTTTTGGGTCGCGAAACTCGCCCACATCATAACCAGTTGGCGGAGCAGCAATAACCGGATTCTTTTCACTTTTGACAAAATGGATACCATCATCGCTGTACGCCATACATTGATTTTGAACAAACCCGTCTCCGTAATTTGTCGAGGCGGTGTATAAAAGGTAGAGCCGCCCTTCATATTCGATTGCACTTCCAGAGAAACAGCCACCTTTGGGATGATTGTCATAGGTTTCGCTCGGTGCTAATGCGAGTGGTAAGTATTCCCAGTGCAGCATGTCATCACTGATTGCATGTCCCCAGTGCATCGAGCCCCAATAGGAATCATACGGATTATATTGATAGAAGAAATGATACTTACCTTTAAAATAAATGAGTCCATTCGGATCATTTAGCCAGCCGACTTCAGTCATAAAGTGATATTTTTGACGCATTGCCCCCTTCCCTACTTCTGATCTTTTCTTATCTATTTCAGCTTGAGCACGAACAATTTTTTTTTTCATTAATTCAATGGACAAGAGAATCCCTCCTAACTTTAACCATCACTTTTCAACCATAAATTATTTCGTACATTTAATTCGTACTTCTGTCTTTGGATCAAAGAAATGCCCCTTTGATATTTCTAACGCTAAACGAACTACCTCACCTGGACGATGGAAGTCTCTAGCATTAACTTTAGAAACAAATTCTGTTTCATCAATTTTGCTATATAACAACGTTTCTGATCCTAAAAGCTCTGATACGACAATCGTTGCATCTATTGATGACTCAACAACTGAATCCAAGACGATCTGTTCGCTTCTAATATCTTCTGGTCGAATACCGAAAATCAAGTCTTTTCCTTCATAGCCCTTTGCCACGAGCACTTTATTCTCACCTTCTGGCACTTTCAACTTGAAATTTCGTCCACTAGTGATGTAGCCATTTTTTAAGGTCACATTGAAAAAATTCATTGCAGGTGAACCAATGAAACTTGCAACAAAGACATTTTCAGGTAAATCATACACTTCTTTAGGACTACCAATCTGTTGAATCAAACCATCCTTCATAATGACAATCCGATCCGCCATTGTCATCGCTTCTGTCTGATCATGAGTAACATAAATGGTTGTCGTTCCTAAGCGTTGATGCAATTTTGCGATTTCCGCACGCATGGATACACGTAGTTTTGCGTCCAAATTAGATAATGGTTCATCCATCAAAAAGACTTGAGCATCACGGACGATCGCACGACCTAAAGCGACACGTTGACGTTGTCCTCCAGATAAAGCCGCGGGTTTTCTCTTTAGATACTCCGTTAAGCCTAAAATTTCCGCCGCTTCTTCTACCTTCTTTTTAATCTCAGCTGTTGGATATTTTCTGAGCTTTAAGCCAAAGGCCATATTGTCAAATACGGTCATATGTGGATAGAGCGCATAATTTTGAAAGACCATTGCGATATCTCGATCCTTTGGTGCTATATTGTTGATGACTCTATCACCGATTTTCAATTCTCCTTCAGTGATATCCTCAAGACCTGCTACCATTCGAAGGGTTGTGGATTTCCCACAACCAGAAGGACCTACAAAGACGATAAATTCCTTTTCATCAATTTCTAAATTGAAATCAGTTACGGTATAATTCTCCGCATTTGAATATTTCTTATAAATATGTTGCATGGAAAGTGTTCCCATCGTTTTTACCCTCACTTTTTTTACTATTAAATACTGCTAAAACTTGAAGATAGTTTAATAGTGCTCAACTGAATTCGTTCAACATAGAATGCTTAGCTGGAATTGGCGTCGCTCTAAAGGCATTGTCTTTTTTATCCAGTTCAACTTGTACTTCAGAACCAGAGTCGAGCACCGTATTTCCAAAAGACTGTCTTTCAATTAATACCGTCTTGACCTCAAGAGCCTCGGTTGCATCATTGGTCAATAAGGCTTCTACTTGTGAGGCAAAACAGGAATCACTGGATGTTAATTCTGATTTTGTAGCGACTATATGATTATTAGAAATATAATTTCCATTGCCAGCAACAACATGGATAATTACAGGAGTCGCTCCTTTTGGTGAAATTTGATTCTTGTCAATAATTTCAGAAAAATGATTTCCAATCACTGTGTTGCTGTTACCATTGATTGATAAAAGTCCGAAGGTATCATCTAAACCGTTATTCCTTCCTTGCAACGGTGCCCAAGGTTCATGATCATGCAAAAGATGGTTGGATGAAATAGAATTTTCGGAGCTATTTTTATCTAAAATAACCATTCCTGGATAAAAGGCATGAAGTCTGTTATTGCTAATAAGTGAGCGAGTAACTCCTTCAAGATGAATACAACTAGCTCCTCTAGGGAAAACATTATTTGCAGTCACTAGCAGGCCACCAAAATTCTCTGCATAAATGGAATAGCCCTTGAAACCTGCACCAATCAAATTATCTGTCACCTTCGACGCCTGTCCCCAACCGCGTAATTCTATACAGCTCCCACATTCCGCGATAAAATTATCATGAATTGTAAGTGCATCCGCGTGATAGGAAATAATTCCATGCTCCAAATAGATAAATCCCATATCTGTAATTCGAAACGAATCATTCGCACTGGCAACATATATTCCCGTCTTCCCATTTGTATAAGTGTTTTCTGGATTCGTTTCATTCGAGCCATCATCGACAAAGTGTAAGCCGTCGATACAAAAATTTGAAAATTCGACAGAACTAATTCGCGGATCACCGCTACGCTGAATGTAGAATGCCGCGCCAGCAGCCTCTTCTTTCGATGAACCCGACAGATCAACAAGAATGCGACTGCCGCCAGGCCAAAGCTCATGTAGATCACTCCATTCATCCTCTGGCACATTATAGCGGATACTAGAAGAAGTAAAGCCATGTCCAGAACCCATGATCTTTAAGAAGCTAATATCAATAACAACCTGTGTTTTCAAGTGATAATCACCTGGTGGAATATAGATGACTGCCCCTGGTTTCCCTCCATCATTTTCATCAATCTCTTTTTGTCTTTTTTTAATGTCTAAAAGAATACTGTTAATGACTTCGCCAATATCGTTATATGGATCTCCTATTGCCCATTGGGTTACATCATAATAATTTTTACTCACCATTACTCCTCCTGATGAGCGATTCTTTAATTAGAATCGCTCTTTTGTTCCTTCAAATACGTTTTGACTAGCTCTTAACTGAACCAGCGGTTATTCCTTGAACAATGAATCGCTGTGCTACGATTGATAAAACCATTACAGGTAAACTAAAAATTAGAGCTCCCGCACACATCGGACCCAAGTCCATACTGTAAGCTGATAAAAATTCAGATAATCCAACCGTAAATGTTTTTGCCTCTGTACTAGTCAATAACAACGACAATAAAAATTCATTCCAAGATAGAAATAGCGTAAATACAAAGGCTGTAGCCAAACCTGGTGTACAGATTGGCAAGATGATTCGAATAAATGTCTGGAGACTTGAAGCCCCATCCATACAAGCTGCTTCATCAATACTTGTTGGAATCCCTTCATAGAAACCGAGCATGACCCACATAACAAAAGGCATATTTATCGCTGCATAAACAATAATTAAGGCAACTCTCGTATCATACAAACCAAGATTTGTAATCAACTCATAGATTGGTACAGCAATACTCGATGTCGGAATCATTTTTAAACACAACACGACAATAATCAAAAAGGTGGCAATCTTAGCTCCTGAACGTTGAATAGCATAAGAAGATAACGCCCCTAAAATTACTGCAATCAAAGTACTGCAAACAGCAACTAAAAAACTATTAAAAATATAATGAAAAGCCGGCATCCGTTCGAACAAACCAGTGAAATTTTCCACAGATAAAACTGTTGGAAAAAATTTAGCAGGAATTGAAACAACCTCAGCACCTGGCTTGAAGGATGAACTAATCAAGTACAGATAGGGAAACAACCAGACTACAGCACAGACAATCGCTAAAATTATCAGTAATTTACTTTGAACACTTCTTTTTTTCTCCATTTGCTATCCCCTCCTACACCGATTGTTTTTTCTTCGGGTTCCATAGTCCTTGCATGAACACAAGAGTGAACACAACGAGTACTACCACAAGTATTAATGCCATCGCACTTGCATACCCGACTTTGTTGTATCTGGTCAGCGTTTTATAAATGACAACACTGATAAGTTCTGATGAATTGTTCGGCCCACCCTGCGTCATTGCCCAAACAATATCAAACGTTCTTGCAGCATCAATAATTCGGATGGATAATGCGGTTAATAATACTGGTTTAATATTTGGTAGTTTGATTTTAATAATTTTTTGCCACCAATTTGCCCCATCAATCGTAGCCGCTTCAATCATGCTTCCATCAAGTCCTTGAAGACCGGCAAGAATCATCAGCATCATGAACGGGGTCGTTAACCAAATATCCGCAAAACAACAAGCCAATAACGACCATTTCTCATCCGCAAGCCAAAGGATCTGGTTCGAATTTTCAAGAAGACCAGCATTTACTAATAGTTGATTGATAATACCAAACTGCGCGCTCAACATTAACTTCCAAATCAAACCAGCCACTAGCGGTGCAATCATTAGCGGGGTCAAAATGAGTGACCGGATGACCTTGTTACCTTTAAAGTTTTCTTCAAAAACTAACGCTAAAATCGTTCCTAATATTAGTTCGACAACAACAGCAATAAAGATGTAGACAAGCGTATTTTTTAACGGCTGTAAAAAGCTTTCATTTCCAAAAGCTTTAATATAATTGTCAAAACCAACAAACTCCTTCATACCATTTGGATCAAAGCTATATAGACTATCAAAAGCCATTTTGAAAATCGGGTAAATCATAAAAATCCCCATAAATAATGCGCCTGGTAAAAAGAAGGCAAGCACGGTTTTTCTGGATATCAACTGCATGGTTTTTCCTCCTTGTTCTTGTCTTACTCTATGATGGTCTCAATTTCAGATTTCGCATCTTTAAGAGCATCTTTAGGAGTCGCTTTCCCAGATAACGCCGACTGAACAGCCTTAGCTAACACTTCTTCAATTTCTGTCCAATAAGGAGTAGCAGGCCTATTTTGAGAGTATTCATTATCTAACGTTTCTAATACAGCCCCGAGATGCTCATCGCCTGCTTGTGTTTCATACTTTTCATATACGGACGTTCTCCCTGCGATCTTCAATGAACCTTCAGTCATATATTTCTCGTTATTGTCATACATAAATTTCAGATATTCGATTGCTGTCTCTTGATTCTCCGAATTTTTCATCACACATTGATACCATGGTCCTGTTGTAGCGGCTACACCAGCAGAACCACCAATCATTGGTGCTACGCCAACTTTATCCTTATTCAATTCATAAGCAGCCGGATATTGATGGCTCCAATTTAATTGCATCGCAAGTTTTCCATTATTAAACATTTCCTGAGCCTCAGTAGATGCGACAGATAGTGTTTCTTCAGGTGCGTAGCCTTTTTCATAGAGATCACATAGATATTGCAACGCATCAACATAAGGTTTTTCATCAACCAATACTTCATTATCCTTACCTAAAACTAACGGTTTTGCTCCAGCCTGTGATGCTTGATCAAGGAAACTACAAACCGTATCTCCAGATGCCATCCCGAAAACGGCGGTTCCATACATATCATCTTTAGTAAAGAATTCCGCACATTCTTTGTATTCTTCCCAAGTAGTAGGGACTTTTAAATCGTGACCATATTTCTTGTTGAATTCTGTTTTATTTTTCTCATCTTCAAAGAGATCTTTTCTATAAATGAGTACTTTACTATTAATCCACATCGGAAGTCCTAACAACTTATCATTCAACGTCCCACCCTTTTCAAGTGTCGGAAGAAAATCAGAAGTGATCTTGTCATCCACTGATTTATTAAGTGGTGTTAATGCGTTCTCAAAAGCGGATAACCAGAGAACGTCCAGACAAACAACATCATGAGCCGCCGATTTTGATTTCACTTCTGTCGAAACTTTGTCATACATTCCAGAATAAGGAACTGAATCGACCACTACCTTATAACCTGTTTCCTTTTTGAAAGCATCAGCAGTACTATTAGCGATCTTCTCAGCAGGACTTCCACTTTCTACAAGGACTGTAATTGTCTTGTCCTTTCCTGCTTCTTTACTTTCCGAACCATTTCCACAAGCAGAAAGTACTAATGTGCTTACCAGTGTCAAAGCCGCTAAAGCAAACACGCCAAATCTCTTTTTATTCTTTTTCATTTTTCCACTACCTTTCTTTTCGACCATTTAAGAATTAAATGCAAATGACAATCAATTATTCCAGCAATACATTCAAACCTAATCTTGGCGGCTTTTTTATGAACCGCTTTCATTACAAATCTATACACAGTGCTAAAAAGGAACCAAGTTAATCTTAGTTGATTCACTACCTCCTTTTCATTTTTGTAAGCTCTTTCTAACACCCTACGCCGTAAGTATAAAATATGAAATTATTAATGTCAAACGTTTTCAAAAATATTTTCTCTAATTCGTCAAAATGGGATTAGAAAAAAAAAAAGGAAGGAACGAATTTTAGTTTAGAAAAAGGCTGTTCCCGGTGGCACACTCTTTCTTAGCCCAAAAAAAGTGTTTTAATATTGAAATTCAAATGACGTATTTTAATGAAAAAATTTTCATAAATTGCTTGAAATTATCTATTCCACATTGTATGATAGCCGTATGATAACTAGACAGTAATTTACAAATGCTTCCACTCGAAGCGTTACAGTCATTTGAGTTACGTAAACCATCAGGTAAAGAGAGGCTGCACAAATATGGACAAAGTGGGAATAAAGGCGATCGCAGAAAAAAGTGGTGTTTCCCTAACTACTGTTTCAAGATATTTTAATAAACCAGAGCTATTATCACAAAAAACAAAAGATAAAATACAAGCAGTGATTCAAGAATTAAATTATAGTCAGGATAATGTTGCCAGAATATTAGTAACAGGAAAATCTAATCTTGTAGGCGTCATTTTCCCTCAGTTACACCTTAGCTTCTACACAGAATTGCTGAACCAGCTTATTCAGTTTGGAGAAGAAAAAGACTACAGTTTTATTGTTTATACCTCAAGAGATACGAAAGAAGAAGAACTAAATGTCATCGACATGTTAAAGTCCTACCGTGTTAAAGGGATTATTTTATTAAGTCATATTCTGGATTCAGAGGACATTGAAAAATTAGATGTTCCTATCATCTCAATTGAGCGTGCTGGCGGGGATTTTTGCCAAATCAATAACGATAATTATACTGGTGGCAAGCTTGCTGGAGAAAAATTGATGGCTGACGGATGCGAAGTATTGATCCATATTAATAACGGATATTATGATGATTGGCCTTCCTTCAAGCGAATTGTGGGATTTGAATTTTCAGTAAAGGATACGCTTCATGAAACGATCATCCGTGAAGAACTGACCGACCCATATTCTGAAGAAGCATCCACTACTATGTCTGCGGTTTTAGATAATTTACTTGAAAAATATCCAAATAAAAAAATGGGCGTTTTCTGCTCAAACGATGATATTGCAAATATGCTTCAAAGAGACTGCATACGAAAAGGGATAAAAATACCAGAAGAGTTAGAAATAATCGGGTATGATAATTCCCCAGTATCTGACAACGCTATTTACCCCATCACATCAATAGATCAAAATATTCCATTGATGGCAGAAATAGCTGTGAATTCATTAGATACGTACATCCCTCACGAAAATGTAGTAGCTGCGAAACTGATAGAAAAGGGAACCACCCTTTAGAAAATTTAATAGAATACATTGTATAAATCGCATGAGTAACGACTAATCTTAAGTAGTTGCTTTGCGGTTTTTCTTTTTTTCAATAGAATCAAACTACTGTTCCTCTGAGGCCCACTATCAATGTTCTTCTAGCAATATCGTTCGATGCGAATGATCGTCGAAAACCCACAGCTTTTTTACAAATCATTCGTTAATCGACATTCGTGATACTCAATAAAGAAAGGTTCTTCTTGTCGGTGAATAATCGTAACGATTCCTCTTTTGTCATCTCGATTAAATTCAAAAATTTATAAGTAATCCAACTGAACCTCGGCTTGTTTCACCTTCTCTTCAATAAACTGAGAACAACGTTGCTGCATTTCCTTCGGTACTTGTTCATTTGTATCGAATATTCCTTGCTCCTCCTCTTAGGTAAAAAATTAGCCCAATCTTCGATATAGATGATGAAGTTTCATAATAATCTCTGCTTATAAATTGAGTTGTATCTAAGCCATAGAACATTTGGAAATCTAGCTCCAGATATTAAATCATTGAATCAGCTTGATTCAAATCAAAACTAAAAGCAAATTTAGAGAAATTTCTATAAAAATGGGCTAATACAGTCAGTAATATTTCTCAATCTCATAGGATAAACCATTCTATTTCCCTTTTTATACGGATAATCTATTAAATACATATGTGCGTTACGTAAAATCAATATTTCAAATTCAGAGCGACGACACCCTTCAATTAAATTTGTATATACCCCAACAGTTTGCGCATCAACATATATTTCTAACACATTCTCATAATTAAAGTAATCGTGATTTGGAGGATCGTATAACAAGCTACAACTCATAAATCCTATATCCACATAGGTACAATCTTTTTTATTTTTTTGTAGAATTAATTCGATTACTAAGTCGGGAACATAGCGATATAACACTATATTTTCTGGAATTCTCGGAGAAAACAACAGTAACGTAGCTAAAGCATCATTAAAACTAGTTTGATCTATGAGAGGTATCGATGCCCCCCTTAAATAACCATTTAGCTTTTCCCCGCAATAACCACAGTAAAAACGAATTGGATCTTCTGAACTAGAATGAACCATACAACCGTCCAAATTATTATGAAAGCCTACACCATAAATATCTTCATATTTTCTAGACCATTCGCTATAATACTTCTCAGCCCAAGCAGTTGCCTTATCTACTGAATTAAACCGTTTGTACTTTGATTGATCACAAGAAAAATTAGATTTTCCATAGGGCTCTTTATACAAAATATTAAACAAAACTTTATTTAAAAACATATACACCTCGGTTATTTGAAATTACATTAAGATAATGTCTCTTGACAGTACTTTCTGTACACTTTGTTTATACAAGAGAATAATATCTACTTGATAAATATTGAATACTTTTTCTGCTTATGCAAAATTATAATTTAAGCCCACTCCATACAGATTTTCAACTTGATTTCATGTTTCTTTACTACCACATATCTTTTATGCTTAGAGAATTAAATCATTGCCACCACCTCATCTCTAAAACTCCCATTTCTAAGTCAATTCCAGGATTTTAAAACTCCTTCTTTATCAATCATAACCTAGCTTCCTTACAAACTTAGAGTTTATTTAACAAGAACCTCAACTCTAAAATTAAAAAAAATATCATCATTTATGGTACGGCTCAGCATACAACAAATAAGTTTAGCTTTCAGTTTTACTATGTAGCAAGATATATTGCTGATATTCAGGGAATTAGAAAAAATGTTTCATATTCAAGGATTTACAGATATTCCAACTGAATATCGGCCTGTTTCACCTTTTCGTCAATCAACTGAAAACAACGTAGCTGTATTTCCTTTAGAACCTGTTCATTCAGTTCCCTCGTGATGTAGCGATTTTCTTGTGTATCGAACATTGGTTGATACTACTTTAGGCACAAAAAAATACCCCAATCATCAAGTTAAGATGATTGGGCTTCATAGTAATAATATCTATGCCATCCGGTTTAAAACACCTCTGATTGAAAGAGTGTGTATCCCCTCGATAGTAACTCCTATCAATAATCAAACTTTCTCAATGGTTGAAAGTCGATTTATTCACCTACATCATCTTCGCTTCTTCCTCAACATATATCTGATCATAAACTGTTTTATCCAATTTATAACCTTGTCCCCAACAAGTTTCAATGATTGGGCCGTCAACTTGCTGTTGCGATAGCTTATCTTTCAAATGTTTAACGAGTACAGATAATTGAGACATTGTTGAATTATTTTTCCCTCTATCCCACATCTTTAAACAAATTTCTTCTCTAGAAAGGACATTCGCTTGTTGTCGGTAAAGAATTCGAAATAGTTTCACTTCACCTGAACTAAGTTTTAAACTTGAGAGTTCCCGTTTGTCTTTTCGCTGTGATAAAAAGACAACCTTTCCCTGTTTGACTATATCCGAGCTTAAGGTTTCTCTTAATACTTCGATAGAAGGATTGATTTCGATCCATTCTGTTATTCCTTGATCTTTCCATTCTTCGAGTTGTGTTTCTTTCAACAGTTCATTTGATTTTCTATAAATTGGTATTGAGTAAGCACGGAGAATTCCTAATAATTCTTGAACCTCTGCATTTGAAAGTGTCTCACTTAAAATGATATGGTGAAAAATTTTAATAAAATCCTTCATCGAGCTTTCTATTAGACAGAAATTGATCATTGCCTTAGTAGTAAACACTTCATGCCCTAACTGACGTAATCGTTCTTCGAATGGTTGTTCATTCAATGGATTATTAGTAAATAATAAAATCTGACTCATTCTTTTTCCTTCTTTCTAGTAACTTTGTGAACTATCCCTACCAATTGACCCCAGACTTTCATGAAAAATTACTCTACTAGTCTGGAGTTATAGGATATAGTTAGTTAACTCAACTTGACGAACATTTTTCATTCCCCAACTTTTAAAAAAATCGACTTCGAATAAGTTTAAATTCTCCTTCAATGATTTATAGCAGATCTCCTCTTTCTTAGTCAATATGTACAGAGCCGCTCGAACTATTCGAGCGGTCTATTTCATTATTTACTGCTCTTAATGCCTTAAGAAAATAGGTGAATTTGATTCTGGATGTCGATATAGCTAAAAACAGCTAAACCAACAAATCCAAAGGCAATCATCAATACTAACCAATCTAGAACTAAATTGGTTCCTTTCAGACTGATTTGTCGAATCAATTTCGAATCGTTGATTAGAAAATACGCGAAAATTCCGCAGGAAAGAATTGCTCCTCCTATAAAGAAGTATAGCCATTGATAAGGTCCCATCATTTCCTCCTTGTTAAATCGTATCGTTTAAAGTCCAAGTTAGTTCACTTGTATAGCCTTTACCCTCTTCACCAACATCTGCTGGGATGTGGAGTTTCACGTCGTTAAAGGGAATTCGAAAAATCCATGTTCCTTTATTTTTCGTACTTTGAGAATTCATAAGTGGTACAGTACCTCCTCCACCTGTCAGTGTCACCGTTCCCGTTGTTAATGAGACATCACTGGTTGGTGAGATACTCTCGCTATCTGTTTCAGGATTATTGACTACCTGAGAAGTGTAGTTGTCTAAAGTTAGTACAGGCTGCATTGGCAAAATAATATTCGAACTATCGATGAAATAATCTAAGTTTGCACTCAATTTCCAGTCATTTCCGGCTAGATTGTCCCTAGGGTCCTGTAGTTTTACATAGAAACCTTCATTCACGGTCTTTGTTTGATAGGCTCCTGTAGCCATAGTCACTGTCTGATTAGCACCGTTATTATTTTTTTCATGATATCCAAAACCAAAAATTGTTGGAACATACAAAAGGGATAACTTCGAATTGGCAGGATCTGTTACTACATGATGATCGGGATCTTCTATTCGTACATTTGTGTCATCCTCAGCAGATAAATTATCCGAGGTAGCCGTAACTTTTGTTTTCAAATTCAACAGATCATTGATATCTCCTGTAACAACTGTATTAAATTTTACTGTGATCTTCTCGTTTGGTTTTATTGCAACTCCTTTGGAAGCTAATAGAGTACCTCCATCTGTCCATACGGCGTTGGTAATCCCAGCAATAGCAGTACCGTTATTGTCTTCAATGACTGTATTCGATGGATTCGTCATATTTCCACCCGTTTTAGAAATCACATGGCTCAAATCGAGCCCAGTAGCATTTGCTTTGTATCCCGTATTCTTTATTTCTAATGTCCAATCAATCGTTTCCCCAGGCTTTCTCATCACTGTTGAGTCTGGTGTTAAGTTTATTTCTAACCGAGGAGCTATCTTTTTATAGATATAATGTAAATTTGTGTCTTCTGTCACATCTAGAACCTTAGGAACATTATCTGCAATTAGTGTATTCGGATCTTTCGACATATTTTTCCATCCCTGAAGCTCCCAGGTTTTTCCAGAGTAATCAGTGATATTCCAATGAAGAGTTGCACTTCCATTTCCGTTAAAATCATCCCCTATATCTACATTAAAAACACCTGGATTCGTTCCAATATAGCCATTTGCCGGAAGTAAATTTGCCTCTGGAGTATCATCAACCCAACTTCCAGTTAACTTGTATTGTTGCTTTCTTTCTTTATAGACAATCTTAATCTTGGCATATTTGTCTTTATCACTGTTTGAAATATTTTTCCAACTAAAATTAGGTGTCCCACTTCGGAGAGTATCACCATAATACCAACCTTTGTAATCATAGACTTTCCCATTAGATCCGGTATAGCTTGAAGGTAAGGAAGTTATTTGTCCGTTTTGTCCACCACCAAACGTATAACTATCATCCATTGGAGCGTAGTATTTATTTCCTTGTTTAAAACCTGAACCCAATGCACTTGTTGGTAATTGATTACCCGCAGTATCAACAAAAGTCTCTTCAACCTCTGGAAGATCAAGTTGAAAAGTTATCGGTGTACCATCTTTTCGAGTTCCATATATTTCAGAATAATAAGTTAGAACATAGGCTCCGGCGTTAGGATTGGTTGCTCCACCCACTGATGCAGCAAATAAAACATCTTGCGGATCACATAAATTAGGCCAATCAGGATTAGCATCTGACAATTTAAATCCGTATCGTCCTCCAAGCGTTGTATTTTCAAAAAACTGAGAAACTTTGAACTCTCCTAAATTAGTATATGTTCCATTAGTACGATACCCTATATATGTGTTACCTCCGATATTCTGAATAGGAGTAATGCCCTTTACACAGGCTTTTGTTTCAATAAACAGTGAATTGTAACTTTTACGAAAACCTTCCATCTGAACTTGACTCCAAAAACCAAAGTATTGATCCTCACTTTGATACGTATCGTTCCAAACCCCACCACCGATATATGGTATTACTTGCGTATTTCTTAATACATTTGGAGCTGACATCATAAATTTATGAAATTCATAACTATAATGTGGTTGATTAACAATTCTAGCTTCGGGTGTCATGATAGCTGGTGTAGCCTCTGTTCCATCTGGTAAAACAAATTTTGAGGTGAATGTTACATCGAATTTTCTAGTCACAATATGAGATGCTGCTAAAGGTTGATTTGGATTCAGAATAATGATGCATAGAATACCGATAGCTAGTACCAACAGTCTAATCTTTTTCATCAGCGACACCTCTTAACTGGTAGAAATATAGTACTCCAGCACATAAGAGTACTATCACTCCTAAACTTATAAATAGCCATGAATTTTTTGCTTCTCCTGTTTTTGGCAGCAATCTACTCTCATTTACCACATATTGTCTTAACTCTCGAGAGCGATATGAATAACTTGATGAATAGTCTAGCGGTACAATACCACCAATTAGTGAACTACTTGTAGTACTACTATCGGTTGACGTACTGCTCGTTGAACTACTCGTTGTTGTATCTATTGTTGATGATTGACTGCTAGATGTGGTACTGCTTGCTGACTCAAATCCAATTCCTACCTCTGTGGCTGCTTGAGATTGCACTACATGTAGTAATACCCCCACTAATATCACAGGTAGAAAAAGAAAGTATCTCTTTTTTACCAACAGTAGTCACCTACCTTTCTTGAAGGCTTTTTTGCCATTTCGTCTTTCTGACATACAAGAAAACTGTCAAAAGTACCAGAACAGCGAACAAGGCGATACTCGTCCATTTTACCCATGGAGCGATCGTTAGTTTGAAGACCGCTTCTTTGTTCATTTTCTTCGCCTGTCCTTCGGTTACTTCGAACTCTTCCTGCCACTCCCATTTCTTTTCCCCATCATTCACTTCAATTGTCGCGATATATTTACCTGGTTCAACGTCATTCGGTGGAAACGCAAGGTCTAATTGAAAGGAGGAATTTGGCGCGAACTCCAATGTTTCAAGTTCTCTTTTCTTAATGACTTTATCTGAACCCTTTTTCGCAAAACTCGCTTTAGCCGTTAGATCCTTCATGACTTTCGGTTGATAATTTTGAATCGGAATCTTTACCACTTTTTTTCCTGCTTCAACTCCAGGTTCCACGCGCTTTAATTTCAAATCGCCACCCTCACGATAATCGCTGTTGTCTTCTGTTAACATCAGACTCACCGCATATCCATAACGACTACTAATTCCAGACTCTTCTGAGTCACCATCACTAGCTAATACTTGAACGGCTCCAAGTTTGACTCCTTCGAAGGAGTCCGCAGGTGGGGTCACTTCGATCTCAACAATCTTTTCCTCAAAATTAGCCACCGTTACCTTTTTCATCGAATCCTTTACCTTGGCTATGCTCGTAAGGGGGACTTTTAGACTTTCATCTAAAATAGGTTTTCTTTTCCCATACTCTATGTAGCCTGCATTATTTGTTACAGCATCCGTTAGAAAGATCTCGACTGTTTTCTTCTCTTTTTGCGTGCTGATGATTTTCATTTTTAGTGTTTGTGGTTCATTCGGTTTGACCGATACATAATATAAACTCAAATTCTTATCCACCTGTGTTTCAGGCTGGATCGTTTCCACTGTAAAACCAATAGAAGTTTGTCCGTGGTCATCTGCCGCATTCACAAATGTTGGGAATCCTATTAAGAAAAGACTCGTTAATAAAGTCGTTACCAGCTTCTTGCGCACCTTGTTTCCTCCTGTAATGACAAAAGATGGAAGAGAAGAATGCTCCTCTCCCCCACCTTTAGTTATTATTTCTAGATATCGTCAGATAATGTCCAAGTGATATTTCCAGAAAATTGTTTACCAGCATAAGCCGCGAGATGTGTAACATCCTTTAATTTAATATTCGTCATTTTTGTTGCGTATGCTTGTCCTGAAACAGTACCTGGACCTTTTGAAACGGGCACCGCACCACCACCCTGTGTTAGAGTTACTGTTGGGTTAAAGGTTGTCGCAATTCCAGTTGCCACTGTTGTAGAAATATCTGCATCAATTGGTTCATTGCTCCCGGTATATTCATAAACATCATTACCTAAAGCCATTTCAATCTTTGCACCCGTTAATGTGTTTGAACCATCTGTAATATTTGATAAAGACGCTGTTACCTTCCACTCATTTCCTGATGCTGTTGGACGTTGATCATCTACAACGACATATCGGCCTACACCACCAGTTGTATTAATTTCTTCATAATCATGAGCACCAGTAGTTACAGTATGTGCATTACCAAATTGAAAAGCTTTTGGTGTCCACCGTAAAGTCATTTGACCGTTTGGCGCAGGTTTTGGCGGATTGTAATCTTTAATGAAGCCAAACTCTACTTTTGTGTTATCTGAGTCAACTGGAGCCGCATTCGCACTCAATCCTCCAACAAACAACCCTCCCAACATAGATGTTGCAACTAGTGAAGTTAGCATTTTTTTCTTATTCATCTTTTATCGCTCCCTTTTCTTTTTTTATGTATATCAAAAAATGCTTAGGCATTTGATACCGAAAAAAATAACACTACAATCAATTTGATGTACTTTAATCAACTCTTTGAGTATAATTACTTTTTACTTGTTTTAAGAAAAAACTGGAAGTGAAGAAAAAAGAGCGTACTATCAACGCATGTAATCCATCATGACCATTTTCTGACGGGTTATTTTTTAAGTCCAATTGTTGTTAAAGAAAAAAAGGGACGAAATCTGATGGAAGCTATCTATTTTTATACTCATAAGATAAGAGAGCGCTTACTTGTTGAGAGCAAAAAAATCCCCACCAATTTAAAGAAATAAAATTTTTTTTTAAACACCGTTAATTCAATGATTGAATAATTTTCATTCGCTGTTCAAGCAAGGCTGAGGAATACGTATCCAACGTCATCTGTGTAGAGGCATGCCCAAGAATGGCACTGACAGCGGCAATATCTCTATTTTTCTCTACACAACGGGTCGCAAACGTATGACGAAGTTGATGGAAATGTTTTCCAATTATCTTTGCTTTTTTGGCTAGTCTTTGAAAATGATAATTGATTAATCGTGGTTCGCATGGATGCCCATTCACTGAAAAAACAAATGAGCCTGTTCTTCTTTTACTTTCATGTAAGAGTACCTTTCGAATATGATCGGTCATTGGAATCATTCTTTTTGAGGAAGTCGTCTTTGGGGAAGATAGAATTATTTGAGATTGATTCTTCTGACGATTAAAATAAGAAATTCGCTGAAGCGTTTGTTCAACGTAAATCACATTGGAATCAAAATCAACATTCTTCCACTGCAAGGCTGCTATTTCCCCAATACGCATCCCTGTTTGTAAGGCAAGTGTTATAGGAAGGCCTATTTGTGTCTTTTCTTTTTCAACTACTCGTTCTAAAGAATACTGCTCTTTTTTACTCAATGATTGAGGATGTTTCTTTTCAATCGCGGGCAACACAACTCGCTCACAGGGATTGGTGAGTAATAATCCTCTTTTAGCAGCTACGGAAAGACAGGTTTTCAATACTTGAAAAAGCACTCGAATGGAGGAGTTTTTAAGTCCCTTGTCTTGCCATTCTTTTAGTAGTAATAATAATTTTTCTTCATCCAGTTCATTTAGTAACACAGTAGACAAGCTAGGCACTATATAATGATCCATCTTGTATTGGTAACTCGCATAGGTTGCCGGTTTAACTTTCCCTTGAAGTTCAAGCAACCATTTATTCACCCATTGGTAAAAAGGAGTTGCACTTTTTCCGTGTAAATTCATGAGTGTCTGATATTTAATTTTAAGAGGATAGAGTTTTTGTTTTGTTTCGTAGTAAGAACGTCCATAGACAGAACCATATTTTATTTTCCCAGCTTCTGTTCGCCCTTTTTGGTAGCGCCCTTCCCATCTCCCATCCTTTCTCTTATAAATATTTTCACCACGTCTGCTCATAATTCTTTGTCCTTTCTATTGACGGTTTATTTGACGGTACTTGCAGAACTAGTAACTTGATTAAATAAGCACTATTTCATAACAATCGGTATCTAATAATAAAATATAATCTAAATAATTCGCTTTTTTCTAAAATATTATTGCCAAAAAACACAAAACATATTACAATTAATCCATACTAAGATTTCCATCTGTTAAAGAACACCAAAAACTCTTTCTAATTTTCTAGTTTTTTCTTAAAACAAGAAGTAAAAATAGCTTTAAACCATCGCGATCCCTAATATAAAGCATTTTTAAAAGATAATATACTTTATAATTTATTTACTATTGAATGGATTTATTTCTATATACTAAAAATAAAATAACGATTTGTAGTTTCTATTATATAAGAACACTCGCTTATAGGACTTGTTTTTTTAATAAATCTATCGGAAAAATAATAATAAACATAAAAAAAGATACATAGATTAAATTAATAATCCATGTATCTTTTTCTAATATTACTTCCTTAATTCGACACTTCAGAAAACAATTATTATTAGATTGATATTCGTGCTATTTTATTTGATAGCTCCGTCGTAAAAAAAATCTGTTATATAGCTTGTAAATTAAAAAATATCCCTACTTAATGAAATGACTCACCATGAACAAATAAGTTTAGCTTTCAGTTTTACTATGTAGCAGATATATTGCTAATATTCAGGGATTTGGAAAATATGTTCCATACTTATAACATCTAATAGATAGCAATTATTCTTGCTATTGGACAATCATAAAAATATCTTTGAGTTCAATCGTCCGATTGAACTCAAAGATTTGTAGATAATCTAACTGAATCTTGACTTTTTTTCACCTTCTTATCAATCAATTGAAAACATCGTAGCTGTATCTCCTTTAGGACCTGTTCAATCACTCCTTATGATGTAGCGATTTTCTTTTGTGTATCAAACATTGATTCTGCTTTAGACACAAAAATAACCCAATCATCAAGTTAAGATGATTGGGCTTCATAGTAATAATATATTTTTATAAAACTAATTGTTTAAACTTATTCATGACGAACAGAGTAGAAGTTAAATCTCGTTCTCTAATTAATACCGATTAAAGATACTGTTCATAGCAACAGCAACATACAAGTTGATTAGATCAATTTTTGTATTACATTCAATTCGTTCCAGATAGTGAACCTGTTAATTATTTTCTTAATCATCGAACTTTTTCTTTGATTGTATGCTCGAAAATACAGAACTATTAAAAACAGTTTCTTCTATTGATATTTCCAAGTCAAGTTCTTATCCCATAATGTACACTTAGTCAAATGAATCTATTCTCTTCCCACTCAATACTGATACGTTACGATCTCTGTCCTCAATAATTAAGTTTTATCCTTCCAACAAATGCTTTGGCTCACCACTTGCATTGACTCTAACGATATCATCAACGACACTCTCACACATCATTTCGTTACATTCATGATTGTACGCACCGATATGTGGTGTCAAAATAATTTTCTCTTGAGTCATAAATGGATGATCAGCTGCTGGTGGTTCGTTTTCTAAAACGTCAGTGGCGTAGCTGCCAAATTCTCCAGCCTCTAATGCCGCAAATAAATCCGCTTCATTTACTAAGGCACCGCGAGCGGTATTAACCAGAACCGCACTGGCTTTCATTTTCTTAAATGCCGCCTGATCGAACATCCCTTTATTTTCTGCTGTACAGTTCATATGCAGAGAGATAACATCTGCTTGTTCCAACAACTCGTCAAAGTCCACTTTTTCTCCCCCACGTTTTTCCGCTTCTTCTGCTGAAAGATAGGGGTCGTAACAAATAATCTTACAGTTAAATGCCTGCATAATCTCCGCAACTCGTGTGCCGATATTTCCAAAGCCGCAAATGCCGATCGTTTTCTTATTCAAGCGGTGACCTAAATAACGCCCGCGATCTTTGGCCCATTCACCTTGTTTCACTTTTTCAGCCGTATAGGTAACTAATTTCGCTGCCGACAAGATCAATGACACGGCATATTCAGCAACATCATCTCTTTCCATGTACGCTGGAATATTAGAAACCATAACGCCATTTTCTCTGGCAGCCACTACATCCACATTATCATAGCCGATTCCGAAACGGACGACTAATTTTAATTGAGGAATCTTTTCAAAAAAGGGTTTAGTCAACTTCGGTTCGGTCCCGATAATGATGAAGGAGAAATCCTTCAACTCGGCTACCAAATCTTCAGGAGAAATATCTACTGGAAATTTGAAGCGTTTTGTTTCACCGATTTGTTGATCTAATTGGGTAATGTATTCAGGATAATATTTCCCGAAACTATTCGCGTTTACGATTGCCGTTTTTTTCATTTGGTTCCCCTCTTACTTTCCTCGAACTTCATTGGCTATAGCTGTCAATTTCTGGGCATTTTGGGCAATCTCTTCTGACGTACCTTTAGTTAAGAGCCCGCCAATACCAATGCAATCCACACCATTTTCAAACCATTCATGAAGATTTTCCAGTGTTGCACCGCCAGAAGCTAAAATTGGCGTATGAGGCACAGGAACTTTTACTACCTTCGCTAAACTTGGACCATAATAATTGGAAATCGGGAAGGCTTTAATAAATGCAGCGCCATTTTTTAAGGCCTCCATCATTTCTGTATAAGAGGTACAGCCCGGTGCATAAGGAATTTGATACAAATTACACAGCTCCTGAACGCCCTGATCATAAGTAGGCGCGATTACAAATTCCGCACCGTCCATGATTGCCAACCGTGCAGTGGTGCTTTCTAAAACAGTACCTGCACCGATCAAGATTTTATCGCCGAATTTTTCCTTGATTGCTCGGATGACTTCCCCAGCGTTGTTGTTGGTGTAGCTGATTTCCATAACATCTACGCCACCATCCAAACACCCTTGCGCAACTTCGATCCCTCTTTCAATCGTTTCTACGCGGACAACGGCCATTATGCCTGTATTAAAAATTCGCATCGTGTTTTCTGCTTTTAACATTTTCCTATTCGCTCCTTTTAAATTTCTAATGTCTGCCGAAGATTAACAATGGTATCAGCGGACATTTCCCCAATGTGATTCGTCAGTTCCGTTACATTCATAGAATCCTTTGAAGCCAACGCTTCCATCACCAGTGGCATGTTCACCCCGGCAAAGCATTCAATCTGATAGTCTTCCTTTAACTCTTCAATCAAGAGAGCTACGACATTAAATGGTGTCCCAGCTAAAATATCAACAAAAATGAGGCATTCCTTCGTTCCAGATTGTACGACAGCTTCTTTGATCTCTTTTTCTAACACCTCTGGACTTTTTGTTGGAAACAACCCGATCGTGGATATCTGATCTACCTGATCCCCGAAAAACATTGCGCCGCTTTCTTTAAAGGCATCCGCTAAAGGTCCATGAGTAACAATAATCAACTTAGTCATTCGTTTATCTCCTTATCCTAATACTCCGATGGCACCGCCTAGGAAACCGATCGCAAAAAGCACCAGCAACACACGCGTTACGCTTTGCCCTTTTACCTGCAACCAATAAGCTAAGAAAGTAAACGCAAGTGGTAAGAAACTTGGAACGATCTTATTCAAGGTTTCTCCAACTGACAAAGTGGTCGTCGCCAGCTTCACTTCCAATACCGCTTGAACACTGACATATTTAACGATCATAACGCCTAAACAGAACAGGCCGACAATTCCTAAAAAGGAAGTCATTTTCTTAATGAACGGTCCCTCTAAGAAACGATCAATCGAGTCCATCCCTAATTTATAGCCTTGAGTAAACATGCCATATGTCATCGCAAAATCCATCAACGTAAAGATGATCCCGAAGGCAAAAGCTCCCCAAATTTGTCCCTGTGAAGCCCAACCTAATGTGACACTCAAGACGATCGGCTTCAACAATCCAGCTACGACCGTGTCTCCGATTCCCGCTAACGGTCCCATTAATGCGGTTTTAATTTCCGTCACCATCGACTTATCAATTTCTTCGGTTGGATTATTGGCAATCCCTTCTTCCAATGCGACTACCATTCCTGGTAGAAAAGCACCCAAGCGAGGTTCTGTATTGAAATACAGCATATGCCGCTGCAAACCATCGGTAATTTCTTCCTTGTCACCTTCATACATCTTATTCAGAAGCGGTCCCATCACGGTCGTCATCCCGCCAGCCTGTAGTCGTTGATAGTTGTAAGTTAAGTGTGATGTTAACCACCAAGTGACAGCTGCTCGTTTGATATCCTTTTTATCTAATGCTTTAGCCATTCTCTGTTTCCCCCTCTTCTTTCGCAAAGCCAAGTTTTAACATTAATAGACCAATCGCCACAGCGATGATGACATACATCATTAAGTCTGTCATTCCGGTATACGCTGCAATCGCGAAACCAATGATAAAGAATGGAATAAGTTCCTTTTTAAGCATAAATTTCAATAGCATCGACATCCCTAAAGCTGGCAAGATTTTTCCGACTGCTCCAAGACCGTTCATTGCCCAATCAGGCAAACTATTAATAATAATTTGAATGTACTCGCTTCCAAAAAGTGCAATGAAGAAGACTGGTAACGCTCTTAAGAAGAGCACAATGAACGGACCGCCAAACATTTGAATCTTGCGAATGCCTTTCCAATCGCCCTTGTCGGCTAATTTATCCATTCGAGTCGGCCAAAATGACGCCAGAGTCATGTACGCTACATGGACATAATTTCCTAATAAACCGATTGGAATAGCAAAAGCAGCCGATTGCTCAATGCTCATACCCCCTTGGATCGCCACAAATGTTCCTAATAACCCCGCCCAATAGAGGTCTGAAGCATTCGCGCCACCTGCACTAATCCAGCCTAGATAGGCCACGTTGATTGTTGCCCCAATAATTACCCCTTGAACTGGATCTCCGTAAATTAACCCCACCCAAAAACCAGCCATAATCGGTTCACGGATCAGCCACCAACTTAGCGGCCACTGAATCCCATTCAGCAGAGCCAACAATCCCATTAATAATGCTTGAACCATCTCTTTTCCTCCTTCGTTCTGTTAAATCTGATTCGAATATCCTCTACCATTCGATTAAAGTGTTCTTGACAAGAAATTTCTTGAATGAACAGAAATCCCCTTTTTAAAACTTGCTTAAAATACTTTCAAATGCATACTCCGCATCTTCGGGGATCGGTTGTCCGTAGACCCGTACCCCATTTTCATGTAGAGGAACCAGATCCTGCACATCCTCTTCTGACATGACGATATTTTTATTGATATTTTTTTTGTTCCCCGAACCTTCAATTCCGCCAATTTGCAGCGAGGTATACTTAATTCCTTCCTTCCACGCTTTGGCAGCTGTTTTTGTATCTTTAAATAGAATAAGTAAATTATTCTTAGGGAATTCATTCTTCTCCCATTTTTCGGTAGCGCTTGCAATAGATTCTACAAAAACATTTACCGATGATGGCGCCGCATTTAATAGTATCTTTTTCAAAATTGGGCTCTTCGCAGATTTGTCGTCAATCACCACAATATCTTTAATGTTGTATTCCTTTACCCATCTGGTCATTACCTGCCCATGGATCAAACGAAAATCGATCCGTGTCAATTTTAAATTTTCCATTTCTGTTTCCTCCTATTCATTGTTTGTAATCTCCTACTTGAAAAACGTCTCCTCTCTGGTAAATTCAAGATTACTTTCGTTGAGAACATCTTCACTATCACATATCGAACACCACAAGTCAAAATCTCAAGAAAACCTTTTGTGTACCACATTAAAACGCCTGTAAATAAGGATTCATATTAATATTCTACACTATAGAAACACTAGTTATTATTTTGTGGTATAATTTTACACGAAATGGTGTAAGCGTATTCTAAAATAAATACAACAAATTTAGGAGGATATTATGGCAACTCAGCAGGAAAAACTACTCCATCGCATCGAAGAGCTGACTCAGGAGCAAATCATGCAGGGAACCTATGATTTTTCAGAATGTTGCGCGTTGGTTCTATCTGTTGATTTAGCGATTGACCGCTCCAATGTTTCTCGTCTGTTGAATAAACTGCATCAGGAAAAACAATTGATCAAGCTAAAGGGACGACCGACCTTATTCATTTCAACTCAAATTTTGACAAAGAGTTTTCCCTATTTATCTTTGCCGCATACTATTCAAAAAGATGATCATTTGAATAATTACCTTTTTCTAAATGAAACATCGGTTCTGAGTTCGTCTGAATTTCAGTTAGACACTTTAGACATTGGTGAAAATAGTTCGTTATACAATGTCGTACAAAATGTCTTGCCGATCTTTTATTATCCAAGCAATGAGTTGAAAACAATTATTTTAAGAGGTGAGAAAGGCGTTGGCAGAAAATTCTTTCTAGAAAAACTGATCGAACAAACAAAAATGAAAGGAACATCCAAATCTACAAGAAAAATTTTTTATACCCTCTGGCCTGAACAAAGCAAGCTGGATATTCTCCCAGAGTTGAAAAGAAAAAAAGACGGACTGGCTTCTTTTTTGGTTATCGAGCTAGATTCTTCCGTTCCAGCGTCAGACGTTTCGCGAAAACTCGATGAACTCTCTTTTTATTATAAAAATGAAGGCGGCGTTCAACCATTGGTAGCTTTGCTAATACCCCCTCAAATGCAAAATATTGAGCAATTTTATGAAATCAGTCCCTATGTGGGGTATTTTCCAAAATTTAGCGAACGTCCTTTAAAAGAGAAAGTCGAAATTATTTCAAACATCTATTTAACAGAATGTAGACAAATCTCACGAGAGATAATGGTTACTAAAAAAGTGATTCAATCACTTGCGGCTATTTCAGCCAGTTCAAACATTGCCTACATAAAAAAAGAGATCTTATATTCGATCTCTCAGGCTTTTTTCAATCGAAATATGGAGAACACTACTGGTACAACGATTCTTGTTTCAACCAGACATCTATCCGAGAAAGTCGATCAGAACGTGGAAGGCTCTCGAGATGAGAAACGTTTTTGGGATAAATTTCCAGAAAGGCTCACCTTCTCCGCCCAATCCAACCAGTCCACACTAGAAATCTTGAACAATACACAAGACGAGAATTGGTTAACCGACCAGCAAGCCTTTGAAAAGCAGACGATCGAACAATTGATAAATGCCTTACCAACAAACTTAATTTTTTATAGCGAACAAGACTATCAGCATACCTTGGAAAAACGCTTATTCAACTTTTTGTCAGAGACACCGTTAATCAAAGACCCGATTTTACAAAATTTCGTTATCAAAACGATCTCGGAGATTCTCAAAGGAAGCTTCCCGATTGAGAACTATACTTTTCCAAAACAGGAGGAGAATTTTAAAGGAATAAACGGAATTCTCAAGAAAATCGAGCGTTTCTTACGTAAATATCAAAAAGGGATAGCGGAAACAAAGATCACGTTTATCCGGAAACTGATCATCTTAGGGATCAAAAAAGTGACGGATGTCAAAGTCCCAATGTTGATCTCAGCCAGAGAAAATTCAATCGCGGAAAATTTGGCTCAACGGTTTAACGAATTGATTGGAAAGAGAGAAATCTTTTCCATGAGCTCCAGACGAACAGAAGCGATGGATAAGGGCGAGGTTCATTCATTTGTCAGAAAGATGTCTAAAAATCTAAAAACAATCGATCGCGGCGGCGGAACAGTCTTAGTCACTGATTATGACCCTTCCAATGATGTAGACAATAAGATCCTACTGGAAATCCGGCTCTTAACCTTTACCACCTACCCGCCGACGATGGCCCACATCTATGATATTTTGCGTATTTTGAATGGAAATATCATGAGTGTCGTATCCGTGTCTTCAGCGATCATTAATAAGAAAAATGAACACAAGAAATTTTTAGACAGCGATTCTTTAAATGATCGGGCAGAACGAACAAACAGTGAATACTATGAACTGTTCAATCAGCTCTTTTCACGGCTAAATACTGCTAAAACCAATGAAGTCTTATATAAGCTTTTGAAAAATATCGCCAATGATTTAGCTGTCTCTCTTTCGAATAAACTTATTATCGACTTTCTTTTTCAAGGAAATTGTCTTTTAGAAAAGCACATGACCAACGATCACGATCCGTCTGATCAAATTGATCATCCTGATTATAAAGTACGATCAGATCAGAAATTCCAACGGATCAAAAAACAGCTTGATCAGGCGGTTGATTTATCCTTCATTGATTTTACGGATGAAGATATTATGCTGTTAACTTATCTGTTTTAGCTGCACACAAAAACAGGATGAATGAGACCATTTCCAAGCAGTCTCTTCACCCTGTTTACTTGTGCTTATTTCCAATTTGTTCGCAAAAAATCCAGCATAGCTGTGGGCTGATGACCCGTAATCGTTTCAAAATCCGTGGTGCTTTTACTTAACATTCCTAGTGCCCCACCTTGATACATTGAGGCAAGTTCTTGACCGTCACCGTCTCCCTTATAGATTTCCGCGAATTCTTGAAGGCTGACCGGCTGATACCCAATCGGTTTTCCCGTCACTTCACTCATTATTTGACCGAGTTCGGACATGGAATAATTTTTCTCCTGACTTAGCAAATACGTTTGTCCCTTATCTCTCAAATCCGGCTTGATTGCTACTTGCACCAAGGCTTTCGCACTATCATCCAAAGAAATGAACGATAATTTTTCTTGTCCAATGGGGTAAATAATGTTCTTTCGTTCAATTAATTCTGGCAAGTATGGAACCAACGGGTCTGCGTATAACGAATTTTTAACGATCGTATACTCAAGTCCTGAACCTGCTAATCGTCTTGGTGCATAGCCGTAATAGGGCGACATCACAAATGGATTCTTTTCCTGATCAGCAAAAAAACTGACAAAAATAATTTTCTTCACTTGGGCTTTTTTCATCGCTTCCAACGTGTTTTCCAGTTCAATCACACGTTGAACAAGATCGTAAGTTTTGCTGGGAATATAGATCAATAAATCGACATTCTCCAATGCTTTTGTCATATCTTCAACATCGGCATAATCTCCCGTTCTCACGGTGATCCCCTGATCGATTAGCCCTTGAGCTTTAGATATTGTGTGCACAAGTGCCAGTATTTCTTTTTTATCTACCAAACGACTGAATTCTTTCACTACTCGACTGCCTAAATTCCCGGTTGCACCAGTAACTGCATACTTCATTTCAGTTCCTCTTTTCTTTTACTCGTTGATAGCAAAAACAGCCTGATAAATCGGCTTACTGCTTAAATCAAATACAGAAACATTTCCTTTATAGAGTTCAAATACCCGTAAAACATGTTTGCTTTCCTCTGTTTGATAGATGTCATTCATATACGGATTTTTTTCGAAAATCTCATCCAAATAATTAGTACCGATCTCTCTGACTTCTCCATTGACTGTGATTGAGATAGAAGACATCGATTCCTCACCCTTTAGTCCAGTGATCGAAACATACGGACGCTCTATTAATTGATCGTAGAACGGCTTGGTTATCGCCGTCAAGAAATAAAGCTTCTTCTCTTTCACTAGCATGATATCGATGACTCTAGATTTCGGTCTTCCATCCTCATCGACAGTCGAAAAAACGGTCGAGTGAATGTCCTCGTTCAAGAATTGCAAGTAATCTTCTAATTTCATTTTCTTATGATCCATTACGTCTCACTCCTAACATGCGTTTTATAGTTATATATGGACGATTGCTCGTACGGTCTCCTTGATATCTCCCTGCAAATCAATTGTCTGCGCTTCAAGCTCTTTTGGAATCACCAGTTTTTCTTGGTTGAAGTAGATATACCTTGCCTGCCTATTCTGATACGTCATTTTCATAAAAGGGTACTTGATGATGACTGGCGTATTGTAACCTACCCCTAATTCGAGAAAAAGAATCTTCTTGTCTTTATTTTCTTCCAAAAAAGTTAAATAGCGTTTTTGTGCGGCATGCCAGCCGTCATCTTCGACAAAAAACTGATCCACACGCAAATGAACCGCTTGTGGTGCTCCACACTTTGGACAATGAGGAACCAGATAAGAGGGAATCCGAAAATCTTTTTGTTGGATTACCATTTTCTTGATCAAGGATTCATTCTCATAGACCTTGGCATGACAAGCTTTTGAACATTGCAGCAACCCATAATCTCCTTGGGTATAAAACAAACGCTCCCGATCAAAGCCCGCTTTTTGGAATTGATGATCCACATTCGTCGTAATGACAAAATAATTGGTGCCCTCTAATAATTGCAGTAAATACCTATAAGGCTCACCAGCTATCGGTGTGTAGCGATTGTAATAAATATGCTTGCTCCAATACGCCCAATATTCTTCGAAGGAATCAAAAGGATAGAAGCCGGCAGAGTACATATCCAAAAAGCCATACTTTGAAATAAAGTCACTAAATAATTTTTCAAACCTTGGGCCCGAATAAGTAATCCCTGAAGCAGCCGATAATCCAGAACCAGCACCAACCACAATCGCCTCTGCTGCTTCAATCAAATCCAAAACCTCACTGAATTTTTTGTAATTGTTCATGGTAGATCTCCCTATCTTCATCCTTAAAAACATTAAAAATGACCTTCAACTCACTGGAATTTTCTTCAATAAACGTTTGAACCGTGTCCACTGCAATTTTTGCGGCTAACTCATTTGGAAAGTGAAATTCACCAGTAGAAATGCAGCAAAAAGCGATCGTATCTAAATTCATTTCCTGAGCTTTCATCAATACATTTTTGTAACACTGGGACAATAGAAACTGATCTTCTTCTGTCACTTCACCCGTAATAATCGGTCCTACCGTGTGAAATACGTAATCGGCTGGCAAATTATATCCAGCTGTCATCTTTGCCTGACCCGTTTCTTCTGATTTTCCTTGCTGCTGCATCAACTCAAAACACGCTAATCTTAGTTGGACGCCTGCCGCCGAATGAATCGCATTGTCAATACAACCATGCAAAGGCATAAAACACCCTAGCAATTGATTATTGGCGGCATTTACAATTCCATCTACTGCTAACAAGGTAATATCCCCCTGCCACAAATATAAATTCTGAGTATAGGCTGAAGCATCGGTCAAATCAGCTACCCGTTTTCGGGACAAACACGTTTTCAAATAGGCATCCTGTACACATAAAAAGTCTTTTCCGATTGGTTCTGGCGGTCTGACATTCATTAGGCTGCGAAAGAGTCTTTGTTTTTCAGCAATCGCGTGTGGAACCTCCACCTTTGAATAGGTAGGACTTTCTTGAATGAAATAATCGATCAGCCATGTGAGCATCTCATTTTCTGTCATGTCTACGTTCTTCCCTTTTATAATTAGTAAAAAACTCCCCAAAATCTGAGGAGTTTCAGCAATCAATTAACCTAACAGCTCTTTTAAACCATCTTCTAAACTAGTCAACGGCTTACCTAGTGCTTTTTCAAAATCAGAAGAAACAACGTCTAATTGATCGTTCTTGATATCATATTGGAAAGATAAGAACATTTCTGCCACAGGCTGAGGCAAGCCGCTAGCAACTAAGCTTTCTACAAAACCGCGATCTCCGGCTTTTACTAGTTCAAGCTCTTTTCCTGTAGCCCTTTTCAATGCCTCTGCTAATACTTCATAACTAACTGGTGTTCCTGACAATTCAAGAATAGCAGGATATTCAGTTCCTGAAACAGCTTTGGCAGCTACTTCAGCATATTCACGTTTTAAAGCCCAACCAGTCTTGCCCTCTTCAGCCGCATAAACAAATTTACCCGTATTTAAAGCCGCACCAACGATTGGCATTTCATTTTCCAAATACCAATTATTGCGTAAAAAGGTGTGCGCGATTCCTGCTTCTTCGATTTGCTTTTCTGTAAAAATATGATCAGCAGCTAATGGACTCGTTGCCTTATCTGCTCCAGCAAAACTTGTATAAGCAATATATGAAACCCCAGCTTCCTTCGCTGCGTTCACCACATTCCCATGTTCTACTTGGCGATTACCTGGCGCTCCTGAAACAAACAACAAGCGATCAATGCCCTGTAACGCCTGTTTCATTGAATCAGAATCCGCATAATCCCCAATCCTCACGTTAAAACCCTTTTCCTTTAATTCCGCCCCTTTTTCTTCACTACGGACAAGAGCATAAATATCGGAGATTGGAACCATTTCCTTCAAAAAATCTAACGCATATCCGCCGAATCCACCTGTAGCACCAGTTACTAAATACTTCATGTAATCCACTCCTTTTTAGCTGTACTTTTATAATTTACAACCATAATGATAAGTAGTATGATAAGATAAGTCAAGAGAAAATTTTGAAAGGATTTAGAAAGATGAAATATTCAATGCAGTTCAGTGATGCGATACATATTCTTGCTTACATTGAGATTTATAAAAATACGGACTTTCTTTCAAGTGATATGATCGCAAAAAGTGTTGAAACGAATCCTGCGAATGTCCGAAGAATTATGAGTCAGCTGAAAAAATCAAACTTGATTATTACGCAAGTAGGGAAACCAAAGCCGCTTCTTGCCAAATCACCTGCAGAAATTACTTTGCTGGACGTTTATAAAAGTATTGAAGGAAATACCAATCTGATTCAAGTTGATCCCAAAACGAATCCGGATTGTATCGTTGGAGCAAATATTCAGGAAGTGTTGACAGAAAATTATGATCGATTGCAAAAGAAAGTCGAAGAAGAAATGCAAGGGATTACTTTAGATACTTTAATCCAAAAAATCGCCAACCTAGAAATTGAGAAGAGACCTCAAAATGGAATAATCATCAATGATTATCTCTAAAACAAAAACAAGAAGAGGTCAATTGATCTCTTCTTGTTTTCTTGTTCTGATGTACCTGATAAAAAAAATATCCCTACTTATGATACGGCTCCGCGTACTATTCTATTTCGCGCTTTAATCCATCTTAACAACCTCTGTAATAAATTTGCATATATGTTGGGTATTAATTTTCGGTATATACATAACATAAATTTTTTTCTCAAGTAAAGAATTATCCTGTTCAAAATAAGGAGTCATAAAACTTTCATCAATAGAATTAACGTCTTTAAAATACACCAAAACAATCAGTTTGTTATTTTTATTGTTTATTTGATTGTAACTATCTAAGATTTTTCCCCAATAATTATTGATACTAACAGATTGTTTAAATTGATCAACTATTTTTATTTCAAAAAGAATATCAGGATCATGCTGTCTTTTAATAATGAAATCTAATCCATTTTTACTATCCGATATTATATTGGAGTGGGCGTCATCGTTATTAAAGATATTTGTTAAACAAAGATAAGTATAATGCTCATAGATATCAATTATTAAACTTTTAATTGATATCTCGTTCATTAGTGCAAACTCATCTTCTGATAAAACATCTCCATGAACTATCTTATTCCTCAAATCAATGGCAGTAATTATTACTTTTTGGTTATCTTTTGTTATTACCTTATTTTTGTAAAGATTACCGACGATGCCTCGTAGGTTAAAATCATTCTTATGGTCAAATGCAAAATCATTATTTATCTGTCTCATAATTACCTCAAGTCCAATAAATTCCTTAAAAAAAGTTATAGTTAACTCTTGATACATAGATATACTTTCAATTTCATTAGAAATGGTCAATTTATATCTTGGATCAGTAGTATCCTCATTCTGATCTCGTTCTATCAAGGTGGCTTCTTCCAACCTCTCAATTAGAATTTTAAAGACCACCAGCAGTCGATCTTGATACCAATAAGGATATTTTTGAACAATTTCGTCTTTTATTGAAAATATTTCATTTTCTACAAAGGAATGATTTCTAGACAATTTCATTTTTTTCACCCACAAGAATAAATGATAATCTAAAAGATCAAATAGAGCTGGTTCAGTTCCAAGAGTCCCAATTACTTCATTCTCAATTTTATTGATAATATCCAAAATTTTTGAATCGTTTTCAAATTCAAATAATTGATCATCATTTATTGCAATGTAGCCCTTATTCTGATCCCATTCTACTTCACTCATAATATGATTATTCATGCTTCGAGCAACTTTTCTCGTATTCAAGACTAAAGAATCAAAATAACTCTCTTTTGCCTTGTTCTCATCCCCTATTTCACTTATTGGAAAGTAAAAATTGGATATTTCTTCCAAAACTTCTTTTTTTAATAGAGGAACATGGAATGTCAATGAAAACAAGTTTGAAAGTAACCCATCATCCTTGATGCCTGATAGCACAAATTCATAAAATAGATCCTGCCCGGAAATAACAATAGAAGACGAGTTTTTCATAAGAAGAAGATGTTTTAAATCTGACAACACTTTTAATAGTTTTGTAGACTCTTCGATTTTATCAATCTCATCAAAAACAAAAAATACTCGCACTCCTGCCTTTTTTAACTCTTTTAATAAATTTTTAAGATGGTATTCAGCGATCTCATCATCGTAAAGTAAAGTCTTTTCTACTTGATTACTATTAGTTTTTTTTGATAATGAACTAGAACCAATATTAATACTACTAGTCATAAACCAAATAAAGGAAAGTATCACACCTAGCGCTCCGGTATCTTTGATTATAATGCCTGTTTTCCAATTTATAGCTGATAGAAACATAACAACTACTGGTATCCCTAACTCTATCAGTCGTTTCAAAGTCATAGAAAAAGAGGCTGATTTTTGCGTTTCATGATAAGAACTAGCACTAGTTTTATTATGGATTTCAAAAAAGCTATTCTCATGTAAATCTCCTATTTTATTATATAAAGTACTATTCTCTGTTTTAAAATTTTCAAATTTTTCATCAGAGGATATTTGTAAAAACAATTCTCTAATAAGCTTTCTAAGTAGCAGGGAGTAGCTTTCATATTTATCTAGATTCTGATATATAAAAATACTTAACTTCTCACCTTCTTCATTCTTAAAATCATCTTCTAAGGATTTAACTAATGTCGTTTTTCCAACACCTCTATAGCCCGATACTAAACAACAAAAATCTTCCATCTTGTTCATCTTTTCAAATATCTCTTTTTTATTCGAAAAAAATATCTTCTGATCAATTTTGTTTATTTTATTTACATTTACTTCTATCTTCATTTTGTGTTCTCCTACAGTTCAATTTTCAACAAAGAACATTCTAGTTTGTTACTTGGGCGATTCTCTTATCTCTTTCATTACAACGTTTAATTTATTAACAAAAATTCTAAAGCAAAAAAATGTATAATACAATCATAATAGTAAAAACAATTTATAGCCGAAATAAGTTTTTTTAGAATTAGTTTAGACATATAGGAGGATTATTTAATATGAGTTTTCTAGTATTGCAAGATGATATGCCGCAACAAATATGGGATGCTATTGATCAATCACGACTTGTTTTCCATCCAAAATATTCTCCTACTGGTGAGTGGAAATATACAACATTATCAAACTTGAAAAAAAAGAAAAAAGAAGTAATTATGGTTTTCGATAGAAATCTTTTAAGCAGCCTTCTCAATTTAACAAAATATGGGTCCCTAAAAGATTTATCCGAACAAAAACAAATAGCCTTACTAATGCTTTGGGCTCAAATGAACAATATCCCAGTTAGTGCAGGCTTCGCAATTATGGAGAATGCCTTTAAGGCTAATGATTCTGTAGAAGCTCGAATAGAACTGAATAATTTTTCGAAAATCTTTGAGTTTTATCCTACACAAATATGGTTAGAACTTGCAGGTGGTGTTATTGATCGAATTCCAAAAATGGATTTCACATCGGAGCAATTTGAAAATGATGTTGAATACCATAAGGAAGGTGATCATTTTCTTATGAATTTGGCTAGTATGATTAAACTAATCAGGCTTTATCGCGAAAAAGGAACGACTCCTATTGAAAAAATAATAGAATTTTGGAACTGGAATTTTGATAACTTACTTATCTCACAATACACTAACACCTACCTAATTCTATTGATGACAAATCAAGAAGGGGTAAAAGCTCCAAAGAATGCGAATTCAAATGACTTAGATAAAGTACTGAATGGGTGTAAAAATCAGGCATGGGATCTGACTTACCTAACAGACTGGAGTACTTTTTACTATAATGAGGACAACGGACGTTATAATGAGATATTTTTATTTGCAACAGCAGATATTCTTTTACGACAAATTTTCATTAATACCCACGGTGGTGGAGATTTATTTGATTTGATTGCGGCTACCTGTACTCGGAAAGAGGCTGAAAAACTTACCAAATACTATACTAAGAAAATGAATAATCGCACTAAACCTGATTTTGGTGATAATCCAAAAAGATATTTTCGCAGTCTTGTTGAAACTGAATTAGAGTACCTAAGAAACGAATTAGGAGTTTAAAATGCAACTAAATCGGGAGGCATCTTACGCAAGATACCTCCCAGTTTTTATACAACTATGACCAAAGAAAAAGCATCAATTCCGTCAATTGGAATTGATGCTTTAGTATCGTTGTAATCCTCTATTTTGCTTAAAATCTGCTGACTAATTGTCAATTTAATCTGCGCGGTCTTAGTAGCCTTATCGTAAACGATTGAGTCAATAAAAGTCTGGTAAATCGCCTTTAACGACTCTTTTGACGCTGCACCCATAACATCATGAATATAAGTTAAGCATTCTTTTGCATCTTCTGGGTTAATGGTTTGTGTCATTATCTCAAGTTTTTCCTTGATAGTATCTTGCTCAAACTGCTTCGCCATTCGCTCAGACTGCATATCTCTTATTCGACGTTCGGCCTCTACCTTCATGTCTGCTGCAAAACCAATGATACGATTCAACCGATCAATATTATTATCTATCTCTTCGATTTCGCTATTTATATCCTCTATCTGACGCTTTAATGGAGTAAGTTGTTGATTCATTACATCATTGCTTTTTGCTATCGTTTCTTTCAAGAATGACGGGTACGTAATGACATCCGCAAAAGCCCTTCTAACAATGTCTTCAATAAGCTCTACTCTTACTCCGTTAGCCCTACATGCCTTCTTTCCTTTTGACTTGAAGTTTCCACAAACATAGTACTTTCTTCGTATCGTCTCACCATGTTTATTCTTTGTGCTGCTGTTAGAAATTGTCATTTTTGCACCACATTGTGGACAGAACAGAATTCCTGTTAAAAGCGCACCCCAAGGTCGTGTTTTATCTGGATTAACCTTATTTTTCTGACGTAAATATTTAACATGTTCCCATTGCTCATTTGAGATAATCGCTTCATGCTTTCCTTTGGCTAGAACATAATTTTCCCCTTGTTTGATTGGAGGAACCTCTCTTCCTTCTTCCCTACATTTCTTTCTTATTTTAGTCTGTTGTCGGATGTTCTCTTTTTTATTGTAAGAAATATTGCCACGATAAAGTTCAGAATCCAAAATATCTCTTATTGCAGTCGTAGAAAAAAGATTGTCCTTTTTAGTTCTATATCCCAACTGGTTTAATTGCTTTTTTTATCGAGCCCGTTCAGAGCCGTATGTCTTCTCATATTTTTGACTTATTCGTTCCTCTAACTTGTACTGATCAGAATTTTTTATTGCCTCGGCTGCCTCTGTATACTTTGCTTTGATCGTTTTATCTTTTATTTGATTTGCTTTGGCCTCTATTTCTTCGATTGTTTGACTCCTTGAACCAGGAAAACCGTCATCTTCATTGATCATAGTCCAATAGCTTCCAAGTTCTTGTGCGTAGCTACGCATCTCAGTAGCTTTCTCATCCCCCGGTTTCTGATCGTGCGCTTGTTGATAAAACTCTGAGGCTTTACCAAACTCGCCCTGTGAAAAATAACTGTCCCCATTTGCCATCGCCTGACGATAATCTTTACTTGAAAACCAATTCCAGCCAAAGACAATAATGATTACAGCTATAACTGCACCGCCAATTTTTAACACTTTCGCTTTTTTCTCCGGCTGTTGATTTAGAAAGTGAATGGAGGATTGAACCTTATCAGTGATTTGGCTATCTTCTGCTGCTTTCTTAATTCTTGAGGCAGTTTTTTGAGCGCCTTCTTTTGCTGCATCGATGCCTTCCGAAACTTTTTGTTTGTTAATAGAAGATTTCTTTTCAGATTCTGTATTATTTGATTCAGATTCACTAGATAACTTCCGACCACACTTGCCGCAAAATTTGGCACCTGCACTAATTTTATTCCCACAACTTGGACAAAATTTAATCTCCATCTATTTTCCCTCTTCCCCTAGTAGCTCACCTAATTGTTGACCAAATTCATTCATTGCCGAGACTTGTTCCGACTCATTACCATCTTCTGATAAGACTACAGCAACACAGGCACGATCATTCGTTTCAAAAATACAAGCATCGTTTTGTACACCATACTCTTGATACTCCCCTGTCTTGTTATAGACGGCGATTGCTGGATCAATTTGTTTAGGCAACTTTGAATGGTTTTTATTGTATTTTAGTACTTCCAACATTGATTGATCGTATTGCGGTGAGACAGCTTCCCTTTGATAAATCTTTTTCAAAAGATTCCCGACATCCACCGCAGATGTATAATTATCCTTGCCAGCCGCTAAAGCAGCCGTATCGACAAATTTTCGTTCAACACGTGTATCATTAAACCCATGATCGTGAATGAGTTTCGTAATATTTTCTGGACCTCCAAGAATGTTCATGACAATATTTCCGGCCATATTATCGCTGTCAACGATCATATGACGGACTAATTCCTGATATGTCAACTCCGTACCTTCCGTATAATTTTGCAAGACACCTGTTCCACCAACTTTATCTGTGTCTTTCAAGATATAGGACTCGTCTAAACGAATCGTTCCCTCGTCGACTTCTCGATAGAATGCTTCCATTAAGAAAAGCTTGATGATACTTGCGGATCTAATAGGTGTGCTCCCATTATTTTCATAGTCGTTGTTTTTTTCACCAATCATCGAAACAAAAACACTTGTTTTATTAGGTAACTTACCCACTGTACTATTCGCGAGTTCTTCGATTTCTTGCTTGTTAAAAGCCGACTGTGAGCTTTGCTCAGTGGAAGTAGAGATTGATTCTTCTGTCGTTGATGAAGACGTACGTTCACTTGTCTTGCTAGATTGTGTTACTGGAGCTTTATCCTTTTGAGTAAACCACCAGTACCCACCACCTCCGACAACAACTACTAGAATGATGAGTATAACTGCAACAAACCATTTTCTCTTAGGTGTTTTTTTCTGTGTCTCATGAACTTGTTCTTCCTCTGAAACAACCTCTGTAACCGTCTCAAATTGCGTATCTTCTATATCCTCATACTCAGTCGTATCCTTTTGATTTTCCTGCTTGACTAACGTTCCACAATACTCGCAAAAGGAAACACCATCAGTTAATTTTTTGCCACATTCTTCACAATAGGTCATATAATCCCCCCTTAGCGCTTTTTATTCTTCGTTGTCATTCTGATTCTTCAACCATCGGGCTACATATGGAAGTCCTTCTTCTTCCACGGTATCGTTCTGCATCCTTCGCTTCTCCTCATGTAGAAAACGCCGAATCTGCCGCTCAGAGTAGTCAAATGACACGGCTAATTGTTGTATTTCTTCCTTATTCAATACCTTTTCTCGAAGCAACTCTTTACGAAGATGCTTTTTTACGTAGTCTGAATCAATTAGTTTAGTCGGAAAAGTAACCGACAATCCTTTGAAATTTTGGTAGATAATCAAACAATCATCCAACGATGTGAGTTGAGCAATCGTTTTATAGATACCGTTTAGCCCTTCAATTTCTTTTTCCACATGAACATCACCCACGTCCTTCTATCAGAAATGTCTTACGTAATCAGTTTATCGACTTAGAACAGACATTGCCTGTTCATCCGTCATTCCCTTTGTCACTGACATTTACAGTCGTTTTGTCATTAGTTCATCATTTAGGTAGTCATTGTTCAAACACTTTTGGATCAATAGCTGCCAATCTCCATTCTTTCCTACAAGATGGGTTCAATGGGTGTGACCAATTTCCAGTATTGGGATCTACCAGCACCTTCGTCATTTTCTTTTGTTTCGCATTAAGCAAACTGTAAATCGCCTTCGTCTGTTCAATTGCAGTCGCATTGGAATGAATCACTGATCCCACTGCAAAAATGATCGTGTCTACCCCTTTTTGAGAGAGTGCCGTACTTAAGGTTTCCATCGTGTTCTCGTCTGTTCCTTTAGACGCGAATGAAGAAGCCGTTGTTAATTCTGTGGAGCTAAACAGATTCACAGCTAGAAAACCAGAATAGTTCCCAAGCTTTCGAATATTTTGTTCTATTAGAAATAACGTCAAATCTGTGGTGAACGGTTCAACATCACTTGGTCTAATGGTTATCACGACTGCCAGTGGACCGGTCTTTTCATCCTTTTTCGCGGATTCCCATTCTCGCCTAAAGACATATCGATGGGTACGTGTTTCTGAGTCTCGCCAAATTTCCGTTTTTACGATTTCCAATTTCTTCTCGATCATTGTGTTCTTCCTCTCTATAGTTATCTTTATTAAATAATTTGCGCATTAATCAACGTCACAATTACTGCTGTTGCAATCTTCGCAATCAATCTGAACCACTTCATCTCTATCACCGATCCTTTCATTTTTCTCTAGCGCCAATAGGATGTCCTGTAGGCATTCAGCTATCGTTTTCCAAATCTCAGGACTAATCATAGGACCCACCATTTAAATCCCACTGAAGTTTTCCTTCTATTAACAACCCACGAGTAAATTCATGCTCACTGTTTATATCCGTCAAGAAGTAGACCACGTAATCCTTCCCTGATTCTTGATCCACGTATACATACAAATGAGTCATAACTAATGCTGGTAATTTTGTGTTGCCTACTTGAATAATTGCCGGGTCCAATTCTTCACGTTCAGCAGTAACCGATTCAAAGCCCTAGTCCTTTTCAGTTGTTTCAATCCCCGTTTGTTCTTTTAGTATGGTGATTGCTTGATGTAACATTTCAATCCGTCCTCTCTGCAAAAAGAAACCCCCAATGACCAGCAATCGTCATTAGGGTTATTCGTCATCCTTGATATGTCCTTCGGCTCTCATCGATAAGTACTCTCCGCCTGAGCCAATGATGATATGATCTTGTAATTTAATCTGTAGTAACTTAGCAGCCTTTTCTAAACGAGCGGTAAGTTGAATGTCGACTAATGAGGCGGTAACGTCTCCCGATGGGTGATTGTGTGCGATGCAAATTGACACGCTATTAGATAACAATGCAGCTTTCAGTATATCTCTTGGATAAGCCAACGATTGATTAATCGTACCAATGTGAATCGTTTGGATAATGGTTGGTTCTAGCTTTTGAGAAAGCCCCGCCATCACTAAAAATTCTCTATCTTTCTGCTCGATAAAGGGAGAAAATAACTGATACAACGCTTGAGGGCTATTGCATTTTCTTCCTGCATACAATACTGATGACTCCTTTACTAACTGCAAAGAGACGATATTCACACGTTTTTTGGGCTCAGATTTCACTGGTTGGTTTGTCATTGTCAAGACCTTCTTTCGATTCATTTTGGAAACTTCTTATTTGTGTACTCAGTGCTTGATGCTAATATTCTTCTGGTAATAACATCGTCTGATGAGTATGATCATCGATGACCCACAGCTTTTTAATCTGGAAACTTGCTAAAGCATCCGTTATTCGACATTCATGATAATCAATGAAGAATGGTTCTTCTTGCCGATGGACAATCGTAATGGTTCCTCGTTGATCATCTCGATTGAACTCAAAGATTTGTAGATAATCCAGCTGAATCTCGGCTTGTTTCACCTTCTCGTCAATCAACTGAAAACAACGTTGCTGTATTTCCTTTGGTACTTGTTCGTTCACTCCCCTCGTGATATAGCGATTTTCTTGTGTATCGAACATTGCTTGCTCCTCCTTTAGACACCAAAATAGCCCAATCACCGATTAGATGATTGAGCTTCAAAATAATAATATATATTTTTAATTTTTATTAAATACTAGAAATCAAGTTGTTCTTTAGATTTTGGTATTCTTCTTCTGATATTATATTCTTTTCAAATAGTTGATGGGCTTTTTCGATCTTAGCAAAGACATCTTCTTCGACAACTTCATTATTGGTTTTATCTTCTGGAACAATTGTCTTTTCTCTATCATCAATTATCTCAAAATCAATATCTAATACTTCTAAATCTCTTTCAGCGTCTTCTTGAGAATAATTAACACTCTTGCCCAATTCCTTCTTTAGCTTGTTTGCCATGGGCTTCATAGATAGGAAATTGATTCCACCTGAAACAACTCCGCCAACAATCGGAACAGCTTTTGAGATCCCTTTTGCAAAAGTACTTTTTGTTAACTTTGTGCCAAATACAGCTAAAACTTTTTTAATGACTGGATAATAGATTGTCTTTGTTAACGCCTTTTGAGGAAGTTTTTTCAATACTTGTACAGATAGATTTTTTGATAATACTCTTACAGCTGAACCGGCCATTGTTACTCCTAACATAACCCCTAAATATAAAACTAAAGCATTTCTACCTTCTTCTGTAAGTTCACCAGTATCATCTCTAAGGTCTTCAAAACCATAAATATAAGAAATTTCTTGAGCGAGTCTTAAGGAATAAGCATAAAATTGAGCAATATCAGCTGGAATAGTTGCTGCCACTGCTAATCCCCCTGGAATACCTGTAGCAAATGAGAGCGCACTAGATTGCACTGTTACTTGATTTATACATTTTTGTGCTTCAGTATCAAGTTCTTCTTTAGAAAAAAGTTCTTGTGGACCTTTCTCAAGCAATGCGTTTATATCTGGAACCCTATCTTTAAACCTCTTTACTAAAAACTCTTTTCTATCAACCTTAACAATAGGAAGTTTTAGCGATTCGTTAATTACCTTCAACGCAACGTCTTCATTTGTATTCATTTTTCTCCTCCATTCTCTCCTTGATCTAATTTTATCAGTTTAATATTTTATATTCCACATCATTTATTAGCCTAAATATTTGTCTTTCAGAATAATCATATTTTCTTGCCATTCTTTTTATGTCCTCACGACTAGATAATTGACCTTTATCTTTCATATAAGCAAATTTTGCTTGTATTTTTTTGTGAGAGTATAATCTTTTAGGTATATTTAGCGTCATACCTCGATATGATTCATAGAATTCTAAAAGTTCTTTTTCATCAATAATTTCGAGAAATTCTTCATATATCGAATTAAGTAGTTCTTTTTCCAACATATTTCTCACTCCTTCTTATTCCAACCCTATGATACAATTAGAGTGTGACATATTATGACGCAGGAGGTTCTCATGAATAGCAATCAGCGTATTATGGATATTTTTATTTCTTTGTACCAAGGAGAAATTATTTCCGTAACCGAATCAAGTAACAAATACAATACATCTATACGAACGATTCAGCGTGATCTTGCAACAATCTCAACCTCTTTAGACACTGATGAGTTGAAAATGCGACTTGCTGTTAATCCATCCAACGGTTATTATTTTTTAGAAAAATTGGACCAGCTTTCTCCACAAGAAGCATTGGTTATTGGCAAAATATTATTGGAAAGTCGGTCTCTTACAAAAAATGAGATTGAAAAGATCATCAACCATATTTTGGAAGAATTATCAGAAGAAAGCAGTAAAAAAGTCAAACAATCGTTGGCAAACGAACTACTTAGTTACTATCCTTTAAAACACCAAGAAAATTTACTTCAGTTAGTATGGGATTTTAGTAGCTATATTACCGAACAAACAGTTTTGACTTTTACTTATCAAAAAAATCGTGGAGAAGTCGTTCAGAGAAAAGGATTACCAGTATCCCTATTTTTTTCTGAATATTATTTCTATGTTATTCTTTACAATCCAACTTACAAGAGCTACTTAAATTATCGCTTAGACCGTTTTCTAGATATTCAATCCACATCGGAAAAAATCAAAATCGATCATAAAGATCGATTGGAGGATAGTCAACTTCGAAAAAAAATACATTTCATGTATGCGGGAAAGGAAGTAACATTTACTTTCCAGTTTTGGGGAATCATAGAGGCGGCTCTGGATAAACTTCCAGATTCAAAAGTTATAAAGGAAAATGATGATAACAGTGTGGTTATTGAAGCCACTGCTTATGATACTGGTGTCATCATGTGGCTACTAAGTCAAGGCAGTAATGTCCAAGTTCTTTCACCACCTTCATTCGTTGAGAAGGTAAAAAAAGAAGTTGAGAATATGCAAAAAAGGTATTCGGACTAACAATCTCCTTTTTCTTAAGAAAACAAGTAGCACGAAAAAGGCGAGAATCAAAATACTCGTTTTTCCGTGCTATTTATTGTATTTTTAAAGATATGCTCTATAAGGAAAAAGATCATATTCCAGAAATAAATATAAAGAAGAATTAGTAGCCGCTGAATGATTCTTTCATTATTATTTTAATCTAGTTCGTCCATCTTCTGGTTTAACAGATTATCTACAGCAATATTTCCAGCGGTTTCTGCATGTCCTTTAACCCAAACATAATTAATTTTTGAAAATTGTTGCAGTAATGTATCTATGAGCATCCACTCTTTTTTATTGGATACTTCTTTTTTACTCGCTGTTTTCCAACCATTCTTCTTCCAATTTGCCATCCACTCTTGAATGCCCTTCAACACGTAATTTGAATCTAAATATGCTGTGATTTCTGCATCTGAAAAATCATGCTCTACTAACCAAGCCAATGCAGCTGAAAATCCTTGTAATTCCATTTGATTATTTGTTTTTCCAAACATAGCTTCACCATTTTCGATAATTTGATCGTCTATTTCAATCCGATAAGCATACGCACTTTTATCTGTCGGTCCAACTTTGTTACCTTTAACATTGTTTTGAATTCTACAACCACCATCTGAGTATACAGTTATATTTTTATTATTCATTTTCCATCCACTCCTATATTAATTTAAATTAATCATATTCGAATTAGCTTATTCATCTTCAAAATAATCTGCATCAATGCGGAACTGTTTATAAACTTTAGCCTCTTCTATCCCCAAACCATATTGCATCATTAGTTCTGTCAACTGAATCCCATCAATTAATACTATGCCTTGATTCTTCGCATAGTCCTGTGCACCACTAGAAAAATCCGATGTAGTAATAAATACACCTCTATCTGCGTTCACACCTGCTAAAGCACCATAAAAAGATTGGATATCTGGTCGGCTGACAGTATTTCCTTCTTTATATCGTTTAGCTTGAATATATACCGTACTTGTTCCTAACGGATCTTGATTTATGATTCCGTCAATCCCTCCATCATTTGATTGACTAGTTACTTTAGCATTTCCATTTTCACCACTGTACCCCATTGAAATAAGAAGTTTAACCACTAACTTCTCAAAAAAAGTTGCTTTTACTTGCCTCACTTTATCTAACAACTCAATAGCCACTTCATTATTGTGAATAGCAATCAGATTTTCTATTTCTTTTACTTCTATAGAACTACCTCCACTGTGCAGTTTTGATTGCAATGTATCGGTACGTTTGTTTCGAATTTCAAGTTCTCTCATATACTCTTTATATGCAGTTTGTTCTTCAAGAATTTTTTTAGTTAAATTCTCTCCAAATCTATTTAATAAAGACAAACCATTCTCAGTAATTTTATAGATACCTCTATTGGGCCGTTCGACAGTATTCGCTTTATATAATGTACTTAATAATGTACTTAATGCAAAACTGAATCTATTAGCCAGCACACCTTCGCTATCAGCGATATTTAGGATATTTGATATTGACAACCGAATCGGGAATGTCCAAAAAATCCATAACGCGATTAATTATCACACGATTAGTTGTTTCTTCACCGTCTTTAATTACTTCAAGTATATATGGTATTAATGCTTCATTTGTTGGTATACCGTTTGCGGATTGCTTCAGCTTTCTCCAATCTTTGTTCATGTACTACTCCTCTCAAAATCACTCTTCCGACTCTTATTCGAATATCATTCTATATCTTACATACTTTTAATAATAATTTTATCACTAAAATTCATATTTAAAAACATTTTTATGATTATTAGAATATATATTTTCGAAGTCACCTATTATACAATATCGACTAATGGCTCAGTATTACAAAATTTTATTAATCACAAAAACATCATCCCTTATAAAGTAGATCCACGTTTTATTCTATAACCAATTGCTATTGACACCTAATTTAAATTATTTTAAAAGAACCCCTTAGACAACTATATTTCAATTTTTAATAATTACTCTGCACATATGTTGAGTATTTCTCTTAAGCAAAAATAGTGATAAACTAAAAAAATAGCAGTATCTTAGTCAATTATGAGAAAGGTGGTTTAATTATGCGTGAGGATAAAAACATAAAAATTGATATTTCTCCTATTCCGATTTCGAAGAAAATTTCAGAGGAATTATTTTTACCGCCTTCAAAAGTTATAGGTCAAATTTTGGGGGCAGGATTGAACAAAATGGCAATGCGTGCCAGGAAATATTATTATGCTTCTGAACAAGAAATATTGGATTTCAAAAATGATTTATCTGATAAAGTTAATAGAATTCCTTTCGAGAACAGAACAGTTCAGAATCTATCGCTTACGCAAAAAACACTTGATGATTCCCAATACAAACTAACTATAAAAGAAGTTCGAGATTTTTTTTCAAGTTTAATAGCCTCTACCTTGGATGAACAAAAGTCTCCGTATGTTCATCCGCGTTTTTCTTCTGTTTTACAAGAAATTGATTATAATGAAGCATTTCTCATATCTTACTTGAAGGAGTATAAAGTTTTTGAAATGGTTGATCCATTCATTCAATTTGATGATTCGTCATTATATTTTTCTGATAGGGAAAATCATACACGAATTTTGATGAAATATACCAATAAAGAGACAGTTTTTTACTATCGTTCAACTGATTTTCAATTTGAATATTCAAATGATATCAAATTTTCAATTTCAGTACTTAAGGGATTAGAAATTATTGAACCCTGCTTTGAAGAATCAAGTACTGACCCAAGTCCGTTTACAGAACCCGACAACATTCATATTCAGCTAGATGATAGAACTTTTGAATACTATATGAAGGAAGAATTACTGAAAATTCCAGAAGTCCAATCTTTCTATGATAAGCAAGCAAAGAATCATTCTTTTACTTTAGAATATAAAACTAAGTCGTACTGTTTAACTGAGTTCGGGAGAAGATTAGTAAGGGTGATCTTCTAAAACATTAAAATATCAATAATTTACTTTTGTAAACAAAGTTGATATTCAAATTTTTTCTCCCATTTTTTCAAGTAAGTATGTTTAATAAGTAATACATCCTAACTACAATAAGTTAGATAAACAAACTTTCTTACATTTTTAGGACTCATAGTTTGTTTTTATAATATGGAAATTACCCATCAATTTCAACTCGTTTAAAAGAGCTTGCTACTGAACTACAATATTCTTTCATTTATTCACAAAAAGACACCTATCATTTTATGATTTGATAATCTGTTTTCAAATAAGCAGTGCTTCAAAAATATCATCATTTATGGTACGGCTCAGCATGCAACAAATAAGTTTAGCTTTCAGTTTTACTATACGGTAGACATATCGCTAATATTTAGGATTTGGAAAATATGTTCCATACTTATAACATCTAATAGATAGCAATTATTCTTGTTGTTGGACAATCATAAAAAAAACTTTTTCAATCGTCCGATTAAATTCAAAGATTTGTAGATAATCTAACTGAATCTTGGCTTTTTTCACCTTCTCATCAATCAATTGAAAACATTGTAGCTGTATCTCCTTTAAGACCTGTTCATTCACACCCCTCGTGATGTAGCGATTTTCTTATTTATCGAACATTGTTTGCTCCTCCTTTTGAGTACAAAAAATAACCCAATCATCAAGTTAAGATGATTGGGCTTCATAGTAATAATATATATTTGAAAGTACAGTCGAATCAAAAATTTAAGTTTGAGTCGCACTAAGATCTACTAGTCAAAATCTCAATTATTAACAATTCTGTTGTCATTTATTTTTTTGATCATCATTTTGCGTTATTCCTATCCCTTGAAGATCTTTTTTATTTGCCGGAAAAAAAATTCCAAATGGACCATTGTATTCCTTACCCGTAGGCTCTTCAACCCATCCACACTGCGAACATTCTAAAAGAATATTTTCAGAGCCTACATCCAATACATTTTTGATATATCGAAGCTCCATCTCTGGAGTAATAGGACAATCTTTTCCAGAGTATATAGTTACCATATCCCATAGTGTACTACTAATTGACATTGCCAAACTATCAGCACTCCCAAAATCTATGGTTCCTAATCCATATTTTTCCTCTTTTAAAGATACATCTGGATCTGAAACAATATACTCCTCAGGGTTAATAGTCATCAACTGGGACAGCCCCCATGCGTTCTTAATTTCTTCAGTAAAGTATTTTGGATGCTTTTCAACAAAGTTTACTAAAGATGCGTAGTAACTCAAAAAGTCTTTTAGATTATTAGGATCTTTATATATTTCCCTAAATTCTTCTAACAATTTTGGCATATATTTCTTTTTACTCATTTTTCCCTCACGTCTCATTTAGTATTAAGGTTTTGGAACTGGGTAAGTAGTAATCAAATTTCCTGCTTCATCCGTAAAAACTACTATCCAAGTTGTTTTCTTTCCTCCATGTTTCAATGTAGTATTACCAATTACCTCTCCTACATTAACCACTCTTTTATATTGTCCTCCTGAAATCTTTTTGACTGGAGATTTAACAACTTTAGATGATTGAAGAATTTTTTTCAACTTATCTGGTTTTATAGAAAAAATGGAACGACTATTTGCTAAAGGTTTATTAAAATGTCCTTTAAATACATGATCAAATCCAGCATCAACAAAACCTCCATTTGCTTTTTTGGGAGTAAATCTTGTTCGTCCTTTAGCTATATTGATTCTGGATTGCACTACTCCTGCTTTCGTTACACTTTTTTTAGTTACCTTTTTAGTCGCTTTCTTCCCAGCTTTCGGTCTCCCGCTCTTTTTAGATATTTTACCATTTTTATATGGCTTAGGAGCTTTCTTTTTCACTGCCTTTTTAGTTGTTTTCTTAGCAGCTTTTTTTGTTACTTTTTTCTTGCCTGTTCTCCTAACAGCTTTTTTGGCGGCTTTCTTCTTCGCTGCCTTTTTTGTGGCCTTTTTAGTCACATATTTCGTGGCTTTTTTTCCAGCCTTTTTAGAAACAGCTTTTGATGATTTAGCCGCGACTTTAGCCGCCTTACTGCCTTTCGTTCCTAACTTAACAATTTTGAATCCTTTTCCTGCCTTTCCTACTGGGATCAATCCTACGAGTAACCAACCGGCTGCTTTTAGGCGAGAAGCATTTTTCCCAGATGCGATATCCTTTCCGGTTAAAAGCGTATAACCGTCATTAACCCCAATAAAATCTCCAATTGCATAAGCAGCCTTTTTCGCAACATTATTTTTCTTTTTTGTCGAAGCTTTCTTTTTACTTTTTGATTTAGATGCTGCTTTCGTAGAATTTTTTTTCGTTGCTTTCTTCTTGGCTGTTTTAGCTGCTTTCTTTTTAGGAGCCTTTTTCTTTTTAGTATTTTTTTTAGTCGTTTTCTTTTTTGCTGATGTTTTTGGTAATTTTTTTCGACTTGCTGTTTTCTTTTTAGCAGGACTTTTCTTTGCTACTTTCTTTTTCGTTGCCTTCTTTGGTGCAGCTTTTTTCTTTGATGATGTTTTCTTTGGTGTAGCTCGTTTAACCGTTTTCTTTTTAGGAGTGGATCGTTTAGCAGTCTTGCGCACAGGTGTTTTACGAACTGGGGTCCGACGAACCACTCGTTTTGGTTTAGGCTTTGGTCTATAAACCGTTGCTCTTGGCTTCGGACGATAAACTGGACGTGAAACGCGAGCAGGGTAACTTTTCTTTCTACTTGCCGTTGCTCTTCTTTTTGGTGCAGGGCTTTTATAGCGATACGTTTGACTTGATCCCGCCTTACGACTTCTCGAACGCTTTGCCTCTGCTGACGTTGTTCCTATGAAACAACTAGCAATTAAGGAAAAGACGATGGCAATTTTTAGGAGTTTAGCAAAGTATTTATGCATCTAACTTTCCTCCTAAAACGTAATAACGTAGACCTAAAATAGACACAACTACTAGCAATAGCAATCCGTTGAAAATCAGATGGTCTGAATGAACAGAACCTGTCTTTGGTAACTTTCCATCTTGAATTGGAGTAACTTGTCCGCTCTCATCTTTTTGACCGATCGCTACACTACCCGCTTGCGGTTGGACATCTATATTAATCGGTTCTTCGTTAGGTGTCTCATCTTCCTTCACTGGTAGTGTTACAGCAACTGATTTTCCTTGAGGAACGGTTTCTTCTTTTAACAATTTGCTATTTTCATAGACTTTCACATGATAGTTGTTAGACAATTGCTGATTAGTATGTGTCTCATCCTCAAGATCTCCTAGTAGCTGTTCACCTGAAAAACGTTCCTCTTCGTTCGCAACAAAAGTAGCTGAACCAGATAGAGTCTCTGTAAAAGTAGCATCACTTTTAGCCTCTACATCCTCTTGATCGTCAATACTTCCAGTATCTTCCATGATGGAATCTTGTTCTTCTGCATAAACTTGCTCCATTTCGAATGGCGCAGTTATCTTCTTAGTTATTTCTGAAAAGCTAGAGGCACTCTTCTGAGTATTGTTTTCTTCACCTTTCTCTTCATAAACTTCTGGTGATGTACCCTCTAATCGTGTCTCATATTCTGTTGGAGGAGCATCAATCACCGAAGTATTCAAAGTATTCGTTATCGGTTCTTTTTGAACTCGCTCTGATACAACCTTGTAGGTACCTTCAATAAATTGAGTTGTTTTTTGCTGTAACAGAATCCCTGTAACACCGTTTGCTTGATGATTCTGTTCTTCTATCAATTGACTACCAGAATAGATTTTTAATTGATTGGTGATATTCCCTTTTTCAATCAAAGTCTCCATCGTATATTGATCATTTTTCCGTATGATTTTTGTATGACCCATACCTAAAACTTGAATCGTGATCCTATCTTTAGCTGAGACTTGAATCGAATGATTCTCACCCGTCAAAAGTTTCTTCTCGGAGACTGCTCCATCAGCAGTGGTATCTTGATACAGTGTAATACCATTTTTGTCATTCAACAGTGTTAGTAATTGTCCATCTGCGTAATTGATACTATTGGATCGAATGTGCCCATGATAATCTATGCGGGTAATACTTCTGTTTCCATAACCTAAGTCAATCCAATGCCCTTTATTTTGACGATAGTAATAGTCGATGGTAATATCCGTATTTCCAACAATTCCAGATGCATTTTTTGGTAGTCGATCTGTTAGCAAACTATATTCATCGTCTAAATCATTCGCTGTTGTCGTGTACGCCTCTTGATAATTTCCTTTTAGTTCATTTGAAGTGATTTTCTCACCTTGTTCATTGAGGTAGTTAACAGTGATTGTCTTTTCTGTAGGCGCGTAATAGCAAATAACCGTTTTTTCAGTGAAGTCCACTATTTCCCCAGACAATTCATCTTTCGTTGATTCCTCGTCAAAGTAGTAGCCTTCCGGAGCATCAATCGGTTGTATTCTCCATGGTTTACCATAGCCAAAAGAAAAACGTTTTGATTTTTCTACCGAATCCGTTGTCTCTTGACGAAGATATCGAACCTTGATTGATATCTTATGATCAATAGGATTCGTCTGCAATGGAATAGTGTCCTGTTTGCCATCTATGTTTGTTTCCGCCAAGAAAGAAAGAACCGTACCATCAATTATCTCTTTCATTAGTTGACCATTGATTCTGAATTGATATATCTCGCCCGCGAAATCTAACAACTTCATCGTCTCGCTTGAAACAGAAACATGGTATTTTTGCTCTGCAGTCTTTGTGACATCAATCGGAACAACTTTTCCTTTATAGTCCACCAATTGAATTTCCGGTTGTTGTAATTCTAATGGCAACGTTAACGTGGTTTCCCAATTCGCATATCGATGATTGATGTTTTCGTCTAATGCATTGATGGGTTGTTGAAATAGCACTTGAATCGTTTCATCTGGCAAAAAGGTCGATTCATCTATCGTCCATTCCGCCTTTGGAATGACAACTTCTCCAAAATCTGGTTTTGCTATTTCCACATCCTTAACAGTTCCATAAGCTCCAAAAATATCAAACCCATTTGCATTTGTATCAATATCCGAGTTGTAGCCACAATCATACCCAGCTTCTAGTGTGTTTCCAAAAAATTGATAAAGAATCCCGCCTAATGGAAAATCAGCTATTCCATTTACACCTGTCCCATCAGAGGTAAAACGAGTTTCTCCAGTTTTATTTAAATTTGATCCATTTCCTAAAGGATAAGCATTCAACTCAAATGATTGTGCATAGTCAACATCACTAATTGCCGGAAAAGCAAGAATATCTATCGGTTCCTGTGTATCTGTGGAAACAAAATAATTGGAAAAACGAATACCGCTCACATTTTTCATCTCAATAGTGAGTGCTCCAGCAATTCCACAGCGAAAGTTCAGAAAGCTATCCTCTTTTAGCTTCGGAATACTTTTAACTTTAACGATCAGATCCAATGATTGGCCTGATTTGGTCTTTGCAACCTGGGTAAGATGCAATTCTGGGAGTGGTTCCTCCGGATCACTTACATCAAATCGAATATTTTTTTCTGACTGAGTTAAAATAATACCATTAGTGGCTAAAAAGGAAGAATACCCATTTATTTGAATTGGACCATCTAAAATAAACCGCTCCAACTCAGTGGGATCTTGCTCAGATTTTGTCAGAAGCTTTGCTTTGAATGTGCCATTACTTAAATCGTCAATAGAGTTGATCGTCCCTTTAGCCTCTGTCTTTAGTCCGTTGGATAACTCCCCATCAAAATCAATCACCATCGGTGCTCCTGCTGCATTTACCCTAGAAACATCTATTAGTAAAAAACTCATAGCGATAAAAAAAATAAATACCCAACAACAATATTTTCTATTCTTTTCCATCTATCCATTCTCCTTACTTAGACGCTCGTCAATTGATCATTAACAGTTGATCCTTTTGTTTTAAAACAATATAGAATGAGTAAAACAATTCTCATCATAGGTATAAGACCGATGAGTATCACCCATGGACTGAACCCCGCATCACGAAGACGACGTAAACAAGAACACAATGCAGGTATGAAATATAGAGTAAAAAGTAACCAATACAATCCCCATATAAGTGTATCTATTAAATTAAGATCAACATAAAAATACCAACCAACATAATCAATGAGATAGGATAATCCATAATATAAGCCAAAAAGAAAAGCAGCATTTCCTATATTACCAATCCAAAAATCCTTCCTACTAGTCTGTCCTTTAAAGTCCTTAAACCCAACCCAAAAACTTTTCAAACTATTCATATAATTCCTCCTTATAACAATAACTTTTTAACAACAATAATCATTTTGCATTATTTAATTAGATAAATATACCAAATTTAATTAATTTATATTGCGGAAAATGATTATTATATCCAAAACGACAGTACTATATTCGTTGAAAAAGAGTGTCTCTAGTTTTCAAGAGGCACTCTTTCAATTTTATAGTGTTTAAATTGTAATTACCTTGTAGTTCATTTTAGAAATAAATTGATGTCAAGATAGATTCTTCACTACTAGGCCCTAATCACTAATCCTTATTTATTAATACTTATTATCTAATTTAAAACTAATATTCATGTAAGATCAATATAGCTTACCTATCGTTTAGGATCGATTTTTAACCGTTTATGACATATAGCACGTTTCGAATCCATAACTATTATCTGAGAAGTCAGATTCAAATAGTTTGGGAGAACTTAATTGGCTTTAAAAAGTTTATAATCGATAATCGCGAAGTGTCTTCTTGCAATTGAATAAACATGATGATGCCTGTATTATCACCTCTATTAAATTCAACTATCTGCAATCACTCTATCAACTCTGTTTGTCTCGTCGTTTCATCAATCATTTGACAGTTTTTTTTAATACTTGTTCGTCGACTACCTTTCTAATGCAGCAATTTTTCTTGTGTATCCATCGGTTGTTGTTTCTTCCTTTAAACACAAAATAAGCTCAATTATCGATTGAGATAATTGAACTTATTTGTATTACTATATATTTGTAACTAGATTAAGCAACATACTCTTTTACAAGTAATGCAAATTTTTTAAACTATATTCGTTGAAGTATATTGTTGTACTAGATTCGCAATATCATTCTAGTTTTTCAAACCTATTAACCGCCTTTTCTCCAATAGTCCAATTCATATAAGTATTAATATCCTGAATTGAATCAATTACTCTCCATCTATACTCACTACAATTATTCAATAATTCCAACAACACAGGTTTAACAATATGTTTTTCTAGTTTTCCCTTTGTACGTGCAATGTAGGCAATCCCTAATGCACTATTAGCTCGAACTTTTTCATCATTATGTTTTGACAATTCTACACATACATCTTGTGCCCTTTTCCAATTCGCATGATATTCTCCAACCGATAGCGGTAATATCATTAACTCTTCTATACTACCTGACTGTAAAATTTGTTCAATTTCCTTGTTACTAATTTCTGGCAAAGGTTGATAAATTCTTTTCATATTTAAATACCACCCCTTGTAGTTTTGTGCATCTAACTGAATTATGTATCAAACACGGTTCAACAAATATACAGAAAAATTTACCTATTCTCGATTCTGACAATTGTTACTTAAATCCTTTTCAAAGTTATCATCGCTCACCAAGCCAAACTATACCATTTTTGATTACATAAAATTTATCATCAGAGATTTCACTTATGCAATTGGCAGAATCCCTAATTGATTGAACTTCCTCCAAAGTATAGAAACCATCATTAAAATCTTCCTGCAACTCATTTTCTGACAGTGAAACTAAGTCGAATCCTTTTCGCCATAGTAATTCATTCGCCTTCTTGTGCGCCAATTCCTCTGGTAGTGATTCAACCCTTTCAATTTCTGCAAAAGTATTTTCGTAAAAATTCAGCTTTTCCCTGTAGCTTGCAACTACTTGAGAATGTAAAATATCCTTATCAAAAATCCATATCTTTAAGTAGTAAGGCTCATCCAACTCATCCAATGTCTGTTTCCAAGAATCAAATACATCTACTAATGCTTGAACAATCAAACGCTTATACCACGAGGGTAAATCGTATTTTCTAAACAATGAGTAAAAAGATAAGCTACCTAATTTCACATAGTCTCTAGAATATTCTTCTAACAGTCCCAAGTCTAAACTCATGTTAGAAGTTTTCCAGTGATCAATTTCTTTTACTCTTCTTTTCCAGCCTCGGATCTTTTGTCTTCTAAAATCCGGTTTATCAATCATTTGAACACCTACTTTTAAAAATATCCCTATTTATGATACGGCTCCCCCGCATTAATCCTAAACGTCCGATAAATCTGCTCCACTAGGATCAACCGCATCAACTGATGGGGATAAGTCATCTTGCCGAATGAAATCTGCGCGTTGCTGCGCTTTAACACTTGGTCACTTAGACCTAGTGATCCTCCGATAACAAAGACGAACTGGCTTTTGCCGCTGGTTTGCAATTTGTCCAGTGTAGCAGCGAAGTCTTCGCTGCTGGGATTTTTGCCGTTGATGGCTAACGCGAAGACGTATTCTTGTTCTTTGATCTTCGCAAGGATTCGTTCGCCTTCTTTCTCTTTCACTTGAATCATTTCGGCCTCGCTGAGTTTTTCAGGAGCTTTTTCATCAGGAACTTCGATCAATGTGATCTTGCAATACTTCGATAAACGCTTCGTATATTCTGAAATTCCTTGAACGAGGTATTTTTCTTTTAATTTTCCCACAGAAATAATTTTGATATGCACAATTTTTCACCTTTTTCATTATAGTTAATTTTACCTATTAAACTTTTCCACTACATAAAACTGGATAAAATAGAAATCCTTCCCTTTTTCCACGAAGTTATGCACACTAATCACAGGTTTATCCACAGATTATCCTGTATTGATTCCCTTTTTGTAAGGAATCTTCTATACAAACATACGTTTTCCACCGAGTTATCCCCTTTATCCACATTTCTGTGGATAAAGTTCTTCAAGTAATTAACAAACTTTTTCCTTAGTTTTCCACTAGGATTGTGGAAAACAAGATTTTTCATCATTTATCTATATATTCCTACGAAACTTTTTCATAAAAAAGTCAAATCGCTGTAGTAGACTTACCTTACAAAATAATACTATACTAAATATAACGTATAACACAGTAGAGGTGGAGTAAATATGATGAGAAAAGATATTACACCAACCCCCAAAAAGTCACCTGGCTTCTTGCGACGTTTTGGGGTCAGCCTATTAGGCGGTATTCTTGGTGCTGTTTTAACCATTGGAATTTTTTACGTAGCAAACGGTTCACTGCTTGCACCAAATAATCAAAATGCGAGCGGATCACCTAGCGCCGGAAATACAAAAGTCAGCAATATGAAAGTCGATGTAAATTCTGATATTACCGATGCCGCAAGTAAAGTACAGGACGCAGTTGTTTCAGTCATCAACTTGCAGAAACAGCAATCGCAAAGCGGTTTAGGCGGCTTTTCTGATTTCTTTGGCGGAAATGACAATCAGCAGTCAGAAGATGACAACGGACAGTTGCAAGAAACTTCCGAAGGTTCCGGTGTGATCTATAAACTGGAAGGAAAAACTGCCTATATCGTGACAAATAATCACGTGGTAGAAAAACAAGATGGTCTGGAGGTTCTATTAAAGGATGGCTCCAGAGTCAAAGCAACACTCGTTGGAACAGATTCTTATACTGACTTGGCTGTACTTAAAGTCGAATCAGACAAGGTAGCAAATATCAAACCAGCAACTTTCGGTGACTCTGACAATCTAAAAGTTGGTGAACCAGCCATCGCCTTAGGTTCTCCTTTAGGCTCACAATATGCAAATTCCGTAACTTCAGGGATCATTTCTTCCTTGAACCGCCAAGTCGTTAACAAAAATGACGAAGGCCAAACGGTGAACATCAACGCGATCCAAACAGATGCAGCGATTAACCCTGGGAACTCCGGTGGTCCATTAGTTAACATGGCCGGCCAAGTAATCGGAATCAACTCAAGTAAAATTGTTCAAACCGAATCAAATGTCAGTGTGGAAGGGATCGGCTTTGCCATTCCAAGTAACGACGTTGTCAATGTCATCAACCAACTAGAAAAAGACGGCAAGGTGGTCCGTCCTGCTTTAGGTATCTCAATGGTCAACCTCTCTGATCTGTCTACCGAGCAAGTCAGTGAAATCGTCAAAGTCCCTAGCTCCGTTACCCAAGGGGTCGTGATAAACAACGTTCAATCTTCTACACCAGCAGATCAAGCCGGCTTGAAAAAATACGATGTGATTACCAAAATCGATGACACAGATGTTTCAACCGGTGTCGAGTTGCAATCTGAATTGTACAAACACAAAGTTGGTGATACCGTGAAGATTACCTATTACCGTAAGGATAAAAAAGAGACGGTTTCGGTTAAATTAAGTATCGATGCAAATTCATTGAAATCTGCGAATAACCAACAGAATAATAACTAACAACTTACTATCCGTTTGACAGCCTCTCTTCTTTTAGAGAAAAGCTGTCAAACGGATAGTTTTTTATTAGAACAAAAAAATGAACAATCACGTTTACTGATTGTTCACAATTATCTACTTATTTCGTTTTAGTGATTTACCGATGCATCACTTTTTTTTAAATAGTCTTCTAAATCCACCTTATTCTTCGGTAACTCAGGTATCATCGCATATTCGCCAGAACTTCTAGAGCTATTCTCCACAACATGCTCAGGAGTAAAAAAATGATCCTTATAAATGAAACTCGTTGTTCGAGTGCCTTCCTGTGCAAAATGGCTATAACTCGTAATCTCTTGAATAACTACATACGTTTCTTTATTTTCTTCAAATTCCGTAAAGCGATAATTCTTTGATACGATTGGTGCAAACAGCACATAGGCTGATAACCATAAAAATAAAAAGATACTAAAAAGAACTAGCAAGCTTTTGGCTTTTTCTGAAAAACTCGTGTATTTAAAAAAGAGCACTGCTGCCAAAATATAGTCACTCACATAAATGATGTATATCATTAATGGAAAAATAGCCAGCAAGCAATGAATGACAATAAAATACGTAGCAACAATCCACAATAGCCAACGTTTTCGCCTCAAACAATAGAGTGTCATTCCAACTTCAATCAGTATCCCTAAAAGAATTTTTTTAACAAAAAACAGAATAAATACTTCCACAAACAACCATCCTAAATACCAGTTGATTTCCTATAGTTTCCAAAGGTTCACATGTCTTATATAAAATTAAGCATGCTTCTCCTACAAGGAATCAATCCTTTTTTTATGTTTCCTTTATCCAATCTTCTCCTACTCAACAAGTTGAACTTAAAGCCTGTTCTTTTCATACCGAGAAAAACCCGCACTAGCAAGACTTAATAGCCCTAAAGCGATTAACCCTTTAGAGGACTTCATCACCCCTAAGGGCAACAGTACACCTGTCAACAACGTCCCTGTAAACTGTGTTCGAGCCAAGTCTTTTTTAGTTGGACTAGGGATCGTTACATCCACCGTTAACGCTTCATTAACTTGTTCAATTTTTCGATTTAAAGATCTCAACATACCATGATTCCTCCCTTAAGTGAAAAATAAGTACAACACAGGGTTAATTAACAATAATCCCCCTGCCACTGTAACCCATTTTGCATAACGATTCTTTTTTACTCGTAAATAGATACTTCCTGCAAGACAAAGAAGCGCGACGATTCCCGTCACTAGATAGATACTTTCTAAATGACTGTTCGTCGTAGTCATCATTCTTTCAAATAGTATAAATATGTCCATGGTTATTCCTCCTCAAATAAGTCGTATAGTGAATGTTCTAGTAAGAAATTGAATGTTTTCTCATTTCCCACGAGCGCGTCCGTATCTACTAAGGATAAAAAAAGGATCGAATGAATAATATGGATAACCTCATCTTCTGGTAGCAACAACTTTAGTTTAGATTCTTTGATTGTCACTTCAAACAGCATTAAACTCACTTTTTTTAATTCCTCTACTTTTTCTCGTGGAAGTTTTGCCAAAAACAAGTCATATTCAGAACTATTGAAATTATACAAGGCCGGATATTTTCGATATTCTTGATAGAGCCACTGCAATCCCAATTTAAATCCTTCAATTTTATTTTCATTCTCAGAAATAAACGCTAACCACGTGTTCAATAGATTGGCTTGAACCTGTTCTAACACGTCGATAAACAACTCTTCTTTATTTTTGTACAATAAATAGAACGCTCCAGCGGATATCCCGACCTTCTTTGTTAGTAAGGGTATACTTGTTTGCTTGTACCCTCGTATCTTCCAGCTTTCCTCACAGGCACTTTGCAGTTCGTTTTTAATTCGCTCAATGTCTTCTTCAGAAAATTTTTTTGCCATTCACTATCCGCCCTTTCTATGAATATAGTCTAACACATATTCATGAATATTAATATATTTATTTTCATATAAAATCTACCTGCCTGATAGAATGACCAAAACCTGCATTGTCCATACAAAAACTCTCCGTTTTGACATTTGATGAATCGTCAAAACGGAGAGTTTTTATTTACCTACTTCAAATTTTTCGCCTGTCTTGGCATCTTCGTCCAAGACCAGAATACCTTTTTTCTCAGGGGCGTTTGGCAAGTGTAGTTCTTTTGCTGAACAGATCATACCAAAGCTTTCTACGCCGCGTAAGCTGCCTGGCCAAATCATTTGTCCATCGGGCATCATTGCGCCGGGTTTAGCGACGACGACTTTTTGTCCAGCTTCGATGTTAGAGGCGCCACAAACAATTTGCAGTGTTTCACCACCAGCGATCTCTACCTCTGTGATATGCAGATGATCGGAATCGGGATGATCGACACAGGTCTTCACATGACCCACCACAAATTTTGGTGAAAGATCCGCTACTAGCCGTTCTTCAAAGCCTGCTAGTTTCAGTTGTTCATTCAGCACGTCGATATCTTTTTCTGATAGTTCCACTTGACCGTTACCATGGATCGTTAAATAGTCCGACACATTGAAAAAGTTCCAGGCAACTGTTTTTCCATCCGTTGTTTGGATGCGAGCCACCGCGCCTTTTCGTTCGACAGAATTATCTTTGTTTTCATCATTTTTGACGATGACCATCAAGGTATCGCCGACATTTTGTTTATTGTACGCAAAAATCACGTTTTTACCTCCAGTCGTATTCCTCTCGTATCTTAACAAATCTGACAGGACTTTTGCATGAGATTTTTTTCATTTCTAGCTCAGCAAACGAGCTTCATCAGCAAGAAGCACAATTTTGCGAGTCCATTTTTTCAAAATAAAAAGCTGGTCAAGCCAGCTTTTATTCGGCACTTGGATGGACGATTAACACGTCGCATAATGCTTCTTTGATCACGTAGCTGGCAACACTGCCGGTCATGAAGCGCTCTACCGCATTCAACCCTGATTGTCCCACCATCACTAAATCAATCTCGTATTTCTCTGGCAAGGTTCTCGCCATCGCTTCTTTGGCTGATCCATAAGCGATGATGCCTTCGATCTTGTTGTAACCAAATTCTTTTCCATAGGCTTTACACTCATTGATCAGATTTTTCGCATCTGCGGTTAACTGATCCATAATATTTTCATTTAAAGGCGAATAACTCATAAACGTATAGACTTGATGATCGATCACATTCGCCACATAGACGGTTCCGTGATTGCGTTTTGCCACAGCTAGCGCCTTTTTGAAGGCCTCCATTGCTTGGTCGCTGCCATCGATTCCAACTAAAATATTTTGATATGATTGTGTAAACATAACAATCTCCTACCCTTCTACTCGTTGCAAAAAGCCAGCGATTTCATCTTTCGTTTTACGATTTTTATTTACTAACCGACCCAATTCTTCCCCATCGTTGACTACGACAAAACTAGGAATCCCAAAGATATTCCACTCGGCTGCCACATCAATATACTCGTCTCGATCGACTTGGATAAATGTAAACTGCGGAAATTCGGCTTCGATTTCGGGCATTTGTGGTTTGATAAAGTTGCAATCGCCACACCAATCAGCGGTAAAGAAAAAGACATTCTTACCTTTTTCCGCATAACCGGCTAACTCTTCGATACTTTTAGGGATAATCATTCCGTCACGACCTTTTCATTTACTACCTTTGATTATACACTTTTCGTTCTTTTTGAGAAAGAAGCTTACTCGGAAACCGATTTCCTCTAAGTCATTGTCTCAAGAACGCGGAAAACCAGCTGGAAGGTCCAAGCCACTTCAGGATCATCGATCTCAACCTCGGTCAAGTCCCGAATCTTGTTCAAACGATAGCTCAACGTGTTTCGATGGACATGCAGCTCCTTGGCCGTTTTGTTGATATCATTTCTGAGATACAAATAGATCCGCAATGTTTTCGCCAGCTCCGTTTCATGCTCCTGGTCATAGGTAAAAAGTCGTTGGATTTCTTCGGGAATCAGATTTTCCTTTTTAAATTCATTCAAGGGATGCAGCAAAAAGCTTTCCGTAAGAGATTCAGCAAAGAAGCGGCAGCGACTGCTGATATTCAGCATTTTGGCCGTTTCATGGGCCAATTCGGCTTGCTGAATAAACACTGACCGCTGCTCTAAAGAAACAAAAGCGGTACTGGCTCCGCAATAGCAGTCACTCTGGTTGATCAGCTTCAAAAACGTGGGCTCAAAGCCCGCTTTTCTTAGCTGATGAAACAGCACATACAATTTCTGCTCCTTTTCATAATAAAGAATGTTCCCACACTCTCGGACGATCCGACTCTTCAATTGAGAAAAGCGCATCGTATCCTTATTTTTTTCTGACAAAACAACCACGCAATAGCTTGGCTGCAGCTGAACGATTTCGAGATAGCCTGCTAAAGAGGCGACATCTGGATAGTTTTCAATATCAAAGAATTTTTGGGCTAGCAATTCCTTGACCGGATTGATGGCACGAGTTAACCGAAAATTATTCGACTGCATCAAAATGGCACAAAGCTGTCGCAGCAGATTATTTAATTTCAGGGAAAATTCCAAACGCGCTTCATCCATGAATAAGATACTGACAAAGCCTTCCAAATTATGATCGATATAGATCGGGCCGCAGGTCTGAGGATAGTCCATACAAACGCCCCAATCAATATAAAGTGCTTCATCCGAGCCCGTGATCGCCTCCATCAGACCATCGTCAATGTAAAATTTCATAATCGTATGGTCCGTGGGTTCGCCGCTGGAAATGATCTGCTGCCAGTAAGGGTCGTGAATATTCTCGCCACCGGCATAAGCAATCAAGCGATAGCCTGGATTGGCTACGATCAGCGGCAGTTGAAATGTCTGATAGGTAAATTGCGCCAGTTCTTCGATACGACAGCCTTGTGAAATCTTTTCAATCGCTTGGTTGGTAAATTCTGCTAGTGTTTGCTCATTGTACTCCATCATTCGCCCTCCTCATCCCGCTATTTATAGATTAATAGTAGCATCTATTGGAATTTTTGACGACAATAGCTAAAAAAATCAGTCATTTTACCAATGGAAAGAAAACGTTCACATGTTACGCTTTTCTCAAGAAGAAAAAAGGAGGACAAAGAAATGACAGAATTTGAATTGAACAAGTTTAAGATCGAACATATTTTTACCTATTCGATCGATGTGGATGCCAAGATGTTTATTCAAAAATTACCGACGGGTTCAACCCGAGTGACCGGGGTGATTACTGGCGGGAAGGTTTGGGGTCCAAAAATTAATGGAAAAATATTACCTGTTGGTGCGGATTGGTCGACTGTTCATCCAAACGGAATCGTCGATGTTGATTGTCGAGCAATGATCGAGACCGAGGATGGCGCAGACATCAATATGTTTTACAAAGGACGGATCGATTTAGGCTCAGCGGAAGCGGCGGCGGATTACGCAGATGGAAAATTCCCCGCGGTGATGGGCACGCAGCCAATGCCGGTATTAGATACGGACGACTCCAGATATGACTGGTGCAACCGGATCGCCTGCTTTGGGATCGGCAGAGTCGATTTTACCAATGATCCGATCGTGATCCAATACGATGTTTATCGTTACTATGCGACACCTTTTGCTGAAGACGGGGAGGAATAATCATGGATTATCAGACACTCTTTACGCCCTTTTCGATTGGGAAGATGGAAGTTAAAAATCGCCTCGTGATGTCGCCGATGGGAACGAACTCCGCCTTTGCCAGCGGTCGAAAAGATGAGCAGGAAATCGATTATTTTGTTGAACGTGCCAAAGGCGGCGTGGGCATGATCATTCTAGGCTGCCAGCCTTTAAACGAAGAGATCGCTCAAGGCTCCATGGAAGGAACCTTGGATTCATTTACCGTCTTACCGGCATTGACCTCCTTATGCGACTCGGTCCATCGTTATGGAACGAAAGTCATTTGCCAAATCACCTGTGGAACGGGGCGGAATGCCTTTCCTGATACATTAGGACGACCGCCGATGTCGGCGTCGCCGATCCCTTCGGCTTTTGATCCAAATGTCCCTTGTCGTGAAATGACGAAAGAGGATATTCAAGCCGTCATGGATGGCTTTACCTTTGCAGCCGGTTTAGCTAAAGACGCGGGCTTTGACGGCATTGAAATTCATGCCCATGCCGGCTATCTGGTGGATCAGTTTATGTCCCCTGTTTGGAATAAACGAACCGACGAATACGGCGGCTCGCCAGAAAATTTTGCTCGCTTCCCTCGTGAGATCATTCAGGCGATTCGCAAAGCAGTTGGTGACGAACTGCCCATCTTCTTTAGAATCTCTTTGGATCATCGCTTCGAAGGTGGACGAACGCTGGAAGATTCCCTGCCTTTGATCAAATTATTAGAAGAAGAAGGCGTCGATGCCTTTGATATTGATGCCGGCTGTTACGAAACACTGGATTATATCTTCCCGCCTTCTTATTTAGGTGAATCGTGTATGTCGTATGTCACCGATGCGGCACGCAAGGCCGTTTCCGTGCCCTTATTAAATGCCGGAACCCATAATCCCGAATCCGCGGTTGAATTGATTCAATCAGGAACGGCAGATTTTGCGATGCTGGGTCGCGCGCTGATCGCTGATCCTGATTTGCCGAATAAATTGTTAGCCGGTCAACGCGAAGATGTCCGTCCGTGTCTGCGCTGTAATGAGAACTGTATTGGCCGAATTTGGAACAATCATACGAAGCTGGGCTGTTCGGTAAATATTCAGGCAATGGAGGAACGACGCTTCAAATTGGAGGTCACAGAAGCCCCTAAAAAGATTGTCGTTATCGGCGGCGGCGCAGCGGGCATGGAAGCGGCGCGAGTCGCTAAATTAAGAGGCCATGATGTCAGCTTATACGAAGCCGGTCCCCGTCTTGGCGGGATTATGCGAGATGTAGCAACGGCCAAATTTAAGATCAATATTCAATTACTCAGTCAGTGGTATGAAAAGCAGCTGGAAAAGCTTGGGATCGATGTTCACCTAAATACCTTCGTTTGTTCAGATGATCCCATCTTAGCTGAGTGTGATCAGATTTTCGTGGGCTGCGGAGCGGAAGCACTGGTACCGCCTATTCCAGGGATCGATTCGCCAAACGTTGCGACCATGATCGAATGCCATCAGGATGAATCCCTGATCGATGGAGAAAATATCGTTATCTGCGGTGGCGGCTCTACCGGTTGTGATGGCGCATTAGAAATCGCTTCTGAAATGGGCAAAAAGGTCACGATTATTGAAATGAAGGATAACTGTGCAGAGGATGCAATGTTTATCAATCGGATTTCATTGATGAACGCATTAGCCGCTAACAAGGTTAAAATGATCACTCAAGCAAAAGTAACCGAGATCGATGAAACAGGCGTGATGATTGAAAAAGCAGACGGCACCGTTGAAAAAGTCGCAGCAGATACCGTCATCAATGCATTTGGAGTAAAACCGGTCTTGACGACAGTAAACAGCATCAAGGAAAAATACCACACCAAAACACGGATACTCGGCGATAGTAATAAAATCGGGAAAATCGGCGACGCTATCCGCGATGGCTTTTACGCCGGCAGTTCCATCTAATCCATAAAACAAAAAAAGGAATCAGTGATCGCTTTGGATCGCTGATTCTTTTTTGGGGATTGCCGCTTCTTTTCTATCCATGTTTCCAACTAAAAGAAGCTCTACGAAGTCGTTTCTTTTTTCTGCAAAATAATGGCTTAAAATTTTCAAAATCATTTATAACAATGGTAGAATAAGGCATACACATAAACGCGTATCTAATAAGAATAGTCACTTCATACGAAGAAGGAGATTTGTATTATGGAGAAAACAAAAAAACTCGCTCAAGGTCTGGCGATTGGTTCAGCGATCGGCTTAGCCGCTGGCATTGCTGCGAATCATTATTATCGAAAAAAACAAAAGATGTCTCCGGACAAAGTTTTAGAGCAAATCAAAGCCGCGTTCTTGAAAGAAGGTCCCATCGAAGGTTCTTGGATTTCCTTTGACACCGAACGCATGCAAAAATTTGCGATCACGATGGATATCCTTTCTGGCGGAATTACCCGTACAGAGGATGATCATTTAGTCGCTTATGAATTTAAAGCGGACGCGAAAACCGGAGCTGTCTTAAGTATTGATCGCGTAATAAACGACTAGAAGCGTATGCCGAATGGATCGGCATACGCTTTTTGCTTGTTCTTAAAGATTGATTGGTTCGCCGCCGGTCACACCATAAATTTGCGAAGTGACATAGCTGGCATCATTTGAAGCTAAAAAGACATAAACTGGCGCCAATTCTGCTGGTTGGCCTGCCCGCTCCAATAATGAATCTTGACCAAATTCAGGCAGTGCATCTTTTGGTTGTCCTTGATCGAGCTGTAAAGGCGTCCAGATTGGTCCTGGCGCAACACCATTCACCCGAATCCCTTTTTTCGCTAATTGACTGGCTAAGCTGACTGTAAAGTTGGCGATCGCCGCTTTCGTTGAGGCATAATCCATCAAATGATCGCTTGGATTAAAGGCCTGAACTGATGTCGTCGTCACGATACTGCTTCCTGCAGGTAGATGTGGCAACGCCTCTTGCACAATCGCAAACATAGAAACGATGTTTACCTTGAAGGTATCTTCAACTTGTTTAACAGGCAACTCTTCAATTGATTCTTGAGAGATTTGCTGTGCCGCATTTAAAACTAAGGTATCTAGGCCGCCAAAAGCTGCGACGGTTTTTGCCACCATTTCTTTTGGTGCATGGTCTTCCCGTAAGTCATATGGTAACAAGATTGCTTTTCTGCCGGCTTTTTCGACATAATCAGCCACTTCTTTGGCATCTCTATCTTCCCCTGGGAAATAATGAATCGCCACATCGGCACCTTCACGTGCGTAGGCAATGGCCGCGGCCCTTCCGATCCCAGAGTCCCCGCCAGTGATCAATACCCGGCGATTTTCTAATTTTTTACTTCCTACATAACTGTCTTCGCCACAGTCTGGCTTTGGTCCCATCTCATCTTGCAGTGCAGGAGTTTCTTGATCTTGCTTCTTAAACTTTCCTCCATGAAACAGACTTCTTGGATCAATTAAGTTTGGTTCGCTCATGTTATCTCCTCTTTCACGTTTCAGATTTAATTTTCAAGCGGCTATCCTTCGCTAATTATTCGAACTCTTTATTGTAAAGATTCTAATTTCTTAGACCTAGTAAAATGTAAAACTCGATATAGCCTACTTTACTTATCACACTATCTACCCTACGTGAAAATTCCATAAAACGAAACTATTATGCTTAACCCATAAAAATTTATTTGATTTTTGCAAAAGATTCAACAAACCATTGTTCAAATTTTTCCGCATCCACATTGATCGCTACTTCCGCATTTGCTGGTAACTCAAGATAGTTGTTAAGATCGATCAGTGACGCCCCATAGGTTAATGCGGCGGTTGTTTCGATCTCCACTCTAGTAGAAACCAGCTCAAACATTTCCGGTTTTAAAATCAAGGCAATTGCAAGGGCATCATACATATTTAATCCCGCTTCAAAACTGCCACTGCGGTACTTCGTGAACAATTGATAGATCATTTCTCCGATTTCCCCAAAGCCTCTTAACTTTTCCGTCACCTCAGGCATGATTTTCGCCTGATCACCGACCTCCAATGGTGCCACCTGAATAGGGACGCCACTATCAAAGACCATTTTTGCTGCCTCAGGATCAGCAGCGAAATTGAACTCCGAAAGCACGCCATAATTGCCACGACCTAAGCTGCCGCCCATCACCACGATTTGATCAATTTTGGCTAAATCTTCGGGATATAGATGCAGGAACAACGCAATATCTGTCAATGGACCAATCCCGACTAAAGTCGTCTGCTCTTCCTGACTAACCACCTCATGCATCGCCTGCACGGCTGTCCTTGAATGATCGGAAAAAATAGTAGCTTCCGGAAAGTCATAGCCATCCATCCCGGATTCACCGTGAATTTCACTGGCATCGATGGCTTCTCTTAAAAGCGGACGCGAACTTCCAGTAACGATCTTTGGCGTTTTTTTATATAAAGTCATCAGCTTTTCCGTATTCGCCTTCGTATTGGCCAAACTGACATTGCCAAAAATCGGGCAAATGAGCTTAACGTCCAGCTCTTCGCTAAACAAGGCAAGAGCGATCGCTACCGCATCGTCAATTCCCGGATCTGTACTTAAAATAATTGATCTTTTTTTCATGTTCAATTTCCCCTTCACTTAAAAATAGCTACTTCGCAAAAAGCATACAGGAAATTCTGCTCATTTACCAATCAAGAAGCAAAAAAAGACCTCACAATAAAAATTGTGAGGCCTGCGATCTATTCCGCTTATTTAACTAAACGATAGATTGCATCTGCGTAAATCACTGCAGAATTCAAAATGTCTTCAACAGACATGTATTCGTTGGCTTGGTGCATCGTATCTTCGAAGCCTGGGAATTGTGCGCCGTAAGCCACACCGCGTTCTAGTAAACGACCGAATGTGCCGCCGCCGATGACTTTTTCTTCCCCTTTGATTCCTGTATGCTCTTCGAAAGTATCTAACAAGGTCGCAACCAATGGATCATCCGCTGGTACATAGTGAGGCAACATGTGGTGCGCACCTTCTGTTACTTTCACATCTGAACCGAATAATTCTTCTAATTTTGCTTTGATTTCATCGTTTGTTGTACCTTTAGGGTAACGGAAGTTCAACGTAATCCGGTTATCATTTTCTTGACCGTCTTTGAAGCTGAAGATTCCAGCGTTCATTGTCAATTCACCCATTTTTTCATTGTTGAACTCAACGCCTAATTTCTTGCCATAAACATCTTCATGGATGTATTTTGCACTGTTTTCGATAAAGGCTTTGGCCCCTTTGTCGAAATCATAATTGTTCAAGAATACTGCTAAGAAAGTACCCGCGTTTGTTCCTAATTGAGGGCTAGCACCGTGAGCCGCTTTTCCGTCTAAATGTAAGGTAACGGTTGAACCAGCAACATCTGCTTTACCGCTAACCGGGTTGTTTTCTACGTAATCTGTAAATTCTTTGGCTAATTTTTCCGCAGTATCTGCATCGGCAACTTTTACTTCTGCCACTGCATTGCCGGGAACCATGTTTTCACGCAAACCTGCTTCGAAGCTTACTAAAACATAAGAAGTGCCATTTGTTCCGTCAAAATGAGGGATCATTGTTACGTTCCCTTTTTCACCATTGATGATTGGGAAATACGCATCTGGTGAAAAACCGAAATCAGGTTTTTCTTCATGTTCGAAGTAATAATCCATATCTCCCCATCCGCTTTCTTCGTCAGTACCGAAGACGAAACGAATTTTTTTAGAGATTGGCAAGCCTAATTCTTTGATAATTTTTACTGCATAATAAGCCGCAACTGATGGGCCTTTGTCATCGCTTGAGCCGCGAGCGTACAATTTGCCGTCGCGAATTTCTGGTTCGTAAGGATCTGAATCCCAACCGTCGCCAGCAGGTACCACATCTAAGTGACCGAAGATTCCTAAGGTTTCATCGCCGTCACCGTAATCAAAATGGCCAGCATAGTTGTCGACGTTTTTCGTTGTGAAGCCATCGCGTTCTGCGATCTCAAGCATTTTTTCTAATGCTTCCACCGGTCCTGGTCCGAATGGTGCTTCTTTGGTTGCTTTGTCGTCTTCACGTTCACTCTTGATACGCAATAAAGTGAATAGATCTGCTAATAGATCGTCTTTACGTGCTTCGACTTCTTTCTTAAAATCGATTGTCATTGAAAGATTCCTCCTACTTATTCGTTTTAAAGAATTAATTTTTCAAGGAAAAATTAGTTCGATTCGAATGCCGTATATCATTCAACTAAAGCATTTACACGGATGATTCGCTCAATTTTTGAAACTGATTTCTCTTCTTAGTAAACTGCGAAAAGTTGAACTGACATCCTATAATTTAAACCACTATAATGATAGCATTCTCTTGACTAGAATAAAAATGAAAACTCTTTAAGAAATACTAGGAAAGATTCTCTTTTTTCCTTTATAATGATACCCATAGTGAAATTTATCCGATTCTTTCCATTAACAACGATTGATTTGATGAAAGCAGGTGACTAGATGGTCCAAATAAGCGAAGACATCCTACATAAAGTGATTACAAAGAGGCCTGAGATTTCTCATAAGGGCACCTTTGGACGAGTGGTCTTGATCGGCGGCAATCAACAATACGGCGGAGCGATCATCATGAGTGCCGAAGCCTGCCTTAAAGGTGGAGCAGGGCTCACAACGGTCGTCACTGCAGAAAAAAATCACCCGGCACTCCATGCCCGCTTACCGGAAGCAATGGTGTTGGACTTCAACGAAACAACGACTATTTATCAAGTCTTAGAAAAAGCAGACGTGGTCTTGATTGGTCCTGGTTTAGGACTCTCAAAAGAAATGGCGATGCTGCTAAAAGGTGTATTGAAGCAACAGCGTGCCGAGCAATGGCTAGTCATTGACGGCTCAGCGATCACGCTTTTCAAGGACTACAAATTGTCTCTGAAATTTCCCGCGCAAACAGTCTTTACTCCCCATTTAGCAGAGTGGACACACTTAAGCGGCTTATCCTTTATTCAGCAAACCGATGAGAACAACCGGGCAAAGCAGGCACTCTTAGGTGCCAAGATCATCTTAAAGAGCCATCGAACAACTATCTATGATGAGGCTGTTGCCTACTACCAAAATCCACTAGGAAATCCAGCGATGGCAACAGGCGGCATGGGTGACACCTTGGCTGGAATGATCACAAGCTTTTTAGCGCAGTTTGAAAAAAATACCGATACGATCGCGGCCGCTGTCTATCTTCACAGTTTGATTGGCGACGATCTAGCTGAAGACAGCTATGTCGTATTACCTACAAAAATCAGCGAGGCGCTTCCTCGCTACATGAAAAAATACGCACGTGAGAGGAACGAATGATGGAAAAATATCCCGGCTATCCCCGCAAACCTTTTTATTATGAAACCGACAAAATGGGCATTATCCACCATTCTAACTATATTCGTTGGTTTGAAGAAGCCCGCGTTGACGCTCTGACCTTTATGGATTGTCCCTTTGAAAAGATCGAAGCAGACGGTATTATGATCCCCGTCTTAGGTGTCAGCTGTGAATACAAAGAGATGGTTCGCTTCGGCGATGAAGTGCTGATCAAACCTGTGGTCACTAAATATACCGGTACGAGATTAGACTTTGAATATCGCGTCTACAAAGGCGATCGACTCGTCACGACTGGTACCAGTCAACACTGTTTCATGTCCTATGAGACCAATCGGTTGGTGCAGCTGCGTAAAACGCATCCCGCACTACACGAATTATTCTTAGACTATTACGAATCAACAAAAGAGGAACGCTAAAAATAGCCGCTGGCAAATTGCCGGCGGCTATTTCTTTTAATGCGATTTTTTGATTGAGTACCTAACTATGCTGAAATACTTTCTCCAGCCGTTTCTTCGGTACTTGCTACTTCTTCATCAACCAATTTTTTGTCGTAAGCACGCGCAAATGGCAGATAGATGACGAAGGCAGATGCCGCACAAATAATTGCGACTACGGCTGCTTTCCAGTCACCACCGGTACTGATGAAGGCACCGACACCAACTGGTGAAGGCCAAGGCATGTTTGCGATTACCGGACGAATCAATTCTAATTGAATCGCAAAGTAAGCAATTGATGCTGAAACCATAGGTGCTAAGAAGAATGGAATCGCCATAAACGGATTGTAGATCAATGGAATCCCGAAAATCAACGGTTCATTGATATTGAACAAACATGGAACGATTGCTGCTTTCCCTAATACCTTCAATTGTTCCGATTTCGCCATGTAAACCAAGAAGATACATAGACCTAATGTGGCACCCGAACCACCGATGGTTACGAAGGCGTTTTGGAATTCACCAGCTAATGGAATGTGTGCGCCATCAGCATTCAAAGCCAAATTGCCTAAAGTAATTGGTGCGATCAATGACGAAATAATGTTAGCCCCGTGAATCCCCACGATCCACAACGCATGAATCAAGAAGTAAATGACCATGACACCGATCCAGCTGCTGGTCATACTCGTTACGAAGCCGAACGGAATAGCGATCAATTGGAAAATATCTGTATTAAAGAAGACTAATACGCCAATAATAATTAAAATAACAAAAGCAACAACAAACGCTGGAATTAGTGCAGTAAAGGCTCTTGATACACCTTCTGGAACTTGTTCTGGCATTTTGATGACCCAATTTCGCTTCACACACAAACGATATAGCTGAACCGCAATAACCGCCATGATGATCCCGGTAAAAATCCCGACTGTTCCTAAACGAGAAACCCCATCGCCGCCGATTGCCCAACCATTGATGATGCCATCGTCAAGGCTTGTTAAACGAACAACGCTGCCTTTTTCCATTACTAATTGTGGAATTGATAAGAAGAACGCAAACATTGATAGCAATGCCCCTGTGATGGGAGCCATGTTCAATTCTTCTTCTTCCGCAATGATCTTTGTATATTCATATCCTAAACCAACACAGAAATATAATGCCAAAATCCCCATCGTTGTACTATTCGCTAACATATAAAGGCTTTCAAATTTAAAGAAGGTTGAATTGAAGATTCCTTCTAGAAACGGGAAGGTCATTGGCAGAATATTGAATACTAGGAACATTGAACCAACAATTGTAAATGGAATTGCGCCCATACCGGCACCCATGATCCCTCGCACAACTTTTAGTGATGCGATTTTTCCCATCGGGCCCATCAGGTTTTTCTCTAAGAAAGCAAAGACTTTATTATTTGATCCGTCCATTTTTTAATCACCCTTTATTCATTATTTATTTAGTTTACTGAATTCTGTAATATATGATGCATGTTTGTCTTTTTGACTATAAATGCTCTTAATCCGTTTTAAAATAACTCCTGACAACAAAAGACCGACTAATAGAATACAGCTGACAAAGCCCTTACTGGTAACATTATTGGTGAAAAAGGGAAAGACTTGCTCAAACCCTACATTGGTTAAAACGGATACCAACAAAACTATGTTGATGATTCCTTGGGTCATTTGGTACAAGCGATGCCATTTTAGCTGGTCGCGAACATCATCTGATGGATAGCCGTACAGACGTAAATGCTCGGCAATGGCCGGGATCGAAAGGATAATCAACCCCAAAGGCAACAGTGACCACGCGCTTTTACTCATCGCTAGAGAAAGCAACCAGTATAAATTAGTAAAGAAAAAACCGGCTAATAAATATCTGAGTAAAAGGAAGCGATTGTATCTAAAATTTTTCAGTGCCGTTTCTTTTTTTAACTGACTAATCGTTTCTTTATCCATCGTCTGTTCTCCTCTTTTTCCTAATAATGAATGGCGCCTTGCTACGATACTTTCCGATATAATGAAAGCATCTCGATCGCCACTTCCCGTAAGGTCATGGTGGTCATTAAATGGTCCTGTGCATGCACCATGATGATTTCCATCTCAATTTTTTCTCCGCTGGCATATTGCTGTAGGAGTTCGGTTTGTGCTTTATGTGCTTTGACTAGTGAATCATTTGCTTCGTTCAAATGTACCTCTGCTTCTTCATAGTTTCCTTCACGCATACTTTTGAAGCCTTCATGTACAAGTGTTCGGGCATCCCCACTACTCAAAATAATTTCAAATGCAGCTTCTTGTAATTTTTCTGAGTCCATTGTTTTCTCCTTCTACTCTCTTTTTTTGAATTGATCAATAAACGCTTTTTTAAAGTTATCAAAAGTATCACTGAAGGCTAAGGCTTTTCTGAAGGTATCCTCCTCCATAATCTCAACCAGCATTTGACTAACCTTGTCTATCTCAAACTGCCCTAATTTATCCGGCGACAACAAGAAAACTAGCTGAATATTCTGATAGTCATCATCCCAAGCAATCCCATTCGGCGCTACCGCAACAGCAACATACCCATCTTTGGTCAAGGCTTCGATCGGATGCGGAACGGCCATATATTCAGAAAAGACAACTGAACTGTAAGATTCTCGCAGCTTTAATTGATTGAAGAAATTCTCTTGCAGATCCGCTTCTTCGACGGCTTCGATTTTGCTGATCAATTCTTTTAACACCGCATCCTTGGTTGAATGCTCCTCAACAAAATAAAATAAATCAGGTTTGAAACTTCGCTTAATTAATTCAACTTGTTCTTCCGCCAATTCTTTTTGGTCACTTTCTTTTCGACCTGCAACGAAATGGCTACCCTTATTACTAGATATTTCATGATTGATTTTTTGAATGTCTTCTTTCCCTAAGAAAACACTGACATTGACGATTGGTGCATTTAAAACAATATTGCCTAAATTGATTGAAGAGATGATTAAATCAATTTGACTTAAATCCTGCTCGGCGATTTCATAATAGCTAATGACCTTTTCAATCAAGATTCTTGAGCCAAATTCGCGTTCCAAACGATTTTTGATCATTTGCGAACTGCCTAATCCAGTGGCACAAATCACTAATACGTGGGTCTTTTGTTCATTGAAATAGCGTTCAACCGCTGCGGTGATATGAATTGCCAGATAGGCCCATTCCCCTTCGGTCACTTGATACGGTTTAAAAACCGGCATTTTCGAAAAATAATTGACCGTCAGTTCAAACAAATCCGGGTATTGCGTCTTAATTTCCTCCAGCAACGGATTCTCAATACTAGAGTTATTTTGCAGCCTGGTTAACAGCGGGATGAAATGAATCATCAACCCATCAATTAAGATCGTGTCATGCGCTAGATCAAATGGTGTATCCTGATCGATCGCCTTCAAGGTTGCTAGCAATTGTAGCCGAATTTCCTCTTCTGTCGCATCCGCCTTTTTTAAGATCGTCTTGGCCGTAATCTTGTTCTTTAAGTGCAAGGCGATAAAATCGGCTTCTTCCGAAGAAAAGGTAATGCCCATCGCCTGCTCGATTCTGGCTAAGATTTTCAAAGCAGTTTGATATTCAATCGAATCTTCCTCGAAAGAGATCGGCGCCTGAATATCCATTAAGAAGCCATTTTGAATCCGTTTGATCGCTAAGCCAATATGAAGGACTAAATTATAAACGATGAAATCTGAAAGCTTTAACTGTGATTCCCGGCATTCATCTAACACAATAATGACAATTTCCTCAACGCTGATTCCTTCCAATAAGTTCGCATACATGGAGAAGGCAAATAAATTGTCATGCAACCGCTCCATAAAGAAATAGTTCATAATGAAATGACGAATGTTTTGCTCATTGCCCACAATGAAGATTCCTTTGTTGCTTTTGCTTTGAAGTTCGATTTGGTAAGGTGTGATCAGTTTTTTGATTTCAACTAAATCGTTCGATATGGTTGAGCGAGATACAAACAGTTCATCGGCAATCGCATCCACATAGACAGCACTTTGTTCAAAAAACAAGCGGTTCAAAATATAGTATTGTCGATCATTTGATTCTTGAATCGTTGTGATATCTTTGGAAGCCATCTGATTTTTGACCTCTTTAAGATAAAATTCGTCGAATCGCCTGGCATCCTCAATTTTCAACTGGTACCCGTTTCCTTGTTTTGCCTCAATTGCAGCAAGTGATTCCTGCTTTAATGCATCCTCCAGCAGATGAAGATATTTCCTCGCTGTTCGATTAGAAACATCAATTCCTGAAGCGATTTCTTGACTCGTCAAATACGTATGCCGATGGTCAAATAATAATTTTAGGATTTGTGTCTCTCGCTTGCTCAACATGGTTATCAGCCCTTACTAAATATTTTCAAGAATCACATTCGACAATTTATCAATACCCATTGGGATCGGTACATACGCTTGTGGCGGAATGTTCACGATCGGTTTATTGTATTTCTTGGCACTTTTTTCTAAGCTGTCAAAATACATTTTGGTTTGCGGACTTACTAGATACAAATCGTATTCATCCTTGGCAATCGTGTTTGCTCCTTGGGATTGCGAAGTCGCGTCGACTTGAATCTCCATGCCCTTCCCTTGTAAACTTTCTGTTGTTTTTTTTGCAATGACGGATGAAGACATTCCTCCGGCACAGATAATTAATGCTTTTTTCATCGTTTTTTCCTCCCTATTTATCTTAATTTTTTCAGTTTTATTTACTTATCTATTATTATTTTAACGTAAATACGAATTAACATAGATTCGTTTTTTATCCTAAATCTTCACCGTTCGAAGCGATGACCTGTTTGAACCAATCAAACGAATCCTTCTTGCTACGTTCTAACGTACCATTTCCCTCGTTATCACGATCAACGTAGATGAACCCATAGCGTTTTTTCATTTCGCCAGTTCCCGCAGAAACTAAATCAATGCATCCCCACGGGGTATACCCCATTAGGTCCACGCCATCTTCCACAACAGCTTTCTTCATTTCTTTGATATGATCACGGAAGTAATCGATCCGATACGTATCATGGACACTGCCATCGGCTTCTTTTTCGTCAATTGCGCCAAAACCATTTTCAACAATGAACAGTGGTAAGCGATACTGATCAGTGAACCAATTCAGTGCATAGCGTAACCCTTCAGGATCAATCTGCCAGCCCCAATCGGAAATGCCGATGTATTCATTTCTGATAAAATCTTCCTGTTCGTGATAGTCGAAGTACACATTGTCCTCTTTATGCGTAATCGCAAAAGACATATAATAACTAAAGCCAATGTAATCCACAGTGCCTTTTTTCAATTCGGCTAAGTCTTCTGAAGTGATATCTAAATCATACCCTTTTCTAGCGAAGTATGTCATCATATACCCCGGATAGGTACCGTATACGTGAACGTCCGTAAAATAATAGCGCTTTTCCATCGCCTTTTGAGCCATCAAAACATCAGCTGGCTTGCAGGTTGCTGGATAGATCGGACACATCGCGATCATACACCCAATCTCAAAATCTGGATTGATCGCTTTTCCGATTTGAACGGCCTTTGCACTGGCAACGAGCTCATAGTGAGCGGCTTGATACATGATTTGCTCACGATCATCGCCTTCCTTGTAGGCAATTCCTGAATTCGTAAACGGGAAAAATTGATCATTGTAGTTCGCTTGATTATTGATTTCATTAAAGGTCATCCAATATTTGACTTTGTCCTTATAGCGTGTAAAACAAACTTCAGCAAACTTAACAAAAAAGTCGATCAGCTTACGATTAGCAAATCCGCCATACTCAGTGACTAGATGATAGGGCAGTTCAAAATGTGAAAGGGTCACGACCGGCTCGATGCCATACTTCAAGCATTCATCAAAGAGGTCATCATAAAACTTTAACCCAGCTTCATTCGGAACTTCCTCATCCCCTTTTGGAAAAATACGTGTCCAAGCAATCGAGGTTCGAAAACATTTAAAGCCCATTTCCGCAAAAAGCGCGATATCTTCCTTGTACCGATGATAGAAGTCGATCCCTTCATGATTGGGATAATATTCGCCTTCTAAAACACCTTCAGTGATTCTTCGTGAAACCCCGGGTCCACCGACAGTCATGACATCTGCTACACTGACTCCCTTACCGCCTTCTTGCCAAGCCCCCTCAAGCTGATGGGCTGCTACTGCACCTCCCCACAAAAAATCTTTTGGAAATCCTGTCATAGATCAACCATCCTTTCTCTTGCTAAACCCATCATAAAAGATAGCGTTTCCATTTAGAACACAGACAATTGCCACATCATTGTGGTAATTTCTTGATATTCGCTTTTTTATAGAAGAAAGACAGCACATACCTCCATTTCTATTGTTACAACTAGGCTTTTCTATATTAAGAAAACCTCAGGAGAAAACCGCTCCTGAGGACTTTTTGTTTAGATGAATCATTTTATTGTCGATCACTGATTCTAAATTCGTATCCAAGTACGTTCTTATAATATTCTGGATACATCTCTCCACCACATTTTTCGCAATCAAATTGCGGAGCGTTCTCAGGATCAAATGCAACATCTTCTGCATCCAAAAATTGAACCACTTCCTTTGGAATTTTTTCCTTTATCCCACATTCAAGACAAATGTAATGAACCACTCCATTGGAATCGAAGGTTTTTAAAAGCTGCTTCTTTTTCTTTTTCATACTTACGTTTCGATGCTTCTTCCCCAATTTTTTTATTCTCCTCTCGCATGAATCGTTCCGATTCTTTATTCTTCGCATATTTCACTACAAGTCGTCCATTTTTAGACACACTAACTCCACTAAATTCATAATATTCGCCACATCTAGTACATTCCAATGGATTTACTCCGAATTCTTCGGCTATTCGTTCACACCATGATTTTGGTTTAAGTGCTTTCTTCACATTCACAAGCATTCGGTGAATCTCTTTCTGGTAATTACTTAATACTTTTTTCATGATTGTCTTGATCCGCCGACTATAAATGCCGTATCTACGAATTGTTTTGAACTGGTTCTCTGGAATATGACGAATCAGTGCACCAATAAATTCCTCTACCGACATCGTCTTTATCTTATCCGTGTTAGTTCGTTTATCATGATACTGAAACATCACTATTTTCCCATCGTACAAAAGGATACGATTTAAAGCAATGGGACCACGTTTCATATAACGACTGATATATTCTAATATCTTTTTGAGAGAAGTTCGGCTCCTTTTGGGTGCATGCACGTAAAAGCCCTCTGCATTTTTCGTGTACGCCGCTTGTAAAAGCGGCTGGACTCGTGCCTTATCCCATTGGGATAAGGTTCTTCGAATAAGCTTTAGGACCGCATTCTGCCAATATTTCCTCAACATTGCGAACGGAAAATAGTCATAGTCCTTCCATTTTCCATCCTTCGTCAGTCCACCCATGGTGACGACTAAATGAACATGCGGATTGTATTCTAGCTGAGAACCGAAGGTGTGGAGTGTTGCCACAACCCCAGCTTGTATATGGTGTTTTCTAAAAAAATCTAATAGTATCCGTGCAGCTTCGTCCATTAACCCTTTTAAAAGCTCCTTACGATACTTCTCCTTCAGAAAAATCTCACGTAAACCTTCATCGATCGTGAAGATGACGTGTCGATGCGTCACTGTAAACAGATCATTCGCCGCAACCTCTGCCCACCGTTGACTTTCCCCAGTTGCACAAGTTGGACAAAATTTCCCTTTACAACGAAAAGCCACTTTCTTTACATTATGGCATCCTTCACAGACAAATAGACGATAACCTTTTTTAAGGTCACCACAATCGCGAAACTTCTTCACTTCTCTTTTCACAACGGATCGAATCCTTCTCGTGTACCTTTGATTGAATTTCTCCCAGTTTTGATATTCATCAAAGAAAATGGCGTGTAAAATATTGGGTTTCATCTCTCTAGTTTAATAGGAAAAAGACCAGATGAAAAGCGGTCAAAAGATTGATGTATCAATCCTTTGACCGCTTAAAATGTTATACTTCCTTTAATGTTCAAAAAAACACTTAAAACAGAAATTCTGTTCTAAGTGTTTTCGTAAATCAGTGGATTAAATTAACTCTTTATTTATATTTTTTCTTCAAGTAAATGTAGAAAGGAATCCCTAATGCCGTAATCGCAATACCAACCATTGCTAATGAGAATTGGTTGATCAAGGTCATCACTAAGATGAACACTCCGCCGATAATCGCGATAATCGGAATGATTGGATAAAGCGGTACTTTGTAAGGACGAACCAAATCCGGTTCAGTTTTTCTTAATTTAATTACCGCGATGAAGACTAATGTATAGAAGATCCAGATAACGAAGACTAACATATCTGTTAGCATATCGAATCCGCCGACCATCATCATGCCGATAGCGATCACTAATTCTAGGATACCTGCGATATAAGGAACATGATTTTTGTTTAATTTCACTAATTTGTCAGAGAATGGTAATTGTTTTTCAAGTCCCATCGTATAAGGAAGACGCATCCCTGTCATCGTGTAGCCATTGATTGTTCCGTATACTGAGATTAAGATACCGATCGTTACTAGTTTACCACCCATGCCGCCGAAGATTTTTCCAGCAACGTCCATCGCCGCATTTTCGTTTCCAGCTAACGCAGACATATCAATCGTACGCAAGAAAGCAAATTGCACCAATAAGTAAACAGCCATGATTCCTAAGATTCCGCCAGCAATGGCACGAGGCAAGTCACGCGCTGGTTTTTTCAATTCTCCTGCAATGTTTCCAACGTGAATCCAGCCATCATAAGCAAACATTGTCGCTAACAATCCGGCACCTAATGCTGGAGCAAATCCGCCAACTGCTGGTCCCGCTTGAACTGGGAATAAGCTGACAGACACATCGCCTTGACGCATCAAACCAAAGATGACAATCAATGCTAAAGGCACTAATTTACAAACTAATGTGATTGATTGGAACATCCCACCAGCTTTTGAGCCTAAGAAGTTAATCAACATGATTGAGGCTGCTGCGACGATCGCGATTGGAATGATCGTTGAGTCGCTCATACCAAATAGATTTTTGAACTGAGTGGCAAAAATAATTGCTAAAGCCGCTACATTTGCTGGGAAGTAGATGACTACTTGTGCCCAACCAAGTAAGAAACTCCAAAATTCGCCATAAGCACGTTCAATATAACGTAACATCCCACCGGTTTCTGGGATGGCTGCGGCTAATTCTGCACCGGTTAACCCCGCACAGACACTGATCAATCCGCCTAAGAACCAGGACAACATGTGCAAACTCGTTGATCCCGTTACTGCAGCAACACTGGCTGCTTTAAAGAATACCCCCGCCCCAATTACAGTACCCATTACTGTCGAAAGAGCTGGGAAGAACGTCATTGTTCGTTTCAGTTCACCAGTTGGTTGTGAACCCACGAGTTCTTGTTGGTCGACTGCCATAATTTTTCCTCCTAAATCTTCTTGAAGTGATCTTTGTTCACTTCTTAACTTGATCTTTAAAACAAACATTTGAAGTTATTACATAAAAGAAATAAAACCAAAAATTGCGATATACCAGTTGTTTAATAACTTTCCTTATTTGTTCGGACATTATTTTAACATGGAGAAAGAAAAAGGGAAACGTTATTTTAAACATTTCCTTTTTTCTTAGTTCCTCCTCATGTTCTATTAAGAAATCCCTACCATTTTACGAATTAACTTTATCAAAAGAGACTTTTGTTTCGATGCCTTCTGCCTTAAATTTCTCTGATAATCTTTCTAACATTTCGTCAGTCATTTTATCTAAATCAAAATTAGGACTGAAATCCCATTCTTTGCGAGCATTGCTGTCATCGATCGAATTTGGCCAAGAATTAGCGATTCCTTGACGAACTGGATCCACATCGTATTTCATTTCAAAGTCAGGAATACGACGACGAATTGATGCTGCAATTTGTTCTGGTTCAAAGGACATCGCAGTGATATTAAATGAGTTACGGTGTTCTAAACGGCTGGCATCCGCGTTCATCAATTTCACAATTCCTTCGATCGCATCGTCCATATACATCATATCCATATAGGTTCCTTTGTCGATAAATGAGGTGTAAGATTTGTTTTTTAATGCTTCGTAATAAATATCTACTGCGTAATCTGTTGTACCACCACCAGGTTCTACTTTATATGAGATCAAGCCTGGGAAGCGTACAGAACGGCTGTCTACATCGTATTTATCATGGTAGTAGTTTTCTAATAATTCACCCGCTACTTTGGTCACTCCATACATGGTAGTAGGATGCATTACTGTATCTTGTGGTGTGTTGTCTGGTTCGCAATCTGGACCATAAGCTGCAATTGAAGATGGTGCAAAGAATTTCGTTTTTGGTCCGATCTCACGTGCTACTTCTAAGGCATTCATCAACCCAGTCATATTCAAATTCCAAGCAAAAGCAGGACGTTTTTCAGCGGTTGCAGAAAGTAACGCTGCTAAATGAATGATCGTATCTACTTCATAACGTTTTGCTACATCTAAAAAGCTTTCGTAATCGGTTACATCTAATTCTTCAAATTGACCGTTTTCTACGACCGGGCTGCCTTCAACCGTGCGGATATCGGTTGAGATGACATTTTTTACTCCTAGATCGTTGCGTAATCTTTCTGTTAATTCTGAACCAATTTGTCCTAATGCGCCTGTAATCAATACTTTTTTCATGGATGTGACTTCCTCTCTCTATATGTTAAATTTGATTTTTTTATTGAACGGTTTCTTTGATGATGCCTAGTTCTTTTCCAACTTTTTCGTAGACTTTAATTGCATCGTCTAACATTTCTTTCGTATGGCCTGCGTTTGGCATGTTCCGTACACGACCGGTTCCTAATGGTACAGTTGGATATACGATCGGTTTTACATAAACACCGTTTTCCAATAATTTCTTAGAGAATTCTTGCGCTAATTTTTCATCGCCAACGATAACGGGAGTAATTGGTGTTTCTGATTTACCGATATCATAGCCGATACGTTTCAATTCCGCTTTAAAGTAATTCGCATTGTCCCAAAGTGTATCAACATATTCCGGATGTTCTTCAATCAAATCAATGGCTTTAATACAAGCACCCGCAGCCCCAGGTGTTAATGAGGTTGAGAATAGGAATGGACGTGCCTGTGATTTCAACCAAGTGATTAATTGCTTCGTTCCAGCAACATATCCGCCAACAACACCGATCCCTTTTGACAATGTGCCCATTTGGAAATCGATATGCTCTTGCATGTCAAAATGTTTTACCGTTCCATGACCGTGACCCATCACACCTGTTCCGTGAGCATCATCAACGTAAGTGATCACATTGTATTTTTCACAAATTTCTACGATTTCAGGAATCTTAGCTACATCGCCGTCCATTGAGAAGACGCCATCGGTGATGTACATGACTTTGTTGTATTCGCCGCTTTCGGTCGCTGCTTTGGCTTTCGCTTCTAAATCTTCCATATCTTGGTGGTTGACGCGGATGATTTTCGCACCCGATAACCGACAGCCATCAATGATTGATGCGTGGTTTAATTCATCTGATAAAATCGCATCGCCTTTTTTCATCACTGCTGAAATGGCACCCATGTTGCAGTTAAAGCCTGATTGGAAAGCAATTGCAGCTTCCGTTCCTTTGAACTCAGCGATTTTTTCTTCTAATTTTTGGTGAATGTCTAAAGTTCCGTTGATTGTTCGAACCGCGCCGGCACCTGCACCATAATGTTTCGTTGCTTCTACATCCGCTTCGATTAATTCAGGGCGAGTAGCAAATCCTAGATAATTGTTCGATGCTAAGTTGATCATCTTTTTATCATTCACTGTAATGATCGGACCATTGCTTCCTTCTAAAATATCGATCGTGTTGAACAATCCTTTTTCTTTTAGATCTTCCAAATTCGTTTCAAGAAATTGGTCAAGAACTTTTGAACTCATAACGATTCTCCTCCATACTGATTATTGCGCAATTCAAGTTGTTATTTTTTCATCCATCGAAAATGAACAGCTTATTTTTTTGTTTGCGCTTTCGTAACTTACATACTCAGTGTATAAGCGATTGATACCGTTTACAACTTTAATACTCGACAATTCCTTGAATTGTAATGAAAGTTAAAATCTTTCTAATTGATTTTATTTAATAATGGAATATTTAGTTTTTGGGATAAGAAAGCTGGACTTCCTTTTTTGAAAACAAAGTCTCCAAAATGTCGTTTTTTATTTCACAATATGATTTTTTATTTAGTAATAGAAAACAAAAACACTCTTTATAAAGACTATTTATTTACTAACACTCAAACTATTTTTCTCACAATCAAATCTATTATTTTCGATTGTGCACAGTCAAAAATAAAATTTCCAGCAAGTTCCAGCTTCTAATCTTTTTCCAATAAACCATGATTCCATTTTCATATAAAACTGTGATTTCATATTTTTATAGCTATTTCGTCAAAAATCAGATGAAATTTCTATAAAAAAAATATTTTTCTGGTCTAGGTACCCTCATTCCTTTTTTGATTACATCCAATAGCTAATAATTATGAATAATCCATCTTGCCTATTCAAATATCTGTTATTTCAATAGGCAAAATTCCCACTTTGACCTCTACCAAACAAGATTTCCTATCAATGATGAGATTCTCCTCTTTATTCTAAAGAATATTTTTTGCTCCTCTTCGCAAAAAGATAGTGTTGGTGATTGCCACCAACACTATCTTTTTTTAATCTTTTCTGAGGCCTAGCGAACGTACTAGCCATGTTCTTTTGCGAATTCTAAGCTCTTCTTTTTCCAATAAGTCCATAACCAGCAACGGCCGTTAGTAACAAGCCGCATACGGCGAGAATTAGCACATGATCTTTTTCTTCGCCTGTTCTTGGCAATGCTTTTCCTCTTGCTGCACTCCCGTCACCGGTGGTTGGAAGGGCCTTATTTGATCGATAGACTGTTCCCCCAGCAATCACAATGTTGGTATTTTCTCCACCATTTCCTGTGTTGTCACTTTCAGTATTTCCCCCAGATTTATTATCTTTAAGGTAGACATACGTAATTGTCTGCTCTTTTTCTTGATAATTTCCTTTGGCATTTTTCGGCGTTTCCTTCAACGTCCAGCCATCAATCGTTTTGGCTTCTGCTTCATATTTATCACCGATAATCCCGGTTTTTTGCTCGGACGGTACTAATTCCGCTCCTTTTTCATCAACATATAGAATACGAATCGTAGCTTTATTACTGTATACATAGGTAACAATTTGAGGTTCTGCTGTATAGGTTCCTGTTGATTTACCTAAAACTTCTTTGAATGCATAACCCTTAAATTCTTTTTTGGCACTCTCATAAGTTGAGCCCACATCACCACTCATCAGAATGGGATTTTCTAATACTTTACCAGAATCGCTGATATGATTAACAATGACCTTCCCAGTCAACTTACGATAGATTACCGTAATTTCTTGATCCTCTTCTGTGAAAATACCTGAGGTAAATCCTTTGATCTCCTTCAATACATAGTTTTCAATGGACTTATTCAGCAACTCCAACGGAATCGATGTTCCAATCGGTTGCTCCTTAGTAACACTATCTGCTAACGGTTGCCCTTTTTCATCTTGATAATGAATGGTTAGTTTGCCTAGTGTCTCAGGTTCTGCATTTTTTGTGTAGATATACGTCACCGTCGTGATACCGTCAACGTATTTCCCTTTAGCATCACCTTGAACCTCTTTAAATGTATATCCCTCAATATCTTTTTGTGTCGTCTCATAGTCTTTATCCACTTCATCGATCGTGACTTCACTATTTAAGATGGGATGCCCAGTCTCATCTTGATATTGAACAATTAAAACACCTTTTTCACTCCCTGTGCTCGTGCCTTTCTTCGCGTAAATCAATGTCACTTCTTGATCTTGAGCGGTGTATTTCCCACTCACATTTCCTACGATTCCCTTCAAAACGTAGCCATCAAAAGGTTTCACTTCCGCCGTATAAATGGCGTCAACCTCTCCGGTTAATTCAACATCTGGATTCAATGGATTTTGTTCTTCGTCTTGATAATGAACGATCACTTTGCCCTGTTCAGCAGGGATTTTCGTGTATACATAAACCACTTTTGTAATCCCAGATACATATTTTCCGGTTGGACTGCCAACGACTTCTTTGAATACATACCCATCGATCACTTTTTGCGTCGTTGTATAGTCTGTTCCGATCTCTCCGGTCATCACGTCATCACCGGCTAACGGTTTACCCGCTTCGTCCTGATATTGAGCTAAAACAATCCCTTTCTCTTTCAACGTTTTCGTGTAAATCAAGGTAATTTCTTTGGCTTCTTCGCTAAAGAAACCAGTAATCGAGTCTCCCTCTTTCACGCCTGAAAAAACATAGTCATCAATCTGCTTGATGTTGGCATGATAGGCTTCACCCAAGCCTCCAGTTAATGTTTCATCTGGACTGATTTTCACTAGCTGTTTGTTTTCATCGTAGGTCATGTAATGAACAATCACAGGCTCTGATTTTTTCCAAACAGCATACAACGTTTCATTGCCTTTTGGTATCGTGATGCTTTGACCAGCAGCCAAATTAGCATCAGGATCTTTTGCATCCTTATCCTTTGACCAGCCGGCAAACTGATAACCCTCACGTGTCGCTTTTAAATCCGTACCCGCTGGAATCGTTTGATTCAGATCCTTATAGCCGACTTGGTAATAGGTCTCAGGTTGTGTTCCTTCATAATAGATCGTACCTTCATATTTTGATAATGCCGCACCCAAATCAAAAATCCCGCCATTACTATCATATTTAATCCAATCAATTTCGACTGAACCAATATCTGCTTTCGTCGTCCGCGGCAATCCTCGCTGGTCTTCATTCACCTCACGTAGATTCTCTACCTGATCATCTGCCATTTTTTCTGGTGCGATCGGTACCGTAGGCAAAATGATCGCATCACTTGTTGTTCCTGCTGTGATCTTATTGTAATTATCAACTAAACCAACTGGTGCAGTTCCAAAAACATTCTCCATGGTTACAGATGTTGCTGTTCCATTATCATAGCCAAGATTGGATTCAATATTCCCTGCTCCATCAACTTTACCGTCCGCGATGTTGTTCTTGCTGGCAGTTCGAGATTTATTTCCTGCAAACAGGTTATTCGCATAACGTCCTGCGGAATAATTCAAGCCATAGCCGGAGCTACCGATCGCTCCACCTTCATAGACCGCTTCATTCTCGACAAATGAGTTATTGATGTAATCAACGGCCGCTCTTCTCCCTTCTGTTAAACCACCATTGGCATAAATTTGAATAGCACCACCATTATTTAAAGAAATATCTTGTCCCAAAGCTTTATTTTGATAGAAGGTATTATTTCTAAATGTCGCCGCACTGGAAATATTGGCATTGGTCTGAATCAGAATTGCTCCGCCATCGTCACCAGCAATATTTCGCACAAATGAATTGCCATCAAATTGAATATCCGTTCCATCAACGGTATTAAAGAAAGCAATTGCTCCGCCATCAGCTAGTTTTGCTTTTCCGCCGCCAGAAACATCTTCAACAGATTTATTTCCTTCGAAATAATTATTCTTGAAAGTAAATTTCGCCGAAGCACTTGGCTGGAAGAAATAGATCGCTCCACCTTCACCACCGACATTTCCTGTACCCGCTTGACGTGTCTCATTCCCAATAAACTTTGAGTTATAGGCGTTAAACTTGGCAGAATAACCTTTACTAGCAATCGCACCACCTGAATATCCCGATGAACTATTGATGTTGTTGGAGAATGTACAGTTTTTCAATGTCGTATTTCCGCTAGTATAAAAGGCACTGCCATCATCAAAGCCCTTGAAATTATTTACTAAGGTATTCTCTAAAATGAATTCTCCTTTATACCCTGAAACTGTTAGTGCCCGAGCGACATTTCCTAAGCCCTCTAGCGTAAAATTCTTAAGTGTCAAGGTAGAGTCAGCCGTTCCAGACCCACCGCTGTATGAAAATAGTTGTTTACCTGTAGAAGACTGAAGGGTTCTTCCTCCACCATCAACTTCAACTTGATAGGGCGATTCCACTAGAGCAATCGTTGTATTTATATCAGAAGGGAAAGTCCCTCCTAGAGTCACCTTACGATTTTCGGGAGCATTTTTCACCGCATCCTGAAGATCCGTTACTGTATTCACCGTTAACTCATCGGCTGAAACGCTTTGTTCAGCTACTCCAAATAAGAAAATACTTAACACAAAACCAAACAAAAGAATCCACCTGTTTTTTTTCACTTGTCTCATCCTCTCAATCCTTAAAATATATATTCTTTGTTTCTAAAAATCGTTTTAATCGCGTAAATAGTACAAATTACACCTTTAAACTATATGTATAAAATGGATTGCAAAAGCGCCAACTTTCTTTATTAGGGCCCAATAGGTTGGCATCATGACTTCCTCTAACTAACGGAGCGACTGACTACATAAAACAACGATAGTTATTCTTCAGGCATGCTTTTGATTAAGCATTCTACAATTCAACTAACTGTTCCAAATTATTTTTAATGACTTGTCATTATTAAAAATTAATTTCAAATTCAGATAATTTACCTTCTGAAAGAAATTAATTAGTTTATAATTTATTTATAGCCATTATAAATTAACTAAAAATCAATTTCAACTGTATATACGTAAAAATAATTAATAACATCAAAACCACACTTTATATTTTAGTTTATTTTTCATTTAAAATTAATTAGCGAGGGCTTGATATACGTTTGCCAACAAGCTTACTTAGTTGAAAAGACAAAAAAGCCAAGAATCAGCAATTAAAATAATTGCTAATTCTTGACTCTTTTTTACCTGAGACAGAAAGTTAACTGCTCAGCTATTTTTATAAAAATCAATTTAATACTTCTTACGGTAAATCATTACCTGCCGCAAAGTACACATCGTACCATTCTTGTTTCGTTAACGTAACATCTGCTCCTGCCGCGCTTTCTTTGATCCGTGTTGGGTTCATGGTACCTAGGATCACCTGCATATTGGCTGGATGACGCAAAATCCAGGCAGTCGCAATGGCATTTTTATTGGTATCGTATTTTTTCGCTAATTTATCTAATAATTCATTCAACTCTGGGAATTTGTCATTATCGACAAAAACACCCTCGAAGAAACCGTATTGGAATGGCGACCACGCTTGAATCGTCACACCCTTACGACGAGAAAATTCTAATATGCCACCATCATGGTCAAATGAGCGAGTATCTGTCATGTTTGTGTGCATACCATAATCAATCATTCCTGTATGCATAATCGAGAACTGCAATTGATTGATCAATAATTTTTGATCCACATAGGATTGCAGCAGCTCATATTGTTCAGGATTGAAGTTAGATACACCAAAGTGACGAACTTTGCCGCTTGCTTGTAAAATATCAAAAGCTTCCGCGATTTCTTCTGGCTCCATCAATGGATCAGGACGATGCAATAGGTAACTATCTAGATAGTCAATCTCCATCCGCTTCAAGATGCCATCAACTGAATCCAATAGATGTTGTTTTGAAAAATCATAGCGTTTCCCGTCGACCGTAACGATCCCGCCTTTTGATTGAATAAAGAATTTATTACGAGAGATTCCTGCTTCTTTCATTGCTGAAGCAAAAACCAATTCTGATTTTCCATCTCCGTACATATCCGCTGAATCAATAAAATTAATGTCACTTTCTAAAGCAGCATCTAATGCTTCTGCGGCTTTTTCCGGCGTTAACGCTGCCATTCGCATGATCCCTAGAGCAATTGCAGAGGTTTCCCAATAGCTGTTGCCAATTTTTCGTTGTAACATGATGTCCATCCTCTCTGATAAAGCATTTTTTCTTACCTATAGAAGTATAGACTATTTTGTCTGTAAAAAAAATCCCTAACACTTAGATTCCCTTCATCCAAGATGAGACGGCTGTCACTTGACCCATCCAGCCTTTCTTCGTATCCTTGATTTCAAGGGGGATTCCTACATGTACTCAATGCTGAAAAAAATCATTACTGAAAAGGATATTTATCGTCAAATTTTACTCCTAGAACAGCTGTTGAATCATTCACAGTTAACTGCTAAAGAACTAGCCAAAAAAATTAAAACGACAGAACGAACAGTTTTTTCTGATTTACAACTGATTCGCGACTATTTGCCAGAACATTGGGAATTACTCTCAGACAAAGGCGGTATTCGTTTACTATCACAAGAACAGTCTTTGACGAACGATATTTGGGAGGCCTTCCTGCCACATTCCGTCAGCCTGCAACTACTCAAACAATTATTCTTTACAAAAGAATTAAACGTGCCTCAGTTTTTAGAAGAAACGGGGGTCTCTTATGAAACACTTAAACGTCAACGAACAAAAATCAATCGTCAGTTACTGCCCTTTAAGATCAAAATCCGTTTGACTTCAACTCATGCGTATTTACTCGGTGAAGAGAGTGCCATTCGGATTTTTTATCACCGGCTGCTACTGCCTTTTACGCATAATAATTATTTTTTTGAGGATTACTCAATTCATGAGGAACATTATTTGCACTTTTTGACAAAGAAACTTACCGATGACTTATATGTGGATACAGAGCAAATTTTTGGCATTTGCTGGTTTTTCATTAATAGCATCCGGATCAAAGCTGGTTGTCCAATTAATGACTTTAGCTTTGATACAAATGATCCATTGTTCATTCTTTATGCACCACTTTTAAAGGATTTGTATAAAAGAGAAGGCGTTTATTTGCAAGACGAAGAAATCTTTTTTGCCTTTTTCTGTTTTATAGAAAGCTGGAATTATAACAATCCTTTAGGAAAAAAAGTTTCGGATGTATTGGCTAAAGAGTATCCCCTACTATTAAATAAGGTTCAACAAACCGTGCAAGAAATTGCGGATGAGCTGCAGTTACCTGACCTATCCCAGACATCCCTTTCGACGAATTTATTGCTACTAGTACTAAAATATGTTGAATCACCTGCTTTATCAGAGCAATTCCAACTAGAATATCAAGAATTATTGCTCCAAAGACGTGAGGAATATACCATTTTGACCGAAAAGAGCATCGCACTTTTTAATAGCCTGCCGCAGTTTGCTGCAATCAAAGATACCACATATTTTGTCAATTTATTTTCTTTACTGGGGCAGCAAGCCATTTTTGCAACCCAGCCGCAAACCAGAACGGTCTTCTTTGTTTTCCAAAGCGAGCCCGCCTGGAAAATCTTTCTCCAGCAAGAATTAGCGGATCTCTTAGGCAAACGGGTCAACTTGGTCTCACTTGAAGCCTCCCAGCTTCAGCCCGAAAGGATGCAAACGGGCGATTTGATTGTTTCCAATATTCCTTTAGACGTGACAACGATCCCAGTGAACTACATTTCCACTATCCCGACAAAAAATGAGCTCAGCCAACTGGCTGAACTCACTTCTCATTCCTATCTTTAGTCAAAACGGTTAGTCATTTTGGTAACGACTGACCGCTTTTTCTTTTCTCTGGAAAATGCCTTTACTGATGCGCTTCTCAATTTCAACCACGAGAAACAGCAGCAGCGCATTGCCTAAAATAACTACTTGTTGCGTAAGACTCAGAGCAGTCGTACCAATCAGCTGCTGTCCTAGAGGTAGGAAAACAACGCCTAATTGAAGCACAAAGAGTATCCCTAATGAAATAAACAAGAATTTGTTTTCAAAGAAACGACGATTGATCGCCGGATCAAGTAGCTCGCGACAATTAATCATGTAAACCGCCTGACCTAAAACAATGCTCTGTAAAAGAATGGTCTGCTGCAATGCCGCTCCTTCAAAACGCATCGACAAGAAGTAAGCCGGAATCATGATCAGTAAAGACACATAGAGAATCCTGAAGAAACTGTAGCCTGATAAAATCCCCATTTTGGCCTCTCTCGGTGGACGCTTCATGGTATCCTGACTTGCCTTTTCAAAGCCTAAAGCATAAGACAATGTGATCGTCGTCACCATATTGACCCACAGGATTTGAATCGGGGTCAGTGGCAACGGCCGATTCATCAGTAAAGCTAAAATAACGATCAATCCTTGTGCTAACGCCGTTGGTAAAAAGAAATTGATGGTTTTCTGCAGATTATCAAAGATCCTTCGTCCCTCTTTAACAGCCTTCACAATCGTGTAAAAATTATCATCCGCTAAGACCATATCCGCGGCCTGCTTACTTACCTCACTGCCTTTGATTCCCATCGCAATACCGATATCCGCTTGCTTCAAAGCTGGTGCATCATTTACACCATCACCAGTCATCCCTACTATCTCTTCTTTTTTCTGGAGTGCTGTGACAATTCTCAGCTTATGATCAGGTGTCGTACGAGCAAATACATCCACATGTTCAACGGCCTCTGCCAGCGCCTCCTCCGACATCGAATCAATTTCAGCACCTTCCAATACTTTGGCGGTATGCTTCAGACCAATTTGTTCACTGATTGCTTGCGCAGTAGCTTTATGATCGCCAGTAATCATTTTTACAGAAATTCCTGCTTGCTGGGCCTGTTCAACCGCGCGAATCGCACTCTCTTTCGGCGGATCAATAATTCCCGCCAAACCAGCAAAGGTTAGTCCTGCTAATGACTCATGGGTTAACTCTGTCGATGCTCCTTTTTTGTAACCAAATCCAAGTACACGCTGGCCTTTTTTAGCTAAGCTTAATCCGTGTTTTTCCCATTTAGTCTTTTCCACAGCCGTCAAATCGGCCATTTCCAACAATACTTCCGGTGCGCCTTTGACAAAAATCACTTGATTCTCACCATCTGGATGCATGGTTGCCATATATTTGTAACTCGAACTGAAAGGAATCTTCCCTAGTACTGGTTTTAATTGCTGCTCCTCTTCCGCTACATAACTTAATAGTGCTAACTCAGTTGGGTTCCCGTGTATTTCTTCGATTTTCTGATCATCTTTAGTCTTTAATTCCTGACAATTATTCATGATCTCTTTGACTAGCGGCAATTCTTCCGTTACGACTTCCTGCACGGTCATCTCATTTTTCGTGAGCGTTCCTGTTTTATCCGAGCAGATCACCGTCATCGAACCTAGCGTTTCTACCGCCGGCATGGCTTTGATAATCGCATTTTCATCAGCCATCTCCTTGACCCCCATTGAAAGGATCATGGTCAAAACGGCTGGCAAGCCTTCGGGAATCATGGCAACGATCAAGGCGATACTCGCGGAGAACATCAAGCTCCAATCCATTCCGTACCTGAAACTCGTAAAGAATAGCAAGAAAACGATCAAGGCTAGAATGCCTCTAAAAATTTGCTTGTTCAATTGATGCATTTTCTTAACTAGCGGTGTCGTTTGTGCTTGGATCGATTGCAATGCCTGATTGATTTTTCCAATTTCAGTCGCATCTCCAGTTTCAACAACCAAACCACGTGCTGAACCGGTCTGTACGAGTGTTCCCGAAAAAGCCATGTTCAACTGATCTCCAGCCTGTGCCTCTTGAGAGATTGCTTCCACCGTTTTTTCAACCGCCTCTGATTCCCCCGTCAAGATGGATTCTTCGACTGTTAAATCATGAACTTCGATCAAACGCAGATCTGCGGGAATCACATCGCCGGCCTTTAAAAGCACCACGTCTCCTTGCACCAATTCTTCCGAATCCAACTTAAGCGGCTGACCTTCATTTAGTACTGTAGCTTCCTGCCCCATCATTTGCTTCAAGCCATCCAATGATTCCTCAGCTTTTCGCTCTTGCCAATATCCAACAAAGCCATTGACGATCACGACGAGAAAGATAATCCCGCCTTCAACTGCTTCACCTGTCGCGAATTTCAGCAGTGCCGCGACGATCAAAACTATCATCAATAGATCAGTAAAGTGCTTAGCGATCTTGCGCCATAATTTGACCTGTTCCTTTTCTGCCATCTTATTCGGCCCATTATTTTTCAAACGCGCCTCCCGTTCTTCTTTCGTTAAGCCAGTCCTTTGTGACTCGATTTTCGTTAAAACATCTTTAATTGATAACTTATACCATTTCATATATATTCCTCCATCGCATTTACTTGATACCTTAAGTATACGGAAAAATAGCCGTTTTTAAGGTCGATAATTTCATGGAAGACTGAAATAATTGTGCTTTAAAAAACAAAAAGCCACCCTCCAATAACCTGGAGAGTGACTAGTTACCTATAAGAAAGTCTAATGTAAGAAGTTTTGTAAATCATCGCCGTATTCATCGATCTTCTTCGTGGTCAAAATGGTTCCTGCTACAAGCACGCCGCCAACAATAAGTGTACTGGCAACCACAAATTTAACTAATGATTTCATGAAAATTCCCCCTTCTAAATAGTCTCCGATCTTCTTTATGTATTAACCATAGCACAAGTAACTCGATGAATCCTCTAATATGCTTAGGGGTTATTGCAAACAAAAAACCCCGCTGCATTCAGCGAGGTCGGACATTCATTATTTATTTAATGAATCTTTTGCTTGGTCAGCTAGTGCAGTGAAAGCAGCTGCATCGTTAACTGCTAAATCAGCTAACATTTTGCGGTTGATTTCGATACCGGCAACTTTAAGACCGTGCATTAATTTTGAGTAGCTCAAGCCGTTCATACGAGCCGCAGCGTTGATACGTGCAATCCACAATTTACGGAAGTCGCGTTTCTTTTGACGACGATCGCGGTATGCGTAGTTGTATGAATTCATTACTTGTTCTTTAGCTGTTTTAAATAGAGTGTGTTTAGAACCGTAGTAACCTTTAGCTAGTTTTAATGTCTTTTTACGACGTTTACGAGTTACAGTTCCACCTTTAACACGTGCCATGTTTAATTCCTCCTAATAAATAAATCATTGAATTTTTTAAGTTGTAAAGCGGGTTGCGCAATTATTTCATGCGTGCCAATTGTTGGCGGATACGTTTGTAATCGCCTTTTGAAACCATAGACGCTTTACGTAATTGACGACGTTGTTTTTTCGTTTTTCCGTGGAAACGGTGACTTGTAAATGCGCGGAAACGTTTCAAACCGCCCTTACCAGTGCGTTTTACGCGTTTTGCTAAACCGCGATGTGTTTTTTGTTTTGGCATGACTAAATTTCCTCCTACTTTTCATTTCGCATACTCTTTAACCAGAGTCAAAGAAGCATTCTCAAAATTATTGCTAGTCTTTCTTCTCTTTCGGTGCAAGCACTAAGAACATGCTACGTCCGTCCATCTTCGCTTTTTGTTCCACTGTCGCGATATCGGCAGTTTCATCAGCTAAGCGATCAAGAACTTTTTGACCAATATCTTTGTGGGTAATGGCACGGCCCTTGAAGCGGATCGAAGCTTTCACTTTGTCGCCTTTTTCTAGGAATTTACGCGCATTACGAAGTTTTGTATTAAAGTCGTTCACGTCGATCGTTGGACTTAAGCGAACTTCTTTAACGTTGATCACTTTTTGTTTCTTGCGAGCTTCACGTTCTTTTTTCTGTTGTTCGAAGCGGTATTTCCCGTAATCCATAATACGTGCAACCGGTGGTTTCGCACCAGGAGCTACTAGGACTACATCAAGATTTGCTTGTTCAGCAATCTTTAAGGCTTCTACTTTCGATTTAACACCTAATTGTTCGCCGTCTTGTCCGATCAAACGTACTTCACGTGCACGAATGCCGTCGTTAACCATCATATCCTTTGCTATGGTCATTCACCTCCAAAATTTTTGAGAGAAAAAAAGCAAATAAAAAAACGAGTTCTTTACGAACCCGCACGTAGTTCGACTCATCAAAATGACTCGTCATTAACTATCTAGCCCAGCGAGATATTCGCGTAAGGCGAGAAGCGGGTGCTTCTGCTTTCATTTCTCAACTTTACTAGTATATAAGCTACGGGCCTAATTGTCAACCTCTTTACCCCTATTTCTATTTGCTTTCAGAAACTTTCTATTGAACTTTCTTTAGTTTGTATGCTAACCTATATATGGTGTTCATTTCACTTCTTGTGTAAGAGCAATAAGAAATACATGGTTCGAATTCGTAAATACATTACTAAAAAAGGAAGTGATAGAAATGGAACAATCCTTTTTTAAAGAATTGCTTCACTATAATAAACCAAAGGAATCGCCTACCCGCTTAATCGGTGCCGGCCTTTGTATGATTAGTGTTTTATTCACCGGTTATTTATCCCACCAGCTAGCCATCTCTAGCTATGGCTCTTTAGGTATTTTCACCTTTCTTTATTATCAAAGACTCCCATTAAAACAATTGATGTTACGCTTAACTATCGTAGGTACTTTTTTGACTACTGCTAACTTTCTTGGCATGCTCTCAACCCATGCTGTTTGGACGGCACCAATTGTTGTTGCTATGGTAGGTTTTGTAGGACGATTTTTCTTTCGTTTATATGGCATTGCTAAACCAGGCCCATTCTTTATTGTCATGGTTACAGCAATGGGGGCCAGTACGAATGTTCCATTACCTAAAATCCCTTTAATGAGCAGCTACTTTTTTATCGGGGTGCTTTTTTCTTTGGTTGGTGCTATATTTACTCATTTTGTGCAGAAAGAACCCTTTCCTGCAAACAAAGTAGAAAAAACACTAAAAGAAAGAATTAATGAAGATCCTACCGTCGTCATGGATAGCCTTCTGTACAGCGGCATTCTTTTTTTTGCTGTCTATCTAAGTATGGGGCTGCAACTAAAAAACCCTTACTGGCTTGTCGTCTCTTGCGCCTCCATCTTACAAGGAGATAACCTTCGGGCAATGGCGCATCGGAACATCCAACGCATCTTTGGTACGATCATTGGTCTGGCAATTGCTGCATTTTTGCTAAATCTGTCCTTATCTGTTTTCGAAACACTGCTGATGATCACCGCTTTATTTGTAACCGTAGAATATTTCGTGAAACGTAATTACGCGATTGCTCAATTCTTTTCCACACCGATGGCATTGATGCTATCCATGCTAGTAAAACAACAATACCTCTATACCTTGATCCAGTTCCGTTTTCTCGGTATCGTGATCGGAAGTTTATTGGGATTACTCGCTGCCTGGGTGATGACCACCAGTTTGAGTTTTTACAATCGAAAATTTCATTCAAACTAAATAATGCAAACAGAAAACCGAGTGAGTCCACTCGGTTTTTGCTATAATGGGGTCAAGAAAAATGAAGGAGGTACGTTTATGTACCGATTGATTGCTTGCGACTTGGACGAAACATTATTAGACAAGGGACGACATGTTTCAAAAAGAACGCAGGAAACAATAAAAATGGCCGAAGCGAAAGGCCTTGTATTCGCTCCCGCTACGGGTCGCGGATTTTACTCCATCAAACAAACATTGGACGAATTAGAGGCAGCTGATAAAGCGAATCACTATATGATTGGCTTTAATGGCGGCGTAGTGGTAGAAAATCAGGGTCCCACGATCATTAAGGACTTTCCCATGTCCTTCGACATCCTTTCACGTTTATTTGAATTTGGTTCCAACTATCAGGTAGCCATTCATCTTTACACGTTTGAGCAAACCTATGTCTATCATAGCAACCCTGAAGAAGACGCCTATTTAACGACTATCCCTCATGAAAAACGTGTTGACAATGACATTCACTTTTTAAAAGATCAGGTTTGCTACAAAGCCTTGTTTCAAAATTTGGATCGCAGCTATTTAGAACGATTAGAACAAGAGATGCCGAAAGAACTGCATGATGTATTAGAGATTAGCTACTCCTCCAATCGATACATTGAATTCAATCCAAAGGGTGTCGATAAAGGCGCGGCGTTGCGAACTTTGGCTGAACACCTAAAAATCCCGATGAATGAAACGATTGCTATCGGAGATAACACCAATGATTTGGCCATGATCCAAGAAGCCGAATTAGGAATTGCAGTAGCAAATGCGGTGCCTGCCGTTAAAGAAGCAGCCCAACATACCACGATTGCCGATCATGAGCAAAGTGCCGTGGCAGAAGTCATCGAAACATTCATTTTATAGAATAAAAAAGCGAGGCAATCCTTTGATTGCCTCGCTTTTAACGTATTCTGCGCCATAAAATCAAGATCAACCACGCGGATAACCCGAGACTGATAACGACCGTGATCACCCAGCCGATTTCAGAATGGGTAAAAGGCAGCGGCATATTCATCCCGAAAAAACCAGTCACGATCGTCGGGATCGTCAATAACAATGACCAAATCGTCAAAATTTTCATCGTGTCATTCAAATTATTGTTCAACAAATTATTGTAGGTACCGGATAACTGATCTAAAATCTCACTGGATAATTTCGTCATCTCTACTGCTTGTTTAGCCTCGATCAACGCATCATCCAGTTCTTCTTTTTCCTTATCAGTAAAGCTCGAAAAAATCGCTTGAACCTTCACCTGTTCTAAAAGTACCGCATTTTGCTTAGTTGCCGTCACTAAGTAAACAAGACCTATCTCTAAATCCGACAACGCCAATAGGTTTTTATTGGTAGTTTTTTCCCGCAATTTCTTGTTCAGCTGAATCCGTTGACTATCTACTTCTTCGACTAATGGAAAATAATAATCCGAAATCAGGAACAACGTATGAAACAGCAAACTTGCTGTACTCTGATTCGATTCATTTGCCAACAAGTTCTCGATAATATTCTCGACGTAAGCCGTCCGCTCATTCACAAAAGAGAAGAAATAATGATCCTTCAAAATAAACGCCATCGGACTCGTCTCATAATGATTATCCTTCTTCAACAAATTAGGTACATTGAAAATCAGCAGCAACGCTTTTTCCATCGGATCATACTCCACTCGTGCCCGTTCATTATCATCCAGCGCATAGGTCAGCATCTCGTCACTAATAGAAAAATCTTCCCGTAATTTTTTTACTTCATGGGATTGCGTACTATCCACATTGATCCATGAACACATTTCTTGATTAAATGTTTGTCTGCTGTCCATTAAAACCCTCCTGGTCTAGATCATTCTAGTCCAGTATATCAAAAAACCACTCTTTGGTAATTCAACACCGCCCAAATACAAGAGAAAAGCAGAAACGATTTTTTTCGTTCCTGCTTCCAATCACTGATTATCCCTTCACACCACCAGCAGTAATGCCTTCAACATAATATTTCTGCATCACCATGAACAAAAGCGTGATCGGAATCGCGATAATTACACAGCCTGCCGTAAATGGCATAAACCATTGATTGATCTTATCTGGCTGTAACATCGTAAATAGACCGATCGCAACAGTATATTTCTGCTTTTGTTGACCTAAAATTACCTGGGCAAAAATGAAATCCATCCAAGGAATCATGAATGTCATCAATGCCGTGTATACAATGATTGGTTTAGATAATGGTAAGGTGATTTTAAAGAAAATATCTTTTTTCGTAGCACCATCGATCATTGCTGATTCATCCAACGAATATGGAATGGTATCGAAAAAGCCCTTTGCAATATAAAAACCTAGCGCCGCCCCCGCAGAATAGACAATCACCAACGCAACCAGCGTACCATCCAGCTCCATCGCTTTTAAAATATAATACACAGCGATCATACTCATAAAAGCTGGAAACATGTTCAATATCAACGCTAATTTTAAGAAACGATTACGAAATTTAAACTTGATTCGCGAAACAGAATAAGCGATTGCTACCGTAATGAAGGTTGAGATGAGACATGTGGCAATTGCGACGACTAACGTATTCATAAACCAGCGTGCAAAAGGATACGAGCTGTTGGTGAACAGCATTTTATAATTTTCTAGCGTGAAGGTTTTCGGAATGATGTAATTGACCGACATGGCCCCTTCCCCACGAAGGCTGGTCAAGATAACCCATAAAATCGGAAATAGCCAAATCACTGAAAGAATGATCAGCAAGACGTAGACAAACGTTAAGGTTCGACGTTTCTGCTTTTTCATTATTGCAGACCTCCTTCATAAGATTTTGAGCGCGTATAAGCTAATAAACTAAAGACCGCACTCAATACAAAAATGATAATACCAATAACACTAGCCAAATTATAATCACTTGCTATAACCGTTAATTTATAGAGCCAGGTAACCAACAAATCAGTATCTCCGGCTTGATAGAGGGCGGAATTATTCGGTCTCCCCTCGGTTAACAGATAAATCACATTGAAGTTATTGATGTTACCAATGAATTGCTGAATCAGATTTGGCGTCATGATCAGCAGAATTTGCGGAAATGTGATTGAACGAAAAATTTGAAACTTATTCGCACCATCGATCTCTGCCGCTTCGATCTGTTCAGTCGGCAGATTCATAATAATTCCGGTTGCGATCAGCATTGTTACGGGAATCCCTACCCACATGTTGACAAAGATAATCGAGAATTTCGCCCAGGTGCCTTCGCTTAGAAATGGTAGCGCACTGGAGATCAAGCCCCATCTTTCTAACAACGCATTGATCGGTCCCCAATCGGCTAATAGATTGCGCATAATCAATAAAGAGACAAATTGCGGTACCGCCATCGTAATAACAAAGATCGTCCGAAAAACCTTTTTCCCGCGCAAACCTTTTGTATTGATCAACAATGCCAACAAAATCCCAAAAAAGAAGTTGGTCGCTGTCGCAACAACAGCCCAGATCATCGTCCAAGACAACAGCGGCATAAAGGTCCCTGCCATACGACCAGTCAAAATATTTCTAAAATTCGCGAATCCAACCCAGTCAAACAAATGACCTGGCGGCAGGTGATTATGATCATAATTCGTAAATGCGAGAGCGATCATATAAATCAACGGTAAAATCGTAAACAATAGAACACCAATCAACGGAATGATCATCAGTGTCATATGGAAACGTCCATTCGTCAGCGTTTGCAGATCCTCTTTAAAGCTCGGAATCTTCTTATGCTCTTTATTCAAAGCGAATAATTTGCGATTACTCTTTAAGCTGCACCAATAGACATAGACAAATATCCCGCAAAAAATAATAGCTGCTAACCCATAGATCATCAATAGCATGGAATTGTCACCTTCAACAGAAACCTTCATCTTGATTCCATCAATCGTCTGCCACTGCATACCCTGTGTCTTCGTTCCTAAAGTTATTAAACCGATAACACCTGGAATAATTTGATAGATACAGGCGATAATAAATACAATTTCAGCGAGTAAGAATAAAATCCCTTTGAAGAATTGTTTATTTAACAGATTACTGAATCCCATAATCACAAATGATAGCTTTGTTTTGAGATCACCTTCTTTGAACACTTGTTTCATCGAAAATTCTTCGCCGTATACTCCGGCTATTTCCATCGACAAAACCTCCCTTTTTCGAATTAAGTTAGTCCACTATACAAAAAAGATTTCGGAGCAAAAATGATTTCTTTTGCCCCGACATCCGCTAAAACTTACTTATCACCAGAAATATCCTTAACCAGCTGATCCAGCTTCGCTTGGAATTGATCCGGTTTGATTTTCCCATTGTAGGTATCGCTTAAAACAGCCGCAGAAGCTGTCCAGAAATTCGTCATTTCAGGAATCTTTGGCATAACAACAGAATAGTCTGAGCCACTCATCGTAACGACCGCATTTGCTAATTCATCATTCGTCACATAATCAGCTTCTTGAATCGTTGTATTCGATGGAATAATGTTTCTCGTTTCATCCTTAAATTGTGCTTCTTGCACGGCTTCGCTAGATAGATAAGAAGCAAGCTTATAATCCGCTGCGATTTTTTTCGAATCGCCATTTGCTGGAGCTTGGTTCACCGCGTAAAGCTTCACACCCAAGAAGGCTTTTTGCTGAACTTCATTGCCGCCGATAGTGATCTTTGGATAAACCGCAATTCCCAAGTTGTCTTTTCCAACAGCTTCAACTGCTTTTTCTTTATCCCATGGACCCGATTCAAATGCCGCGATCTTTTCATTCTCAAATTGTGAGATATAGTCGTCACCCACATTTACAAAGCCGGAATTGTTCTTCTGATCCGCAATCCATTGCAAGACTGAGATACCCGCAGGATTGTTCCAATCCGTTCCCTTTACATCTTCTCCGTTATCACCAAACAGCTTATCTCCCACTGACATGAATAATGGTCCGATTTTATAAGCATCAACAGCCTTCAAATTCGCGCCAAAGGTCGCATCTTTAGTGATGTTCTCATAAGATTTGACTTGATCCTCATTCAGTAATTTTTTATTGTAATACAGAACTTGTGACTCAATTCCGTATGGGAAAGCATACACCTTATCTTTATAGGTTGCCCCAACCAATGCTGTTTCTGACTGATCAGCTTTGATCTCATCTGCATATTTTTCAGGAATTTCTTGAATAACTCCTGAGTCTACCAACTGCCCTAATTGATCATGCGGGAGTGCGAAAACATCTGCGGCGGAGGAAGGATCCTTTTTCACATTTTCCTGCGCTTTCGCATCTTCCGTTTCTACTACCTTCACATTGATATCTGGATTATCCTTTTCAAAATCCTTTAAAACTTTTGTGTAGAATTTTTTTGAATCCGTAGTGATCCATAACGTGACATCTGTTTTATCAGACGATCCAGACGCCTTCTTCTCGTCAGAGCCCGATCCACATGCTGCCAATGTTACAGCAGCTGCTCCTAACATCACCCCTGATAGTAAATACTTTTTCAAATTGCTTTTCATTCGACTTCCTCCTGCGTTGATTGATTTTTGCTACAAGGTACATTATGCAACCGATTGCGCATAATTGCAAGAGAAAGCGCTTAATTTATTTATTTTTTCTTGAATCGACCTATTTAGACACATAAAATCTATATATTACAAACCTATGTTTTTATATAAATAAAGGGATGGATGCTAATTTATAAGTGTTTTACCCTATGCATCACTTTTTTAAAACGAACTAAAATAAATTATTTAACCATTCAATATATAAATATATCTGTTGCAACCGATTGCATAATATGTGATAATTGCACCACAATAATCTATGAATAGAAAAGGGAGTAGTAAAATGGTCGAACTGAATCTGAAACATATTAACAAAAAGTATCCCAACAACGACGCTTATTCCGTGAAGGACTTTAACCTCCAAATCGAAAATCGTGAATTTATCGTCTTTGTCGGACCTTCGGGTTGCGGAAAATCCACAACTCTAAGGATGATTGCCGGCTTAGAGGCGATCACTGAGGGAGAATTTGAAATTGATAGTGTAAAAATGAATGATACTCCGCCAAAAGATCGCGATATTGCCATGGTTTTTCAAAATTATGCCCTATACCCTCACATGACCGTATTCGAAAACATGGCCTTTGGATTGAAATTACGAAAATATCCGAAAGAAGAGATCAAACAACGCGTGGAAGAAGCGGCAAAAATTTTAGGTTTAACCGAGCTCTTGGATCGCAAACCGGCCGATATGTCAGGCGGACAACGCCAACGTGTCGCGATGGGACGAGCGATTGTTCGTGACGCGAAGGTCTTCTTGATGGATGAACCCTTATCAAATCTGGATGCCAAACTACGCGTCCAGATGCGGGCAGAAATTGCGAAGATTCATCAAAATCTGGGCTCCACCACGATCTATGTGACCCACGATCAAACCGAAGCCATGACCCTAGCAGATCGGATCGTGATTATGAATCAAGGCGTGATCCAACAGGTCGGTTCGCCCCAGGAATTGTACAATAAACCGGCAAATAAATTTGTCGCTGGCTTTATGGGTAGCCCTGCCATGAACTTTTTTGAGGTCACGTTTAAGAATGGCCGCATCTCGAATCATAAAGGACTGGATTTACCCCTTCCAGATGGTCAAGCAAAGACACTGTCCGCACAGGGCTATGAAGGAAAAACACTTACCTTTGGAATTCGACCTGAAGATATCACCGCTGAGGAAGTCGCTTTAGAAGCGTATAAAGAGTCAGTGGTCTCAGCCACTGTGGTCGTCAGCGAACTACTTGGCTACGAATCCATGCTCTATTCAACGATCGGCGATACGGAGTTTATTTCTAAAGTAGATGCCCGTGATTTCCATAATCCTGGTGAACAAATTGAGCTCGCCTTTAACTTAAATAAAGCCCGCTTTTTCGATTTTGACACAGAAGAAGCAATCGGTTAGCTACGGAGGTATATATGAACACAGCAGCAATCTATCATCGCACTGAAAGTGAATACGCCTATTTATATACAAATGAATTGATGCATCTTCGCCTACGGACAGCTCGAGCAGACTGCAAAAGCGTTTCATTGGTTCATGGCGATCCCTATGAATTAGACAAAAAACGCTGGTACAAGCAGCCGACTACCATGCGAAAAACACTGTCCACAGACCTCTATGATTATTGGGAAGTTGATATTACTGCCCCATACCGGCGCTTGAGCTATGGATTTGTCGTTACAGGTTATGATGAGACGAGTGTTTTCTTCACAGAACACGGCGTTTTCCCAGTTGAAGAGGCCTACTTGCTAATGGCAAATAATTATTTTCGAATGCCTTTTTTTCATGAAGTCGATCGCTTTAAAGCCCCGCAATGGGTAAAGGAAACCGTTTGGTATCAAATTTTTCCAGAACGCTTTGCCAACGGAGACCCCTCAAATGATCCAGAGGGTGTCCTTCCTTGGGGCAGCAAGGAATATCCCGGAAGGCAGGATTTTTACGGTGGAGATTTACAAGGTGTCATCGATCATTTGGACTATTTAAGCGATCTAGGAATCAACGGAATTTATTTTTGCCCGATCTTTACAGCACCAACTAATCACAAATATGATACGACTGACTACTTAGAGATTGATCCAGCATTTGGCAACAAGGAGCTCTTCCGCAAACTCGTTGAGGAATGTCATCGTCGGGGAATTCGAATCATGTTGGACGCGGTGTTCAACCATATGGGCGACACCTCTCCGCAATGGCGTGATGTCCTCGAAAAAGGCGAAAACTCTCGTTTCAAGGATTGGTTCCATATTCATTCTTTTCCTGTTCACTATACAAAAACAGATGATTTTGAAGTCGCAGAAAATATGAATTACGATACGTTTGCCTTTACACCTCATATGCCAAAACTGAACACCGCCAACAAAGAGGTTCAGGAATATATTTTGACGATCGCAAAGTATTGGATCCAAGAGTTCGATATTGATGCATGGCGATTGGATGTCGCCAATGAAGTGGATCACCAATTATGGAAAAAATTCGCAGCGGCCTGCCACGAATTAAAGGATGATTTTTATCTGCTGGGCGAGGTATGGCATAGCTCTCAGCCTTGGCTGCAGGGGGATGAATTTACCGCAGTGATGAATTATGCCTTTACCGAATCGATCACGAACTATTTCTTGGAAAAAACAATCCCTTTAGATAAATTAGTCAGCAATCTGAACGAACAGCTGACACTTTACCGCAAGCAAACCAATCAAATGATGCTAAACACGATCGATAGTCATGATACTCCACGCATATTGACCTTGGCGCGAGGAAATAAAGCGCTAATGAAACAGGTACTAGCCTTTCTTTATTTGCAGCAGGGAATTCCTTGTCTTTATTACGGGGATGAGATTGGTTTGGATGGCGGCATCGATCCCGATTGTCGAAAATGTATGGTTTGGGATCCGGAAAAGCAGGACTTACAGCTTTTAGCGTTTGTAAAGCAGTTAATCGCATTGCGTCGTGATAATCAATTTACACTTTGCGAAGGAACGCTTGAATGGCAGAAGGTCGACACCAACACGGGGACTTTAATCTTTTCACGTGATATCCCAGATGAAAGTATCATCGGCATTTTCAATACAGGAGATCAACCTATTTTTGACGCTCATTCATTAGAGGAAATCCTAATGCTGCATCTAGCAAACGTCACAGAGGAAGGCATCACACTCGAGCCAAACGGCTTTATAATTTTAAAAAAATAGCACGACATTGTTTTATAGGAGGTTGAAGCATATGCGTCATTGGTGGCAAGAAGTCGTCGTCTACCAAATTTATCCACGTAGCTTTCAAGATACAAATGGAGATGGCATCGGTGATTTAGCAGGAATCATTTCACGACTTGATTATTTACAGGAGCTGGGAGTCGGCGCAATTTGGCTAAGCCCCGTCTATCAAAGTCCAAACGATGATAACGGCTATGACATCTCAGATTATCAAGCAATTATGCAGGAATTCGGAACGATGGCTGAGATGGAGCAGCTGATCCAAGCAGCAAAAGAACGTGACATTCGAATCATCCTCGACCTAGTTGTGAATCATACCAGTGATGAACACAAGTGGTTTGTTGAAGCCCGAAAAGCAAAAGACAATCCTTATCGTGAGTTCTACATTTGGCGTGATCCTGTCCATGATACCTACCCTAATAATTTAAAAAGTATTTTCAGCGGACCTGCTTGGCAATATGATGAAGTAACGCAACAGTATTACTTCCATCTTTTCAGCCAAAAACAACCAGATTTGAATTGGGCAAATCCGGCGGTACGACAAGCAGTGTACGATATGATGAATTTTTGGATTGATAAAGGGATCGGCGGTTTTCGCATGGACGTGATTGACCTGATCGGAAAAGTTCCTGACGAAGAAATTACCAGCAACGGACCAAAGCTCCATGACTATTTGCAGGAAATGAATCAGGCGACCTTTGGCGGAAAAGATTTACTGACTGTGGGAGAAACCTGGGGGGCAACCCCTGAGATCGCTAAGCGCTATTCTGATCCGGAACGCAATGAGCTGTCGATGGTCTTTCAATTCGAACACATCGGTTTAGACGAAGTGCCCGGACAATCTAAGTGGAACAGCCGCCCCTTACAGATCAAGGAACTGAAGGACGTCTTTACAAAATGGCAGACCGAATTAGGCGATCAAGGTTGGAATTCGCTTTTTTGGAATAACCATGACCTGCCTCGTATTGTCTCACGTTGGGGAAATGATACGAATTACCATGAAAAGTCAGCGAAATTGCTAGCCATTTTACTCCATTGTATGAAAGGCACGCCTTACATTTATCAAGGAGAAGAAATTGGTATGACCAATCATGTCGTTACGGACATCACAGAGGTCGAAGATATCGAAAGCCGGAATATGTATGCTGAACAGCTCGCTGCCGGGAAATCCAAAGAAACGCTTCTAGCCGCGATCAATCAAAAAGGGCGAGACAACGGACGAACACCGATGCAGTGGGACGCTTCCCCCAACGCTGGCTTTACAGCAGGCACCCCATGGCTCGCAGTCGCACCGAATTATCCTAAAATCAATGTGATGCAGGCTTTACGTGATCCTGACTCCATTTTCTATACCTACCAAAAATTGATCCAGCTACGAAAAGAGCAGTCGATCATGATCTGGGGCGATTACAAATTAGTAACCGAGACAGCCGACGATGTCTTTAGCTATCTTCGCATTTACGAAGACAAGCGCTGGCTGATTGTCACAAATTTTTCAAATGACGCCCATACGTTTACTTATCCCGAAGGAACGTTAGGAAGAGTCATTATTTCAAACTTCACGACTGACATCCCCCGTGAACGAACCATTCGCTTAGAGCCGTGGGATGCCTTTGTAGTAGAACTAGGAGAAGAAACATGAGCAAATGGTGGAAAAATGCTGCCGGGTATCAGATTTATCCCCGCAGCTTTATGGATAGCAACGATGACGGGATTGGTGATCTAAAAGGCATTCAGGCAAAACTTCCCTATCTAAAGGAGCTGGGGATCGATTTTATTTGGCTCAATCCTATTTATAAGAGCCCCAACGTAGACAACGGCTATGATATCTCAGATTATCAGGCAGTTAATCCTGAGTTTGGAACACTTGAGGATTTAAAAGATTTGCTTGCAGCCGCTCATCAGCTTGGGATTCGTCTTATTATGGATTTAGTCGTCAATCACACGAGTGATCAACATCCTTGGTTTATCGAATCAAAAAAAGACAAAGACAATCCCTATCGCGACTATTATTTATGGGCCGATGCGACGCCAGAGAAAATGCCGAATAATTGGCAAAGTTTTTTTGGCGGATCAACCTGGACCTATGACGCGAATACAAAGCAAGCTTATTTTCACGTTTTCGCTAAAGAACAGCCTGATCTAAACTGGAAAAATCCAGCGATGCGAGAAGAAATCTACCAGATGATTCGCTGGTGGCTGGACTTTGGGATTGATGGGTTTCGTTTAGATGCGATCAGTCACATTCAAAAAGAACCTTGGGATTTCAAAATCACAGATAACCCTTGGGCGCCTTTCATGAATGTCGCTGGTATCGAAACGTATATGTCTGAATTGCGAGATATCTTCCGTAGTTACGACATTATGACCGTTGGCGAAGCAAGCGGAGTCAATAGTAAAACAGCACCCTTTTGGACCAATGAAGAAGACGGCTATATCGATATGATCTTCGAGCTGGAGCATCAGGTTCGATCGGGGGAACCCGGCTTTGAATCAGGAGATTTGCTGGGATTTAAGAAAGTACTATCCCGCTGGCAAAAGGATATGCAGCCCCTGGGATGGAACGCGCTGTATACCGATAATCATGATAACCCCCGCAGCAATTCAATCTTTGGCAACGAAACCCGCGAATCAGCAACCGCCTTAGCCACGGCTTATATGCTGTTGAGAGGAACACCCTTCATTTATCAAGGACAGGAATTAGGAATGACGAACTTCCCCTTTGAGTCGATCGAGGAAGTCAACGCGACCGATTCCTTAGCTGCTTATCACGATTGGCTAGATAAGGGATTATCTCCCGAAGAAGCCCTACGGCTAACTACCCATTGGACCCGCGACCATTCTCGGACACCCATGCATTGGACTGACTTCGGCGGCTTTTCAACGAACCTGCCTTGGATGAAGCTCAATCCTAACACGGATAAGATCAATGTTGCGCTTCAAGAAGCAGATCCCTTCTCCCCTTTCAACTATTATAAAAAGTTGATCGCGTTAAGAAAATCCTTGCCCGTCTTCCTGAATGGCAGCTATCATATTGAACTAGCCAAGCATCCCAAGGTCTGGGCCTATACCCGCAAACTAGACTCGGAGGAAGCGTATATCCTCACTAATTTGAGCGATCAGCCGCAGACAATCACGCTGCCCAATCGCTGGGTAAACAAACCAGTTACTATATTATTGGCAAATTACCAAGAGCCGTCTTGGGGAAAAACAATGATATTGAGACCCTTTGAGGCAGTGGTGGTAAAAAAGATGCTTAATCAATTATGATTAAGCATCTTTTCATTATTCTACCGTGGCACCTTGAACTTCTAAAATCTTCTCATCAATCAGGCGAATGACTTCATCGCGTGCAGCGGCATCATCAACAAAATTCAATCGATCCCCGTCGATTTGGATCTTAGGACTTTCATTGTAGTCTTCGTACCATTGATCGTAACGACTGTTTAATTCTTTATAGTAATCATACAGGGTTGGATCAAATTCCAATTGTTCATATTCCCGTCCGCGCTTTTGAATTCGTTCCATCATCGTTTCAAAAGAAACACGGATGTGCACCAATAGATCTGGATGCTTTTTGTGGGCGGCATAAGGCAATTCCTGCATCATGTTTGCCAATAATTCATCATAGACCTTCACTTCTGTCTCCGTTGCCCGACCAAGATCGGCATTTAGATGAAACAGTAAAGAATCTTCATAGATTGAACGATCTAGGACATTATTGTCATCCTGCATCGCTTTTTTGATGCTGTCAAAACGTTTATTTAAAAAATAAATCTGCAATAAAAAAGCATATTGCTCTGGATCCGCATAAAACAGCGGCAATACCTCATTATCATCGATTGATTCATAAAAAGCCTGACTCCCAAGATGCTCCGACAGCATTGCGGTCAAACTTGATTTCCCTGCTCCAATGGTTCCTGCTAATACGATCACGCTCATAAACCTCCAACTCGCTTCATACAAAATATAGTGATTATTTTTCAACTTATCCAATATACCCCCAATATCTTGTACCGTCAATCAAAATACTTGTCAAAAAAATCACTTTTTTCTTCTAAAGAATGTTTAAAAAATCGCTGATTTTCAAAAACTTTTCAGTGCTTTCGTTTACTTGTAGGCATTCTCTGAGTAAAATGGGTAGGAAGCTAAAATAGATAATTACTATTATGTAAGGATTCTATTCGCAATTTTAGTAAAAGATAAAAAGAAAACAAATTCTTTTCACTATAAGAATGGTTCAATTAAAATAAATATTAACATGAATATTTTATTTTTCTCATGAGAAAGAATTATTCTAAAACGAAATAGGGGTTTTTTTATGAAATCGATTGGCACGGGTTATGCCAGCGGAAAAATTATCTTAATGGGGGAACACTCTGTTGTCTATGGAGAACCTGCGATTGCCTTTCCCTTTTCAGGGACCGGTATCCAAGCAACGATCCATGCGAACAAACTAGAATCATGGATCGAATCTAGTTTCTTCCACGGACCACTTTCAAAAGCGCCAAGTACAATGCGCAACGTGACAGTATTATTATGGTATTTAGTGAAGCATTTCAAAATTCCAGAACCTTTCTATTTAAAAATCGAAAGCTCCATTCCAGCGGAACGCGGCATGGGATCTAGTGCGGCTGTAGCAGTTGCGATCACACGGGCTATTTTCGATTGGATGGAGGAACCAGCTACTCAGGACAAGGTATTACATTTTGTTAATCAGGCCGAAGCGGTTGCCCATGGAAATCCTAGCGGTATTGATGCGACAACTATTAGCGGAACCGAACCGATTCTTTATCAAAAAGGGATCGGCTTCCAGCCTTTCCAACTAAATATGGATGCATTTTTAGTGGTAGCTGATACTGGTATAAAGGGACAAACCCGCAAAGCAGTCAAAGATATCGCCAAGCTAATGGAGCTGCGTCCTTTTGAAACCAATCAACAAATCCAAACCTTGGGGCAGCTGACTAGTCAAGCTCAGAAGGCCATTTTACAAAATCGTCCGCAGATTTTAGGTGACTGTATGAATCAAGCTCAGGGACTGTTACGACTATTGGGCACCAGTAATCATCACTTGGATCACTTAATTGAAACAGCGTTGGAAAATCAGGCACTTGGAGCAAAATTAACAGGCGGCGGACGCGGTGGGTGTATGATTGCGTTAGCTGAAAATGAAACTAGCGGTCGTCAGCTGCAGCAAATTTTATTAGATGCTGGCGCGCGAAATACATGGATCGAAGGGTTAGGTGTCTACGCACATGTTTAGTGGTAAGGCTCGAGCATACACGAATATTGCTTTGATTAAATATTGGGGCAAGGAAGACCAAGAACTGATCATTCCAATGAACAACAGCTTATCGCTGACATTGGATGCTTTTTATACAGAAACACACGTGACCTTTACAGAAGAAATCACAGAAGACCAATTCTATTTAGACAATCAACAACAAGATTCGAAAGCGACCTTAAAAGTGAGTCGCTTTCTTAATGTCATTCGCGATCAAGCGGGTTGTTCGCTGCGAGCGATCGTTAAAAGTCAAAACTTCGTCCCTACTGCAGCAGGCTTAGCTTCTTCTGCTAGCGGGTTGGCCGCTTTAGCAGGTGCCGCAAGTGCCGCATTAGATTTAGAGCTCTCTTCTGAGGAATTGTCACGTCTCGCGCGTCGTGGTTCAGGTTCCGCTTGCCGCAGCATCTATGGTGGTTTTGCGGAATGGCAAAAAGGGGACTCTGATGAGACCTCTTATGCGGTTAATATTCCTAGCGATAGCTTTGAAGATGACTTGAGTATGATTTTTGTCGTCGTCAATGATGCGCAAAAAGACGTTTCAAGTCGCGATGGGATGCAGCGGACAGTGGAAACATCTGCTTTTTATGACGGTTGGCTGCAAACAGTCCCAACAGATTTAGCTAAGGCGAAACAAGCGATTGCTGAAAAAGACTTTATTACTTTAGGCGAAGTAACCGAATCAAGCGCCTTGAAAATGCACGGAACCACTTTAGCGGCGAATCCACCGTTCACTTATTGGTCAGCGGAAAGTATGAAGGTGATGACCCTTGTTCGTCAAATCAGAAACAGCGGATTGCCTTGCTACTTCACGATGGATGCTGGTCCGAATGTGAAGATTTTAGTCGAACGTAAAAACGAAGAAGCGTTACTACGCGCATTAAAAGAACAATTGGGCAAGCAACAGCTCGTTGTCGCCCACGCGGGTCCTGCAATTGAAATTTTGACAGAGGAGGAAGTGAAATGATCGAAGTAACAGCACCTGGAAAATTATATATTGCCGGTGAATACGCGGTAGTAGAACCGGGACATCCCGCAATTATCGCAGCAATCGATCAATTCATTTCTGTTTCGATTGGTCCTGCTAAGAAAAGCGGCAGTATTCAATCTGCCCAATATAGCGACATGCCGATTCGTTGGACACGACGTAAAAATGAATTGGTTTTAGATATTCGCGACAATCCTTTTCACTATATTTTAGCGGCGATCCACTTTACGGAGAAGTACGCGCAGGAAAAAGGCAAACAACTGGCCTTCTTTGATTTGAAAGTAACCAGTGAACTGGATAATTCCAACGGTCGCAAGTACGGCTTAGGTTCCAGCGGTGCCGTAACGGTTGCAACGGTCAAAGCCCTGAATGCCTTTTATGATTTACAGCTTTCACAGCTGGAATTGTTCAAATTAGCTACGTTGGCGCATTTGAACGTTCAAGGAAACGGTTCTTGTGGAGATATTGCGGCAAGCTGTTATGGCGGCTGGCTAGCTTTTTCAACCTTTGACCATGATTGGGTGCTAAACAAACTGGCAACTGAAAAACTAACCACGCTGATCGAAAGCGAATGGCCTAGCTTGAAGATCGAACCGTTAGATGTGCCTGAAGATTTACGCCTATTGATTGGTTGGACCGGCAGTCCTGCTTCGACTTCTGATTTAGTCGATCAGGTTCATCAATCTCGAGACGAGAAGAAAACGTCCTACGAGAACTTTCTACAGGAAAGCAAGGAATGTGTCGACCAGATGATTCAAGGGTTCAAGCAAAACGATGTGGCCTTGATCCAAAAAATGATCCGCAAAAATCGTAGTTTGCTCAACCAATTGACTAGCCTAAGCAATGTTTCGATTGAAACAGAAGAATTGAAACGCCTGAATGATTTGGCGGAACAATATGGCGGTGCGGCAAAATCCTCTGGTGCCGGCGGCGGCGATTGCGGAATTGTGATCGTTGATAAACGCGCGGGAATTCTTCCTTTGATGAGTTCATGGGAAAAAGCGGGTATCACGCCATTGCCTTTACACGTCTATCATTTTACGGAGGATCGTTATGAATCGTAAAGATGAACATGTTTCCTTGGCGCGAGCCTTCCACCAAAAGCCAAAAGAAAATGATTTCGATGCCGTTCGCATCGTTCACTCTTCCCTAGTCGCGTCTCAACCAGAAGACATCGATTTACGTACAGAATTTCAAGGGTTACAGCTTAGCGTCCCCTTCTACATCAATGCCATGACTGGGGGCAGCGAGAAAACAAAAAAGATCAATCACGACTTAGCCATCATCGCTCGTGAAACGAACCTGATGATGGCCACTGGGTCTGTCAGTGCCGCATTAAAAGATCCTAGCGTGTCTGATTCTTACAGCGTCGTTCGCGAAGTAAATCCCAACGGTTTGATCCTTGGCAACATGGGAGCTGGCAGAACGAGTGAGGATGCCAAAAAAATCGTCGACCTGCTTCAGGCTGACGGGATGCAGATTCATGTAAATGTACCGCAGGAGCTTGTTATGCCAGAAGGAGATCGTGATTTTCACGAGTGGCCGCAAAACATCCAGCAAACCATCCAAGAATTAGAGGTTCCGGTGATCGTGAAGGAAGTTGGCTTCGGAATGAGCCGAGAGTCCATTCAACAATTCCAATCACTGGGTGTAAAAGCTGTAGATGTTTCTGGGCGTGGTGGGACTAGCTTCTCGCAAATTGAAAATGCTCGCCGTAAAAAACGAGAGTTGAGCTATTTGGATGACTGGGGACAATCGACCGTGATTTCCCTATTAGAAGCCCAAGAATTTGATCAGCTGACAATTCTTGCCTCCGGTGGAATTCGCGATGCCTATGATATTTTCAAAGCACTTTGTCTAGGGGCAAAAGCGGTGGGCATTTCCGCGACGATTCTCGATCACCTAATCAGCAAGGGTATTGATGCGACGATTGAAATGATCGAGGATTGGAAAACGCAGCTCCATCGATTGTATCTGATGACGGATAAAGCGACGACTGCCGATTTGATCCGTAATCCGCTGATTATTAGCGGTGCACCAAAGGAATGGTGCCAAGCACGTGGAATTGATTATAAAAAATTGGCTATGCGCAGCTAATTCAAAAAGAAGAGGATGGGATCATTTGATCTCATCCTCTTCGTCTGTATAGATATTTTTTTGAACCAGCGCCTGCGCTTCCTCTACCTGCCCTTCAAGCAACGCTCGATAGAGTTGATTATGGATACTGGTATTATCCTGATACTCTTCCATACGCAACACTTGTTGGCTTAAATGCCGTTTAAGTGACGGCAACAGTTCATTGTACCATTTAATTAAGAATGGATTATCGCTCATTGCTACGAGTTGCTGATGAAACGACAGATCTGCTTCGATATACTCTGAGAATTTCCCCACTTCTAACAGCTGATTCCGTTGAAACAAACTTTCTTTTAAACAGAGCAGCGCTTCGTCTGTTTGATTTCGCGCTGCCAAGACAATTGCCTGACGCTCGATCATTGAACGTGCACGCAATAAATCTGCTGTGGAAAACTCACCAATACTCCCATTTTTAACAAAGGTTCCTGAACCTTGCTTCACCTCTAAAACATTACTATAAACTAATATTTTAACCGCTTCACGCAACGTCGAACGTCCAACTCCGAACGTTTCAGCCAAGTCTTTTTCAACCGGAAGCTTATCGCCAATTGATAATTCATTTTGCTCGATGTATTTTTCCAGCTGTCGAATCGTCTCGTTCACTAGACTCCGATTTTTCGTCATGTTCATAGCCTCTTCCTTGAATTGTCAGCAGCAAAACACCGCCACACAAACTAATCATACCATATAAGAAGACATCGAAGGATTGAAAAATATCTACGAGAAACCCTAAAAGAATCGGGATTATCCCCCCAACGATGTAGCCAAAAGACTGAACCATTCCTGTCCATAAGCTGGCCTCCAATGGATCGTCACTTGCCTGTAATGGCAGCAGCATCGCAATGGGAAAATAACCGCCTAAGCCAAATCCAATCAGAAGGATCCCAATAATCAGTAGCAAAGAGACAGTGGTCATTAAACAGCCAACTCCTAACAGAATTAGACAACCACAAAGCAAAATCCAACTTCTAGTACTCCCCCAATGATCCATCAACACAGGAATAATAAAGCTGAAAAACATTTGTACGATAACAAATAAGGTTAAATAGTGACTTGCTTCCCCACGAGAAAAGCCTTTTTGAACAAGCAGCTCTACCAACCAGGTACTCACACCATAAAACATTCCCGATTGAAGACCAAAAAATAAAACCATTTTCCACGCCTGACTTCTCTTTAAGGGAAAACCGCTGGAAGCATGGGTGAACGTTGATCGAGTCGCTTGTTTTCCCATAATAAAAAACCAAACGATTCCAGCAATTAGCGTGAGAATACTCCAACTGCCTAGGGCAAAAGACCATGAATTCTTCGCTAGTGAAAGACTGAAATTTGATGCCGCCGCCGAACCGACCCCCATACTGATAGAATAGACGCCAATCAGTAAGCCTGTTTGCTGCGGAAAATATTCCTTGATCAATCCAGATAATAACGGCCCAATAATGGCAATAGCAAACCCAATGACAATGGCTGAAACAACCAAGCTCCAGTAATTTGAGAAAACCATCCGACTGCCCATTCCGATGGTCAACAAAATCAAGCAAATCAAGATGCTCCAATCTCGTCCCAGCTGTTGCTGCATACGTTTAACCCCAAAAGCCATGATCCCCATGCAAATTACCGGAATACTCGTTAACAAACTGACTTGAAAATTGCTCAGCAGTAAATCCTGTTTGATTAAGCCAATCAACGGTGGAATCGAAGAAATTCCCAATCGTAAATTCAATGCGACGATACATACGACAAAAATTATTTTTCTATTTTTCATGAATACCTCCTTCAAATTCATCTGATGTATTTTAAATTCATCATATCATTCGCAAAAGATAACCACAATGCTTTTTAACCGTTTATTTCTCTGAGCGCCAATTCCTGAGCAAAAAAAAAGACCGCAAGCTCAGTATGCGAACGTGCGATCTGTTTCGTTAAAAATTGTTTATTTTCTAAAAAGACGCTGCAACCAATTTTTCTTTTCACCAATCCGGATATTGCCGCTGATTTTTTTAGCATCTAACATCGATTGGAAAAAGATGTTGTCCTGTAGTAATAATTGATTAATAACTTGTAAGCGTCTGAAATGTTTTTTCTTATTTTCATCAAAGAGCAGCTCTTCTGGCATCGATCCCTGAGCTTCGAGGCGCGCATAGTCCCTTTGAATCATTTTCATCAATTCATATTGCCGTGTAAGCAAACGATTGATTTGTTTGATTTCAGGAAGTACCACAGAATTTTTTAAATCTGATGGTGTTAATTTTTTTAGCGCAGCGACATAATCTTGCATATCTAGCATAAAAATATGGTTAGACTTACTCGCCATTAATTTTTTTTCGTTCACTAAATAATCAATCAATAGCTCTAATCGCGCAGTTGATTCAGCCAGCTCATTCATCTCTCGTTTCAGTTTCTCCATGCCCTTCGAACCCTTCCTCTTATCCTAATTCTAGTCTATCGTTTTTTATAGCCTATAACAATCAAAGAGGTTCATTTTGTATAAAAGAAATGAATTTTTTAAACAAAAACGATTATTGTTATTTCTCTCGAAATCATTAAGATCCTTTATTCTCTATTCTGAAATAGATAGTTAAAAAAAGCCATTTGAAATCAGACAATCTGATTTCAAATGACTTTCAACCTTTTTACGCTTTGTAATCGTAAGCTGTTACGATGATTTCTTTCAATTCGCTGATCAATGGTTCTTTTGGATTTGCTGTTGTACATTGGTCTTCATAAGCCAATTCAGCCATACGATCAACTGTTGTATTCAATGTTTCTTGAGTCACGCCTTGTGCTTTCAAGTTCATGTCGATACCACAAGTTGCTCCTAAGTTGTACACTGCTTCGATCAATGCTTCTACTAATTCTGCTGTCGTGTTGCCTTTAAGTCCTAAGAACTTAGCGATATCAGCATAGTCTGCATCAGCACGGAAGTAGTCATATTTAGGGAACATCGCATGTTTTTGCGGATCCTTCGCATTGTAACGGATGATATGAGGCAATAGAATTGCGTTCGTACGTCCGTGAGGAATACCGTATTCTCCACCGATCTTATGAGCGATTGAGTGACAAATTCCCAAGAATGCATTGGCAAAGGCCATACCAGCCATAGCTGAAGCGTTATGCATTTTTTCACGTGCTTCTGGATCAGCCGTTTTAACAGATTTTTCAAGGTTTTCAAAGACGATCTTGATTGCTTGTAAGCTCAATCCGCGAGTGTAGTCAGATGCCATAACCGATACATAAGACTCGATCGCATGTGTCAATACGTCCATACCAGTATCCGCAGTTACTGAAGCAGGTACCGTCATAACGAATTGAGGGTCAACGATTGCTACGTCTGGTGTCAACGCGTAGTCTGCTAATGGGTATTTCACGTGTGTTTCGCTATCTGTGATAACGGCAAATGGTGTTACTTCAGAACCTGTACCAGAAGTTGTCGGGATACATACGAACTGAGTCTTTTCAGGTTTGCCGATATTGTACGTACGTTTACGGATATCCAAGAATTTTTGTTTCGCGCCAAAGAATGAAGTGTCTGGGTGTTCAAAGAACATCCACATTCCTTTCGCCGCATCCATTGCAGAACCACCACCAAGAGCGATTACTGTATCAGGTTGGAATTCGTTGAACATTTCTAAACCTTTGTAAACAGTATTTGTTGAAGGGTTAGGTTCAACATCAGAGAATACTTCGATTTTCACGTCATTTGTGCGACGTCCAAGAACTTCGCGAACGATGTCTGCATAGCCAAATTGAACCATACCTGGGTCACAAACTAACATGACACGTTCCACATTTTCCATTTGAGTCAAGTATAATAGAGAGTTCTTTTCAAAGTAAATTTTTGATGGTAATTTAAACCATTGCATATTATTTCTCCGTTTCGCTATAGTTTTAACATTGATTAAGTTAATAGCAGATACGTTCTTAGATACAGAGTTCTTACCGTATGAACCACAACCAAGTGTCAATGATGGGATCATTTCATTGTAGATATCACCGATACCGCCTTCAGCAGATGGTGAATTTACTAATACACGGCAAGCTTTCATACGCAAACCAAATTTCACTTGTAAGTCTTCGTCTTCAGTATGGATAACTGCTGTATGTCCTAATCCGCCTAATTCAAGCATGCCTTGGCAAAGATCGAAGCCATGTTGATGATCGTTTGCTTTGATCATAGCTAAAACTGGAGAAAGTTTTTCACGAGATAATGGATAATCAGCACCAACACCATCTAATTCTGCAATCAGAATCTTTGTGCCGGCAGGAACTTTGATGCCTGCACGTTGTGCAATATCTTCAGCTGAATGTCCAACAATTGCAGGGTTAACTGCATATTTGCCTTCGTTCATAACAGCGTCTTCTAATCTCTTCAATTCCGCTTTTTTCACAACGTATACTTGATGTGCTTGGAATTCCGCTTTTACTTCTTCGTAGACTTCTTTGTCAACGATCACTGCTTGTTCAGAAGCACAGATCATGCCGTTATCAAATGATTTTGATACGATCAAGTCGTTTACTGCGCGCTTGATTTTTGCTGTTTTCTCGATATATGAAGGTACGTTACCAGCACCAACACCTAAAGCTGGTTTACCAGTAGAGTATGCTGATTTAACCATGCCAGGTCCGCCAGTCGCAAGAACGATTGCTACGCCTGGGTGGTTCATTAACATTGATGTTGCGTCGATCGATGGCTTTTCGATCCATTGGATACAGTTTTCAGGAGCGCCCGCCGCGATTGCAGCATCACGAACGATACGTGCAGCTTCAGCAGAACATTTTTGAGCACTTGGATGGAATGCAAATACGATTGGATTCCCTGTTTTCAATGCGATCATTGATTTAAAGATCGTTGTAGACGTTGGGTTAGTTGTAGGTGTAACACCACAAACAACGCCGACTGGTCCAGCAACTTCAATCAATCCTTTTTGTTTGTCTTCGCCGATTACGCCAACTGTTTTATCATGTTTGATGCTGTTCCAGATATACTCTGATGCATACATGTTTTTGATTGCTTTATCTTCGACAATCCCACGACCAGTTTCTTCAACCGCCATTTTTGCCAACATCATGTGTTTGTCTAGTGCAGCCATTGCCATTTCGTGAACGATATGGTCAACCTTCTCTTGATCGAAATCTTCCATTTCTTTCAGAGCAACGTTTGCTTTTGCTGCTAATTCATCAATCACTTGCTCAACGCTGATTGCGTCTTTTTCCTTTTCAATCGCTTTAGCCATGTGTATCCTCCTAAAAATTTTTGTGTTACTTTTCACATACACATCATACAACACCGTCAATCGTTTGTAAACAGTTTTTGTGATTTTTTTCACACCATATTTTATTCTTAACAAATGCCATCATATCAATAATTATTGAACATCTGCTTTTTATAGTACTTTAGACTTATAAAACCTTCGCAGAAGAACTTTTTTCACAATTTTAAAAAAAGAAGCAAACGGTTTAAAAACCGCTGCTTCCTTCTAATATCAACGCCCGCTTTTTCATAGACACCTGACCAGCCCGTATCATTCTATTTTACTCTCGTTAAAAAATCGCTAAACAAACAGCTCTAGCACGATCAACTTAGCTAGATTATTTTTGCTAGTCATCCAACAGTCGTTCATTTTTTTCTTCGGTAGAGCCACAGTGCCATCAGTATCCCAAAACCTAAAACAGTAAACACTTGATTTTCACTGGATCCTGTTCCTGGGTATTGTTTCTTTGAACTCGCGCTAGAGCCACTTGCCTGCTGACTGCTAGTTCCTTCTTTTGTTTCCGATGATTTTGGGAATTCTTTTTTGACTGGAGCGGAACCCTCCTCCTTTACATTCTCTTTCGTTAGGGATATTCGTTTATCTTTCTCGGAAACCGTAAACTTCAACGGTTCACTATCGAGTACATAGCCCTCTGGTGCACTTATTTCTACTAATGAATATTCACCGTCAGGTAAGGAATTGATATGAAGCAAACCATTCTCATCCGTGATCAATTCCTTTCTAAGGTACATTTTTTCGCCGGCTGCATTCTTTAATTCGAATTCAGCCCCCCTTAATTTTTCTCCTGTCGTTGAATCTATTTTCGTTAGATTGATTCCTTCTACTTCTTTAGTCGCCTTATCAGAACTATTTGTTGAAGAAGGCGCTGTCGCTTCCTTTACTGAATTCGTTTGTTTTTCTAGACCTTTGACCAGAGATGCGCTCTGCTTTTCTGCTTTAAAGGGAGGAATCACTGCCTTTGAAACATCCGATAACTTATTCGACAGCTGCCCCTGTGGTATCAGTTGATTTATGATTGAAAAACGAACCACTTGAGTTTTCTCGACTTGAAAATCATATCGATTCCCTTCACCGATTCCCCCAGTAATCACAGCAGTATACTCAGGATCAGACACTTCGCGAATCAAATAACTATGAGTATTTTTTAGCAGTCTGCTCCACTCTGTCTTTCCCTCTATTTTATCCTTGAAACTGCCTTCGACCGTCTTCTCGTGATAAAAATCAACCGTTACCATTTCGCCTTTCTGAGCTAGCTTTCTTTCAGTCATGCCATACGCAATTGGTTTTCCTCTATCTGATTGATCGACGATTACATATTCAAAATTTCTAGCGATCGCTAGCTTGCCTGTACCTTCTACCTTTGCTTCAGCTTGAATTAAGTCAGCTGATGACTCATTTGACTCGACGATCTCCAATTTCGGTATTTTTCCTGAAGCAGTGCCTCCAGCATCAATCCCGCTTCCTGCCTTTATGGCTTTCATTTTGATACTCAGTTGAAGCGCATTCAGCTCTTTTTGCTTTGCGCCAAATTCATTAATGGAGACGGCCAAATCACTTGCTGTCAAAGAAGCCTGCCCCACTGCTTCGCCTGTCAAAGAATTTTTCAATCGTATTCCTGAAGCATCCTTTTGAATTCGAAGATACGCAGCATCCGGCAACGATAAGCGAAAGGTATCTCCAGCTTCAATCTCTTGCTCTTGATCGATCTTCAATGCATAGCTAAAAATAAGCGTTTCGTTTACCTGAATCTTGTTTTCTGTTGAAACCTGGCTTCCATTCTCTTTTCCTATGTTCAATCCTAAAATACTTACTTGCTCCGTGAGGTCCCTCGCTGCTAGTGACGTGCTCGAGAATACTGTGCTTAAAGCTATTATGTAAAAAACGAAATAAGAGCTTAAAAGCATCAGCAGGACAAGCATCGGCAATTTATTCCTTTCTTTCATTCTTTCCCCCTCCAATACCTGCTTTTTATTATTTTCTCAAACTATTCGCGGAAGCTGGGGGCTTTTTTCTAAACTTATATTTCTTATTTTTAACTTATAATAAGCAATCTGGTTTTTTGTTGACGAGTTTCGATAGGGGCTGTGTTCAACTGAAAAAAAGACTGCAAAAAAAGGCACGTATGTATAGACATACGTACCTTTCGCAGAAATTATTTGAAGAAGAAAACGCGCTTACTTTTCTTCTGTCGTATTTTCTGTTTTATCTTCAGGTTTTTCTTCGATAACTGGTTCGGTAGGTTCTGTTGTTTCAGGTTCAACTGCGGCTGGTTCAACTGCGGCTGCAGCTGGACGTACACTAGATTTTACCGTTCTGATAGAAGCACGGTCAAATACTAAGTAAATCCCTTCACAGTCTAATGTCACTGTTTTGTCGCTATTGTTGATTTCAGAGATCATACCGTGTAATCCACCGATCGTAACTACGCTATCTCCAACCTTCATTGCATCTAATAAATTTTGACGTTCTTGCTGTTGTTTCTTTTGAGAACGATTCATAAAGAAGAACATTCCCAGCATCAACACAAGCAAGATAATCATTGAAAAGCTTCCGCCCATTTTAAAATTCCTCGCCTTCTAAAGTAATTCCTTTTAACTGTAACAAAGTTTTCAGTCTTTCACTAGCATTTTTAACCAGACTTTAGAAACTTTTTGCGTTTTGCTTGTTAAAACCATACTCTTCAAAAAAGGCTTCACGGAATTCTAATAAATTATCATCCATAATTGCTTGGCGAACTTGTTTCATCAAGTTGATCAAGAAATACAGATTATGATACGAAGTCAAACGAATACCAAAAGTCTCATCACAATGAATCAAGTGGCGAATGTACGCTCGTGTGTAATTACGACAAGTGTAGCAATCACATTTTTCATCCAACGGACGAAAATCATGAGCAAACTTCGCATTCTTAACCACTAAACGTCCAGCAGAAGTCATACAAGTACCATTGCGGGCGATACGCGTAGGTAAGACACAGTCAAACATATCCACGCCGCGAATCACGCCATCGATCAATGAATCAGCCGCACCAACGCCCATCAAGTAGCGTGGTTTGTTTTCTGGTATCAACGGTGTGGTGAATTCTAATACCCGGTTCATTTCTTCTTTGGGTTCACCGACTGAAAGCCCGCCGATCGAGTAGCCAGGGAAATCCATGCTGACTAGATCTTTCGCGCTTTGACGACGCAGGTCTTCAAAACCAGCACCTTGGATAATCCCGAACAATCCTTGGGTTGCTGGGTTGGCATGGGCCTTTAAGCCTCGTTCAGCCCAACGGGACGTACGCTCTACTGATTTCTTCACGTAATCATAGCTTTCATCGAATGGAGGACATTCGTCAAAGCTCATCATGATATCAGAGCCTAATTTATTTTGGATGTCGATGGCTTTTTCTGGTGATAAGAACATTTTCGAACCATTCAAATGGTTCTTGAAATGCACCCCTTCTTCAACGATATTGCGCATATCCGCTAGCGAGAAGACTTGGAAGCCGCCTGAATCAGTCAAAATCGGTTGATCCCAATTCATAAATTTGTGTAAGCCGCCTGCTTCTGCGACTAGATCTTCTCCAGGACGTAGCCATAGGTGGTAGGTATTACTTAAGATAATACCGGCCCCCATTTCTTTTAATTCTTCAGGTGACATGGTTTTAACAGTCGCCAGCGTGCCTACTGGCATGAACATCGGAGTCGGAAATGTTCCATGAGGCGTAATGATCTCGCCTAGACGTGCTCCGGTATGTTTTTCTTTCTTTATTAAACGATAAGAAATGGCAGGTTCAGTCATTTAATTTCCTACTTTCTTCTATAGTGAATCCGTCAAAGACTTCCCGCATAAAACTTGACCTTTGCTGAGTCTATCGACAAAGAAAATTCGATTCTTTAACGAAATTCCTATCTATGTATAAGTCTGCAACTTGTATCATAATACTGGTTTTACCCCGCTTTTGCAACTTTCTATTCAAAGCTTATAAGAAGTGTTAAACGAATCAAATCCGAGAACAAAAGCCTGAAAGATCATCACTTTGATCTTCCAGACTTTTATTTTACACCCAGCCTTTTTCTTTAGCCTTTGCAGCCGCTTCGACCCGATTTTTAGCTCCTAGTTTGCTAATAATCTCCGAAATATAATTACGAATTGTTCCATCTGTTAAATACAACCGAGTCGAAATATCCATGGAGGTAGCTCCCATAGCAATCAATGTCAGAATTTCTTGCTCCTTTGGGGTCAAGGGATTTCTTTGATTATTCATATAACCTGTAATTAAGGAAGATTCATAATACACTTTGCCATTCATTGTCGAGTGGATATGTTCTATCAGCTCTTCACTAGGGGTATCTTTTAATAAATAGGCAGAAACCTTAGCATCCACTGCTTTTTCAAAATAACCATTGCGAGCAAAGGTAGTTAAAATCATTACCTTGATTGAGCTTTCTTTCAATTCCTCCGCTAGCTCCAAGCCAGTCTTGTGAGGCATTTCAATATCCGTTAATAAGATATCTGGTTTCAGTTGTCTTAACATCAATGTCGCTTCTGCCCCATCTTTGGCTGTTCCAACGACTTCCAAATCATCTTCTAAATTCAAAATCGTCGCCAACACTGATGACAACAGTCCCTGATCTTCAGCAATAAGTATTCTAATCATGCAAAGCCTCCTTCAAAGGAACCGAAATACGAATGGAGGTTCCTTGATCATCCAGTATTAAAATTGTGCCTTGTACATTCTCAATTCGTTCAATCATTCCGGTAACTCCATTTCCAGCGATCAATCCCTTTGTACCAATTCCATTGTCCTCAATCGAAAGCTTAAACCAACCGGCTTCAATAGTAAAGATGATTTTACAAAAGGTCGCTTTGCTATGACGGATAATGTTAGTTACAGCTTCTCGCAAAACATTACTAATTTCGTTTTGTTGATTAGCCGACAAGTCGTTAGCCAGTTCTTCATTTTCAGTAGACAAAATAATTTGGGCCGCTGTCAAGGCTTGGTTTATTTCAATCAATTCTTCCCTAACCGAGCGTTTTCGCATATCTGAAACAATTTCCCGAACAGTTTTCAAAGTTGAACGAGAAAGCTGTTCTATTTCCTGCAACTCATCCGCAGCTATTTGCGGATTTTTTATTATAATTTTTTGTGCCAAATCAAGCTTGAGAGTCATTATGGACAATGATTGGCCTAAAGAATCATGCAATTCTCTTGCAATCCGATTGCGTTCCTCCCCTTTAATCACAGCCTCCATCCTTTGATTAGCCTGATACAATTGCTTTCGCTGCTCCATCGATTTCTGAAATTCCCGTCCCGGCAAGGGAGCAATGATGGTAAATAAACCGAAAAGAATTGATATCCTCAACTGATTACTTCTAAAGGCTGTTTCTTCAATAAGTCCCAAAAATAAGCTCAATACAATTAATCCTGATTGCCCAAAAAACAATAACCAAAAGGTCGTTTTTTTTATCTTAGTAAAACCAAAGCCGAGTTGCCATGCTGGAAACATAAATAGATAGATATATCCTAGTTCCAAAGCATAAAATGCTGCAATTAGATATTGACCCATCAACCAGTAAATAAAATATTTTCCTTGAAAAAGCGTATTCCTGTAAAACCAGCTAAACAGCACTATCAGCATTCCCGAGAATTGTTTTTCAAAGTTATCAAAAGGAATTAAAGATAGAATGGGAATCAGTAGAAAGATCATCCAGATAATAGAGCTAAGTACCTCTCCCTTAGGAAATAAGTAGAATTTATTCATGTCTGCTCCTCTCTGCATCACTCATAATGCTAAATTCGATGATATCACATTAGTTAAACTTTTTTTCGACTAAATAAGAAGCTAGCAATCAAGAGAAAGCTTATAATATACACTAGATTACCAATTAATAATTGACTCGTCGCTAATTGTGTTAACTTTTCTATATTGCTATTCGATAACTGATTGCTTAGATTTAACATATTTAGCGGATTCCAACGTAACCAATTAATTTGATCTAACACCATAAATTGTATTCCTGCAAGCATTGAAGAGAGAAAATAAGTCGCAATTCCCAATATGCTTGCCAGCGATTCATTCGATACCGCTAAAGAAATCATTAATGACAGACTAGCGAATAGCCACATTCCAATAAAATTTCCAAGTAAATTAGTAAACAAGACGCGGAGCACTTCCGTTTGATTCAGCGAAATTTCAGGGAACAAAATCATACTTAGACAGATAGTCGCTGTCATCGATACTACATTTAAATATACTGAGTATCCTACCAAGGTAACTAATTTACTGAAGAAAATTATCCGACGCTGTTGATTTTTTTTTAACAAGTTTTTAATTGTACCAAACCTAAATTCCATAGAAAAGGTTTGACTAGCCAGATATACCATAAAGAAAACAATCAACCAACCGCTGTTAAAACAAGTTGCCACCAAATTCTCTGCCGATAACACCTTAAAATTATTAAATTTGGTTACAATAGAAAAAAGAAATATTAATCCACTCAAAATCATTGTTTGTTTCAAAATAAGCTGTTGCTTCATTAGTTTAAATAATTCTTGTTTGACTGCATTTTTCATTTTTATCATTCTCCTTAGGTTAATTTGGCTAATAAATCATCTTCGAAATTCTCTAGCAACTCGGGGTGTTCTATGTTTTCTATCACTCTACCTGCTTTTAACAGTAGGACACGATCAACTAATTGCTCCAACTCACTAAGTATATGGCTCGAAATTAGAAAGGTTGTTCCGATTTTTCTATAAGTTGTAATGGCCTCTTTCAGCAACTTGACTGAATATGGATCCAGTCCATTCATCGGCTCATCTAAAATGACAACCTGTGGTCGATTCAATAGAGCCAGCGCAATCCCTAACCGTTGCTTCATTCCTAACGAATACTCTTTAGTCTTTTTCCCAATGAATTCATTCATGTTCAGTAGTGAAATTACGCGATCAATCTCTGTTGTTTTCTGATCCTCAACAAATAGTTGCAGATGATCCAAGCCTGATAAAAAAGGATATAGCCCAGGCTTTTCAATCAAAACTTCGATTGATATGTCTCTTGCTTTCTGAATTCCACCTTTACTTATAGGAATAAACCCAACTATAGCTTTCATTAATGTCGTCTTTCCGGCACCATTTGGACCAACTAAGCCAACTACTTCTCCTTGTTCTAAATAGCAATCGACTGCTTCTAGTGCTTGTTTTCGTTTAAAAGTAATACTCATATTTTTTACATCAACTAGTTTATTCATTTAGCTAACTCCCTCGTTCTTTATTTACAAACCAAGTTTATCGAAGTATTGATCAGCGTTTAAGAGGGATTCGTCATGATTATTTATGACATTTGTCATAAGAAGGTTCTTCCAAACCTGCTACACATTGAAGTGTCGGTTGAGTCCAATCTGTTGTTGGCGCTATCATTGTATCTAATATCAATAGGATCAAATAAAAAAGCTCAAAAGCTAATTCTATCAGCTTTTGGACATTTATTTTTATATTTACTTTCATTAGCCACAACCCCAGCTTTTATACAATGCTTTTAAAAAAAATCTAATAGTATTCGTGCAGCTTCATCCATTAATCTCTTTGAAAGCTCTTACGATACTTCTCCTTCAGAAAAATCTCGCGCAAACCTTCATTAATCGTAAAAATGATGTGTCGATACGTCACTGTATACAGATCATTCGCCGCAACTTCTGCCCACCTTTGACTTTCCCCAGTTGCACAAGTTGGACAAAATTTCCCTTTACAACGAAAAGCCACTTTCTTTACATCATGGCATCCTTCACAGACAAATAGGCGGTAACCTTTTTTAAGGTCGCCACAATCGCGAAACTTCTTCACTTCTCTTTTCACAACGGATCGAATCCTTCTCGGGTACTTTTGATTGAACTTCTCCCAGTTCTGATATTCATCAAAGAAAATGGCGTGTAAAATATTGGGTTTCATCTCTCTAGTTTAATAGGAAAAAGACCAGATGAAAAGCGGTCAAAAGATTGATGTATCAATCCTTTGACCGCTTAAAATGTTATATTTCCTTTAATGTTAAAAAAACCTATGATGTTCACAAACACCATAGGTTAAGTTTTTAAATATTTTCTGGGTCTACCTCTGGTGCTTTGTGGAACTTGATCAGCTCAGTCACAACGATCGGTACGATCGAAAGCAGGATCGCGATGATCCAATGATTCATACTAATTGGAACTAAGTAGAATAATTCTTGTGTTTGCGGAATCAAGGCAATTGCCGTAGTGATTCCAAGTGCCAACCAAGCCATTTGGGCCAATGATTTATTGGTTGCCAAATCTACTTTAAAAATCGATTTACTACTGCGTACATTAAAGACATGCAGGATCGACGAGAATGCCAACACTAAGAATGCCACTGTTTGACCAACTTCTAGACTTGGAGGCGTAAAGTAGCTGATGTGCTCTACGAAGGCTCCAATATAAAACCCGATCAATGTTACTACTGTAAAGACCGCGGCATTTAAACCAATTTTCTTCCAAAGTCCGCGGGCAAAAATGCCTTCATCGCGAGGAATCGGCTTTTCATCCATGATCCCAGCTTCTGCTGGCTCTCTACCTAGTGCAAAGCCTGGTAAGCCATCTGCAACTACGTTTACAAATAATAGCTGAACGGCTGTAAATGGTGCGCCCCAACCTAACAGCATCGCAATAACAACAATAAAAATCTCCGAAATATTACAGCTCAATAGGAAATTGATTGCTTTGCGAATGCCTTGATAGACAGACCGTCCGCGAGCGACCGCATCAACGATCGTTGCAAAATTATCGTCGGTCAAGACCATATCGGCTGCACCTTTGGCTACGTCTGTTCCTGTGATTCCCATCGCACAGCCAACATCACTGGCTTTCAATGCAGGTGCATCATTAACACCATCACCAGTCATTGCTACTACCGCCCCAGTTCGTTGCCAAGATTTAACGATCCTGATCTTGTCCTCTGGGGTAACACGAGCGTATACAGACAAGTCTTTCACACGACCATCCAGCTCTTCATCGGTCAGTTTTTGTAATTGAGCCCCAGAAATTGCTTCCTTACGGCTTTTCATAATCCCTAATTCTTTTGCGATTGCTCCAGCAGTCACGACATGATCTCCTGTGATCATAACCGTTTTAATTCCGGCTTTTTTCGCACGGGCGATTGCCGCTTTTGATTCTGGACGTGGTGGATCAATCATTCCGATTAATCCCATCAGACGTAGATTTTTCTCTAAAGCTTCCGAAGTAATTTCTTTCGGTTCTTCTTCGTGAATTGCGTACCCTACGGCAATAACCCGCAGTGCCTTTTTCCCGAAGCGGTCATTGACGATTGCTGCTTGGTCCACATCCCCGTAATGAAATTTCGGATATAAAACGTCGAAAGCGCCTTTCGTAATGGAAATAAATTTCTTCCCGCGCTTATGTACAGTCGTCATCATCTTTCGATCTGAGTCAAAGGGGATTTCCCCGATTCGCGGATATTTTTCTTCCAGTTCAGCTTTCGTATGATAATTTTCTTCCACGGCACGAACGATCGCCGCTTCCGTTGGGTTCCCTTTGATTTCTAGTTCATTGTCCTCATTTTCTACGATCACATCGGTACATAAGGCTGCGATACTCAGTACCTCCATCGCCTCTTCCGTCATACCTTCTTCAGTATCTACAACAGAATCACCATGCGTCCAAACACGGCGTACACGCATTTTATTTTGCGTTAAAGTCCCTGTTTTATCTGAACAAATGACGTTGGCTGAGCCAAGCGTTTCTACTGCAGGCAATCGACGAATAATCGCATTTTTCTGAGCCATCTTCTGTACACCAAACGCTAAGGTTAAGGTCACGATAACGGTCAATGTTTCTGGAACAGCCGCAACCGCTAATGATATTGCCGTAATAAACATATCTAACATCGGTTCGCCTTGCATCTCACCAATGAAAAACACAAAAGCCGCAGCTGCCAAAGCGATCAAACTGATCCGTTTGCCTAATTGATTTAATCGTTTTTGCAGAGGTGTTTTTTGAGTTTCATCACTATTTAAAAGGCCAGCGATTTTCCCCATCTCAGTTTTCATGCCAGTCGCAGTAACAATTGCTTTTCCGCGACCTTTTACTACTGTTGATCCTTTATAAAGCATATTCAAACGATCACCTAATGAATCGTCTTCTTCCCCTTGATATTCCGGATCTTTCATCACAGGTTCACTTTCACCAGTCAAAGCCGATTCTTCCACTCGTAATTGTGAGGCTTCTGCAATTCGCGCATCCGCTGTAATCATCGAACCTGATTCTAGTAATAAGGTATCTCCTGGCACCAAATCTTCCGCATCAATTTCTTCTTGCTTACCATCTCGGATGACAGTTGCCGTCTGCTTATTCATATCCTGTAGAGCAGATAATGCTTTTTCTGCATTGCCTTCTTGTACGATTGCTAAAACGGAATTGATAACAACGATCGCAATAATCAGAAAACTTTCAAAATAGTCGCCATGATCCGTAGCAATGGCTGTATATAAAGAAATGACTGCAGCCACCAACAAAATAATTGTCGTAAAATCGGTTAAGCTATGGAAAAACTTTTTAGCTAGTGGTTCCTTCGGCGCTTCTTCAAACTTGTTTTTACCGTTATTTTTAATACTTTCTTCGACATCTTTCTCTGCTAACCCATTATCTAAATCAGCATTATATTCATTAATCACAGTATCCACTGTCTCTTTGTAGGGTTCCATCCTATTCCTCCTTATGTTATAAAAATGCAACTTATATTATTACTATAACACAGAAAAGATTCCTAACTCAAAGCATACACCTTGAAAAACCTTCAAAAAGTAACAAAATAAATTATTCAAAATAACCAAGTGTAATCGCTTCCATATTTAGGTGACTTGTGCTATATTATAGATACAAGGAAGGAGGAACTTAAATCATTCGAAGGATTTCTCGATAGGTAAGTAGAAAAAAGTAAACAATAAAATTGTTAGTAATACAAGATTCACCGAAAAGTTGTCAAAAATGTACGTGTGAAGTATTTCTTTTATAAATAGTGAATGCGTATCAGAGGTTGAGTAGTACATCAAACACACAAGTAAAAAGATACGTAAATAAGATAAAGTTTCTTAAAACTGAATAAAAGTGAAAACGTAGTAAAAACAAATATTTATGTTTATAGTCAAGAAATTCATGTAATACTTTACATGTATCAATAAAGTAATATAAAATTCGAATGATTTAATCCTTCCGAAATTCTAAGAGCCAGGCTTATCGAGAGCCTGGCTTTTTTTGCGCGTTCGACTTTTAGCAGTATCTATTATCAATATCCGTTATGATGAAGTTTTAGACGATAAAAATGTTGAACACTTTAGTCGAATCGTAGGCGTGGCGAGGATAAAACTTATTTTTCATGGGTTTCGAAAAATGAGTTCCTCACTACGAGATAGCTGTCCGTTTTTCTTCCTGCTTTAGCAGGTTAGAAAAATGATACCTTGACTCTGAGCTAGCTGCGCGTTCGACTTTTAGCAGCATCGATCATCAATATCCGCTATGATGAAGTTTTAGACGATAAAAATGTTGGACGCTTTAGTCGAATCGTAGGCGTGGCGAGGATAAAACTTATTTTTCATGGGTTTCGAAAAATGAGTTCCTCACTACGAGATAGCTGTCCGTTTTTTTTCTGCTTTAGCAGGTTAGATAAATGATTAATTCACTAAAAAAATAAGGCGCTAGATGTCTGCTTTCATCTAGCGCCTTTCTTGTGAGTGTTCTATTTTACAAACATCGCGTCACCAAAGCTAAAGAAACGGTACCGCGCTTCAATGGCATGATGATATGCTGCTAACGTTTTCTCACGACCAGCAAACGCACTCACCAGCATCACTAATGTTGATTTTGGTAAATGGAAATTGGTCGAGAAGGCTTCAACAACCTTAAACTCATATCCCGGAGTAATGAAAATATCTGTCCAGCCACTATCCGCTTTGATCTCACCATTAAATTTCGTTCCGATTGTTTCTAATGTACGGATCGAAGTTGTCCCGACTGCAACGATTTTCCCACCACTAGTACGAACGTCATTTAATTGCGCCGCCGCCTCTTCTGTTAGACGATAAAATTCACTGTGCATTTGATGTTCGGCGATATTGTCTACGCTGACTGGACGGAAAGTTCCTAGTCCAACATGCAACGTTAGATATACGAGTTTTACCCCTTTTTTTGCGATCTTTTCTAGCAATTCTGGTGTAAAATGCAGGCCAGCCGTTGGTGCAGCGGCCGATCCATTTTCCTTTGCATAAACCGTTTGGTACCGTTCAGGATCTTCTAAGCGCTCCTTGATGTATGGCGGTAAAGGCATCTCACCAAGTGATTCTAGATTTTCTAGAAAGATTCCTTCATAAGAAAATTCTACGATTCGACCGCCATGCTCCAATTCTTTCTTCACTTCTGCCCGTAAACGACCATCACCAAAGACGATCTGCGTGCCAACCTTCGCACGCCGTGCTGGTTTGATCAACGTTTCCCATTCGTCTCCTTGTGTATTGTTCAACAACAAGACTTCTAGATGACCTCCGGTTTCTGGCTTTTCTCCATATAAACGAGCAGGCAATACTCGTGTATCATTCATTACTAAGGCATCTCCAGAATTCAATTCCTCAATGATTTCATCAAAATGTTTATCCTGAATTTGACCCGTTTCCCGATCTAACACTAATAATCGTGAACTGTCTCGTTTTTCTAGAGGGGTCTGGGCAATTAATTCTTCTGGTAAATCAAAATCAAAATCTTCTGTGGTTAACATAGCTTCTCCTCTTTTCCTCCGCTATTCTATCATGGGACATTCTGAATGAAAAGTACCGCGCTGTTTTCCAGCTCGCGATAAAACTAGAAAAAGGAGTCGAATTTGCAGAAATTTCTGGTAAGCGAGAAGAAAGTGTTTTTTATTCTTTCTACTATTCACCATATAGAGTTAAAGCCACTTAAATCACAGTTTCAAAAAACGTTATTTTTCATTCGCTGAAATCGGTTCAAATTGCTTTTTTTTGACCAAAAACGAGCGGACAATTTGTTTTTAAACGCTACTTGTTGCATACTAAAATTATAAGTATGTTCATTTCTTTACATTTAAATGATATTTTTCGGTGTTCTCATCTGAGTCCTAACAAAAACTATTGACCGAAAAAAAAGTGAAAAATGGAAGATTTACAACTATGAAAAAGGAGCAAAGAAGATGATTGAATTTGACCACGTTTCTAAAATATACAATGGAAACAAAGTAGCTGTGGAAGACGTCAACCTTTCTTTCGACAAGGGAGAATTTATCTGTTTGATTGGAACCAGTGGTAGCGGAAAGACAACAACGATGCGAATGATCAACCGCATGATTGATCCAACAAAGGGAACAATCAGAATCAACGGGGAGGATATTCAAAAGAAAAATCCAGTTGAATTGCGGCGTCAGATTGGGTATGTGATTCAAAACATTGGATTAATGCCCCATATGACAATTCGTGACAATATCACACTTGTACAACGGTTGTTGAAGGTGGATAAAGAAGAACAAAACAAGACAGCGGAAAAAATGATTGATTTAGTGGAACTGCCACGTGACATGTTGGATCGTTACCCCCACGAACTATCTGGTGGACAACAACAACGGATCGGGGTTGTTCGTGCGCTTGCAGCGGATCAGGATGTCATTTTGATGGATGAACCCTTCGGAGCCTTAGATCCGATCACTCGCGACTCGTTGCAGGATCTTGTGAAAGATCTGCAAGAGCGTTTGGGTAAAACGATTGTCTTCGTTACTCATGACATGGATGAAGCGTTGAAACTGTCCAATCGAATCGCCATCATGGATAACGGAAAAGTGATCCAGTTTGATACACCAGAAAATATTCTGCAGCATCCAGCCAATGAATTTGTCGAAGAACTTCTTGGTGAAGATCGTCTGTTACAAGCCAAACCTGATACCACAACGGTTGGTGAGATTATGATGCACACGGCTGTTTCTATCACGCCGGAAAAAAGTTTGCAGAATGCGATTCGCTTGATGCGGGAAAAACGAGTGGATACGCTATTAATCGTTGATGAAGACAATGTGTTGAAGGGGTTTGTAGATGTTGAAACGATTGATCGCGAACGCCGTCGAGGAAAAGCAACAAGTATTGGAGATATCATCAATCCAAAAGTATTCTATGTAAAAGAAAAAGCTTTAGTCAGAGACAGCCTTCAGCGGATTCTGAAACGCGGTGTAAAATATGTGCCCGTTGTCGACGAAGGCAATCACCTTGTGGGTATCTTAACGAGAGTTTCGTTGGTGGATATTATCTATGATGTCCTATGGGGCGAGGAAGATACTTTCGGAGATGCGGCTGAAAACATCACTAGCGAGGAGGCGTAATTATGCAAGCATTCATCAATGAATATGGTGGGCAAATGCTGACAAAAAGCGCTGAACATTTATACATCTCGGCCATCGCATTAGGTCTGGGAATCTTAGTCGCTGTTCCATTAGGAATCGTTTTGACCCGTCTGCCAAAAATATCAAGCTTAGTGATCGGTATCGCCAGTGTGTTGCAAACCGTGCCCTCACTTGCTTTGCTAGCACTGATGATTCCATTCTTTGGTGTAGGAAAATTGCCGGCAATCATTGCACTCTTTATCTATTCACTGTTGCCGATTTTAAGAAACACCTTTCTTGGCATGAAGAATGTCGATCGCAACTATCGCGATGTTGCTAAAGGGATGGGAATGACTAACCTGCAATCTATTTTTACTGTTGAGTTGCCAATCGCAGTTCCTACGATCATGGCAGGAATTCGCTTAGCTGCTGTCTATGTCATCGCATGGGCTACCCTTGCTTCTTATATCGGGGCTGGTGGTTTAGGTGATCTGATTTTCAGTGGTTTAAACAACTTCCAGCCACCTTTAATTATCGCTGGAACGGTTCCCGTCATCTTAATGGCCTTAATCGTCGATCTACTCTTGGGACTATTGGAAGATCGTATGACTCCAGCAGCTCTAAGGAAGGAGGACTAACCCGTGAAAAAAATAAAGATATTTGTTCTACTCGGACTTTCACTACTATTTTTAAGTAGCTGTTCTTTTCCAGGTCTAGCCTCCAATGACGACAAGGACACTATCGCGATTACTGGTGGAATCACTTCAGAAATGCAGATTCTAGGAAGCATTACAGCCGGAATGGTAGAACATTACACAGACAAACAAACGACCGTGATTAATAATCTGGCGACCAACATGATCAATCATCAGGCCATGTTGAAAGACGATGCCTCGATCTCTTCCGCACGTTATACAGGAACGGATCTCTCTTCGATCTTGCAGTTGCCTGCGGAAAAAGATCCAAAAAAAGCCTTTACGATCGTCCATGATGAATTTGAAAAACGTTATGATCAAACTTGGTTACCATCATACGGCTTTGACAATACCTATGTTTTTCTCGTTCGAAAGGACACGGCGAAAAAATACAACCTAAAAAAAGTCAGTGATCTGAAACGCGTCGCTGGCGAATTAAAAGCAGGTGTTGATACTTCGTGGATCACGCGTAAAGGCGATGGCTATGAAGGTTTTAAAAAAGCATACGGTTTTGAGTTTTCTTCAATTTTACCAATGCAAGTAAGTCTTGTTTATGATGCCTTGTCTGCGAAAAAAATGGATATCGTTCTAGGATATTCAACAGATGGACGAATTGCTAGTTATGACCTCGTAATGTTAGAAGACGACCTACGCTTCTTCCCACCTTACGATGCGGCTCCGATTGTTTCCAATAAACTCTTGAAATCTGATCCTGAGGTCAAGGATGCATTGGAACGTTTGGCAGGTAAAATCTCTACCGAGGAAATGCAGAAACTTAACTACCGTGCAGATAACGATCTCGTGGAACCACAAATCGTTGCAGAGGATTTTCTAAAAGAACATAACTATTTCGAAGGGAAGTGAGCGTAATGGAAAATCTAAATACCTTTCAACAATTCATTCAATATTACCAAACGAATGGCAGTATTATTTTCGCCCAATTTGTACGCCACTTCTTAATCTCGATATATGGAGTCATTTTTGCGGCGATTGTTGGGATTCCTCTTGGCATCTTTATCGCTCGTCACACAAAGTTAGCAAACTGGGTCATCCGTTTAGCCAATGTCATCCAAACAATCCCATCCTTAGCGATGATCTCTGTTTTAATGATCGGGATGGGCTTAGGCGTCAACGTTGTCATTTTGACTGTATTCTTATACTCCCTGCTTCCGATTATTAAAAACACCTACACGGGCATGCGGCAAGTTGATAAAAATGCGTTGGATGTCGGAAAAGGGATGGGAATGACTAACTGGCAGCGACTCTATATGATCGAACTTCCATTGTCTGTCTCAGTCATCATGGCCGGGATTCGAAACGCTTTAGTTGTAGCGATCGGAATCACTGCCATCGGTGTCTTCGTCGGAGCTGGCGGTCTTGGCGATATCATCATACGTGGAACCAACGCGACAGACGGCACCGCCATCATTTTAGCGGGTGCGTTGCCAACCGCTTTAATGGCCATTCTGACCGACTGGATCTTAGGGATTGTCGAGCGTAGACTCGATCCAGCCACAAAGACAAGCAGATAGTTTTTGAAAACAGATAATCCTCCAATCTTTAATAATGATTGGAGGATTTTTTCTTATTTGAATACTTTTTCATCTTTGATGACGAGTTTCCGTTTATCCACTAACGAACGATACCAATAGGCGGATTTCTTCAATGATCGCGTGCGTTGTTCATCTAATTCAACACGAACTAGTCCGTAACGGTTTTTGAAAGCATTCATCGGTGAAACACAATCAGTAAACGCCCAAAGCATATACCCCTCACAGGTCGACCCATCCTCAATTCCTCGTAATAATTGATAAAGATGCTTAGCAATGAAATCAATGCGATAGTCATCTTCAACGATCCCATCATCATTTTTATATAACTCTTCTTGCTCACGCCCCATGCCATTTTCTGTAATCAACCAAGGGATCGCTCGGTAATTATTTTTTAGATACATTGACATGTCGTACATAATTTCTGGATAGATTTCCCAACCTCGAGAACTGTTCATTTGTTTTCCAGGAAGATCAAAACCTTCATAATAGGCTTCCGGATGGAATGGTGTCTGATCATTCCAGGCATACCTTGGTGCACGGACACGCTTTGGATAATATTGATTGATCCCAAGAAAATCTACAGGATGATTTTTGATAATTTCAAGCTCCTCAGCGGTTGGATTAAAATAAATATCATGCTTCTTACATACTTGAATCAGCTCTTCAGAGTACTCACCATTAATCATCGGTTCAAAAAACACACGATTGAAGAATAAATCATACATTTTTGCTGCTTGAACATCTTCAGCAGAGCTAGATCTTGGATAGACCATTTCAGGATTTAGAATACAGCCGATTCTTCCACCTTTTTGTGTACGATGGTAGATTTCTACCGCTCTAGCCGTCGCTAAAGCTTTGTGATAATTCCACAGCATCCATTTCTTCGTATTCTGCTCATGAGGCCAGCGAACAGCATCCAAATAACATCTTGTCTGGACGACGATCGGTTCATTAAAAGTGAACCAGTTTTTCACGCGATCACCATACCGTTCAAAAGCAATTTGAGCGTATTGGACATACAGTTCCAGAACATGCTTAGAGGACCAGCCGTCATAGGTGTTCATCAAGTATTCCGGCACTTCGTAATGCTCTAAGCAAATCATCGGTTCTACGCCTGCTTCAATTTGGCGATCAATAACTTTATCTATGTGTGCGGCGTATTCCTCATCCACGATCAACTTTTCATAGTCTGTAAAAAAGCGGGCCCAGTTGATGGAAGTTCGATAATGAGTCAAATGGATCTCCTTCATTAAGGTGATATCTTTTTCATAATTCTCCATAAAATTGGTCGCTACCGCTGGACCATAGCCTTCATGCCAAACAAATCGTTCGTTTTTATACCAGCTATCAATGAAAGAATCTTGACCCGCCTTTTTCCCTTGCCAGCCTTCTGTTTGCCAAGCAGACGACGCTGCTCCAATCACAAAATCTTTCGGTATTGAAATTTCCATTAGTTGCCTCCTAGTTTATATTAAGGAATTCATTCTTTGTGCCGTCTAATGGCAGATTCCTTGAACTTTAACTCTTATCTGACTGCCTCTTCCCTTTTTTTGCGAACCTTCTGTGTTCGAGTATTAAGTCTTTTCTACCATTGTTTTGTTCGAAATTTTTACAAACGGTAAATAGATCAAGATGGAAACAATAATACAAATGATCTGGGTGATCACTGCACCGATATCGCCTGCTGTCGCAAGGTAAGCATTTACGATCGGCGGCATCGGCCAAGGAACCATCACGACTGCTTTTGCCGCAAAACCTAGTGAAGTCGCCACGTAACCGATTGTCCCAGTAATCAAAGGTGTTGCAATAAATGGAATAGCCAGAATTGGATTAAGCATGATAGGCATTCCGAATATCACTGGCTCATTGATATTGAAAAGCCCTGGCGCTAAGGACAACTTAGTGATTTCTCGCATGTCGTCTCGCTTACTGACAAGAAAAATCGCGATTAATAAACCGATCGTCACACCTGAGCCACCCATGCTCATATACATATCCCAAAAGGGCATTGTAATAATATTAGGAATCTCTTTCCCCGCTTCAAAGGCCTCAGTATTAACAGCGATGGCGGCCAGCAATAACGGCTCGCGTACTGGCTTCACCATTTGATTGCCGTGAATTCCGATCACCCAGAACACTTGCGCGATAAACATCAACAGCAAGATTCCTGGTAATCCTTGAACGATTCCTTCTAACGGCCGTTGAACAATATTATAAATAATGTCATAGGCATACATTCCAGTCGCTGCTTTAATCACAAAACCTGTCGTTGCAATGATAGATACTGTCAATATGGTTGGAAATAATGCAGAGAAGCTTTCCGATACGTTAGTAGGAACGGTATCCGGCATCTTCAATTTCAGACGATCCTGCCATCCCAACCAGCAATAAAGTTCAATCGAAGCAATCGCGACGAACATTCCAAGGAATAATCCTTTGGTATCTGTATATTGTTTCGCTAAGACGTTTTCGGCTATTACAGTAATGTTATCAGCATTTACAAACTCATAAATGAACGGATTGACGGATAGATAACTCATCACCGCGATGATTCCCGGGAAGATTCCCTTCACATTGTTCAACTTCGCTAACTCGATCCCAATCAGAAAGACTGCATAAATCGTAAGGAAGCTCAAGGTGACATAGCTCACAGTAGATGATATCGGTTTCAATTCTGCCAAGAAGCCCAATGCCTTGATTCTTGCTAACCCATTTTCATTGTCGAACACCATCGCTGAGAACAAAGTTCCAAACGCTCCCGTAATAATAACCGGGATCAAGGAAGCAAAAGCATTCTTAATCACCATAATGTAGCGAAGGGAGTTGACCTTCGTCGCAAAATTCCCAAGAACCTCTGTCAGTTTTCCCATAAAGCCATTTTCCATAATACTCCTCCTCGTGACTGATTCTGATTTTTTAGTTTTCAACTATGATATACTCTTCTTACAACCTACAAATTATTATTATCAAACCAAGTGAAACATACCTTTCAGTAATCGATTACATTGCCAATCTAATACAGTATTTTAAATTTGTAAACTCAAGTTTATTTCCCTAAGCAAATTTGTAAACCTCAGTATTATCAAATTATTTTTTAGCGTTAAAGGAGAAAAAAATGGCCTTCTACCAAGACATCGCAATAGATTTAAGAAAGCAGATCATTGATGGCGTGTATCCCAAAGGAGCTAGATTACCAAATCAAGCAGAATTAGCGAAACACTACAGCACCAGCCGTGTCACCATTCAAAAAGCCTTGAAAAGTCTTCAGATCGAGGGGTTGATCGAAGGTAGACAAGGGTCGGGGTCGTATGTAAAAGGTCCAGAATCTGTCTATGATTATGATGCCAGCATCTATGGCGGCATGACGAAAAAGCTCGGACATCTGGGTAATCTGAACAGCAAAATCATTTCTTTCGGCGTGACCTTTCCCAGCGAAAAGGATCAAGAAAAGCTGAAGATCGGTAAAAACGAGCCTATCTATGATATCATTCGCCTTCGCATGCTTGATGATGAACCTTTAGCGATTGAATATACGGTAATGCCTGTATTGTTGATTCCTGGAATTACTGAAGAGATTCTGAAAGGTTCAATCTATCGGTATATCCAAGAGGATCTGCATTTAACATTTGGTCAATCGCATCGCCGAATCAAAGCGGATAAACCTGATCAATATGACATCGAACATCTCCACTGTCAATCAGACGATCCTGTCTTAGAAATCGAGCAAACAGTCTATCTGGAGAACGATCAGCCCTTTGAGTATTCTCAAACACGACATCGCTATGACAAAGGCGACATTACCATCGTAAATAAATCAAGCAGGCACATTTATCAGTTGTAAAGCTTTTATTTAGCAAACTTTCTAAAACGAAAAAATCCTCTTCCTTTTTAAGAAAGAGGATTTTTGCTATTCCATTGTTCAAAAACAAACCTGCTAGCTATTTAATAATTCCTGCGCAACTTCTTCGTCACAGATTAACACATTGATCAACTTGCCATTGATTGCACCTAATGTTGCCGTGGCACGTTTTTTTGAGCACACTGCTCCGATACTGATTGGAGACAGCCGTAAAGAATCTAGCCCACTGGAAATCGGAAATTGATTGCGGTACTGGATTTCTTTTCCTTCGACATCAAAAGCCCGACCGATCATCGTTCCCACAGCACCTTCAGCCAGAAGATCGTTTAGATCGCGATTATCAAGGATACCAGAGGAAACCAGCGTATTACGCGTGGTTTCAATGTTCCCAATCCCACTGAAGGCAACATCGATCTTACGCCCTAATGAAATATTCAAATCAATTTGCGGCTGGGCCAATAATTCTTCCTGCAGCTTACGTGAGTTGACGAAAGCTGGTGCATTAAAGAATTCATGGCGACCATCCAATTTTTGAGCCAAGCGAAAAACCAGCTCATTTCCATCCATTACGGTTCGATTTGGTCCTAAACTTCCGGTCAGCTGGACCACATGGACATTCTTCAACTCATGATCTGGAAAGTGTTTGACCATTTTTTCAACCGTTCGTCCCCAAGAGATTCCTAACAAGGTGTCATCAGCTAAAACACCGTTGATATAATCAGCTGAGGCTTTCCCGACATTGTCGAGATTGAATTCATAATCTCCCAAGCTTTTTACCACAATGACTTCCAAAAGATCAAACTTTTCTTTTAATTTTGCCATCAACGCATTGTTGCGTTCGAATGGTGCTTCAATTGAAATTTTGACAATTTGTTTTTCCCGTGCTTCTTCCAGCATTCTGGAAATGGATGGACGTGATACCCCAATTATTTTCGCAATATCGTTTTGGTTCATCCTATCTAAGTAGTACATTTCTGCTACTTTTAATAATGTAGAAATATCATTCGCCATATTATCCTCCTAGTTCAAATACTGGATCAGAATCCGTACGTTTTATGTAATAAAATCGTCAATCATTTCTAAAGCCGCAACAACACCGTCTTCATCATTCGTCGGACAATGCCATCTAGCCGCCTGTTTTAATTCATTTGTGGCATTTCCCATCGCGATTGATTGCGAAAAGCGTTCAAATGAGGAGAGGTCGTTACCATTATCACCTACGACAAACACTTCGCTGTCTGAAAGGCCATAATAATCAGCCAACTTAGCTAAGGAGCTGCCTTTATTGACATTTTTCTTTCCAAACTCGATCATGGTGGGATACCCTTCCACACAGGTATAATGTTTCGAAAAACGTTGTTCTACTCGTCTTTTGTTCTGTTTTATTATATCGGGGTTGTCACAAATAAGCAATTTAGAATATTTTTCAGTTGGATCGCATTCTTCGATTGGACAAACCCTCAAATGATTATTCGTCAAAAAACAAAACTCCAAGGTTCCAAGGTTGATCGAAGGAAAGGCTGTGATTGCTCCATGATCATTGACCGCCACACACGTTAACCCATATTCCTTGCAATAAGCTGTCAGTTCGCGATAGGCAGAAAAATCAAGCAACTCCTCTACCAGCGTATGACCATTGCCGCTTTGAACCACGGCGCCGTTTGCCAGAACATGGTAATCATCCGCTATCCCCGTCGCTTGCGCATGAGGCATGACGCCAGATAGCGGACGACCGGAACAAAAAGCGAATGTATACTTTTCACTTTTCGCTCTCTGACGAATAGCAGCAGCAACAGTTTCTGTCAGTCTTCCGCTGGAATCCAGCACTGTTCCATCAAGGTCTAAAGCAACTAAAATCATCAGAAGCTCCTTTCAAAAAAAGGCTGGATACTTCATCCAGCCTTTTAACGTATTATTTTCCCATCTCTTTTAAGGCTGCTAATGCTGCATCTAAAAATGTTTCTTCATCTAAGCCAGTTAATAACCCCACCGAATTGATTTGCGGAATTCCTTCTGCATCTGCAGGGTCGATCGGACTAGTAAACGCAATCAAGTCAATATCGCCGTTAGCGACTGCTCCTTTAACCATTCCCGGATTAACTTCCTGAATTTCCACTTCATAACCATGTTCTTCTAACAATTCCACGATTCGTTCACCTACCATGGCAGAACTAACCGTGCCCGATCCACATACCGATAACACTTTGATCTCTGACATCTCTAAACCTCCTAATCCATTTCTCTTCTAAACTCTTTTCTCCATTATAGTATAACGCTTTCACGAAATGGTGCTTTTTAGAATTTAATTTTACTAGTTACCGCTAAAACTTCCTCTGGCGTTGTCGCAGAACTGATCGCATCTAAATCTTCCTTCGTTTTAAAAACATTCATTAATTGCCGTAACAAGTCTAATTGTTTCTTCGGATGTTCCATCGCTAATGGAAAAAAGATCTTGCTTTGCAGCTTAATATCAGGGCTGCCCATCATTGATACTTCAATTGGTTCCTTGGTAACCACGACACCCATTCCCGGACGCAAAACATGTTCTGGATCTGTATGAGGAATCGCGATATTATGCCCATCTGCGGCTAAACCAGTGGGAAATACTTTTTCCCTGGCAACAACCGCCTCCACGTAAGACGGTTTCACTATTTCCGCCTTCTCAAATTCTGCCCCAATCAATTGGATGACCTCTTCAAATGAGTGAACATCTTGATTAAGTAAAATACAATTTCTTTCAACCAGATTTTTTTCTTCCATCGCAAACCCTCACTTTATTGTTTATTCGGCTGTAGAACAACCTTGATTTCATTGCCAGCCATCACTTGTTCGATCGCTTCTTCCCATTGCTCTAATGGGTAAATTTTTGTAATCAAGCGTTCCGCATCGATTTTTCCCTGTTTCATCAGATCTAAGGTCAAATGCCAAGTGGAAGGTTTTTGCGACCGCGAGCCGATAACATTCATTTCACGCTGGACGATCGAATTCATATCCAATTCATTTAAATTTTTGCCAAAAACACCCATTTGCACTAAGGTTCCCTTTTGCTTCAAATAATCGAAAATCGCTTTTATCGCCGGTGCCGCTCCAGAACATTCAAAGCAGTAATCAGCACCTTTGCCGTTGGTGAACGCTTTAATAATTGCCACTGCATCTTCTGTCAATGAATCAATTACGCGATCAGCACCTAATTCTTTCGCTGTTTTTAACCGTTCAGCATCTTGAGTAATTCCTACAACGATAACTTTAGCCCCTACACTTTTTAATACCTGACTTAAACATAACCCAATCGGACCAGGTCCAACAATCACTGCCACCTCATCTTTTTTGACTTGGGCTTTTTCCATACTAGCATGAACACCACAGGCAATCGGTTCGGTGATCGAAGCTGCCAATAAACTGATCGTCTCATCTAATACGTGGACACTTTCTTCACGTGTCAGTACATACTCAGCAAAACTGCCGTTTACTTGACTGCCTAAGCCTTTACGATTCAAGCAAAGATTGTATTCCTTGTTTTGACAAGACTCACATTCACCACAGGTATCAAAGGTTGTTTCACTAGTGACGAATGCTCCTTTTTGGACTTTCGTTACATTTTCGCCGACCGCTTCTACTACACCAGAAAACTCATGACCTAAAACTAGCGGTGTTTTTAAACGATCATACTCCCCTTTAAATCCATGAATATCTGTTCCGCAAATCCCCGTATAAATGACTTTGACTAAGACCTCCTGATCTTTAGGTACAGGTGTCTCAATTTCTAACAATTCCATCTTGTTGTAGCCAGGTTCTGTTTTGACTAGCGCCTTCATGCAACCACCTTTTCTTTTGGCGTATCTGGTTTTTCACCTTCCAAGAAGCTCCAAACAGCCTGTTTGTTTTTCTTGAATAGAACATACATTACTAGATAAAGTACGACAACGATTCCCATCCATAAAAAGTTTCCTGACAAGAACGCTAAGAAGATCAAAGCCATCACCGGATTGTATAAAATCCCAAAGCTGGTAATCATCATAGCCCCTTCTGGAATATTCACACCAACTTGCGCAGCCACTTCAGTAAAGTATGGCGCCGTTAACGTACATACATATAACCCAATCGTAAACCAAATGATCCCTGAGATCACGCCTTTAAAAATATTTCCCTTCGATACACAAATAATCATTTCTACCATGTATGGCAATGCGATCAAATCAACTAGCGGCAACGTTTCATTTCCTGGTAAGACCATTGCCAACAATACCATGATTGGAATCAGAATCAGCCCTGTCATCAAGGTTGCTGGTTCACCATAACCAACCGCATCATTAACAGAGAGCATCCATTCACGGTTCTTTCCGCTACCTTTCGCGGTTTTCTTACTGGCATTTGTTAAGCTGGTAAATGCCGATGCAAAGATACTCGCGACCCGCGGGAAGATCGCCATAACTGCGGAAACTGCTAATCCCATCGTAAAGACACTGCCCCAGCCATCTAATGATGTCAAATTATTTAAATTCCCCATGATTCCGATCAGCAAGCCGAGAAATAGCCCCAATGTGATTGGTTCACCTAAGAAACCTAATTTCTTTTTCAATGTTGCTGGGTCCCAGTTAATTTTTCCAGCGCCTAATTTGTCTAAGATCCAATTCATGATAATTGCATAAGGCACGGATGTGACGTGATGCGGTGCCGTTAAAGTCGTTCCTGGTAAGCTGTAATAATTCGCCCAGCGTTTAGCAATCACTTCTCCTAGCAGCATAACATACAAGTTCTGAACGATCATACAAGCCATTGCCAGCGCCATGTTACTAGTGATTAAGTAAATCATTGAGCCCCAAACCATGAAAGAATAATTATTCCACATGTCACTAGGCATAAATACATCGGTCCATTTTAATAAGAATAATGCCACTTGCAAGACCAAACCTACTACTAAGAAAACCACACCAACCTGTGTCGAATAGGCAATGACCGAAGTCGCCTGCCACCCTGTGTCAAATACCGGCAGCTTCACACCCGTCTGCTCGACCATGTTGTTGATAACCGGTGTCACGATTGGTACAAATGAATTCACGATCAAGTTGAACCCTGTCAATCCGATCCCCGCGTTCAATGCCGATTGGAAAGCTTTTTTAGGCTTTACCTTCAAAAACAATGCCACAATGAACAACATCACTGGTACAACAACAGCCGCACCAAATGAACTTAAGATATTTTGTAACAGCTCCACAATAATTCCTCCTTTTATGAACTTTTTTTCACTTGTTAGAACTTATGAAAAGTATCGCATGACATTTTATAGTTGTCAACACTTTTCTTGAAAACGATTACAGCTAATCTATCATTACTATTAAGATGTTTTTATGAAACCGTTCCAAAAATATACATTGACATTTGTTCTTTATGATGAAATAATGTAAAAAACGATATTGGAGGTTATACTATGCTTGAACAACTGAAAGAGACGGTTTGTAGAGACAACAAAGCACTTCCTAAAAACGGTTTGGTTTTATGGACGAGTGGAAATGTCAGTGCAAAAGATCCGGAAACAGAATACGTGGTCATTAAACCCAGCGGTATTCATTTTGACGACTTAACACCAGAGAACATGATTGTCGTAGACTTAAAGGGGAACGTCATCGAAGGAGAACTAACTCCTTCTGTCGACACTGAATCTCATTTATATGTCTATAATCATTGCCCTGAGGTATTAGGCATCACCCATACCCACTCTCCTTATGCTACAGCTTTTTCGATCGCAGGAGAATCACTTCCTATATATACAACTACTTCTGCTGCTGTTTTCGGCAAAGAAATCCCACTATCGGAAATCGCTGCTGTTGGTGAAAAAGCAATTGGAGCTGAGATTGTTCGTTGCTATCAAGAAACCAATTGTCCCGCAATCCTGTTGAAAAATCACGGCGTCTTTACTGTTGGCAAGTCTGCAACAAACTCACTAAAAAACGCAGTTATTCTGGAAGAAACCGCGCAAAGTGTCTATTACGCCAGAACCTTGAACGCTTCACTCAAGCCTTTAGAAGATTCTTATACATCAGAAGTATATGATTTCTATCAAAACAATTACGGTCAAAAATAAAAAAATTAACTACATTAATACGTAAAAGGAGTTTTATCATGGCAAATAATTATACGATCGCCGATGTTGAAAAAGCGGCAAAAAACATTCGTAAACACGTTCTACGGCTTACACTTGAAAGAAATGGTTGTTATCTCTCGCAGGCTTGCTCTTCAGCAGAACTTTTCGCTACTTTATACTTACGGGTCTTGAATCTAAGTGAAAGCAAAGCACCGCGATTACCAGAAAAATTTCCAGGAACCCCTTCGAAGGACAATATGGATTACATCCAAGGCGCAGAATACCATGGCTCATTGAAAGCTCCGTATGATCGTTTCTTCGTTTCACCAGCGCATTATGCAGCACCTGTGTACGCAGCTTTAATCGAGGCGAACCGATTAGATGAAGCAGCATTAGAAATGTTCAATCGTGACGGCTATTCCATGGAAATGATTGGCGCCAACCACACACCTGGTTTTGAAAACGCTGCCGGTACATTAGACCAAGCGATTAGTGTTGCCGGAGGAACAGCACACGCCCGAAAATTACGCGGCGAAGAAGGTCGGGTTTTCGTTATGATGTCTGATGGTGAAATGCAAGAAGGTCAGCTGTGGGAAGCGATCCAATCAGCGGCTTTTTACGAATTAGACAATTTAGTTTTATTCGTCGATATCAACGGACAGCAAGTCGAAGGCGAAACCAAGAAAGTGATGAATATCGAGCCTTTAGAGAACCGCTTTACTGCTTTCGGAGCTAAAGCTGTATCAGTTAACGGGCATGATATCGAGGCGATTGAAGCAGCAACTAAACAAGGCGAAAAGAACAAACCATTAGTCATCCTTTGCTACACAGATCCAACACAAGGGATTCCATACTTAAACGAAAGAAGACCGATTTTGCATTTTGTTCGCTTAAAAGAAGGCGAAGAATTCGACAAATACACGAAATTCTACAATGAAATGTAAGAGAAAAGAGGAAGGAGTTTTATTATGAAAATCGAATCGGATGTACATTCAAAAAATATGATCAAATTTGCACAAGAAAATGAGGATGTTTTGGTCTTGTCCGCTGACTTAGGTACTTCTTGTGAAGTCAAAGAATTCCCAAAAGTCTTCCCTGAAAAGTATTTATCGATGGGAATCGCTGAGCAAAACATGTTAAGTTGGGCCGCTGGCCTAGCTCGTGAAGGCTTCCGCCCCTTCTTACACACATTTGCAGTCTTTCTTTATCGCAGACCGCTGGATCAACTAGAAATGTCGATTGCTTATCCGAATCTACCGGTCTCTCTGTTAGGTTTCGTACCAGGAATTACGACTCCCGGCGGCGTCACGCATCAGTCAATTGAAGACGTCGGTATCCTGCGAACAATCCCCAACATGACGATCTTCGATTGCGGCGATGCGACAGATGTTGAATCAGCATTGAATATTTGTAAAGAAGTCAATGGGCCAATCTACGTCAGAATGTTGCGTGGTCAAATGCCACGGCTCTTCTCTCCTGATAAACCAACGGAGTTTAACAAAGGCCGGGTCATTTCCGAGGGAGACGATGTCGCTTTATTCTCTAGTAGTATCTGTACCGAAGAAGCAATGCGCGCGACTCAATGGCTTGAGAAAAAAGGCGTCTCAGTCCAACATGTTCATATCACGACACTTAAGCCTTTCACCGATCCATTGGTGGTTGACTCAATTAAGAAAGTAAAACACGGTGTTGTTACGATGGAAAACCATGTCACAATCGGCGGCTTAGGCACCGCAGTCGGCGAAGTGATGTTAGAGCACCAACTACACAAACAATTAATCAAAGTCGGAATCAACGACGAATGGACCCATGGGGCTTCTAAACCTTACTTATTGAAAAAATACGGGTTAGATGCCGCTTCATTAATCCGAGCTGTTGAAAAAATCCTAGACAAAGACCTAGACTTCAATGAGGAAGAGCTCGAAGAAATTCGTTTAGAAGATTATGATCGCGTATAAAACAAAAGAGTTCCTGAGAATTGCTTTTCTCAGGAACTCTTTTTAAATGATGAATTCGCTAACTCCAGTTTGAAGATAATCCTTTACCGTTTTCGCTAACAAAAGCGGTGATTTAGGAATCGCATCGACAGTATCACCTGCAATGTGCGAGGTGATGACCAAATTATCCAATTCGAGTAAAGGATCATCCTCAGCTATGGGTTCCTCCCACACCACGTCAATCGCTGCTCCAGCAATTCTTCTCTTCTTCAAAGCCTCAATAAAATCCGCTTTATCCAGAATACCAGGACGAGCAGTATTGATTAAATACGCGCCAGGCTGCATAAGAGCCAACAATTTTCCGTCGATCAAATTTTCTGTTTCAGGTGTTACCCGCATATGCAGAGAAACAATATCTGAATGCTTAAATAATGCCTCTAAAGAAACAAAGGTTAAGTCAATTCCAGATGACCGTATGGCTTCTTGATCAACAAAGGGATCGTAAGCGATCACTTTTACTCCAAGGCTGATAAGTCGTTGTGCCACCATTTTCCCAATATGTCCCAGTCCCACTAAACCAACTGTTTGACTAGCAAGCGTCGTTCGATAGGCATCATTCGGAAAATTTTTCGGCCATGCACCCTGCATCACTGCCGCATGGGAAAGTGCAATATTTCTGGTCACTGAATAAATCATGCCAATGGTATAGTCTGCAACCGGTTCGGCGTTCCGAATGACATGAATAACTGGAATCCCCATTTCCCGCGCTAACCCAATGTCAAGATTCTCTACCCCACCACGACAAATTCCAATCAGCTTCAGATTCTGTGCATTTTCCAACAACTTACGAGAAACTGGAGCCACGTGAACGAACAAATAATCAGCATCACTTATTTCTTCCATAATCCCTTCAGGAATCGCTACCGATTCAGGACCGTTTTGTTCAATCAATTTTAACTTTCGCTGAAATTCTTTCGGAGAATCTTCCGGATACCATTCTAAAGAAACAATCTCTACAGGCTCTGGCAGATCCATCATTTCAACCGCTTGTCTCCATATATCCACAGAAACAAATGTATCTCCGACAATAATTACTTTACTCATTGCTCATCACCTCGCCGCACTTCTCTTATTGTCCATAACTAGGAAAACGCTCGTGTACTTCAGCCATGTCTGCATCGGCCAATATTACTGGATCTCCAAATAAAGAAGCACCTACATGTAAACCCGCTAAACGTTCGACCTCACTGGCTACCGAAAAAGCATCGTGCAAAGTCGGACCGCATGTCAGCAGCCCATGATTCGCTAAAAAACAAGCATAACGATCCTCCATCGCTTCAAAGGCGTATTCTGCCAACTTCTCCGTCCCAAACGTCGCATATTTAGAGCAGCGAACATCATCGCCTCCTGCAACCGCTATCATATAATTGGTCGCTGGTAAAGGCTTGCGGCAAGTCGCAAGAATCGAACTAAATGTCGAATGCGCATGTACGACCGCACGAATCTCATCACCTCGCCGTTGATAATTAATCAAATGCATCTGCCATTCACTTGAAGGCTTCCTTGCTCCTTCAACAACCTTCCCTTCCAGATCCAGTACAACAATATCCTCGACTGTCATCTCGAAATAATCAATGCCACTAGGCGTGATTGCCATCAGTTGTTTTTCAGGGTCATACATACTGATGTTTCCGCCAGTTCCCGCGGTCAATCCCGTCGAAATCAATTTTTTGCCATATTCTACCAGCTGTACCTTTTCTGTATCCATCATACGCGCCACTCCCTTTTTGAAATTATGTTCATTAAACAGAAAATATTTTCTATAATTAAAATATCATCTTCTTATTGATTAGTCAATAAAGATCAAAAGTTCACTTTATAGAAATATTTCTCCAATCAAATCTCTAGCTATACCAAAAATCTTTGCATCGTCTCTTTTCGCGTCTCCTCCTCCGTGGTATCATTTATAAACAGTTCGTGTTCTAGTAACAACGAAAACAAAGTTCTCTATCTAAGAAGCTTCGGATAAAAATGAGGGGAGTGGTGAAAATGAAGGGCTTGGTCTGTAAATATTGCGGTGGAAATCAGTTTGAAAAAACAGCAGATGGCTATGAATGCAGCTATTGTCATGCGGTCTACGAATTCGATTCACCCCCTCTAGATAAAAGACAACTGCAGAGAAAGCCGCTGTCCATCATAGTAATCTCGTTGGTCCTTATTGTAGGTATTCTTGTCATTAGCAGTATTCTAGTCCCCTTTTCGCCAAAGGCAACGCCTTCAAAGGGTAGACCGAAATTAACTATGTTTAAACCTGCCACCAGCGCTAAAAATTCGACAGATTCGACAACCTATTCGCCTAGTCAATTGAAAAACCCGGAGCGAAATGTGAGAATCGCAGAGCTTTCATTGAACCAAAAGGAAATTGATTTAGCGCGCGTATCAGCGGAGGAATACGGCGACGACAAGACAGAAGAATTTAAAAAACGAGTATCAACCGCACAAAAGCAACATGATACTCTTGAAAAAAGTCGTCTAAGAACACCTCCAAAAGAAGACATGATTATCGAGAATCCTAATAGCGAGTTCGCTATAACAACCTATTATCGAGAAGCTGGATTTCTAGCCGCTTATGGACCAGATTTCGATCAATACTCCAGCGCAGATATTTTACGAATTTGGGGGCAACCAGATGAGATCGTTACAGACACCGACCAAATTCAAAAAAAGCTTGCTCTTACGTTTGATGAACAAAATAATCCCGTCAATTATGAAGCGAAGATGATTAGAAAGCAGTGGCAGCAAGGAGATTTGACTTGGCGAGAGGTCCGCGCCTTCATCGCCATAAACACGGATAATACTTTTGGTGGATTCACTAAACTATTTGTTTACGAAAAACAAGGAAAACCCAACGTTTATTTTAAAGATGATCAGGTAGGATATGTCACCCCAATCGTGCGTTACATTTACTTTAATCGTCTACCAGAACAATATTCTCGCGCTGGATTAGGTAAATATCCGGATGACTTCCCTGAAAATTACGGATCGGATGGACTCTATCATGAAAAGTAAAGAATGTATGAATTGCGGTAGCACACATTTCCATAAAGTCGATCAAGGGTGGAAATGTGATTATTGTGGAACGATTTATTTGAAACCGCAAAAAAAGGATTTATCACAAAAAGTGCAGCAACAAACTGCGCCCCCGAAGAAAGCTTCTAGAAATAGGGTACTGGCACTGAGTTTCGTTATTTTACTCATCATCGGTTCTGTCCTTTTCATGATTTCTAATACCGTTTCCTATGAACCGATTGACACACAACCAGCAAACTCCAAACCAAAGGGTGCCTTTCCTGGAGAGTGGACATCAGAAATCTACGATAGTATAAAGGTCGCGACAGAGCATTACGATGCTGACAACGAAAAATACTCCTTTAAGGGCGGTGCCAGCTATGAAGAATTAGAGAAGCTAGTTGGTCCGCCAGACAGAGTAACCAGCTGGGAAAAAGAAAAATATGGTATGCCTCCAAGATCGACAGCCACTTGGGATCAAACGAAAGACGGCGAATACGCCAACGCCTCTGTCACAATCACTTATGATAAACAAACAAAGATGATCACAGACAAGAGTCGATACTAGTAGACGATTTTCTAATAAAAAAGACCAATCATCCATTTATTCGGATGATTGGTCTTTGCTTTATTCTGATAATTCTTCAAATTGCGAGTTGTACAATGCAGCGTAAAGTCCGTTTTGAGCCAATAGTTCTTCATGGCTTCCTTGTTCTTTAATATCTCCGCCTTGCATATAAAGAATCTTATCTGCATCCTTGATCGTTGATAGACGATGGGCGATAACAAATGACGTCCGCCCCTTCATCAGATTGTTCATCGCTTCTTGAATCAATCCTTCTGTCCGTGTATCAACGGAAGAAGTCGCTTCGTCTAAAATCAAGATTGGTTTGTCTGCCAAAATCGCCCGCGCAATCGTTAGCAATTGTTTTTGACCTTGAGAAATGTTCGACGATTCTTCGTTCAATTCCATATCATAGCCGCCAGGCAATGTCTTAATGAAGTGATCCACGTGAGCAGCTTTAGCTGCTGCGTAAACTTCTTCGTCTGTAGCATCAAGACGGCCATAGCGTAAATTATCCATAATCGTGCCTTTGAACAACCAAGTGTCCTGCAAGACCATTCCGATATTTTTGCGCAGATCTGCCCGATTGAAGTCTTTGATATTGTGACCATCAATCTTGATTGCACCAGAGTTGACATCATAAAAGCGCATCAACAGTTTAACCATCGTTGTTTTACCAGCACCAGTTGGTCCAACGATTGCGACTGTCTGACCAGGCTCAACATGTGAAGTAAAGTCTTGGATAACAATCTTATCCGGTGTGTAGCCAAACTGAACATGCTCGAAATCGACCATTCCTTCTGCTTTATCGATTTGAACAGGATTTTCAGCCAATTGATCTTCTTCCTCTTCAGCTAAGAATTCAAAGACCCGTTCTGCCGCTGCTGCCATTGATTGCAGCATATTCGATACTTGCGCTAGCTGTGCGATTGGCTGTGTCAGGTTACGTACATATTGGATAAACGCTTGGATATCTCCGACAGTAATTGTTCCATTGTAGGCCATTATACCACCGGCAATTGCCACACCGACATAACCTAAATTACCGACAAAGTTCATGATCGGTTGCATCAATCCAGAAAGGAATTGAGATTTCCAAGCCGATTTGAAGAGCACATCATTTTGTTCTTTAAATTCTTTTAATGAGTTCTCTTCTTCATTGAACAAACGAACGATCGTATACCCACCGATTGTTTCTTCAACCTTCCCATTAATCACACCAAGATATTCTTGTTGCGTCTTGAAGTATTTTTGCGATTTTTTCACTACGAATAGGATCAATAGTAAAGAAATCGGTACAATTAGAATTGCAATTCCCGTCATCTTCACTGAAATTGAAAGCATCATAACGATAACTCCAACGATCGTAAAGGTCGAAGTGATCAATTGCGTTAAACTTTGATTCAATGATTGACCCAATGTATCTACGTCATTTGTGATCCGTGACAACACTTCCCCTGTCGTACGGCTTTCAAAATAGTTCATCGGCATCCGATTGATCTTTTCAGAAATCTCTTTTCTCATCCGATAAGTAATCTTTTGAGAAATCGTCGACATGATCCAGCCTTGGATAATCCCAAATAAGGAAGCAACCACATACAGACCTAACATGAAGAGTAAGATACCGCCAATTTTATCAAAGTTAATATCGCCAGTTCCCTGATATTTCTTGATCAGGCCGTTAAATAATTCTGTGATTGCTTTTGATAGAATCTTTGGCCCCCAAATGTTGAAGATTGTTGAAGCCGCCGCAAAGATCATTACAAAGAAAACGGCGATTTTATAAGCGCCAAGATACGAAATCAATTTTTTGATCGTACCTTTGAAATCTTTCGCTTTTTCAACTGGCGCGCTCATTCCCCGACCAGGTCCGCCACCACGAGGGCGATTTTGTTTTTGTTCTGCCATTCTTTTCGCTCCTCCTTAATCCGCTTCTTCTATGCCAAGTTCAGCATTGCTTAATTGTGATTGAGCAATCTCCTGATAAACAGAAGATGATTCCATCAATTCTTCATGACGCCCTTGAGCAACCACACGACCTTCATCCAGAACAATAATATTATCTGCATGCAGGATCGTAGAGATTTTTTGGGCCACGATGATTTGAGTAGCCTCTTTAATATTTTCAGCTAACGCTTGACGTAACGCGACATCGGTCTTGTTATCCAACGCCGAGAACGAGTCATCAAAAATCAATATCTTAGGATTCTTGGCTAATGCCCGAGCAATAGATAAACGTTGCTTTTGTCCACCAGAAACATTGGTACCACCTTGAGAAATGGCACGATCGAAGCCTTGCTCATTGGAATCGATGAATTCATTAGCTTGTGCAATTTCAGCAGCTTTTCTCATTTGTTCATCTGAGATATCCGCATCACCAAATTTGATATTCGAGGCAATATCACCAGAGAACAGCACGCCTTTTTGCGGAACGAAGCCCATAATTTCATGCAATTTGTGCATACTCATCTCACGAATATCAATACCGTCAATCGTGATCCGTCCGCCGGTCACATCAAACAAACGCGGGATCAAGTTAACAATGGTTGATTTTCCTGAACCTGTAGAACCGATCAAAGCGGTCGTTTCACCTGGCTTAGCGGTGAAATTGATATGATGCAAAACATCTGCATCCGCATCGCCGTACCGGAATTGAACACCTTCAAATTTCACTTCGCCTTTGAAGTCATGGTCGTCTTTTGGTTGTTCTGGATCTTTGATCGTCGGTTCTGTATTCAATACTTCATCCACACGACCAGCAGCGACGTTGGCACGAGGTAAAATAATCGATACCATCGACAACATCATGAAGGCCATAACAATCTGCATAGTATACGTGATGAAGGCCATCATATCCCCAACCTGCAATTGACCATTGTCCATATTATGCCCGCCGACCCATACGATCAAGACGGAAATACCATTCATCAACAGCATCATAATAGGCATCATTAATGACATCGCACGGTTAACGAACATTTGCGTCTTCATTAAATTCGTATTAGCTACATCAAAACGTTCTTCTTCATATTGTTCACGAGAAAACGCACGAATAACTGGCAAACCAGTAATAATTTCGCGTGAAACCAAGTTTACACGGTCAACTAAGTTTTGCAACGCCTTAAATTTAGGCATTGTTGTCAGCAGTAAGGTCAAGACTAAAACTAGAACAGCTGCTACCGCTACACCAACGATCCAGCCCATACCAGTTCCAGTTTTGTATACTCGATAAACACCGCCGATACCTAAGATGGGTGCATACAAAACAATTCGCATGATCATAACGATCCCCATTTGTATTTGTTGGATATCGTTTGTATTACGGGTAATCAACGAAGCCGGCGAGAATTTTTCCATTTCATTGTTTGAAAATTCCAGTGTCCGTTCGTATTGCCCCACCCGTAGATTTTTACCTACAGTTGCAGCAACTAATGAGGCAATTAACCCAACGATGATCGCGGCAATCGCCGAGACTAAAGTTAGCCCAATCATTTTGGCACCTGTTTTAATGATATAATCCATTTGGATTTTTTTGGTGTTCACATTTAAAGCTTTGTATTCTGCTAAGGTCAATTGTATGCCCACGGTTTTCAATGAATCCTCACCAAGATCGCCTAAGCTTTCTTTTGTTGCTTTACGTGCTGCTTCAACTTTTGCTGGTATTGCATCATTTTTAGCTTTAATGGCAGCACCAAGTTTTTGGGCTTCCGCTCCTTTGGCCTGCGCGTCAGCTGCTAATTTCTGCGCTTCAGCACCTTTCGCAGCCGCAGTTGCCGCATCTGTAGCCGCAGCAGCTTCTTTACCCGCAGCTTGAGCTTGCTCCCCAAGTGTTTTCGCTTCTTCACCTAAGGCTTGGGCTTGTTTTGCCTCTTTTGAAATAGCTGTGTAGTCATTGATGACTTCTTTAGCTTCCTTCGCATTCGTCGAATCTTTCGAACGAGTAGAAGCAATCATCATCATTGGCAGATTAAAGATTTTTGCTAGTTTTTCTTTTGTCATACCATCTTGCAGATCTAATTTATAAATAGCAACTTTTTTCCCATCGACGGTTTGAGTTGCTTCTTTATAATTATCCTTGATTGTTTGCTTCTCCTTATCGGTCATGAAAATCTCAATCCCTTGAAGCGTTGATTTTCTAATTTTATCCGGCGTAGACTGTTCAAGTCCTCCTTGTTGAATACCGATATCAACGATATCCGATGTTAAACTCGGCAAGCTCAGGTCACTAGATGCCTGCACAAATAAAAGTAAAAATACGGCGATGATGGCATACCAGTATTTACTAAGATATTTAAAAATCTTCACGGTTGATCACTTTCCCCTTCCATGGCTATTTTTTGTGAGTAGTCGACAAACTTAGCAGTCAACTCAAGATACTTTTTTGTATCCTCTTCTCCCATAAGTTCGAACGCTCGAATAATTCTATTGCGCATATCCTGCATCTCAGCTTTTGCCGCCTTTTTTCCGCTCTCTGTTAAACTAACATTGATTCGGCGACGATCATCGGGGTCCATTGTTCGACTAATCAAGCCCCGTTTTTCTAAATTACCCAACACAGCGGCAATTCTAGCGGTCGATAAATTCAGCGTTTCTGCCAAATACTTCGGATTGGTCGGCTCACCTATACGATCAAGCACTTTAATAACGATTCTGGCGCCTTTACTACTCTTTTCAAGCTTGCTGAAAGCCCCATGACGATTCTGGACCATCAACTGCATCAGCTCGCGTTCAGCCTCTTCTGCGTATGTCATCAGACTCCTCCTTCTTCCAAAAAGTCTTTTAGTTTCATTAATACCTAATAGTGTTAGTAATTAATGCTGTTTGATATTAACGCTAATAGAAATGAAAATCAACCTTTTTTGCTCAAAAAAAGGATGAATACGTTTTACCATTTATATTTTTTGAACTTTTATTAAGAAAAAAAGAGTGTACCTCGTTTTCGGTACACTCTTGAAACTATTTCTTTAAATGGTAGTTGTAAGTACTAATGATAATATCATCGCGGTAGGACAACCGGAAGCGCAGTCGCAGAGCCGTCTGATTATGCAATGATCGTTTCCATGTTCTGTTAGGAACAAATTCTGGAATTAAAACCGTCGTCGTATAATTATGTTGTTTCGCATTTTTACTTACACGGTCAACATAACGACTAACTGGATTTACAATTGAACGATAAGGTGAACGAACAACCGAGAAACGAACATCCGGGAATTTTTCACGAAACTCATGACGAATCTCCCGTTCCTTCTCCTCGTTTTCTTCCAATGAAACGTGCATTGCGATCACATAATCCCCGATCGAACGAGCGTAATTAATTGCACCGATATTTACTTGGGTCACATTCCCAACTAGCACGATAACTGTATTTCCTTCATATTCATGCAGCTCCACATCGTCTGCCAAGCGTAATTGTTCCGCTACATTTTTATAATGTTCATGCACTTTATAAAAGGCATAGATCAGAATTGGCATGATGATGAAGAACGGCCAAATATCTGGCAAGCGGTAAACAAACAAAATTACAACGATTGCAAAGGAAATCAGGGCTCCAATGATATTAGCGATGGATTTTCTTAACCAATGTGCGCCTTCTTTGCGCCATTTCAAGACCATCCCTGTTTGCGACAGGGTGAATGGAATGAACACACCGACTGAGTACAAAGGAATCAAACGTTCCGTCGACCCTTGGAAGATCAGCAGCAAGACGATCGAACCTAGAGCCAATGTAATGATCCCGTTAGAGTAGCCTAAACGGTCGCCACGGTCTTGGTAACGGTGTGGCAGGAACTTATCCTTAGCCAGGTTGTAGGCCAAGACAGGAAAGGCTGAGAAGCCTGTATTGGCTGCTACTGCTAAAATCAACGCTGTGACAAACTGCAGCACATAATACATGAACCCTTTACCAAAGACTGCTTCCCCGACTTGGGATAGAACAGTTACTTCAGCGGTTGGAACAATCCCGAACCAATAGTTCAAAAAAGTGATTCCAGTGAAGAAGAAACCTAAGATCAACCCCATCATCGCCAAGGTACCTGCTGCATTTTTAGCACGCGGTTTTTTGAAAAATGGTACGGCATTACTAATCGCTTCGACCCCAGTTAATGAAGAGGAGCCAGAGGAGAATGCCCGTAGCAATAATGCGATCGAAATACCCGGTACAACAGCTCCAACTTGAGCGGTCGAATGCAGCGGTGCCGTTCCAGTAACAATTTTCACTAGACCCACCACGATCAAAATAGTGATCACTGCAATAAAGCTGTAGACAGGCGTCATCAAAAGACCAGCACTCTCGCGTAACCCACGTAAATTCATCAGCATCAATAATAAAACAATAATGACAGAAATCAGGACACGATGATTGTACAAGGCTGGAATCGCAGATGCGATGGCTTCCGCACCCGCCGATACAGATACAGCAACAGTCAGCATATAATCCACTAGAAGCGAACCTCCAGCGATCAAGCCGGCATTCTTCCCTAAGTTCTCGCTACTGACGACATAGGCGCCGCCACCGTGAGGATAGGCATGAATAATTTGACGATAAGATAAAATCAATGATGCTAATAAAATCAATACCACAAATGCGATCGGCAATGAATACCAAATCGCCGCTGCTGATAAGGTCACCAGAACGACAACGATCTGTTCTGTCCCGTACGCAACAGAGGACAACGCATCTGATGAAAGCATCGCTAAAGCTGCAAAACGCGACAAGTTCTGATCATCGTTTTCAGATGACTTCAGTGGTCGACCAACCAGCAAGCGTTTAAGATAATCCACTAGACTCACTCCTTGTTCCAAATAATGTACTTATTTTCTTATAGATAACGTTGTTTGTTTTTCCCGTTGCACATCGTAAATCCTATTTATAAAAATTCTTTGTAAAAAAAGCAAACAAGCGAAATATTACTCGTACTCAAACCAAAAGTCAATGATTTTTTCAATGACTTTTCATACCCTTAGTAAAACACGAAAACAGGCAAAACAACAGTAATACGCTGTTGTCCTGCCTGTTCATTTTTTTGTTGTTTAAAGTAGCGAAATTAGCCAAGAAAGCTTTTGCTTATTAATGGAAAATTTTGCTTTCATGAGCGACTTTCGTCAGCTTCGTCAAATGCGGTTGCAGCACTGGATAAACCCAAGTTCCCAAGATACCAAATACGATAAACAGCACGATCATGATAATGATATCGCCTGTCGCATTTGGCCAGTAGATTCCGCCGGCACTCTCACGCAATAAGTTAACGGCGTGAGTGAATGGCAGCCACGGATTGACCGCTTGGAAGAACTTGCCTGATACTTGGATCGGATAGTTCCCGCCCCCGCCGGAAATGGATAGCACGAGGATGATGATCGCGATCCCTTTTCCGACCGTTCCAAAGAGCGCGACCAATACATAAACAATCATCATAAAGGCTAAGGCTACTAGAACAGCAAAGAGAACACTATACACTGGATTCTTCACATAAACGCCTAACAAGAACATATTTCCTAATGTAACAATCAAGGCTTGCCCAACACTGACCACTAAATAAGTCAGCATCCGTGCGCCAAATTGTTCACGTTTCGTGTATTTGCCACGATCTTTCTTGTCTAAGAAGAAGTCTGTGGTCGTAACACTAGAGAATAGTACCGCACCAACCCATAGACACAAGGCAGTGTAGAATGGGGTGCTAGCTGAACCGTTATTGGCGATTGGGTACATCGTATTCGTTTGTAAATCTACCGGAGTCGTGAAGAAGTCACTTTCCTTTTGTGCATCCAACTTCAATAGCTTCAAGACCTGACCGAAGTCGATCGTCTGATCCCCTTGTTGAATCGCATTCGCTGCTTTTTGAATGCCTGCGCGTAACGTTGGGTAATCATTTTTGATTAAATCAGTTGCGAGATTTAATGCACTTTCAACTTCTGGCATCTTCTCATTAGCTACTTTTAAACCACCTGTTAAATCTTTTTTAACTCCTGGCCAATCATTTTGGATAAAGTTTGCAGCCAACCCTAATTTTTGTTCAACTACAGGCAATTCATTATTGTAGAGATCTGCTCCTGTATTAATTCCATTAACAATCTCGTTCATGTGTCCGTTCAATAATACATTCGCATCATGAACCTCTTGACCAATTGCCGGCATTTGTTTTTGATATTTTTCTAAGAAAGTGATCGCATTGCTGACAGTTCCTTCTGTCGAATTCAATAAGGAAGCAAAATCAATTTGTTGCGCTTGATTCAATACACCTTGAGCCGTCGTGATTGTATTGATTAATTTATCAAGAATCGTGCTGACAGTTTGGCCAACTTCTTCGGCGTTAATGCTGTTTACTAAATTGGCAACATTTTTAGCAGCAGCTTGGACTTGCCGCAAGAACTCTTTCGCTTGATCAATATTACCACTTTGAATAGCATTGTTCAGATCACTTAAACGACCATTCAGATTCTCCAACGCTTGCTTGGCACTGGTAAGCATCGATAAAATATTCGCAAGCTTTTGGCTAGCATCCGTATCACCATTCTTATCTGCCAAATCCTTCATATTCTGGACTAAGCTAGTTACAGAATCAATTGCCGCTTGCTGATCTTTATTGCCTTGTATAAAGCTATTAATCAATTGGCTTAAATTATCTTTTTCTTCTTGACTTAATTGATTATCCTCAAGAGCAGTTTGCAAAGAAGCTGCTAAAGAATCAGTCGTCTCCGCCACCTGTCCAATCGCCTGCAACGTCACTTGCACACTGCTGGAAATACTTGGAATCGCTGATTTTAATTGTTCTGCACCATTTTTAGTGGTTGCAGCAAAATCATCTGCTTGATTGCCAAGCTTTTGAATATCTGGCAAAATCGTTTGAACTTGATGAATAATATTCAAGCCCTGTTTCGCTTCATTAATCCCATCATTCATGGTTTTTTCAATTTCAGCAAAGTCATTATCGACTTGTGCTAGCTGATTTCCTGCTTGTTGAATTTCTGGAATCTTTTGTTGTAGAGTCAAAATAACGCTCGCTTGCCGTTTGATTTCCGGCATTTTTTGATTCAATGCAATCAACTTTTGTCCCATCTCATCAACTTGCGGTATATATCCTTGAATCTCATTCGCCTTGGCTAATTTTTCTTTCAGTTCTGGCAACTTGCCTTGAACTTCAACAACTTCCTGCGTGTACTTATCGATTTCACCTAAATTATCATTCGTCGTCAGTATCAAATTTTTAACCTTATTAATACTAACTAAGTTAGCATCGATGTCATAACCAATTTCATTAAATACCTTCAACAGTGTGGAGCTTGCTGTCTTAATAAACTCCTGACTGATCTCAGTTTGGATTGATCCAGCACCCTTATCAGTAATCTTTGGGGCAATGGCATTAATTTTTTGGTTCAGATAATATTCGATCTTAGGTTTTTTGATGTCTCCTGAGGTAAAACTCAATAAATCTTTGGAAAATTCTTTTGGCAAATAGATCCCTGCGTAGTATTTTCCTGATCGAACACCCTCAACAACTTGCTTTTTCGAATCGACAAAACGCCAACCGAGCTGTTTGTTTTCGTGCAAATTTTTAATCACCTGGTCTCCGATTTCAACGTCTTTGTCTTGAAATTTCGCACCAGTATCAGCACTGTAAACAGCAATCGGTAATTCTCCTGTATTGGAATAAGGATCCCATAAAGCTTTGATGTTGAACCAAGCGTAAAGGGAGGGAATGATGACCAATGCAGCCATCAATAAAATGGCAATCGGATTTTTAAAAACACGACGCCAATCTAATAGGAACAGTTGCCATGTGTGTTTAAGAGATTGAATAACTTTCATTGATTTCACCTACTATTTTTTCTCGCTGAATTAATGTAGCATGGAATTTCGGCTAATTTCAATTCTAGTGAGTCTCTGAAATCACCTTTTTTGACATTCCTTACAATTTGTCATAATTGTATCCCTTTTCACCTGCGAAATGCTAAAGAAATGCTTAAAGACTAAGTTTCTTGGCTTCGATAAAGCGATTTAATAGTTGATCGGTCAATACATCTAACCTATCCGCATCATCTTTTTCCGAAAGGGTCAAAATTGGGGTTGCTTCTACATCTCGCAGACGAATGGGTCGAACTAGATTTCCTTCTTGGCGCAGTGTTATCTCTGGATGCGGATTTTTATCCCCACATGGTCCAGCTACTAGATATGCCAACTGATAGCCCTCTTCAACTTCACGCAAGCGGTAATATCCGTCCGCTAAATCCTCTGTTCCCTCAAAATTCGCTTTTACTACTAACCATTTCTGTTGATTCATTTTAATCCGCCTTTTTTATAATGATTTTTCCAGCTGATGGGTGCCCTTCTAATTTTTCATGAGCAGAGATTACACTAGTCAAAGCAAATGGCAGCACGTCAGCAACGTTCACCTGTATTTTATCAGCTAACTCTGTAAATGCTGTTAATGCTTCAAAGTCAGAATAAGTTTTCGATGGTCCGAAAGATAAATAATTCCCATTCTTCTTTTGTTCACTAGGCAAATTGTTTAACGCAACAAAATTCCCGCCAGTCTTCATAATTTCCATTCCCGCTTCACCAGCTCGCCCACCTTTGGTTGCATCAATGACTGTATCTGCTTGATCCGCGAAAGCTGCCCCCGCATCCGCCTCATCATAAGCAACAAATTCGTCTGCTCCTAACTGGCGTACCAGTCCTTCATTTCGCTTAGAAGCAGAAGCTAAAACTACTTTTCCTTGTTCCTTTAAAAATTGCACGAGCAATGAACCCACAGCGCCTGAAGCACCTTGTACCATTACCGTCTCCCCAATTTTATCTCCTAATAAATGAGTGACCAAATTATAAGTGGTTAACCATGGCGTTACGCCTCCCGCCGCTACTTCCCACGACATAGTCAATGGTTTTTTGACAATCTTTTTACTAGGCACAACCACTTCTTCACCATATGTTCCGCCGACCGCATGAACAATTACTTCATCGCCAACTTTGACATGAGTCACTTCGCTGCCCACCTCAGTCACAATTCCAGCGCCGTCATTACCTAAGACGTAAGGGAATTTCAATGTTCGAAAATCCCGCATCGCTCCCTGACGTAACGCGACATCATAGGGATTGATCGCAAAAGCCAGTAATTCTACCCGGACATGTGTTTCATCGACTGGACGCGGTTCTGCTTCGATTTCGATGAATACCTCTTTAGCTAGTCCATAATCCTTGATTGCAAAACGTTTCATTTTTCTACATCCTCTCTGATGAAAATCATTGGTTGAAAACGAATTCCTGAGACTGTTTTTTCATCGTCATTACGTTGAAAGCCCAGTCTTTCATAAGCTGGTACTGCATACGGGGAAGAATTAACAGTCAATTGCTTAGGTGACAGCTCTGAGAGCATTGCTTGATACATTCCCTTAGCAATTCCTTGACGATGATGATCTTCGTCTACAAAGAGCAACGCCACATGCTTCGCGGAGCGAATTGCTAAAATCCCGATGAGTTGTTGATTAATCCTAGTACCCCAAAGCTGTAGCTGGTTCGTTGCAAACTCCTTTTCCAGCTCCTCATCTAAATACGCCATAAAGTGAGCAACACCCTCCTCCGAATAATCCGGTGCCTCAAATTGCATGAATACTTTCTTAATTAGCACTTTAGCTTCCGATAAAACGGATGAATCCAAACGTGAAATTTTCATCGGCACACCCTCGCTTCTTTTCTCGAAATCTTTATTTTATTGTAACGATTATCATTCATTTATTCCAATTAAACCCTTCTAAACCATTTTTCTAAAGCGGACATACGTCAAAAAAAGCGTGCCTCACCTAAGCAAGACACGCCTTTACAATTAATCTAATTCGACTTTCCCAGTGTATAACTGGTAATACATGCCGCCTTCTGCCAAAAGACTTTCATGATCCCCACGTTCAATGATCCGACCATGATCCATTACCATGATGACATCGGAATTTTGAATCGTGGATAGGCGATGGGCGATCACAAATACGGTCCGACCTTCCATCAAGCGATCCATTCCCGATTGAACAATACTTTCAGTTCGAGTATCAATACTTGACGTGGCCTCGTCCATGATCATGACAGGCGGATCAGCAATCGCTGCTCGGGCAATGGCCAATAACTGCCGCTGGCCTTGTGACAGACCCTCACCGTCACCAGTAATGACCGTCTCATATTTCTCCGGCAAGTGCTGAATAAACATATCGGCATTCGACAATTTTGCTGCTTGGTAAACCTCTTCATCAGTTGCGCTCAGATTCCCGTAACGAATGTTTTCTTTCACCGTCCCGGTAAATAAATGGGTGTCTTGTAACACAATCCCTAGAGAAGAACGCAGGGAATTCTTTTTGATCTTCTTAACATTCACACCATCATAACGGATTTTTCCTTCTTGAATATCATAGAAACGATTAATCAAATTTGTGATGGTCGTCTTGCCAGCGCCGGTCGCTCCAACAAAAGCAACTTTTTGCCCTGGCTCTGCATATAAATTGATATCATGCAACACTAGCTGATCGTCGTTGTAGCCAAAGTTGACATCTTCAAAGCGTACGTCACCGGTCAAGCGAACATATGAGATGGTTCCATCCTCATGGGGATGTTTCCATGCCCAAATGCCCGTTCTCTCCTTAGTTTCAATTAAGTCGCCATTGACTTCCTTTACATTCACCAACGTGACATACCCATCATCAACTTCTGATTCTTCATCTAATAATTGGAAAATACGATCAGCACCTGCTAATGCCATGATGACAAAATTGATCTGCTGAGAAATTTGACTGATTGGTCCATTTAATGAACGGCTCAACTGTAAGAAGGAAGCAATCATTCCGACTGTCAAAGCCGAAACACCGTAAACTGCGAATAATCCGCCAATGATCGCTACTAATACATATTGGATGTTTAAAAGGTTCATCATAATCGGCATCAACGTATTTGCCGTCGCATTCGCCTTGGCCGCACTTTCCTGCAGCTGATCATTGATTACATCAAATTCCTTCATCGCTGTCTCTTCATGGTTGAAGACCTTCACAACTTTTTGTCCGTGCATCATTTCTTCAATATAGCCGTTCACCTTTCCCAACGAGCGCTGCTGCTCACCAAAATAACGACCACTGCGGTGAGTAATAAAACGCAGCATCACGAACATCAGCGAAACGGAGACAATGACAAAACAAGTCAAGGGAATACTTAACGAGAACATCGCGACAAAAACAGAGACAAAGGTTACTAACGCCATCATCAAATTAGGGATACTTTGTGAGATCATTTGTCGCAAGGTGTCGGTATCATTGGTAAAATGGCTCATGATATCACCATCAGCGTTTGAATCAAAATAACGCAATGGTAATGTCTCTAAATGATTAAACATTTGATCACGGATTTTTTTCTGTGTACTTTCAGATACTTTTACCATGATTAAGTTATAGGATAAAGTTCCAATAATTCCTACCACATAGATCAAAGCCATGGTCAAAATTGCTTTTAATAAACCGGTAAAATTCGGATTGCTTTGACCAACCAGCGGTGTGATATAGTCATCAATCACGACTTGTAAAAATAACGATCCCCGTACATTGGCAAAGGCGCTAATCAGGATCATGAAAAAGACAATAATTAATTGAATTTTATGTTCCTTTGCCATGATTTTTAATAGGCGTCTGATCGTTTTGCTTGGATTGGATTTAGGTGCTGGACGTTTATTCATCTTGTTCACCAAATCCTTTCTGTTGAGAATCAAAGACTTCTTGATAAATCACATTACTTTCTAACAATTCATCATGTGTCCCGATACCATTGATTTTTCCATCATCTAAAACAATAATACGGTCCGCATCCTGAATTGAACTAACCCGTTGGGAAATAATAAAGGTGGTTGTGCCAGGTATTTCTTTGGCCAAACCTTCACGAATCGCACGATCCGTTTTTGTATCTACCGCACTGGTAGAATCGTCCAAGATCAAAATTTTCGGCTTCTTTAATAATGCTCGGGCAATGGTCAGCCGTTGCTTTTGTCCGCCGGAGACATTATTTCCACCTTCAGAAATCATTGTGTCATATTTATTGGGAAACTCTTGGATAAAGGAATCCGCTTGCGCGATTTCCGATGCACGAAGGACTTCCTCATCTGACGCATCGGCATTCCCCCAGCGCAAATTATCAGCAATCGTTCCGCTGAACAACACGTTATTTTGCAGTACCATGCCGACCTGATCACGCAAGGTTTCTAAGTCATAATCTCGCACGTCATGTCCACCCACTTTAATCTCGCCGTGCGTCACATCATAAAGTCGTGGAATCAGTTGCACTAGACTGGATTTCGAGCTACCCGTTCCGCCGACAATTCCGATCACTTCGCCAGACGCAATGTTTAAATCGATGTTTTCTAAAACTAACTTATCCATGTCATCTTTATAGCTGAAGCAAACGTTGTTAAATTCCACAGAACCATCTGGAACTTCCATCAATGGGTTATTGCCGTTTTTCAGATCGCTTTCCTCATTTAACACTTCAGTAATCCGTTCAGCAGAAGTACGAGCGATCATCAATTGAACAAAGGTCATAGACATCATCATCAAGCTCATCAAGATCTGCATGGTGTAGTTGAACATACTGACCAATTCACCGGTCGATAGATTGCCCTTATTCACGATCAACTCTGCTCCTAACCAAGAAAGCAGTAGCATACACGTATAAACCGCCACTTGTAAAAGCGGCATATTGAAGGCCACAATTCGTTGTGCTTTAGTAAAATTGTCAAAGACCATTTGTGAAACACGACTGAATTTTTCTTCCTCATGTTCTTCACGAACATACGATTTCACCACACGAATTCCTTGCAGATTTTCATGCACGACATTATTCAAACGATCATACGTCCGAAAAACTTTTTCAAACAATGGATGCGCAAAACGAATAATCAGTCCCAATCCAACGATCATGATGGGTACGATTACCAAATAGATCATTGATAGCTCACGATTGATATGAAAGGTCATTACCAAAGAAAAAATCAAGATCAATGGCGAACGAACCAAGATCCGAATCACCATTTGATAAGCATTCTGAACATTCGTCGTATCAGTTGTCAGCCGAGTAATCAAACTCGAACTCGAGAAGCGGTCAATATTGGAGAACGAAAAACTTTGAATTCGTTCAAATAAATTGTGACGCAGATTTTTCGCAAAACCTGCTGAAGCAATGGCGGCTGTCCGTCCCCCCAATGTTCCCATTGCTAGCGCAAATAGAGCACACAAAAAGAGCAAACCGCCATAACGTAAAATCGTATTCGTATCACTTTTTTCGATTCCGTTATCAATCAGCCCAGCCATAATCAAGGGCATGATCACGTCCATCAAGACTTCTCCCATCGTAAATAGGGGTGTCTGTAGACTTTGTTTCTTATATTCACCGACATTTGCCAGTAATTTTTTTAGCATCTAGTCACGTCCTTTCATTAAATAAGTGCTTATTCCAGTATAGAGATTTTTTTTCAAAAGTTCTAATGAATTCACCCATTTTTCATAAAAAAAGAACCCTCACAATGTCAGAAGGATTCTTTCTGCTTATTTATGCCTTGCGATCAATGGTCATCCAGGTTCGCTGCTCATCAAAGCAACGAGCCTCTTTCTGAGCCTGAGTCACAATTTTTTCTGGATAATCCATCACTTTTAACAGAGCAATGGCATTTCGTGTAACTGCCGGTCCTTGCTTCAGCACATAATCAAATGTAATCCCCTGCTCTTCCGTCACCGTTTCTTCAAAATGCACATTGTCGCAATAATTCTTTAATATCTCAGTCAGTTCAATGTCATGGGTCGCCACAAAACTCAAACTTGGATACCCCGCTAACCAAGTGACTACACTGGAAGAAGCCGCGATCCGCTCAATCGTATTTGTTCCCTTCAATATTTCATCAATAAAGCAATAGCAACGTTCCCCTTTTTCCACTTGTTTCAGTAATCGCTTGATTGATTTAATTTCAGCCACGAAATAACTATCTCCTGCTAAAATATCATCTTCTACCGCCATGGAGGTTAAGACATGGCCTGGTTGTAAAGTAAACTGCTCTGCAATTGCTGTATTAATCGTTTGTGCTAGTATCGCGCTGATGGCGATACTCTTGACATAGGTTGATTTCCCGGAGGCATTGGAGCCAGTAACCAGTGTATCTTGTTGCCAATCAACAGGGTTAACTACGGCGTAATCAACCAGCGGATGATAGATATCTTCCGCTTGGACTCCGCCTTCAGTAAAGGTCGGCTGACAGCTTACTGGAAAATAGGTACGAAAATTTAGTACCGCCGCAGCGACTTCCATTTCTCCTAAAACCTTCCACAAGTTGATTGCTTCTTGATTGTGTTTACTCAATCGTGTAATCACAAAATTATACGCAATAAACGGAATCATAAAGATCAAATTGAGATATTCAAACAGGATATCTCCTTCACTATTGCTCTTAACTCTAAAAGAAAATCCCCATCTAGCAATCGCTTTTAAGGGCATCAAGTTTTCTCTAATTTCCGCTTGCCGCGGCGAAGAAATCTTACTTAATTGATTGGCCAGAGAAATCGATTGAACCAGATAGCGCATACTTTCTAGTTCTGTTTCTAAATTTGCTTTTTTAATCATGTAGAAAATAACATTGAACAGAATGGACCCTAATAAGAAAAGAAGCCCCAGAGGTCCTAAAAACATGAGCAAAATCAAGCTGATCAACGGCAATACACCTAACAGAACGTATAGCCATAAATTCCCCAGTTTTTCTTTTTTTCCATTCGCAATATACTGTTTGGTGAAATTATTATCACGTTTGCCCAAACCAGCAAAGTGAAATTGAATCTTTTCCCTACTTTCGGGATGCGCTTCATAAAACTGGATCAATTCCTCCAAATCAGCGGATTGATTAAATTGATAATTTCGCAAACGCTGATACAGTGCTTCTGAACCAATACTGGAGTACGTTCCATTTATTAACTCAAAAACGTTTTGCATATTTAAATCGTACCACGTAAGATCATCGACTTCACTATCCCAGTCGTGAAATTGCTTTTCGATCTGCCAAGCAGTTTTCAAACTTTCTTCTTTGTCTAGTTGGGATTGTCGTGGGATTTTCCCCCATTGCGCGCGCACGCGCTGACGCAGTTTGATTTGAGAAAAAACATCGAGAACTACAAAAAATACGGCGGCGATTAAAATAATTATACCTGCTAAGAGTTGGGGATTCATTGGCTGCTCCTTAGAAATTGATAGTCCAAGTTTAACGGAATTTCTACATAATGAAAACCTCAAAGAAAAAAGAAGACCAAAAAAGCAGCCTTCTAACGAATTTCTTTTACATAGGAGCCGATAGAGGATAAATCACTTTCTGTTAAAAAATCATCGACAATTTTTAAATTACTATAAGAATAATTTTTGATTGGGTAATTCGCGACAACTAAATCATAGTCCATAAAACTTTCATCGTGTTCAAAGTCTAACGCAGAACCTTCATGAGTCTCAATCACTACCCGATAATAAAAGCGGCTTCGAATCAGCTCAGCAATCATTTTTGCATGACTCTCTCCTGAATCACTCACCACAAAAATCTTTACTTTTGCTGCATGTTCATCCAACGAGCGCGCCAACCCCTCCCATTCTTTAAACAAGATTTGAACCACTGAGAAATAAAACTGACTAAACCAAGGATCGCCAGTCCTTCGTTCAATCCGTAGCAATAATTGATGGACATACTTCGTAAAATGCGGGTATTGTACCTTCGCATTTCGCGAAAAATACGCCGCTGAATCAAATAAGATCGACCTCGGATAGGGCCAAACTTGATAAGCCGTCTGGACCTGTAATAATTTTTGTAGCAAGCTTTTTCGTCGATTCTCTGATAATGGCAGATCGTAGACCGTTTCTAATTGTTCTAAAAACTTTTCTAAATGACCTAAAGTAGCCTGACAGCTTGGATCAAAACGTGTAAGAAAACAAGGGCAAAACAAACTATTTGCGACATCATAATACCAGTGCTCCGTCACTATGTAGTTTGTATCTCGAACGATTCGATCAGCTTCGGGACGTAATGTCAAAATTTGATTAATCATTGATGGATTCAAATTAAACTTCTCACGGCTTGACAGTTGAAACCCCTGCGAAGTTCTCGTAATAATTACTGCCAACAAGTAACTACTTTCCAGAATTTCACGATCATTATAGCTAATGTCAAAAGACCGATTCGCCGTTTTAATGAACTGAAGCATTTTATCCCGTTTTAAATCAAACGGCCATTCGTTCACGCCGTACTTTTCTAAAAACAATTGCACATAAAAGACACGGACCCAACGCTCCTTTTTAGCTGTAATCCGGAATGGTCTGCGTTCAAGTACCAAGCCCTTTTCCCCTAAAACCTTATCAAGCTGTTTGATCATTCGATAAAAGGTCGCTTCGCTGATATAAAGATCATTAATCCAATAGTCCATATCCTCATTTGGCTGGAAAAAGAGTCGTTCTAAAAAGATAAATGCCTCAGATTCATCCATCAAATTCCTAGCTAACTGTCGCGTTTTATTATGAAGGGCATCGTTTAGTCTTAAACCATTCGTACGGGAGTACTCAATCCCAACATGCTCACCCCAAAGATTATTGATTGCATCCACATCCGATAAAATCGTTTTCACCGAACATTCCAACAAATCTGCAATCATTTCTGGATTTTGCCAGCCTATCAAATCTCTTAATACCCCAATGATAGCCAAACGTCGCTGTGTTGTATTTTTAAGTAATCTCCTCACAAAAGTAGCCTCCTCAATCAATTGTCACTATTCTTCAAATCGAATATTCATTTTTAATTTTTTGGATTATAACATCCTTTGGTCATTATATCATAAAATAACCATTTAAAAGTGGAAAAATATTGATATTTATCTAACTAAAATCCACAAATAACAACTAAATTTAAATATTACGTTATTTTTATTTTTTATTATTGATTCATGCTTTATCATTTAAGTAAATCAGAAAAAGGGGTGCTTTCAATGAACTCATCGATGAGAAGGCGATTGATTTTTTCCGATGTTATTGTATGTCTTTTCTTTCTATCTACTCTGATCATTTTTTCCACTATTTCTGACGCTCAGTCTCAATCCAAAAGGGAAACACACGAAAGCCAAGTAAGGATTTATGGTGAAGACAAAATTACGATTACCGTTAATGACTCATTTAATCCCAACCAATATTACAAAGCTGTTGGTGAAGACCACCGCCCCGTTCAACTAAATTACACCAACATTAACACTAGCAAACCTGGGCGCTACGCCTTAATCTTATCCGCAAAGAACAAACAAGATTATGACAAAAGAACCGTTCTGATCATCGTTGAGGAAAAGAAGCCTGTTCAGAAGTCCGCAGAGGAAAATAAAACATCGCCAAGTCAACCGTCAGCCTCCTCTTCAAAAGCAATGACACCTGAAGCAACCACAAGCTCAAACCAACAAGCAACAGCAAATTCATCAACCAAAACACCACAATCAACAACGGAAGAAACGCAAGAGACGTCACCTCAACAAGTCCCTGTCGAAGCCGTACCTGCCCAAGAAACGCAACAAGCTGCAGCCGAACAAGTCAATCCAACAGTTGAAGCCCCTGTTCCACAGACTCCTGTAAAACAACCCAATCAAATCACTCTTTTAGGAACCACTATTCCGTATCAAAATGCTGGACAAGGCAGCGGTCAAGGAATCATTAATGGCGGCTCCGTCGCAGCTACTTGGGGCGGCAATCCGATACAATCAGGTACAGACAATCAAAATACTCATTTTATCGGACATAATCCAGGTGTCTTTTCACCGATCCTTTCCTTAGGTAATGGGAGTACCATTACCGTTACAGATAGTGCTGGCAATGCGACCACTTATATAGTAAACGGGCTTATTCAAGTTGACGATAGCGGAAGAGATATTCATTCTGGACAAGACAATTGGGATCAGATCACGTCAGCAGGCGGCGGGGAACGCATTACTTTACAAACCTGTATCACTGATTCTATCAACTTAATCGTTTTTGCACAGGCATAATAAAAACAGGCTGATTTTTCTGTCAGCCTGTTTTTTCCAATCGTTTCTCTAAAATATAGCGAACGACATGTGCAACAATCATGGTTCCAAAAACGATTCCGGTAATTACCTTTATTCCCAATGGTACATACCCTGGTGGTCCAGGAACACCAACCATCGCACCGATCAGCATCAGGCAGAGACCACCTAAATTATAGGTAATTACCAATAGTTTATTGATTTTATGAATCCTCTCCATGGCTTTCTCCCTCCTCAGAGATACGTATTCCGTTAAATGCAATTTTTTCTCTAACATTTTGCGGATCAGCTAGATAATCTAAAAAACTAGGCTTCGCTTGCCCCAAAAGAGCATCAATACTTTTCCGATAAATTTTACTAAGCATAATCAACTGATCGTAATCCGGTGCGCTCTTGTTCAATTCCCACTTCGAAATAGTTTGCGGAGTGACATGCAGAAGCTCGGCAATTTGCTTCTGACTCATTCCTTTCCTTTCCCGAAAATATTTAAGCTTCTCCCCAATCTCGACCATCGTACTCCCTCATCTCTCTTTTCTTTATTTAAATTATACAATGAGAAACTTCAGGTTTACTATGAATCTTAGATAGATGATTCGTTGAAACGCCAAAAAAGAGAGACAACGATTCGTTGTGTCCCTTTAAACGCTTGATGAAACGCAGGATTTCATTAACCAAACCCAATTTTTAGCAAAACTGTCAAATTTTTGAAAAATGCGAACACCAAAAAAGGCGCAGCAATCGCTACGCCTTGATTAAGTCATCTAAAGTTGATTTTATGTAAGATTCGATGTGACAGCTGACATTGTTTCAATGCCAATGCTAATACGCAAAGCTGCATCTACCTCTGCCATCAGACAACGATCTAAATGACAAACCTTTTCCTTCAAACGCGATTTGTCGATCGTGCGAATCTGTTCTAATAGGATCACGGAATCCCGTTCGATTCCGGTGCCGTTTGATTTGATCCCAATATGTGTCGGTAATTTAGGCTTCGCCATTTTTGCCGTAATCGCTGCAATAATGATTGTTGGACTGAAATGATTGCCTAAATTATTCTGGATGACCAACACCGGGCGAATACCCCCTTGTTCCGAACCAATAACTGGCGATAAATCTGCGAAATAGATATCACCACGCTTAACCATAATTCCCCTCCCGAGCTTCGATTTTTTCTCTACACTTACTCTTGATATATTCTTGGCACACGTTCCGAAAGCATACAACAAACCTCATAATGAATCGTTCCTAGATGATCTGCCACATCCTGCATCGTGATCTCTTGTCCATTATTTTTTCCGATCAACGTAACTTTTGTTCCAACCTTGAATTCTCGCGGCAAACGGATCATTAGTTGATCCATGCACACGCGACCAACAATCTCACAAAATTCTCCTTCTACTAACAACGAAAAGCCTTGCATCTTTCGCAACCAGCCATCTGCATACCCAATCGGAATGGTACCGATCCATTCTTTTGCAGGTGTATCATAAGTTTTTCCATACCCGACACCTTCACCGGCAGCTAATTCCTTCACCTGAATCAATTCGGATACTAATTCCATCGCTGGCTTCAACGGGTAGGACTCAGGTAATTCATGACCTGAAGGATTCAAGCCATACATCCCAACGCCGTAACGAATCATATTTCCTGGCATCTCTTGATCATGCCATAGAGCAGTCGCGCTGTTGCTTGAATGCACGTAGCGAGGAAGCTGTTCTAAGGCTTCGATCACGTGGTTAAAGCGCTCCGCCTGTTTATGCCAATAGGTTGTGTCCCTTTCATCCGCCGTCGCGAAATGAGTAAACAACCCCTCCCATACCATATTAGGGGAGGCTTCAATGAATGCAGCCGCCTCTTTGATTTCTTCTGGTGTTAAAAAGCCTAGCCGTCCCATACCAGTATCTGCTTTGATGTGGATTTTTATTGGCGCTGTTGTTTCCTCTAAATCTTTTAGTACTTCCTGCGCTTCCAGCAGCCATTCTTTTGTCGCTACGGTGATTGATAAGTCATAATCAATCACTAATGATAGATAGCTTGGAAAAACAACACTCAATACCAAGATTGGTTCAGTAATCCCTGCTTCTCGTAATTCCATCGCTTCGTCCAATGTCGCCACACAAAAACCTGTTGCACCAACGGATAAAGCTTGTTGCGCAGTAGCTACCGCACCATGTCCATAACCATCTGCCTTTACGACAGCAAATAATTCTACCCCTTTTGGTAATCGATCTATTTCCTTCTTAATGTTCTCTCTCAATGCGTTTCTATGTATAATAGCTCTCGTTGGCCGATGATACGTTACAACCATAAATAAAGTGTCCTTCTTTCTATTCCTCCAGCAATACTTGTGCGATCGCTAGTTCCTCCGTGTGGGTCAAGCTAACAAACACTTTTCCCTGATGAGGTGATTTTGTAAAGGCGGGTGCACCATTATCATCACGTAAAATTTCTAAATCTTGAAAACTGACTTTTCCAATGCCTGTTCCCCACGCTTTAGAAAAAGCTTCTTTGCATGCATACCGTCCTGCTAGAAATTCTACCTGACGATGAGGAGAATGGCTAGCAAAAAGGGTCTGTTCTGCCGGAGTTAATATTCGCTCGACAAAATGCGGACGACGTTCAATGATTTTTGCAACCCGTTCAAGCTCTGTCGCATCAATCCCGATTCCCTTAATCATACGTTCAACCCTTTCAAGTAACATCTTTATTTTACCAAAGACTTCTTTAAATGCTACGATTTTTTTTTAATAATCCATGAAAAGTCCCTCATAATAAGAAAAAAGCCATCAATCAAAAAGATCGATGGCTTTGATAGTTCTGAAAACTAGTCGTTTGAACTTGTGCGAATAACAAACCCGCGTTTTTTATCATTGCTGCGGTTCGTATTTTTATTGTTGCTGCGTGATTTGTTGCCGCCGTAATTTTTATTTTTGTTACGATCACGGTCACCGCCGCGGTCTTTACGGTAGTTGTCTTTTCCACGTCCGCCGCCACGGTTATTTCCACCGCCGCGTTTGCCGCCACGATTGAAGCCGCCTTTTTTATTTGAAGGCAATGGGCGTTCAGGTGTGATTTTCACAGGAACCGCATCAGCAGGATCTTTTGCTGTCGTCTTCAATAATAAAGCAGCCAGTTCCTCTGGTGAATAAGCAGCTAATAATTCTTTTGCTGATTCGTTGTATTTTTCTAGGCTGTCGGAATCTTCCTCCATTTGATTTTGGATTTGTTCCATTGCAGCACCTAGTTGACCTTTAAAGGCTTCTTTTTCGGTTGGTGGACGCATTGGGTTCATGCGTTTTTTCGTCAAGTTTTCGATCACATGCAAGTAGCCCATTTCGTTTGGTGTAACAAACGTTACAGACATACCACCTTTACCAGCACGACCTGTACGGCCGATACGGTGAACGTAGCTTTCTGGATCTTGTGGAATATCGTAGTTGTACACATGTGTAACACCTGAGATATCCAAGCCGCGGGCAGCAACGTCTGTTGCTACTAAAATATCCAAATCACCACGTTTGAATGAACGCAAAACGCTCATCCGTTTTTGTTGTGATAAATCACCGTGGATACCTTCAGCTTTATAGCCGCGAGCTTCTAGGCCGCGAGCCAATTCGTCGACACGACGTTTTGTCCGACCGAAAACGATCGCTAAATCTGGTGTTTGAACATCAAACAAGCGCGTCATAACATCGAATTTTTCGTAATCTTTTGCGCGAACATAATATTGATCGATCAAATCAGCCGTCATTTCTTTGGCTTTGATCTTCACATGTTCTGGTTGTTTCATAAACTTCACGCCGATTTTTTTAATTGCATCAGGCATTGTTGCTGAGAACAACAATGTTTGGCGTTCTGCAGGGACTTTACTGATAATTTTTTCGATATCTTCTAAGAAGCCCATGTTCAACATTTCGTCCGCTTCATCCAAGACTAATGTTTCTACGGTTTCTAATTTCAAGGTGTGGCGATTAATATGATCCAACATCCGGCCTGGTGTTCCCACAACGATATGCGGACGATCCTTCAAGCCACGGATTTGACGACCAATATCTGCTCCGCCATAAACCGCTTGTACGCGAATTTTTTTATCGCGACCTAAGCGAAATAGTTCTTCTTGTGTTTGGATTGCAAGCTCACGTGTTGGTGCGATAACAAGTCCTTGTAAAACATTTTTCGTTGTGTCGATCTTGTTCAACATTGGCAAGCCAAAAGCTGCCGTTTTACCTGTACCTGTTTGTGCTTGTCCGATCACGTCTTTTCCTTCTAAAGCTAACGGAATCGTCTGTTCTTGGATGGGTGTTGCTTCTTCAAAACCTGAGCGTTCGATTGCAATTAGTAGTTCTGGTGCTAAGTTTAGTTCTTTGAATTTCAAATGATATCCTCCTAATGTCTGTTGACCTTATCATTTAGAGCGTATGGTTTGGTATCTGCGTTTGGTCTGCAACTGTCCCTTTAGTTGCCGTCCTTAGCGATACTACCGAAAAACCGCTCCGCGAAGTCAGGCGGAAGGATCATCTCTCACAAAAAGGGGCTGAGACATCATTCAACTGAAAAATGCCCCAACCGCTTCTCAAAATAATTGGTAAGCCAGCGAATCTCCCGCTAGCGAATCTTTAATTTATTAGATGACTCGTTCAATCATTACTTCAATTTCTCGGCAATGGCTAATTTTAGCACAACATTTCGTTTTCTGCAAGTTTTCATTACTTCTGCAATGATTCAACGATTTCGGACAAGCCCATTCCGTTACTGCCTTTCAGAACAATACTGTCATCAGCCTGCAAACTCTTTTTAATGTCTTCTAACATTTGCTGCTTATTCTCTTTATCAAAGTAATGCACCACTAATGATGGATAACGGTCAGCTAATGCTACCTTTAACCCTTTCATTTCATCGCCATATAAAAAGATCTCATGAAAATCTTGGTCATTAATATGTTCTACCATGCTTGTATGCAAGGAGAAGGAGTCATCTCCTAATTCCAGCATATCGGCTAAAACGGCTAAACGACGACCGTCTGTTGGTAATTTTGCAAAGGTGTCCAATACTAAGCCCATGGCTGTTGGATTGGCATTATAAACATCGCTTAAAATGTCTGCACCATTACTAGCTTTCAACCATTGCGTCCGATTTTGCGTCACCTGAACATACGCTAAGCCTTGGAAAATCTCGTCACTATTTAACCCAAACCAGCGACCGATCGCTATCGCAATCAACGCATTTTGTACATTGTAACTACCAGGTAACGGAATTTGATAGCCGTTATCATCCACAGAGAAAACCGTCGCACCTTTACTCTCATTCAGGATCGTAGCAGCTAGCTCCCCTTCTTGGATACCAACTGTTTGAACTGTTTGAGAGAGCGAATTTGTCCGTTCTTCTAATAACGGTTCGTTCGCTGGAATTACCAGCAGACCATCTGAAGCCAAGCCGGTTGTAATTTCCATTTTCGCATCTGCTATTTTTTCTCTTGAGCCCAGGTTTTCAATGTGGGCCTCGCCAATAATCGTGATTGCCGCAACATCGGGCTCAGCCAGCTCAGATAACACACTGATTTCACCGGCGTGGTCCATACCCATTTCCAGAATCAGTTTTTCGGTTCCTTCTGGCATATGTAAAATTGTATAAGGCAAACCGATATCGTTGTTGTAATTCCCTTGTGTTTTATATGTCCGAAACTTTTGGCTAAGGACCGATTCAGTCATATCTTTTGTTGTCGTTTTACCATTCGAGCCTGTAATCGCAATCACATCAGGATTTTCTTCCAGTAAATAATAACTAGCTAGCGCTTGAAAGGCCAGTAATGTATTCTTCACTAAAATGACTGCAATCCCTTCCGGAGCAGTTGCTGGATCGCGGCTCCAAAGTGTTGCTGCCGCGCCATTTTCCATCGCTTTTGCTACAAACTCGTGTCCGTCATTTGTTCCTTGCAGCGGAACAAACAAATCGCCGGCTTTAATTTTACGTGAATCGAATTCGACACCAGTAACGGTCACCTCATTTTCCGCCAATACTTCACCTTGAACGGCTCTGCTGATGATTGTCGTTGTAAAATTCATGGTGTTCCTCCCAAATTTTTGTTTCTGACTTTTGTAAGGCTCCGCGAACCCATTCAATTTTTGAATACTGAATCGGGCACGTTAAGCCGGACGTTAAAAGGAACTTGAGACATCATTCATCTAGAATCATGTCTCAAGTCCTGCTTGTAACTAAACAGTTGCTTGATTATTCAAAACGCGCTTGTTGTTCATAGCGTTTCATTCCTAGTTGAATCAATTCTTCAATTAAGTCACTATACTTTAAGCCCATGTTTTCCCATAATAATGGATACATACTGAATTCAGTGAAACCAGGCATTGTGTTTAACTCATTCAAGAATAATTCGTTTTTGTTTGTCAAGAAGAAGTCGCAGCGACTCAGGCCTGAACCACCTAACATCGTATAGGCTGATTTTGCGAAATCGCGCGCTTTTTGCATAACCTCTTCGGGCACTTCCGCTGGGATGGCCATTTGGATCGTATTATTGATGTATTTGGCATCGTAATCATAAAATGCCTCTTCTTTCACAACTTCACCTGGCAAAGTTGTCCGTACATCGTCGTTTCCTAAGACAGCAACTTCGATCTCACGAGCATCAATCCCTTGTTCGACCAAAGCACGCGAATCGAAACGATACGCTTCTTGAAGCGCATTTTGCAGCTCTTCACGATTTTCAGCACGTGAAATCCCTACACTGGAGCCCATGTTCGCCGGTTTGACAAACATTGGATACAGCAACGTACCCTCGCATTTATCAAAGATTTGTTTTGGATTTTCTTTCCATTGGTTTTTTAAGACTGGAACATAAGGAACTTGCGGGATGCCAGCTGCCTGTAAGATATATTTTGTCATGATCTTATCCATTGCACAGGCACTTGTCATGACACCAGCTCCAACGTAAGGCATATCCAGTGTCTCTAAAAAGCCTTGAATTGTGCCGTCTTCCCCGTTTGGTCCGTGTAAAACTGGGAAAACAATCGCATTGTCCTCTTTAATATCTCCAGGAGCGATCACCTTGCCGCTGAAACCCTCGACTTCATTTCCAGTTGGATCCCAAGTCAAACGCAACGTTTCATCTGTTTCTGGTGCTTCTGCCAATAATGGTCCTTTGACCCACTGTCCGGTTTTATCAATGTAGATAAGCTGTACTTGATAGTAGTCAAAATAGACTGCCGAAATAACTGAAAAAGCCGATAAAATCGCGACATCGTGTTCTGGACTCTTTCCACCATAAAGTAAAATTATTTTCACCTGAGTATCCTCCATTACTTTCTGATCCCTAACATTTTAGCACAAAAATCAAAATCCCCAAAAAGAATTTTACAATTATTACAATGCTTATCATTTAGATTACATCGAAGACGATTGAATCAGGCCTTCCAAAACAACTCTAAAATGCTCACGATCCTCATTTGTAAAAGGCTTAGGCCCTTTCGTTCGCTGTTTGGCTTGACGCATTTTACTCCCGATAAATCGTTGCGTCAATAAGGCATCAATATTCATCTGCGTATATTCTAGTCCCGTCTGATGTAAAACATGGGCTGCTTTTGCTAATGTCAAAGAAGCCAATCCATAATCTTGAGTAACCAAAATATCTGCAGGCTGAATGACTGAAACAATTTTAAAATCAGCTGAATCCGCTCCGCGATCTACATAGATAAACTCCACGAAATCAGGATATTCCTTTTTTGAGTAATGATCAATACTCGTTACAATCACTACTGGTAAGTCAAATTTCTTAGCAACGGTGATTGCCGTGTCTTTCACTGGCGAACCATCGCCATCAATGATCAAACGCATGTTTTCCAACCTTTCCAATCAAGCAAAGACCAATTAATATAAGAATGATCGAAGCAAATTTTACTATGTCCATTGTTGCAAGGATTTCCGACGTATGCAAGGTACGTAGGAAAAATATATCTTTAATTGGTAAGTTTTTTGAACGCAGCGTAATCAGCATTAAGAACATTAAAATAAATTGATGAGTGATACTCCCCTTATTGGAGGTAGAGTACTTCGCCGTCAAGCGTTGTTGTGGTTCAATCGTTTCCGTTTCGTAATACAACCGATTTAACCATGCACTTGTTCCCTTTTGAAAAAAAGTTAAGATAAAAATCGCAAATGGGAACAGCCAACGGATACTTAAGAAGAACAATCCTATTCCTAATCCTACTAGCTGGACAAGCAAGTCATTTTTGAAATAGCTGCGTACTTTTCCAGCTAAAACTAAAGAGCTAATGACTCCCAAAAGATAAGGCAAAAATAAATACATTCCCTGAGCAGCCGTTCCCTTGTATACAGCCACATAGAAGGCACCGAAAAGAAAAATAAAATTACCCATCATCCCATTAAGGAACGTCAAAGCATTTTGCCAAAGGGGCAGCTTCCAACGATCCTTTACTTGATGAACCACAACGACCGCTAGCATAAATATGCCTGCAAATAAAAGAATGGCATAATCCAACAACACTTCATTAAAAAGCAGACGTCCGCTGCGCAATAAAAAAAGCGCTGCAAAGAATAATGTGAACCAAATTAATTCCGAAATAGAAAATACCTGTTTTGTTAATTCCTTGAAGTCCATTTCATAATGTGGATAATGCTTTACAGTGTGATACGCGCAAATAAAATAGAGCGTAACAATACTAGGTACAATTACTGCTTGGACAGATAAAGTGAGTGTCGTTCCTAAAAATAATGGCATTAAAACGATTAGTGCGGCCAAATAGCGGCGACTGCTCATCGTTTGAAACCCTTTCGACTTTTCAAAATAATTCACACTCGTATTTGCTGGCGGCAGCCACGCTGCACTTAATCCTAGAAAGATACTGCCAATCAAGTAGAAAGTAAAATGTAATGCTCCTGTCAAGGTTAAAAAAGAACCAATACCACCGATTAATAGTGAAACCATCAATAACGTATATTGATCAATCGAGCGATACAATCCCCGAATCAAAAAAATTCCTGTCACGCGAAACGTGTAAAATAAAACAAATGGTAGTACGGTAACCGACGAATGCGCGTCGATGATATGCATAAATAATAAATACGGGATGACGATCATTGTATTGGACAATACAAAAGGGGTCGTCTGTGTAAACTGTCGAAAAAAGTTTTTCATTGCTTCCATAAAAAATATCCTTCCAATTAATAAGAAATCAACGTGATTGCTTTTCGAAATTCTTCGATCAAGTGAGCTTCTTTATAGGCAGTAAATGGCGCTTGATGTTTATTCAATAAGCTGCGCATCTTCATCGGGATAAAGACCTCCGCCAAGTGATTATCCAAAACAAAGTCCCTCGTGATTCCCCATTCATAATAGTATCCTAATGGACGACAACTATAGACGGTTCCTTGGATCGTTTGATCCTCAAAACGCCGATGGGTGTGCCCGAACACGACTTGCTGAACATTGGAATAGTGGTCTAATAATTTTCCTAACCCCTGTGAACCTAAAAAAGCATTTAATTTATTCCAAATCTGATACTTTCCATTTAAGTGTACGATGAATTCTTCCTTCGGCACGAAGTGAGTCACTAAAATAACTTGATACTCTTTTTTCGCCAAGTCATCTAAGACCGTACGTAATTCTTCCAAAAGGACTTGATCCACTGTTTGATCATCAGAAAAACGCTCAATAATCCGATCAAACCAATAAATATTCTTGATCGAACGAATTTGCTGGGGATCAGTGAGTTCAGAAAAACCATAATCATACCAGCCATTAAAGCCTAATAATACGGTTTGTTGATTCAAAGGTACGTAGCGCAGATTTAAAAAGTGGCTGTCGGGATAATGTTCGATCATCTGCTCACCTTTAATATTTCCCATTTCATGATTCCCTAAATTAAAGGTCGTCGGCAACCCTCGTGAACGAAAAAAATGATTGATTGCCAATGCCTGATCCATTTTATTGGCCGTATCACCAGCAAAGTGCAAGCGAGTCACTTCGTATTCCTGTAACAGCCCGAAAAGTTTACTCAATTCAGCTTCACCAAAGTGATTGATATCGGCATGTAAATCAGTGATCACTGCTAATTTTCCCATCTAACGGCCTCCTTCTTGGTCTACTTTACACAACTCCTCGCAATAATGCGAGTCAAAAGCTGATTTGACGATTTCGAAATTTAGTGTCTGTGCTATACTTAAATAAGAGAATGTATGTACAACATACAAAATGAACAGAAAACTAATTATTCCATTAAAATGACTAAGGAGGGGAACGTATATGGTTACTTATCACAATTTGCAAACCGATTTATTGCAAGCGCTTGATTTACACATCGATATTTTAAAAGAGGTCGACGATATCGAAAGAGAGGAATTACCAGGGTTCTTATTTATGATGCGAAGCTTGGGGTTCATGCTTGATCGTGCAGCACTCGTATTGGCTTGCGGCGACGACGAGGAAATGTATTATATGATGTTCCAATATTATAGCTTGCTAAAAGAATTGAAATTTAATTTAGCTATGAATTTTCCACATGCGAAGCTTCAAGGCGATCCCTTGATGGATACTGTCAACCGCTTCCCTGACAACTACGAAAAAGAAATGAAAGCGTGGTGGGAAGAAAAAACAGGGTTAACGGTTGAAGAAACCAAGCAAACAATTGAATTGGACGAACATTAATTAGAAATAATCAACTAAAATTAGGAGGCGATCGTGTGCGTATCGCTGTATACTGTGGCGCTCATCTTGGTGCTGATCCTGCCTATCTGGAAGCCGCAAAGAAAATAGGACAATGGATTGTTGAAAACAACTATGAACTCATCTATGGAGGCAGTAAATTAGGCTTGATGGGAGCGGTAGCGGACAGCGTTTTGGCGCGCAACGGAAAAGTAATTGGCATCATGCCAACATTTTTGCAGGATCTCGAACGTGTCCATCCTGGACTCACCAAGATGATTACCGTCAACGATTTGGATGAACGTAAGAAAGCCATGATGCAGCATAGCGATGTCTGTTTGGCTCTACCTGGTGGAGTAGGAACATTGGAAGAAATCAGCGAGGCTTTCTCGTGGGCACGCGTTGGACAAAACAATAATCCTTGTATCTTCTTTGATATAAAAAACTATTATCGACCCTTACAATTATTCTTCGATCAAATGGTCGAGCAAGGCTTCCTGTCAAAGGAAGATCGACAGTTAGTCCTGTTTTCTGAGTCACTGTTCGAAATCGAGACCTTCATTCACGACCATTACACAAAATAAATCCACGCTGCCAAAGCAGCGTGGATTTATTTTAGATGTTCATTTCAGGATATAAGAAACGCAGCACATCCATCGTTAATCGTCGACTCTTACCGGCGTAAGGATAAATATGCATATGCATCATCGGATTGAAATTGGCTTCGATAATCCCGTAATCCATATGAGATTCATAAGGTTTAGCTATATCAGGAATGATCAAATCAATGCCGCTGATACTAGCCCCTAATACCTCTACTGCATCGATTGCCAATTGTTTATAACTTTCATCAACCTCATCGGTAACATCAATAGAATCTCCGCCAGTTGATACATTTGAGTTCTCCCGCAGGAAGACTTGATGCCCTTTTTCAGGAATACTGTCAATCCGCAACGCTTGCTCTTTAAGCATCAACTGTTCCAATTCACCTAATTGGATTTTTTCCAATGGCGACCGGTGATTCATCCCCCGTAATGGGTTCGCATTTTTTTCAGCCACTAGTTCTTCAATAGAGTGTTCACCATCACCAATGACATTCGCTGGTGTTCGTAACAAGACTGCCTTTACTTGATGATCAATTACAAAGAAACGATATTCCGTCCCTGGAAGAAATTCTTCAATAATCACTTCATCGTCTTCGGCAAATGCTAAGGATAAACCAGTATTAAAATCGGTTATGGATGTCTCACCTTTGAAGATTGTGATACCTAAACCAAAATTTGTTGATTTTGGTTTAATAACGAATGCTTTTTGCGCAAAACGCGGATAGGCTTTCTTGGCTTCTTCCAATGAACCAAAGGTTTCACCATCTGGAACGCGGAATCCCGCTCGCGCCAGCACCATTTTCGTAACTGTTTTATTCGCCATTAACAATGGTGCAATATACGTATCTTTGCTGGTCATATTCCCATTTTTGACAAATTCTTGGTGTTCGCCATGCTGCAATTTCACGAATTGATCTTGTCGATCCAATACCTCTGTCTCAATCCCTTTTTGGATCGCATCGAATAATAAATTCTGTGTCGATAATTCCATTTCTTGGAAACCAGCTAATTGATAGGGACGCTCCCATGCTTGTGCATAAAATTGACGCCCTAGCTCTGTGGCCACTGCCGCTTGTCCTTCGGCTTCATCTAAAGCCAGAATTCTTGCAGCCAATGTTTCCTTTGGCTGACTCAACCACGTTTGATATTTCTCTAACAGTTCGACCCCATCTACTTCTAAAGCAGCAACCATTTGCAGCATCTCAGTAAAAATTGCTTGTCCTTCTGTTAAGTAGGCTGTTGGCTTTGCAGGATGCTCTAACGAAACCGCGTCACTGATGCGGTTACCTTCAGCCACCCATTCATCCGCTGGTAATTTTTCGTCTGTCCATAGCAAATAGAGCATAAACAAATGAATGAACTCGATCTCATCTGCATCGATTCCAACACGGTCAAACGGATTCAAATCAATATTTCGCAACTCTACATAGCGAATCCCTGTGTGGAAAAGATCTGCAACCTTTTTACCGCCTCTCATCCGAATCGGTGCATAAAATTCTTTTTCTTCAGACAAACGACCTAAAGCAACATTCTCAGCGAGATCTTCACTATACCGAGACAAGGTTTCATAAGAGACCTGCACATCTGGCTTATTCACATAGCCAAAATGACTAGTACGAATACTGCGAACAGGTTCTTTAGGACGATCTTCATCCTCAAAATAGCGAGCCTCACTTAATGGACTAGCACCAAATAAATAGGTCAGCAACCAACGATAACGCAAAAAGTTACGAGCAATTTTCATATATAGACGCGTCTTGAAGTCTTCCATCGAAACTTCTTCCTCACAGGCTAAATGCAATTGTTTGATCAAATCTAGGCCATATTCAAAATTAAAATGAATACCGCTTACCATTTGCTTCCGTTTGCCATATTCACGAGCCAGATAACGACGATATAAGACATCTGCGTGGCGTTCTAATTTCGCAATCTGGATATCTCCCTCTTTTTCTGGAAGTGCAGGTGGCATAGAAAACGGCCACATCATCTCATCCTTCGGCATACTTCGTTGTGCGACATCGTGAATTGCTTCTAAATAAGCCAACACCTCATCAACAGATTCAGTGACTGGCGTGATCAACTCTAATTGTGTTTCAGAAAAATCCGTTTGGATATAAGGATGAAAACTGCGATTTCCCACAGATGTTGGATGATCTGTCTGTACCAAATCCCCGTTCAGGGTTACCCGCTGACTTTCCTTTTCGATCCCATAACGCGCTTGCAGCAAAAAAGGCTTCACCTTTTCTTGTGCCATCATTTTTTTTGTATTCATTTGTCCATAGCCCTCCCAGCTACATTATATAGAAGTATATCCAGAAACAGAACGGAAATGCTTGAAAAAGAGATAGTATTCAAGATGAAAATATGATTAAATAAAACTAACAATAAGATTAATCAAAAGATAATAACAAACATAATTTTTATACGGAATGGAGGCCTCGCTTATGCAAAAAGAAAAGCCGTCACTTATTCATGATGCGTCTCATTTATGTCAAGATACTGAGTCCAAGGAATTTGTGATGTTGCGTCCTCATCGTCAGCATCAATTTCATTGCGACGAGGTTCAAAAGATAATGGACGCCAATGCACGGAAAAATAATGTTAGCTTACATGTCCCACCTTATTTTCAAGACATGCACTAGCTCATTTTGATGTCTTTGTTTTCCAAAATCAGAAAAATGATCCCTATTTTCACTGTATAAATCATTTTGCTAAACAACTTGAATTTGCGACTCATAAAAAGAACTGTTGAGAATTCCTCAACAGTTCTTTTTTACTCTTCCTGCAATAACCCTTTAAACAAACCAACAGCAAAATCATTTGGATTAAAGGCTTCCAAATCATTTAAGCCTTCACCTAGACCCACTAATTTCACTGGCAGATGAAGCTCATTACGGATTGCTAGTACGATTCCGCCCTTAGCCGTTCCATCCAGTTTCGTTAGAACCAAACCAGTGACGTCAGTGGTTTCTTTAAATTGACGTGCTTGAACCAAAGCATTTTGTCCCGTTGTCGCATCTACCACCAGCAGTACTTCATGGGGAGCTGATGGAAACTCTCGTTGAATGACACGTTTAATTTTCTCCAGCTCGTTCATCAAATTGACCTTATTCTGCAATCGTCCCGCAGTATCAATCAGTAAGATATCATAATTTTCTTTTTTCGCCTTATCAACCGCATCAAATACAACAGCTGCCGGATCGCCGCCAGCATTGCCACGAACAACTTCCACACCGGAACGTTTGCCCCAAACGACTAGCTGATCAATCGCTCCCGCACGAAATGTATCGGCCGCAGCCAGCAAGACTTTCTTACCTTCATTTCGATATTGGTTCGCCAATTTACCAATGCTGGTAGTTTTTCCTGTACCGTTCACACCAACAAATAGGATCACACTCAAGCCATCCGCTTGCAGATTGATCTGATTATTTTCATTGATTCCTTCAGCTTCATAGATGTCTACCAATTTTTCAATGATGACATTTTGAACTTGAGCAGGCTTCTTGGCATTTTTCAGTTTGACTTCCTGTCGCAATGAATCCGTCAATTTGATCGCAGTGTCGAAACCGACATCAGCACCGATTAGGGTTTCTTCCAAATCTTCGAAGAAATCCTCATCCACCCGACGAAAACGAGCAAACAATTCATTCATTCGTTCGCCGAAAGATTTCCGCGTTTTCTCCAACCCTTTATCGTATTTTTCTTGGACAGTCTCTTCCGTTTCCTCTGGTTCTGCTGGAACCGTATCTTCTAGCTCTACGTCTGCCTCTAGGTTTTCTTCCGATTCTAGTTCTATTGATGCTTCTTCAACCTTCGCTTGTTCAACAGATACTTCTTCACTCTCAGCTGCTGAATCAGCGGATTCTTCCATCGGTGTTGTTTCAGAACTTTCTAATTCTTGTGTTGGTGCTGCTTGCTGTGAAAGCGCCGTTGACTCCTCAGCTTGTTCAGGTGTTTTTTCTAAAGGCTCTTCGCTTCTATCCGCCTCAACATCAGTGTCCTCATTACTAGGCGTTTCCGCGGTTTCACCTGTCTCCGCACCATCTTCGCTTTCGGAAATTGCTTGATCTTCGACGATTTCTTCTTGCTTTTCAGGTTCTTCGTTTTGTTCACCACTAAAGGCTTTTTTTATGCGGTCAAATAATCCCATGTAAAATCCCCCCTTAATTCAATTCATCGAATACAAATTTTTGGATGGCATGCGCGACACCATCTGCTTGATTGGTTCTGGTCACAAAATTGGCTGCCGATTTAACACCATCAGTGGCATTTTCCATCGCTACACCCATACCTGCATAATTAATCATAGATAAATCATTTGCTTCATCACCTAAGGCCATCATTTCATTCGCTGCGATCCCAAGATGTTCGCCTAGAACAGAAAGACCAAAGGCTTTGGTCACGCCTTTTGGCATAAATTCTAATAGATTTGGTCGTGTTTTAAATATCTCAAAGCGTTCATATTCTTCTGTTGGGATCAACGCCATCTGCTGATCTAGATAGTCCACATCCACAGCCGATACAACTTTATTGTATAGCGCATCCTCTCTTAATGCTTCTAGCGTTTTCGGAACATAAGTTAACGCCTTGTTCATGGTTGGATAGATTGAGGGATGAGCCGCCGCTGTTTCAAATTGAAAACATAAGGCGTCTGACAAAACATCCATTGGTAAATCAATCTTCGTCAGCAACTGATGGATGTGTTTTACATCCGCCAAATCCATCGCGGTCTTGCCCAAGATTTCACCTGTATTGGTTTGTATCAATCCACCATTGAAGGTAATTGAATAATCATCCGCATCAAGTAAGTTCAGCTCCGTTAAATAATCCTTGATGGCAATCAAAGGGCGTCCGGTACAGATGACGATCTTCACCCCACGAGCTTTCGCTTTTGCCAATATTTCTTTATTTTTATCGGAGATCGTCTTGGCATCTGTTAACAGAGTACCATCTAAATCAATCGCAATTAATTTTATCATTTCCGAAGCTCTCCTTCTTTTACTTGAAATTTCCCATCTTCCTTTACTTCTTCAAGGCGTACTGAAATGATTTTCGAAACGCCAGATTCTTGCATCGTAACACCATAAAGTACATCTGCGGCTTCCATCGTCCCTTTTCGATGAGTAACGACAATAAATTGAGTGTCGTTTTGAAAGGCACTTAGATAGCGACCAAAACGAGCAACATTGGCTTCATCCAGCGCTGCTTCGACTTCGTCTAACACACAGAAAGGTACGGGACGAACTTGAATGATCGAGAATAGTAAAGCAATCGCCGTCAATGCCCGTTCGCCACCAGAAAGCAGAGACAAACTTTGTAATTTTTTCCCCGGCGGTTGTGCTTCAATCTCGATACCCGTATTCAATAAATCATCTGGATTCGTTAACACAAGCTCTGCTCGACCACCACCAAACATATTCGGAAAGACCACATTGAATTTTTCACGAATTGCTTGGAAAGTCGTGAAGAAACGCGTTTTAACTTCATCATCCATCTCATCCATCGTTTCGAACAGTTGCTCCTTCGCTGACAACAGGTCATCCCGCTGCGTCGTTAGGAAGTCATAGCGTTCTTCCACTTGTTGGTATTGCTCGATGGCGTTTAAATTCACCGGTCCAAGTTTTTCAATCGCTTGCTTCAACCGACTAACTTCCGCTTGTGCAGCTTGCTGATCAATCTCAGGATCGGCTTGTGCTTCCGCGCCTTCGAAAGTCAAACTGTATTCTTCTTGTAAATAAGTCAAAGCGTTGTCCAATTTCAGCTCATAGCGATTTTTTTGCACATCTGCTTGCGATTGTCGCGCCAATAGTTGTTTTTGCTCACGATTGGCTTCAGTCAATCCACTATCTGCTTGATCAACTTGCTGTTGCAAACTTTGACGCATTTCCTTCCAAACAACTAGCTGTTCCTGTAAATGCTCTCTTGCAGTACCCAATTCTGTCAAACGTTGGTTCAAACTTTCTTCTGATTCTTCATGATCCGATGAATCACTAGAAAGTGCTAATAACTGATTCTCTAAGTTGACAATCTGATTGGATAACTCGTGGATCTGTTCTTCAAAGCCCAGTGCTTGTCGTTCTAAATATAATAGTCGCTCGTCTAATACCGCATAATCTGCTTGTAAACGACTCAACTCAGCATTGATGCTCGCACGTTTTTCTTCTAGCTGGTCGCTCTCTTCATTTAGCTGTCTAATTTCTTGATTAATTTGATCTTGTTGGGTCTTCAATTCAACTTGTTTGAATTCCAATGCTTCCTTTTGTACTTGGTACTCATTCAAGAAGCTTTCCAACTCTTTCGCTTCATAAGAAAACAAACTTTGTTCTTTTTGAAGACGCGTCAATTCCACTTCAACACGTTCTTCACTACTTTGCGCTTCTTGGTAAGATAAACGAGTTTGTTCACCTTGTGTTCGCAATGTTTCCAACGTTTCCGTTTGCTGGGCTACTTTTGTTTGTAAATCACGAACAAGCTTTTCTTTCACCTGTAACGCCTGATTGATTTCTTCATAGCGTTTGGTCCATTCAGCTAGTTCATGTCCTTGATTAAATAAATTCCCACGATTTCCTTGCTTCGTAGCACCACCAGTCATAGAGCCGCCGGCATTCATCACGTCTCCATCTAAAGAAACTACTCGAACTTGATAGCGCAGTTGCCGAGCTAGCTGATTCGCACTATCAAGATCCCGAGCGATCACAATCGCTCCTAGTAGGTTCTGCATGACTGGAGCAACATTTTCTGAAAAAGTGACTAAATCACTGGCTACACCTAAGAATCCTTCTGTATCTTTGATCGCTTGATATTGGTGAGCGCCTAAACTACGTGGTTTAATCGTCGTCAATGGTAGAAATGTACTCCGTCCACTACGTTGCTTTTTCAAGAAAGTGATTCCCTGGCGCGCATCCTTTTCATTTTCTACGATGATGTGTTGCGCTGACGCTCCCAATGCCGTTTCGATCGCCAATGTGTACTTCTGAGGTACTTCAATCAGCTCTGCCACCGCACCAATAATCCCGCTCAATTGATCTTTATGCTGTAAAACACTGCGAACCCCTTGATAAAAACCGCTATAATTCTCCTGAATCTCCTGCAGGCTTTTTTGTCGCGCTCGCGCTTGCTGAACTTGACTCATCATGTCATACATCAGCTGTTGTTCTTTTTGTAACTGCTGTTGCGTCGAATTTTTTTCTTCGGCTAAAAGACGATAGTTTTCTTGTTCCTCTGTTAATTGTGTTTCAAGCGCTTTAGTTTTCATTTGCGCTGCACTTTGCTGTGATGTTAATTCTTCCAGTTGTTCTCGCAACTCTTCAAAACGTGTCACGCTCTGCTGGTTCTTAGCTGTCTCTTGCGTGTATTGACGTTCTAAATATTTTAATTCATTGCTGACATTCACGGTCTCTTGCATTAATTCAACGTATGTACCGCGGAGCTCTTCCAATAACTCTTTTGGCGATTTTTTGTATTTCTCCGCTTCATTCGTCAATTGCTGGATTTTTTCTTCTAAGGCGATTTTTTCAGCTTGCTTTTCCGCCTGCTGCGCTTGAACTTCTGTTAAGTTCGCTTGTGCATCGTCCTTTTTCTTGCGCTGTTCGGCTAATGTGTCGCGATATTCAGCACTCGTTTTTTGCGTATTTTTAGAACGTTCGCTTATTAAAGCCTTCTGTCCTTCCGCTTGCTTTAATGCTTCGGATAAATGCAGTAATTGTTGTTGCCCAGTTTCCAGTTGCTCATCCAAAGAGCCGCGCTTTTCTCTTAGTATGCCTAACTGCTGTTCTGTTTGCTGGATAAAACGACCTTTTTCTTCGACCGTCTTAGATAGCTCCTCGAAATCTGTCTTCGCTGATTCCCAAGAATCGCGTGTTTGTTTGATCTTTGCTACCGTTAGACTGACATCTGTTGCCGTCAATTCTTTTTTAAGCGCCAAAAACTCCTTGGCTGCTTCACTTTGAGCAGCTAAAGGAGTCAGCTGATCTTCCAATTCATAGATAATATCTTGAACCCGACTTAAATTATCTTCTGTCTCAAAAAGCTTTTGCTCTGCTTTGCGTTTGCGTTGCTTGTATTTCAACACGCCCGCCGCTTCTTCAAAGATTCCACGGCGATCTTCTGGTTTACTGGCGAAGATCGCCTCGACTTTCCCTTGGGAAATAATCGAAAACGATTCTTTTCCTAGACCAGAATCCATAAATAAATCTTGGATATCTTTCAGGCGACAGGCTTTTTTGTTTATAAAAAAATCACTTTCACCTGTTCGTCGATAGCGTCTTGTCACACTAACTTCACTAAAGCCTAATGGCAAGTAATTGTCGGTATTATCCAATACCACGGTTACTTCCGCGATATTCAACTGTTTTCGTGATTCTGAACCAGCGAAAATGATATCCGGCATCTTACCGCCCCGCAGACTTTTCGCGGACTGCTCTCCAAGCACCCAGCGAATTGCTTCAGTGATATTACTTTTTCCGCTGCCATTTGGTCCAATGACCGCTGTCACGCCTTCTTCAAATTCGATCTTGGTACGATCAGCAAAAGACTTAAAGCCAGCGATCTCAATTCGTTTTAAATACAAAATGTTCCTCCTAAAATTTTCCCAGGAAATATAGATTAGTTTGCCGCGATCTTTGCCAACGCTTTTTCTGCGGCATCTTGTTCTGCTAGTTTTTTCGATTTCCCTTGACCTGAACCAATCAATTGATCATCCGCATACACGTCAATCGTAAAGATTCGTTCGTGTGCCGGACCCTCCTCATTAACTAAACGATAGTCGATCGTTACATCGCCGCTTTTTTGCAATACTTCCTGCAAACGAGTTTTATGATCCATTTCACGCGTAAAAACGCCTGCTTCGATTTTTGGAAAAACGACTGTTTGAATAAATCGCAACGCCACGTCGTAGCCTTGATCCAAATATAAAGCCCCTAAAAAAGCTTCAAATAAATCACACAACAAGGCTGCTCGATCACGTCCGCCAGAATTTTCTTCGCCCTTACCTAACATAATATAGTGATCAAAATGACACTCTTTCGCGAATTTCGATAAGCTCTCTTCTCGTACGATTGCCGAACGCAGACGTGTCAAACGCCCTTCCGGCAAGTTGGGATAATGATGATACAAATAGTCCGATACTTGAATTTCTAAGACAGCGTCCCCTAAAAATTCTAACCGTTCATTATCTGAAATATTCATATTACGGTGTTCATTCACGTATGACGAGTGGGTAAACGCCTGCTCTAACAAGTTCACATCGTGAAAGACGATGTCGTAGTTTTCTTTTAATTCATTGATCAACTGTGTATCCATGGGCTCATTCCTTTTTTTGAGATTTCCATCACGCTTTATTATACTGTTTTTTCTGTGAATTTTAAATCAGAAGTCGCTATAGTAAGAAATTTTCAAAGATTTATTGAACTTTTCTCTCCTTGCCCCTAAATAATGCTAAAGTAGAAAAAACGACCGGAGGAATTCGATGCCAAAACTTTCTGATGCTTTATTGATTATTGATTTACAAAAAGGGGTATGCTTTGATGGAAAAACGATTGATCATTTTTCTGAGTTAATGGCCCTTGTTAATCAACGCATCACCTATTACCGAGAACAAAATAAAGTGATTCTCTTTGTTCAGCATTGTGACGAAGACTTAGTACCACAATCGCCAGCATGGGAATTTGTCGAAGAACTAGATTATCAAGAGCATGATCTTACTATTCAAAAGACACATGCAAATTCCTTTTACCAGACGAACTTGCAAGAACTATTACAGCAAAAACACATTAATAGTCTGGAAATTTGCGGTGCTCAAACGCAGTTTTGCATTGATACTACCGTCAAATTTGCTCATGGATTAGGCTACCGATTAACAATGTTGAAAAATGGTTCAACTACTTTTGACAATGACTTTCTCTCTGCTAAAGAGACCATCGCTTTTTACGAAACTATTTGGGATAGGCGCTTTTTACAGCTTATTCAATAAAAGGAATGGACAAATTTATCCAACGAATAGGAGGGCTTTTAATGATAAAAAATATTGTGTTTGATTTAGGAAATGTTTTAGTTGATTTTGATCCCCCGCGTTTTGTCATGGAAAAAACTGCAGATAAAGAACAACAAAAGATGCTTATGTCTGAAATTTTCGATTCGGTAGATTGGTTGCGTTTCGATAAGGGGACGATGAATAGAGAGGAACTTCTAATCTCCGCAAAATCACGACTCCCAAAAGAATTGCATGCTTTAGCCGAAGACTTGCTAGACACTTGGTATATAGGACTGAACGCTATACCACAAATGGAAGAACTTCCTAAACGTTTGAAAGAAAAAGGATTGTCTCTTTATATCCTCTCTAACGCGCCACAGGATTATTATCTATATGAAGATAAGGTGCCAAATCATGAAGCTTTTGACGGTATTTTTATCTCTTCAGACTGGAAATTGTCTAAACCTGAACACGAAATTTTCCGCACCTTTTACAGCCATTTCCGTTTAAATCCGGCCGAGTGCTATTTCATTGATGACTCAGCTGCCAATATCCTAGCTGCTGAAGAGACTGGGATGTATGGTTTTCACTTTAAACGAAACTTCTCCGCGTTGGAAAAAGAACTGACTCGTCTCGGGATTTTATAGTCATCCAAACAAAAAAATAGTGCGCCAGCAAGTTGCTGGTGCACCATTTTTTTGTTAAGCTTGGTTGTTTTCCATAATGTAATCAACTGCAGCTCCAACTGTTTCAATTTTTTCAGCGTCTTCATCAGAAATTTCTGTTCCAAATTCATCTTCTAATTCCAAAACAAATTCCATGATACTGATTGAGTCTGCATTTAAGTCGTCTTTGATACTCAATTCAACCGTCACTTTATCTTTATCGATTTCAAAGTGATTTGAAATTATTTCAGCAACTTTGCTAAATACTTCTTCACGAGTCAACAACATTCACCTCCACCTGATCAACTAATATTCGTCTATGTTTTACCAGAAGGTCACAGTTCATTTTACTGATGTTTGATTGCTTTGTCTACCTTTTTCACGAAATTGGCGTGGCCTTATTCACCTTTTGGTGTTTCAAAAAACTGGACCAATTGCCCAACAACGTTCGTATCTAACATCGTATAGATTTGATCGATGGTATTCGCTACTGCTTCAGGACCAGTAGAACCATGAGTTTTGATCACCGGTGCCTTAAGTCCGAATAAAACGGCGCCACCATGAGAGGAATAGTCCAATTTATCTTTTAGCCCATATAAAGTATCCTTCAGCATAAGCGCACCCATTTTGCCTTTGACTCCAGCATCATTGATACTGCCCTTGATCAAACTCATCAAGCCCATTGCTGTTCCTTCAATCGTTTTTAGTACCGCATTGCCAGTAAAGCCATCCGTTACCACGACATCGGCGGCACCATTTAACAGTTCACGCGCCTCTACATTGCCGATAAAATTGATACTCTCTTCTGCTTTCAAAAGCTTAAAGGCTTCTTTCGTCAACTCACTACCCTTTGTTTCTTCTGTACCATTGTTCAATAATCCAACGCGAGGATTTTCAATTCCACGAACATGCTTCGCATAAAACGATCCCAAGATTGCATATTGATGGATATGCTCTGCTTTATTTTCAGCATTCGCGCCTAAATCTAGCATATCAAATCCACTATCCCCATTTAAAACTGGCAATGTAGACATTAATCCCGGACGTTCAATTCCTTTAATTCGTCCTACTACAAACAAACCAGCTGCCAATAATGCACCGGTATTTCCTGCTGAGAAAATCGCATCCGCTTTGCCTTCCTTGACCGCTTGAGCGGCTAGAACCATTGAGGCATTTTTCTTGCGACGGATCGCCTTTACGGGTTCATCATCACTATTGATTTTTTCATCCGTATGAATGATCGTAATATTTTTTTCGTTCGTCACATATTGGCGGATCGCGTCTTCTTTTCCATATAGTTGAAATTCAATTTCCGGATGATTCTTTTGTGCTAACATTACACCTTCCACGATCGCTTTTGGTGCAAAATCGCCGCCCATTGCGTCTACAGCAATTTTCATGAGAATAATCTCTCCTTTTTCGTTTTAATGTATTTATTTTTCTTTTTAAAAAATAAGTTTGATTCTCAAGCCGTATACTATTCCTCTAATATGCTAAAGCATCAAGAGGAACTAGCATCCTTTTTCGTTTTAATGTATTTATTTTTCTTTTTGAAAAATAGCCAGAGTTTTAAGTCTGATATCTGTCCGTCTTCTCTGATATAGACAGGGGACGGATTGGTCTCCAATTTTTCTACAGTATAGCATACTCAATCGAAATATGTTTCTCCCGTTTCAGTAGGCTTCAACGCTGCTGCTAGTGGTGCGAAAGCTGACTGCTGACGCCAATTTTCAACTTGCCAAATTTGATTGGCTTCCTCTCGTGCCACTTCTAAGACATTCGCATCATTTACCAGATCGGCGATCAAAAATTGCGGCAACCCAGATTGACGGAACCCGAAAACCTCACCAGGCCCACGTAATTCTAAATCTTTTTCACTCAATACAAACCCATTGTTAGTCTCGGTCATGATTTTCATGCGCTCTTTACCCATGTCATTTTTCGGGCTTGCTACCAAGATACAATAAGACGCATCCGAACCACGTCCGACTCGTCCCCGCAATTGATGCAGCTGGGCCAAACCAAAACGATCCGCATCCATAATAAACATTACCGTTGCGTTTGGTACGTTGACTCCGACCTCAATGACAGTCGTTGAAACTAAAATCTGACTTTGATTCTCTTTGAATTCTTCCATGATTGTTTCTTTTTCCGCATTCTTCATTTTCCCATGCAGCAAACTGACTTGATAAGTAGGTGCATAGTATTCCTTCAAATGCTCGTAAATCTCTGTCGCATTTTTTACATCCAATGCTTCTGACTCTTCAATCAGAGGACAAATCACATACAACTGGTGTCCCGCCTGCAATTCCTGCTTCGCCCAATCCAACGTATGTTCCAATTGTTTTGGCTTAATCCAACTGGTTTTGACAGGTATTCGTCCTGCCGGCATTTGGTCGATGATTGAAACGTCCATTTCGCCGTAAGCCGTGATTGCTAACGTTCGGGGAATTGGTGTTGCAGTCATAAATAAAACGTCTGGATGCAGCCCTTTTTCCCGCAAGACGCGTCGCTGGTTCACACCGAATCGATGCTGTTCATCTGTAATGACTAATCCTAAATTCGCAAACTGTACATCATCTTGGATCAGTGCATGAGTCCCAATCACCACATCTATTTCTCCACTTTGCAGCCCTGCTAAAATGGCACGTCGCTCTTTGGTTTTGGTAGAACCAGTTAATAATGCCGTTGTCAGTTCCAATGGATCAAATAATTGATTTAGGCTTTCCAAATGCTGCTGAGCCAAGATCTCTGTCGGTACCATCAACGCGCCTTGGAAACCAGCTGTCATGGTAGCATATAAGGCGATCGCCGCCACAACTGTCTTCCCACTCCCAACATCTCCTTGCAGTAGACGCTGCATATGCTTCTTGCTTCGCAGGTCATAGCAAATTTCGTTGGTTACGCGTTTTTGGGCGTCAGTCAATTCGAAAGGCAGCTTTTGCGTAAACTGCTTCAAGCGTTCGACATCATAACGGATCGCGATTCCGTTCTTCTCACTACGTTCACTTTTCTTCAATCCTTGCATCCGCATTTGAAATAAGAAAAATTCTTCAAAGACTACTCGCCGTTTTGCTTGCTGGTTTTCCTTTGGGTCTTTAGGAAAATGCATTGCCCGCATCGCCTGTTTCCTTGGCATTAATCGATATTTTTCTAATAGATAATCTGGCAAGTTTTCTGTTACCTGATCGCCAAATTTTTCAAATCCTACTTTGATTAAATCGACTAAGGTACTTTGACGGATAGCCTTAGTCACGTGATAGATTGGCGCGTATTCCTCCGACTGCTTACCACCTAAAATCTTCATTCCAGTCAGTGATTTCCGCTTAGCATCCCATTTTCCATAAACTGCCAATTCTTCGCCGACTTCGACTTTATCTTTTAAATAAGGCTGATTAAAAAAAGAGACCATGAAGACTGCGTGATCCTGCATCATTCGAAACTGCAGTCGGCTTTTTTTGTACCCAAAACGACTGACTACAGGGGCTGAAACAACTACGCCTTTTAACGTGACTTTTTCTTGATCGTTGATCTCTAATAAATTTTTCTCCTGAATGTCCTCATAACGAAAAGGATAATAGCTCAACAAATCCTCGATTGTCATGATCCCTAAGTCAGCTAACGTTTGCGCACGCTTCGGCCCTACGCCGGGCAGCACTGATACAGATTCTTGCATCGCCATCGAAACCCTCCTTTCAAACAAGGTACGTGATTCATCTCTCTAGTACGGTATAAAAAGCGTAACTGACAAAAAGGAAGCGAGCCAGATATTCTTGGCCCACTCCCTCCGACTTTTTAAACTTATTCTGCTGAAAGCAAGTATGGATAGACTGGTTGTTTCCCTTGATGGATTTCAACCTCTAAATCTGGATAGCTTGCCTCGATTGCTTCACTCAATTTTTCGGCTTCAGCTTGCGAGCCTTCTTCACCGACAATAATTGTAATGATCTCAATATCTTCACTGATCATTTTATTCAAGGTATCTAACGTTGCTTGATATTTATCTGCTTCAGAAAGAACGATCTTGCCATCGACCATACCTAAATAATCGCCCTCGTGGATCTCTACACCATCAATCGCTGTATCGCGAATTGCGTTTGTGATTTGACCACTAACTACAGAGTCTAACATCTCAGTCATTGCTGTTTTATTCTCTTCCAAGTTTTGTTCTCCATTAAAGGCCAACATCGCTGTCATCCCTTGAGAGACTGTTTTACTTGGCACGACTGCTACAGGTACATCAGCAACTTCTGCTGCTTGATCAGCTGCCATAAAGATATTTTTATTATTTGGCAAGACAATGACTTGATCCGCATTGACTTCCTTGATTGCTTTCAAGATATCTTCTGTACTTGGATTCATCGTTTGTCCGCCACTGATAACGTAAGCAGCACCTAGGCTCTTGAATAATTCTTGAACCCCTTCACCGGCAGCAATGGCAATCACTGCGTATGGCTGATGTTCTGCTGGAGCTGCTTCGAAAGCAGCGACTTCTTCATCATGCTCCAAAATGGTTTCATGCTGTTGCCGCATATTATCGACTTTGACTTTGATTAATGCACCAAATTTTTGTCCATAATTCATGACTTCTCCTGGATGCTCTGTATGCACGTGCACTTTGACAATCTCATCATCGTTAACAACTAACAATGAATCACCGATGCCATCCAAATAGTTACGGAAAGTATCATAATCAAAGTTGCTGTCAACAGTTGGACCTTCGCCTAGGCGAACCATGATTTCAGTACAGTAACCAAATTTAATATCTTCTGTTGCCAATTGACCTTGCACACTGCGATGATGCTCCGCGTTAACCATTTCATCCATTTCAGCTGGACTTGGCTCATACGTGTCATCCGCTTGGAATTCGCCATTCAACGCACTTAAGAAGCCTTCATAAATGAACAATAGTCCTTGTCCGCCACTATCGACTACGCCGACCTCTTTCAAAACTGGCAACATATCGGGAGTTTTATCTAATGCTTTCTTCCCGTATTTAACAACAGCGGCCATCACTTCGATCACATCATCCGTTTGTTTTGCTCTGCGTTCGCCTGCTTTTGCTGATTCACGCGCTACTGTTAGGATGGTTCCTTCTACGGGTTTCATCACTGCTTTATAAGCTGTTTCCACTCCATGAACTAAGGCTCTCGCTAAATCCTCGGCATTTAGTGTATCCACATCTAAGATCGCTTTAGAAAACCCGCGGAATAATTGCGACAAGATAACACCAGAATTTCCCCGGGCCCCCATCAACAATCCTTTCGCTAAAACATTAGCTAATTCACCAACTTTTTCTGAAGTAGAGTTTACTACAGCCGTTGCACCGCTGGTCATGGATAGATTCATATTGGTCCCAGTATCACCATCGGGAACTGGAAAAACATTTAACGAATTGACATATTCTGCATTGACTTGCAGACGTTTAGCGCCAGCCTCAACCATTTCTTGGAATTGACTCGCGCTGATTTCTGTTACCTTCACTTACTTAGTCCTCCTTAAGAACGCTGCCTTTAATCTGGCAGAACACGTACACCTTGAACATAAACATTCACTGAATTGGCCGTAACCCCAAGCATCGTTTCCAAATTGTATTTCACTTTTTCTTGGACATTGCGCGATACTTCAGAGATTTTCGTGCCATAGCTGATAATCGTATAGACATCAACTGCGATACCGTTCTCTTCTTGACGTACAACGACGCCACGTGAATAGTTTTCTTTTCTTAAAATTTCTGTGATATTGTCTTTGATTTGATTTTTACTAGCCATCCCGACGATACCAAACACGTCAGTAACTGCACCGCCGACAACCGTCGCGATGACGTCGTTTGAAATTTCGATCATACCAGTCTGTGTATTAATTTTCACAGCCATAGTTGTTAGCCTCCTTAAACAGGCCTAATCGCCCATTTTTTCTACTATAATAGTTTATCATAGCCCTATGACAAATAAAAGAAAGTTCCATTGCGATTTGCTGATAGGGCGTTCCTTGTTCAACACAGGTTTCTGCTAACTTTCTTGCATCAATAATTTTGCTAAAAAAATTTACGCTAACAGAGTATAATTTACCTGCAAATCCTTAGAATGTCAATCTTTCTAAAAAAATTCACTTGCCAATCTTGTTAATTTGTGCTATTTTATTTTAGTATGAGCCAAAGAAGCGCTCCAATATCAAGGCTAAAGGAGGAAACTACACATGGCAAAAGTTTGCTATTTTACTGGTCGTAAAACAAGAAGTGCAAATAACCGTTCTCACGCTATGAACGCTACGAAACGTACTGTAAAACCTAATTTACAAAAAGTTCGCGTATTAGTGGACGGAAAACCTAAAAAAGTTTGGGTCTCAACTCGTGCTTTGAAATCTGGAAAAGTTGAGCGCGTTTAATAGTATCCAATCAAATAACCATCCAACCGTTCGTTTACGAACGGTTTTTTTTGTGCCTTTTTCATCTTCTTTAAGCAAAATAGAAGACTAGTTAAAATAAAGATTCTTTTCTCAGCTAAAAAGCTTACAACCTCTATGGTCTATATTATTTACTTATCACAGAGCTATTAAGTTGGCTTTTTGCGTTTGTTCATTTATAAATCAATCGTTTTATTTTTAAATTCTTAGCTTGGGTTTCACACCTCTTTCACATTATTTTCGGTACTTGTATGGTAAAATTTGAATAGTCTGTTGAAAGAAGTTTGGTGATTTTTATATGAAGAACTACCTCAAAGAAAACCGTTGGTACTTATTGGCAAGTTTTTTCCTGCCCTTTGTACTGATGGCGATCGTTTATTTGACGCTTGGTATTTATCCCGGATCAAGCCGTAGTGTCTTAGCTAGCGATGCTTTTTCACAATTTTCGAATTTTCACGCTAGTTTTCGCAATATGCTTTTAGGTAAGCAAGGCTTTTTATATACTTGGAACGCCTCTATGGGATTGAATTATTTATCACTGGTATCCTATTATCTCGGTGGTTTTTTTACACCACTGGTAATTTTCTTCCCGAATCAACTGATGCCTGACGCGTTATATTTTCTAACGCTATTAAAAATCGGTGCAGCGGGATTAGCGTTTTGGTTTTATGCGAAAGGTAGTTTCAAGTTGCCAAATTGGTCACGTGTGGCTTTAAGTACTACTTATGCGCTGATGTCTTTTGCTATTGCCCATTCTGAGATTATTATGTGGTTAGATGCGTTTGTCTATCTGCCTTTAATTATCTGGGGAATCAATCGGGTGATGGATCAGAAAAAACCGACCGTCCTATTTGTTTCCTATTTAATGCTGTTTTTGACCAGTTTTTATATGGGCTTTATGATTGGGGTTTTCTCCGTACTTTACTTCATTGCACGTTTAGTTACGAATTGGAAAGCTTATAAAAAAAGTATTATCCCTTACGGTTTCACTTCTTTATTGGCTGGGTTTGCTTCTATGATCATGATTTTACCGTCTATCCTAGACCTCCGCGCCAATGGCGAAGAGCTGACACAGATCACGACCTTTAAAACAGAAGCGACAAGCTGGTGGGATTTTATTGCTAAAAATTTCGTTGGATCGTATGATACGACGAAATATGGTTCGATTCCTTTTATTTATATTGGACTTTTGCCATTAGCTTTCTGTCTATTTTTCTTTATCTGCAAAAAAATACCGTGGAAAAATAAACTTGCTTATGGAGCAGTAGCCGCAATCTTGATCGCAAGCTTTTATATCCAACCAATGAATTTATTCTGGCACGGGATGCATGCGCCAAATATGTTCCTATTCCGTTACGCCTACCTGCTCTCATTTTTAGTGATTACATTAGCTGCATGGGGATGGGAGAAATTAGATCGAGAAAATATTTTGCAATTAGTCGCTGCCTGTCTGATGCTGATCGCTCTCTTTGCGATTTTCTGGGGTATGAAGGGCAAAGACTATGATTATCTTAAAAATAGTTCCTTATATATCACACTTGGTTTCTTGGCTGTCTATGCGCTGATTTTTACTGCACATCATTTCAACAAGATCCCGCTAAAAGCGTTAAGTGTTCTCTTACTGCTATTGATGTCTTCAGAGGCATTTATTAATAGTAGCTTTATGACACAAGGTATTTTAAAGGATTGGAATTATGCGTCGCGCAGCCTTTATACGGAGCCCTATCCATCAATCAAAGCTTTAGTCGACGAAACGAAAAATGACAATGACAGCTTTTATCGGATGGAAAATCTGGACCCTGTTTCCTCCAATGATGCATTTAATTACGGTTACAGCGGTATTAGTATGTTTTCTTCAATTCGGAATCGTCACTCTTCCGGCTACATGGATCAACTAGGCTTCCGTTCTAGAGGAACCAGCTTAAATATTCGTTATCAAAATAATACATTGTTGGCGGATGCATTTACCGGAATCAAGTACAATATTGCTAAAACAAAAAAGCTAAACAAATATGGCTTTACAAAAACGAATAGCGTAGGCGAGTACAATCTCTTTGAGAATAATTACGCTCTGCCACTAGCCTTTACCGCACCACGGAGTATCGATAAATTACAAGCTGCTCCAAATGATAATTTAGGTACGCAAACACAATTATTTAACGCATTATCCCAAGAACAGTTCCAGTATTTTCAGTTCTTACCAATTACGCAAATAGATACAAAAAATGCGAACGTCACTAACGCGGGGAATATTACAACAATTACCGAAAAACAAGGAAACGTGGCAAAAGACGTTACTTGGAAGGTTCAGGTTCCTGCAAATACGCAAGCTTACCTGAGTCTCTATCCTTACGATTTCGCTGAATTAGAAAGTTCATCAGCAACTGTTACAGCGAATGGACAAACAAGACAAGCGCAAATTGGGATCAGCGGACAATATTATGATTTAGGCTATTACCAACAAGCAACGATGGTTACCTTTACTGCCAGCTTCTATGGAACAAAATCCATTAGCTTCCAGAATCCACAAGTTTTAGCTCTAGATACAGTCGCTTATCGACTAGCAGTAGATAAGATTAAAGACAACGGTGTAGACATGAAAGTTGGCAAACGCAGTGCTGAAGGAACCGTCAATGCCAAAAAGGCACAGACACTTATTACAACTATTCCATATGATGAAGGTTGGACTGCCAAAATCGATGGTAAAAAAGTCGAGACAAAAGCCTTCCAAAATGCTTTCGTTAGCATCCATGTACCAAAAGGCAAACACAAAGTAACCTTCAGTTACATGCCGAAAGGATTTATTGCTGGCGCTGTTTCCTTCATAATTGCTATCGGAATGTTTATTCTTTATCTACGTATGTTAAAACCTAAAAAAACACAACGTCATTAAGCAAAACAGGAGACTCAACGTGAGCCTCCTGTTTTTTATACAAAATTATTTTGATTTGATATAGTTGACTCCGCCAGCTTTTGGCCCGGTAGCCTTACCCAAGAAGATCACTAATACAAGGATTGTTAATACATAAGGAGCCGATTGTAAATAAACATCTGGAATCTGCGAAATAACCGGTAGATTGGCTCCAGCGATACTCAAATTTTGAGCAAACCCAAAGAACATCGCTGCCCCCATAGCCCCTAGTGGATTCCATTTCCCAAAGATCATCGCTGCCAGCGAAATGAATCCTTGTCCTGCGATCGTCGTTATCGCGAAACGGCCTGCGATTGATTGGGCAAATACAGCACCGCCCATACCGCCAAGAAAGCCTGAAATCATTACTCCTGCATAACGCATCGCATAAACGTTGATTCCTAAAGTATCGGCTGCCTGCGGATTCTCTCCGACTGAACGCAAACGCAGTCCGAATTTTGTCTTATAAATAATGAACCAAACAGCTAAAGCGACAACAATCGCAAAATAAGCAGGTAAGCTGGTCTTACTGAAGAATAAATCACCAATAATCGGAATCTTACTTAATCCAGGAAAATCGAAATAACCAAACTGCTCTTGGATCGTATCGGTTTGCCCTTTTCCATACATTACCTTGATAAGAAAAATCGTCAACGGAGGAGCTAATAGGTTCATCACGGTTCCGCTGATTACATGATCCGCTCGAAAATTTATCGTCGCCACAGCATGCAGCAACGAAAATAATAATCCGATGATTCCTCCAACTAATACCCCTAACCAAGGAGTAAATGCTCCAAAGTGGTTCGCAAAACTTAAATTAAAAATAACTGAACTAAACGCACCGGTCACCATAATTCCTTCTAGACCGACATTGACAATGCCGCTGCGTTCTGAGAACACACCACCTAGTGCCGTCAAAATCAGCGGGGCAGAATAAACGAGTGTTTGGGAAATCAGCGAGCCTAACAATTGAATGTTCATTCCAAATCAACTCCTTCTTGCTTTAACGTATGCATTTTTACCTCTTCGCTCTTTTCTTCTGCTTTTTTTGCCACGCGAACTTTTGTCAAAGCAACGCGAACCACATAATTGATTCCCACGAAGAAAATGATCAGCGGGATAACACTATTTGCTAGTTCACTCGGAACACCAGCAAACTGCATTCCCTGTCCACCAAGCTTCAAAATACTGAATAACAAGGCCGACAAAAGAATCCCGACTGAACCACCATTTCCTAATAACGAGACTGCCATCCCATCAAATCCAATACTGATAGAAGAACCCTGGACAAAATAATTCCCAAAAGTGCCTAACCCTTGAACCACGCCCCCTAATCCTGCTAGCAGTCCAGAAATAATCATCGAGATCACGATCGTGCGTTTACTGCTCATTCCGGCATATTCAGAAGCGAATGGATTGATCCCGACAGATCGGATCTCAAATCCTAAAGTCGTTCGTTTCATCAAAAACCAAACCAAACCTAAAAAAATCAGAGCCAAAACAAATCCCAGATTGACCCGTGACCCGCCAAAAAGATTGGTCAACCACGGTTCTCGCAACAAGCCGTTGGCTCCTACTATTTTCGTCACGCCCTTATTGGAGATGATCTCCGGTGACATGACATTGTTCACCAGATGATTGGCCGTATACAACAATACATAATTCATCATGATGGTGACGATTACTTCGCTCGTTCCGAAATAGGCCCGTAGCAGCCCTGGGATCGCCGCCGCTGCAGCACCTGCCAACGCTCCTGTAATAATTGCTAGTGGTACAACGACTAATTTTGGCGCTGTCGGCATGCTCAGCGCCACCCAAATACTTGCTACCCAGCCGCACAAAGCTTGCCCAGATAGTCCAACGTTAAAGAACCCCGCGGAATTCGCTACCGAAAAGCCTAAAGCTGTAAAAATCAAAGGACCTGCACCAACTAATATTTCACCGACTGAGATACTGCTTTGAAACGCCGAGCGGAACATCGCTTGATACCCCATGATCGGGTTATATCCTGTTACTAACATCAATAGTCCGCCAAGCAAAAAGCCTAGAATCACTGAAATAATCGGAACCAAAGCATTTCTGATCTGTGCTGAACGATCATTCATTTGTTTCACCAACCTTTACTAACTCTTTTCGCGCATCATCCAAGCTATAGCCAGCCATCAATAAGCCCAATTCATTTTCCGACGTTTCTTTTGGATCCACGATCCCGACGATCTCACCTGCATGGATAACGGCAATACGATCAGAAACATTTAGGATTTCATCTAACTCAAAGCTCACCAGCAGAACACCCTTATTTTTATCTCGCTGCTCTACCAAACGCTTATGAATATATTCGATCGCCCCGACATCCAGACCGCGCGTTGGCTGAGCGACAATCAATAGTTCTGGATCACGATCAACTTCCCGGGCAATGATCGCTTTTTGCTGATTCCCGCCAGATAGAGAAGCTGCTGGCGCCTGTTCGCTTGTCGTCCGTACATCGTATTCTTTGATCAAACGCTTAGCGTATTGTTGAATTTCATTAAAATTTAAAATACCTTTTTGACTGAATGGCTCTTGATAATACAATTGCAGCGCGATATTTTCGGACAAAGGCAAAGGTAAAACTAAACCGTATTTATGCCGATCCTCTGGTACATGCCCCACACCAATCTCGGTGATTTCCCGTGGTTTATTATTGGTCGCATCTTTACCATTGATGGTGATAGTGCCGCTTTCGATCTTACGCAATCCAGTCAATGCTTGGATCAATTCTGATTGTCCGTTGCCATCAATACCGGCGATTCCTAACACTTCTCCGCGATGAACCTCCAGGCTTAAATTTTTCACTGCATCAAGTCCGCGGCTTTCTTTCACAACTAGATCTTTGATCGACAGAACGACATCGCCGAATTTTGCCGCCTGTTTGTCTGTTTTAAAAGAAACGGAACGACCGACCATCATATCCGCCAACTCCTGCGAACTAACATCCTCCACATCAACGGTTCCGATGTAGTGTCCCCTTCGAATAACTGAACAACGATCCGCTACCTTTTTGATCTCATCCAGTTTATGAGTAATCAAAATGATCGATTTTCCTTCTTTGACTAATGTCGCCATGATCTCGATCAGCTCGTCAATTTCCTGCGGTGTCAATACGGCTGTTGGTTCATCAAAGATCAAAACATTTGCACCGCGATACAACGTTTTCAAAATCTCTACCCGTTGCTGCATCCCGACGGATATATCTCGAATATATGCATCTGGATCGACCTGCAAGCCATAATCATTGGACAAACGAGTGATTTCTTCCTTAGCTTTTTGCGTATCCAGCATACCGTTAGTGCTGATTTCACTGCCTAAAATAATATTTTCCGTGACCGTAAACGCATCGACCAGCATAAAATGCTGATGGACCATACCGATTCCCAGCTGGTTCGCTCTAGTAGGACTCGTGATTTTGACTGCTTGGCCATCCATGTATATCTCTCCAGAAGTCGGCTGCAATAACCCTGACAACACGTTCATCAGTGTTGATTTACCTGCCCCATTTTCTCCTAATAAAGCATGAATCTCGCCTTTACGAATTTTCAGATTGATCTCGTCATTCGCTTTGAAATCACCAAATTGCTTAGTGATACTCCGCATCTCAATGACATATTGCTCCTCTGTCATTTTTAATTCACACCTCTCCTGTTCAAAGAGTGCCCGCCAATATCAGCGGGCACGATCAGTCTAATCTTCCGGTGTTTCCGGAACCTTTACATCACCAGCAATAATTTGTTCCTTGGCATCTTTTACTGCCGCCTTTGCTTCATCACTCAAATAGCCGTCTGTCATCTCCACGCCGCCATCTTTCAACCCAAAAGATAAGTGTTTTCCGCCTGGGAATTTATCCTCCAGCGCCCGAGTTGAGATATCCTGCACAACCACGCCAACCGATTTGATGGTTGAAGCTAAACAGAAATTACTTTCTTTCCCATCTTTTGATTTATAGCCGCCTTCTTCTTGTTGATCACGATCCACACCAAGCACCCAAACTTTGTCTGCTTCGTTTTTATCCTGATTCAACGCTTTTGCTTCTGAGAATACCCCTGCTCCAGTCCCACCAGCCGCTTGATAAATAATATCTGCACCATTTTGATAAATATTCGCCGCTAAAGCTTTCCCTTTAGCCGGATCCCCGAAGGAAGCCGCATACTTCACATCTACCGAAATATCTTTGTTCAATTTTTTCGCGGTATCTTTTACACCTTTGGTAAATCCAGCTTCATAACGGTCAATGACTTTGCCCTCTTCTCCGCCAATAAATCCAACCTTATTGGTTTTGGTCGTATAAGCAGCTGAGACGCCAGCGAGATAACCGACTTCGTTATCTCTAAAGGTCGCCGAAACAACATTATCCTTTCCTTCGATCACCGTATCAATAATGACAAAATTCGTTTCAGAATTTTGCCCCGCTGCTGCTTCGATCGAATCCGCTAAAAGGTACCCGATCCCGAAGACCGTTTTGAAGCCATTCGATACAGCCGTGTCAATGTTAGAGGCGAACTGGGCAATCTCATTGGATTGAATATAGTCATACCCGCCGACCCCGCGTTTGAACTTCTGCTCTTTTCCCCACTTCTGCAATCCTTCCCAAGCAGATTGGTTGAAGGATTTATCATCTACCCCGCTGACATCCGTAACCATCACAACACTATGATCGCTATCCTTTTTCCCTGTTGCACTGCTCTTATTTCCGCCACTGCACCCGCTGATCATCATTAAAGCTGCCATTGCAACAACACCTAAAGAAAAAAGTTTTGTGTTTTTCATTTTGAAACCCTCCTATTTTTTGTTAACGCTTACTTTATTGCGCACTTTTATCGTTAAACCAGCTCTTCAATTCTTGGCATCGCACTTTGCGCTCCTAGCCCTTGAACAGTCTTACTGGCAGCAAGATTAGCAAATGTGATCGCCGTCTCCAATTCTTGATCCTTCGCATACGCCACTGCAAATGCTGCATTAAAAGTATCTCCAGCTCCAGTCGTATCAATCACGGGCACCTTATAGCTTGGGACCTCCATTAATTTTTCTCCATCATGATACCGAACACCTTTCGAACCATACGTCATAATGATCTGATTGGGATACTCTCGTAAAACAGTCTGAGCATCCTGCTGAAACAATTGATTGATCTCAATCTCATTCGGTGTTAAAAATGTTACTTTAGCTAAATATTCAGGCGCGATTTCTGGAGTTGGTGCTGGGTTTAATACCAAACACACGTTATTCTCCGCACAAAAATCAATTAGGTATCTGATCGTTTCGATTGGAATTTCACATTGCGTGATCACAATATCGGCAGCTAAAATTTGTGCCTGATACTTATCAATCAATGAACGATCAACACACGCGTTCGCCCCTTGCACGAGAATGATCGAATTATCATTTTCTGCGATGGTGATGTAGGCAACACCCGTTGGTTCAGCAACCTTTTTAATGCATGACGTATCGACCATATTCTCTTGAAAATTTTTTAAGACAATCTCACCATAAGCATCTTCACCGACACAACCAATCATCGTCTCGCCAATCTTAGGAAAACGGTCTGCTTGAACAACTAAATCCAAATTAATACTTCCAACAACAACGACTTTCATTTAAACTCACTCCTCGTTCGTATGCATTCACACATCTCATTTTTAAACCGTTTACAAAACTTTCAAAGAGAAACAACTGATCTCAATTTTTAAATAAGTCGCCTCTCTCTGGTTTCATCTATCTATTTTGCTTCTGCATAAACATCTGAATACATTCGGATACACTCTTCAACCAGATCCCAAAAATGCTCCGCATTGATCTTCTTACCTACTTTGGCATTCGACGGCTGACCTAACACATAAAGCTCATCACAAACGGTCCGACCATAGCAAGGTCCGCGATTGATATCGATTTCGACATACATTTCCTGTGTTTCAAATATCTCAGGAGAAATCAGATAACCCACACATGTAGCATCATGCAGAGGACCCGCAGCTAACCCGAAGCATTCAAATTGGCTTTTCAACGTGAAGCGCATAATGTCACCAAATAGTTTCCCTGCGACATTCCCAACGCCTTCCATACGTTCGATAATATCTTCTGTACAAATTGTTTGATGTGTTAGATCAAGCCCCATCATAACAATCGGTGCACCCGAACTAAAGACGACATGGGCGGCCTCTGGATCGGCAAAAATGTTAAATTCAGCAGATGGTGTGAAGTTCCCTGTTCCATAAGCACCGCCCATCAAAACAATTTCTTTGATTTTTGGAATGATCAAAGGCTCCATTCGCATCGCCACCGCAATATTGGTTAACGGACCAACCGGAACAAGTGTGATATCCCCATCGCTCGCCAACAACGTATCAATGATATATTTAACCGCATGTGTTTCTTCTACTTGCCGATGTAATGGACCAAAAACAGGACCATCCAAACCAGATTCCCCGTGAACGTTATCAGCTACTACTTGTTCCCGCACCAGCGGTTTTGGCATCCCTGCATAGACTTTCGCATCAATCCCCAGCAATTGACAGACATTCAATCCATTCACCACTGTTTTGTCTAGCGTTTGATTTCCTGCTACAATAGTGATCCCTAACAAATCAATTTTCGGATGTGCTGCTGCCATCAACATCGTAATCGCATCATCATGCCCCGGATCGCAATCTAAAATAATTTTCCGTTTCTCCATTTTATAGCCCCCTAAAAAATTAATTTCCTTTATCTATTTGCATTATAGTAAGTTCCTGCTTATGATAAATATGAGAATTCTCACATAAGGAGGTAGAAAAAATGAAGAAGTTGCAAAATGAAAAATTAAAACAACAATTCATTCGATCATCTGACTACCTTGATCAGTTTTCCTTCGATGTCAGTTTAGATACGCAATTATTTTTCTTTCCGGCCAACAGCTACATCGTCAAGGAAGATCACCAGCCTACGCATTTATTCTACTTAGTGAAGGGCAAAGCCAAATTATACGACACCTTAGCCAATGGAAAAGTCGCTCTGATTGATTTCTTTTCCCCACCTTGTTTTATTGGTGAGATGGAGCTCGTTGATGAAAACCAAACTGCCTTTAGTGTCCAAGCAATCGAGGACTGTTGGTGCTTAGCCTTATCGAGACAAGACTGTCAGAAACGATTACTAGAGGATGCGCTCTTTCTCCAAAAGCTCTGCATCTACTTTGCTCATAAAAATTATCGAAATATCAAAGCTTCAACTCAAAATCAGGGCTTTCCGCTTTCACAACGTTTAGCGGCCTTTATTCTTTTAACACAAAACGAAGGGACCTACCGTGAGAAACACACTCAAGTCGCTGAATATTTAGGTGTTTCTTATCGTCATCTCCTTTTCGTGATTGCACAGTTTGTGGAGGATGGCTACCTGAAAAAAATAAAAAAGGGGTACCTTATTCTAGACGTTCATAAGTTGACCCAACTCGCCGCTGAAGTAAAAGCCTAAAAAAGCATCCAGCAACAATCACTTGTGATTGTTATTGGATGCTTTTTTGCTATTCATATTTTACTTCGGCTAAATACAAGCCTTCTGGATGAGCAGTTGGTCCAGCGGCATTACGATCCTTTGCTTCAATGATCGCTGGAATACTCTCCGCTGGGATACGCCCATTCCCAATTTTTAGTAGGGTTCCGACTAATATCCGAATCATCTTATACAGAAAACCATTCCCTCTAAAAATAAAGGTCAATTCCGTCTCATCCTCATTCACAACCAAATCCGCTTGATAGATCGTCCGGACCTTATCCTCGATCGAACCACCTGTCGCACAAAAAGAGGTGAAATCATGCGTACCTAGTAAATCTGGCAACGCCCGACGAATCAAATCTAAGTCTAATGGATAAGGGTAATAAGCCGCATAATAACGGCGAAAAGGACTTCGCGGCTTAGCTATTTGAACGTTGAAATGGTACGTCTTCTCGACGACATGATACCGCGCATGAAAATCGTCCGCTGCAATTTCTACGGAAGAAACCGCGATATCTTCAGGCGTCTGGGTATCTAATGCGAACCGCATCCGCTCCAACGGTCGTTCCTGCGGATAATCAAAATGAATCACTTGTCCGATTGCATGGACTCCAGCATCTGTTCGTCCGGAACCAAAAATTGTCACCGGTTGACCATTATTCATTTTTTGCAGCGTCTTTTCGACTTCCTCCTGTACCGTTCGCCCATTCGGCTGTCGTTGAAACCCATTAAAATTTGTCCCATCATAAGCAATCACTGCCTTGTATCTGACCATGCTTTTTCTCCTATTTCTTATTAATGAAGCCGCTTGTCGAATCAAACGACAAAACTGTCTCCAAACTGACTTCTGCCGGAGTCATTATAACAGCTTTTTATTCGAAATCCAACGCGCATAAATCTTCAGTCTGATAGTTATTCCTACCTGGAAGAGCTTTTTTATACTTCCAACAAGTAATAGCATCTTGCAAGGAGCTTCCTCGATTCTCCGCGAAGAAATCGCGAATATACGTATTGTATTCAAATTGTGCATCAATTTTTAGCGATTTCTTTGCCGCAATTTCAGGATAGATAGCGATCGCCTCACGATAGGTTTTTCCACTATTTGCTTTCAACCAATTTTGAAAAGAGACTTTAAAAGTAAAGGACTTTCCTAGTTCTTGCTTAAAAAAAGCACGATGAACTTCGGAAAAAACAATATTCTCCTCGATTAAGCTTTCTGGTGTCAAACGGTCGGTACGAGCTATCTTTTTAACTTTCTTCGGTTTTGCTAATGCTTCTCCTGTCAGCAAAAAATGTTCAATCCGATCATTTAGTTCAGCTTTACTTCCCGATTTGGACAATCCTTGTTCCTGACAGAAAATCTGTAATTCTTCTTTTAAGTAATAATACTTACGAAAGACGGCTGGATTTAAATCAACTTGCAGTTTTGGACGTTCTTCAGTCATTTTTTCTCCTCCATTTGTTTCTTTCGTTAATCCTACCATAAAGAATTACCTATCGAATTAAATAGTTTTTAATCAAATAAAAAAGCCTGGATTTATCCAAGCTTAACTTCGTAAAAAGATTAAAATAACTGTAGCAACAGCAAAAACAATAAGGACGATTGTATCACGTGATGCCCACTTCAATTTGCGATACTTACTACGTCCTTCACCACCACGATACCCACGAGCTTCCATCGCAGTTGCCAAGTCCTCCGCTCGATTAAAGCTGCTGACAAACAAAGGAATCAATAATGGTACAATTGCTTTCACCTTTTGAATCAGATTTCCATCATTAAAGTCAACTCCGCGTGCGCGTTGTGCATTCATAATTTTTTCCGTTTCATCCATCAACGTCGGTACAAATCGCAAAGCAATGGATAACATTAAAGCAATCTCATGTACTGGTAAATGAAGTTTTTTTAACGGATTCAATAAGGATTCAATCGCATCAGACATTGATAACGGCGGTGTCGTTAATGTCAACAACGTCGACATAAAAATAATTAAAACGAATCGACAGAAGATGAATAATCCGTTTTGGATTCCATAAGAAGAAAGACTAAACACACCCCATGACCAATATAAGGTACCGCCACGGGTAAACAGCATTTGCAATGCGACTGTAAAGATGATCAACCAGATTAGCGGTCTAACACCTTTCAGAAAAAAATTCAAATTAATTTTGGATAACGCTACAGCAAACATGGTAAAAGCGCCTAAAAATAAGTAACTTTGCCAATTGTTTGCCAAGAAGATAATGCCGATAAAATAAAAGCTAGCAACTAACTTCGCTCGCGGATCCAAGCGATGAATCAACGAATCACCTGGGATAAACCGCCCAAAAATTAACTTATTCATCATGAGCAGGACCTCCTGCTTTTTTTACGATCCAGTCCGCCAATTCATTTTCTGTCAAGGGCAATTTTTCAAAAGCTGCACCACGATCTTGCATTTTTTCCGCAAAACCGGTTGCTTGGGGGACTCCTAGTTGTTTTTCTTTCAACCAGTCGACATCATCAAATACCGACTGAGGGGCACCATGTTTCACCACATGCCCTTTTTCTAAAACATAAACATAATCAGCAAAGTTAGCCACGTCATCCATTAAATGAGTGACCAAGACGATTGTTATATTTTTTTTCTGATGCAGCTGCCAAAACATCTCCATCATTTCTTTACGTCCAAGCGGATCTAGCCCTGCTGTCGGCTCATCTAAGACTAATACCTCTGGCTCCATAGCAAGAACCCCAGCGATCGCTACACGGCGCATTTGCCCTCCAGAAAGCTCGAATGGTGAACGTTCAAGATATTCTTCATCTAATCCGACTAATTTTAAGTTTTCTTTTGCTAAAGCCAGCGCCTCTTCCTCACCAACACCGAAATTTTTTGGACCAAAAGCAATGTCTTTTGCAACGGTTTCTTCAAATAGCTGAGCCTCTGGAAATTGGAAAACAATTCCAACTTTTTTTCGAACGGGCTTTAGATTCTTATTGTCCGTCTCAGGAGTAATCTTTCGATCGCCAATAATGACTTGACCATCAGTTGGTTTCAATAGAGCATTTAGATGTTGTAACAAAGTCGACTTTCCACTGCCTGTATGACCGACTAATGCAGTATAAGAACCTTCTTTAATAGTTAAATCAATATCATAAAGCGCTCGTTGTTCAAAGGGCGTATTTGGTTGATAAACGTAACTTACTTTTTCAAAACGGATGTCCATAACCAATCAATCATCCCTTCTTCATCTAAATAGTTCGTCGGCACATTAACTCCGCGAGCTTTTAATGCCGATTTTAATTTCTCGGGAAACGGCAAATCCAACCCTAAGGATACCAATTCAGGTCCAGCAGAAAAAATTTCATCTGGTGTTCCTTCTTGATATAATTCACCCTCTCTCATCACTAAGATCCGATTTGCACTAGCTGCTTCATCAATATCATGAGTGATGGAAATAACCGTTAAATCACTTTCTTCTTTGATCTTACGAATCGTTGCAATCACATCGTCACGACCTTCAGGATCTAGCATGCTTGTCGCTTCATCCAAAATAATAATGTCTGGACGTAAGGCAACCACCCCAGCGATGGCCACTCGTTGCTTTTGCCCACCTGATAGACGAGCAGGCTCACGCGTCGCAAAATCCTGCATCTTAACTTTTTCCAGAGCATCTTGAACACGTAGCTGCATTTCACTTCGTTCGATCCCTTGATTTTCCAAACCAAAAGCTACATCATCCTCGACTGTCGCCCCAACAAATTGATTGTCCGGATTTTGAAAAACCATTCCTACCATTCGGCGAATATCCCAGACGGATTCCTCAGATAATTCCATGCCACCAACAGTGACGGTTCCTTTTTGTGGCAAATGAAGACCGTTGATTGCTTTTGCCAACGTTGACTTTCCCGATCCGTTATGACCGACAATCGCGATCCATTCGCCCTTTTTAATCGAAAAACTAACATTCCTTAAAGCAGGAATCGTTTCTTCTTGATAACTAAATTCAATTTGATTGATTTCAATAATTGGCTTCATGGTTACACCTTTCCGCTTCTTTGCAAATATGTACTAAGACTAGCAAAAAAGCTTCACTTTATCAATCCTTGATACTCAATAAAATGCTTTTGTATACCGATCTGTCTTGACAGTGTTTTTGGGTATAAAAAAACACTTTATGATGAGTGCCAGCTTCCCAGACATTCTGGGAAGCGGCGCTGAGCTAGACTCGGAGAAAATCTCCAACATCATAACACTCTAAAAGAATCATCTATAAAGTGAAGAGTGATTATTATACAAGTTCTAAAACGACCATAGGGGCGTTGTCGCCGCGACGAGGTTCAGTTTTCAAGATACGAGTGTATCCACCTTGACGTTCAGCGTAACGAGGAGCGATATCGTTGAATAATTTTTGTAATGCAGATTCAACAACAACAGCTTCGTTTTCTTCACGAACATCAGCGACTTCATTACGTACAAAGCTTGCAGCTTGGCGACGTGCATGAAGATCCCCGCGTTTTCCTAAAGTAATCATCTTTTCAGCAGTTGAACGAACTTCTTTCGCACGAGCTTCAGTCGTAACGATACGTTCGTTGATAATTAAGTCAGTTGTTAAGTCACGCAACATCGCTTTACGTTGGCTAGATGTGCGTCCTAATTTACGATAACTCACGTAGGTTTCCCTCCTTTGTCAACAATATTAATCGTCTTTACGTAGTCCTAAACCAAGATCATGCAATTTAGCTTTCACTTCTTCAAGTGATTTACGTCCTAAATTACGTACTTTGATCATTTCAGGCTCAGACTTATTCGTTAATTCTTGAACCGTATTAATTCCGGCACGTTTCAAGCAATTGTACGAACGTACAGACAAGTCTAGTTCTTCGATGGTCATTTCCAACATTTTTTCTTTTTGTGTTTCTTCTTTTTCTACCATGATTTCAGCATTTTTTGCTTCATCAGTAAGATTTACAAAAATATCTAAATGCTCTGTTAAAATTTTCGCTGCAAGACTCAATGCTTCTTGAGCAATGATCGATCCGTCAGTCCAAATTTCCATCGTTAATTTATCGAAGTCATCACGACGACCAACACGAGTATTTTCAACTTGATAGTTTACTTTACGTACTGGTGTATAGATAGAATCGACTGGAAGGACACCGATTGGCATATCTTCCTTTTTATTTTCGTCTGCTTGAACATAGCCTCGACCAGGTTTTACTGTTAGGCGAGCATGGAATGTCGCACCTTCAGCAACAGTACAAATGTACATATCTTTATTCAAGATTTCAACGTCGCTGTCAACGATAATATCGCCGGCAGTTACCGTAGCTGGTCCAGTAATATCGATCTCAAGGGTTTTTTCTTCTTCCGCAAATAATTTCAACGCTAAACCTTTGATATTCAAGATGATTTGTACAACGTCTTCTCTTACACCTTTGATGGTTGAAAATTCGTGTAACACCCCATCGATTTGAATATTGGTAATGGCCGCGCCCGGTAAAGAAGAAAGTAGAATACGACGTAGAGAATTACCTAAAGTAGTTCCATAACCTCTTTCCAAAGGTTCAACAACGAACTTGCCATAATCTCTGTCTTCATCAATTTTTGTGATTCTTGGTTTTTCGAATTCAATCATTCTTGTCTTTTACCCCTTTCAAAACGAAAAGTGTCTTGTTCAATGACGTTCCTGTAAAACTCATAGAGTTGGGCACTCATTAAACACGACGGCGTTTTGGAGGGCGGCATCCATTATGAGGTACTGGAGTCACGTCACGAATTGCAGTTACTTCTAAACCAGTTGCTTGCAATGAACGAATCGCTGCTTCACGACCAGAACCAGGTCCTTTAACAGTTACTTCAACACTTTTCAATCCATGTTCCATTGCAGCTTTTGTTGCAGTTTCAGCAGCCATTTGAGCAGCGAAAGGAGTTGATTTTTTACTACCTTTGAAGCCTAATGAACCTGCAGATGACCATGCGACAGCGTTACCGCTAGCATCAGTGATCATGACGATTGTATTATTGAAAGTCGAATGAATATGAGCAATACCTGTTTCAATATTCTTCTTCACACGACGTTTACGATTGACTTTCTTTGCTACCATGAAGATTTATACCTCCTTCACTAATTATTTTTTCTTGCCGGCAATAGCGCGAGCTGGGCCTTTACGAGTACGAGCATTGTTCTTAGTGTTTTGTCCACGTGTAGGCAAGCCACGACGATGACGAATTCCACGGTATGAACCGATTTCCATCAAACGTTTGATGTTCAAGTTAGTTTCACGACGAAGATCGCCTTCAACTTTTAATTTATCAACTTCAGCACGGATAGCGTCTGTTTGTTCGTTTGTTAAGTCGCGTACACGAACATCTTCAGAAACGCCTGCACTGGCTAAAATTTGTTTCGCTGTAGTATTTCCGATACCGTAAATATAAGTAAGTGAAATTACCACGCGTTTATCACGAGGAATATCTACTCCTGCAATACGAGCCATACTTAATTACACCTCCAATTATCCTTGACGTTGTTTATGTTTTGGGTTTGCTGGGCAAATCACCATAACGCGTCCATTACGACGAATTACTTTACAATGTTCACACATTGGTTTTACTGATGGTCTTACTTTCATGATTATACCTCCTGAAGTTTTACGGAGTACAACTTACTTAAAGCGATAGGTAATGCGACCACGGCTCAAATCATATGGAGAAAGTTCAACTGTTACCTTATCTCCAGGTAAGATTCGAATATAATACATCCGGATTTTACCAGATACGTGTGCAAGAACTTCGTGTCCGTTTTCCAATTCGACTTTAAACATTGCATTCGGCAAAGTTTCGACGACTGTTCCTTCGATTTCAATCATATCTTCTTTTGCCACGCAGAGTACCTCCTTGTAGTTGTTTCGCATTTTCACACGATAAAATGGCGGAAACTGCAGTTCCCACCGTAATTCTAAAGTTAAACTTCTAAAAAGCTAGAAGTCGGACTGACAAATTCTATCATAAAACATCGAACTTGGCAAGATAAACTGCATCTCAAGTCGGCAGGCAAAATTATTTTTCGATAATCTTTTCTACATCCGCAAATACGGCATCAATTTCACGATCTCCATCAACTGGATATAACAAACCTTCTTCATTATAGTAAGCTAAAATTGGTTCGCTGTTTTTAATGTTCACAGACAACCGATTTTTAACTGTTTCAGGCTTATCATCTTCACGTTGGTAAAACTCATGACCGCCGCAACGATCGCAAGTTCCTTCTACTTTAGTAGGGTTGAAGATTTTATGATAAGTCGCACCACAATTGCGGCACATGAAGCGTCCTGCCAAACGTTCAACTAACACTTCTTCTGCTACTTGAATTTCAATCACAGCATCAATCTTTTTGTTCAAGTCCGTTAACATTTCAGCTAATGCTTTGGCTTGATCTAAAGTACGAGGGAAACCGTCTAACAAGAACCCTTTATCCGTGTCCTTTTGTGCTAAGCGTTCCTTCACGATACCGTTAGTAACTTCATCTGGGACCAAATCCCCTGCATCCATATATGATTTTGCTTTCAATCCGAGTGTTGTCTCGTTTTTGATTGCTTCTCGGAACATATCCCCCGTGCTGATATGCGGAATATTGTACGTTGCAACAATTCTTTCTGCTTGTGTTCCTTTTCCTGCCCCTGGCAGCCCCATTAAGATCAGGTTCATTGCTTTCCCTCCTAAATATTCGAAGCGAGAACGGCGTTGAGGAAAACCCTCAACACACGAATCTACTCTTCATCCATGAATCCGACATAACGTCGTTTCAACATGAGTCCTTCTAATTGTTTCGCAGTTTCTAGCGCGACCCCAACGACGATCAAAAGACTGGTACCACCTAAACCAATTGATTGAGGCAAGTTCCAAACCATTTGCGCGATAATAGGAATCAAAGCGATCAACCCTAAGAAGATAGCGCCAACCACACTCAAACGCATCAAAATTGCAGAAACATATTCTTCTGTCCCTTTACCTGGTCTTACACGAGGAATATAACTTCCCTGTTTCTGTAAGTTCTCTGCTAATTTTTCAGGATTAACCTGAACAAATGCATAGAAGAAAGTGAAGGAAACAATCAGAACAGTATAGATTGCAGCACCAGGAACAGTATTATAACTAAATAGCTTCGTTAAAATATCATACCAGCCTTCCGCGCTATACTTACTAGCCAAAGCTTGCAACACCGCATTTGGCGTAGCAATGAATGAACTGGCAAAGATAACTGGAATAACTCCGGCAGCATTCACTTTTAAAGGCAAATAACTGCTTGTCGGTGCCCCAACAACTTGTTTTGTATATTGAATTGGAATTTTTCTTTCCGCTTGTTGAAAGTACGTTACAAAAACAACAATCAACACAATCGCGATAAGTAAAATTACAATAAAAATAACTGACTTCCAAAGATCACTAGAATCGATGTTCACGAAATAATCGTCATAAATATCTTTGATGCTTTGTGGTAATCGTGAAATGATTCCCGCAAAGATGATCATTGATACTCCGTTACCGATACCTTTTTCAGTGATCTGTTCTCCCAACCATGTAACAAACATTGTACCTGCGGTCAGAATAACACCAATTGTCACAAACGTTTGAACGTTGCGGTTTGGAACAAATCCAAATTGTGCAAAATAGTCAAACCCAGCTGTAATACTTACAGACTGGATGAAAGCCAAGACTAAAGTTAAATAGCGTGTTGCTTGGTTTAACTTTTTACGACCAACTTCACCTTGTTTTGACCATTCAACAAATTTAGGAATGATGTCCATCTGCAACAATTGAATAACGATTGAAGCAGTGATGTATGGAGAAACCCCCATTGAGAAGATCGAGAAGTTTTGCATGGCTGAGCCGCTGACCATATTCAACATTCTGAAAAATGGCATTTCACTCAAACCTTGCAGTCCGTGTGCGTCAACTCCCGGCACAGTGATTTGTGCACCTAGACGGAAAACTAACAGCACTAAGACGGTAAACAAGATCCGTGATCGGATGTTCTGAACTTTGAATGAGTCCTTTAAAAGTTTGAACATTAAATCACCTCGATTGAACCACCAGCAGCTTCAATTGTTTCTTGAGCATGTTTAGAGAATTTTGCTGCTTTAACGGTTAGTTTTTTATCTAATGATCCGTTTCCTAAAACTTTGATTCCAGCTTTTTCGTTTTTCACGATTCCAGCTTCGACTAAAGCAACTGGTGTTACTTCAGTTCCATCTTCAAAACGATTTAAGACATCTAAATTGATTACAGCGTATTCTTTACGATTCACGTTAGTAAATCCGCGTTTTGGTAAACGACGGAATAAAGGAGTTTGACCACCTTCAAAACCTAAACGTACACCGCCGCCTGAACGAGCCTTTTGACCTTTTTGACCACGTCCAGATGTTTTTCCGTTACCTGATGAAGTACCACGTCCAACGCGGTTGCGAACTTTACGTGAACCTTCGGCAGGTTGTAATTCATGAAGTTTCATTATATTGGGCACCTCCTTAGATTTTAATCATCATCATTGTTTTCTTAAACTTCTTCTACGTCCACTAAATGAGACACTGTGTTAACCATGCCTTTGATTGCATCATTGGCAGGTTTAACAACTGTGCTGTTCATTTTTTTAAGACCCAACGCTTTAACAGTATCACGTTGGTTTTGAGGACGTCCGATAATACTGCGTTTTAAAGTAATTTTTAATTCAGCCATGTCATTCGTCCTCCTTAATTAGCTAAGTTTTCAACAGAGATGCCGCGTAATTGCGCCACTTCTTCTGCTTTTTTCAATTGAGTTAAGCCTTCAACAGTCGCGCGAACAACGTTGATTGGTGTGTTTGAACCTAAAGATTTAGAAGTTACATCGGCAACCCCAGCTAATTCCAAGACGGCACGAACTGGTCCACCAGCGGCAACTCCAGAACCTTCAACGGCTGGTTTCATTAAGATACGTCCGCCGCCGAATACACCAATAACTTCATGAGGAAGCGTAGTTCCTACCATTGGTACTTCGACTAGGTTTTTCTTAGCGTCTTCGATTGCTTTACGAATTGCTTCAGGTACTTCTTGAGCTTTACCGGTACCAAAGCCTACGTGACCGTTTTTGTCACCGACAACAACTAGTGCTGCGAAACGTAGACGACGTCCACCTTTAACAACTTTAGTAACACGGTTGATCGCTACAACGCGGTCTTCTAATTCCAAATGTTTTGGATCGATATAAACCATGAATGGTGTTCCTCCTTCTCCTAAAATTCTAGTCCATTTTCGCGAGCTGCTTCAGCTAAAGCTGCTACACGGCCATGGTAAAGGTATCCACCACGGTCAAAGACTACTTTCTTAATACCTTTTTCTGAAGCACGTTCTGCTACTAATTTCCCAACAGCTTGTGCTTGTTCAGTTTTTGTTCCACCTGAAATTTCTTTATCCAAGGCAGAGGCACTTGCTAGCGTCACACCCGCTACGTCATCAATAATTTGAGCGTAGATGTTTTTGTTAGAACGAAAAACGTTCAAGCGTGGGCACTCAGCAGTACCAGAGATTTTTCCGCGAACGCGCATGTGGCGTTTTTGGCGTGTTTTATTCTTGTCTGGTTTTGTAATCACAATTGTCACCTCTTTAATTAAGCTGGCCTAAGCCGCGTGTAGGTTCAACCTACTATTTACCAGTTTTACCTTCTTTACGACGTACGTATTCGCCAACATAACGGATACCTTTGCCTTTGTAAGGTTCTGGAGGACGAGTTCCGCGGATTTTCGCAGCTAATTCGCCTACTACTTCTTTATTTGATCCTTTAACAACTACTTGAGTGTTAGAAGGAACTTCGATTGTAACGCCTTCTGGAGCTACCATCTCAACTGGATGTGAGTAACCAACATTCAATACAAGTTTTGACCCTTGTAATTGTGCACGGTACCCAACCCCGATTAATTCTAATGCTTTTTGGAACCCTTCTGAAACACCAACAACCATGTTATTGAAGTTTGCACGAGTTGTTCCGTGGATTGTTTTCATTTCTTTGCTGTCATCTGGACGTGTGAATGTTACTTCGTTTCCTTCGATGTTCATTTTGATATCAGAAGAAAAAGTACGAGTTAATTCACCTTTAGGTCCTTTAACAGTTACATCGTTTCCGTTTTGAGTTACTTCAACTCCTGCAGGTAAAACGACAACTTTATTACCAATACGGCTCACTTAAAGACACCTCCTCATGGATTGTTTGATCTTACCAAACGTAAGCTAGCACTTCGCCGCCAACGTTTTTACCTCTAGCTTCTTTGTCAGTTACTAAACCTTCTGAAGTAGAGATGATTGCGATACCTAAACCATTTAATACTTTTGGTACTTCGTCAGCTTTGACATAAGCACGCAAGCCTGGTTTAGAGATACGTTTTAAGTTCGTGATAACACGTTCGTCATTTTTACCGTATTTAAGGAACACACGGATCATGCCTTGTTTGTCATCTTCGATATATTCAACATCACGTACGAAACCTTCACGTTTAAGGATTTCTGCGATGTCACGTTTGATTTTTGAAGCAGGTACTTCTACTGAATCGTGTTTTACCATGTTGGCATTACGAATACGAGTTAGAAAATCTGCAATTGGATCTGTCATGACCATTGAACTGTTTACCTCCTTTATGCGAGTTTATTTTACCAGCTAGCTTTCTTCACGCCGGGAATTTGACCTTTGTAGGCAAGTTCGCGGAAGCAAATACGGCAAAGATGAAATTTACGATAAACTGAATGTGGACGTCCGCAACGTTCGCAGCGTGTATATTCTTGCGTTGAATGTTTTGCAGGGCGTTTGTTTTTAGCAATCATTGATTTTTTAGCCAATTTTTTCGCCTCCTTGATTATTTTTGGAATGGCATTCCAAGTTGTGTTAATAATTCGCGAGATTCTTCGTCTGTTTTCGCAGTTGTAACAACAACGATATCCATACCGCGGACTTTATCAACTAAATCATAATCTACTTCAGGGAAGATCAATTGTTCTTTAACACCCAAAGTAAAGTTACCACGGCCATCAAAGGATTTTTTGCTTACTCCGTGGAAGTCACGTACACGTGGAAGTGATACAGACACTAATTTGTCTAAGAATTCATACATTCTTTCTCCACGTAGTGTTACTTTCGCACCGATAGGCATTCCTTCACGTAAACGGAAACCAGCGATTGATTTTTTAGCTTTAGTGATAATTGGTTTTTGACCAGAGATCAATGCTAATTCTTCAACGGCTTTGTCTAAGTTTTTTGCATTTGATACCGCATCACCAACACCCATGTTGATGACAATTTTCTCAACTTTAGGAACTTCCATAACTGAATCATAGTTAAATTTTTCCATCAAAGATGGTGTAATTTCACTTACAAATTTTTCTTTTAGGCGGTTCATCTATAAGATCCTCCTTCCTTGTTTAATTATTTATCTAGAGCTTCGCCGGTTTTTTTAGAAACGCGGACTTTTTTACCGTCAACCACTTTGTAGCCAACGCGTGTCGCTTCTCCATTTGAAGGGTCGATCACCATAACATTAGATGCATGAATTGGTGCTTCCACCTCAACGATTCCGCCTTGAGGGGCATCTTGAGAGGCTTTTTTATGTTTTTTCACGACATTGACGCCTTCAACAACGACTTTATCTTTTTTAGGAAGGGCTTCTAATACTACGCCTTCTTTATTTCTGTCTTTACCAGAGATAACTTTTACTTTATCGCCTTTTTTAACGAACATTACTGTTGCGCACCTCCTTTGGTTGAATCTTTCGATTATAATACTTCCGGTGCCAATGAAACGATCTTCATGAAGTTGCCTTCGCGTAATTCACGAGCGACAGGTCCGAAGATACGTGTTCCTCTTGGGCTCTTGTCATCACGAATGATAACAGCTGCATTTTCATCAAATTTGATATAAGAACCGTCAGTACGACGAGCGCCTGATTTAGTTCGAACGATAACGGCTTTAACCACGTCACCTTTTTTGACAACACCACCTGGCGTTGCTTGTTTAACCGTAGCAACAATCACATCACCGATATTTGCAGTTTTGCGACCAGATCCGCCAAGAACTTTAATAGTTAAAATTTCACGGGCGCCTGAGTTGTCCGCGATTTTTAAACGGCTTTCTGCTTGGATCACTTGTGTATCCTCCTTTCAGATTTAAAAAACATCTATATAGGAAAATCTCGTGTGATTAGATAATCACTGCTTTTTCAACGATTTCAACCAGACGGAAACGTTTGGTAGCTGATAATGGACGAGTTTCCATGATTTTCACGATATCGCCAATTTTTGCTTCATTGTTTTCATCGTGAGCTTTGTATTTTTTAGAATATTTCATACGTTTACCGTAGATTGGATGGTTCTTTTTGGTTTCAACGACAACAGTGATCGTTTTGTCCATTTTGTCAGATACCACGCGTCCTTGATAAACTTTACGTTGATTTCTTTCTTCAGTCATACTGGAAATGGCCTCCTTCCACTATTTGTCAGCTTGTTCACGCAACACAGTTTTGATGCGTGCAATCGATTTACGTACTTCTTTAATACGTGCAGTGTTTTCTAATTGACCTGTTGCTAATTGGAATCTAAGATTGAACAATTCTTCTTTTAATTGTTTTTCTTGATCTAGCATTTCGGCAGTGGTTAATTCTCTGATTTCTTTAACCTTCATTCGATTCACCACCCATTTCCTCACGTTTTACGATCTTAGTCTTCATTGGTAATTTGTGAGAAGCAAGACGTAATGCTTCACGAGCAACTTCTTCAGGAACGCCAGCGATTTCAAACATGATCTTGCCGCGTTTAACTGGTGAAACCCAGCCTTCAGGAGCACCTTTACCAGATCCCATACGTACACCAATTGCTTTGGCAGTATAAGATTTGTGAGGGAAAATTTTAATCCATACTTTCCCACCACGTTTCATGTAACGAGTCATTGCAATACGGGCAGCTTCGATTTGGCGGTTAGTGATCCAATGTGAATCAACAGCTTGTAAGCCGTATTCTCCAAATGCGATTTCTTTACCACCTTTAGCTTCCCCACGCATTTTACCGCGGAATTCACGACGGTGTTTTACACGTTTAGGTACTAACATGATTATTTCCCTCCTTTCTCAGTGTTTTTCTTTGTAGGAAGAATTTCTCCACGATAAATCCACACTTTAACTCCTAGTTTTCCGTATGTTGTATCTGCTTCTTCCCATGCGTAATCGATATCGGCACGCAACGTATGAAGAGGAACTGTTCCTTCAGAGTATCCTTCTGAACGAGCGATATCCGCACCATTCAAACGACCAGATACTTGAGTTTTGATTCCTTTAGCGCCTGACCGCATAGTGCGTTGGATCGCTTGTTTTTGTGCACGACGGAAAGCAACACGGTTTTCTAATTGACGTGCGATTCCTTCTCCGACTAATTTTGCATCTAAATCTGGTTTTTTGATTTCAACGATGTTGATGTGAACTCGTTTACCAGTTAATTTATTTAATTCTTTTCTTAGGCTCTCAACTTCAGATCCGCCTTTACCGATAACCATACCAGGCTTAGCTGTGTGGATTGAAATGTTTACGCGGTTTGCAGCGCGTTCGATTTCAACAGTTGACACAGCGGCATCAGCAAGTTTCGTTGCGATGAACTTACGGATTCTCAAATCTTCGTGTAAAAATTCAGCATACTCTTTTTCAGCATACCATTTAGCATCCCACTCACGGATGATGCCTACACGCATTCCAATAGGATTTACTTTTTGACCCACTGATTATCCCTCCTTATTTTTCTGATACCACAACGGTAATATGACTTGTACGTTTATTGATTGGTGAAGCTGAACCTTTTGCACGTGGACGGAAACGTTTCATTGTTGGTCCTTCGTTAACAAATGCTTCAGAAACTACCAAATTTTCAACATCTAAGTCAAAGTTGTTTTCTGCGTTAGCAACTGCTGACATCATCACTTTTTCAATGATTCCTGCAGATTTGTTTGGTGTGAATTTCAAAATTGAAATTGCTTCTGCTACGCTTTTTCCTCTAATAAGATCGATTACTAAACGTGCTTTACGAGGAGAAGTGCGAACTGTTTTCGCAGTTGCCTTAGCTGATGTAATTTGTTCTGCCATGTTAATATCCTCCCCTCAAAATTAACGTCTTGTTTTCTTATCGTCGGCGGCATGTCCACGATAAGTTCTTGATGGTGCAAATTCACCTAATTTATGTCCTACCATGTCTTCTTGGATGTAAACTGGTACATGTTTGCGTCCGTCATAAACAGCAATTGTAAATCCTACAAAGTTAGGAAAAATTGTTGAGCGACGAGACCAAGTTTTAATAACTTTTTTCTTTTCAACACCTTGTTGTGCTTCGATCTTTTTCATCAAATGATCATCAGCGAAAGGTCCTTTTTTCAAACTACGACCCATGGTGTACCTCCTCTCAAAATATGCGACACATAGTCAATGATTTTATTTAGTCTTACGACGACGAACAATAAGCTTGTCTGATGCAGCTTTCTTGTTACGAGTTTTGTAACCCAATGCAGGTTGTCCCCATGGAGATACTGGAGCTTTACGTCCGACTGGAGCTTTACCTTCACCACCACCGTGTGGGTGATCGTTAGGGTTCATTACGCTACCACGTACAGTTGGGCGTTTACGCATCCAACGAGAACGTCCAGCTTTACCGATGTTGATCAATTCGTGTTGTTCGTTACCAACAGAACCGATAGTCGCACGGCAAGTAGCTAAGATCATACGAACTTCGCCAGAGTTTAAACGTACTAATACGTATTTTCCTTCTTTACCAAGTACTTGAGCACTTGTACCAGCAGAACGGATCAATTGTCCGCCTTTACCAGGTTTCATTTCAATGTTGTGGATTACAGTACCAACTGGAATATTTTCAAGTGGTAATGCATTTCCGATTTTGATATCTGCATCTGGTCCAGATACGATAGTCATGCCAACTTCCAAGCCTTTAGGGGCTAAGATGTAAGCTTTCACTCCGTCTGTATAATGAACTAATGCAATGTTTGCTGAGCGGTTTGGATCGTATTCGATCGTTTGAACTGTAGCAACCACGTTATCTTTATTACGTTTGAAGTCGATAACACGGTATTGACGTTTATGTCCGCCACCTTGATGACGTACAGTGATGCGACCGTTGTTGTTACGACCGGCGTTGTTTTTCAATGGTTGTAATAACGTCTTTTCAGGCGTTGAAGTAGTGATTTCAGCGAAATCAGAACTTGTCATATTACGACGACCATTTGAGGTAGGTTTGTACTTTTTAATCGCCACGTCTAGTTTCCCTCCTATTTACTAGTGATTTTTTAACGCTTATTCAGCGTCAAAAATTTGGATTTCTTTTGAATCTTCAGTTAAAGTCACAACAGCTTTGCGACGTTTTTTAGTGAAGCCTTGGTATTTACCCATACGTTTTGCTTTTGGTTTAGCATTCATAATGTTTACATTTTTAACTTTAACGTCGAAAGCAGCTTCAACCGCTTGTTTGACCAAAGTTTTGTTTGCGCGAGTGTCCACTTCGAAAGTGTATTTCTTTTCATCCATGTCTAACATAGATTTTTCAGTGATCACTGGGCGTTTAATTACGTCTAGTAAGTTCATTATGCAAGCACCTCCTCAATTTGAGTAAGAGCAGTTTGCGTTGCTAAGATTTTGTCATTAGCGACTACATCTAATACAGTAACGTTGTCTGAAGTAGTAACAGTTACGTTTGATAAGTTACGAGCAGCTAAGCCTGCAACTTCGTTTTCTGTTTCCAATACAACCAATACTTTAGAATCAATAGACAAGCTAGTTAAAACTTGTTTAAATTCTTTTGTTTTAGGTGCGTCAAAGCTTAAAGCATCAACAGCAACCAAATTATTTTCAGCAACTTTTTCTGATAAAACAGATTTAATTGCTAAGCGACGAACTTTTTTAGGAAGTTTGTAGCTGTATGAACGTGGTGTAGGTCCGAAGACAACGCCACCTCCACGCCATTGTGGTGAGCGGATAGAACCTTGACGAGCACGTCCAGTTCCTTTTTGACGCCATGGTTTGCGACCACCGCCACGAACTGCGCTACGATTTTTCACAGCGTGTGTTCCTTGTCTCAATGAAGCGCGTTGCATAACGATTGCATCGTAAACAACACTTTCATTTGGTTCAATTCCGAAGATTTCTTCATTTAAAGTGATGTCACCGTTTTGAGTTCCATCTTGTTTGAATAATGCTACAGTTGGCATTCCTTAGTTCCTCCTTTCCTCTAACTAATTATTTAGCTTTCACAGCTGATTTGATAGTGATTAATGATTTTTTAGCTCCAGGAACATTTCCTTTTACTAAGATAACGTTGCGGTCAGCGTCAACGCGAACAACTTCAAGATTTTGAATTGTTACGCGGTTGCCACCCATACGGCCAGCAAGTTTTTTATTTTTAAATACACGGTTTGGTGCAACAGGACCCATAGATCCAGGACGACGGTGATAACGAGAACCGTGAGCCATTGGGCCGCGGCTTTGTCCGTGACGTTTGATAACGCCTTGGAATCCTTTACCTTTAGTCGTTCCGGTAACATCAATGATGTCTCCAGCTTGGAAAGTATCAACTTTCACTTCTTTACCTACTTCATAGTCTCCTAGCTCAACATCTTTGAATTCTCGAATGAAGCGCTTAGGAGCCGTGTTTGCTTTTGCAACATGACCTTTCGCAGGTTTGTTAGACAAAACTTCACGCATATCTTGGTAGCCTAATTGAACAGCTTCGTAACCATCGTTTTCCATTGTTTTCACTTGTAAAACAACGTTTGGAGTAGCTTCGATTACAGTAACTGGAATAAGTTCGCCAGATTCAGTGAAGATTTGAGTCATTCCCACTTTTTTCCCTAAGATTCCTTTGGTCATGATTACACCTCCATCTTCTTATTATAGTTTGATTTCAATATTCACACCTGATGGTAAGTCAAGCTTCATTAAAGCATCAACTGTCTTCGGTGTTGGGTTCACAATGTCGATTAGACGTTTGTGAGTACGCATTTCGAATTGTTCGCGTGAATCTTTGTATTTATGAGTCGCACGGATTACAGTGTAAAGACTGCGTTCAGTTGGTAATGGAATTGGGCCAGACACGCTAGCTCCAGTTCTTTTTGCAGTTTCCACGATTTTATCCGCTGATTGATCTAAAATACCATGTTCATACGCTTTTAAACGGATACGAATTTTTTGTTTTGCCATCTTGTTCCCTCCTTCGCCTATTTTAAAAGTAGACATAGCTCCACGAAAATCTCCGTCACGCTCGTTCGTGGCAAAGCGTCCGGGCGTGTCGCAACCTCTCGTTTCAAAGCCGGCGGATTCTAAAACGAACCCCCCAGTGTCATTCGCACTTCTGCAAACAGCACCTTTATGATTATATTACACGGGGCCTATGATTGCAAGGATTTTCTAGGAAAATTTTACTTTTCTATTTTATTTTCTGAAAATAAAAATCCTTCCTTTAAAAGAAAAAAGAATAAACCTTCTATTATATAATGGAAGGTTTATTCTTTTTCTCCAAACTTCTATAAAATTCCTCGGCGAATGTATGCGCATCACCTGGCCAACGAGCCGAAATATAATTGCGATCTTGCACTACAAATGCAGGCTCATTATCACTTAACGAATCACGACGCATAGTGAAACGCCCTGACTTAAATTGGCGCGGGTCACGCAAGACTGATTTCACTTCATCTTCAACCGCTAAAGGATACGTTCGATAGTAATCTTTCAACCACAAAGCGGTAAGGTAATAGGCACTCATTTCTTGACGTTTAAGCAAAGCAGTCGTTTGATAATCATAGATAACCGATTTCCCTGTTTTGAGATCAGCAGAACGTGCCACTAAAACAGTCCCATGGCAGATCGCGCCTATTAATTTCTTTGCCGAAAAAAACTCTGCAACTTTTTTCTGTAGAATCACAGATTCTAAGTACGGCTTCATCCCTTTATCATGACCACCTGGCAATAGAATTCCATCGTAGTCAGTAACCTCGATTTCTGAATAAGTAATAGGATTTTTAAAAGAATCGCTTGAAATCATCTCTTGATAATTGTCACGTGCGCTTGTTTCTGCCATCAACACTCTTTTAAATAGTCCAAACCCTTTTCCAGTAAGCAAACGGCTGTCAGCCGACGCTACTTGACCATCTGGTGTCGCAAAGACAATCTCTACATCTTGTTTTTTTAGATAACGCCATGGCACAGCTGCTTCTGTAGGATCAAAGCCATAATGAGGCAGTGGGATAATAATCATTTTTCTTCCCCCTTGAAATTCCTTGATGCTATATTACTAAAATTTCGCAACGAGAGAAACTAATTGCATTTAAGACGAGAACGACTTCGCGGACTCGCCTAGCTTTTGTACATCAGACAGATACTGTTTCACTTCAGCTCTGCTAGCGATCGCTTTTTTCTCACCAATAAGACCAAAACGTTTCTAAGTTGCTAAGAAATACAGTGATCGTAGAGAACGAATATTGATCGGTACCTACTCAACGCTTCTCAATTTTTGAATCATTTTCGCTTATTGTCGTAACTGTATGCGCAGCTTGCCTAGAAAAGCCCATTCGTGACTCCGAACACGGATATCCCTGCTGTAAAGCGATTTATTCACATGAAGATTTTCTACTCCCTTTAAACATAAGAAAGGCTTCGCGAACTCGCACAGCTTTTGAGCAATAAGACCAAAATATTTCTAAATTGTTTCTCAAATTTCGAAATATTTTTGCTTATTGCCGATAAAGCTAGTTCGTGAAGCCGGACATGGATATTCCTGCTGTAAAGCGATTTATTTATGTGAAAATTTTATACTCCCTTTATGTATAAGAAAACCTCAGGAGAAAACCGCTCCTGAGGACTTTTTGTTTAGATGAATCATTTTATTGTCGATCACTGATTCTAAATTCGTATCCAAGTACGTTCTTATAATATTCTGGATACATCTCTCCACCGCATTTTTCGCAATCAAATTGCGGAGCGTTCTCAGGATCAAATGCAACATCTCCTGCATCCAAAAATTGAACCACTTCCTTTGGAATTTTTTCCTTTATCCCACATTCAAGACAAATGTAATGAACCACTCCATTGGAATCGAAGGCTTTTAAAAGCTGCTTCTTTTTCTTTTTCATACTTACGTTTCGATGCTTCTTCCCCAATTTTTTTATTCTCCTCTCGCATGAATCGTTCCGATTCTTTATTCTTCGCATATTTCACTACAAGTCGTCCATTTTTAGACACACTAACTCCACTAAATTCATAATATTCGCCACATCTAGTACATTCCAATGGATTTACTCCGAATTCTTCGGCTATTCGTTCACACCATGATTTTGGTTTAAGTGCTTTCTTCACATTCACAAGCATTCGTTGAATCTCTTTCTGGTAATTACTTACTACTTTTTTCATGATTGTCTTGATCCGCCGACTATAAATGCCGTATCTACGAATTGTTTTGAACTGGTTCTCTGGAATATGACGAATCAGTGCACCAATAAATTCCTCTGCCGACATCGTCTTTATCTTATCCGTGTTAGTTCGTTTATCGTGATACTGAAACATCACTATTTTCCCATCGTACAAAAGGATACGATTTAAAGCAATGGGACCACGTTTCATATAACGACTGATATATTCTAATATTTTTTTGAGAGAAGTTCGGCTCCTTTTGGGTGCATGCACGTAAAAGCCCTCTGCATTTTTCGTGTACGCCGCTTGTAAAAGCGGCTGGACTCGTGCCTTATCCCATTGGGATAAGGTTCTTCGAATAAGCTTTAGGACCGCATTCTGCCAATATTTCCTCAACATTGCGAACGGAAAATAGTCATAGTCCTTCCATTTTCCATCCTTCGTCAGTCCACCCATGGTGACGACTAAATGAACATGCGGATTGTATTCTAGCTGAGAACCGAAGGTGTGGAGTGTTGCCACAACCCCAGCTTGTATATGGTGTTTTCTAAAAAAATCTAATAGTATCCGTGCAGCTTCGTCCATTAATCCTTTTAAAAGCTCCCTACGATACTTCTCCTTCAGAAAAATCTCACGTAAACCTTCATCGATCGTGAAGATGACGTGCCGATGTGTCACTGTAAACAGATCATTCGCCGCAACCTCTGCCCACCGTTGACTTTCCCCTGTTGCACAAGTTGGACAAAATTTCCCTTTACAGCGAAAAGCAACTTTCTTTACATCATGGCATCCTTCACAGACAAATAGGCGGTAACCTTTTTTAAGGTCGCCACAATCGCGAAACTTCTTCACTTCTCTTTTCACAACGGATCGAATCCTTCTCGTGTACCTTTGATTGAACTTCTCCCAGTTCTGATATTCATCAAAGAAAATGGCGTGTAAAATATTGGGTTTCATGTCTCTAGTTTAATAGGAAAAAGACCAGATGAAAAGCGGTCAAAAGATTGATGTATCAATCCTTTGACCGCTTAAAATGTTATACTCCCTTTAATGTCAAAAAAAGAGTCACCGGCAAGCCGATGACTCTTTTACGTCCGAGCATAAAAATCTAATCGTTAAAGTTGATTAAGCTTTGATTGTTGTTACAACACCTGAACCAACAGTACGTCCGCCTTCACGAATTGAGAAACGAGTTCCGTCTTCGATCGCGATTGGGTGGATTAATTCAACTTCCATAGTTACGTTATCACCAGGCATTACCATTTCAGTACCTTCTGGTAGATCAACTACACCAGTTACGTCAGTTGTACGGAAGTAGAACTGAGGACGGTAGTTAGTGAAGAATGGAGTATGACGTCCACCTTCTTCTTTAGTTAAAACGTAAACTTCTGCAGAGAATTTTGTATGTGGAGTGATTGAAGCTGGTTTAGCCAATACTTGTCCACGTTGGATATCTTCACGTGCAACACCACGAAGTAATGCACCGATGTTATCGCCTGCTTCAGCGTAGTCTAACAATTTACGGAACATTTCAACACCTGTTACAGTTGTTTTAGCAGTTTCTTCAGCAATACCTACGATTTCAACTTCGTCACCAACGCGAACTTGTCCACGTTCAACACGACCAGTTGCAACAGTACCACGACCAGTGATTGAGAATACGTCTTCGACTGGCATCATGAATGGTTTGTCAGTATCACGAACTGGTGTTGGGATGTATTCATCAACAGCAGCCATTAATTCTAAGATTTTTTCTTCGTATGAAGCGTCGCCTTCTAAAGCTTTCAAAGCTGAACCTGCGATAACTGGAGTGTCGTCGCCTGGGAAGTCGTATTCAGACAATAAGTCACGAACTTCCATTTCAACTAATTCAAGTAATTCTTCATCATCAACCATATCCATTTTGTTTAAGAATACAACGATGTAAGGAACACCAACGTTACGAGATAACAAGATGTGTTCGCGAGTTTGAGGCATAGGGCCATCAGCAGCAGATACTACTAAGATAGCTCCGTCCATTTGAGCAGCACCAGTGATCATGTTTTTAACGTAGTCCGCGTGTCCTGGGCAGTCAACGTGAGCGTAGTGACGGTTTTCAGTTTCATACTCAACGTGAGCTGTATTGATAGTGATTCCGCGTTCGCGTTCTTCAGGAGCTCCGTCGATTTGAGCGTAGTCCATAGCTTCCGCTCCGCCTTGTTTAGCAAGTACAGTTGTAATTGCAGCAGTTAAAGTAGTTTTACCATGGTCAACGTGTCCGATAGTACCAATGTTAACATGGGGTTTTGAACGGTCAAATTTTTCTTTAGCCATTTAAAATGTTCCTCCTAAGTAAATGAGTTTAGTTTTTTATCTGATAGGTCCGCACCACATAAGCGATGCGAGCCCATATCATCAGTTAATTATTTTACATGAAACGTTGTTAAAAATACAGTTCTTTTAGAAAAAGCCGTCAAAAAACAATTGACTTTTAAGAATTATTCAGCTTTACCGCCGTTTTTCTTAATGATTTCTTCTTGAACTGATTTCGGTACATCTTCATAGTGGTCAAAGACCATCATAAATGTTCCGCGTCCTTGAGTAGAAGAACGAAGCGTTGTAGCGTAACCGAACATTTCAGCCAACGGCACAATAGCGTTAACGATTTGTGAGTTACCATGCGCTTCCATACCTTCAACACGTCCACGACGAGCAGTTACGTGACCCATAACATCACCTAAGTAATCTTCTGGAACAGTAATTGTAACTTTCATCATTGGTTCAAGGATTGATGGACTAGCTTTCTTCGCAGCAGCACGGAGCGCCATAGACGCAGCTACACGGAAGGCCGTTTCATTTGAATCGACATCATGGTATGAACCATCGTAAAGCTTCGCTTTGATGTCAACTAATGGATAGCCAGCTAATACACCGTTTGCCATAGCATCTTCTAATCCTTTTTCAACTGCAGGGATGTATTCACGAGGAACCACACCACCGACAATCGCGTTTTCGAATTCGAAGCCGGCACCTTCTTCGTTTGGTGTAAATTCGATCCATACGTGACCGTATTGACCTTTACCACCAGACTGACGTACAAACTTACCTTCTGCATTAGTAGCAGCACGGAATGTTTCACGATAAGATACTTGAGGTGCACCAACGTTAGCATCTACTTTAAACTCACGACGCATACGGTCAACCAATACGTCCAAGTGAAGTTCTCCCATACCAGCGATAACTGTTTCGCCAGTTTCAACGTTTGTTTCAACGCGGAATGAAGGATCTTCTTCAGCAAGTTTTTGTAAAGCAACACCCATTTTATCTTGGTCAGCTTTTGATTTAGGTTCAACAGCGACTTCGATAACTGGATCAGGGAATTCGATTGATTCAAGGATAACTGGTGATTTTTCATCACATAAAGTATCCCCAGTTGTTGTATCTTTCAAACCAACAGCGGCAGCGATATCACCTGAATAAACCGTTTCGATTTCTTTACGAGTGTTCGCATGCATTTGTAGGATACGTCCGATACGTTCGCGTTTGCCTTTAGAAGCATTCAACACGTATGAACCAGAGTTTAACACACCTGAGTAAACACGGAAGAAAGTTAGACGACCTACGAATGGGTCAGTCATTACTTTAAACGCTAATGATGAGAATGGTGCTGAATCGTCAGCTGGACGTTCAGTTTCTTCATCAGTTTTAGGGTTGAAACCTTTGATTGCAGGTACATCAGTTGGCGCTGGAAGATAGTCAATGACTGCATCCAACATCAATTGAACACCTTTATTCTTGAAGGCTGAACCACATAGTACTGGGTAGAAGTCTACTGCTAGAGTTGCGTTACGGATACCTGCTTTCAATTCTTCTTCAGTGATTTCTTCACCTTCCAAGAATTTCATCATTAGGTCTTCATCAGTATCAGCAACTGCTTCAACTAATTTTTCACGCCATTCTTCAGCTTGTTCTTGATATTCAGCAGGAATTTCAGTTTCTTGAATTTCCGTACCTAAATCGTTTGTGTAAATTTCAGCTTTCATTTTGACTAAGTCAATGATTCCAGTGAAATCATCTTCCGCACCAATTGGTAATTGGATTGGATGAGCATTCGCTTGCAAACGATCATGTAAAGTGCTTACTGAGTAAAGGAAGTCCGCACCGATTTTGTCCATTTTGTTACAGAATACAATACGTGGAACGCCGTATTCTGTTGCTTGACGCCAAACAGTTTCTGTTTGTGGTTCTACACCTGATTGTGAGTCCAACACAGTTACTGCACCGTCAAGTACACGTAATGAACGTTGAACTTCGATTGTGAAGTCCACGTGTCCTGGGGTATCAATGATGTTTACGCGGTGACCTTTCCATTGCGCTGTAGTAGCAGCAGAGGTGATCGTGATACCACGTTCTTGTTCTTGTTCCATCCAGTCCATTTGAGAAGCGCCTTCGTGGGTTTCTCCAATTTTATGGATTTTACCAGTGTAGTATAAGACACGCTCTGTTGTTGTTGTTTTACCAGCGTCAACGTGAGCCATGATCCCGATATTACGAGTATTATCTAGAGAAAATTCTCTTGCCATTTCTTTGTTTGCTCCTCTCTTATATTAAATAAATGTTGTTTGGCCAGACATCTGTTGACCTTCGTCAGCAGAAAAAATCTTACCAACGATAATGAGCAAATGCACGGTTGGCTTCCGCCATTTTGTGTGTATCTTCGCGTTTTTTCACAGAAGCTCCAGTATTGTTAGCAGCATCCATGATTTCTTTTGCCAAGCGTTCTTCCATTGTATGTTCCCCACGCAAACGAGCGTAGTTTACAACCCAACGAAGACCTAAAGTAGTACGACGTTCTGGACGTACTTCAACGGGTACTTGATAGTTAGAACCCCCAACACGGCGAGCTTTAACTTCTAATACAGGCATAATATTTTCCATTGCTTGTTCAAAAACTTCCAATGGATCATTTCCTGTTGATTCTTTAATAGTGCTAAAAGCATTGTATACGATATTTGAAGCAGTACCACGTTTGCCGTCAACCATTACACGGTTGATTAAACGAGTTACTAACTTAGAGTTATACATAGGATCTGGCAAAACATCACGTTTTGCAATCGTTCCTTTACGAGTCATACGTAACTCCTCCTTCCGAAAATATGTCTTATCTATTCGTTTGATTAAGCTTTAGGTTTTTTAGTACCGTATTTAGAACGGCTTTGTTTACGATCGTTAACACCGGCAGTATCTAGTGCGCCACGAACGATATGGTAACGTACCCCTGGTAAGTCTTTTACACGACCACCACGTAATAGAACAACACTATGTTCTTGTAGGTTATGGCCGATACCTGGAATATAAGCTGTTACTTCGATCAAGTTTGACAAACGAACACGAGCATATTTACGCAATGCTGAGTTGGGTTTCTTAGGTGTCATAGTCCCCACACGTGTACAAACTCCACGTTTTTGTGGTGAGTTCACGTTTGTTTGAGCTTTTTTAAAGCTGTTATATCCTTTGTTCAATGCTGGTGAATTTGATTTTTCCACCTTTGATTTACGAGGTTTACGTACTAATTGATTAATTGTAGGCATTCCTTGTTTCCTCCTTCCTCGATCCGCTTTCTAGTACCACACATCCTGGTGGTTCTTTTTCAGCGATAAAAAATAATGCATCCCTGCATTCTCTATCAAGCGTACTTCGACACAGTCAGCACGTCTCAGTCGAGAGACCTGTTCACAAAGCACCTTTGATAGCATACCATGATTGATTTTAGCTGTCAACAAACTATTTAGAGTTTTTTTCATCTTTCTTAAAGGGAACTTTTCCCCTGCCAACATCGCCTATAATAAGAAAAAATTTATTCCGCAGAACATTCTTCTCGTTTCCCGATACAGCGGTAAATAAAACGCCTTCACTTTTTTGGTCTTTTTTACTTAAAAGGCTATCTTTTTTCTTTTATTGCGATTACAATGGACGTAACTAAGCAAAAGGTGGGATTTTTCAATGAATTTGAAAGAGTTAGTTGGGATCGAAGCAGCAAAATTTGTCAAAGATGGAATGACTGTTGGATTAGGAACTGGATCGACAGCCTACTATTTAGTGAAGGAACTTGGACGCCGTGTAAATGAAGAAGGTTTAAAGATCACAGGCGTTGTTACTTCTTCTAAGACAGAGGAACAAGCAAAGGAATTAGGTATTCCATTAAAGGCCATTGATGATGTAGAATCGGTAGATCTTACGATTGATGGCGCAGATGAAATCAGCGATGATTTTCAAGGAATCAAAGGTGGCGGCGCTGCCCTTCTTTTCGAAAAAGTCGTTGCAACGTATTCAAAGGACTGCATCTGGATTGTTGATGAGAGTAAAATGGTCAGTAAACTAGGGAACTTTCCATTACCCGTTGAAGTCGTCCCATTTGGCAGTCATAATGTCTTTCGCCTGTTTGAATCAAAGGGATACAAACCAACGTGGCGGACGACGGATACTAACGAACTGCTAACTACAGATGGTGGTCATTACATCATTGATCTTCATTTAGAAGTCATCGACGATCCTCACGCTTTAGCCGCAGAACTGGATACGTGTGTCGGAGTTGTAGAGCATGGATTGTTCATTGACATGATTTCACGTGTAATCGTTGGCACACCCGAAGGTCCTAAAATCTTGGAAGTTCCAAAGATTTAGTAAAAAAATCCCTTTAAAGCTTGTGTTTTGATAAAAAACACACTCAATTTAATGGAAATCACGGCAGAAACATTGTACAATGAATCAGGAATTGAAAATTTCAGAAATTTCAAAAGGAGAGAATGTTATGCCAAAATTAGTTTTTTCTCGTCACGGCTTAAGTGAATGGAACAAATTGAACCAATTTACAGGCTGGGCAGACGTTGATTTGGCTCCAGAAGGTGTCGAAGAAGCAAAAGAAGGCGGCCGTAAAATCAAAGAAGCAGGAATTGAATTTGATGTAGCTTACACATCTGTTTTAACTCGTGCGATCAAAACTTGTAACTATATTCTTGAAGAATCTGACCAACTTTGGGTACCAACTGTAAAATCTTGGCGCTTAAACGAACGTCATTATGGTAAATTACAAGGCTTGAACAAAAAAGAAACTGCTGAAAAATATGGTGATGAACAAGTTCATATTTGGCGTCGTTCATACGATGTATTGCCTCCATTAATGGAAGCAACTGACGAAGGTTCTGCAGCTCAAGATCGTCGTTACGCAATGTTAGACCCTCGCGATATCCCTGGTGGCGAAAACTTGAAAGTTACTTTGGAACGCGCATTACCTTTCTGGCAAGACGAAATCGCTCCTGCTTTGAAAGACGGAAAAACTGTTTTGGTTGCTGCACATGGTAACTCTTTACGTGCATTAGCTAAACACATCGAAGGTATTTCTGACGAAGACATCATGGACTTAGAAATCCCAACAGGTCAACCACTTGTTTATGACTTAAACGATGATTTAACCGTTGCTAAAAAATACTATTTATAATTAATTTTCTCCCGACTCTCTATAATGAGTCGGGATTTTTTATTATGATCAGTATTATTATGGCGCATTTTAATTTTTGTGCTAAAATGAAAAGGTACTTTAATTGCGGTCGTGGCGGAATTGGCAGACGCGCTAGCTTCAGGCGCTAGTGGTAGCAATACCGTGGAAGTTCGAGTCTTCTCGGCCGCATAACAAGATACGCTAAAAGAGCAAGACAGAAAAATTTCTGTCTTGCTCTTTTACTCATGATTCAAAAAACTTGCTACTTTAGTTGCAATCAAATCAATCGCTACGTGATTTTCGCCACCCTCTGGTACGATGATATCTGCATAACGTTTAGTTGGCTCGATGAATTGATGATACATCGGTTTTACCACTGTCAGATATTGATCGATTACCGATTCCAAGGTTCGACCGCGTTCGTTCATATCCCGCTTGATCCGACGAATAATTCGTATATCGTCATCCGTATCGACATAAATCTTGATATCCATCATATCACGTAAACGTTCATCCTCTAATATTAGAATTCCTTCTAATATAATGACTTCCTTTGGTTCTTGGACATAAACCTCATCACTGCGTGTATGAGCTACATAATCATAGATCGGCACTTCCACCGATTGATATTCTATTAAATCCTTTAAATGTTCGATTAATAAATCCGTATCAAACGCAAACGGATGGTCATAGTTCGTTTTTAATCGTTCTTCAAAGCTGATACCGCTTTGGTCTTTGTAATAAGAATCATGCTCCAGCATCATGATCGAATGATCGGGAAACCGATTGTAGATCGCGCGGCTGACACTTGTTTTTCCACTTCCTGAACCGCCCGTTACACCAATAATGATCGGCTTGTTTTTCATGCAAGTAAAACCTCTTTCGTTTTTCATTAGTCCTATTATAGCGAAACATGAACAAAATGCTATAAAAAACTTAAAAATCTTCCAAAATCTGATAGAGGTCGGTTAGTTTTTTAATCTGGAAGGTTGGTTTGATTTCCTTCGCTTCATTTCCAGAAGGGTTCATCCAGATCGTATCAATCCCAGCGATTTGGCCACCTTTAATATCTGATGTTAAAGAATCGCCGATAATCACCGTTTTTTCTTTCTCCAGCTTTGGAATCTCCCTAAATACGATATCGAAGAATTCTTTCATTGGTTTGTGAACACCCATCTCCTCAGAAATAAAGAATTTCTTGAAATAGGGCGCTAAGCCAGATTTTGTTAAACGTTGGTGTTGTGTAGCGGATACTCCATTAGTCACTACGTAAAGATCCTTTTTGTAACTCAGGTTTTCTACCACTTCCAAACTATCCGCTATCAATTGATGTCCCTGATTCAAATAGTGGCGGTAGCGTGCCTCTGTTTCTGGTCCATCCACTTCTCGTTCGTATTGCTCAAAAAATAAACGAAATCGGTTATCAAGCAATTCTTGACGAGAAAGTAGTCCCGCTTCATGATCACGCCAAAAAGCCTGATTCATTTTTTTGTAATGATTTTTTACTGTTAAGGATGGCTCTACACCCATATCTTGAAACAGCCAGCTTAACGCCTGTTCTTCTGCTGCTTTAAAATCCAGCAACGTATCATCAATATCAAATAAAATTGTTTCGTATCCCATCTTCAAACCTTCTATCTAAAATATGATTTTAATTGTTGCAGCTCAGCAAGTGTCAGTGAACGATATTCTCCCTCTGCTAAATCTTCTGGTAACTTTAATGGTCCCATCGCTAGACGTGTTAAACGCGTTACTTTTTTCCCGCAAGCCAAAAACATTTTTTTGACTTGGTGAAACTTTCCTTCTTTAATCATCAGCAAAACTTCTGAGTTGTCGGGCTCTGAATGCACTATCTCTAAATACGCTGGCTGACAACGTACCCCTCCGTTGAAAACAATCCCTTTTTCAAAAGCCTTCACATCCTCAAGCGTCACGGCTTCATTGATTGTAGCCCTATAGGTCTTTATGACTTTTGCAGCTGGCTGCAGAAGGTCGTACCCTAGTTGCCCATTATTAGTTAAGAACAATAACCCTGTTGTGTCGCGGTCTAAACGTCCAACTGGATATAAATCAGCTGGGCGTTCTTCCTCTTTTACCAGTTCGGTTGCTGTTTGAAACTTGCTGTCTTTTTTCGCAGTTACAACACCTGCTGGTTTATTCAACAAGTAATACACGTGATTCGTTTGCAGCTTCTTTCCATTTACCTGAATCTCATGAATCTGACTATCGACATTTCGTTGTGGATTCAATTCTATTGTTCCATCGACTAAAACCTTTTTCATTAGAAATAAACGTTTCATTTCTTTTCGTGTCGTCTTCAGATCTTGCTCAATCACTTTGTCTAATCGCATGATGAAACTCCTTCAATCTATCGGACTCATTATACCGAATTTCAATAAAAAGACAAAACGCTCAAGCTCAGCCTTGATCTTTCATTTTTTGAAGTTAAAACGCTAGGAATACTTCTAATTGTAAATTATCTATTAAATTCTGCATGCTCATTTAAACTCTTGTATCTGCCAATAACGTGCTCGCTACGCTATTGGCAGCCAAAAATAATTCCGCTTTACATTGTCAACAGAGTTAATACTTGCATTTTGATTAGATAAGCCCTAGAATTTAATTATACGAGTCAGAGATTCGTATGATTAAGTGAATCGACACTCAGGTGTCAAAGGTTTCTCATACACAGCGTTACGACCTGGTAGAGAAAGTTGAACGTAGACTTTTTTTGGACAGTTGTGTATACGACTGTCTTTTTGCGTTTTTTCGCAAAGCCATTGTGCTGAGAATAACCCGTCACTTAAATAAAACCTGTCTGATAAACCACAGACAGTCACATTTTAAGGAGGAATTTGGTTATGGCAGTATCATTGAAAGTAGAAGAAAGAGCAACTCGTCCCCGTTCCATTCGCAACAAATTACGTCACGAAGGAAAAGTTCCTGCAGTCGTTAATGGCTACAAGGTTGAAAGTACACCTATCTCCATCGACGAACGTGAGTTTTCAGCATTGCTACGTGAAAATGGAGCAAACACTGTATTCACTCTTGAAATCGGTGGAAAAAAAGTAAACACGCTATTACGCGACACACAATTCGACACCTTCACACATCGTTTGACACATATCGAATTAGTATCTGTGAACTTGTCAGAAGAAACCGAAGCTGAAACAGAAATCAATCTAGTTGGTGAATCTGTTGGTGTGAAAGCTGGCGGTGTATTAACTCAAACGCTATACACAGCAACTGTTTCCGCAACACCAGAAAAATTACCAGAAGGCATCGATGTCGATATCTCTGGATTAGAAATTGGTCAATCCATCTCTGTTGGTGATCTTCCTAAAAATGAAGACTACACAATCGTAACTGATGCAGAAGAACAAATCGCTTCTGTCCAAGAAGCGCAAGAACTTCCTGAAGAAGATACAGCTGCTGAAGGTGCTGAACCAGAAGTAATCGGTGAATCAACCGAAGAATAATAATTGAGCAAGAGAGTACCGCTTTTAAGCGGTACTCTCTTTTTATGCAAAAAAGGGCCTTTCCCTTCAACACGACAAAATATTTACTTTTTCTTATAGATCAAGCGCTATGAGTGGTCTTTTCTGCGAAAAAGAATTACAATAAGTCACTACAAGGCTTACTCGTACTTTAAGTAAGTGATTCCAACTAAAGGAGGAAAATCTATGTTTGAAACATTTGATTCTAAAAAAAGTCGTTATGCCTCTGTCGGTGTGGTATCCAGCTTGCCAGGCGAGCTGATTGATAGTATCTGGTATATCATTGACCTAGACTTAAAGGGCTTGATCCCATTAGACAATATCTTAAGTTTTGATCTAATCAATAATGACGGTCGTGTTACAATGCACTTTTCTCAAGAAGGCAGTAGCGTCGAGATGGGCATTGATCTTCCATTTGGCTATTCAAACGACTTCCCACAAGAAGTTTATGCCTATGATGACGGAAGCCGTCAAACGATTCTTTTACCAAATGAGATTCGTCAACGTTAATTTCTGAGACAACCTTTCTTAAGGGTTGTCTTTTTTTCTTAACTTTTTGCCCAAGACACTTGCTTTCAGAAAATTTTGTGGTAATATCAATCAGAAAATTTTATTAGAAAGCGGGAAAAAGATGAAAGAGTTAACTCGAGGAAATCCGGCAAAGCTGATTATTTTATTCGCCTTGCCTTTGTTTGTAGGAAATGTTTTTCAACAATTTTATAGCATGGTCGACATGATCGTAGTTGGACAAACATTAGGAAAAGATGCTTTGGCCGCAGTCGGAGCTACTAGCAGTGTGAGTTTTTTGATCATTGGTTTTGCACAAGGATTAACATCGGGGCTCTCTATTATTACCGCTCAGCGCTTCGGTGCCAAAGATGCTCAAGGTGTACGAAAAAGCTTCGCTACTTCAATTATCATCAGTCTTGGTGTAACAGTAATTTTGACCACGTTAAGTTTATTGTTCTTACGCCCATTGCTCTTGCTGATGCAGACACCTCCAGAATTATTGGATCAAGCACAGGAATTCATTTCAATCCTTTTAGGCGGGATCTTTGCATCAATGGCGTTTAATCTTTTATCAAATATGGTACGAGCATTAGGCGATAGCCGCACGCCATTGTTTTTCTTAGCCTTTGCAGTTGTCATTAATGTCGTTTTAGATCTAGTCTTTATTATTTATTTTCATATGGGTGTCGCTGGTGCAGGGTTTGCAACAGTCATTGCACAAGTTGCCGCAAGCTTAATGTGCGTTTGGTTTATTAGAAGAAAAATTCCACTGCTGCAAATCAGCCGCAAGCATTTTTCTCTTAATAAAGAAGAGTTGCGCATCCACCTGAATTCTGCCTTGCCTATCGGATTTCAATCGTCAATTATAGCAATTGGTGCTGTCATCTTACAATCTGCATTGAATACGTTGGGAACTGATGTTGTTGCTGCACAGACGACTGCAAGTCGAATTGATCAACTTGCAATTTTACCGATGATGTCGTTTGGAATCACGATGGCAACTTTTACCGCTCAAAACTTTGGAGCGAAAGAATATGGACGAATTTTACTTGGTGTGAAGCAATGTCTGATGATGAGTGGGGTATTTAGTATTTTTGTCGGTATTTTAGTAATCACATGTGGACATTACTTCGTTGCTCTTTTCGTCAATCCTAGCGAAGTTCATGTGTTTCAACTAACACAAACCTATTTCGTTATCAATGGTTCGTTATATTGGGTGTTAGCGATATTGTTCATCCTTCGTTATACCTTACAAGGGTTAGGTCAAGCAAAAATCCCGACGATTGCCGGGATTATGGAACTTGTTATGCGTTCCTTCGCTGCGATTATTTTGACGCACTCCTTTGGATTTGCCGGAGCGGCGTTTGCTTCGCCGTTGGCTTGGATGGGATCAACCGCTGTCTTGTTGGCTTCCTACTTTAAGGCTATGCGCCACCTAAGAAAATTAGACCAAGAACAAAACCCACAACTAGAAATAAAAAGTGAGGCCTAGGCCTCACTTTTTTGCTAATTGGCGATACACATCCAGCATGTCTTCAGAGAATTCTGATGCGAATCCTCGCGCTGCATCAATGAGCTGGTTGCATCTGGCAAAATAAATATGGAAATAAATTTGTGAATCATCTTCTAGAATCCTCGCGATTGCTGAAGCATAATTCGTAATCAACATTTCCTTAAGTTCCTCATCTGATTCTCCAAAAATACCAATAAAGTCCAATCCACATTCAACGAAATACAATTCTACCTCAATCAATGCTCGTTGATTTTGACAGCTTCTACGAAATTGCCGCAACAAATCTTTAGCCTGAACCAATGAACGGTCGACTTTATCATGCGGAAAAAAGGCATGTTCTAATTTTTTTTTGGTCGTTTCTGCCAGGCGCATTCCATAATCATCCCCCAAGAAACGTGAATCAACGATTTGTTGAGCAACCTCCGAATGTTTGTATATCTGACAGATCAATTCATTTAATTGTTTTTCATCCGCTTCTTGAAGTTTCTCGCGCAAACCTGAAATCGTCAGTTCCATACCGCAGCCTCCCATTCATTTTATTTTAATCTTAATTTAACTTATTTCAAATGAAAAGAAAAGAGCTTTTGACTACTATTCTAGTCAAAAGCTCTCTGTTTCAATAAATATTTTGGGTAAAAACTTAAATAGCCAGCTCTAATAGAGTTATTAAACTTTTCGTTCCTTCAGCCAGGTTTTTCTGGTTTCACCGAGAATCAACGGCACTGTTTCATAAGTAACCTCACTGTATTCAATTCCAAACCAACGTTCAGGAGTTACTGTATGACGTTTGATTGCCAAACGTGCTTGCATGACCTGACGATCCCATTTATCAATTCTGGTCATATTCGATAATTCTTCCTGAATCATCACAAAACGAAAGTCTCCTACTTGACGGCCTGGGGTCAAGGAATAATGCTGTGGTTGTTTAGGCAAACGGCCTTGTTTCATCAAATCGTGAATCACTTGACGTAGATACACGTTTACGTCCTGCGCAATCCGGAAGCCCAAATATAATTTGACTTTAACAATAAAATCCGTCCCCATCATATCAATACTGTATTCTTCTGTATAGGGTTCATCGGTAACCTCAACATTCACGAACCAATAAACTTTTGCTCGTTTTAATCGTTTATCCAAAATAGAGTAAATGAACTGTTGTGGAATTGCGTCTCCTTCTAATCGAGGGACTAGAAAAACAACATTGGTTTGATAATAAGGAATCTTATCATCGTCATGGAGTTCCTGTAATTGCGGCAAATAATCTTTGAAATAAACATCTTGGCTGGCATTTTCCTGAACTCGATTACTGCGATGCCAGATATACATCACACTTAATATCAGCAGTGCCATGATCACCGCCACGAAACCACCATGGAAAAACTTGGTGACACTTGATATAAAGAAGAAACCCTCCAATATACCAAAGAAAATCAGCATCAAGCTAGCTAAGATTCGGGATGTGCCATTTTGCAATAGATAATGATAAAGCAAGAACGTCGTCATCAGCATTGTTACCGTGATTGACAGACCATAAGCCGCCTCCATGTGGCTAGAAGTGCGGAAAGTCAAAACGATCGCTGAACATGCCGCCCATAAAATCATATTGATCGCCGGAATGTACATTTGTCCGATACTTTTCCCGGGATAAATAATTCGCATTCGAGGCAACAGTTTCAGTTTAATCGCCTCAGACACTAGTGTGAACGATCCAGAAATCAACGCCTGCGAAGCAATAATCGCGGCGATTGTCGCAAACACAACACCAAAAATCATCCACCCGTCAGGTAAAATTTGGAAAAAAGGATTTAAATTTTCAATTGCTTCAATTGAAGCATTACCTTGTGCATGTAAAATCCATGCTGCTTGCCCCGCATAGTTTAGCATTAAACAAAGCAAGACGTACGGCCAACTAAAGTGGATATTTTTCTTTCCAACGTGTCCCATGTCAGAATATAAAGCTTCCGCACCTGTGGTCGCCAAGAAAATACTACCTAAAATAAATATCCCCATCTTATTGTCAGGATTGAACAATAAGTGGATCGCATAATATGGATTCAAGGCTTTAATTACACTAAAATCATACGGAATATTCAAAATACCCATTAGACCCAAAAACGTGAACCATAGAAACATGACCGGCCCAAAAGCTTTACCGACAAAATCCGTTCCAAATCGTTGAATCAAAAACAAAAAAAGCAGAATGACTAACGTAATAATTACAATAATATTTTGATTATTCCCAAACTTTTGATAAAAATCGGGAATCCCTCGCAGCCCTTCGATTGCTGTTGTTACCGTTACAGCAGGTGTCAACACACCATCGGCCAGCAAAGCAGCCCCACCAATCATAGCAGGGACGATTAAATATTTTCCGCCCTTACGCACTAACGTATACAAGGAGAAAATCCCGCCCTCACCGTGATTGTCGGCCCTTAAGGCAATCAATACATATTTGACTGTAGTTAGAAGCATAACAGTCCAAAAAACTAAGGATACTGCACCAAGGACAAAATCCTTAGTCACGGTGCTTAGTCCCCCGTTTTCTTCTAGGATAGCTTTCATTACATATAAAGGACTCGTTCCGATATCGCCGTATACGACGCCCATCGCAATCAGTAAGCCCGCTGTTGAAAGCTTTTTGATATGATCTTTCTTTTTTTCCATTTCGCACACTCCTGTTACAGCCACTCGCTGAATCGGTATTAATAATCTATTTAAAAAGTTTTAGATTGGTTTTGCTATTCGTAGGTAAATTTTTCCATGAACGCCTGTGACTTCTCTAAAATTATGAATGTCTCAATATTTAGTAAAGTTTGTTTAGTAATTACTCGTTTTAAACAGTAAAAACCAGAATTGACAAAAAAAGACCTAAACAACAGCTCTCACTATTGTTTAGGTCTGGCAAATTATCTCTTAGACCAGCGCTGCGCACTAGTTGTTGATCTAAAAGCATAGAGCATGCTCTATGTCGCTACTCCCCTAAAACTTATCCGTATTATCCTGTTTCCAGAGAGAAATGTCAAAGAATAACCTCAATGGTCACACTATTTTTCTGCTTTTTTGCTTTCTTCTTCCTTCAATAAGGCTTTACGAGAAGCATTTACACGTCCTTGACGATCAATTTCCGTCACTTTAACAAGTACTTCGTCTCCTAATTTCAAGACATCTTCCACCTTATTCACACGTTCATTCGCAAGTTGTGAAATGTGAACTAAAGCATCTTTACCCTTAATCAAGTTCACGAAAGCACCGAATTTTTCAATTCGAACGACTTTTCCTAAGTATACTTCGCCAACTTTGACTTCTTTTGTCAACTCTTCGATGATCTTAATTGCTTTTTTGATCATGTCCGCATCCGAAGAAGCAATACTTACGTTACCGTCTTGATCGATATCAATCTTAACGCCGGTTTCATCAATGATTCCGTTGATTGTATCGCCGCCTTTACCGATAACTGTTTTGATCTTATCTGGATCGATTTGGATCATTTCAATCTTCGGTGCGTACGGGCTTAATTCTTCCCGTGGTGCAGCAAGTGTATCCGTTAAGACCTCTAAAATTTCCATCCGCGCTTGTTTCGCTTGAGTCAACGCCTCAGAAAGGATTTGTTCAGTGATTCCTTGGATTTTAATATCCATTTGCAATGCAGTGATACCATCTTTTGTTCCGGCAACTTTAAAGTCCATGTCGCCAAGGTGGTCTTCAAGACCTTGGATATCTGTCAAAATCGTATAGTTTTCGCCATCAGATACAAGACCCATAGCAATCCCAGCTACTGGTGCTTTAATTGGCACACCAGCGTCCATCAATGCCAACGTACCCGCACAGATACTTGCTTGAGAAGAAGAACCATTTGATTCCAATACTTCCGCTACTAAACGAATTGTATAAGGGAAATCTTCTTCACTTGGGATGATTTGTGCCAATGCACGTTCGCCTAATGCTCCGTGACCGATTTCGCGACGACCAGGTGAACCTGCACGTCCAGTTGATCCAACAGAGAATTGCGGGAAATTATAATGATGGATGAATCGTTTGCTTTCAACAGATCCTAAACCATCAATAATTTGATGTTCGCCTAAAGGAGCTAAAGTACAAGCAGATAGAGCTTGCGTTTGTCCCCGTGTAAATAAACCAGAACCGTGAACGCGTGGTAAAATACCTGTTTCAGCAGCCAGTGGACGGATTTCGTCTAATTTCCGACCATCAGGACGAATTTTATCAATAGTAATCAATTCGCGAACCACATCTTTTTCAAGATCCTCAGCGATTTGTTTAACTTCTTTAGTAATTTGAACCAAGTCTTCTGTTTCAACATTGGCAAATTTTTCAGCATAGACTTCTTTAACGGTTTCTTTGACCTTTTCAATCTCGTCTTCACGCGCCAACTTGTCCATGGTCATTACAGCTGTTTTCATGGTTTGATAATAGCCATCGAAAATTTCTTTTTTCAAGTCTGCATCGACTTGTAATAAAGAAACTTCCATTTTTTCTTTGCCGACCGCCGCAACGATTTCAGATTGGAAAGCAACCATTTCTTTGATTGCGTCAAAACCGAATAGCAAAGCACCTAACATATCTTCTTCTGATACTTCTTTTGCACCAGATTCTACCATGTTAATGGCTTGATTCGTACCAGCAACGGTTAAATCAATATCTGAAGCTTCGTGTTGTTCTACAGTTGGGTTCAACACGTATTCACCATTTACACGACCCACATCAACACCTGCGATTGGTCCGTCAAATGGAATATCAGAAATTGCTAACGCCAATGAAGAACCAAACATCGCTGCCATTGCAGGTGAGCAATCTTGTTCAACACTCATGACGAAGTTCGTTACTTGAACTTCATTACGGAACCCTTCCGCAAACATCGGACGAATCGGACGGTCGATCAAACGAGCAGTTAGTGTCGCTTCAGTACTTGGACGTCCTTCACGCTTGATGAAGCCGCCTGGAATTTTACCTACCGCATACATTTTTTCTTCATAGTTGATCGTTAATGGGAAAAAGTCGAAATCTTTCGCTTCTTTTGAGGCAACTGCTGCACTCAATACGACTGTGTCACCATAACGAACTAAAACTGCGCCATTGGCTTGTTTGGCAAGTTGACCGATTTCAACTTGCAGAGGGCGTCCGCCCCAAGTGGTTTTGAAAACTTGTTTTTCTGACATAACTTCTCCTTTGCCCTTTGACCAGTGCGACGCTACTAAACAAATGGAAATAGCGAAAAGCTTCGCTTCTTGCATTTGGTTAGTAGAGTGACAACACGCTAATCAAAGGTTTTTTATTTTTTCTGAGTCAAGCTCAGGATTGTCTCTGCTAAATTTACTATAATCAAACTTTACAAACTGGGGAAAGTTTAATTAGCAGCTAGCTCATTACTACTGTATGAATTTTTCTAACGTAAAAATTCAGTTGATTTTCGTACGCATAACATTAGGCTAAACTGCCTGTTCAATACAGTGCATAAAACAATGGCTAGAACTCAACCTTTCGCTACTGCGAAAAGCCTAACTGTCAAAAAAAGTGAGATTCCTAGGAACCTCACTTTTAATAGTAGTACGAATTAACGACGTAGTCCTAGACGTTGGATTAATTCACGGTAACGTTGTACTTCGTTCTTACGTAAGTAAGCTAACAAGTTACGACGATGACCAACTTTTTTCATTAGACCGCGATATGAATGGTGGTCTTTTTTGTGGACACGTGCGTGCTCATTTAGTTGATTGATTTCTTCCGTCAATACAGCGATTTGTACTTCTGGAGAACCAGTATCTCCTTCATGGCGAGCAAATTCATTGATGATTTCGTTTTTACGTTCTTTTGATAATGCCATGGTTTTCACCTCTTCCTTTTTTCTTCCTACGACTGAGTAGAGCGTTGGTGAATCGCCCAACCAAGTGATAGGTGGTGCGCTGTGCACACTCTAACACTTTACTCGATTTGTATTAAAAAATCAAGCTGTATAGCAATTTAAAGGCGACTTTTAGAATCATTACAATTTTTTAAAGAACGATAGTTAGAAAAACAGTTTTTTTACCTTACTTACTTTTTGTGTTAAACTAACGTGATGAAATCATGTCTTGAGAGGAGATTTTTTAATGATCACAATGGATGATATTATTCGGGAAGGCCATCCGACCTTACGGGCAGTTGCTAAAGAAGTCCCGATTCCTCCAACTGCTGAAGATGTGGCGCTTGGAAAAGAAATGCTGCAATTTCTTAAAAATAGCCAAGATCCTGTAAAAGCAGAAGAATTAAACCTACGTGGCGGTGTTGGCTTAGCCGCGCCCCAATTAGATATCTCAAAACGGATCATTGCCGTGCATGTTCCTAGTGTCGATCCTGAAAAACCAGAAAATGGCATTAGCACTGTGATGTATAATCCTAAAATTTTGAGCCACTCGGTTCAAGAAGCCTGCTTAGGTGAAGGCGAAGGCTGTCTGTCAGTTGATCGCGAAGTACCTGGCTACGTCGTTCGTGCTGCTCGCATCACTGTTTCTTATTTTGATGCAGAAGGCGAAAAGCACAAAATTCGACTAAAAAATTACAATGCGATTGTCGTCCAGCATGAGATTGATCATATCAATGGAATCATGTTCTATGACCACATTGATGAGCAAAATCCATTGCGTCTAAAAGATGGTGTTTTGGTAATCGAATAACAGCTAGTTCGTTTAAGGTGTTCATTTTCCGATGAAAAATGAATGCTTTTCTCACTACACGTATCATCGAACTAAACAACTTGTTTCTTTTAAAGAACTTAAACCGTTAAATTAGTCTCACATAGTAGGTACCTGTAAAAAGTTCGACTGACAAAAGCCGTCACGTTTATGCGTGACGGCTTTCTTCATATAAAATACCTTTTTCTGAAAGGGCTTGTTTGATTTCGGTCAGATCCTCTAAAGTACCATAGGCAATAGTATGTAGATGAATACCTGCCGTCAATTCAGATAAAAGCGTGACTTTTAGTCGTTCAGCTTCTGCAACGAAAGCATCCACCTCTTGATGCGTTGTTAAATGTAATCCTCCGACCAATTCTCCATATAACGGGTGCTCAACCACGACGTCAACGATTTCGCCACCGTGTGCCACAATTGTATGCAACTCTTCTGCTGTCTGTTCAGGAGAATGCTGGACAGCGATTTTACTGATTAATTTTTCTGATTCCCGCTCCAACAAATAACCTCGTGCAGTAGCAATGATGTTTTCTCCCGCTGCTCTTAATAAGGCGACATCGCCGACTACGATTTGACGACTCACCCCAAACTCTTTCGCAAAACTCGTTGCGCTGATGGGCTTCTCAGCTTGCTGAAGTGCTTCTAAAATCTCGGCTTTGCGTCTCTCGCCATCGATCATGCTATTTCAACCGCCCTTCTTGATAGTTTCGTGATTGCTTCATAATGTCTTTAAACGTTTCAACAATCGTCTCGCGATAATTCTCATCCTTTACTAAGTTTGCGACTTTCTCCAAAACTGCCTCCTCACGATTTGTGTCTAATACAGCTTTTTGGTTTTTCGCTTTATAGGCAGTTACTTCACTGACAGCTGACATCCGCTTTTCTAATAATGTCACAATTTCCTGATCGATCCGATCAATTTTTTTTCGTGCATTGGTCAATGCATCCGTACTATTTTCCTCTTCGATTGTTTTTAGAATCCGCGCAGGATTTCCACCAACCACGACATTGTCTGGAAAAGACTTCGTTACCACAGCTCCTGCTGCTACAACCACATTGTCCCCTAGAGTTACTCCAGGTGTTACTACGGCCGAACCACCGATCCAAACATTATTGCCGATCGTAATTGGCTTACCAAATTCTTGCCCGCTATTGCGCTTTCCAGGCTCTAGCGGATGACTAGCCGTATATAATTGAACACTAGGCCCAAACATACAGTTATCGCCAATCGTAATCGGACAAATATCTAAAAAGACATTGTGGAAATTGCAATAGAAATTCTCTCCCACAAAAATGTTATAGCCGTAATCAAAAGAGATTGTCGGTTCTACATAGACATGATTCTTAGTCCCGCCAAATGTTTGCTTGACATATATTTCGCGTTTTTCCTTATCTGTTTCTTGATTGATTGCCCGTAATTTTAGACGTGCCTCTTTTCGATCTGCGACTAATTCAGGATCGCCTGCAAAATACAATTTACCAGCAATCATCTTTTCTTTTTCCGTTAACTCCACACAGTTCCCTCCTCATTGATCGTCAATGGACGTTGTCCGATAGTACACAAAAGCACTATACTTTTTCAAAAACCGCCGTTCCATTTGTCTGCACGAAATAGTACTCGCCTGCTAATTGGATGGGGGTTTGATTGATTACTAACACTTTGGCGTCTTTGCTTTTTTCATAAATTAAATCACAAAACGGATGAACTTGAAAGCTTGTCCCAACAATCACTATAAGCTCAGCATTTTTCACTGCCTCAATCGCCTGTTGAATCACAGCCTCTTCAAAGCCTTCACCGTACAAGACAATCTTCGGACGAAGTTGACCGCCACACTCTTTATGGCGATCACTTTGCAAATAGTCCTGCCACGCCACTGGCTGCTGGCACTTACGACAATAGCAAGCATAAAGCGATCCATGAAAATTCACTAAATGTTGGCTTCCCGCAGCCGCATGCAATCCGTCAATATTTTGTGAGACCACCCAGACATCCTTCGTATTCTCCATCTGTGCCATCTTTCGATGAATACTATTGGGACGTGCGTCTTCATGGTATAAGTGTTTAACAAATTGATAAAACTTTTCCGGTTCACGAACTAAACATTCCTTGCTTAGTAGATACTCCGGTGCTTCAAGTCCATGATATACACCCTGCAATGAACGATAATCCGGTACTCCAGAAGGCGTGGAAACCCCCGCGCCTGTTAAAAATGTTATCTTTGCGCTTTGTTGAAGCCTTTTTACCGCTTGATCCACTGTGATTTCCATTTTCATCACCTCAAAAATCAGTATAGTATAAATATAAAGAAAAATAAAAAGCCCTCGCTTATCGTCGCGTTCACTCTTGAGACTATTGTATCTCTTCTCCAGTATTTCTTTATTCGTAGAGGAAACATGAACCTTTTATCAAAAAGAAAAAAATTGTCTCTTTATTCGAAAAAATATCCTTTATTGAATTTTTTTGTCTCCCTGAACAAATTAATCTAGATAAATTAAAAAAATTGCTCAACTTTTTTGTTCGTTCCAAATGATTTCCATTGACATTTTCATTTCCAGCCTTTAGACTGTGAAACATAATAACTGAATACGAGATGCCTCAGAACAATGAGGTAGAGGTCGCGAACCTTATTAACCCTATGGAGTGCAGAGACACGTTGAAATAGGACTAGGAAGTTTCGCCGAAATATACAGAATTCTCTTTGTTTTGTATGTTGGGACGCAAGCGAATAACTTGCGGACTGTCTTAGCAGTGATGCTAAGTTGCGCTATGTTTTTGTGAGAGGGAACATCATCTTCTTATTATCTGCAAGCGGCCTTATACACAAATCGGCGGCTTTTTTTGTTGCAGATTTTCAAAGACAGCCCTACCCAATCTCGTAATTTCAAGAAAGGGAGAAATTATGAATAGAAGAAAATTTTCAGTTATCGCACTTATCGCATTATTTATTTCATTTCTGGGTACCCCGTTAGTCACTCAAGCAGATGAAAAGACACCTGAAGGAGAATTACGGGTCGGTATGGAAGCTGGCTATGCTCCTTTCAACTGGACACAAAAGGATGATCGGAATGGCGCTGTGCAGATTCAAGGCGATAAAGCTTATGCCGGCGGTTACGACGTACAAATGGCGAAAAAAATCGCCGATAAAATGAATCGTAAATTAGTCATTGTCAAAACGGAATGGGATGGTCTTTTGCCAGCCCTGCAATCAGGAAAAATCGATGCAATCATCGCCGGTATGTCGCCAACGGCTGAGCGCCGTAAAGAAGTCGACTTTTCGGACCCTTATTACGAATCACAGTTAGTTATCGTCACACGAAAAGACACGAAATATGCCAAAGCCACGTCAATCAAAGATTTTGCTGGTGCAAAAATCACTGCCCAGCTAAGTACATTCCACTATGATGTCATTCCTCAGATTCCCGACGTGAACAAACAGGAAGCCATGGATAACTTCCCCGCTATGCGTGTTGCGTTGGAATCAGGAACAATCGATGGGTATGTCAGTGAACGACCTGAAGGGGTCACTGCTGAAAGTGTCAACCCTGACCTGAAAATGGTGGAATTTGACAAAGCAAATGGGTTCCAAACAAATCCTGAAGATGTTCAAGTATCAGTAGGTATGCGCAAAGGCGACTCAAATATGGCGCAGGTCAATCAGATTCTATCGAGTATCCCGCAGGATGAACGAGTACAAATCATGGATCAGGCCATCAAAGATCAGCCTGCTACCGATGAAACACAAAGCGACTCTGGGAAAAAAGAAAATGTATTTGTTCGTATCTTAAAGCAAAACGGATCGATGTTTTTACGTGGAACAGGAATGACCTTGTTACTTGCGATTGTGGGTACAACCGTTGGAACCTTGATCGGTTTGCTAATCGGGGTCTTCCGGACCATTCCTGAATCAGATAACTCCGCAAAACGCGGCTTGCAGAAAGTTTTCGGCTGGTTACTAAACGCCTACATCGAAATTTTCCGTGGCACACCAATGATCGTTCAATCAGCCGTAATCTACTACGGAATCGCCATGGCCTTTGGAATTGACTTAAATCGGACGGCTGCTGCTTTGTTTATCGTTTCAATCAACACCGGTGCTTACATGTCAGAAATCGTTCGTGGTGGAATCTACGCTGTCGATCAAGGTCAGTTTGAAGCGGCACACGCCATCGGAATGACACATGGACAAACGATGCGCAAAGTAGTCTTACCGCAGGTACTACGCAATATTTTACCAGCGACTGGGAATGAATTAGTCATCAATATCAAAGATACCTCTGTTTTAAGTATCATTTCTGTTTCTGAATTGTTCTTCCAAGGGAAGTCTGCTGCTGGAACAAATTACATGTTCTTCCAGACCTACTTCATCATTTGTGTAATCTACTTCGTATTGACCTTCACAGCGACTCGTATTTTACGAGTAGTTGAGAAGAAAATGGATGGCCCTTCAGCCTATGTCCGTTTAGATGATGTTGATGTAGCCGTTGGCGAAGATAAATAGTTTAAAGGAGGATCATTATGAGCAGTATCATTGAAATTGAACATTTGAAAAAAAGCTTCGGCGACAATCTCGTCTTAAAAGATATCAGCATGAATGTCAACAAAGGCGAAGTCGTGACCATTATCGGCGCGTCTGGCTCCGGTAAATCGACTTTCCTGCGTTGCATCAATTTACTCGAAACACCAACGGACGGAAAAATCATGTATCAAGGAGAAAATGTTCTAGCTCCAGGATACAATTTACCAAAATACCGAACCCACCTAGGAATGGTGTTCCAGTCTTTCAATCTCTTCAATAATATGAATGTTTTACAAAATTGTATGAGTGGTCAAGTGACAGTTCTAGGACGCAAAGAAGAAGAAGCCAAAAAAATCGCATTGGAAAACTTAGAAAAAGTAGGCATGGATCGATTTGTCGATGCAAAACCTGCGCAACTGTCTGGTGGTCAAAAACAACGAGTTGCAATTGCCCGTGCTTTATCAATGAATCCGGAAGTCATGCTCTTCGACGAACCAACTTCTGCCCTTGATCCAGAAATGGTCGGGGATGTTTTACAGATTATGAAAAAATTAGCAGAAAGCGGCTTGACGATGGTCATTGTCACTCATGAAATGGCCTTTGCCAAAGAAGTTTCTGATCGCGTCATCTTTATGGATCAGGGAGTGATCGCTGAACAGGGCGCCCCTGAAGACATCTTCGGCAATCCAAAAGAGGCGCGTACCAAAGAATTCCTGCATCGTGTGTTACATCCGCAAGTATAAAAAAGCGGCAGAAGTTTTCAGCTTCTGCCGCTTTTTTTATGTCCAATGACCTTTTGATAATACTCATCTGCCTTACGATAGGAAACGATCCAAATTCCGGAAACCAAAAAACGTCCGAAGATTCCCAATGGCGGAAAAATAAAAACACCCGCTAAAACAGCTAAATTGATTAACATCGATAGTTTGCTTCGCTGATCCCGTTTCAAAACGATTGTCACATGACTGTTAGAATCATTGGCTCGAATCAATTGCTTCGACAATACACCATACGAAAAGCTCCACATCGTAAAAACCGCTACATACAAAAATTCCGGCCAAAAGTGGTCAGGATTACGACCTACCCAACTAGTTACTGCTGGGCACAAAGTTAGCCAAAATAACCAAAAAATATTTGCCCAAATGACACGGTAATTTATTTTTTCAGCCATCTGCATCATCCGATGATGATTCACCCAGATCACGGCAACAAAAATGAAACTAACGATATACGCAAACAAGGTATTCGTTATACTCAATAATGAAGCCAGTGATGGCGCGTCTGGTATCTGAATATTTAAAACCAAAACGGTTAGAACGATCGCAACGACACCATCCGTAAATGCTTCTAAACGCGACTTTGTCATTTTTTCACCTTCTTTCTTAGAATAGCATGAAAATTGTTTTTCCCTGTATAATATTACTCACTTTTTACTAGTTAATAACTGACAGGTTTTGGTAAATAAAGTACAATATAGAAGAAATATGCTTAAAAAAATTCAGATTAATGATCGGATTTAATAAAGGAGGAAAACAGATGTTATATGAGGAACTTATGTTTGATGCGTCGCTCCTCTTACGTTTTAATATCTTTAAATATTTAAACCAATCTACCAAAAAAATTCTTGCGATCAGTCAATTGTCAGAAGATTTAGATTTAAATTATCAACAAAGTGTCATCGAATTAAATGAGATAGATCAAGAATTAGCAGAAATTCGTCCGAGTCACGAAACAATCATGATGCGTGCCGGAAAGCTGAATCTAGAAAATCTCAATGCCACAATTGATGAATATCGGTACCATTTATTGCAGCAAGCTGTACCTTTCCAGTTTATCCTATACTTTTTAAATGAAGAAAATCCAACAATCGAGCAATTTTGCGAAAAGTATTTTGTGAGTCGTTCCACAGTCTCCCGCAAGATCGATAAATTAAAGAAACACTTGAAACGCTTTAATATCCGCTTTACATATACAGAAGCCGGTATGTCCGGCGATGAACGTTTAATTCGTTTAGCCCTATTTGATCTTTTGTGGCTTGGCACTCGTGGAATCGAATGCCCAGTAAATGTCGATCAACAGCAATTAATGAACATTGTTGATACCTATAAAGATTATTTTCCATTATCACGAACCTACTTTGGTACCCAAGAAATCAAATTGTTTACCAGCATTAATATGGTTCGAGTAAAGAACAAGAAATTTACCAAATATGATCCGCGATACAATTTCTTGATGAAGGATAATCCTTATTATGACTTCACTTCCTTACGCGATTTAGTAGATGTACCGATGACAACTCGCCAATTAAAGGGCGAGACAAGTTTCATTTATTTCTTGGCTCATTATTCACCCTTCTATACGATCCGTGATGATCAAAGTATGAAACAAACAATTCATGATTTTGATACACGACCAAATCCAGTGAATGATTTTGTAACTGAATTTCGAAACTTTGCCAAAAAGGCACTTTTCCCTGATCGGCCTGAAATAATGGATGACCCATTAGTAGTTTCAAACATGTTGAATATCACCTTTGGTTACTTCATTTTCCGTCAGCCGTTCCCTAGTATGATTGAATTGGTTTTGGATCCAAATGCCAAGCAAACTAGAGGCGAATATATTTTATTCCAAAATATTCAAAATTTCATGCAATTGACAAAAGAAAATCCAACCTTTGGGTTTATTAGTTCGATTCATCCAATGATTACGCGTGCCTTTAAGCGACTATTATTGCCTTACTTTAATCAATTTCCTTACGCTCACAACCTTAAAGTTGGTGTTGCATTAGAGCACAATGCGATCTTCGTGCGGGATCTATATCGTTTCCTTGAGGACCTGCGCTTTATTGATGCTGAGCCTTACGATGTATCGTTGAAGGATGATTATGATTTGATTATCAGCTCTTCCTCATTAATAAAAAAGGAAAAACCAAATATTCAATTGTTCCAATTGGATTTCCCATATACAAAAAATGAACTCGTCCCTTTATACATCGAATTGCGTAATATTTACGATAAGAAAAATCGAGTGTATGAATAAATTTCTATATGCACTCTTAAAAGAGAAGCCAACAGTTTTTGTTCCGCTGTTGACTTCCCTTTTATTTTTTACTTCATTAAATTATTGGGTTAAGAAAATATAACAACTCATTCACTGAATATAAGTTAGAGATTTTACTCAATTTTAAAATATCCATGTGAGAGTATATAAGTTTTAGTGAACTTTATTTTTTATAAAATTAATGGTTTCGCTAGTCTTTCATCATATTTTATTCATATCTAGTTGCTATTATATAAGCATACCAACAAACAACCCTAACACTTTTTCATTTTTTAACTCCTTTGCTCGTCGGCCACCCACCGACGAGCTCTTTTTTTGAAAATAAATTATAATATTTTTACTGCGTTAATTAATATTCAATTCCTTTATAAAATTTTTAATTTTCAAACATTCATCGTTCACACTTTTTTCACATATCGTTGCTATTATATATGTATACCAACAAACAACCCTAACACTTTTTCATTTTTTAACTCCTTTGCTCATCGGCCACCCACCGATGAGCTCTTTTTTTCTTCAATTGAATGTTAAAAAAAAGCTCGAGGAACCCGCGATGAAAATAAGAACACTTCTTTCTTACGAATATACGAACAATCATTTAACCACCTTTGGTTATTCACAACTTTATTTCGACCTACTTTTTTTGATCTTCTGCCAAGCTTCGTTCATAAATAATTCACAACTCGTTGCTATTATATAAGCATACCAACAAACAACCCTAACACTTTTTCATTTTTTAACTCCTTTGCTCATCGGCCACCCACCGATGAGCCCTTTTTTTGCGCTCAACTTGAGATGGACGTTCACCAATCAGATGATTGATAAAAATCCCTGACTATTTTCCTATGGAGATCAATTAGCGACTTTCAGAAGTAATCGTCTGTCATCGACTCGACTTTATTTCACCCTACTTTTTTTAATCTTCTGCCAAGCTTCATTCATAAATAATTCACAACTCGCTGCTATTATATAAGCATACCAACAAACAACCCTAACACTTTTTCATTTTTTAACTCCTTTGCTCATCGGCCACCCACCGATGAGCTCCTTTTTTTTAAGACATAGGACAATAGGGTGTGGATAACGTACTTTTAAATACACAAAGAGCGTCCGATTTGATATCGGTACGCTCTTTTTACGTTTTCGATTAAACTTCTAACATTTTTTCCGCGATCAAGGCTTCTGACCCAGCGCTATTGGTTAGCCGGTCATAGATTTGCCCATCCTTCAAGAAGATGACCTCTTTGGCCGCTTGGGCAACTTTACTATCATGAGTGATCATAACGATCGTGATTCCTAATTCTCGATTGATTTGCTGAAAAATTTTGATTACTTCCGCACCCGCATTGCTGTCTAAATTCCCCGTTGGTTCATCGGCTAAAATAATTTCTGGTTGATTCATCAATGCTCGACAAATCGCCGCTCGTTGTTTTTCTCCAACCGACAATTCATGAGGAAGCTTTTCCAATAAGTGTTCAATCCGCAATATCTGGAAAAACGGCTGCATTCGTTCTTCTGCCTTTTCTGTGTCTTGTTTATCTAAGATTGCCGGCAAAAGAATATTTTCTCGCACAGAAATACTTTCCATTAAATTGAAATCCTGAAAGACAAAACCGATCTTTCTTCTGCGAATATCGGATAGTTCATCAGGAAAAAGTTTATGCGTCAATCGCTCCTCAAAAAAGACGTCACCAGTGGTCGGTGGATGCATCAAACCTACTATCTTCAACAAAGTAGTTTTTCCACAACCGGAACGACCCATGATACAGGTAAAATCGCCAGGTTCGATCAACAGGTCGATTCCCTTTAATACTTCTTGTTGACCATAGTTTTTAGTAATAGCCTTCGCGTTGATAATTGGCTTCATTTGCTTACCTCCACTTTTCAATTCTACGATAGATCAAGCCGGCAATCATTCCCCAAATGAATAAGTAAAGCCCATAATCCATTAAAAAGAGCCGCACAAATTGTAGCCATTCAGACGTCGAAAAGAAGCGCAGTCTTCCCATAATACTGATAATACCAACTCCCACTAGTAAACCAACAACTAGCGGTACGCCTGTGAATAAACCAACCTGGCACCTCAAAACACTCCGCTGTTCTTTCTGCCGCATCCCTAATTGATCTAAAAGTCTTCGCCGATTGATCAAACGTGCCTGCTCACTTTCGAATTTAGCCACCAAGATTCCGGCATTCATAAAGCTACAGGTAATTATAGTAAAGAGCAAGAGCAGTACTTGCAGATAGTTCTCAGTAAGGACATTATTTTTTTGCTGTGTTTTTTCATAGATAGGTTCGATTGTGTCATCCCAGCGCTTGTCATCCGCATATTTTTGCTTTAAAAAATTTAAGCTCCGAGCCGCTTTTTTATTTCCATTAATCAAGAATAATTGATTCGGTGATTCTTTTTTTGCTATTGACGCAAACTCTTCATCTGCAAATACCAAAATATTCTCCTGCAACCCACGTTGAAACATTCCCGTTAGTATCAACCGTTCTTGGCTTTTAATTTGCCGCATCGGAAAAATCAAATCGACATCCAGCGTATTGTAACTTTCCAAAGGGGTACCGATTCGCAAGCGTGGTCGTACACTTTGCGGGTCCCAATCGATGGGTTGTCCACGGATACTGATCGCCTGTTGATAAACTACATGCCACTGACCTTTTTTCAGCTGCAAAGGTTGTGGATTTAACCCATTGGCCTGACGCAATTGTTGATAAGTCGTTTCAGATATTCCAATATGCTGACCCTGAATAAACATAACGGGTCGAACCGTGCCATAAACTTCCCATTCCGGGTCGCCATCAACCGAAGTTACCGGAAAGAAGGGATAGCTTTTCCACAGGGCCTGTTCTTGAGTCACGCTTTTTTCAACTTGTTGAACCTCTGGCGGTTTGACCTTGGCGACCACTTCATACGGAAACAAGTTACACACAGCGGTTTGTTGAAAAGTAATCAAGCGAGGCAAAAAGAAGCCTACTACCAACGTGTGCAAAAGTGTCGCCAACATCAAGACATTGATACTTTTGTGGAAACGGTAAAATAAATCATTGCGAGAAAGCAGAAGAGCTATTTTCCCACGATTACGTTTTACATAAAAGCCGCCAATCCCGAGAAACAGTCCCCACAAAGCAATAACCAATGTACTAATTACTAACAACGTTTCCGCTGATTTCCGCCGATGGAACCACCAAAAGGTGATAGCTAGCGCCAGCACACCAATAAATAGAAATAACGGGGTTAAGCGCTTGTTTGGCTGGTCTGGTTTTGTTTGTACCCGCGGTCTAAATTGAATCAAACGTAGAATTTTCTCCTGATGAAAGGCCATCCCTAAGATCACTAACCCTGCATACAGTACTATTGCCCAACCAAAGCTAGCAAATTCTCTAGCAATCAGCACACCAGGAATCCCTCCAAACAAAACCCCTGCTAAAGCGCAAAAGCTAAACTCTTCGATCAGCATTGTAAGAAACGTCCGTTTGCGAATCCCCAGCTGAATGAATAGTTCCATATGCTTCGCTTTAAAATCAATGTACAGGCTATCCATAAAAGAGAGAAACAACAGAAGCAGCAATAGCAGTACGCCGCCAGACTCGATAAGAATACGCAAGAGTCCTGTCTTATCAAAAATCGTATTCTGGGTATGAGTATCGCTAAATTCACGATAGGTGAAAAAAAGAAGCATTAGGGCGAAGAAAACTAAGGCATTCGCAAGAATCAGTAAAAGATAATTTTTACGATAAAAGCGAAAATTTTTACGAATAACCTGATGAAACGCTGGAGGGTATTTTCCTGGAAAAGCCAAGCGTCGTTTTCGGTCTTCATTGTATTCCTTCTCAATTTTTTGCGATGCGGCATAGTTCTGATCGCGTTCGATCTTGTCGTCTAAATATCGATTCAACAGAAATTCCAACGCGCCTACAATAAGAAGCGAGACTAACCAAATACTACTCGAGTAAAACTGAATGAAAATAAAATAAAAGAACATAGTGAAATAAAGCCAAGCTGCCTTGGCAGATTGTAAAAAAGGGACTTGCCGATGTCCGGTGAGTAATAGGCTGTCCAGTACATAAAGAAACAGCAACAGCATAAAAGCACCTGTTCCTACCATGACACCGATTCCCGCAGAAAATTCTGATTGCCAGAAATGTAGAAAGTTTCCGCTGATTAAACTGCGAACCCACGCTTCAACTAAACTAAACCGTTGATTGATGCCTCCAACTATTTTTAAAAAGAGCCCAATTAATAGCATTCCATAACCTGCTGTCATAGAAATACGATTCATTCTTTTTTGCATGATTCCATCCTCATTCCCCTTCTTCTACTTATTATCATATCAGAAGGAATCAACAGTGGAAGCGTTTGTTCAAATTTCTTTGATCTACTAAATTTTACGCAAAAAAAGGTACTCCATCATGGAGTACCTCGTAAATAAACTTATTTTTTATGTGTTTCAAACAATGGACTAACCGGTTTGTTTTCATGGATTCGTTTAATTGCATCACCCATTAACTCGCCAACACTGATTTCATCGATCTTATCGATTTTGCGTTCATCAGACAAGTAGATAGAATCCGTAACAACTAAATGCTCGATCGCTGAATCTTGAATCCGTTGCATTGCTGGACCTGATAAAACAGGATGTGTACATGAAGCGTAGACTTGTTTCGCACCAGCTTCTTTTAGCGCATTCGCAGCTAAAGTGATTGTACCGGCAGTATCGATCATGTCATCGATGATGACACATGTTTTGCCATCGACTTTACCAATGATATTCATGACTTCTGCAACATTTGCTTTCGGACGGCGTTTGTCGATAATTGCGATTGGTGCTTTCAAGAATTCGGCTAATTTACGCGCACGCGTTACCCCACCATGGTCAGGTGAAACAACCACGACATCGTCACCGCAAATTTCTTTTTCTAAGAAGTAATCGGCAATCAATGGCGCACCCATTAAGTGATCCACAGGAATATCAAAGAAGCCTTGGATTTGAGACGCATGGAGATCTAAAGTCAATAGACGTGTTGCACCAGCTTTTTCGATCATGTTTGCAACAAGTTTAGCAGTAATTGGTTCCCGTGCACGTGCTTTACGATCCTGACGGGCATAACCGTAATAAGGCATTACGACGTTGATTGTTTTTGCACTCGCACGCTTCAAGGCATCGATCATAATCAAAAGTTCCATCAGATTATCATTTACCGGACTACTTGTTGACTGAACGACATAGACATGACAGCCACGAATACTTTCTTCAATGTTTACTTGAATTTCGCCATCACTAAATTGGGTAACCGAACTTTTTCCTAATTCAACACCAACTTCTTCAGCAATTTTCTCAGCTAGGGGACGATTTGAATTCAAAGCAAAAATTTTCAATCTTGGATCAAAATAATGTTTCGACATGGGGACCTCCACTTTCTTTTTAACATACGCTACCGATTATATACCATTTCAAATAAAATACTAGTCATTTCCATTTAAGAAATCAAGAGATTTCCCTTAAAATGGCAAACGACTCGCATAACCTGCTTTGTTAACTTGACGAGCACGAGCGATTGCCATATCGCCTTCAGCGATGTCGTCAGTAATCGTCGACCCTGCTGCAGTCGCACTGTTATCAGCAATATTGACAGGAGCAATAATGTTTGTGCCAGAACCAATGAAAACATGATCCCCCACATTCGTGTGATGTTTATTCTTACCATCGTAATTAACAAAAACAACACCACAACCAACATTGATATCTTTTCCAAGTGTCGCATCTCCAACATAGGTTAAGTGCCCCACTTTAGTATTTTCTCCGATTGTCGCTTTCTTGATTTCTACGTAATTCCCGATATGAGCATTTTCACCAATATCTGCCTTCGGACGCAAGTGTGCGTGAGGACCAACGTCGGCATTTTTCCGCACGATGGCTTCTTCAATAACTGATGATTTAATCTCTACATTGTCTTCAATCGTACTATCGACAATTTTTGAGTGCGCACCGATAATACAATCGGAACCAATCACTGTATTTCCTTGAATTTGCACACCTGGTTCAATAATTGTATCCGAGCCAATTTCAATGCCTGAATCAATATACGTCGTTGATGGATCAATGAAGGTTACTCCGTTGACCATGTGTTGGCGATTGATTCGACGACGCATGATTTCATTCGCATTAGCCAAAGCGATACGGTCATTCACGCCCAAGGATTCTTCAAAATCCTCTGTTTGGTAAGCCGCAACAGTTTGACCATCATTTTTCAAAATTTCAACGATATCCGTTAAATAGTATTCACCCTGTGCATTGTTAGTGCCGATTTTTTCTAGCGCCGCAAATAACTGTTCGTTATCAAAACAATAGGTTCCTGTATTGATTTCTTGTGTGCGGGCTTCTTCTGGTGTCGCGTCTTTTTGTTCAACGATCTTTTCTACAATCCCTACATGGTCGCGTAAGATTCGGCCATAGCCTGTTGGATCTTCTGCATGAGCAGTCAAGATCGTCGCACTGGCTTTTTTTCCTTGATGGTAATCAAATAAATTGTTCAACGTTTGTGTTGTAAGCAGCGGAGTATCCCCACTGATAACCAACGTTGTTCCTTGTTTCCCTTTCAAGAACTCTGCAGCTTGCATCACCGCATGCCCCGTTCCAAGCTGCTCCGCTTGCAGTGCATATTGGCTGCGATCGCCTAATTGTTCTTTGACCATTTCTGCGCCATGTCCAACGATCGTCACGATATCCGTCGGCTGTGTTTCAACAACACGTTCGATAATGTGTTCTACCATCGGCTTTCCAGCAACCGGATGTAAGACTTTGTATAATTTTGATTTCATACGGGTTCCCTTACCCGCAGCTAAAATAATCGCATAACGATTTTCCAAAAGAAGTCACTCCTATTTCGTTTTAATGTATTCATTTTTTCGAGAAAAAATGAGTTTGTTCCTCAACACGTATATCATTCCACTAGTATACTAAAAGTGCGAAGTGGAACTGACATCCTCATTCATGTTAATGAAATAATTTTTTAAAAAAATTATCCCTGATGTTCATTCCGTATATCATTCTACTAATTATATTAAAAATACAAAGTAGATCTGACATCCTATTTCGTTTTAACTCTATCATTTATATTTTAAATTCCGTTATCCATTTTACTAGCCAGACGTAAAAAAGGCTAGCTCATTAGACTCTCCCCAAAAAAAGAATTTGAAAAGAGTCGTAAAAACCTAGCTTTTTAGTCCGCTATTTATTGAAGCAATTACCTGGTACGACACTAATCGTTTTTGTACTGGTATCAACATCCTGTACAAATAATAAGGAATTGTAATCGTCAATGGCACGTTCGCCCTTAAATTTAGATTCAGCAAATACAGTGATTCCTACAAGCTCTGCTTCAAATTCTTCGATCAGGCTCTTCATACCGTTAACGGTTCCGCCGCCCTTCATGAAATCGTCCACGATTAAAACTTTTGAACCGCGCTTCAGACTGCGTTTTGACAGCTCCATTTTTTCAATCCGTTCAGATGAACCCGAAACATAGTTCACACTAACTGTTGAACCCTCGGTTATTTTTGAATCACGACGAACAATGACAAATGGCGCGTTCAAATAATACGAAACTGCTTGAGCGATCGGTACGCCTTTCGTTGCCACCGTCATGACAGCATCCACTTTTTTATCTAAATATTGTGCCGCAATAATCCGACCAACTTTACGTAATAAGTCAGGCTGACCCAACATATCAGATAAATACACATAGCCGCCTGGCAATAAACGATCCTCTTCCGACAAACGTTCCGCCAAAGATTCAATATATTCTTGTGCATCTGCATCAGTAATACTCGGTGTAAAGACAACCCCACCAGCAGCTCCGGGAATCGTTTCTAAGAATCCAGTCCCCCGTTCCTTGAAGGTTTTCTTTACAATCGCCAAGTCTTCACTGATAGAAGATTTTGCTGAGCCATAGCGAGCCGCAAAAAAAGTCAATGGGATCAGATCATGTGGATGATCCAACAAATATTGTGTCATGTCGATTAATCGTTCACTTCGACGCACTTTCACGTAATTCACTCCAATTTGAATTTAATGTATTTTTTCCTGATGAAAATTTTATGATACCACACGCATATCCTCTCTCTGCTTGCATGGAAGAAAAGAGCTGACAGCCTATTCTGATTTATCGTTTCCCATTATAAGGGTTTAGCCAATAAAATTCGAGCATTTTCTTGTTTTAAAGTAAAAAAGTTCGGTATTTATTAATTATTTCGCAAAAAAAGAGGAAAAGCCTTCGCTTTCCTCTAATTTTGTAACTGTTTTCGTTGAAGGAAAATCCGCAACTGACGGATTCCGTTGATTACTAAGAACAATAAAATGAAGCCCAGAGTAATCGTTGCACCAGAAGGAGTGTCTAAATAGTAAGATCCGGTCAGTCCACCGATCATTCCGATAAAGCCGACAAGTACACTAACTAGAATCACGATGTTAAAACTTTTCCCTACTCGCATACCGATCGCCGCCGGCAGTACCATGATGGCTGAGATTAGTAAGGCCCCAGCAATTGGAATCATAATTGCGATAGCTACTCCCGTCACCACATTAAAAATCATCGACATCATGCGGACAGGCAACCCATCAACAGCTGCGATATCTTCATCAAAGGTCAACACATACATAGGTCGTTTAAATAGTAAGAATAGAACACCAACTAAAACGAAGAGAATCCCTAAAAAAATAACCTGCTGCCAAGTAATCGTTACAATCGAACCAAATAGATACGATTGGATACTAACTGCCGAATTTCCCGGTGCCAAACTCATTAAGACCAAGGCGATGGCTAATCCGGCGGCCATTAAAATGGCGATGGAAATTTCTGAATAAGAACTGTACATATTTTGCAAATACTCCATGATAATCGCAGCAACGACCACAACTAACAGTGTCGTACCTGTTGGATTTAAATTCAAGAAGAACCCTAACGCAACCCCTGCTAGCGAGACGTGGGACAAAGTGTCTGCCATCAATGATTGACGGCGAATGACAAGAAAGACGCCCAGCATCGGTGCGATCCCTGCAATAAAAATCGCGGCTAGGAAGGCCCGTCTCATGAATTCATATGAAAGCAACGCCATTTTGAGTTCTCCTTTCGCACCAGTCGAATGTGGCGATCAATATATTTTTTCGTATCCTCGTGATCGTGGGTGATCATTAAGATACTCTTGCCGTGCACATGGGCACTATGCCGCAACAGATTATAAAAATCATTACGGGATTTTTCATCCATTCCAGTCGTTGGCTCATCCAAGATAAACAGATCCGGATCTTTGGCAAATAACCGCGCTAAACTGATCCGCTGCTTTTGACCGCCAGATAATTCGCCAACCTTCTTATGACGCATGTTCCACATATCCACTGACTCCAACGCTTTTTGCACGTGCTCATGGTCGCGGTCAGATAGCTTCTTGAACCACTTTCCTTGAGGGTAGCGGCCAGACTCCACCAACTCTAAAACAGTGCTGGGAAAGCCGGCGTTGAAGGAGGCCACCTGCTGTGGAATATAGCCAATGCTTAATTTTTTCCCTGCGGCATTTTTCTTTGCGATCATAACTTTTCCGCTGCTTGGCTTTAATAGCCCTAATGTCGCTTTGATCAATGTCGATTTTGCGGCACCATTTTCTCCAGTCAAAATGACAAACTCACCAGGGTCTACGTGATAGGACACGTTTTCTAATACGGGTTCGTTGTCATAATAGAATGAGAGGTCTTCCACCTCGATATACGACATTTTTTTTCGCTCCTTTTACTAATGAATACTTTCCTTCAATGCAGTTAAATTCTCACGCATCACAGAAAGATAATTTTCTCCATCTTTGATTTGCTTATCTGTCAAACTTTCTAGCGGATTCAAAACTTCCAATTTCACACCAGTTTCTTTAGATAAGGTTTCAGCAACTTTTGAAGAGGCATTTTCTTCAAAATAAATGACCTTTACTTGATGATCATCAACATAGTGCTTCAGTTCGCTCAAACGACTTGGCGACGGCTCTTGGTCAGGCGAAATTCCCGCAATCGCTTCTTGCGTTAAGCCATACTGATTAGCTAAATAGCCAAAAGCCGCATGCTGCGTCACAAAGGTTTTATTTTTCGCGTCTTTAAATGCTGTTTGATACTCTTCGTCTAATGTTTTTAATTCCTTAATATACTCTGCGGCATTTTTTTCAAACGCTGTTTTGTCCTCTGGATATTTTTTGCTTAATTGATCCCGGATTGTTTCGACTTCTTTGATTGCCAAAGCTGGATCTAACCAAACATGGGGATCTAAATCATGGGAGTGTCCATGTTCCTCATGCTCTTTTTCATCATGATCGTGTGCTTCTTCGTGATCGTGATCGGCGCCTTCCATTAATTTGATATCTTTAGAAGCTTGAATGATCGCTGTTTTTTTCGTATCAATCGTATCCGTTAAATTATCTGTCCACGTCTCTAGCTCTGGGCTATTGTACACAAACACATCCGAATCAGAAATTTTTGCCAAGTCCTTGGCAGAGGGTTCAAAATCATGGGGTTCAGTCCCAGCAGGAATCAGCAATTCCACCTCGCCTTTATCTCCCACCACTTGTTTAGTGAATTCATACATTGGGTAGAACGTCGTCATCACCTTAATCTGATCATCCGATGATGCTTCCTTTTTTTCTGATCCGCCACAAGCAGTCAGCAAAACAGATAGTAACACAGTTCCTATTAAAAGTAGCCCTTTTTGGATCTTCATCTAGCTAAACACCTTCTCTTCTCGTTTTAAGACAAAGATTAATTTAACAGATGTTTTTCTATCCGTCAACACAAAACGTAAAAATTACGATTTGTATCGAAATAAGACCGATAAACCGTAATATAAATGACTTGGTATTCATATGAAGAGAAGAACCTGTATCCGATTAATTCTCTATTTCATGTTATTTTATCCATCCCTTTGTTCTCTTTGCAACAACCATGAGACCATTATAGTATCCTTGAATGACTAAAGAAGACTCATTAGGTAGATATTAACCGCGAAAAGCTATGAAAGTGACTCCGACAAAAAACACCTTTCCGCAACTGGGAAAAGTGCTTTTTCTACTTCAATGTCCGTACTAAATATACCTCATCGCAGAAACCCTTCAACGCATTGAATACATGCTTCGCGCGTGAGTATTTGTGGCACAGCGCATAGACAGTCGGACCACTGCCGCTCATCATTGCAGCATCGGCGCCATATTTCAGCATGCGATCTTTCAGTTGTTGGATGATGGGATGCTTTTTGATCGTCACAACTTCCATCGAATTGCCTAAGTTTTCGGTCATCTTCTGGTAATCATTTTCTTCGATCGCTGAGACCAGTGCTTGAATGTCAGGATGGTATAAATCCTCCATCACAATCTTAGCAAAAATTGTGCGTGTGGAAACACTCATCCGCGGTTTAACCACTACTACCCAACACTGCGGCATGGGGGCAATCGGGGTCACCTTTTCTCCAAAGCCTTCAACTAATGACGTTTGACCGTAAACACAATAGGGAACATCCGAACCAACCTCAGCCCCTAAGCTCGCTAATTCTTCGATCGATAAGCCCAAATCCCATAAACGATTGACTGCACGTAAAGCCGCGGCCGAATCCGTCGAGCCGCCGCCTAAACCGGCCGCAACTGGAATTTCTTTATGAATTTTAACCCGCAAGCCCTGTTTTATATCAAAGCGCTCCTTGACTAATTCCAGCGCTTCATAAACATGATTCTTTTTATCGGTGGGTAAAAAAGCCTTATTGGTCTCAATGATGATTTTATTTTCCGGAATCTCTTCCAAATACAAACGATCCGCTAAATCGATGCTGGCCATAACCATCGCCAACTCATGTAAGCCATCTGGTCGTTTGCCTAAAATATCGAGGCCCAAATTGATTTTCGCTGGGGCTTTCTCCATAATTTCCATTTTCTCACCCGTTCAAATTTTTCACTAGACGATTCTATCATAGCCCATAACAAATGTATAGATAATTCATTCTAGCATAGGCACCCTAAATTAGTTGAATAATTCCACCTAAGGCTTTACCATGAAAGAAAGAACAATGTTGCAGGTGTGGAAGAAACAATGACGAATTAGGAGGAATGCTTTATGAATCTACTGCCAAAAAATAATTGGTTAGATGGAGAAGAATTGGTTGGCAAGCTGATGAATACGTTTTGGGATGACCGAAAAATGAGCGTCGACATTCGCGATATGGACGATCACTATGAGATCAAGGCTGACTTACCAGGCTTTGAAAAATCAGAAATTTCCGTGAACTATACGAATGAGATTCTTTCGATTGACGCAGAACACACAAGTGAAAATGAAGTGAAGGATGATGGTCGCTTTGTTCGCAGAGAACGTTCCAGCAGTGCCTACCATCGCCAATTTGTAGTGAAAAATGTGGACGAAGAAAAGATCAGCGCGAAATTTGAAAACGGTGTGCTGACATTAACGCTTCCTCGGACAGATTTTGAAGAAAAGAAAGGCAAAGCGATTACGATCGATTAGCTTTGGATAAACGAAAAAGACGAGCCATTGCGGCTCGTCTTTTATACTTCAATCATTTCTTCTGAAATAGTCACACCTTTATTCTTCCCGCGGCCAATCAAATACAGCAATTGCAAAGCGGAGAATAAGAAGCTGCTGTTCTTCATGTAAGCAAAATACCTTGGTCGCCAGCGATCGACATAAACCGTCTTTTCTTCTGCCACTTGTTGGAACGCGTAAATCGAATGACCATATTTATAGATCAAGTTCATAATTCGTTCACCTAAAAAGGCAAAGGATGTTTCACCAACTTTTGCTAATGGCGCCATCCCTTGGTACACTTCCCGATACCCTTGACGTTTCAACTCATCCATCAGATGCAGCTTTAGAAAAGTGGGCAGCTCATTGGGAACATCATTTCGAAAACGCAGAAGATCAAACGACGCTTTTTCCTGATTGATCGGCTGTTCAGTGATAAATCCAACGATCCGATTTTGCGGATCACGAGCAATACCTACATTACTCGTTTTAATATAGGCTCGATCAAAACGGCCTACCGAGAAACATTTTTCCTTTTCACCGTTCAACCATTCATCTGAGATTTCCTCTAGCTCATCAAAAACCTCGTCTGGCAGTTTTTCAAAATAAATAAATTGATATCCTTCATTCGTCAAACGTTTAAATTCAAAACGATCCGAGAACACATCATGCTTGTGACGAGTAAAGTCTGTGACCCCTGTCTCACCAATCTTGTCAAAGTGAAAACCCAGATCATGCAGGAGCAGCACATACTCTTCTGATATTTTATAAAAGGCTAACTGATAGCCTAGCTTGTCCACATGCTCCATAAAAGCAAAAGTCGCCGCCTGCCATTTTTCAGGATTGCCTACAGGATCGCCTAAAACAAAACATTTATTGGCTCTAGTCTGAAAACCAAAGACGATTTGATCGTTGCCATTTTCTTGATAATAGAAATAATGATAGCCTGAAGCACGCAGATAATGACTAGCGGGTGTCCCGCCATAACGATTAATCAAATAGTTGAAACGTTTTTCGTCCCAAGCAGCACCAAGCTTCGTATGGCTTTGAGTCAAATATTGGTAAAGGATTGCTAAGCACAAAATTGACAAGATCAAACCAATGAGGCCGGAGAACCAAATCTCCTCTGACGGGAAGGCGAAGTATTTCGTTGATAACCGTTCCGTACTCCAAATCTGACCACTATGGTAACCTGCCACGGCATAGAAAATGAAAAGCAACCCAAATAAAATGCCATCAAAGACCAAGGCGCCCCAAGAATAAACAAAGCGTTCCCGATAAAACTCGCGCCGTGACATCCAAACGATCAGTAAAATTACCACATAAACGACGATCAACCGAACTGATGCCGTTCGTGCCACCGTATTAACGATACCAAAAATCAATAATAAGATCGTTGGCCAGAAGGCTCGTTTTACCTTTTGCGAGATGCCACGGGCAAAGCCCAAAAGCAAGAAGCCAATCAAGAGGTTCAATGTCTGATCCAGAAAATCAAAGGAAAACGGTAATAGTACTTGGAATAAACGACTAATATTCGATAAATTCGTCAGTGTAGATAATAAAATCATCATGATCCCTGCAAAATAAACAGCACTGACCATAATCACGTGTGCGGCTTTTTGCGAAAGCACCCGCGGTAAATTGTCAAAGTAGCGATTCATTTTGACACTGGTATTGGTCAAGAAGATCACGATTCCGGTAATAAAAGGGAGCAAATAATAAAATATCCGATAAAATAAAATCCAAACAACCGCGGTGCTCTGATTCAATCCCAGGTGACCTAAACCCAAGATCATCATAACATCAAACGTTCCGGCACCGCCGGGTACCATCGTCAGCATCCCTAGACCAGTCGCAATCACAAACATCGGATAAATATCACCAATATTCAATTTCACGCCCATCAAGTAACCAACCATTAAAAAGACTATCAGAGCACCCAACCATTGTCCCAATGATGCCAGATACAATTCAAAAATTTGTTTCAAACGAAACTCTTTAAAAATCGTGCGGCGACGACTATACACAAAAATAAATAAAAGCGGCGCAAAGGCTCCACCTGCTAGCAACCAAAAACGATAACGCACAAATGGATTCTGTGTTCGAAAAAAGATTAAATCCAAAGACGTGATGAATGCCATAATCGACAGTCCCGCCAGCATAAAGATCGCGATCTTCGAGATCACAGCTAGAACCTTTTTCTTTTCCAAACCCTTACCATAAAAACTCGAGCGTAAACTCACACCCACCACACCGCCAAAACCGGCTAAATTGTTGATCGTGTTCGTGGTCCAAGCTGAAACCAGCCATTCTCTAAAATTCATCCGCGGACGTCCGCCCGCTTCAAGTATGGTAATTGCCACATGATCATATAACAGCATGGGAAGAACACCACAAAGGCCGATTCCCAACATACTTAATAAGGCAACTTGATCTTGTTCTTTGATCGTTTGCCAAACGGTTTGCCAGCTCATCCCATGGGCGATATTCTTCACTTGATTCGCAACGAAAAATAAAACAATCCCAAAGAAGATGATTTTAAGCAAGGTGGCGTGCCGTTTGAACCAGCGACTAATTGTCGTCATCCTTCTTCTCCCATTCTTTCTTTTCTTGTACTCTATTTTAAATGAATTCTTGTTTTGAAGCTATCCTTTTAAAAAACGGTTGTTTATTTTTTAATAAATCATTTAGCCTCTTCTTTAGCCGTAGAAATTTGAACGCTAAAAACAATGAGGACCATCTAATGGAATTTACACTTCGGAATAAATTCTCCAATGCTTAAGGACTTTGAAAACTTTGTATCAATGATTTTGTTATTCTCCGCTTGTAGATTACTAAATCGGTAAATACTGGAAAAAATTTCACTGTTGGCGTATCTTGTGATCATACTCCTAGTCAACAGATTAGGCAAAACCTTCGAAGTTATCTTTGAGTAGGAAAAGAAGGAGTGAAATGTCATGCCAAAAATCCCCTGGTTTGCTGGAGGAAAAGACCGCGGCGATCAAGCACAAGCAATTATTTCAGAATTACTGAAAGACTTAGCGAATGACCCAAACTGCCAAGCACTAACAAAAGTACTTCTTACTTCTCAAACAGAATTAAGAAAAAAAGAACGTTCAGTTCCTTTTATTTTAAGTCGAATGAATTTAGAAATCTCCCGCAGCCTAAAAAAAGAGGGGCTAAACTTGACTGATGAACAATCGCATAAATTGAAACAATTAGCCGACCTATCAAGCATCCGCTATGGCTATTAACCATTTTTTTACCTAACGGCATTTAACGCATCATTCTTCCCATATTCAGACTGAAACATTCGCTATGATCGGAAAAGAAATAAGAGTTCAATCTTTTTATAGAAGATTGAACTCTTATTTTTTTAAGTCTTTTAATTATTTCGCATAATCCGTTGCTCGTGTCTCACGAATAACGACCACTTTAATGTGTCCTGGATAATCCAATTCATCCTCAATTCTGCGACGAATATCGCGAACTAAACGAACAGAATCTAAATCAGAAATTTCTTCTGGTTTGACCATGACACGTACTTCACGTCCAGCCTGAACAGCAAAGCTTGATTCTACACCGTCAAAACTGTTTGAAATATTTTCTAAGTTTTCTAAACGACGAATATAGTTTTCTAATGATTCGCTCCGTGCACCTGGTCTAGCAGCAGATACTGCATCGGCAGCAGCCACCAGAACAGAGATAACTGAAGTTGCTTCGGTATCACCATGGTGAGAAGCGATCGCATTGATTACGACTGGATTCTCACGGTATTTAGCAGCAAGCTCTGCGCCGATCTCGACGTGTGACCCTTCAATCTCATGGTCTAACGCTTTACCGATATCATGCAGTAAGCCTGCGCGTTGCGCTAATTGAACATTTTCACCAAGCTCTGCGGCTAATACGCCGGTTAGTTTGGCTACTTCAATTGAGTGATTCAACACGTTTTGACCATAGCTGGTCCGGAAATGCAAACGACCTAAAATCTTGATTAAGTCTGGATGTAAGGTATGAGCACCAACTTCAAAGGCTGCTTGTTCCCCGTATTCGCGAATGCGTTCATCCATTTCTTTGCGAGATTTTTCGACCATTTCTTCAATCCGAGCCGGATGAATTCGACCGTCTTGAATCAATTTTTCTAACGTCATTCGGGCAATTTCCCGTCTGATTGGATCAAAGCCGGATAGAACGACTGCTTCTGGTGTGTCATCGATGATTAAATCGATTCCAGTCAATGTTTCCAATGTCCGAATATTACGGCCTTCACGTCCGATAATGCGACCTTTCATCTCATCATTTGGCAAAGTAACGACCGAAACAGTCGTTTCAGAAACAGCATCGGCACCACAACGTTGAATCGCCATCGCCAATAGATTTTTCGCTTTGCGATCGGCTTCTTCTTTGGCACGTTGTTCAGATTCCTTGACCATGACTGTTAACTCATGGTTCAATTCCTCTTCCGTCGTCTTCATAATTACTTCTTTCGCTTCATCTCTCGTTAAAGAAGCAACCTGTTCCAATTTTGTTTGTTGTTCATTAATCAGTTGTTCTACATCTTTTTCTCGCTCGTCAATTAATTGCTGTCTAGCACTGATCTTTGTTTCTTTTTCTTCCAGTGAGTGCTCACGCTTCTCTAAAGAATCATCTTTACGATCTAAAGTCTGTTCTCTTTGAAGCAAGCGATTTTCTTGCGATTTTAATTCTTGTCTGCTTTCTTTCAACTCACTTTCAACTTGTGCGCGATACTGCTGGTTTTCTTCCTTGGCTTCCAACAAAGCTTCTTTCTTTAAGGTCTCCGCTTCTTTATTTGCATGCGTAATGATTCCTCTAGCTGTGTTTTGTGCCCCATCAATTTCTTTTTCATGGCGTGCTTTTGCGACCATGAAACCCAAACCAAGACCGACAATTAAACCGATGATAGCGAGGAGAATAGGAACTAACATTAAATCCACCTCCGTACTATCTTATTTACCTATCTGTAGTTTTTTGATAAACGAATGTCAAATTATCAATATGCCTACTTGCATATGTGTGTTTGTCACACAACTTTATTCTAATGTTTGTCTGATAGCGTGTCAACTTTATTTCTCTTTTGGCAGACTCAGCAATAAAGCGCTTTGATTCGCTATAAATAAGACTGCAAAACAACACTAATGACTCGGTAAACGTACCTTGTCATTAGTGTTGTTCTGTTTTTTATTCATCTAACGGCAACTCTTCTTGACCTGCCTCGTCAGCATCAGTCACGTCGCCTTCTTCACCAATACCGTATGCTGCACGCACACGCGTTGCTACTTCCGCCATCATTTCTGGATGGTCGGCTAGGTATTTCTTGGCGTTTTCGCGTCCTTGACCGATTCGGTCTTCTTTATAGCCATACCAAGCACCGCTCTTATCGATGATGTCTTGTTCCACAGCCATATCTAGCAATTCGCCTTCTTGTGAAATCCCAAAGCCATACATAATATCGACTTCAGCTACTTTAAATGGAGGAGCAACTTTGTTTTTCACCACTTTGATCTTCGTACGGTTACCAACGATATCCGTGCCGTTTTTCAATTGCTCCGCACGACGAACTTCTAAACGAACAGTCGCGTAGAATTTCAATGCACGTCCACCAGGCGTTGTTTCAGGATTACCAAACATAACACCGACTTTTTCACGAATTTGGTTGATGAAAACAGCGATCGTCTTTGTTTTGTTGATCGAGCCTGAAAGTTTACGCAATGCTTGTGACATTAAACGGGCTTGCAACCCAACGTGGGCGTCACCCATTTCACCATCGATTTCGGCACGTGGAACTAAGGCTGCCACAGAGTCGATAACGATAATATCAACTGCGCCACTTGAAACCAAGGCATCTGCAATTTCCAAGCCTTGTTCACCAGTATCCGGTTGGGACAGCAGCAACTCATCGATGTTAACCCCTAAACGTTGCGCGTATTGAGGGTCTAGTGCGTGCTCAGCATCGATAAAAGCAGCTGTACCGCCATGTTTTTGAACTTCTGCGATGGCATGCAATGCTACGGTTGTTTTACCAGAACTTTCTGGACCGTAAACTTCGATAATTCGTCCACGAGGGTATCCGCCAACACCTAGCGCAACATCCAATGCCAAAGAGCCGCTTGGAATTGTCGAAATTTGTTGATCGACCTTTTCTCCTAATTTCATGATCGAACCTTTACCGTAATTCTTTTCAATCTTTTTCATTGCAGCATCTAAAGCTGCCTTGCGATCATTAGCCAATAGCTGATCCTCCTCTAATTCTTATAATCAATATGCTTTCCACATCATTATTGCTTTTTCAATATCCCTAGTTTATCGGTTTGAAATCAAAAAAGCAAGCAAAAAACGAACAAACATTCGCATTTTTAATTTTTGTTTAGAATTGCACGACGCACCATGTCTAAGCCCTTCATGACAGAGCTATGGCGGACATACGAGCGATCCCGAGTAAAATGATTTTCACTGATCAGCGTCTCACCATTCTTTTGTGCCAACGCAATAAAAACCGTTCCTTTTGGTTTACCTTCCAGCTCGTCAGGTCCCGCTACCCCTGTGAAAGACAAAGCAAAATCTGTCTGAGCTAAACGTAGAGCCGCTTCTGCCATTTCTTTTGCACATTCTTCGCTGACAACACCGACACGATCTAGAAGCGCTGGATCGATGCCTAAGAAGCTGGCCTTTGTTTCCTTAGAATATGTGACGAAGCCTCCTGGAAAGACCTCAGAGACGCCAGGAATCGTTCCTAATGTTGCTTGAAATTCACCGGCGGTCAAGCTTTCCGCTGCTGTGATGCTCAGCTGCTGTTCTTTTAACAAATCCACCACAACTTCTACCAAGCTGTTTTCTTCGCCGTAACCGTAGAAAAACTCGCCAACTTTCGCCAGGATTTCCGCTTCTGTCTGATCCAGTAAGGCATTGGCTGAAATTTCATCCTCTGTTTTCGCTGTGATTCGCAAGGTTACCTCGTTCGGTTTCGCATAAGGTGCAATCGTCGGATTGGATTGCTGTTCGATCATCTCTGCTAAGTCAGTCACCAGTTTTGATTCTCCAATTCCGAAGAAGCGCAACACCCGCGAAGTGAGCTTTTCGGTTGTTGGGAATTCTTTTTCTAATAACGGACGAGCTTGTTCTAGAAACATTGGCTTCAATTCACTTGGGGGACCAGGCAATAAAATATAGTTATTTTTTTCAGCCTTATACAGACAGCCAATCGCTAGACCCGTGCGGTTGGGCAACGGAATGCCATCCTGAAGCGTTTCGATTTGACGCAAGTTGTTTGGTGTCATTGTGCTTTGACGCTGTGCGAAAAAGCTGTTTAGTGCTTCTAAGCCAGCTTGATTTTGCACAAGGGGAACTCCCACATGATCGGCTAAAACATTTTTCGTCAAATCATCATCTGTTGGTCCCAAGCCGCCGCATAAAATGATCAATTCACTGCGGGTATCTGCCAATTGCAGCAATTCTTCTAAACGCTGAGGGTTATCCCCAACAACGGTGTGAAAATAGACTTCGATCCCCATATCCGCTAATTTTTCCGATAAAAAGGTTGCGTTAGTATTCACAACTTGTCCCAATAAGAGCTCGGTGCCCACAGCAATAATTTCTGCTTTCATTTATTCCTCTTCTTTCTTAACATACGCAATTTTCCTCAACTATAACAGAAAAAACGATCAGAACGATAGATTTTCATACCGTTATGATCGTTTTTTTGATTTTCTTACATGGATCCTTTAAAAATGGCAGTGTTTTTAGCAAAGTAGTCGTATCCTGAATAAACCGTAAAGAATAAGCAGACATACAACATGATTTGATCCATCGGAATACCGATAAAGTTAAAGGGTACATTGTTTAAATACAGTAGCACGATTCCGACCATTTGCGTGGCAGTCTTGATTTTACCTGGCATCGCAGCCGCCATTACACCGCCGCCTTGTTCGACGATCAATAGGCGTAGTCCTGTCACCGCTAACTCGCGACAGACAATAACAGCAATCACCCAAGAAGGTGCTTTGCCTTGCTCTACTAAAATAATAAACGCTGTCATCACAAGCATTTTATCCGCTAACGGATCTGCAAACTTTCCAAAGTTGGTCACCAGGCCATCACGACGAGCAATCTTCCCATCGAGATGATCGGTATAACTGGCTATCGCGAAAATGATCGCTCCCACCAGTTGTGTCACTGCTAAACTAGTATTTCCAATCTGCAGTGTCCCCCAATCCCATGGAGCTAAGACAACGATCATAAACACCGGGATCATAAAGATCCGAATGACAGTCAGTTTATTTGGTAAATTCATTATGAATTCCTCCTAATTCAATTTAAACACGGCCCTATGACGCGTAGGCAATATTCAGTGTTATATTTTTTTGCAACAACGAATCTCCAGGTTGGAAATCGAGGGCCTGGTCGTTGATTTTGACCTCCGCATATTTGGCCATTCCGACAGTAATCACTGCTTGAGCAGTATCAGCAGGCAGTTCGGTCGTTTCCGATTCGCCCTTCTCTAACGTCTTTTGGTACGTTAACGCACCATTGACTTGAACACCGACCCAAACTCGTTCGGTACCAGTAAAACTGATTTTTAATGGTTTTTCCGCGTGATCAACCTTCATTGTTGCCGCATTGGTCGTGTTATTCTCCATCGCTAAGGTCATTTTAGGTTTTTCTGGCGCCTTCGAGGATTCCACCGGTTTCGGTTGTGAAGACGACACCTTTTCTGCCACTGATGAAGAGACATCTGAACGTTCAACTTGAACAGAACTATTTTCTGGAATAATTGCAGTCTCTTGGTGATCCAGCCAAGTCATATAGCCTACCACCGAAATAATTGCCAAGGCTACCAATCCCAACAGAATCATTGGCAATGTCGCCTTAAAACGTGCACGCGTTGGATTTTCAACGTGCTTATTTTTTCTCAATCCCTCAACCGTTTCTAGTTCAGGATAACTCGGCAGCGGACGATCCTTACCATCCAGCACATCAATTAAATGATCGCCGTCCAGTTTTACCTCATCAGCGTATTGTCGAATAAATGTCCGCAAATAATAATCACTAGGCAATTCATGAAAATCATTTTCTTCAATCGCCAGCAAGTATCGCTTTTGGATTTTCGTGCGCTGCTGCAGTTCATCTAAACTAATTTTTTTATCGATCCGGGCTTTGCGTAATGTTTCTCCAATATTAATACTAGCCACTTGGTTCTCTACTCCTAATTCATATTAGTGAAATTTTTCTTCAAGAAGATAATCTCAGATTTTCATCACGGCTATCCATCTTCTGAATCTGCCGAAGCAGATAGAAACTGGTATGCTGATGTTGAAATCATTATCGTTCCTATTCCATCCAGCCGCCCGCGACAGGCAATACAATGCCTGTGGTATAGCTAGCTTCTTTTGAAAATAAATACTTGCAGGCTTCAGCGACTTCTTTGGGATCAGCCAATCGTCCTAAAGGGATTTCTGACTTCAACCTCGTCAGCTCTTGCGTATCCCAATTGTCATTCATTTTCGTTTGAACAGCACCGGGTGCTACGACATTGACAGTAATACCTAAAGTTGCGACTTCTTTTGCATAAGCTTTCGCAAATGCTTCTTGTGCACCTTTTACCGCACTGTAGACGGTCTCCATACTACTTCCGCGATGTCCATAGACCGATCCGATAAACACGACACGTCCATGCCCATTTTTTGCCATCTTTTCCTGCAAACCTTGCAGCAAAAGCAAAGGGGTTTTTAAATGAACTTGCCATAGGGCGTCCATTTGATCCGCTTTGGTCTCTGGCAACAACTCGTAAAATGTAAAACCTGAGGCAAAAACAATACCGTCTACTTGAAACAATTGCTCAAGAAAGCTTGGAACTTCTGCTTCCTTCAACATGTCTAAGGATACCATAAAAAAATCTTGCTGAGGATAACGTTTCTGTAAGTCTGAAACGAAACTTAAAACTTTTTCTTTTTGCTGATTATAGTGGCAGTAGAGGGACCAGCCTTGCCCAGCTAGTTTTTCGCAAACAGCTTGACCAATATCCCCGCTTGCCCCCATCACTAACGCATAAGGCATGTTACCCCTCCTTTTGTATGAATCGTTTACTGTTGCTTTTCCATATAAAATCGCGTGAAAGATTCTTCTTGGATAAACAATTTGCCTGCAGATAAAACATCTGTTAATTCGATTTCTTGAATGATTTCAGGCATATCAAATAGCGTCCATTCCCCATATAATGATTGCGTAAATTGATTGGCAACATACTCTAATGAGTTTAAGGATTGGAAATATTTTCCTAGCATTTTTTTCTTCAATAGTGACAGATTTTTTTCATTAACTTCTGGATCGCTATCAAAGTGCAATAAGATCTCCGTCAAACGGTCTGCCAGCATTTGCGGTTTTTCACTATCGCCGCCAAAATCCGCAAAGTAGAAGCTGCGATCCATTGAGAATTCGTAGCCAAAGCTGTCGTCTAATATCCCGTCATTGTACAGACGCAAATAATTTTGCGAGGTGTTCCCTACTAACATTTGAAACAATAGATCCATCGAAACTTTAAAGATCAGACGTTCTTTGTCATCTTTTGGCAATTCAGCCAATCCCTTAATTCCTACAATTGCTTTCGGGATTGTAATCGGCATTTTTTCTTCACTGAGCTTAATGATCTCATCAGATGATTCTTGCGGGAAGCGTCGTTGAATCGGTTCTGGAGCCTCGAACGTTTTCTTAGCTTGATTTTCACGAATGAAGCTCATCAAGGCTTTCGGCTCCAAGTTTCCTACAACGAACAACGTCATATTGCTTGGATGGTAGAACGTATTGTAGCACGTATACAGATCCTCCGCTGTGATCTCAGCGATTGAATCGATCGTTCCTGCGATATCGATATGCAGCGGATGTTTTGGATACATATTTTTCAGAATCGCAAAAAACTGCTGCCAGCTTGGATCATCTTGGTACATTTGAATTTCTTGACCGATAATCCCCTGCTCCTTTTGTACGGATTCTTCAGTAAAATACGGTGCTTGAACAAAGTCCAATAAGGTCGCTAAATTCAATTCTAATTGATCGGTCGTTGAAAATAGATAACTCGTGCGGGTAAAGCTGGTAAAGGCATTCGCTGATGCTCCCTGCTCCCCAAATTTTTGAAACACATCGCCATCTTCTTTTTCAAACATCTTATGCTCTAAAAAGTGAGCAATGCCATCAGGCACTTTAATGTACTCTGTTCCGCCACGAGGAATAAATTCATTGTCGATTGAACCATAATTTGTACTAAATAACCCATAGGTCTTGTGATACCCGGCTTTTGGCAACAAATAAACCGTTAAGCCATTCGGTAAGATCTCTTTGTATAAGGTTTCGTTGATTTTTTGATAGGCCACTTTATCCATTTTGTTGTCCTCCATCTAAAAAGAAGATCGCTTGTAGACGAATTTTTTTTGCGACTTTCTGTACATCTTTTGGTGTCACCGCCGCTAAACGCCGCAACCATTCTTCGTCTGTTAGTTTACTTTGCGGCAGCCATTGCGCCAAGTAAGTCGTCTCGATCGCATTTTGCATGCTATCCAACCCCAGTAAGTAATGATTTTTCAACATTGCTTTTGTTTGCTGGAAAGCCAAGTCGGTGAAGTTACCTGCCTGCAGCTCTAATAACTGTTCTTCAATTAAACGCAACACTTTCTCACGATTGCTGCTGTTAATTCCCGTTTGTACCTGTAGATATCCCCGAAAAGTATCGAAAGAGCTTGAAGCATAGTAAGCTAAGCTCGCTTTTTCCCTTACATTCATAAATAATTTAGAGTGCGGGAAGCCTCCGAACAAGCCATTAAAAACTAACAGGGCAAAGCGGTCCCGATCCTCATAATAGACATCCGTCGCATATGCCAGGTTTAATTTCCCTTGTGTCACTTTTTCTTGCACTTGCTGCTCGCGGATCACATTGTCGCTACCTTGATAATAATAAATTGCTGGGAAGCTTTCTTCGCGATCAGCAAAAGGCAGCTCTTTGAACAGCTCCGACATCTCTGCTTCCTCTACATCCCCGATCACAAACAAATCCACTTGATCCTGCGTAATCATCTCTTGATAATAAGCTGCCAATCCTTCGTTCGTTTCAAGTTGTAAATCAGACACCGTACCGAAACTTGGTAATTTTTGTGCTTCATCTGTAAAATAGGTTTCTTTGATCTTTAAAGAAGCCATCGTTTGCTTGTCTTCCTGTAAGGTCTCCATATAGCTTTGCAGATTTTCTTTTTCTAACTGGAAAGTCTGCTCATCAAATTTCCCGTCACGAATATTGGGAAAGAATAAAATTTCTCGCAGAAAATCCATTGCAGCTGGGAACAATTTCGGATCATCCACATACTTTCCATTAACAACACCTAAACCAATATCCAGCCAATGCAGATTCCCTTTGCGTCCAACATTCAACCCAAAGCTAGCGCCATAAAGCTCGGCCAATTGTCCGCTTAATTTGGTTTGATCAGGGTAACGCAACGAATTGGTTTCCAATAAATTCGCCAAAAGAGCACGTTTAGTCATGATTTCTTTGGTTAATCGGGTGGTAAAGCGCCCGTAGATTTGAATGGTTTTATATTTCTTGGTTGTGATGACGTGCAGACGCACGCCTCTTTTAAGTTCGATCATCACAAAGCTCCTTTTTAAATTCATCTATTATTTTTTGGAAAAATAAACGTACTTTCAAGCCGTACATTTTCCAACTAAAGAACCCTTCTCACTTGCTTATGCAAAAATCAGAAGGGGATTCTTTTGTCATTTCACTAAAGCTAATTATAGCACAGGCACCCCCTAAGAATCGAAATGGGCACTAGCGGATAGTCTGTTTTATTTCAAATTTTTTTCTTCTTTCGCTATACTAAAATTAAGAAGAGAAGCCTCATCCGACTTTGCCGACTTCAAAAACGGCACATAGCCAAAAAAAATCATTTTATAAAAGCGTATAGCGATAGTAAGACGTTGGATGGTATACCGCTTACTAATAGGAGGAAGACCCATATGTTTAAAGAGTTTAAAGAATTCTTGATGAGAGGCAATGTGATTGATCTTGCTGTAGGTGTTGTAATTGGTACTGCCTTCACTGCAATCGTAACAAACATCGTAAACGGATTGATCACCCCGTTGGTTGGATTAATTGTTTCATTGTTTACTAAAGGAAAAGACTTGAATGAAGCGATGTCTGTCCTAGATTGGGAACCAGTTAAAGGTGTAAAATTTGCATTTGGCGATGTGATCAGTGCCTTGATTACGTTCATTATTACTGGTTTTGTTTTATTCTTGATTGTTAAGGCAGCAAACAGAGCTAAAAATTCTGTTGTTAAAGAGGAAGAAGAAGAAGCGGTACCCGTTCCAACAGCCGAAGAGTACTTAGCAGATATTCGTGACCTCTTAGTGGAACAGAATAAAGCTGCACAAAAGACCTTCGAAGACAAATAAAAACCATGGAGCGTGTGCTCCATGGTTTTTAAATTGCTTCTGATAAAAATTCGATCTCTACTGTGCGAGTCAATACATCGGAATAGCTGTATGAAACACGTTCGAAAGAATTTTCTTCTGGGTCCAAATCAACCACAAATACGGAAGGATAAGTCTCGGTCAAGATTCCCTTACGTTGTGTTTGACGCTTGCGTCCCGTCTGAGCTACAAGCATAATAGGAGCACCAATACGGTCTTCCAAGTTTTTCTTGATAGACGCTAAAGTTGTTGGCATACAGTTCACCTCAAGATATATTATAGCACAAATCTAAAACTTTTCAATGTTATCATAAGATAAAAAAATATGCAACTTTCTATCTAAAGTAAACTGGATTATTTATCCTGATTATACATTTTCTTCTTTAATTTGTTTTTCGTCCGATTCAACGCATTACGGACCGCCTTTTCCGATTCATTCAGAAGCTGGGCGATCATGGTGGGCTCTTCTCCCTTTAAATAATAGTACAAAGAAAGATTTTCTAAAGGAGAAAGCGCAATTTCTCCTGCCAATAGCATTTCGCTAATATAAAGATTCTCATCCATGTACTCATGATATTGAAAATGTTCATCAAAAGACTCCAGACCGACTTTCTCCATGGATACCGCTTGCCGCTGGGACAAGCGTTTTTTTGCTTGTTGACGACGCAAAAGAGAGCGAATTCGATTTTCAAAAACCATCTTATAGTACAGACCAAATGTGGTTCCACGTCCTTTGCGATAGCTTTGCAGGGCATCATTCAGCGCGATTCGCCCTTCCTGCAGCCAGTCATCAAAATCAAAATCACGAATCGAGTAACGAGATTGCATACTATAAACAATTGGCAAGTATTGACTAAACATTTCTTCAAAAGCAGCACCATCAATTTTTTCATAACACGTTGGTTCTTCCATTTTTTACACCCCTCTCAACAAGTAAAAGCATACACGCTTTACCAATCCGAGAGGAGTGTCGACAATCAATTTATTTTTTTTGGCTTAATTCGTCCAGTTTTTGGGACAATTTCTGCAATTGTTCATTATTCCAAGGAGAATTACGGCGAAAATTTTTAAAATGCGTATCTTGTGTATCCCCCGTTATTAGCGCCTCGGTCTGTTGGACGGACTTATACAATTCACGCGCGGAGGTGCGCAAGGCTCCCTGTGAAAAAATCGTCCATTGTTCGGCAAGGTCGCTTGTCGCCACTGTGACCTGAGTTAACCGGTCATTCAGTTCCCCTGCGATGCGTTCAATATAACTATCGGCTGTTTCGTCCTCTTTTGTAAAGACAACAGTCAGCTGGTACTTTTGATAGCTTTGGGTAATTCCTGGAACAAATTGCGCATCAAAAACAACAATTGTTTCCAACCCTTGATACTTTGCATAGTTTGACAAACGAAATAGCAAGGCCTCACGCGCTTCTTCTAAGCGTTCTTGGTTTTTCAAGGTAGTCAGTTCAGGCCACGCACCAATCATGTTATAGCCGTCAACGATCAACAATTGTTTTTTCATTACAGCTCACTTCGCTTTCGGAAGACCTCATACATCAATAGTCCAGCAGCAACCCCCGCATTCAAGCTCTGCACGTGACCTGTCATAGGGATCGTCAACATCTCATCGACTTCCTTTTTCAAACCAGCGCTCATCCCTTTGCCTTCATTACCGATAATCAAAGCAATCGGACCTGCTACCCTCCATTGACGATAATCGGTGCCTGCCATGTCCGTTCCAAAGATCCAATAGCCTGCATCTTTTAGCTGTTTGATACTTTGAGCTAAATTTGTCACTCGAGCAATCGGCACATATTCCACTGCCCCCGTTGATGCTTTCGTCACGACTGGTGTAATTCCTACAGATCGATGTTTTGGAATGATCACGCCAGACACCCCACTTGCGTCGGCTGTCCGTAGAATCGAGCCAAAATTATGAGGATCTTCTAAACTATCTAAAATCAGTAAGAACGGTGCCTCCTCTGAGGATATTTTTGTTAATAAGTCCTCTAAGGTTAAATATTCATAAGGGGTGATTCCTAAAACAATCCCTTGATGCACACCACCGTCACTTAATGTATCCAGTTTCTGTTTAGGCACCCATTTTACTGGGACCGCCTGTTCTTTCGCTAAGCTTTTCAACTGATCGATCTTATCCCCGTGAGCGTCCTCTTGCATAAATAGTTTGTTCCCACGACCTGCTTGAAGTGCTTCCACACTGGCATGATGCCCAAAAACAAAGTTATTCTCTTCCGGTTCAACCGTCTCAAATTCTTTACGGCGGTCTTTCGTCCGATCATTTTTCCGCTGATTTCGTCGATCGTTTCCTCGATATTGTTTTTTATCCTTCATTCGTTTCGCCCGCTTTCTCTAAACACCACGCAATTAATTCTTCTAATCGCTCTTTTCGTTCCAATAAATGTAGATAACCCATCAGTGCCTCGAATCCTGTAGACATCCGGTAGGTCATGATGTCGGTATTTTTAGCAGAAGTGTAACTTTTCGCATTTCTGCCACGCCGATAAATTCCTTGCTCTTCTTCTGTCAGCATACCATCATCCAGCATTTTTTGGATCAACATTGCTTGCGCTTTAGCGGAAACATAGTGTGTTGCCATATGGTGTAGTTTATTCGGGCGCGTCTGTCCTTCGCGAACTAAATAATCCCGTACGTAAGTTTCATAGATTGCATCACCAACATACGCTAACGCCAGTGCATTTAATTGTTTATAGTCTGTCATTATGCTCGTCTCCAACGGACGCCTTGCGGGGTGTCTTCTAAAATAATTCCTTGTTCTTTCAACTGGTCACGAATCTCATCACTGCGGGCAAAATCTTTGTCTTTGCGGGCTTGATTACGTTCCTCGATCAATTGATCAATTTCTTCATCTAATAAGCCAGCAGCTTGGAATTCAATCCCAAAGACAGTCAACATTTTGGTGAATTCTTCTAACGCTGCAGCTAAAACCACTGATGAAACTTTTTCTTGTTCACTGTAATTGTTCAGCCATTTAGCCAATTCATACACAACCGTGATTCCATTTGCTGCATTAAAGTCATCGTCCATCTCTTCGATGAAACGATCCTTCAATGTTTGGAGCGCCGCCAATTTCTCTGGATCATCAGTCAATGCTGCTTCCGCAGTTGCTTGACGGAAAGTCGCATTCTCAAAAGCTGTACGCAATTTTTGCAGATTTGCTTGTGCATCCTTCATGGTCGTTTCACTGTAACGAATTGGACGGCGATATTGTGTCGTTGCCATAAAGAAACGTAAGATTTGGGGATCAATCTCTTTCACTAAGTCGTGAACCGTTACAAAGTTTCCTAGTGACTTGCTCATTTTCGCATCGTCTTCCCCAATGGTTACATAGCCATTGTGCATCCAATAGTTCGCAAAACGTTGCCCTGTTTTGGCTTCACTTTGGGCAATTTCATTTTCATGGTGCGGAAATTCTAAATCTTGTCCGCCGCCATGGATATCAATCGTATCACCTAAATGTTTAGTGGCCATCACCGAGCATTCGATATGCCAGCCAGGACGTCCCGCACCCCAAGGGGATTCCCAAGAAATTTCATCCGGCTTGGCGCTTTTCCATAAGGCAAAATCCAATGGATCTTCCTTAATTGCCTGCTCAGCGCCAGTCCGTTGGCTTGCTCCAACCTCTAATTCATCAATTGATTGGTCACTCAATTCACCATAGTGCTCAAATTTACGCGTACGATAATAAACGTCGCCTTCTGCTTCATAAGCGTAGCCTTTTTCAATCAGAGCTTCGATAAACGTTAAAATATCGGGAATATGATTAATCACTCGTGGATGCAAAGTCGCCGGCTTTACGTTTAATGCAGCCGTATCTTCTTCAAAAGCGGCGATAAAACGATCCGCCACCTCAGGAGCCGTGATGGAGAGCTCTTTCGCTGCTTTGATGATTTTGTCATCAACGTCGGTAAAGTTCGATACATAGTTCACTTCATACCCGCGATATTCAAAATAGCGACGAATGACATCAAATGCAATCGTACTACGGGCATTCCCAATATGAATGTAGTTATAAACAGTTGGTCCGCAGACATACATTCGGACTTTATTTTCCTCAATTGGTTTAAAAACCTCTTTTTCTCGTGTTAGTGTGTTGTGTATTTTAATCATGTTGAACCTTCTTTCCATGTAATCTTGCGACTTTTGCTGGTACGCCTACTGCGGTCGCATCAGCCGGTATATCCTTTAATACGACAGCGCCTGCGCCAATCTTACTTCCAGCACCAATTTCAATTGGCCCCAAAATTTGAGCATTTGCTGAGATAAAAGCGCCTTGACGTACCGTTGGATGCCGTTTTCCAGTGTCTTTTCCCGTTCCGCCTAGTGTCACGCCATGAAACAGCACAACATCCCGCTCGACTTCGGCCGTTTCACCAATCACCACACCCATTCCATGATCAATAAAAACCCCCGGAGCGATCTTAGCACCAGGATGAATCTCAATGCCCGTCAAGAAACGCCAAAATTGCGAATGAATCCGTGCCAACAAAAACCATTGATGCCGATAGAGAAAGTGTGAAAACTTATGGAAAAACAATGCATGAACACCTGGATATGTCAGCACAACCTCTAGGCCCGTCCTAACTGCCGGATCATTTTTCTTCGCTGCTGCGATTGCTTCTTGCCACCATCCCATTTACCTCAACCCCTTTTCTGTTTTTAGACCTTTACCCATAAAACATTCAACACATTTCCAATTTCCTGCTATTAAGCTATCTCCAATTAAAGAACTCATTTTTCCAAAAACCAAAAAAATGATCTTATCGTCGTTTCGCATACAATTCCGCTAAACTACGCATCTTTTAGTTTAGTTAAAAATCCTTATTTAACCCTTGCACAACACAAAACTGCAAAAAAGCGTCTTTTGAGTTTCCTCAAAAGACGCTTTAACGTGGTCCCACTTTTGTTTGCAGAGCTATCTGCCTCGAAACAGGTAACGTCTGTCAGACGTCCTTAGCTACGTATCGCCAAGGCCACTCGGAGATGCATTTCATACGCGTTGACCTGACTGCTTCCACCATCCGCAGTCTCTCTGAAAAATCGCCGCTTACTACTTCTTCTCTTCGTTGTGTTTACATTACTTGATCTAAATGTGCTAAGGCTTTTTCTTTGCCTAAAATTTCAACTGTTTCAGGCAATTCTGGTCCATGAGTCACACCGCTGACTGCGACACGAATTGGCATCCATAGGTTTTTTCCTTTGATTCCAGTTTCCTTTTGAACAGCCTTGATTGCAGCTAAAACACCTGCTGCATCAACGGTTTCCATTGCTTCCAGTTGTGCTTTAAAGGCGGTCAATACAGTCGAAACGCCTTCGCCAGCTAATACTTCTTTAGCAGCATCGTCTAGCTCAAGATGATCTTGGAAGAACAAGCTTGAAACTTCGGTAATTTCCGCAGCATAGCTCATTTGCGGTTGATACAAGCTGACTACTCGTTTTACCCAATCCTTGCGTTCAGGTGTTGGATTTTCTTCGACTTTACCAGCCTTGATTAAATATGGCAAGCATAACTCGGTTAATTTATCCAAATCCATTGCTTTGATGTAATGGTTGTTGACCCATTCTAATTTCTTTTGATCAAATGCCGCTGGTGATTTGCTTAAGCGTTCAGTATCGAAAATCTTAATCAATTCATCTTGCGGGAAGATCTCATCTTCACCAACTGGCGACCAGCCAAGCAGAGCGATAAAGTTGAACATCGCTTCTGGCAAATAACCTAGTTCGCGATATTGTTCGATAAATTGCAGGATACTTTCATCCCGTTTACTTAGTTTTTTACCTGTTTCACTGTTGATAATCAAGGTCATATGACCAAATGTTGGACGCGGCCAACCAAAAGCATCATAGATCATCAATTGTTTTGGTGTATTGGCAATATGATCGTCACCGCGTAATACATGCGTAATCTTCATTAGATGATCATCTACCGCAACTGCAAAGTTATATGTTGGCATACCATCACGTTTTTGGATGATGAAATCGCCGCCGACGTTATCAGATTCAAAACTGATCTCGCCTTTGACCATATCGTCAAACGTAAAGCTGGTATTACGAGGCACACGGAAGCGAATAACTGGCTCAAGGCCTTGTGCTTCTTTTTCTGCTTGTTCCTCTGGTGTTAGATTGGCACATTTGCCTGAATAATGCGGCATTTCGCCACGTGCGCGTTGTGCTTCTCGTTCAGCCTCTAGCTCTTCAGAGGTACAATAACATTTATAAGCTAAGTTGCTCATCAATAATTGATCAATTAATGGCTGATAGATCTCGCGTCTCTCTGATTGGCGATAAGGACCATATTTCCCAGGATTTTCAGGCGACTCATCCCAGTCGATTCCTAGCCAAGCCAAGTTCTCGAGCTGGCTTTTTTCGCCACCTTCGATGTTTCGTTTTAAATCAGTGTCCTCGATACGAATGATGAATTCTCCATCATTGTGGCGAGCAAATAGATAATTGAACAAGGCTGTTCGGGCATTTCCGATGTGTAAGTGTCCGGTTGGACTTGGTGCGTAGCGCACACGAATTTTCGACATATAAAGGTTCCTCTTTCCCGCTTATTTAGCAAATAAAACACATTTGCTACTCAACACAAATTGTACAATCAATCCATTGTTTAGTAAAGCTGTACCGTTATTTTGCTGCTTTCTCATTCGTATAATCCAACTTCTTATCAGGTGAATCATCTTTAATGTTGCGACTTGAATGCGCTGGTTTAGCAAAAATCATTCGGCCAGCAGCGGTTTGTAAGGCGCTGGTAACAACGACTTCAATGTGTTCGTTCATATAGTGCTGCCCATCTTCTACGACGACCATCGTTCCGTCATCTAAATAAGCAACCCCTTGCTGCCGCTCTGTTCCGGCTTTTACGACTAAAACATTCATGTTTTCACCAGGGATAACCACTGGTTTCACTGCATTCGCTAAGGCGTTGATATTTAATACGGCAACATTTTGAAACTCTGAAACTTTGTTTAGATTGTAATCATTCGTTACGATGACCCCATCCAACAATTTAGCCAGCTTGATCAATTTGCTATCGACTTCGCTGATGTCTTCAAAATCGCCATCATACATTTCAACGGCGATGCCTTCCTCTTTTTGCAAAGCATTCAAGATATCCAGTCCGCGTCTTCCGCGCACTCGTTTCAAGCTATCTCCAGAATCAGCGATATACTGCAATTCATACAAGACAAAATTCGGAATCATCAAGACGCCTTCTAAAAAGCCAGTCTTGGCAATATCATAGATCCGACCATCGATAATCACACTAGTATCCAAGATTTTATACTTATGAAAATGATCGTCTGCCTTGCGTTCAAGCACTTCACCCTCATTTGTTTCTGCCTTCTTATTACGCCCGCCAAAGAATTTTTTCAACTCATCGATTCGGGTCGTTCCCATTCGGAAGCCTAAATATCCCAATAGCAACATGATTAAAATCGGTAATGCGCTATTAATGAAAGGAATCGGAATCTGGTACAACGGAGTTGTTCCGATCAATCCCAAAGTCAATCCTAAGATCGCACCGATCACTCCAAATAAGATATACGTTAAGCTAAGCTCGTTTAATTGTTTCTCAATTCTTTTTACTCCAATTGTGATTGGTTCTACGATAGCCAAAGAAATAATATAAAAAATAATTGCACCAATCAGGCCATTCGTAAGTGAATTATTCAACCACATGTTATCTGCATTACCAATTGCTGTCCATGCTGTTGGTAGGAAAGTGACTCCTAAACTAATTCCAACAATCAGAATGATTACTGTCAACACACGTTTCTGCATGCCATCCCTCCTAAGTTCTATATACAATTTTTAAGATAAAAACCTTTTAATAAAGAGTGTGCCGGAAAAACTCCGGCACTGCCTCGTATTACCGAAATACTTTTCTTAATGTTTCGCCTAAAGTCGCCACTGGGATCAATTCAATTCCCTTTGGTGGTTTCCAATCGCCCATATTGTTTTTTGGCAAATAGATTTTTTTAAAGCCTAATTTGCTCGCTTCTTTGACACGCTGCTCGATACTATTGACTCGACGAATCTCACCCGTCAATCCAATTTCACCGATAAAACACTCTGTCGCTTCCGTACCATTTTCCTTATAGCTAGAAGCAATCGCTACAGCCACCGCCAAATCAATGGCGGGTTCGTTTAATTTTACGCCGCCTGCTGCCTTTAAGTACGCATCTTGATTTTGTAAAAGCAAGCCAGCACGCTTTTCTAAGACCGCCATGATCAAAGAGACACGATTGAAATCTAAGCCGGTCGTCGTTCGTTTCGCATTCCCGAAGACTGTGGGTGTTACTAATGCCTGTACTTCAACCAAAATCGGTCGACTGCCTTCCATTGCGACAACGATCGCTGATCCAGTTGCACCTTCCAAGCGTTCCTCTAAGAAAACCTGAGAAGGATTAGCAACTTCCACTAAACCACTCTCTCGCATCTCGAAAATTCCGATTTCATTAGTAGAACCAAAGCGGTTTTTTACCGCCCGTAAAATTCGGAAGCTGTGATGTTTTTCGCCTTCAAAATACAGCACGGTATCTACCATGTGTTCCAACATCCGAGGACCGGCGATATTGCCTTCTTTCGTCACATGCCCGACGATAAAGATAGCGATACCATTGGTTTTTGCCAATTTCAATAGCTCCGCGGTTGTTTCACGGACCTGACTGACCGATCCGGCCACACTGGTAATATCAGGCTGAGTCATGGTCTGGATTGAGTCGATGATGACATAATCTGGTTTCAGATTTTCAATCGTCCGACTGATCTCCCCCATATCTGTTTCAGCGTACAAATAGAAATCCGTCTCACTAGAACCTAGTCGTTCCGCCCGCAATTTGATTTGCTGCGCACTTTCTTCTCCGGAAACATATAAAACATTTCCGCCAGTCGCCGCAAGTTGATGCGAGACTTGTAAAAGCAACGTTGATTTCCCAATACCAGGGTCCCCACCAATCAGTACCAACGAACCCGGCACCACACCGCCGCCTAAAACCCGATTCAACTCTGCTAACTCCGTTTGAATCCGCGTTTCCTTTTTGAAAACGACATCTTTTAGTTTGGTCGGTTGCGCACGTTCGCCTGTCAAACTTACGCGATTGCGGCGATCCTCAGGATGATTTTGTTCAATTTCTTCCACCATCGTGTTCCAGTTGCCGCAATTAGGACAACGCCCTAAATACTTCGGCGAAACGTAGCCGCATTCTTGGCAGATAAATTGTGTCTTGGATTTTTTCGCCAAAACCTTCGCCTCACTCGTTGATTAAAATTTTATTGTTTGTCTGAAGAACCAAAACCGCCGGTTCTTTCAGCTCCTGCTTCATCATTATCAGCTTTAAGAAACGGCAGGAAGATCCCTTGACCGATTCGTTCGCCTTTTTTGATGTGAACATCCGTCAACCCAAAATTTGAAAATTGGAACATAATATGCCCTTCATTATCCGGGTTATTATAATAATCACTATCGATCACGCCTACACCGTTACTTAACGTTAAAAAACGCTTCAGCGGGTTGCTTGACCGATTCGCTAATTGCAAATATTCGTCATGCCCCATATACGCTTTGATTCCAGTTGGTACCAAAACGGGTTTAACGACCTTTTCAGATACCTCTGAATTTTTAGTAAAATGTTGAATGATTTGTTTCCAAACTGCCGGGATCACGATATCCTCTGCAGCTTCAAAATCATATCCTGCCGCATTTTTTGTTGCTCGTTTTGGCAAATTGATTGCTTTATCTTGATACACTGTTGTAACTTCAAAACCTCGTTTTTTCATGTTGAGCTCCTTTGTGAAATATATAGCTATTCTACCATAGAGCAGGCAACTGTTCGAAAATCTTTTACGAAAACTCTATGGAAATTTAATGAATTTTTTTCGCTCTTTCCTAATTCTCGCTGATTCGTTGATCCAGTGTCGGTAAGCGATTGATGTACATCTCAATTCGCTTCGCATAGGAAGGATTATCTTCATAGACCTTAATTTGATCTTGTAACGTTTTAAGATCATCCGTTACAATGCCGTTAACATTTAGAGAAATCATTCGATCCATAGAATCTGCGTCATTCACTGTCCAAGCGTAAACATCTTTGTCTTCTTCGTGGGCACGACGAACAAAATCACTGGTTAATGTTGTTTCCTCCATTGTATAAGCATTCATCGGCGTTTGTGGGAATACTAAATTATAAGGCAAGACATAACTGACATACAACTTTGGTGCCTTCTCCTTTATCTCTGCTACCACTTGATAGTCCAAAGAATGGATACGATGATGATTGGCTAAAATTGTTGCTTGATATTTCTCGATGAAATGTCTCACCATCTCTTTGGAATCGGCTGAACTCGTTTTGATCTCGATCAGTAGTTTTTGATGATGGTCATTAGCAAAAGCCAAATAATCATCAAAACTTGCGATAGGGGCTACATGACCATTTTCAACAGCTTGCAGCTCTTGAATCTCACTCAGCGTCAATTCATGGGTGGTCTTATCTCGCCCGGTCAGCTTTCTTAGGTTTTTATCGTGAAATACAACAAATTGACGATCTTTTGTTTCCTGAATATCCATTTCAATGTAATCAGGCTTTTCTTTAATCGTCGCTGCCATCGCCGGAATGGTATTTTGAACGCCATTTCCGTTATCTACTCCGCGATGGGAGATCGTTAATGGAATCGAATCCTCCAGTCCTGTTAGATAAAGAACATTGCTGAGTAAGGTCGTCCCACCTAAAAAAATACATAAAATTACTGCGGCAATCCGCGTCCATAAACTTGGTCGAACTAATCTCAAAGGACGTTCGCCACTGATTACTAAAGGATAAAATTTTTGAACCAACACACTAAAGTATAAAACTGCGGCCCATGCCAGCATCAATTGGCTAAACAATTGGATACTTGATAAAGTCAGCATAGCACCGATTGCAGGAAACGGCTTCGGCAGCAAATCCAAGCCTACTTGAAGACCATAACTTATCCCATAGCCAACATACGAGACTAAAGATAAAATCCCAGTTAAAAAGAAGATTCGCCATGCGTAGTGCCAAAACCGATGATGCGTTAGCTCTAAGCTTTTAGCAATAGCGGCTTTCGGTGAATCATCCGAAAAAATCATCAACGGCAGCACGAATAATAACCGAATTCCAATATAAGATACGGCAATTGAAGCAATTGTCAATATTCCTAAAAACAACGGATTTTCACTCAACGCTTCCAAAATAAACACCGGAATCGTCACTTTGCTTAATAACGGGGTTCGGAAAATTGCGTTCGCAAAAGGCAAGATCAATACAAAATAGAAAAGAAAGAAAAAGAAGGTCTCTGGACGCAAATGCCGCATCTGGTAAAGCGATTGCTTAAATAAATCCCAAAGCGACCGATTTTCTTTTGTTTGAATACTTTTGATTCCAAACAGTTGGAAAGTAAATTGCAGAAAAACCAAGGTTAAGACCAACGCTAAAAGCAACAGTAAAGCACCTAATACAGCGGGATGCTTGGTTAAGATCGTCAAAATATTTGTATTGGACACATAAGGAATATTTCCCTGCTTTAAAATGAATGCGATCAAAAATTGAACAATTGGAATTACTATCATTTCTAAAGCGATATTCGTTCCAACAATTAAAAGAATGTAGCTTCCCCAATGACGGAGAAATTCACGTGAATAAGTAAAAAAGAAGCGCAGTGAAGACATCTGATTTCCTCCTCTATCTAACAGATGTAGGGCAATTGAATGAGCGATAGTAAGTTACTAGTTAACTCGTTTTGAGATAATAATCTTGGCTTTAACCAACCAAAAATGCTTCTAATTTTCGTTACGCACACCATTCTACCAACCGGCTAAAGCAGGAAGTAGAACAATCGGGCACAGGTCATGTGTCCGATTGGGTTTGGCGTTTCCGATCATAGTCCGGATCAAACTCGTCGGTCTCGATATAAATATAGGCCTTCTTGTCTGGCAGGCCTTTGCGGATTACTCGCTCGATTTGATTTACCACATCATAGCTGACACCTTCATAGGAGTCTGCAATATCTATTTTCGCAGCAATCATCACTTCCGTAGGTCCTAAATGCACGGTCTTGATGTCGATTACTTTTTTTACCTCATCACGCTTGAAGGCATTTTGAATTTTCATTAAGTCATTTTTAGAGACGCTTTCTCCGATAATTAAGCTGTAAAACTCCCGAGCTAAAAAGATTGAAGCAAATAATAGCATCATCCCGATCAGCAACCCACTCAAGGCATCAAACATCGGATTCCCAGTAACCATCGTCAACAACGTCCCGATGATAGCCAAAACCAAACCGATGACCGCACAAAAATCTTCCGTGAAAATAATCAAAATTTCACTGTGACGACTTTCGTGCAGAAATTTAAACAGCGGCAGCTTCTCAGTATTTAGCTCACGAATTTCCTTGATTGCCACGCGTAATGAACTGCCTTCCACTAAGATACCGAAAGCCAAGATGCCTAATACGATTAATGGATTCGCCACTTCATGGCTAGGATGGAATAATTTCTCTACCGCTTCCCAAATGCCCAGCGCGCCACCACCAAAAAACAGCATCGTTGCTACAATAGTACTAAAAAAATATTTTGCTCGGCCTTCTCCGAATTGGTGCAAGTCACTTTGACCACGAGCTGCCCGGCGATCACCAAATAATAACAAGATTTGATTGCTGCAATCCACGACGCTGTGGATACTTTCATTCATCATTGCGGCACTGCCGCTAAGCATGTAACCGATGAACTTACTGACCGCTACCAGCACATTCGCCAGTAATGCCGCCAAGACCGCCATCGATCCTTGCGTTTTTTTCTCTTCCATGTAATTCACTCGCTTCCTAATGCTTCCTATTATAAATCAGAATAGAAAAATCATAAAAGCAAAGCCTCTCAAGCAAAACATTCGTCAAGCCCTATGATTTATGAAAAAATCCAATTGAAGAAGAATGGAGGAAAAGAGATGCGTCTTTGGCATGAAGCGTTGATTCCACTGCTTCCTAGGCAACAGTTACTTGGACAACATCGTGAAGTGGCTGCACTACGGGGAAAAGGCTGGGGAAAGAAGCACGCTACCGTAGATTACGTCTTCACTCACCCTTACTATAAATTGTTCCAGTTTCATCTTTTGGTTCTGGCTGAAATGAAGCAGCGGGGATACACGCCCGATCCGCTATGGTACGATCCGCTGTACCGCGGAAAAAATCTGCCACGACTGGATAGAATCCAGCCATTACCCATCACACAACCATTGTATCCTGAACACAACAACGCTTATTTAGAAGAATGCTTACTTAATCTGGCGCAAAAAGGCATTGTTCTTCCTAAGCCTTGAACTCGGTCATGTTGCCGCGAAAACGCAAAGGCAGATGATTCCGTTGAGCCACATAATTTGCGCGCTCATCGATCGTGACTGCTCGCAGAAAGGTTTTCCATTGCTGACGAATCTCCTGTTCATTACTTGCTTCGTCAAATTCCGGACAGCTGGTGTTTTCCATCAAATGAATAGCGCCATGATCGATGATACCCAACAGCTCGTGCGTCTCATCATAGATCATGATTTTTTCCTGCGGATAACGCTCCGAAAAATGTGGACATAGATAGGGCATTACATAATGCTTCGGATTTATTTTACTGAATAATACATCGCCAACATATTCAAACCGGACAAAACCTTGCAAGGCATGATTCTCACCGAGCATCGTACGAATACTTTTTCGTAATGCTAAGATGGAAGGATGCCCCAGATGATTCTCTAATAAATCTCTTGTCTGCAAAGCGATCTCAATCGCGTCCAGTAAATAACGCTCCTTACCTTCAAGAGTTGAATAAAACCCATTTTGAATAAAAAGAAAGTTTTCCGGTCGTAGCTTTTGGCGCAAACGACGGTAGATTTTTTCTCCGCGGACGGGATCGGTAGCGACCCACTCTGCTAAAAATAGACTTTCTACCGCAGTTTCCGGCGATAAAATCAGCGTCGGAAATTGTTTTTCCCGAAAGCTGCGATCCACGACGGTCATAAACCCTAAAAAACTTCCGTCATACTCCCAGTGCTCCGTTGATTCCCGCATCCTACTCACCTACTTTTCGCATGTTCAAAGCGCTCAACATCAAATAATGACAATTGTTCACTGGTTGATTGGGTGTTGTGTTTTTTTAACACCTCGTACTGTTTTGAGGAAATTAATGACGTAATGATCCACTCTGGGTCCTTGATCAATCCGGCTGGTGTCTCATGGTTACAAGCAATAAAATATTGCGCCCGCTTGATCACGATCCCTAATTTTTTTAAATCCGTTAAATGCAACCGATAATACTTGCGTGCTTTTACAATATTTTGCGCGCTTTTTGGTCCGATCCCCGGCACTCGCAACAATTGATCATAGGATGCAGTCTGTACATCGACGGGGAAACGTTGATAATTCTGAACTGCCCAATTGGCTTTTGGATCGAGATAAAGATTAAAATTCGGTTTGTCCTCCGACAAGATCTCATCGGCCGTAAATTTGTAATACCGCAGCAGCCAATCTGCTTGATACAAGCGATGTTCCCGCAACAATGGCGGTTCTGTCGTAACTGCTGGTAGAAGATTATCCTGATTAACCGGAATATACGCTGAATAATACACCCGCTTCAACTGATACTTTTGATATAGATTCTCCGAAATCTTCACGATCGAACGATCACTCTCAGGACTAGCTCCGATAATCATCTGAGTGGACTGTCCAGCAGGTACAAAGCTAGGCCCTCGTCGAACCGCTGGTAAAAATTCCTGTTCTTTTTTTACCGTTGTGATTTGCTTCATAGGCTTATATAGGTCAAACGGATCTTTATCCGGAGCCAGTAATTTCAGACTTTCGCGGGAAGGTAATTCGACATTGACGCTCATTCGATCCGCCAGAAAACCCAATTCCTCGATCAATTTCTCATCCGCCCCGGGAATTGCCTTGACGTGGATGTACCCGCGAAAGCCTTTTTCCTCACGCAAAATTTTCAAGGTTTTGATCAAAAGTTCGCAAGTGTAGTCCGGATTTTTGATAATTGCTGAACTCAAGAACAAGCCCTCAATATAATTACGCATGTAGAAATCCATTGTTAAGTCCGCCACTTCCTGCGGCGTAAAGGTCGCTCGCGGGATCGCGTTGGATTTGCGATTGATGCAGTAATGGCAATCAAAAATACAGGCGTTGGTAAATAACAGCTTCAATAACGATACACAGCGCCCATCGGGTGTGAACGAATGACAAATACCAGAAAGTTGAGTACTGCCGACTGTCCCCGTTCGTGTGTTATTTTCCACGCCACTGCTGGAGCAAGAAACATCATACTTCGCAGATTCCGCTAAAATTTCAATTTTTCTTTCTAGCTCCATAAAAACACCCTCTCGATACGAACGTATGTTCTTATTTAACCAAATAAAACGGCGTTTGTCAAAGATAATTGAAATAGATACTCCTAAAGACGGAGGAAGACCGCGATGAATTTGGTATAATTTTAACTATCAAAGAGAATACAAGCCTAGCTTTTTGCAATTTATAAAATTGCAGATACCAAAAGTGGGTGTATCAAAAGTATCAAGGATTGAGACATACACAGCTAGATTGTATTCGGCTTGAAAATGAAAAAGGAGTGGAAAAGAGATGGAAAGGAAACAATTTGTTTGTGATAAATGTGGGTGTCAACATTATACTTCTGACCAGTTTCAAGCAACTGGCGGAAATTTCTCAAAAATTTTCGATGTTCAAAATAAAAAATTTATCACGATCAGCTGCAAGCAATGTGGCTTCACGGAACTTTACCGCGGAGAAACCTCTGATGGCTGGAATATTCTTGACTTCCTGATGGGAAGCTAAACAAAAAAAAACGGCGATTGCCGTTTTTTTGTTTGCATTCTATTATAGTGGAATGTAAATCTTCAACCTCTTTTCTCCCTACTCCAAACCCCTTTCAAGGCTTAGATTCCTAATCAAAAAGCACTGTTCAAATTTTTATCTGTAACTAAACATAACCAAATTCGTTAACGATAGTTGGTTCTATTTTCTTTTTAAGTAAGCTAAAGTGTAATCAAGGAGGATGAAAAGTATGAATAATCAGAATAATCCGATCGCTAACAATTTGCGATCATTAAGAAATCGAAATAATTGGTCGTTGGAGTATGTGGCAGAAAGATTAGGTGTCTCACGGCAAGCCGTCGCTAAATGGGAGAATGGCGATTCCTTACCTGACGTCATCAAATGTGATGCCTTAGCTAGTCTCTACGACGTAACCTTAACTGACTTGGTTCGTCATAATGAAGAAACAGAAGGGATTCCGATCGGCCCCGCAGGCAAACACATTTTTGGAATCGTTCCAGTTGGGGCCCGCGGACAGATTGTCTTACCTAAAAAAGCACGTGATCTGCTCAATATCGAAACCGGTGATAGTTTGGTTGTTCTGGGAGATACCAATCCCGCCTCTGCTGGCATTGCCTTGATTGATAGCGAAACCTTCATGCGGATGACAGGAAATCTAATGGAGAATATTTTTGATCAAAAGGAGGAATCCTGATGAACTTACTAGAAGTTACAGAACTCACTAAAAATTATCCGACATTCTCATTGAAAAATGTCAGCTTTCAAGTGCCAGAGGGCAAGATCATCGGCTTGATTGGCGTCAATGGTGCTGGAAAGACAACTATTTTAAAAGCTTTACTAAACTTAATTCCCGTGGATCATGGAAAAGTTATGATGTTTGAGAAGCTGTTTCTGGAAAATGAGCTTTCCTCTAAACAAAAAACCGGTGTTGTTTTAGGCGGGATTGATTTTTATAAAGAAAAGAAAATCAAGGATATCACGACAGTCACCAAACGATTTTATGCCGATTGGGATGAAACCGCTTATCACCGCTATTTAAAGCTCTTTTCTTTGGACCCAAATAAGAAGGTTAAAGAGCTTTCAGCTGGGATGAAGGTCAAATATTTGATTGCCTTGGCGCTTTCACATCAAGCCAAACTGTTTATTTTTGATGAACCCACTAGCGGCCTTGACCCAGTATCACGGGATGACCTGATCGAGATTTTCCAACAAATCGTTAAAAACGGCGATAAAAGTATTCTTTTCTCGACGCATATCACATCAGATTTGGAAAAATGTGCGGATGCAATCATCTATATCAAAGACGGTGAATTGATCAAAGACGCGCCAAAAAAAGAATTTGTCGATTATTTCCAATATTTGAAGCACCCTGGTGAAACAGAAGCTCTCAGCTTAGAAGATATTATGGTGCGAATGGAGGGGAAACAATATGATTTCTAATTTACTATATAAAGAAACTCGCTTAGCCGCCCATCCCAACTTGATAATCTTTACCTTGATGGGGCCGCTGTTGCTGATTCCGGCATATCCATACACGATGATCTTTCTCTTTAGCTTGATCGGAAACTTTGTGAATCTGATGTACACACGAGAAACCAATGATATTTATTACTCTAGCTTGCTACCATTAAAAAAATCAGAGGTCGTTTTAGGAAAATGGCTGGTTCTACTCGTCTCGCAAATGTTGACGATCCTGATTTCTATCCCATTTGCCTTTCTGCGCTTACAGCTGGTTTCACAGCCTAATCCAGTAGGAATCGAAGCAAATGTTGCCTTTTACGGCTTTGGCTTAATGATTTTCGCTTGCTTTAATTTCATCTTTCTAACCTCTTATTTTAAAACCGTTTATAAGGTTGGGACCTCTTTTCTAAAGGGATTATTTCCAGCAACTTTTCTGGCGATAATCGTAGAATGTCTTGTGCATTTTCCTGGACTTACTTGGCTGGATTCAGTAACTCTTAAGGGCCAAATGCAACAACTTCCGATCTTAGGAATTGGCATCCTTATTTATGCCGTTGCCATGTGGGCTACGTATAAAATTTCCGTTCGACGATTTAGTCAGGTGAATCTATAAGCTTCATAAATGTTATTGTTTGGAGGCACAGCTACTTCGTTTTTATGTAACAACTTTTTCAAAAATCGAAAAAGTTGTTGCTATTCTCATTACGCATACGATTATGCTAAACATCTGGATCGATAGATTGTAGAAATGCCATAAATTCAGGTCAAAAACGAAATACTGCAAAAAGCATAACTCGCAGCTAACTCGAATTAAGGATAATCATTTTCGTACGCCTATCATCGTGCTAAACATTCCCAACCAAAATTATCTGCCATTTCTAACATAGATAATTACACGCAGTTAAAACTGGGAAAAGCACGACTGACAAAAAAACGTTTTGATCAGCTAGTGATCAAAACGTTTTTACTTCTCGAAATAAGCGGTCCATGAGAGACCATCGCCGTTGGCTTTTGCTCCGACAAAATCTTTTTGTGTTGACTTTCTAACTAGTTTCCCCTCGCCAGTCAGATCCTCCATCAATTCCTTGTGACGTGGATACGTCACCATCTCTAACTCGTTTAAGTCACGATTGGTAAAAAAATCCTCGCTAGGCTCAACCTGCTCCGTCTGCGAGAAATCCGTCGTTGTCGCGGTCTGTTCTGCTTCCTCTTTTTGAGTGAACCAGAAAAATAGAAATGCGACTGCCAATACCCCCACCAGTGCTATTACTTTTTTCATTACGCCCTCCTTGCAGCTCCTCTACTTTCCAGTATGCCACAGTTGAAAACGTTTTTGAATGAAAAATTAATTGTTTATAGAATAAACTTTTAGGGGGAAAGGCGATGGGGAACCTAGTTACCTTCATATTATAATTAATGTCCAAATCAACACGGTGCTTTAGTCAAACTCTTCGTATTCGTTTGGATCTTGCCCCTCAATCCGTCCATCAGCTTTTTCCAACAGGTTGATGCGTTCAATTTCTGTTTGCGTCAATTCAAAATCAAAAATAGCTAAATTTTCGCGTTGGTGTTGCAAATTACGTGATTTAGGAATTGGTACGATCCCGCGTTGCGCATGCCATCGCAAAATGATTTGAGCTGGCGTTTTTCCATATTTTTCAGCTAATTCTGTGATTACCGCTTCCTTCAGTGCATCACTGCCGCGTCCAAGAGGACTCCACGCCTCAGTAATGATTCCTCGATCCTTATCCGCTTTTACCATTCGTTCCTGTACCCAATAAGGATGGATCTCAATTTGATTGACCGCCGGTGTCACACCGGTTTCACTAATGATCTTATCTAAATGCTCGGGTTCAAAATTCGATACCCCAATCGAGCGGATCAAGCCTAATTTTTGCGCCGTTACCATCGCTTTCCACGCTTCCACATATAACCCGCGTTTTGGCAGTGGCCAATGGATCAAATACAAATCAAAATAATCCAAGCCCATTCGGAACAGGGATTCTTGAATCATCATCAATGCATCCTCATAGTGATGATACTTACCAGGCAATTTCGTCGTTACAAAGAATTCAGAACGAGGAATCCCAGAACGGCGAATCGCTTCACCCACGATCCCTTCACTATCATAATTCGTAGAGGTATCCAACAAGCGATACCCATCCTGGATAGCCGTCAAGACTTGATCAAGTCCTTCTCCTCCACGAATCTGATACGTGCCTAAGCCAACTGCTGGTAGTTGATGACCATCATTCATAGTAATTAATGGTGCTTTCATCAGTAAATTCCTCCTTTTTATTTTCGTGTTTCCTTACGTTGTTCATTTCTACCATAACATCAAGTTCTCTTTGCTGTTAAATCCTCTGCTCAGCTAACGATAATTTTTTTTAAAGTAGGAAGAAAAATGATACCGAAAGAGGTATACTACAGAATGAACACGTTAGAAGGAGATAATTACAATGGATTCGATTATTTGTATCGTTTTGGGTATGCTATTTGCAAACGGCGTTCCACATTTTGTTAAAGGAATTACTGCTGAAAAATGGGCTGTTCCTTGGAAAAAACCGGCTTCCGCTTCGACAAATGTGTTATGGGGAATCGTAAATTGGCTAGTAGTCGTAATCCTTTATGCACTCTTCAAGCCAGACATCAATAGCTTCGATGCCGCGTGCTTTGTGATTGGTATGGGTATTACTGGCTATTATTTGGCCTTGCATTGGTCTGAGAAAGCGAACAATGAAAATGACGCTGCGTAGTTCGCAGCGCCATTTTTTAAGCTTCAATTTCCGCTTTTTGTTTTTTCGTCAGCTTCTGGTACACCAATTGATAGGAAATTTCAATCAATTGCTTGATGGCCTCATCATCTAGTTCTTCACTAGCCAATTTGATCGAGTTCCAATGATTTTTATTCGTGTAATACCCCGGAATCACAGTACCGGCGTATATCTCCCGTAGTTCCTCATTTTTTACAGGTAGATTTTTCAACGTGATAATCGCATCCTCATCCGCCTGATCGCTCATCATTCCAAACATCTTCCCTTGCAAATCAAAATAAAGAACTTCCCAATCTTCGCGAAAATAAACCTTTGCACCCTTAAGCGTTTCACCGAAGGCCTTAAAGGTTTCGATGCGCTGCTGTATTTCTGACTTCTCCATAACTCCTCCTTAGATAGTGAGCTAAATTACTTTTCTATTTATCTAGTATAGCGTTTTCAAACACTGTCTGTATATAAGAAACTATTTTCTACAGATCCTGTTTCTTAAATAGCCAATAAGCCGCTATAACACCAACGATTCCGGTCAAAAAAATACTCCCCAAAGTTACTAGATCATCCTTCAACGGCAGCTCGACTAAGCTTTGGACAACCACTGCGGACCACGGAATGATCCGCGCTATTTTGAAAGGCATATTCATTGCGAACATTTCAATTCCAGTAAAAGCCAAAGCGACCATAATTGTTGGATAAAATAATTTTCGCTGTACAACACTGACAGTTAGTAACGGAAGTGTGGCAACAAAGCTCAACAAGCAGTATTTTAAAAGCGTTAGGACGAGTGTCTTCGCTCCAGTGAAGCCAAAAGTTTCAGGATAGATCAGCCAACCGCCAATCGTATAGATGATAACAACCCCTACGAGCGTAAGAATGTACCAGATAAACCAAATGCTTACTTTTCCTAAAAGGAAGCGGCCTCTAGAGGTTGGTGCAGTTAATACATTATTGATCGTTCGATCCTCATATTCTCGCTGCATTAAAAACGTAATAATAAAACCACTCATAATTGATAACATCATCCCCACAACCATATAGATCCCCATCAACCACATCTGATAAGTTTCTGGTGGTCGCTCAACAATGACTAGATCCTTAAACACCATAAAACCGGATGAAAATAGCGTTAGTAAAGAGCATACGGTAAAGATTCTGTTACGTCTAAGCTTCATCCATTCAGCTGAAATCACATTAAGCAATGCCAACACCTCCCGTAATTTCGCGAAAGTGTTCTTCTAAATTACCAGAGCCGATAAACAGGCTTGAAACCTCAATCCCACTTTTTCCAAATAGTAAATTGATTTCTTGCGGTTCATAGGTGAAATCAAAAATTTTGATCGTACCACTTTCATCGACTTGATAATTGGTTAACTGCAAGTTTTCTTCCAATAATCGGGTTGCTTGATGGCTATCCGATACCGTGATACTGATAAAGCGCTGATTGTGTTGGGCAATTTGATTCATGTCGCATTCTTCCAGCAGTTCACCTTCGTGCAAGATACCGATGATATCGGCGATTTGTTCGATCTCTGACAACTGATGACTAGAAATCAGAATCGTCTTTCCTTTAATTTCTGTTAACTCCTTCAACAGTTTACGAATTTCGACGATTCCAATTGGGTCCAAGCCATTAGTAGGTTCATCCAAAATCAATAACTCAGGATCGTTCATCAATGCATTGGCGATTCCCAAACGCTGCTTCATCCCTAAGGAATAATTGGCGAAACGTTTGTGCTCAGCATGGCTCAGATCTACCAGCTCTAATGCTTTCGCAACACTGTTTTTTTGTACCTGACCCTTCAACTTAGAAAAAACACTTAAATTTTCGGGACCAGATAAATAAGGATAAAAACTCGGTGTCTCAATAATATTCCCAATCCGTGAATACACTTCCGGGTATTTGTCTGGCGCTTGGCCGAACAATCTGACCTCGCCTGAACTTGCGCTCGCTAAACCTAACAGTATTTTCATGATCGTCGTTTTACCCGCACCATTTCGTCCCAAAAGCCCATAGATTTTGCCTTTGGGAATGGTCATCGATACATCTTTGACCACGGGTTGATCGTTATAACGCTTTGACAACGCGGTGGTTTTTACAATAAATTTTTCCATTACGACCATCCTTTCTATACTTCTAGCTTAGCAGCGCTACCTTGTCATAACCTTGCCGAACCCTTGTTTTTTTCTGGTTTATTTAGGCAGCATCAGACAAAATACTGTGCCCTCACCTAGTTGACTGCTGGCATTGATTTCTCCATGATGCGCTGCAACTAATTCTTGAACGATCGCCAGTCCCAAGCCATTGCCTTTCGAACCGCGAGCTTCATCCCCTTTGTATAAACGGTCAAAAATTCGAGGTAAATTCCGTGCAGAGATTCCTTGACCATTATCCGCAACCTCCACCCATACCTGCTCCTTCTGTTCCGAAAGCTTAATCGTAATAGTTGTTCCTTGACTGTGTTTCAAGCAATTTTCTAATAAATTATCGATGATTCGTCGAAACGCGAGTTCGTCAATCAGACAGTGAAGCTCTTCTTCTGGAATCTGAACATCGTAACTAAATTGCGGTTCCATTCGGGGAATCCATTCACTGATAATCTCCCGCAGCAATTCGCAAACGTCGAGCCGCTCAAACTGATAGCGACGCTCACCAGATTCCAGCTTAACCCATTCAAAAAGCGTATCAATATAGCTTTCTAATTCAAATGCCTTGGCCTGAGAGGAAAGCAAATAATCCCGCTGCTCTTCTTTAGTCACCAAGCCATCATTGATCGCCTCTAAATAACCAATCAATGACGCCAATGGAGTTCGAACATCATGAGATAGACTGGTGATCAGCTTCCGATATTCATTCTCCGAAACCTGAAGCTGGCTAAGCTGCCGCTTCATTTCTGAAACAATCTCATTTAACCGAAAACAGAGTACCGCCACCTCCGAGCCTTCATCCACAACTATTTTCCGATCAAGGTTCCCTTCACCGATATCCTCTAAAACAGTCATCGCCTGATCAATTTGACGTTTATTTTTCCGCATTTTCGCAATCAGATATAGACAAATGATAGCTAAACATAAACAACTAATACTCAACAGCAACATCTTCTATCCCTCCTGATTAAATCGGTAGCCCACACCGCGAACCGTTTGAATAAAGAACGGCCGCGCGGCATCCGGTTCAATTTTCTTCCGCAGTTTGCTGATGAAGGACATGATATTATTGTCATCAAACGCGTATTCCTCCCCCCAAACCTGCTGATAAATTTGCCGCTTCGTAAAAATCTGTCCCTTATGCGCCGCCAAAAAATATAAAAGCTCAAACTCTTTACTCGTTAACTCCAACGGTTTCCCATTTAATAAGACCATTCGCGTTTGCCAATCAAGCGATACATGCGTTAGCTTCAGCACCTTTTCAGCGCCAGCCGTTTGATTGAATTTCGTATAGCGTCGAACCAGCGAATCCACCCGCGCCATCAACTCCGCCATACTAAAAGGCTTCGTCAAATAATCATCCGCCCCCAATTGCAGCCCGCGAAGCTTGTCCGATTCCTCATTCTTGGCTGTCAGCATCAAAACCGGCACGACACTTTGCTTACGAAGCTCCGTTAAAATACTCATCCCGTCAATTTGCGGCAGCATAATATCCAATACAATCAGCTGGTAATCCCCCGCCAACGCCATTTTCAGTCCGCCAGCACCCGTGTGTGCAAACTGCGCCTCATAATCCGCATTTTTCAAATAACGCTCAATAATCGAACAAAGCTCCTGATCATCATCAATGACCAATACCCTGATTTTTTCTTGCATCCGCTTTCTCCTCGTGAAAAATAATTATTCTATTATTAATTCTAGCAAATAACACACCCGTTTCGGATGAAAGTTGCGGAGTTTTGAGATAAATGACGAAAAAATAAACACACCTTCCGATTTTGGAAAGTGTGTTAGAAACGTTACGATGAGTGGATAACGATCGTATGGTACTAGGGATGGAAAAAATTATATTTCGTTGTTTTGGATTTGGATTGACCGCGACTGGTATGACAAGCGAGTTCTTACTGAATTTGCATTCCATTATTTTAGATTTTGATGACAAGTTTTCGAATTATTGGATATAAATGTGTTGAATTTACATTCCACTATTTTAGATTTTGATCTCCTTTCCTGAGCTAGAAAAACAACTATGGGATTTATTTACATTCCACTATTTTAGATTTTGATAAAAGAGAGGATGAGTTAAAATGGGCGAAGCATTTAATTTACATTCCACTATTTTAGATTTTGATTTTGACCCACGTAATCGGTTGTTAGTATGTATTTTATTTACATTCCACTATTTTAGATTTTGATAAATTTGTGTTTCGTATTGTCAATTTGGTATCCTTCATTTACATTCCACTATTTTAGATTTTGATGTGTCCTCCTGCAAATCTTTCCAGCTGTTCTTCTGTATTTACATTCCACTATTTTAGATTTTGATCTGTATTCATGAATTTATGTGGTTCCATGTTTAATATTTACATTCCACTATTTTAGATTTTGATTCCTACCAACTGAAGCGAACAAGGCGCCTATCTTCAATTTACATTCCACTATTTTAGATTTTGATTAAGACTAACAATCATTGAAAAAGAAGTATCCGAAATTTACATTCCACTATTTTAGATTTTGATAAAAATGCCTAAAGAATTGTTTGACGATATAGCTCTATTTACATTCCACTATTTTAGATTTTGATTAGGCGGAAGGAATCGCGCAACTTATGTTAGCCCAATTTACATTCCACTATTTTAGATTTTGATTGGACCAGCGACATGTGTTTCGCTTCAACGACGCAATTTACATTCCACTATTTTAGATTTTGATAATAAAACTCTTCATCCAATTCAAAGTAGTTAGCAAATTTACATTCCACTATTTTAGATTTTGATCCCACCTACAATTATACTTTATGTCGCAATGCTCTAATAGCATATTTCTGTCGACCTCTACCTTTCGTTGCTGTTACTTAGTAAACATAACAGTCCCTTTGAGCAAAAAACCGTTTATTTCAATAGTTATTAGTTGCTGTCGTAACTACAGGTATTTTAATCTTTATTAGGTCGACAGATTTGCTGCCACTCGAACAGGTCTTTTACACAATTGATAAAGTTGTACCTCATTATTCTTACTTAGAAAGTTTCTTGTAATTATGCATTTGAAAATAAACTTTACTTTTAAAAGTGATCCTCACAAATTTGTTCGATTTCTCCATAACCAAAATAGTACTTACCATGAGCTAGCTGTGATTTAAACCAAGAATGCATCTCTTCTTGTTCTTGGTTAGTCGCTTTATTAAGAATTGATTCCCAGGTGTACCGACACTCCGCAGACAGTTCAAATAGCTCTCCTTCAAAATCATCCATATCCACTTCCCTAACTTTTAGAACAATGTGATTTATCAATTGAAAAGCAGCAAGATGTGCCTCTTTCTCTATGACAGGTGTAATTTCTTCGTTGATAAATTCTATTAAGTCAGAAACAAAGTTTTCTATTTGATGGTACTCAAGGTAATTTTCATAGCCAGCATGTTGCTGAATAATTTTATCGATTTTATGGTTTAATTGTTGTATGTCTTTATCGGTAATATGAGGCGAGATTAGTCGAGCAAAACGATGAGCTAAGCTTTTATCCTTCCATAAGAGCTCAATTAAGAACTCACGGACGACTCCTTCATCTACATTCATTACCATTTTTTCAACTTGTTCCGACACCCCTGTTTCCTCATCCCAACGTTCATCTGCTTTCCGATCTTCATATTCATATAAAACAGCCGCCATATGCTTGCAGTTATTATTCGCATCCGCAAACGGGCAATCACAATAAAGCCTAGGAAAATCATAACCAATTTCTTCAATCACAACCTGATAGTCCTCTGTCCCAGCAACGGATGCTTCTATCAAATTATCCTTTAGCCAAAAATCAACGATCCGATCTTCTAAGAAATACTCATATCCTCTTTCCAAAATATGTGGTTTAAATAATCTTTCCCATCTCGCCATAATATGCCTCCTAGGTTATTCGCTTGATCCAGTCCTTATGCAATCGTGTTGTGGTTCCTTGTACTCTTCCAGCTTGTTCGTGTTTCTTTAACTGGAAAATTTCTTCATATCTTTCGCTTTCGTCTTTTTTCCCTTCCCACAAACGATTCAAAACTTCATGCCATCTAAAGAAATCCGACCATAAAATATCTTTTTTATAGGAGCTCGCAGGAATTTCAAAGGTAAACAATGCATGCCGTGAAAAATCAAGATTATTTCTGTCATATAGATACGCCTGAATATCCGGCCACACCCAAATCAGATCGCGATCTAAAGGAATAATCATACGTTTTTCAAATTGTCCTTTCATCCATTCTAGAGCCCACAAACAATTGGCTCCTTCTTCGTCATCTGTAAAAATAGAATTTTCTGGATCTCTTTGAGGTAAAATAAAGCCCTGTGAGTCAGAATATGATAAAAAATCTCTTTGTTGAACCGTATATACTTTCATGTTTTCTTCCTCGCAGTATTCAGATTAGCTCCGATAATCTTTAAGCTTACTTTATGCAATTAGTACTCCAGTATTTTTAGATTTAGACTGTAGATGTCGCCGAAAAAGTGATGGCGAAGTTCCCATTTACATTCCATTATTTTTAGATTTTGACCCTTGACCGAAAATCTGATGTAGTTCTTTGTACTCATTTACATTCCACTATTTTTAGATTTAGACTATGAATTACTTATTTGGAGGTAGTGTTCCAATCATATTTACATTCCACTATTTTTAGATTTAGACAACGATCAACCTTAGGGCACCAGAGATAGTTCTCGAATTTACATTCCACTATTTTTAGATTTAGACAACAGCAACTGCGATCGTGCGGCACCACGGATGAAAATTTACATTCCACTATTTTTAGATCTAGACCTAGCGACCCGTGCTTGATATACCACCTAAGTACCATTTACATTCCACTATTTTTAGATTTAGACATAAACTGATTGAGCTAGGTACGGGAACTGGAATGCATTTACATTCCACTATTTTTAGATTTAGACTGTAATAGGAAATCGGATATGCTTTGTCAGCTTTGAAATTTACATTCCACTATTTTTAGATTTAGACTGGTGGTTGACCATAAGTAAAGAACCACTCACCCGAATTTACATTCCACTATTTTTAGATTTAGACCTCAAAACATTTTTCTCCGACTTCATTAATAGCATTATTTACATTCCACTATTTTTAGATTTAGACAGGAAACACGCTTTTTTATGAGGACCCTATTGGACATTTACATTCCACTATTTTTAGATTTAGACAAATTCAATCCATATTGTAAAGCTACCTCTGTACTATTTACATTCCACTATTTTTAGATTTAGACACTATCCCCGAGTTTTCTGAAGGGATAATAAGGCCATTTACATTCCACTATTTTTAGATTTAGACCCACCACGGTGCTTGACTCATCAGCATCCCTTCAGGATTTACATTCCACTATTTTTAGATTTAGACCAAACAACTGCAAACGGCGGGGCATATCTCGTTGAAATTTACATTCCACTATTTTTAGATTTAGACGTTCCCTTCTTTGACGATCTGATCAATGTTTTTCGGATTTACATTCCACTATTTTTAGATTTAGACCATTGCCGTACCTTCTCCGTGAAGCCCACAAATGATATTTACATTCCACTATTTTTAGATTTAGACAAGGCGGCCATTGTCAAAGATGTGGTCGTTTTATTTTATTTACATTCCACTATTTTTAGATTTAGACCTCAGCTTCTCCTGTATCTAAGTCCATCCAAAAGTTATTTACATTCCACTATTTTTAGATTTAGACAATCAAAAGGTCAGTCCTCAAAAGACTGTAAGCAACAATTTACATTCCACTATTTTTAGATTTAGACCTAACGGAACAGGATAAAGAAGCAGTAAGAATTTTTATTTACATTCCACTATTTTTAGATTTAGACTATAGCTACGATCGCGACTTCACCTTGTTCAACTCCATTTACATTCCACTATTTTTAGATTTAGACAAAAGCATAAAGACAATTTGAGGTGATCATTATGAATTTACATTCCACTATTTTTAGATTTAGACGTTTTACCATCCGTCCTGTTTGATATTGAAATATAGATTTACATTCCACTATTTTTAGATTTAGACATGGATGCTTTTTGTAACAGAAAGAGATTAGAAGATTTACATTCCACTATTTTTAGATTTAGACAAACAATGCTACGGCAATTTGGCGCGGGCGTTTGTGTATTTACATTCCACTATTTTTAGATTTAGACAATGAGATTCAACTATTACCGAGCTTATTTTTCGGAATTTGCATTCCACTATTTTTAGATTTAGACTGAAAATAAGTACTGAAACCGCGAGTGTATCAGAGATTTACATTCCACTATTTTTAGATTTAGACGATGTCCTGTCAATGAACTACACCGAACTAGAAGCTATTTACATTCCACTATTTTTAGATTTAGACTAGAAGATGAAATAGACGAAAAAAAGCTTCCAGAATTTACATTCCACTATTTTTAGATTTAGACTGTGTAAAGTTGAGTCAATACAAAGTATTTACTGAATTTACATTCCACTATTTTTAGATTTAGACAGAGAGCAGAAACGCTCTCTAAATTTGCTATGCTTTATTTACATTCCACTATTTTTAGATTTAGACTGATGACTAGAAAACAAATAAATGAAATAGACAGTATTTACATTCCACTATTTTTAGATTTAGACGAACAAGGTCATTTTCTACACTTAACAAATAATCATATTTACATTCCACTATTTTTAGATTTAGACAGGGAGAACCTCGAAAAAGGCGCTGGTGGTGGTGATTTACATTCCACTATTTTTAGATTTAGACGGGAAACAGACAGTAATATCGGCGGTTCTTCTTCATTTACATTCCACTATTTTTAGATTTAGACAATAATTAAGATCGAAAGCTTTGAGAAGAAAATAATATTTACATTCCACTATTTTTAGATTTAGACTCCGTGATTAGTATACATTGAAACAACAGGCTTCTTGAACCCATTTCTGTCGATCTCGAAAATACGCTTTCCTTTTCTGACTTAAATAACATTGAATACCAGAAATAACCTTTTATTTCTCGCATTTTTCATTATCTGTCGTAACTAGGGGATTTTTAGGGCACCTCACATCGACAGATTTGAAATCTAAAAGAAATTCGAAACTAATTCCGTACCGTCAATGCCAATGTATTCTTTCTTCAACCATTTTTTATTGGAATTTTTGAAAATCAAGATTGAATCTAGGTCTTCACGGATATATTCTTTTAACTCTTGTTCTAACTTCTTTAACTTTGCAGGTGTGATTTCTCCTTCAAAAACAGATTTTTGCACATGACTTAAATACTTTTTGCAGATTTTAAATACGCGATTTAAGACACGTGCGCCTTTTTCTTCTAAAGAAATATCGTAAACAAGAATGACATACATTATTTTTCACCACCAAATTTTAAAAGGTTCATACTCTTTATCACTCATCAAATGTTTAATCAATTTGTAACACTCTAAACGCATTAATTTTCGATAGGAAACATTTCTTTTAAGCTCTCGATGACGAATCGTTTTATTCAATCGTTCGTCAAATTGACGTAAGACTTTTTGTTGCCCAGTCTGTTTTAAATAATTTCCATTCGAGCCATTTTCAAAATCTTTTTCAGTAATTATTTTTTTATTGATCAAAGAGAAAATCAATCGATCAACAATTAATGGCTTAAAAATCTCAGCAATGTCCAAAGATAGAGAAAATCTTCGTTCAGAATTACTATGAAGAAAGCTGATTGTTGGGTTGAGTTGACTAACATAGATTTCTGATAAACACGCACTATAAGTCAACATATTCAAATAGGAAATCAACGTGTTCACCATATTATCTGGTGGACGGCGCACCCTTTGCTTAAATTCAATTTCATCATTGAAGATAGTTTCCCAAGCACTATAGTAGATTTGATGTATATTTCCTTCTAACCCCATCAGTTCCTCAACTTCATTTGTGCGAGGAATTCTTTTCCTAACAGCTTCAATCTCCGTTATCTGTCTTTCGACTTCCTTGCCTCGGCGTCGATAATACTGTAAATTGCGTAAACAGTTCGCCGTTGCCCCGTCAACAAACTTTCTTGCCAAAATGATGCGCTTTTCTTCTTCCGCAGAATGATATACTTGCTGAACAAGGAGCTTCCCAGATACGTTCTTCTCTCGAGGATAAAACGTTCCAGTATAATATCCGTAGTAGTTAAAAAAATGCACAGGTATTTTCATTTCAGAAAGATAGTTTAAACATTTCGTATTGGTCGTCACTTCGCCAAATAAATAGATGTCTCGTGTCATCTCAATTTTTAAATCTTTTTTTCGACCATCTGCTGTCTCCATCCGAATAACATTATCCTTGCGACTTAATGTTCCGCTGGAATATAAATAGTAGCTTTCGATTTTCTCCACCTCCTAGATAAAACAATAGTCATAATACGCGCATTTTGTACAAATCTTCTTTTCGACTTTTGGTGAATCCTCTTGAGTGATTATTGCTTCAATTGATTCAATAATTCCCTCCAATTCTTTGGTTTCTTCCTCATTCAAGGTAACTTCTATGCGTTCTCTGAGTTTCGGATAATCAATATAGCCTTTTTCTACAGAAACACCTTTCTTTTGCAAATAGTACAAGTAATACCTCAATTGCCAGACTGCAGCAGGTTCAATGGCTCGTGATTTTTTGACTTCATGTAGGACCTTCCAATCTTCAAGAAAATCAATATTGATCGTTCCATCCAGCATGATTTGTTTACGTTTATCTTTGTAAGTACCAGTATCCAATAATTTTCCCAGTTGAACATTCTCATTCTCTTCTTCATATTGCAGTCCATGAGCGAATAACCACAATTTTCTTTCACACACGAAAAAGTAATTGATCATATTTCCAGTAATCTTCATTGTTGTCACCTAACCGAAGTTGTCTTCTTTCTCACCCTTCAACACTTGGAAACCAACATCACTCTCATAAATTCCGTTAACAAAAAAGACTTGATCGTAACGACCGATCTGCTCACAGCGGACTTGATTTTCTTTAAGGCAATTCCTAAACAACCACTCTGGGATCGACATCATGTAATTTTCTAACTTTGATTTGATTTTCTGCCTGTATATTCTTGGATTTTCCTTATCTTTCTTACTTACTATCTCCTTAGAAGATAAAGATAGAATCTCCATGTACTCATTTATTTTATTTTTATTATCATCATAAACATTCTCTGGAATGATATTTCGACTTTGGATATTTCGGAAAAGCTTCCGTACTTCAGCTGCACTCTTCCCGTCATCCTCGATCGCCGACAACCAATTCAACATCGTGTCTACTCTTTCGTAATAGGCTGTTTGCTTCATATTTTCTGTCGTATACGTTTGTTCGATCATATTCATTTTGTCTAATTCGTTATAAATACCAGAGCCTTTATTCCGTAACGCCAACTTGGACAACTCAAATATCTGATAATGTACCACTGCTTGTTCACTGGAGCTGATTCCACTCGTCACCTGACCACCGCCATCAAACACATAGACATTCGGCTGCTCACGGTTTAGTAACGGTCGTTTCCGATAACAGCGCCCCATTCTTTGGAAAAGCCCATTTAATTCGGATAATTCTGTAATCAACAAATCAAAATCAATATCTAAAGATGCCTCTACTACTTGCGTCGCTACCCAAATACCTTCTTTGTTAGACTTTGCAAATTTTTGAATCTTTTTTTCCTTATCCTGCCGATCTTTACGAATAAATTGGCTGTGAATCAAATGGATATCTACTCCAACTATCAATTCCGACAATTCTTTGTAGATTTCCTTCGCTTTTCGAACGGTATTACAGATCACTAACAATTTTCCTGACTGATACAGCTCAGCAACTGCCTCTGCAGAGATTCCTTCTTCCAAAATTTGCACATTGTGACGTTCTGATAATTTTTGATCCAAGAAACGAGGAGAATTCTTTTTCCATTTCAGCCCTCTTTTTTCAAAAAGATCTAATAAATATGGTGGTAAGGTAGCAGTCATCACAAGAAATTTCCCGCCAAAATCTTGAATCTCTTTCAGCCCTTTAATCAGATAGGCCAATAAATCCGGTGAATACATTTGAATCTCATCGATCACTACCTTGGAATAGGCAAATGTCGCCAGCTTTTGTTCAAATCCCGCATAATGATAAACAAAGTCAAACGTTTGATCCAATGTCGTAACAGTCAGTGGTAACGACCAGCCGCGCGTTTCAGTGAGATAGCTTTCCAATTTATCCAATTCTACTTCCTTATTCTTCTCTTGTTCCGCTAATAAAACAGCCAAACTATCCGAATGCAAAATTCCAACTTGCTCTTTATATTCTTCCTTATCTGTAATATCTTTTCGAATCCGGTCATAAATAGCATTGATCGCCGTGCGTAATGGCAAGGTAAAGAAACCTTTGTTATCACCGATCCACAGCAATCCAGCTTCTGTTTTACCCAAGCCAGTCTGTCCGATAAGCACTAGATTCTCGTCTTGATGGGCTTGAACGTATTTTTGCATCTCATTCCAATCAATCGTTGGATCAGAATGCTTTTTCCGCCATGATTCTCGAACTTTTGGCATATTTTTATTTAGAAAATTTGCTGGATATTCGATTTGATAGTCTCCACTGGCGGCATAGTCGATTCGGTTTAGTAAGCCTTTTAACATGACATACTCTTTAAAACATTCATCGTTGCTGGCTAATTTGTGTAGAAGGCGATAATATGAAACAGATGGTCGCTTAATGATAGTCGGTTTATCTAACTCTATCTCATTAAACAAGAAACTTTCTACCGGTTCTGCCAATAAGGCTACTTCATGCTTGTATTGATCCATTTCTATCTGAGAAAAATCCCGTTCATGATGTAATGCAATTGCGTAGGTAGCAGCCCTCAAGTCATCTTTAGAATAGATTTCTTTTAATTGTTTGATTGGAAAAAAGGCAATACTGAGCAAGGCATGTGGGATCTCCCCGTCTTTTTTATTTACACCATCTCGCATCTTTTCTTGAAATAAATGGTTCATTTTGCCTAGATCATGATATTGGCAAATAAGACGAAGGAGATTCCAATTCACAGGAATCTCCGGATAATAGTCTTTTAGTCGATCATAGGCTCTTAATAGTTGCTTCGTGTGGTGAACAATGGTCTCTCCCGTTGATTTTGCCCAAAATTGATCGTTCATAGTTCCTCCTATTATAATAAAAATACAATATCTCCTTCTTCGTCTACATCAATACTTTCTTCTTCAACGACCGTGAAAACACTTGAATACACGACTTCTTTTCGCTCGATCCAATTTCTTTTGAATTTCGGCTTGTTTTTTGTCCCAAAATTATAAAGCTCATAAACTTTCGGTAAAATGAACCGGGTGCCGGATGATAATGTACCGTCAGCATCCAATGAAATAGTTCCTTCAGCTACTTTTTTCACAGGCATATAGGCACTCCACTGATCGCGAAATTCGATATCTTCTTCCACTTCTTTTTCTTCAATCTCCACAATCGAAACCTTCTCAAAATTCGCCAAATCTTCTCGCCGACCTAAAGAAGGAAACTCTGCTGGATATTTTAGAAACTGATAGATTTCCTCGACCTTTTCTTGGTCATCTGGCACGATATGCAAAATCAAATGCACATCCACCAACAATTCTGTGTAGCCGATTCCTCGACTAACACCAAATTCATTCACCTTCAGCTGATGACGAGCCTTTTCGAATTTCATTCCATTCTTAAACTCATATCGCGTATATAAATCATTGGTTTTGGAAAAATAATTACCCTGGATACTAACCTTCATTGGTTCATAGTGCTGGTATCCGCATAAATTATGCACCATGCCAATAACAGTCGATAACGGCGGCAATGGATACGTTTCACGTAGCTGAAAACTTGTCGGACGGCGATAATTGACCATGTCTTGATGGACGATTAGCTTAATCCCTTTCATAGTAATCCGCTACTTTCTGTTTCAAGCTTTCAAAAACTTGCGGGATTTTTTGTCCTTGCAACACTTCCTGAATTTCTGCAGTATTCTCAAAAGCATCCTTCACCACACCTACAAACGTATCTTGCCGAAGCGCATCAGTAAGGACTCCCTCAATTTTTTCAACATCCACCTTATTCTGATGAACATCTACTACATTTTCAAATAGCGGATTTTTCCGTTCATAAACCCCACCTACAACAAATAACGGCTGTAAATTTTCCCGACGACCACGAATATCGCGGTATAAATATTGAATCGTATCCAATAATTTTTGAACACGGCGACTTTTTTCTTCATTGGATAATTCTATATCCACATTGCGATCAATCCCAATTTCATCCAAATCAACTGTTACCGTATAACGATAGAAAGAGCGATGAATTTCTGATTGCGCGATCGAGTTCATTGCTTTTTCATTCCCATTTTCTCTTAAGCGTTTAGCTAAGCCCATGTTTGTTAGAAAATCGGTATCACCTTTATATGTTTCAAGCGATACAGCGTTCGACAAACGAACTTTCGCAGAGCGCGTTAAAGCATTGTCGCCTTTTGCCGTTTTCATATAGCCAAATAAATCAACCTCTGGATATTTATCAATCGTTGCATGTTGATCAAATTGAATGACTTGCTTTGTCCCACTGCCTTCTGCACTCAATGAAGCTAAGGGCTCACCTAACTGCTCGACAATGTTATAACGAATCGCTTGACGAGAGATATACGTATATTGTTCACCCTTGCCTCGTGTAATTTTTTTCAATGTCGCAACATTTCCTAAAGATTCTCCGTAGTTCGCACTCTCTGCTAGAAAAATCATTGTCATCGTTAACCCTTTACTCATTGTCATTTCCTCCTTCAGTAGTATGAGCTTCTCCAATAATTCCTGCTACAAAACTATATCCAATGATTTTGAAACGTTCATCATCTAAGAAGATATCTGTAAAATATTTGGGCACCAACTTATTTAAGTACATATAGCTGTTTAACAAAATATCCATAAAGGCATCTTTATTATTAGCCTTCAAAGCATTTAATAATCGAAGTCCAATTGAATCGGCTTTGTTCTTATTCGCATATTCTTTTTTCAAGAAGTAGCCATCGCGACGAATTTTTTCTAGTTCATCCTTTTCTAGTTTCTCCATTTGAATCAGCTCCTTTAAAAAGTTTTGATTGATCTCAATCATTTTCATAATGTGATAGGTATTCGCATAGACTTGTCCACCAGTACCCTTGGCTCGCAATATTTGATAAATCAGTGAAAATAGATTTGTATTATTCATTAATCGAGTAATGATCTCCCGATAAAGACTTTGATAGTCACCGTTTAAAACATAACCAGCATTGAATAATTCTGGTAATTTGTCTTTTGATTGATCAATCGTTTTTAATATATGCTTTGGCAAAAGATTGAAGTAATAGCGCTCGTTTTCGTAACGGACAACTTGAATATCCTGCAATTCACGGTGATGCTGCTGATTCATCGAATCCTGTAACGTACGAATCAATGCAGCATACGTATCAATCGCCTTCACTTCGGTTTTGTTCAGACTCAGCACATTCAAACGAATCCCTTTATTTACATCAATCAATGTTCGTACTGAGTGATTGTCATTCACGAATAATCCTTGATTATACACATACGTAAAACCAGCAGGAATACACGTATAAAGCAATCGACACACGGGACACATAAATAAATCATTCGTAAATGACCAGGCGTTACTTTGTTTTCGATTCGCATCATAGCCTGCTTGATTGATAAAGCTATATGAAATGTCGCCCTTCTTTATCGATCGTCCACAATTAGTACAAGATAATTTGTCCTTTTCGTGACTGTCTTCTAAATAGGTGAACATTGATTCCACAAAATACTCATGATACTTCTCAAAAAAGTCGCCTTTGCTTTCTTGTCGATTCAAAAAAGAGACATCATTGTAGCCATTATTGATAACCGAATAGATCTGGATTTTAGCCGCTAGATATCGCTGTACATCCTCCTGATGATAGTATGCAAAAATCTCCATTAATAACTCGTAAATACTTTTTACTCGATCAATTATTTCTATATGATTTTGTTCAAGCTCGCCCTTTTTCAATTTATCGACTTTTGCTTTTTTGATTAGCGAAACGATATCGATTGACGAATCAATCAACGGATATACCGCAAGATAACTGTTACTCTCCCCATAGCGCTTCAGATCCGCAAGATATTTATGCAGCCGTTCATATGCTTTTTGATCAAAATGGGTAAAATCTTCTCGTTGATGACGAGTCATCTCGTCTTCATAAGCCAACACTTTCGTCAATGAAGATAATTTCTCGTACTGTTTCGCAAAATAAGTAAAATAGTCTTCTTCAAAATTTTTAAATACTTCTTTTTTAACTACAATACTTTGAGGTTTTATCTCGACCTTATCTTCATCTTCCTCAAGAATATTGACCAAGCCACAAATCGCCGCATTTTCCATCCAAGAATTTAAGCGAAATTCTAAGGTATCCTCTTTCTCTATACTATCCATTACTATCACCACCCTGTTTTACCTGATTCAAATAGCCGAAATATAATCCGGTCTTCGATCCTAGTCCAACATCTCGAATCACATTTAATAGATACGGTTCTCCGGTCAACTCAATCGTCCCAATGGCTCCTTGATAAAATTTTTCATAAGCCTTCGTTACGGTCTTTTTCATCTTCAATGGCTTAATTTTTAAATTGTTTATGTCGTAGCTAATTCCCTGCCCCATCTCTGGAACCAACCGATTGATCAGATTTTGCTTTAAAACAGATTCATACTTTTTATCAGAAAAATCTAAAAACCAATCTTTTCTGGTTTCGCGATTATGATCTCTCGCTAATATAGGAGACACTGCTTGAAATACAACCTGCTTCTCTGTAATGGTCTCTTGATAGATCGTTGACACTGATTTCACTCTTAATTTTATTTCGCCGGAAAAAGGAATCGCTTTCATTTCTTTCAAATAAATAAAAGCATTATACACAGCCATCGCTAAATCGGCTTTAGGTGTTGAGAATAAATAAGTAATCGAAGGTGTTTTAAGAATTATTTTCTCCTTTTCAAACATAGCACCTTTAAAGATTATTGCCTGCGAAAATAATTTTTCTTTATTCTTTTCATATAGTTCTTTGTATACTTCAGGTGCAACATTTTCTAACCCGCGTTTTAATAATGATAAGAACATTGATTGATATTTAATAGGTATTTCGATTTCTTCATTTGATGATTGAACTTCTAAATTGATTTTGAAACGCATCGTTTTACCTCCCTATCTTGTTATAAAAACTCTTACATAAATATGTTATCATATTCGCTTATTATTTAAAATGTCACATTAATAATGATAAACACTCAAAATATATTCTTATCGTTATTTTCACTTCTTAACAGGCTGATCTTTCACTTTAAAATTTTATCATTATTTGAATTGGGTTCCTCCTTCATAAAAAAATACGCTTCTTTCAACAAAGAAGCGCATAAAAATTATATGACGAGCAATTTTTATAAAAGCCGTAGCAAATCATAATTTACATAGACTTTATTTTTTCTTTTACTGTTGTCGACATCGATCAGTTTAAGCTCGACTAACGTATTTAAATCTCTTCTAGCAGTAGAGACAGCTATATCCAAATGTTTAGCAACTTCGCTAACTGTCAAATAAGGTTTTAAAAAGGTCATTACCCATATCTGATTGATTACATTTCTATCGCTATTGATCCTTTTCGCCCCGCTGGTTGCAAGCTCATTAATACTCTCCAATCTGTTCAGCAAACTAGTAGCCATTCTTTGACAAGCATCTAAGAAAAATTCGATCCAAGAAAACCAATCTGGATTCTTACCTCGTACGCCATTCAACAGGTTATAGTACCTCAAACGTTCTTTCTCTAATTCTTCACTAACAAAAAAGACCGGTTTATCAATCAAACCATCTTGCATCGTGCTTAACACGATAAGAATCCGCCCCATTCGACCATTTCCATCTAAAAAAGGATGAATAGATTCAAATTGCGCGTGCATAATCGCTGTTTTAATTAATGGATCTGAAGTTTCGTCTAGCAGAACTTCAAAATCAGGATCGATTTGTTTTTCAAAAGACTGATGCTTTTCCGCATTGATGAAATACTCAAGATTTGTCATGTAGTCTCCGATTTCATTAGCACCTATCGGGATATAAACGGCGTCTTCTATACTATTTGTCGGACCGAGAAAATTTTGAATAGAACGATATTCTCCAGATGAAGAAGTTGTTCCGCGAGTATTTTTTCCCATTAAAACTTTATGCAGTTGTTTAATCAATCTTGAAGATATAGGAACCCCCGCTTGGATCAACTCAATCCCCTCAGAAAGTGCCTCCATGTAGTTATCAACTTCTACCACTTCATTACTCTTATTCTTTTTCGTTGCATCTTCAATCATATCTGCAAAAGTCACTTGTGTTCCTTCTATCCTAGTTGATTGCACAGATTCTTTAAGAGTAAGCATTTGAATTAACTGAGAGTTCACCATAGAATGTCCTAACTCAGAATTCAATTTTCCAATAGATGATTTTATTATTGCTACTTTTTTATATAATTGTAACGCCTGAACAACTGTAACCTTCGGTGGTAATGGCTCTAATCCTTTAATCGCACTCATTCTATCCCTCCTCACTGAGTCTTTATCATCTCATTCTATTTGATCAAAATCAACACAAATGATCAAATAGATTTTCGAATATAGATTCTTTTTTATGTCATTGAGATAGAAAGGATTTCCATATATTTTTTGGTCCACTATTTTAGATGCAGATACTTTTCGAATTCATCTTTCCGATCTTTCATCCATATTTACATTCCACTCTTTTAGATTCAGATGATGTCGAATGCGTATTTGACGGCTCACGCATCCAAGATTTACATTCCACTCTTTTAGATTCAAATCCAGTTGAATGAATTTCTCTGCTTTGTTTTCAACTGTATTTACATTCCACTCTTTTAGATTCAGATAGTACTCAGCAACAACTCGAACACCGCTTTTTCCTTATTTACATTCCACTCTTTTAGATTCAGATCAGATCGATAACGCATTGGTGGAGGCATTACTTTGATTTACATTCCACTCTTTTAGATTCAGATTAACGTCAAAAACGTAGGCGAATAGGTCTTCATTTTCATTTACATTCCACTCTTTTAGATTCAGATCGAACTTCTGTTGTGGTTTTGGAGGCTCAGGAGTGCATTTACATTCCACTCTTTTAGATTCAGATATAAACTCAATTAGCCCTTGTGATTTGAATAACCATATTTACATTCCACTCTTTTAGATTCAGATCCTATGGCAGCGGCTAAAAGTCCTTACGCCGGATAAATTTACATTCCACTCTTTTAGATTCAGATTTGATCTTTCGTAATGAAATACTTTTCATAACCTTCATTTACATTCCACTCTTTTAGATTCAGATACCGCTGCTGATTCTACTGATCCGACAAAATATAGTATTTACATTCCACTCTTTTAGATTCAGATCTCCAAACAATCAGGAAAGAGAGTTTTGAATACTTCATTTACATTCCACTCTTTTAGATTCAGATCCCGTCTTAAATTATACCTGTTCCCACTAGGTCTTAACAGAGCCATTCTGTCGATCTCAGCTTTGTCTTGCCACCCCTCAGCAAATATAACAGCAGTCTCAGTCAATCATCTTATTATTTCAACGATTTAGTAGTGCTGTCGTAACTACAGGTTTTTTCGGCTTTCAACGGTCGACAGATGACCAAAAAGCCAGCGTCCATTAAAAATCGTCTAGTCGATACTAGTAATAATTATGGTTGTTCAGCTATAACAAAATATTCCCATTTCCTCTGACTAACCTCTTGTCACAGCAAATAAAGGTACACAGCAGCACCTTTTTTCTTGATCCAGCGAAAAATTTCAAAACAAAGCGGGTTATTTTCTTCGTTTACGTTTGCGGTCTTTTTTCTTGCCGTTGGGTTTTCCTTTATTGGCTTCCCTTAACAATTCATCTTTGTGTTCTTGTTCTTTCTGTTTCTCACTCTTAGGTTTCTTGTAGATTGATTGCGGATTCCCTGGTTTCGCTTTTGCTGCAATAGCTTCCGCGGCTTCTTTTGCTAGGGTAGTTATCGCTCCGCTATCAGTCTCTATTTCTTGTGTCGAAGCAATGGATTTTTCGGGCACACCGAGTTCTTCACTAATAGAACGCTCTTTTGTCTCCTCGTTTCTAACACCTTCCCTCCGAGTATCAGCCAAAACAACGCCCTCTGGTAACAACAGGTTGACCAGTTGGAGTCTTTCTTCTTCACTCATCGTGCTGAAATCAAAACTGGGTTCCGCTGCTTCAGTCTGACTCGCCGAAATTTGGGCAGACTCCTCCACAATTTCGCCTTTACGAATTTTGATGTGGCGCGTGCAATTGTCAATTTCAGAGTTTTCCAGCTTCACGAACCGGCGAACGCCTTCTTTTTCAAAAATCGTTAATGAGCTCAATAGCTCTAATACGGCATCAATTTTCATCGCCGAAGCATTCTTATCGGCATCTCGCAGACTCCACGTATGAATCTTGCCAATCGCATCCTCAAAGGTTGAGACTAGTTTGTATTGTTGACCATTTAATTCATCAATGGGGGTTGTTTTTGCGAATAAATATTTCTTACAATCACTCACACGATTATTGTAGCGATGATATTCTTTTGTCTTTTTATATAAACGCTTAGTCACTTGTTCCCATTCTTTTTCACTATCAAAGAAATCACGGAATAACGGGGCAAATTTGCGCAACACGTCCGTCGGCTCAGCAACTAGTAGGATTTCTCGGACTAACTCCTGACACATCAGTGAAAAATCCGAGATACACAAGGCATTTCTGATAAGGACAGCAACAACATATTGAATAACCGTATCCGCATCCTGTGAATCCGTGTACGCTTTCATTATTGCTTTTTCTAATCTTTCCCGTTTTGTGACAAAAAGCTGGAGCTGAGATAGTGCCCAAGGTTGTGTTGACATCAATTTTTCCTCCCTAACAAGTATGTATTTTTATTTATAACAGAAACTTTTTTATTCACTCTAAATAATATCGCAACGGCGGCTTCATTTCAGCAATAAATAACCCAACCTTTTTAATTCAAAAAATAAAAATGACAAATTCAAGACAACAACGTAGTGATACCAAGGTGTTCAATCAACAAAAAAAAGCTCAAATTTATTAAAGAAATTTGAACTTTTTCTTTGATTACTCTTCTTATTGTTCTTGCAAAGCTGGGAGCTCATTTTTACTTAATTTATTCAAATAAGGAATCATCATAATTACACCAGCAACAAAGGCAATACCTTCTGTAATTGTCATTGACCAGATCAAACCATCCAATCCGTAGAAGTGATGCAATAGCAAAACAACTGGAATAAAAAAGGTGCCTTGGATCGTTGACATCACGCCCGTCTGAACGCCGTAGCCAGATGCCTGGAAGATACCGGTAAACAGACCAGAAAAGCCATTAAATACTGAGGAAACCAATTGCGCAGCCAAGATCGTTAAACCAACTTGGATCACATGTGGGTCGCTAGTAAATAATCCCAACACAGGTACCCGAAATAGGTAAACAATCAGTGCAAAGAAAATGGAGATTCCTCCGATCCATAATGAAACTTCTTTCAACGATTCTTTTAAGCGTTTCGTATTATGGGCAGAAAAACTGTAGGCGAATAGCGGCATCGCACCTAGAAATAGCCCCATCGTCAAAAATTCTGGCAATTGTGTAATGCGAACGGCGATACCAAAGCTGGCAACAACATTGTCTCCATATTGAACAGAAAAATTATTCAATAATAAAGTTGTGACAATCATAAATGCTGATTTGAACAGTTCAGAAACACCGATTTTATAGACTTCTAATTGATCCTTGAGTGAGAGCTTGAAATGCTTTAAGAAGCCCTTCAATGATTCACTTTTATTCTCCAAAAACCATATATAATAGGTTGTTGATGCAAGATTTGCGATCACAATCGAGATTCCTGCACCAATCACATGCAGGTTAAAGACTAAAATCAGCAAGGCATCCAGAACAATACTGACGGCAACACTGATAAACATGCCATACATGGATTCTTTTGATGCACCCTCAGAACGTACCAATTGTTCCAAAGCGAAATTCAGGATAAACGCGGCGCCACCGGCAAATAGAATGGTTGCATATTGTTTGGTATAAAGCATCGTTTGACCATCCGCACCGAGCAAATGAACAAATGGATTCATAAAGACAATCGCGACAATACCGATCAGCAGACCGAGAATAATACTTGAGTAAAAAGAATACCCCGCAACCTTCCTGCCCTTTTGTGTATCTCCACTACCTAACAGCCGTGTGATAAAGCTTCCCCCTCCAACTCCAAACATATTCCCCACAGCCATTAAAATAATCGTAATGGGCATTGCCAAGGTAATCGCGGACATCATATTCGTATCGTGGATCAAACCAATAAAGTACGCATTGATCAAATTGTAGATCGTTGTCGCTGAGATTCCCACCATCATTGGAATGGATAAGTGGGCAATCGCTTTACGAATTGGACTTTCTTTTAAGTAATAAATATTTGATTCATTCACTTCAAATTCTTCCATGTTAATTCCTTCTTTTATTAGATTTATAATTGTTAGATTTCTAACTATTCGCATGCAAGCAGACAACTACTGCTTGGCATTTAAAGGCTACGATCGATTTTTCTCAATAGTTCTGTTAATTGTTGAACTTCTTCATCATTCAAGGCATGAACTAATTCTTGTTCGGCAGCATAAAAAGCCGCGTTCGTTTCATCGATCAAGGCTTTCCCTTTCGGTAAAACATAAATATTCTTTTGTCGCTCATTGTTCTCTGGTATTCGTCGTTCGATATACCCTTTTTTCTCTAACCCCTGTAACATACTCGTGATGCTAGCTCCACGGCGTTGAAATACTTCCGCCAGGTCTTTTTGAATTAATCCCTTGTCTTCATTATGCGCGATGTAAGAGATCATTCGCCCTTGCTGCGAGCTGATACCCATATCTTTGACACGTTGTTCCATCGATTCACGCGATTTATTCATAATCGAGCGCAGTAAATTTGAAACGACCAATCTATCCAAAAGAATTCCTCCTTTGCAGAATAATTAGATATCTAACTGTTCGAAAAGAATATACACGCTGCTAAAAAGAATGTCAACCAAAAACATTCGAATCCTAACAATTAGAGTGCGAATTAATTACCTTCTACTTTCAGCGGATATTCATAGTCTGTGACGCGTATTTCATCAGTTAAAAATATCTTTCACATTTTATTATTTAATTAAACCTCATTAAATAATCACTTTATTTGTTTTATCACTTCCTTAAAGAACTAAATATAGTATCATTTAACTATACACATATTCTTGAATTATTATTTTTAAACTATAGATAGCAGGAGGAAAGAAAGATGAAAAAGCAGATTGGGATCAAGCTTGGAGTTACTTTTGCACTATTAGTTAGTTTTTTATTTTCTACACCGGTTCCACAGTATCAAGTAGAAGCCGCTAAAACAAAAACCGAAAAAAAGGTGTCGATCAAGCGAACGGCCAACAAGAAGGTCACCGTTACCGTCAAAAAATATATTGACGGCGATACAACACGGTTCAAACTGAAAAATGGTAAAAACGTTACAGCAAAATACTTACTGATTGATACACCTAACCTAAAAAAAGACAATCCTTACGCCAAAGAAGCCCATGATCGGACAAAAGAATTACTTAAAAATGCGAAAAAAATCCAGATCGAGTACGACAAAGGCAAGAAGCTTGATAGTAAAAAAAGAGAACTGGTGTATGTCTGGGCTGACGGTAAACTCGTTCAAGAAACGCTTGCCAGCGAAGGGTTGGGAGTGGTTCACAGCACCAAAGGTAAAAACACGAAGTATTTAAAAAAAATCAAAAAAGCGCAACAGCAGGCTCAAGAACAAAAGCAAAACATTTGGAGTATTGAAAACTACGCACAGGCTGACAAAGGCTACAATCAAACAGTAGCGGACGAATATAAAAAAGCTCGTGTAGAAGCACTAGCTGCTAAATATGCGGAAGAAGAACAGCAACGAAAAGAGCAAGCAGCAAAAGAAGCCGAGGAAAAACGCGCAGCGGAACAAGCGGAAGCTGCTAAAAAAGCCGAAGAGAAACGAATCGCTGACGAAGCCGAGGCCGCAAAAAAAGCCGAAGAACAGCGACTTGCTCAAGAAGCGGCAGCAGCACAGGCACAAGCGGAAGCTGCTGCACAAGCTCAGCAAGCAGCCCAAGCCCAGCAGGCAGCAGAACCGGCTCAAGGACAAACCGTTTATGTCACTCCAACAGGCAGTAAATACCACACCCATAAATGCGGCAATGGCACCTACTCGCCAGCTACCTTAGAAGAGGCACAAGCACGCGGATTAACCGCCTGCGCTAAATGCTACTGATCAAAAAAAGCGGAATGCCAAGTGTTTGGCATTCCGCTTCTCTGTATTCTCAGCTATCAAATACCTCAAAACCCATAGCAAGCTTTTATTGCGCTTGATCAATATTTATTCTGATTTCTGATTCGTGACTATTCGCATCGTACGCATCAGCCAAATAGTTGCCAGCAGTAATTTGGTAGGGATCGCTCTTCACTTGCTGCTGTCCTTCTTTAAAGGTCAAGCGGATCTCCATTCCTTGATGCCAGATCACATCCTTGATCTCTGCCTGTCCGTTTTGAATGGTGGCGACCTTTTTATCATCCAATAAAACCGTTGCACCATCATTAATTGAGAGGACTTTGAAAGAAATCTTGTGCAGACTAATAGCGACATGGCTGTCTGACTCAAAATCAGGATTATGATAGCGCACTAAATCTTGGGTGGAAACAGACTGTTCGTTGCCTAGTTTTCCTTTTACTTGATAGCTTCCTGGTGTTAGCGGCCCCCAAGTTGTTTGATAATTACGGCTCTTAACTGTCGCTAACTTTTTATCATCTAGCAACAGCTGTAGATTTGACTGATCCGCTGTGACGGTCAAATACACGGGGTGAATCACTAATTGATAGCGAGGAAATATTCCTAGGTAGCGCCCCTTTTGATGGAGCGAAAAATCTTCTAATCGTCCCGGATCATTTTTTAAATCCGTCAGAAAATCCGCGAAGTCAGCTTTATGGTCGCTCTCTTGATAATAGCTAATAAATTTCGTGAGCTCGGCAACGGAGACTGTATAATCAGGATCTTCTGAGGTAACTACTGAGGCAATTTTCTCAGGATCTTGCGTTTTAAAGGTCTGTGCTAAGCGATTTAACTGCTGCGGATAACTATAGTAGTAACGACCAAATAGGAGACCGCTTATCAAAAATACAGCCGCCAAAATAAAGCCGCGGACAGCTATTTTTCGATTCTCAGACAAGGCTTTTTTTATTTTACTCGTTGGATTGTCGAATGCTTTTAGCCGCTGACCGCAATTGGAACAGAAATCTTCGGTTGGTTGAATCGCTTCCCCACAATTAAAACAAAAACGATTGTCTTCATTGTTATTTTCAATCGTAGCAAACGGTCGTCCACATTCTTCGCAAAAGCGTGCATCCGCTAAATTTTCGTGAGCGCAATTAGGACAATTCTTCATGTGTCTCCTCCGGTTCTCTCAGTATCATTCTTAATCAATCGGTGCCTATTAATTGTAGCAAAAATAGTCTGAGAAGAGGGTTTATTTAATAAAACTTCACACTGATACAAAAAAAGTACTCTCTCATGTTGAGAAAGTACTAGTATTTCACTTAAACGATTGATGTTCCGCCATCAACAATGATGAACTGACCATTGGTATAACTGGATGCTTCGCTTGAAAAATAAAGGATCGTCCCATTCAATTCACCATGTTTTCCTGGACGACTCATCGGATTCATCGTATTGTACATGGTCAAGAAGTCATCCGACTTAAACAAGGTATCTTCCGTCATCTCGGATTCAAATAATCCTGGTCCAACAGCATTGGTGGTAATATTATGCTTTCCGTAGCTGGCTGCCATCCCTTTAGTAAGCCCGATAACTGCTGCTTTACTGGCATTGTAGGAATGACGAATAAAGACATCAGCCTTGTCAGCCATCACCGCATTGATTGATGCTACATTGACGATCTTGCCGTAGTTATTTTCGATCATGTGCTTAACAACGTATTTGCTGACTAAGAAGATTCCTTTGACGTTCACGTCCATTGATTTATCGAAATCTTCAACGGTCAAGGAATCTACCCCACCACGGACTGCGATTCCCGCATTGTTCAACAGAATGTCTAAATGACCAAAGTGGTCGTACGCTTGCTGAATACCCGCTTTGACATTTTCTTCATCCGTAACATCCATTTTGATCGCTAAAACATCGCGTCCCATTTTCTTGATCTCTTCTGCTAGCTCCTCTAAACGCTCCAGACGTCTAGCTAACAAAACTAAATCAGCCCCAGCTTCTGCGTACGCAATCGCTGCGTCACGACCTAACCCGCTGCTTGCACCAGTAACTACAGCAACTTTTCCATTCAAATCAAACATAAAACATTCCTCCCTTTTGATAACGCATTCATCGTTACTATCCTAACGGTACCTAAGTTGATAGGGGAATGTCAATAGTTTGTGAAAAAACACTGCTCCCGCTTATGATAAAGTGCGATTTCTAGATGCAAAAACTTCTTTAGCGCTTGTGATTGCATTTAAAACTCGGGGAAATCCCACATACGGAATGCAGTGGGTAAAGATCTCAATGATTTCCTCTTCTGTGAGGCCGACATTCAACGAGCCATTGATATGAACCATTAATTGACTTTTCGTATCTCCTTGGGTTAGCAAACTAGTGATTGTGACGATCTCCCGTTCACGGAAAGATAAGGTATCACTGTTGTAGATATCGCCAAAGGCAAACTCCAAAATATAACGACCTACCTCTGGTGCAATCGTTTCGAGACTCTCAATCACCCGTTCCCCAGCTTCCCCATCGATTTCCTTCAAATTTTTGATTCCTTGTTCCAATCTTTTATCACTCATAGCAGTTCCTGCCTCCTTTATGGTAAAGTACTTTGAACCTCTCATGACTAAATTCACGAGATTCTTGGGAATGGAGCAGACTTGCGAACGGATTTCTTTGCCCGCAGCGGTGTCTCTTATTGACCAAGCTATCCCCGTAGTTCCTACGGTTCTTGAGTTTATTTAGGCCAATGTTTGTAATCGTAATCCTTCAGCCAAAATATTTTTACTAGCATTGATGTCGCGATCATGATGCGCATGACAAGCAGGACAAGTCCATTCTCTAATTTCGAGTGACTTCTTGCCGTCCTTGTGTCCACATTTTGAACAAAGCTGACTGGACGGAAACCATTTATCTACTTTGATGATCTCGCGTCCATACCATTCAGCTTTGTACTGTAATTTACTTACAAAACTAGACCAAGAGACATCCGCAATACTTTTAGCTAGCTTATGATTTTTCAACATACATTTCGTACTTAAGTCTTCGATACAGATAATATCGTGATTTTTGATAATCTCTGTACTCAACTTATTCAGAAAGTCCGTGCGTTGATTGATTACTTTTTCGTGCAATCGAGCGACTTTTTTCTTTTGCTTTTGATAGTTTTTCGCTTCAAATAGTTCTTTTCCTGCTTTTTTTGCGTTTAATGCTCGGCGAGATAATTTTCGTTGTTCCCGTTTGAATTTCTCCTCCATTTTGGACGTGAATCGATTATTATCGATTTTTTGACCATTAGAAAGAATCGCAAAATCAGTGATGCCTAAATCAATTCCGATTTCTAAGTCCGTTTCAGGCAATTCTGGGATTTCTTCTTCACAAAGGATTGAGACAAAAAATTTTCCACTTGGATTTTTCCGAATGGTTGCGTTTAAAATCCGTCCATTGAGTTCTCGACTTTTCGCAAATTTAATAAGTCCTAACTTCGGTAATTTGATGACATTCTCAATAATCGTAATACTATTATTCACATTTTTCGTCGTATAACTTTGAACGGGCTTCTTTTTACTTTTGACTCGCGGTCGGTTCGTTTGTTTCTTAAAAAAACGGGAAAAGGAATCAGAAAGATTTTTGATCGAGGATTGAAGCGCAATGCTATCGACTTCCTTTAGCCAACTCGTTGCTTCATTCTTTTTCATCTGAGGCAACATGGCAGAGCAAGAATTATAGGTCAACCCTTTGCCATTTTTAGAATATACTTCGTTCCAAAGAGCCAAGAAATGGTTATAGACAAAACGAACACATCCAATCGTTTTAATAATCAAAACCTCTTGGTCGGCGTTGGGGTAGATTCTAAATTTGTAGGCTTTGTGTCGCAGCATGGTATTCACCTCAATCTGTCGAAATTTTTTACATTGAATCCGCTTCCATGATTTTAACATAGGTATACGCTAAATTTGAATATGTCGGTCGTTTAACATAGCTAAAGCTATGCCACGACCGAAGCCGATTCATCTGCACGACTAAAGTCGCGAGTGTTCTCGGCTAATTCATAAAAAAACTGGACAAAGAAGGAGAATTTCGATGTACAAAATTAGTGAAGTTGCCAAGATAACTGGCTTTAGTATCCCCACCCTGCGCTATTATGAGGAGCTGGGAATCAGCGCTCCTGCTAAAAATAAAAGCGGCTATCGTGAATACAGCGAAGCAGACATTGAATGGCTCCGCTTCATTCAGCGCTTAAAACAAACCGGAATGGCGCTAGAGACGATCAAAAAATATTCAGAACTGCGCAGCCAAGGGAACCAGACGATCGAAAAACGTATGAAGCTTTTGGCGACCCAAAAAAAACGGCTATTGTCAGAAAGACGAAAAATCGATGACCATTTAGCCTTTTTAGAAACAAAGCAGACGACCTATAAGCAAATGCTCGCTGATAGAGAGCAATAATCTGCTAGAAACTATAGTTTCAAAATCGCCAGCAAATAAACCACAGCCATTCATACCTGCCACCTATTATCGCCCCTAAAAGCGCGATCCTGATAACCTTTAGAAAATTACTAAAAGGCTGAGAATCATTCCTCAGTCTTTTTTGTTTGGAAGTCTCATTTCAGCTAGTGTCTTAGCCCCTCCCCTTCATTCTCTTCAAAATACTTCCTATAGGCATACCAACTCACTTTAAAAAATAGCATTTATAAAAACAACTTGCATTTGTGTTCCTTTTCACCTAAACTTTACAATTAGAGAGAATGAGAATCATTATCAATTATTAAAAGGGGTGAGTGATTGAAAAAAATAGGAATTCTTCTTGTCTTATTATTGTTAAGCGCTCTCTCTCTGTTTATTGGCGTAAAAGATTTGATGCTGCAAGCTTTATTTCAAGGAAATTCAGAACAATGGCTAATCCTTGCTACCACTCGTATCCCGCGGACTGTCAGCTTAATTTTAGCGGGCGCAACAATGAGTATTTGCGGACTGATCATGCAGCAGCTTACACAAAATAAATTCGTTTCACCGACTACTGCCGGTACTATGGACAGTGCCCGATTAGGGATCTTAGTTGTTATGCTCTTTTTACCTAACGCCTCGACCACCATCCGGACGTTGGCTGCCTTTGTTTTTGCTTTTCTTGGCACAATGGTTTTCTTAGGGTTAAGCCGGCTGCTTCCAACAAAAGATCCCATTTTCCTGCCTCTATTAGGGGTGATGTTTGGAAATATTGTTGGGTCGGTCGCAACTTTTTTTGCTTACCAGTTTCAATTGATCCAAAATATGTCCTCTTGGCTGCAGGGAAATTTTTCTTTAGTCGCAAAAGGAAGCTATGAGCTGCTCTATCTAACGATTCCGCTATTTTTTATTATTTATCTATTTGCCTATTACTTCACAATTGTCGGCTTAGGCGAAGATGTTGCCATCAATCTGGGAGTCAATTATCGGCTGATCCAAACACTTGGGATCGGGCTAGTTGCTGCCGCCAGCGGCTTGGTCTTGATCATGGTAGGTACCGTTCCTTTTCTCGGCGTGATTGTACCAAATATTGTTTCTCTGATTTATGGTGATCATGTAAAGAAGAATCTATGGCTTACCGCATTAAGCGGCAGTCTCTTTTTAATGGCCTGTGACATTCTTTCCCGAATTGTCATCCCACCTTATGAAGTGCCGGTCAGTTTGACTGTCGGGATTTTAGGTAGCTTGATCTTTATCTACTTATTGGTGAGGAGGAAACGCACGTGAAACTTTCTCTACCTAAAAAAGAGCTGCTGCTGATTGGGCTCACGATCCTCGCACTAATTTTATGCGGACTCTATTTGACTTATAATACTTACGGCAATTTCCAATTTGCTTGGATGCTGCGCGGTAAAAAAGTTGCCGCCTTTTTGCTTGTTGCACTTGCGACGGGAATGGCGACCGTCAGCTTTCAAACCCTGACCCAAAATCATTTTTTAACACCGAATATTTTAGGGTTGGATTCCTTATATGTGCTGATTCAAACACTGCTGTTCTTCTTTTTAGGCGGTGTCAACATGCTGTCACAGGAACAGACCTCGACCTTTTTGATCAGCATTCTTTTAATGGCGTTATTAAGTCTGCTTTTGGCTAACGTTCTGTTGAAGCGGCAGCAAAACAATCTGTTTATTCTGCTGATGCTGGGGATGATCTTCGGTACCTTATTCAGCAGTACGAGTAATTTCTTACAGGTAATGATGGACCCGAATGAGTACGATTTGCTGCAAGGCCGACTGTTTGCCAGCTTCGGCAATATCAATACGACCCATTTAAGTTTGGCAGCCGGAATCATCCTGCTAGGCTCTAGCATCCTAATGGCGGTCAATCGCTATTTGGATGTCCTGCATTTAGGAGGCGACCAAGCAACGAATCTTGGGATATCACTAAATAAGTTTCAGATTTTGGTTCTATTTTTAGTCAGTCTCTTAACCGGAACGGCAACCGCATTAGTCGGGCCGATCACCTTTTTAGGGTTTATTGTTGCAAATATCAGTTATCAACTTATGCCAACCTATCGTCACAGCTATTTATTCCCTACCACGATTTTACTGGGGATCATCTTTTTAGTTGGGAGTCAGTTTTTAGTCGAGCAGGTTTTTCAATTAAAAACGACCGTAAGTGTGGTAACCCAATTCATCGGCGGCCTGTACTTTATTTGGAAAATCATTTATGAAAGGAGACGACAACGATGATCGATCTAAAGGATGTATCAAAAAATTACGGTGCGAAAAAGGTGATAACCGAAGTCTGCTTGCCGATCGAGGAAGAAAAACTGACGGCCTTTATCGGACCAAACGGCGCTGGTAAAAGTACCTTATTATCTATGATCAGCCGTTTGATCTCAATCGATGCTGGGCAAATCTATCTTGATCACAATGAGGTCAAGGCGTGGCGCTCCAATGAGCTGTCGCAGAAATTATCGATCCTAAAGCAAAGCAACGGTGTTAATCTGCGAATCACGGTTCGTGAGCTTGTCAGTTTTGGCCGCTTCCCCTATTCAAAAGGCCGGCTGACTAGTGAAGATCAAGACTTGATTGATTATGCCTTAGAAAAGCTCGGATTGGTCGAAATGGCTGATGAGATGATCGATACGTTATCTGGCGGTCAATTGCAGCGGGCCTATATTGCGATGATCTTAGCGCAGGATACCGATTATATTCTGTTGGATGAGCCGTTGAATAATCTAGATATGAACCACTCCGTCCAGCTAATGAAGACCTTGCGGCGCTTGGTTGAAGAAGAGCATAAAACCATACTGTTAGTGATTCACGATATTAACTTTGCGGCGACTTACGCCGATGAGATCGTTGCGATGAAAAACGGTGAAATTTTTGCCCATGGGACGATGGAGGAAATGATCCAGCCCCGGGTACTGAATACCTTATACGAAATGGAAATAAAAATCTGCGAATTAGACGGCAAACGCTTTTGTATGTATTTCAATTAAAATCAGTAATTAGCCTTAAAAAGGCTTTAATATAAATTAGGAGGATACAGAAATGAAAAAATATCTTGTTGGCTTATCTATGGTATTACTTGGTGTAGGCTTGGTCGGCTGCGGTTCGACAAATAATGAGGCAAGCAGCGATTCGACGGGAAAGGCCGCCACAAGCAGTACAACCAAAGCGGAAACCCTCGAGGTTAATGATTCTAATGGAAAAGTGACCGTACCGAAGAATCCTAAAAAGGTAGTCGTTTTCGATAATGGCTCTTTGGATACCTTGGATGCATTAGGTGTAGGCGATAAAGTCATAGGCGCGGCAACGGACAACCTGCCCGCTTACTTAGAGGACTATAAAAAGGTAGAATCCGCTGGCGGCATTAAAGAACCGGATTTAGAAAAAATCAATCAAATGAAACCAGATTTGATCATTATTTCTGGTCGTCAAAGTGATTTTCTCGATCAATTGAAGGAAATTGCCCCAACCATGTATCTAGCAGTCGACACCTCCGATACCTGGAATTCCATCAAGCAAAATGTTGAAACCTTGGGACAAATCTTCGGTAAAGAAAAAGCCGCTAAAAAGCAATTGAACGCGCTTGAAACCAGCATCAAAGAAACCAAAGACAAAGCAGCAGAGAGCAAGGATAAAGCCTTAACCGTACTTGTTAACGAAGGACAATTGTCTACCTATGGAAAAGATTCACGCTTCGGGATTGTTTACGATACCTTCGGCTTTACAGAAGCCGACGATGCCATCAAAGCCTCTACACATGGTCAAAGCGTCTCTTATGAATATGTCCTAGACAAAAATCCAGATGTACTGTTTGTCGTTGATCGGACAAAAGCAATTGGTGGCGATGACAGCAACAATGCTGTTGCTGACAACGAACTAGTCGCTCAAACAACTGCCGGCAAAGACAAAAAAGTCATTTCATTACAGCCAGATGTTTGGTACCTAAGCGGCGGCGGGTTAGAATCCGTTAAAATGATGCTTGAGGATGTCAACAAAGCATTTGAATAATCAGAACTCGCTCAGCTTTTGAGCACCAGGTAGGTACTGTTCCACATCAGCTCTGCAAGTAGTCGCTGTGTCTCAGCAATAAGACCAAACTATTTCTAAATTGCCAAGAAACACAGCGATCGAAGAGAACTGATGTTGATTGGTACCTACTCGGTGCTTCTCAAATTTCGAAATATTTTTGCTTATTGTCGATATGCTAGTTCGGCTTAATGGAATTTAGCAGCAACTGTATGCGTAGCTTGCGTAGAAAAGCTAGTTCGTGAAGCCGGACATGGATAAACCTATTGTATAGCGATTTATTTCATGTGAAAATTTTATACGTTCCTTATAGTGCGCGAAAAGCCTTGATTGAACGAATCAAGGCTTTTTTCATTAGCTGTAGGACCTGATTACAGATCTTCCAATCCATCTTTATCTAGCAAAACGATTCGCCGTTTTTCACGGTGGATCAGCTGCAGCTTTTCTAATCGTTTAAATTTCCTAGAAAGTGTTTCTGGCGTCGTTCCTAAGAACAAAGCCAATTCCTTCATTTTCATTGGTAACGTGAATGTCTCAGCTTCCGCAACCTTTGCCAAATCCAATAGATAAGTCGCTAGACGCTCTTCTACTTTTTCCATCATCAAGAACTGCGTCTGCTGCTCAGTTTTGACCATTTTTGCCGCATTGATCTCTAACAGCTTCAGGCTTAATTGCGGATAGTCCAGTAACAATTTAGAAAAATCTTGTTTTTTCAGAATACAAACTTCCGTAGGTTCCAAAGCTTCTCCGAACAACACCTCATTTTGCACACCAAACAATTGATTTTCACCTTCGTAGCCGCCAGGCGCTACCACACGCAGAACTTGCTCCTTACCATTTGGTGAAAGCTGATACACTTTTATATTTCCGCGAGCCACAATGACCAGCTGTTCTTCTCCATCTGGTGTAAAGACCTGTTCCCCTTTATCAACGACCCGATGCTTGACCAGTGCATGAATCTTTTTTTGATCCGCTAGCTCAAGATGATTAAACAATGGGACTAAAGATACACATAGATGTTCTTGATGCATGGAGACCCTCCTCAGTTTGTATGATGACTATCAGCTATTCGTCTTCATCTTCTTCAATTTCCTCGTTCACGTCATTTCCTAAATAACGCTGCCAAATCAACAATTGGTGCTTGATCCAAGTATAAAGCTTTTTCAGAAATTCAGCTAAACCGAATTTCCCTTCCTTTTCTGCCAACACGATTCCGCGAGTAATAAATAAATTTTGAGTAGACAGATCAGCGACCAGCTCATTAAGGATGGCCTCCGCCTCTTCATATTTCAACTGACCGCTTTCTTTGATCATGGCATAGTTCGTAAATTCCTCTAACGTCGTGGGAATAAGCTCTCCTTCATCTAATACCAAGCGGCTCAATTCGTCAAACAACTGATCCGCTTCTTCGATCATCGTTTTTAGTCTAGGTTCAGCAAAACCACGCGCTGCGCCTTTCAAATAGTAATTGGTTTGGCGCAATTTTACGCGATGGATAAATAAATTGGATAAAATATGACTGATCATCGCACCAGCTGTGGGTGTATGGTGATCCGCTTCATTTTTCACTTGTTCTGCTTGATACCTTTCTTCTGCATTCATTTCATGCTAGCTCCTTTACTTTCATTGCTTCTACTTCGTACCCTAAATCTTCAATAACTTTTTTCAAAGCCGCTGGACTCGTCTGCTCAGACTGAATATCTGCCTTGACTTTGCTAGCGTTAAATAGAACTTTTACCCTATCAACCCCATTTTGCTGACCTACCGCATGCTCGATTTTTTGCATACATGATGGACACGTTAAGGTGCCTAATTGAATAATGACTCGTTTCATGGTTGTTTCCTCCTCATTTCTATTGATACCCCTATTCTACTGAGTCCTGTCGCAGAACAAATTGATTTCTATCAAGTTTTGAACTTTTTGTGTGATAAGAAAGCAAACGCATTCCGTTGAGGATGACGACTAAGATACTTAGTTCATGGAAAAACATCCCGCTAGCCATATAGACATAACCAAAAATCAAACCTACTAATAAAAACAAAACCGTCCCGATCGCAATCGCGATATTCTCCTTCATATTCAATACCGTCTTTTTCGTCAGCCGATACGCATGGACTAGATTTTCAAATTTCGATTGAATCAATACGACATCTGAGGTTTCCACCGCCACATCTGTTCCGCCGCCCATGGCAATGCCGATATCGGCTAATGCAATCGAAGGACTGTCATTGATCCCATCGCCAACAAAGGCAACAACCGCTCCTTCTTCTTGCAATTGACGGATAAAAGCTGATTTTTCTTCAGGCAGCAGTTCTCCATGGATTTCAGATAAGGCCAATTCTTTCCCAACGATTTCAGCTGTCGTTTGATTATCACCTGACAACATAATCAGCCGCTGAATGCCCTTTTGCTTTAGCCCATCGAGTGTCTCCGCGACTCCTGAACGAAGTTGATCTTTGATCCCGATCACTTGTACTACTTGATTTTCTGCCGCTACGAAAACAATTGAATTCCCTTGCATCTGTAATTGCTTCACATCAGCCTCCACGACAGTCGGAAGCGAAATTCTCTGCTCCTGCATTAACGCCTTGTTCCCGATCATTAACTGAACACCATCGGCTGTTGCGCTCATTCCTTTACCCTTTAAAACCACTGTATTCGTCACTTTGATCTCTGCTATTTTTGCCTTGTCCTTTACATACGCAACAATTGCCTTGCCTAGTGGATGATCAGATTCACTTTCGATGGCGGCCGCCAAGCTTAAATAATCATGGGCTTGATGACCATAAGCCTTTGTAAAAGCCACACTAGGTTTTCCATTGGTCAAAGTTCCGGTCTTATCAAAAACCATCGTATCCACGCGGCTAAATGTATTCATTACTTCACTGCCCTTGATCAAAATACCATGCTTCGCACCATTCCCGATTCCGGCGACATTAGATACTGGTACTCCGATAATCAATGCTCCTGGACAGCCAAGAACCAGGATTGTGATTGCTAAACGAACATCTCGTGTCAGTATTCCGACGATCGCAGCTAAAACTAAAATAAGCGGAGTGTAATACTTGGCAAAGCGATCAATAAAGCGTTCTGCCAGCGATTTGCTGTCTTGTGCTTCTTCCACCAGTTCGATAATTTTCCCAAACGTTGTCTCTTCACCTACCCGACGAGCTTCGATTTTAAGGGTGCCGTTTTCCAAGATTGTTCCGGCAAATACCTGATCCGCATTTTCTTTGAAGACAGGGCTGGATTCACCGGTAATATTCGCTTCATTAAGATAGCCCGTCCCTTCCATCACCAGTCCATCCACCGGGACCTGTGCCCCAGTTTTGACTAACAGACGATCCCCGACCGCCACTTCTTCAATAGCAACTTCTTGTGCATCATTTCCTACCAGCTTCCAAGCTGTCGCAGGAGCCAGCTTTACTAGTTTTTGAATGGCTGAACGCGTACGCTCTAACGTTTTTTGCTCAAGTAAATGGCCTAGCAAAAACAGAAAGGTCACGATCGCTGATTCGTTGTATTCGCCAATAATGAATGCCCCCACCACCGCAATGGTGACTAACAAATCAATACTGACAACCTTCACCTTCGCTGCTTGATATGCTTGAATCGCGATTGGCGCTGCCCCCAAAATCGATGCAAGCGCCATTCCGATATCGTAGACCGCCACTTGATGAAACAGAACTTTCGCAGCAATTGCTGCTGCAATAAAGAAACCACTGACGAACGTAATTGCTTTTTTGTGTGCGACTATTTTTTTCTGATACATCATTTTTCTCACTCCTCTTCTTTTCACTATTAGTTTACAAAGATCACTGTAAGAAATAATTGATGAGTATCAAGAAAATAAAAAAAGATCGACCGCAATAACCAGCGATCGACCTTGTACTATTAAGTTAATGCAAAATACAATGGAGCCAATTCCTCCAAAGCCTGAGCCGTCGTCTCGACGATATTCGGGATGGTTGTCGTTTTAAAGAATAATTTTCCCAATTGGAAGGTGCGTCCCTGCATCGCACGCATCAGTTTCTCTGGTTGCATATCGTCAGATAGAAACGCTGACAAAGGCAGATGGTCATCCAACTCATGTTCGACTTGCGGCCAAATATAGTAATCCTTGATATCTATCCCTTTACTCCATTGTCCTAACGTTGTCAGCAATTGATTATACGCTGCTAAACTTCCGCTCCGTTCATCACTTTTATAGTGCTGAAACATCAAATACACTTGAAACTGCTTTTTATTTAACAAAACAGCCAAACAGGCATTCTGATGCGGATGATTTGGATCACGATATGCACTCCAAAAATGATTCCGTAAATTCCAGCCGTTGGTCCAGCTTTCGATTTTAGGTTTTTCCATATGAAATGACTCCGGCAATGTGCTTGCCACTGTCTGTTGCAGTCTTTTCCATTTTTGCCAATGGTCTTTGTACTGGCGCTTTATTTCTTCGACCTCTTCGACTGTATACCGTTCCTTCAATTGCTTGAAGGCAAAAAATTCATGATCAAACAGATCCAGATCATCAATTGTTACTTCCATGACTTCGCCTCTCTTCACTAAATCGTCCTTATTCTAACCATTCAGAGACTTTTATTCAAATAAAATCCATTGATAAAAAAGACACCTTCCCAATTTGAGAAAGTGTCGTTAAATTAGTAAATCAACTAGTCGTTAATGGCTTCGATGCCTTGCTGCTTCATTTTTTCTACATGAGCCAGCATTGTTTGCAGCTGCTCCTCAGAATGTCCAGTCCATTCTGTTACCTCGTCGATGATTTTTATCGGCTGACGAGTACGATAAGAACGGGTGGGATTCCCAGGAAATTTCTTATCCGTTACATTCGGATCATCCTCAAAATCTCCAGTTGGCTCCACTTGATAGATTCGCTGCGGGCTGTCACCTAAGGCCAGTTCGGCTCCCCAGATCGCTGCCTCCAGCGTCGCAGAGAAATAAACAAAATTGGCCTTCACTTGTTTGCCATAGTTTGATTTTTTTCCAGCCTCTAGTAAATCTCCAACCTGTAAATCAGCTTTTGTTCCATGGTAAAACGGTCCTTTATCCAATCTAGCTTCCATCGAATCACTCCATCGTCTTTTTTCTGTAACCGAGCAGTATAGCAAGAAAAACTTGGTGTGTAAACTTATTCAGTCGGCTTTACTTCCGATAGCTGTTGGGCAAATTGCCACGTCTCGCCATTATCAGAAGAACGATACAGGCACGCAAACATTTTCCCCTGATCAATTCCCGCCTTTTTTAATAAATAGAATTTCGTTTCTAGTTGATTGGTACTGACCTGTGTCACCTCGTTGGGGGTTTGGAAAAGATCCAATCCACCGGTCTGATAATCCGCGGGAATCGTCACGACCGCTTCTTTGAAGGAGCTGCCGCTATTATTGGTGTAGTATAGGTTCTCCCGAGTAGAAACAAAGCCCAGCGTCGGATTGACAAAGCTAACATTTTGAACCGGTTGATTAATGGTTGTCCCATTGCTTCTAGACCACGTTTTGCCAAAATCATTCGTTTGGAAGATTTCTAATCCTTCCGAAGAGACCTCTGGTGAAGCATTGGAATAAACCAGTACACCGCTGCCATCAGCGAAAAACTGCGCCTTGCGATAACGAATCCTCTGAGCATTTTCTGAGACGAGGGATTTTTGCCATGTCTTGCCTTGATCGTGGGAAGATAAGAAAGACAACTCTTTTTCGTTATCCGAATAAATAAACCAAGAAAAATCTGGCGCAATATTATAGGTTTTATCCATCCAATAGCCCAGCGGAATCTCGCCGCTAGTTAACAAATAGCTGCCAGAGCGCATCCATTCTGGTTTCAGCGGTACAAATGACCAAGTACTTCCACTATCGGTCGTCATATATAGCTCATGGGTTTCATTATTCAAATCCAATTGATTGGCCTGATTCGTCCGCTTTTCTGGTGCCGTTCCCTGCTGGACTATCAGATCATCGCTCGAAAGTGGTGCGGCTTCGCTTGATACTGTGGACTTCGCTGGTTCTGAGTGACCACCATAAAGATTTTGATGACGATTCAGCCCATCATACGTAAATACCCCGGCTGCTCCTAGAAAAAGCAGGCTGATCATCAGAAGTACCCATTTCTGATTTACTTCCTGTGCTTTTGGAAAGGTCATTGGCAGTCGCTCTGCTTCTTCAGTGATCACAAATAATTGAACGGTAGAAAAGCCCCAAAACTCTTGATAATTGCCCAAATAGATCGTCGCGCCGTCGAAGGTCGTCGTTAATTCAATACATTCTGTTTTTAATAAACGAATCACGGGTTTTCGCTTTTCTTCCGCTAAGTAATAAGCCTCCTGATCTTGATAGACGACCGGGTATTTCGCGGCTTTTTTCACCTGTCGTTCCAAAAATCGTTGGAACGAACGGCGCAGCGTGATTCCTTGAATCGTATTTACCATGAAAAAGAACACCACTGCAAGCACACTAAGCAGTCCCAGCACGAGGGAGAAATGATAAAATCCCCGTACCCAATAGCCGCTGTCGATCGAGCGTACACGCATTTCTAACTGTTGATAGACAAAGCTGCCAATCCCAAAAAACAGCACACTTGCAACTATTAAAAATAAAAAGGCAGACACCAGATTTTTTTGGCGATTTTCTTTTGCTCGCTTGTATATCGGCTCTGCCGCAGAAAGCAATTCAATGATTAATAATTCTTGATCCATCCTGTCTCCTATCCGTACATTCTTTTTGTTATTATCCGCCAAAAAGCATCGGCTGAATAGCTAGTTTCAGTGAATTTAAAAAAAGCCCTAGAGATTTCTCTCTAAGACTTCTTCAAACCAACTGCAACTTCGTGCATTCCTTTACGGATGTAAGTGAAGCCCGAATAAAGCACTACTGCGATCACGACCCAGGTCAATACGTTCATATTTAAACCTGTAACAAAACGCGTGGCAACAATCACTCCAATGATTCCGCCGATCGTAATGCCAAGGCTGACCTTGCGTGAATAATCACCTGATTTAATAAAGTTTGTTCCGGCAACCGGCATCAAACCAGCACAAGAGGCCATCATGATAGGAAAAGCAACTAGTGGACTCAAGCCAAGCATATAAACCATCGCCATACATGGTGCGTATAAGCCAACACCAATCGTCATTAACGCACCTAAAATGAAGTTTCCGACAATACCGATGATTAATTTGATCCCAGTCAAGCTGGTCAAATGATTGCCTGTTCCTAATAAATCAAGTAGACCTAATTGTTTCAAAGCCATCAAGGCCGCAGTGATAATCAAGGCAATCCCCATATAAAACTGCACTTTTTTCTCAGGCAGCTTGCTGACGGTTTTAGAACCAACATACGAACCGACGATTGCTGCGAGAACTAATGAAAATAAGGTCAACGGTGCTACTTTGACAACTGTAATAAAAATAAATGCTTCAATAATAACTGGAACTGTGTGAGAAACGTTCAATGTTCCCGGTAATTGGCGGTCATTGTCCAATTGCTTCGTTGTTTCCAACAGCATCGTCGTTGGCGCGAAGCTTCCGATCCCTAACGTATCCATCGCGTCAGTAATAAAACCAATCACACCAGAAACAAGGAAGTTTCCGCCGCCCCAATTTCCCCGTGCAGCGATCAAATCGCGAACAAAATAAAAAAGATAGTAAACCAATAGGACGCCTAACAGTCCCAACAAAATTTGTACCATAAATACTCTCCTCTAAAAAATAATCAATGAAAGCTCTTTTTCCTCTTAAGATAATACAACAATTCACAAGAATTTTGACTTAAATTAAATAACAGTTTGATGATATTCGTCCCATAAACATCCAATGATTCAACGACGTGGCAATTAAAACCGTTTGAAGCCAAAAAAATAACCTTCAATCGCTTGAAGGTCACTCACTCAATACAAAATAATTATTTTCCGGATCAGCGAAATTAAATAGCCGTTTTCCGCCTTGCTCCATCAGCGGATTCACGTTCGGGCTAAGCTTTTGCAGCCGCTCATGATAGCTGTCTAAGTCGGTCACCTTCAGCAGTAACGAAGGAACATTATCAACGACTTCCGGCGAAACCTCTTCAATAAATTTACGATCAAACAAAACCAGATGCACTGACTCAAATAATTCTACCGTTACCTGTAGAGAGTCGTCCGGCATCGTTTGCTGCGAAATAATTTTCCCGTCTAATCCTTCCTGCCAAAAAGCCGCGGCTCCCGCGACATCATTGACATACAACATGATCTCGATTGCCTTAAGCATTTTTCTCCACCACTTCCTTGAGACGGAAACGAACCATCTCAGTAATTAACTCCCGCGGCAGCTCTTCCGTATAGGGAATCTGCAAAGCCCCTTTTGAGGTTTTATAGTCCTTCAACTGTTCCTCGAAGGCTGTCATCGCGCTAGGTGTTGGATAAAAACCAAGATGCTTCTTCATGGCTCCAAAGTGAACCAAATTTTCCGTTAAGTAAAACGTCGGCATCCCGTAAGAGATTTTTTCAGTCGCTTCTGCCGGAACCATTTCCTTGATAAGTTGATAAATTTCTTTCAGCATTGGTTGCTGAGCTTTTTCAGCATCGTGGATGTATTCTTCAATCGGTGACATCGCTTCACGCCCTTTTTTCTTTTTAGTCTAGCGGAAAACGTTGAAAAGGTATACAAACTTGCTTTACTCGTCCTTCAATAAATCGCCTAAAGAAAAGCCGTCGAAGGTCTCGCCATCATAGTATTTCAATAACTGCTCCGGTGTTAATAAGGATGAAGTCATTTCTTCCTCTTTATCTTCAGCCTGGTTCAAGACCGCATATTCCTGATATTGTTCTGCTAACTGGCGGTACATCGCCTTTTTCGAAGGTCCTTCCCCGGTAATAAAAGGCAGTTCCTTGATATGTCCGCGATAAAGCGGCAGATTTTCTACCCATTCAATCGGCTGTTCTACGACGGTCAAATGAACGTCGTCAAAAAGTTCTTCATACATTAGTTTTCTTCCTTTCGCATTTTTCGGTACTGACGCGGGGTGACGCCTTCAACCTGCTTAAAGCGTTTATAGAAAAAGGCTTTGTCCTTATAACCCAATCCTTCGACGATCGTTTGGATAGTCAGATCCGTTTGCTCCAAATAACTTTTACAGCGGTCGATTCTTCGCAATAAAACAATCTCCGTAAAGGAGTGTCCCGTTTTTTCCTTCAGCATGCTGGATAAATAATTGGGATGAAAATGGAATTTGCCGGCAACCTCCTCTAAGGTCACCTGCTCCAAGCGAGCATCGATGTATGCCAATATTTCCTCCGTCAGTTGCCCATTCGAGACAACACTGTCCTTTGCGATCAATCGCTCCGGTGCGGCTTGACTAATTTCGACGATCAACAGAACAAACGCCGATTTAGTCACTTTATTATTGAAATAAGCCATTTTGACGACTTGCTTTAACAGCAGCAGAGCGTAAAAATGCACATCGGTCGCTTCCGCAAAATCATAAACCAAAAAACGGGAAATGCAAATAAATTCATCACTCAACGCTTCTACAAAAAAACGATACAGCAAAGGCTCTTCAAAAAACTGACCCAATAGCGATTCCGTAAAATAGCTCGGTTTGAAATAAAAAGCAATCACCTCAGCTTCCAGCTCTCCGCGATAAGAAAGCTGTGCAGCACCATTCGCTATGATCAGTCCGCCCGTATTCAACTGCTTTTCTTCTTCATCGATTTTAAACGATACCGTCCCCTTCATCACATACAGCATGCGAATAAAATCAGTCGGAACTGCGATCTGCTCACTCGTCTCTTTCGTCACAAAGGCCGCAATTTCTCGTTGCGGATTCTCCGCAAAACGTTGGACCTCAGCCAGCATTTGCTCCTCATAACCAAGGTAGCAATCCAATGTTTTCAAAAATTGATAAAAACTGGCATACTGTGCTACCGATACATCCATTTCTCCACCACCTTAGAATCAAACACTTTCTTCTTTATCTACACTATTTCAAACAAGCGCGCTAAAGCTTATAATTTCTTTATTGATTGTACCACGAATGTGAAATTTAGACATTTGATTCAAACACTTTATATGTGTCACATCGTAGTTGAAGGAGAGATATTCCCTCATTACTATTAGAAAAGGAGATTTTACTATGAAAATTGGTTTTATTGGTGCCGGTAATATGGCATCTGCGATCGTTGAAGGCATCGTTCAAAAGGGCTTCAGCAAGCCAGAGGATCTTTACTTATATGATATTTCAACAGAAAAGGTACAAGCCTTTGCTGAAAAAGTTGGCGCTCACGCATTGAACGATCCACAAGAAGTCATCCAAACAGTCGATACGCTGATTTTGGCAGTCAAACCGAATGTCATAAAAGGCGTATTGTTAGAAGCGAAAGAGGCCATTCTTAAAAACGATCCATTGATCGTCTCTATCGCTGCCGGAACGAGCACGGAAGCCATCTACGAGGTGTTTGAAACCGATCAGCCGATCCGAATCGTTCGAGTGATGCCGAATATGAACGCGATGGTCGGTGAAGGTGCCGCAGCTGTATGCGGAAATCCGAATGCGACGAAAGAAGATGTTGCAGCGATCATTGATTTGTTTCAGGCCGTCGGTAAAGCATGGGCGTTGGAAGAAAAATATTTCTCCATCTTCACAGCAATCGCCGGAAGCTCGCCAGCCTATACCTTCTTATTCATCGATTCCATTGCCCGGGCCGCAGTAAAAAATGGCCTGCCAAAGGACATCGCTTTGGAAATGGCGACCCAAGCCGTTTTAGGCAGCGCTGAAACCTTGGCCCACAGTCAGGAAAATCCTTGGACACTGATCGACCGTGTCAGCTCGCCGGGTGGAACGACGGTAGCGGGAATCGTCGAATTAGAGGACAATGCCTTTATCTCGACAGTGATTAAAGGCATTGATGCTACGATTCGCAAAGATGAAGAGTTAGGGAAAAAATAGCAAAAAAAAGTTATGCCGAAGAAAAATGGCATAACTTTTCTTTTACATATGAATCGGCATTCCCAGCCCGACTTCGCAGGCGTCCATCACCATCTCAGATAGTGTCGGATGCCCATGGATCGTTAGTGAAATATCTTCCAAGGTTAAATAAGATTCAATCGCTAAGGTGATCTCAGCCACTAGATCACTCGCATTGACACCGACGATCTGAGCACCTAAGACCAACTCTGTTTCGGCTTCAAAGACCAGACGGACAAAGCCTTCCATCGCATTTAAGGATAACGCCCGACCATTTGCCTGCATCGGGAAGTTCGCTGTCTTGGCTTTAATTCCTTCTGCTTTAGCCTCTGCCAACGTGTATCCCACAGTCGCCACTTCGGGATCGGTGAAGCAGATTGCTGGAATCGCCCGATAATCTTTGGCAACATTTTTCCCGCGGATGACTTCTGCCGCGACCTTCGCTTCATAGCTGGCTTTATGGGCTAACGCTAAGCCCTCAACAATATCACCAATAGCAAAAATATTTTTTTGCGACGTTCGGTATTGTTCATCCACCTTGACCAAATTTCTCTCCGTTAATTTGACTCCAGCTTTGTCTAGCCCTAGATTTTCGGTATTCGGTCTGCGGCCAACTGTTACCATCACGTAGTCTGCTTCGATCGTTTGCGTTTTGCCTTTGACTTCAAATTCTACTGCCACACCATTTGCCGTTTCAACAGCTTTTTTAGCTTTCGCATTTGTAAAGACTTCTACGCCATTTTGTTTGAAACGTTTCGCAACTAACTCAGAAATATCACTTTCAAAATTCGGGACTATATTCGGACTGCCTTCAATGATCGTGACTTCCGAGCCCAGATTGCGATAGGCGCCGCCAAGCTCCGATCCGACGATCCCGCCGCCGATAATGATCAGTTTCTTCGGAATCTCTTTTAGGTTCAATCCGCCAGTGGAATCCAGCACCCGATCGGCAAACGTAAAGCCGGGAATTTCGATTGGACGACTACCAGTTGCCACGATTGCGTGTTTGAATTCCAGTTTTTCTTCGCCATTTTTCGTAGCGATCGTCATACTTTGTGGACCAGTAAATTGCGCCCGCCCCATAATCACATCGGCACCGTTTTTCTTTAATAGCATGCCAACACCAGAGGTCAGTGTCTTCACGACCTGCTGATCCTTCCACTGCTGTGTCTTCGTAAAGTCCAGCTGCGCTTCCTTGACACTCAAGCCTAGAAAATCAGAATGCTGTGCTTCTTGATAGCGATGACCTGCAGTGATCAGGGCCTTCGAAGGAATACATCCGACATTCAAACACACACCGCCAATATGCTCTGCTTCTACTACCGTCACCTTTTGTCCTAATTGTGCCGCCCGAATGGCTGCTACGTACCCACCAGGTCCTGCGCCAATCACGACTGTATCTGTTTTTTTCGTCATATTTGCAAGCCCCCTATAGCAACAAGCTCATTGGATTTTCTAACAACTCAACAATCATACTTAAGAATGCTGCGGCTGGTGCGCCGTCTGCTACTCGATGGTCAAAGGACAGACAAAGATTCAACGCTGTGATCGTTGCTACCTGTGGTCCTTCTGGCGTATCTTCAACGACAAGCTTCTCGTAGCTTCCACCAACACCTAAAATCGCCACTTCTGGCAAGTTGATGATTGGGTTAAAGGTTTGTACCTTACTGCGACCTAACGAACTGATCGTAAAGGTTCCACCGCTCATTTCCGCTGGCATCAATTGTCCTTCACGAGCTTTCTTCGTCACAGCCTTGACCGCTGCCGTCAGATCGCTCAAGCCCATTTGACTGGCTTGCTCTACGACCGGCACTACTAATCCTGCGTCCACGGCCACTGCAACGCCCAGATTGACCTGATCAAATTGTTTGATCCCGTCCTCATAGGCATGAGCATTGAATTCAGGATACGCTTTCAATGCGACCATCGCAGCTTTTGCAATGATTTCCAAGAAGGACAGTCGTTGATCGGTACGTTCCTCTACCATTGGCAATAATTGCTTCCTCAGTTCGATTACTTTAGTTAAATCCACTTCGGCATTCATCGTGACATGCGGAATCGTCTGTTTGCTCTCTGACATCTTGTCTGCAATCGCTTTACGCATACCGCTCCAAGGAATCAGCTCGCTTTCTGTCGCTGCTGCTTTTGGTGTTGTAGCTGTCGCTGGTTCTTGATATTCCTTCACGTCCATTGCTTGAATTCGCCCTTTCGGACCAGACCCCTGAACCTTTTGCAGATCAATGCCCTTTTCTCGTGCGATCCGACGCGCGGCCGGTGTTGCTCGAACCTTAGTCGTTGCAACGGCGGTTTCATTTACTGGTTCCGCCACCGCTTCGGCAGCCTTTTCAGCTTCCTCTTCAACTGCCGCTTCGGCTTCACCGCTTGGCATTTCTGCGGGAACGTCTTCCCCGGCTTCACCGATGTAGGCGATCACAGAGTTCACTGGTGCACTCTCCCCGTCGCCGATATATTTTTTGAGTAAAACCCCTTCATCATAAGCTTCCACTTCGATCGCGATTTTATCGGTCATCACTTCAAAAATCGCTTCCCCGATTTCCACGGAATCGCCTTCATTTTTCAGCCAAGTCGTGATCGTTCCGACATCCATTGTGGAACTTAACTTCGGCATCAATACTTCATTCGCCATTTTCCAGTCCCCCCTATGCCATTAATCCACGACAAGCGTCAACAATATCTTCTACTTGCGGTACTGCTTTTTTCTCAAGCTCTGGATGATACGGCATCGGAATTTCTTTGCCGGCTAAACGAATGATCGGCGCATCTAAGAAATCAAAACACTCTTCTTCCGCGATCACACTGGCTAATTCCGCACTGAATCCACTGCGCTTCACAGCTTCCGTCACGACAACGGCTTTCCCGGTCTTAACTACTGAGTCGATGATCGTTTGTTTATCTAACGGTACCAATGTCCGTGGATCAACCACTTCTATTTGGATGCCTTCTTCTGCTAAAATATCAGCGGCTTCTAAGGCTTTGTGTACCATGATGCCTGTTGCTACAACGGAAATGTCGGAGCCTTCACGTTTAATGTCCGCTACACCGATCGGAATCGTGTATTTGCCTTCTGGTACATCAGAACTCGTTCGGTAGCACAGCTTATGTTCATAGAACATCACCGGATTATTGTCTTCGATCGCCGCATGCAATAACCCCTTTGCGTCATAGGCAGTCGCTGGTTGAATGACCTTTAGGCCCGGTACATGCGCTGTCCAGTTTTCCAAGCTTTGCGAGTGCTGCGCGGCCGCACCTGTTCCTGAACCGCCAGGCGTACGCATCACTAGTGGAATCCGAGCTTTTCCGCCATACATGTAACGAATCTTTGCCGCCTGATTGACGATCTGATCCAAGGCAATCGTAATAAAATCTGAAAACTGAATCTCAAAAATCGGACGCATCCCGGTCATTGCCGAACCAACAGCCGCACCTGCAATCACTGATTCAGAGATTGGTGTCGAACGTACTCGCTCCTCACCAAATTCTTCCACCATGCCGCGGCTGACCCCGAAAGCGCCACCATAAACACCGATGTCTTCGCCTAGCATGAAAATATCTTGATCTTCCCGCATCGCTTCAGACATTGCTTCTCTGACTGCTTCCGCGTAAGTGATTTCTCTCATCTTTTGCTCCTCCTTCTAATCCGAATAAACGTCTTCAAACATGCTTTCGATCGCCGGCATTGGGCTTTCTTCTGCAAAAGCCACAGCATCTTCAATCGCTTGCTTCGCGGCTAGGCGAATTTCTTCTGCTTCTTCTTCAGTAAAGATCCCTGCTGCTACAAATTTTTCACGCGCCAACTTGATTGGGTCGTGATTCTTGCGCCAGTCCTCTTCCTCTTCCTTCGTGCGGTATTTCTTAGCATCGGATTTCGAATGGCCCTTCCAACGATAAGTCATTGCTTCAATCAAGGTTGGTCCCTCGCCGCGTCGCGCTTTTTCCACCGCATCATAGGTGGTATTGATGACTTCGATGACGTCATTTCCTTCTATTGTAATACCTTCAATACCATAGGCTTTTGCCCGTTCTGATAAACGATCAACATTCATCATCGTTTTGAATGGTCCACTCATTCCGTACTGGTTGTTCTCAATGAAGAAGACGACAGGTAATGCCCAAATTGAGGCCAAGTTTAAGGATTCATGGAAGCTTCCTTCATTGGTCGAACCATCCCCCGCATAAGCCAAAGCAACGGTATCGTTCTTTTTCAATTTTGAGGTTAATGCCGCACCCGTCGCAATCGGGAAGCCGCCACCCACGATACCATTTGCGCCAAGATTTCCTGTATCCAAATCAGCAATATGCATCGAACCACCTTTCCCATTGTTGGTTCCAGTCGTCCGACCGAATAATTCCGCCATCATTTCATTGATGTTCGTACCTTTGGCGATCGTTTGCCCATGCCCGCGGTGAGTGGCGGTGATCCAGTCTGTTTTTCTCAAGACCGCTCCGCTGCCTGCCGCTGTTGCCTCCTGCCCTACTGCTAAGTGAGTCGTCCCGTGGATCAGACCCTTCGCAAAGAGCTGATCGACTTTCTCGTCAAAGAAACGAATTTCCCACATTGTGCGATAAAGCTCTACCAAGTTTTCATCCGTCAAACCTGCGCGATTTGGAATCGAGATGTTTTTCGTTGCTGCCATCATTTATGCGCCTCCATTTTTTATTTATCTTCGTCTAGTAACGTTTTCGCTGTCTCTTCATCGGTGATCAACACATTGACCAGCTTTCCTTTTAACGCTGCGCGAATCCCGCTGACTTTTTCCTTGCCGCCAGATACACCGATCCGCTTTGGAATCTGCTTCAATTCCGCCAAGCTGATCGCTAACACACGATCATTCCACGTACAATCTGTAAGCTCGCCCTCCTCATCAATAAAGTTGTAACAAATATCTCCTGAGACATTCCCAGCAGATAATTCCTTTCTTAAGGGCACCTCTTCATTCGGCAAATACGCTTTGGTCATCGTGGAATAGGCAGGCAACCCGCCGATCCCGACTAAGGCAATATCTGCTTTTTTTCCTTTGTCAAAAACATTTTTGATAAAGGACTGTGCCATGAATACCTTTTTCGCTTCAGCTGAATCCACGGTGATCGGTGCATGCAGCTCCAATACCGATCCGCCGCTCTTACGGGCAAATATTTCGCAGACCACGTTAGCCTGAAGTGCGGTATGTTCTTGACCTAAACCACCAACTAATGGGATAAAACGGATATTTTCCATTTGATTTTTCGGCAAGAAATTTTGTGCCGCCTCATGAACGACCATCCCAGCAGAAACACCGATCGTTTCGTCTCCTTTTAAAATGCGAGAGAGATATTTTCCAGCCGCAATGCCAATTCGTTTATTCAACATTTCAGCTGCTGCCGGGGCGATACAAATCACCTCAGTCAGCCCAAATTTCTCAATCAACTTCTCCTCTAACAAACGATAAGGATGAACCAGATCATCATGTATAATAATTTCTACCAATCCTAAGGAACGCGCCTTCGCTAAATACTTAGAGACTAGTGAGCGACTGATATTGAATTTTTTTGCCACCTCTGATTGCTTGGCTCCTTCTTCGTAATACATCGAAGCGATCTCCGTCAATAGTCGTGCATCATCGGAATAACTCATTTCTATTTCCTCCTAAGCGAATCTCTCTTAGTAACGTCTAGTTATTATCATATGTTCCTATATTTAACATATGTCACACTGTCATCATAAGAGCCTTTACTCTAAGAGTCAACGCTTTCAACAAATGTTTTTCTTCACAAGCCCATCTTTATAAAATGTTCCAACGAAGCGATTTCCGTAACAAATGTTACGGCTATTCACAAACTCCTTGATACGAGCATTTAGCTGATAGCAGATAAAAAAATTCATAGTGAAAACCATAAATTATTGGATTACTGCAGACCAATAAGGAGGATTTTCACTATGACTTATTTCTAATACACACTAAGAACTGACTTACATTTTGATTATCAGCATTCACTCTCTAAGAAGTCAGTCGCTGTAAGCATACGCCTTTTTCTCTTATGGAAGTCCTAGCTCTCCTTCTCATCCTTATCATAATTGATAGCTATCCTAGTTAAAAGACAACCTTTTTTCATCATTAATCATGAAAGAACAAAAATACGCCTCTTAAATGCTTTCAAGTACTTGTTGACAGCAGGCATCCATATTAAATTTTGTAATGAAGGGCGTGCCATCAATAACCGGAATCGTCGTCGTAAATTGCGGCTGACCGATCGCTACGATCGCAGAAGTCTCTTCTGTTACTTCCGTTACATCGTAAATACTTTTTCCTTCAACACGTACTGCGACTCCCTGGTCCTTCATAAAGGACTCAATATAATTGACTGCAAAGTTTCGTTTATTTTCTGAGGTACCTGTTACAACTAAAATATTTTTCATATTGTCTCCTTAATAGGTTCGACCACCGTCTGCCAAAATAATCTGTCCATGAATATAGGAACTCTCAGGACTTGCCAAAAACAATGCCAGATTGGCGATGTCTTCTGGTTGACCAATGCGCTGAATCGGAATCTTCTTCAGCAATTCCTCGCGACTCGCCTCATCAGGATAAAGCGTATCTAATATATCCGTCTGAATCACCCGTGGCGCAATGGCATTCACATTGATCCCCCGCGGCCCAAATTCTTTCGACGCGGCGCGCATCAAGCCATGCTGCCCCGCTTTTGAAGAGGCATAGTGCATACCACCACCAGTTCCAGTGATAGCTGAACCGGAGGTAATGAAGATGATCTTCCCTTGATTGTCTGAGAAATGTTCATAAAAAGCCTTCAGTGTATAGAAGGAGCCATCCAAATTAATGCGTAACACCCGCTGCCACTCCTCGATCGAAATTTCCTTTATCGAATGCAAATAACTGATCCCCGCATTGATCACTAAAACATCTATCCGCTGAAAGTGCGCCCAAACCTGCTCACTTGCTACCTGCAATGAATCTGGATCTGAAACATCTGTTTTAATAAAGCGTGACTCGGCGAAGGCTTGAGAAAATTCAGCCGCGGTTTGTTCCCCGCTGATTTGGTCAAAGTCCAAGATCACTGTATATGCCCCAGCTTCTGCAAATTTTCTCGCGATCGCCTTCCCAATTCCCTTAGCTGCTCCCGTGACTACCGCAACTTTACCTTTCATAGGACTGCTCCTTTTTCATTTTAGTGTTAGTTTTATTTGTAGAAGAATGGCTCTGTCGGATGTTGCCAGCTTCAGCTTAAAATATCGACGATTTTTTGCACATCTGCTTCGATCCCCACACCTGTTAAAAAGGATAAAGCCCGAATCACAGGAATATCGTCACTTTCATAGGCCGTTGTGGTTACGACTAAATCAGCCCCATGGATCTTTGACGGCAACTCAGCTACTTTGCATTGTTCAACCGTTGCGGGGATATTGTTTTTTTCCAACTCTTCTTTTACGCGCATGCATACAACTGTTGATGTGGCAACACCTGTTCCACAAGCGATTAGGATATGTTTTTTATTCATTTATCTCGGCTCCTTTAACTGTATTGTCTGGATCATCTTTTCCTGTTGGGATTCCATATTGCTTTTTGATATCATTCCGCGTCCAGAACCATAGCGCACCGTACATTACTAGGGCGATGGCCCCTGCCATAAAGGCTGGCAAATTTGATGGATCAATCAATTTCAGCATAATCCATAAGGTAATATGGGAGCTCATGTCGATTCCTGAGATCATCGTCGCTCCTTCTGGGAAGGCAAAACCTACCGCATGAGCCATGGTCGTTGTCAACGCGCCTAAATTCGTCGCGATGAATAAGACGATACAAATCGATGCGATCGAATTCAGCAAGCCTCTAAAAATATTGCCCTTTGAAGCTGCCACAGACCAAATCACAGTAAATGGCAATACCGCTAAATCAGCAAATGGTAATAATCGATTGAACGGTAGAACTGCCGCTAACAAAATCGTGATTGGTACCATTAATAATGCCACGGTAATAATCGCTGGGTGAGCCGTCACAACTGCCGCATCTAACCCGATATAAACCTCTTTTCCTGGGAAGCGTTTTTGGATAAAGGTTTTCGCACCTTCCGCGATTGGTGCCAAACCTTCCATCAGTAAAGCCACCATTCTCGGCATCAAAATCATTACCGCAGATGTTTGCACCCCTAGTTGAATGATCTCTTGAGAAGAGTAGCCTGCCAGCAAGCCCATACCAACACCTAGTACCAATCCGATCATCATCGGTTCCCCAAAAATCCCTAAACGTTCTTTTAGATTTTTCGCGTTGATGTCAATTTTGTTGATGCCAGGAATTTTATCCCATACACGATTCAACGCGTAAGTCAGGGGCGCAAAGTTGACCGTCTCTCCATGAGGCAACGAAATTCCCGGCAATCCGAAGAAATGCTCCACCGCCGGTGCTGTCCAATCGGCTAGTTTGAAAATAATGAAGGTATTAATCAAGGAGCAAACAATCGCGATCCAAATCGAGTTTGTCGCATAATAAATCATCGCCCCTGGAAAAATTAAGTGCCAATAATTCCATAAATCCACGTCCATTGTTTTGGTCAGATTGAAACGCAGTAGAATAATATTAAAAATAAAGATAACTGGAATCAAAATCACTGCAATCGGTGTGGCAAAGGTGATCGCTGCACCAATCGGCCATCCAACATCTAAAATATCCAATTGCAGCCCTAAACGTTCAATCATCGCCTGAGAGGATTTCCCGATGGAATCTGACAACAAACCAATAACTAGATTCAATCCGGTAAAACCAATCCCTACCGTCAACCCTGCGCGAAAAGACTTACTTAGTTTCTGTCCTAAGATCAAACCGAAAATGGTCAGGATGATCGGCAGCATCGCAGCCGCACCAAGATCCAAGATATAATTAACTCCCGCCTTAAGCATATCTAACATTTTTTCTCCTCCTTGTTCTTATCACTGAATGGTTTTCAATAATTGCTCCACCTCAACAACCTGCTCTTTTGCCTTAAGTAACTGTAAGTTTTGCTCGTCCTGACATAACAACATTAGCTTTTGCAGCATGACTAATTGGTCTTCCGGCTGTTTGATAGCCAGCATAAAAATAAGTTCAACGTCCAAAAAAACATCCTTGCTGGCCATCATTTCAAAAGTCACCGGTTTTTCTAATACGCCCACTAAAAAGCCCGCTTTTTTAACGTGGATCGAATCCGTATGAGGGATTGCGACACTGATCCCTTTTGTCGGTAGTCCAGTAGGAAAAACACGTTCCCGTTCGATGACGGCTTTTTGATAGCTCTCATGAACGAAACCCGCCTCAATCAACACTTCACTCATTTTAGCCAGCAGCGCCTCTTGCTCCTCCTCATCGAAGGAATAATACAAAAATTTTTGGTTTTCTTTTCTCAGTAGTTTATTCATAAGGAAACCCCATCACTTTATCTTCTAATTTTCTTAACTGGTTCATGACCGCTTCTTCCGATCGGCATTGATCCATCACGGATAAGAAATTTTCTGTTGCTAGAATCTCTGTAAAATAGTACAAACAAGTGCCGATCGAGACTCCCTCCGGTAAAGAGAAAGCAATGACATATTTTACCGGATCATTTTTCTGATGATTAAAGGAAACTGGCTCTGCCAACCGAACAAAACTGGCACCGATTTTCTTTGCACCATGTGAAAACTCCGCATGGGGAATCGCCACTCCCGGTGAAATCACGATATAAGAATCGTATTCCACCACCATTTGAATCATCGCTTCAATATATTCTTGAGTGATCAGCCCATCTCTTAACAACAGATCTCCCGCATTGGTCACCGCTTCTTGCCACGTACTGCATGTCTGATCCAATCGGATACGATCAAGGGTGACAATCGATGTTAATCGACTAATTTCTTGTGTTTCTGTTGAAAGCCGTTCATTCAATTGATTGAAAGCTTCAAGATCACCTAAAAAATTTTGATACTCCCCAGCGTCGAGATACTTCTGAATGATTGGTAAAAAGTCTTCAATCATCGCTTCTTCCTTCGTGATCAAATATTCTTGATCAATAAAGTGACGCGGCTTGATTTTATATAAAACTTTTTGAATGCGGATAATATCTTGTTCCGTCAGAATGGGATTCACAAGAACAACTGGAGAATGATCAAACTGTAGCGGAACCGTCGTGACAATCAAATCTTGGTCCTCTGGCTGAATCTTTTGCAATACATGAGAAGAGTCTACTGAAACGACCTCAATCTGTGGGAACGCTGACAATAATTTCACTTTAATCAACTGAGCCGTCCCACTACCGGAATTGCACACTATGCGTAAGCGAATCTGTCCTTTTGTTTGCGTATGACTGCTGTTTTCTACGATAGCCATCACATACATGACGATAAAAGAAAGCTCATTTTGCTGAATGTCAACTTCTAAATAAGCCTCGATTTTACTCAAATTGCGTTTAACAATTTCAAACATTTCTGGATACGATTGATAAATCTCATCAAACAGCACATTGACAATACTGTCCTTTAAGGAAAGCCGATAGATCATCAACTTCAAATGATTTTCCAATAAGTCAAAAAGATCACTGTTCAAGTAATACTTGATATCCATTTCTTTCGCTAAATTGAAGATGAACTCATTGATTAAAATTTGTATCTCGATTGAATTAATTTTACGTCCATTATTTTTGATGTAACTCTTCCTGCGCAGCACAGAAATCAAATAATCCAGTTCTCCAGTAGTTGTGGTGATAGCGAAACAGTCCTCAATCTTTTTCAAGATCGTTTGTGCAAAACTGGACTTTGAACTCTCTCGGATATCCTCTATAACATCAGAAGCTTCAATAAAATGGTCCACTTTAATGCGCTCAATCATAATAATTAAATAGCAGATCACTTCTTGATAGGAAAAATCAGATAATTGCAGTTGTTCTTCTTTTTCTGCTTCCATTAACAATTGGCTCACTTCTTGATAGCGGGTGTCTGGATCAATAATTTCCAGCAAAAGGTTTTGGAAAATATTATTCTCCCAACCCATGGCGTAGTCATAGCCATAATCGAACAAGCCATTAAAAATCACTAACTTAGTCATCGCAGAGCGGATATCGACCTCAGCCCCTGCCACCTTGTAGCCTTTTCCGATATGAGAAAGCAGGACCAAATTATTTTTGACAAACCATTTTTTCAACGCTTCAATATCGCTAACTAATGTGTTGCGGCTAACTAAGAGGTATTCAGAGAGATAGTACGTCGTCACATAATCACGACTGGTGACCAGAAGCAATGCTAGAATCGTCCGTCTTTCATCGAGAGTTAAATGATAGTGTTGGAAAGACGCATACGTTTTGAATAATTCCTTTAAATCAACCTCCTTTGGTATTTGTAAAAATCCATCTTCCAAATAAATCGCTCTATTTCCATTATTGCTTTCCAATTGAAAGTTGATCTCTTTAATGTCGTTGCGGATCGTCTGTTCGGAGACATTGAACAACTTGGCATAATTCGCCAATGAGTCTTCTTTTTCATGCAAAATATCCAATAAAATTTTATTGATTCTTCTGTTCATCACTATCACCTCTACACCTTTAATTGTATCTGCCTCCTATTATTTCACAAGACCAATCCTTTTTGTTCATTTCTCAAAAGAATTGTGATAGATGGCTGCTAAGCTTTTATGATAGGCTTGGCATACAAATAATAGAACTCTTTTTAATAACAATTTCAAACAAACAAACAGTCAAGGAGGATGTTAAATTGAAAGCATTAAGAAAATTATCAGCTGGTTTTGGACATGTAGAATTATGTAATATAGACGCCCCTTCTCCTAAATGTGACGAAATTATAGTTAAAGTAGTATATAGTGGGATTTGTGGATCAGACATCCATGCTTTAAAAGGAGAATATAACAAGAAAATACCATTAACACTCGGCCATGAGTTTATTGGTATAGTTTATGAAAAAGGAAATAAAGTAACAAACTTCTCCATCGGTGATCGAGTAGTCAGTGAGACAACCTATGAAGTTTGTGAAATTTGTCCACACTGCTTAAACAAAGAATTCAATCTTTGCAGCCAGCGAAAAGGACTGGGGACACAAGTAAATGGAAGTTTCGCAACGTTTGTTTCAGCAAAAGCCGACCGCTGTCATCATCTGCCGGACGCACTGCCGGATGAAATCGCCGCACTATTGGAGCCACTCGCTTGTTGCATTCATGCCGCAATGGAAAAAACGACGATCAAAGCAACGGAAAAAATCGCAGTCTTTGGCCCAGGACCCATCGGTGTTTTACTCGCGTTAGTTGTAAAATCATTTGGGGCTGAAGTTACGCTTATCGGCATCACAAAAGATACCCATCGTTTGGCAAAAGCTCAGGAGCTCGGCATCCTTCACACTATAGACAGCCAGACAGAAGATTTATCCGCCCTCGTCAATAAAACCACCAATGATTTGGGCTTCGATCAAGTCTTTGAATGTTCTGGCAGCCCGCAAGCGTTGCAGCAGGCGCTGGAAATCGTTAAGAAAAAAGGAACAGTGATTCAAGAAGGACTGTTCGCAAAAAATCCTGTGCCAATCGACATGAGTCTGCTATTAAATAAAGAGATTCAATTGATCGGCTCGCGGACCCAAAAGCCCAGCTCATGGCACAAATCACTGGAATGGCTGGAAACGTCAAACGTGAATCTTTCTCCGTTGATTACCAAGATCCTGCCTTTAGACCAATGGGAAGAAGCGTTTAAATTAGCGATGAATGGGGAGGAATTGAAGGTGCTGCTGAAGCCTGAGTAATCCTAACAATTTTTTTTCTTATCTTATTTATTAAGTAGCGATTTGGTTGATACAAAAACTGTCTGCCGAAATTCGGCAGACAGCTTACAAAAAAGTTTTCTGATAATTTGTTCAATCTAACATCCTAATTATCCTGTCAAAAATTGATGCCTTAACTCTTCACCTGACCATAGTCTTTAAAGACTTCAACCGCCGTTTGAATCTGCTCGTCATTCAGCTTCGAGATTTTCCCGCCATAGGAATGCGCGATAGACAATGTTTTCGCAGCTTCCTCTAAATAGACAGCAGCATACAAGGCTTCCTTCAAGCTTTTGCCGACTGTCACGACGCCGTGGTTTTTCAGCACAACGGCCAATTGATCACCGATATGCTCCACTACCGCATAGCCCATATCAATACTAGCAGCCGAGCTATAGGGCGCTACATTAACTGGACCTTTTGCGGTGTTAGCAAGTGTTGTCACATCGCAATCAATCCGGTCCACCACTAGACCAATCCCAGTTGCGTAAGGTTGATGTGTATGGATCACTGAATTGACCGCAGGCATCTGTTGAAAAATATAACGAATCGCGATCGTATCAACACTAGGCCGACGCGTTCCTTCAATGATATTTCCATCAAGCGTCAGCACCAAAACATCGTCTGGCACCATTTCTTCATACATCATCCCACTAGGGGTCACCAATAAGGTATCTTCATCGACCCGCAGACTCACATTGCCGCCGGACAACGAAATCAGTCCGTAGCGATCCAACTTGATTCCCGCTGCAATAATTTCTGCTTTCTCTTTTTCTAACATCAGCTGGCCTCTTTTTTCTTTTTGACTTGCGTATTATACGCTGTGTTCACTCTTCTGGCACGTGCCTTCAAAGATTCCGGATGTTTCTCATATTCCATATCCAGTAATAATCGAAACAGCTCCTGCCCGTCAGTGTAATTTTTCGTATTCAGCCAATAGCGCCCTTTCACTATTCCGCCGCCATCCATCCGTAAAAACATTTTTCCAGCCGTTGGAAACTCGCGAATTTTAAAGCTTTTTAGCTGAGCCAAATTGTACGCATCTTTACGGTTAAAGGAACGTAACGTCAACATATCGCCGTCCACATAGACTTCCTTTGGCGTTACTTTTGCCACAAGCGCGTTCCAAAAGCTGTAAAAAGCTACAATGCCGACTAAGAACATCAATGCTGGTATTCGATTAGTGATAATTGAAGCAAGAGCAATGAGGAAAACAATCAATGAGACTACTCCTGTAACAGGGACATCGATAAAATATAACGTTTTATCATACTCAAACCGTTTCACTTGTTCTTCCTCCTTCATACAAAAGAATTAAGCAGCTTCTCCCCCATCATGAAGTTGAGAGGCTTCTTTTTTGATCCGATTACGGTTCCAAATCGCCATCGCCGCTGCAATAACTGCTCCAACTCCGGTACCAATATAGCCCAGACCATTTAAGCGGACTAAGGCCCAAGTCAATGGGTTGGCACCATCACAGATAGATGAAATTTGCGAAGCACCCTCTGGCATTTGGAAATTCACATTGTTCGCAGCCGTCGTAATCATCGGTGCTAAATCGGTAGCGATCCACAAGCCGAAAACTAAGACGATTAATCCCACGATTAGACCTCTAAACCCATTTTCTTTTACGATTGGTGTGATTAATACGAACATCCATGGAATAACTGCTAAATCAGCAAATGGCATCACGGTATTTCCTGGTAAAACCACCGCCAAGAAAATCAATAATGGAACCAAGATAAATGAAATTGCTAATGTTACGGGGTGTCCTACACCAACAGCAGAATCTAAACCGATATAAATTTTCCCGCGATTTTGGAATCTTCCTTGAATAAAGTCGCTGGCGGCATCACTAATTGGGATCAAGCCTTCCATTAACAACGCAGCCATCTTAGGAATCAAGACTAAAACAGCGCCTAATGAAACCCCGAGAGTCAAGACCTGTGTCACATCATAGCCTGCGATGATCCCAATAATGATTCCTAAGAAGGTTCCCACTAAGATCGGTTCGCCAAAGACACCAAATCTTCTTTGAACTGTGTCCATATTGATATTGATATCTCTTACCCCTGGAATCATGTCGATCAGTTTATTGATGACCATCGCGATCGGCGCATAGGCTGTCGTGAAGCCATGGGGCAATGAAACACCCGGCAGATCTAGTGATTTTTCTACCTCTGGAGCGGTAACGTCTCCCAAAACCATAATAATTACCATGTTCACCACTGCTGCAATGATTCCTAACCATAACGTATCAGTAATGATCGCCACTAGAGCTCCTGTAAATGCAAAATGCCAATAATCCCAAATATCTACGTCAACCGTTTGCGTTGTATTTGTCAGCAGCATCACAATATTTACCAATAATCCCAACGGAATGATGATCAATCCCACTGTGGATCCCATAGCGATCGCCGCAGAAGCCGGCCACCCCACATCAATTGTCGAGAGACTCAAACCATAGCGATCAACCATTGCTTGTACAGCCGGTGAAAGACTGGTCCCTAATAAAGAGTTGATGACCAAATTCAAACCAATAAAACCTACTCCGACTGTCAGACCTGCCCGAAGACTCTTCCCAACACCTGTTCTGAAAGCGCAACCAATAATGAAGATAACAATTGGCATGACAACGGATACACCCAACCCCTGAATAAATTGAAACACTTTGATGATAGCATCCATGGATTATTCCCCCTCTTTTTTCCTATTCTTGACTGTTGCTTACATCTCCATCAACTCAATGATTCGATCGATTGTCGGTTTTGTATTAACACCCGTTAAAAAGCACACACCTGATACAGATTCACAGTCCAGGTCCTTTGGTATCACTGTCGTGGAAATCAAGAAATCATAGTTTGACGCCTTGTTAGGTGCTTCTGAAATCTTGCATTGCGTAATCTTGTACTTTCCTTTGTATCCATTCTCATCTAAAATCTTTGAAATTTTTCCATTTACCGCTGTCGATGTCGCAATGCCTGAACCGCATGCCAATAAAATATTTTTCATTTTTCCCACGTCCTTAATTTAAATTCTGCTTCATTTTTTTGACGGCTTCCGCTGCCGTTTTTGCTTGGATAATTGCTAAGACCTTTTCATCTTCTTGAAACATATCAATCAATGCTTGAAGAAATTCTAATTGTTTTTTAGGCTCCTTGATTGCTAGCATAAACATGATCTTTACTGGTACTAAAACCTCCGGCGAACCCATCATTTCAAACATCACTGGATTCTTCAGAATACCGATCGCCATCGATTGCTTGAAAACATATTCCGAATCCGTATGCGGGATCGCTACCCCGATATGTTCTAACGGCAGGCCGGTCGAAAATTCTTTTTCACGCTCTTGAATTGCCTGACTGAATTCTTTATTAACACACTGATTTTTTTCAAGGCAACCTGCCAACGCCGCCAAAGCTGAAAAATTATCTGACGCATCTATATCCAAATCTACCAAATGTTCATCTAGATACATTTCATCCCAAAAGTCAGCCACCTAGATTGCACTCCCTTCCCCCATCACTAATTCCAAAAGTGTCTGTTTATCTGTCACTTGAATCAACTGCGCTACATTCTCCTCCTTCTCGATGAATTCAAGCAATCCTGTAATCTTACTCTTCGCTGCATTAATATCCGTATCTGAAATTGCAAAAAATAAAATGACATTGACGTTATTGATTCCCCAGTTGATCTTTTTATCTAAAGTCATGATTCCAATCGATGTTTGATTGACCTCACTTGGGTCCGCATGGGGAATCGCTACACTGACAGAAAAACTAGTATCACCTAATTTTTCCCTAACCCAAACAGACTCCCCAAATTTTTCTTTCGCGATTCCAAGCTCTTGATATTTTTGAATCATGAAATTTAAACATTCTTCTTTGTTCTCAACCCGTTTTCGCAGAAAAACAAGTTCGGGATTGATCCACTGGTGCTGCACCTGCGATTTCTCCCTTGCCGTTGCATGGTACCGTTTATAGTAGGTATGGACAATTCGACTGATTTCCTCATCTTTGATCATAGGAGAAATGTGCACGACATTCCTTGCCTTTACATTTGAATCAGTTGTCACTACGACATCACGCGAATTCAACGATACCTGTTCGAATTCCTTCGTGGTTAATTGGATCACTTTGTCGGTGTGGGGAATGATTCGGCGAATTTTTGTATAGATCAAATCACTGGTAATCAACCCGCGGGAAAGAACGACATAGATATTGCGGAAACTCACACCATATTTCCGTTCCAATGACACTTGGAAATAAATCACTAAAAAAGATATCTCATCTCCCGTTATCTCGATTGAAAAGCGTTGAGCTAAACTACTAGTGGCATAACACATCATTGAATACAACAATAAATAGCGGTTTTTGATTTCCTCCATAAAAGGATTCTTGATGAGAATATTGCGACGCAGACGATAAATCATTGGGACAATGTGGCTCATCAACGATTCGTGCAATTCTTGATCACCAGAAAAATCGATATTCAATAGATTGCCCAGATCCGCCATTAGTTCTTCCACTGCTTCTTGATAACAGTCGCTGTACTGTTTGCTTGATTTGTAAAAAGGCTTGATATTCATGGCGTATAACGTTTCAGATAAATGATAAATGTCAGGATACCAAAGTTCGATCGCACTATTAGCAGAAATGAAGGCACAGATTTCATAGGTCTGAGTATAAAGTGCCAAATCCTCCAATTCGTTTTTCTTCTTCTCTTCGATCGTCATATGACAGCCTTGCTCTGCACGCGTAAGTAAACATAAAAAAGTAAGAAAAATTGCTGAAAAATATTTATTTGAAATATCGCTGTAGAACATGTCTGAAAATTTTTCTAAGGTCTCCTTGACCAGTTGAATCTTTGGCGGTGGAAAATAATTCTCTAATTGAAGCAATAGCTCATCATTATTTACCAACAAAGTATCTGGAAATTTAGTCATCAAAAAGTTTTGATAGGCTTGTTGCACATCGGGTTCCGCACCAATAAGCAAAACATTTCGCCGATTTTGAGAAATTTTCACATCAAAATGCCTGAGATAGCGCTGAAGATAATCCAAGTCCTTCTTTAATGTAGAATCGGAAATAAAAAACGTATTTTCCAGCTCTTCAAGTAACTGACCCTCAGAATGCATAAATAATTCTCGAAAAATCGCTTCTCTTCTTCCTAAAACATCATAAATCTCCCCATCATTTTCGATCGCCAGATCACCGATTTGGCTGACTGTCCCTTTGGTCCCCACCAACTTGATTCCATGCCGTGGTACCTTTACGATCTCGATCTCTTTTTTAACTAGCTCCTGATTCAAAAAATTCACATCATTCAAAATAGTTCTAGTAGAAACCTCCAGCTTCTCACTAAAATAATTGGTTGTTTTGTAATCGGTTTCAGAAAGGAGCAGGGACAATAATTGATTGCGACGTCGCATACTTTTTTCCATTTTCTCACCTCCTTGTACACTTTTAAGGACCCATTCCCTCGCCTTCAGCTTAAACAGATAGCAAACAAAGAAACTGACAGCTTCACCATCCCTTATATTCATCATAGTAAATTTTTCGCTTAGTTAAAAGACATCCTTTTTTCATCATTAATGATGAAAACTTTAATTAATAAGAATCATTCCCTTTTGAAAATATTTATGAAATTCTTCCCATCGAGTTAGCAGATATTTTAGACAAAAAAATTGCTGATCCCTAAGATCAGCAATTTTTCATACTATTTTTTCCATTCATCGACTTCTTTTTGGTGCTCTTTGATCCAATCTTTAGCTGCTTGTGAAGGAACTTTGCCTTCATTGATTGCCAGCATGACACTCTCCATGTCCTTTTGGTCCCAATGGAAGTTGTCCAATACTTTGTAAGCTTCAGGCTGATCGTCTTTCAAACCCTTGCGTGCCATTGTATGGATCGATTCTGCACTGCCCATCGCATTTTTCGGATCTTCTAAATATTTCAATCCGTATTTCGCAAACATCCAATGTGGTGACCACCCAGTGATTACGATTGGCTGCTTCTTCTTGATCGCTTGACCAAGTGCTACGGTCATCGCACCTGACGATGAGGTAGAAACCTTCCAATCGGCTAAGTTCGGATAAGCCTTCAGCGTATTTTCTGCTGCATTCACTACACCGGCACCAGGCTCGATCCCAGTGATCGTTTTATTGGCTTGATCGCTCAACTCTTCAATCGAATTGATATCCATATAATCAGGAACAACGATCCCGACTTTGGCACCCTTCAAATTGACGCCTAGATCATCGACTTGATCTTTGTATTGAGCAAATTGAGACTTGTGGGTATTTGGCAGCCAAGCAGCCACCATCGCATCAGATTCACCTTTGGCGACAGATTCCCACATGATTGCATTATCTAATGGCGTCATGTTGACGTTGTAGCCCATTTCTTTCAGAACTTCCCCGACAACATGGGTAGAAGCCACTTCGGTATCCCATTCCACATAAGTCAGATTGATCGTACCTTTGTTTTCGTTAGATGCTCCGCCGAACCCAAAAGAAGCCAACAGAACAATTGCTGCTACGACACCTGCCGCAATTCCAATTTTACGTTTTTTGGTTTTCGGCATTTTTTCAGCCGCCTGTTGTTTTGGCTTATTGATGTTTTGCGTAAAGCGGTCAATGATGATCGCCAGAATTACTAAAGCCAGACCATTCACAAACCCATTACCAACTTGCGCCCGTTGTAAGGCAGACAAGACGCCACGACCTAGACCGGGAGCTCCGATCATAGAGGCGATCACGACCATGGACAAAGCAAGCATCGTTGTTTGATTGATCCCTGCTAAAATTGTACTTTTGGCTAATGGTAATTCCAATTTAAATAATTTTTGTTTCGCAGTTCCACCAAATGAATCAGAAGCTTCCACCAACTCTTTGGGAATTTGACGAATTCCTAAATTGGTAAAACGTACGGTTGGCGGCAAAGCGAAAATCACGGAAGCAAATACTCCGGGAACCATTCCAATCCCGAAGAAAGCAACGGCTGGGATCAAATACACAAATCCAGGCATCGTCTGCATAAAGTCCAGAATTGGTGTAATGATCTTTTTCGCTGTTTCGTTTTTTGCCATCAAGATCCCTAATGGTACCCCAATGATAATGGATAACAAACTAGATAAAAGGACTAAAGTGACGGTACTCATCAAATCAATCCATAACCCTTGATTGTAAATAAAGAGCAATCCGATCAATGTAAAACTCGTCAGTCCCCATTTCTTATTGGAGATGAAGAATGCGGCAACTGTCAAAACGAGAATCAATAGTAACGGCGGAATCATCGTCAACAGATTAGTCATCCCATCCATCAAAAATTGTCCGGCATGCTGCAAGGCTGAGAACAGTCCCGCGAAGGTTCCTGTCAGCCAGTCTGTAAAGCCTTCGACCCAATCTGCAACAGGCAAGGCTTGTTGTAAGATATTAAGCATGTGCAACCTCCTCTTCTGTTTCGGTATCTGCTAACGCCTCTAGCACACTACCGCGAATAACGACGCCAACTAAACGGTCGCCTTCAACAACAGCCAGTGGTGCCGGCGAATCAAAAATCAGATTGAAAATATCGGTGACCAGCATATCTTTCGGTATGCGGCGGACATTTTTATCAATGACCTCTTTCAGCTCTAAATTATTTTTACGTGCTTCTCGTGCCTTATCCGCTGTTAAGCTGCCCTTCAACTTACGCTTGCGGTCAACAGCTAACAGCATGCTGACTTCTTCTTTACGCATCCGGTTCAAGGCAACATTCGGGCCATCAACTTCGATATTGGTCGTCAAAGCTGGCACCATGATGTTTTGTGCCGTGAGAACCTTCGAGCGATCCACGTCTTCCACAAAATCACGAACATATTGATTGGCGGGGTGGGTCAGAATTTCTTCTCCAGTACCGATCTGCATGATTTGACCATCCTTCATCAAGGCAATCCGATCCCCAATCCGTAACGCTTCATTTAAATCGTGGGTGATAAAAATAATCGTTTTTTGCACGTTGGCTTGTAAATCCAACAATTCATCCTGCATTTCCCGACGAATCAATGGGTCCAATGCTGAGAAGGCTTCATCCATCAATAAAATTTCTGGATCATTGGCTAAAGCCCGCGCCAAGCCGACCCGCTGTTGCATCCCACCGGATAATTGATTTGGATATTGGGCCTTAAAGGTCAATAACCCCGAATTGTCTAATGCTTGTTCAGCCAATGCTTGGCGTTCAGCTTTTGGCACACCTCGCACTTCCAGGCCATATTCTGTATTTTCTAAAATCGTTCGATGAGGAAATAGGCCAAAATTTTGAAAGACCATATTGATTTTATGGCGACGCACTTCCCGCAGTGCTTCCTTGTCCATTTGGGCAATATTTTCTCCATCGATATAGATCTCACCAGAAGTTGGATCGATCAGTCGATTTAATAAACGAATCATTGTCGATTTTCCGCTGCCGGAAAGTCCCATTATGACAAAAATTTCTCCTTCTTCGACTTCAAAACTTGCGTCATATACACCAACCGTTGCACCTGTTTGCGCCACGATTTCATTCTTGTCGCGGTTCTCTTTAATCATCGCAAGTGCTTGTTGCTGCTTCTTACCAAATATTTTAGTCAGATGTTCTACCTTAACTTTACTCAAAAAATATCCTCCTTTAAAAAGTGACCATACTACACTAACACCATGTGGTCACTTTGTCAAAGAAGATGCAGAAAATTTTCAGTAAACAAAAAAAGAAGGTCCAGGCCTTCTTTCATGATTGAGTTATTTTTCTGGATAAAACAAATGCTGCATTCGTTGCAATACCAGCTCATCACCAACAAAAAACAGCGTATCACCTGCACAAATTTTCGCATATGGGCCGGGGGATAACAGTAATTCATCCTTTTGTTGGATCGCGATAATCGTAGCACCAGTCTCGTGCCAAATATTTAAGTCATTAACCGTACTATCCAAATGAATCGCCTGATCAGTTAAGGTTAATTCATAAGGAACGAAAGGGGCAACATTATGAACCCGCTTGGTTTGAGCAAGTAATTGATTCAATAGTTGGCTCACATGCTCCAGTTCTTTTTTTTGTTTCTCAACACTTTCTTGAAGCTCATTTTTTATTTCTTGAACCGATTGAACATCTTGATATTTTTCAAAATAGACTTTGGCTTTTTCCCGTGATAGGACATATGCGCCGCTGCCATGCCGCACTTCCATAATTCCAAGATCAACCAACACATTGATCGCCTTACGCGCCGTCTCGGGAGAAACGTTAAAATTACTAGCTAGCGTTGAACGTGCATGAATTTTTTCCCCTACCTGATAGCGCTGGTCAGCGATTCGTTCAGCGATTTCTACTGCTACTTGCTGATAACGCGGCAGCAAGATACGCTTCTTGTTTTCCCCTTCCATCTCGATCCCTCTTTTTCTGCAGAATTCTTTCCAAGCATAGCACATTTTTTTAGGAAAAGCTGTAATCATCGGAATTACTCAAAGATGAAGATGTTAGTGCTTTCGTTTTTAGAATTTGTTCATAGAGGCTTTTTTTAAGAGGGTATCTTTCGCAAAAATTTTAAAAATAAGCTAAGCTGTGTCAGATTATTTTTTGATTTAGGAGTGATTTTTTGCATTTTATCATGGGTATTATTGGGTTGGTCCTTGTTTTAGCATTAAGTTTCATAATCAGCAGTGATCGGAAAAAGATTCGTTATTCCCCGATTGTGATTATGCTGGTTTTGCAGTTTTTACTAGGTTTTATTTTATTGCGAACAACTGTAGGAACAACGATTGTTAGTGGTTTAGCTGGTGTGTTTGATGCACTCCTGCGGTTTGCTGGCTCTGGGGTTGATTTTGTTTTTGGCGGAATCGCCAACAAAGGCAGTTTCCCTTTCTTCTTAAATGTCTTGATGCCGATCGTCTTCATTTCTGCAATCATCGGAATTTTGCGTTACATCAAGATTTTACCGCTCTTTATGAAAGGAGTCGGTTTGGGTCTTAGCAAAATCAACGGCATGGGCAAACTGGAATCCTACAACGGAATCGCTTCAGCGATTTTAGGTCAATCAGAAGTTTTTATTTCCATTAAAAAGGAACTTCCTTCTTTGACTGAACAACGTTTGACGTCCATGAGTATCTCGGCGATGTCTACGGTTTCGATGTCGATCGTTGGGTCCTACATGGCGCTGATCCAGCCACGTTATGTAATCACTGCGCTTGTGTTGAATTTATTCGGCGGCTTCATCATCGCATCGATCATTAACCCCTATCAATTGGCAGATGACGAATTGGTGATTGAAGAGGATAAGGAACAGACCTTTTTCCAAATGTTGGGGGAATATATCTTGGACGGCTTCCATGTAGCGATCACTGTGGCAGCGATGCTGATCGGTTTTGTGGCGTTGATCGCCATGATCAATTTCATCTTCGCCAAAATCACTGGTCTAACCTTCCAAGAAATTTTAGGTTATGTCTTCGCTCCATTAGCGTTCATTACGGGGATTCCTTGGAATGAAGCAGTCGATGCAGGGAGTTTGATGGCCACGAAACTGGTGACAAATGAGTTTGTTGCCATGACAGAATTAGCCAAAGGAAGTTGGAACTTCTCCCCTCGTACGACAGCGATCATTTCTGTTTTCTTAGTTTCCTTCGCCAACTTCTCCTCCATCGGAATCATTTCCGGTGCCATGAAGGGCTTGAATGAAGAAAAAGGCAATTTAGTTGCTAAACATGGGTTGAAAATCTTACTAAGTGCCAGTCTGGTCAGTTTCCTGAGCGCTATTATTACAGGTTTGATCTTTTAACTAAAACAACCGTCAAGATCCAGCATAAATGGGGCTTGACGGTTGTTTTTTGTCAATTTGAGCAAAGCTCCATAAAATCTCGAAATGTGGTTTGCTTCGCCAGTTTTTTCACCTGAGAAGCATCGCTTAACATCTGTACGAGCTCTTCAAACAGCTGTTCAAAGGAATTATCCCGTTCCTCCTTAAGCGCTAACAGCAAAACCAGCTTAACCTTCTTTTCCTTCCACTGCACCGGTTTTGCCAATGAGCAGATCGCTACCGCATTTTTCTTTGCTTCACGTTTGATGGCATGAGGCAGCGCGTAAAAATCGCCAAACGCCGTACTTGATAATGCCTCGCGCTTTAAGACCTTTTCCACATAATCCTTCTCACAGTAATCTTTTTGGTATAATTCCTGACAAAGAAATTGAATCACTTCTTCTCTGTTGGTGAACTCTTTTTGCGGGAAAAATAACTCTTCCTTGAGAAATGTCGCTAAAACAGAGGGCGTTTGATTTTCTGCGATCAAGATCTGCTGGATCTTTCCCAAATCAGCCTCTGTCAAAAAGGCTTCATAACGATAGATCGGAATGGTTGTTTTCAGCTCCAAAGGCTCCGTTGTTAAAATCATCGACTTGTCTTCTGTTATTTCACTTGTCACAGCAAAAATCGATTCGGCAACAGACAGCTCGATATCGAAGTCTTGGATCTTATTCAACTGATTCCTTACAACTCGTTGATTTCCCACACCATAAGGTGAGACTAGTAAAATCCGCTTTTTCTTATGGGCACGAATATTTTCCAAAGCTGAAAGAAAGTGCAAGGAAAGATAAGCCACTTCGTCTTCTGGAAATTGAATGTCTAGCTTCTCTTGAAGAAATCCCGACGCATAAACACTTACGTTATACACAAAAGGAAACTTGCTTTTGATTTCATCCAATAATGGGTTCACTAAATATTGCTGATGGGCAGAACGCTTGTATAAAGCCGAAACATGCGTCAATAGGTAGTCATTGATTTTCTCGTCTTGAGTAAAATCAATCAAAAAAATCGAATCAATACTGGCTAGTAAGCTTTCAATAACCTTTTTTAACTCCTTATCAGCTAAATCCTCGTCAGAAACAAGCGAGCCAGAATAGAGACGATAAATATAGGCATATTCTTTTTCTGGGATCTCAACATCAAAGCTCTCCTCTAAGCGTTTAACCATCGCCAGCGTCAACAGCCAGCTCTGGTTCTTTTCCAATACGCTCTGAGAAGCATTCAAATAGCTTTTTTTGCTCACTCGCTCTAACAATACCGCGAGATGCAAAATAAATGAAATCGTCGAGAAATCATTGATGGCAAAGCCCTCTTCTTGATGGACTTGAACAACCGTTTTAGATAATTTCGCTAAATCAATTTCTTCAAAGTAATCTGAATAATTGTCTAAACTCAATTTATTGGTCTCAATTTCCTGATTTAAAAATAACGTAAAAATTCGACGTTTAGCAGCTTCATCGCCTTCGATAAATAATTGATTTTGCTTTCGCTTAATCAAAAGCCGCTGGTCATTCTTGGCAATTAATCCATTCAATTCTCTAACCATTCGATCAAGGGTGGACTCACTGATAAAAAACTCGTCGGCTAATTCGTAAAAATCACAAGATTTTTGATCTAATAAACGTGCCAGCAACTCAAAAGAAATATTCGCTGGTTGTTTTTCCAATTTTACTTGTTGAAACAAGGTGTTCTCTGGATTTAAAAAGAACCCCGATCCCGCCTTTGAAAGAACAAGCGGCAGCTCCGAAAGTTGGTTTAGTTGTTGAATATCATTCCGTATCGTCTTTGAAGAAACACCCAGCTCTTTTGACAGCTGACCCGCAGTAGAAGGTTGTTGATTTAGGGACAATTTCTCTAGAATTTTTTCTTGCCTGTGAGAAATATTCACTAGGGATCCCTCCTGTAAAATAAGTGGCTTTTGCTTTATTAAATACCCCAATAAAAGCATAGAGGGCTCAACCCTCTACGCTTTATTATAACATCATGCTGATTCTGACTCGCTCTCTTTTTCTAATTGAACAAGATTTTTTTCGTAGACTTTCAAGAATGGATAGTACATGATCCCATCAAGAACAATTAAAATCAATACTAAAACAACTGCTCGCCAATCCATCGTAGATAAAAATGCCCCGATTGGTGACGGCATCTGCCAAGAGAAGACAGCGAAGGTTTTTCCGACGATCCCCCACGACATACATAGATAGGTAACCACCGCATTAAAGACCGAAGTAAAGATGAACGGGAAGAAGAAAATCGGGTTTAGCATTAACGGCGTCCCAAAAATCATTGGTTCTGAAATACCAAAGAAGGAAGGAATCAAACCAATTTTTCCAACCGTACTCAACTGCTTAGACTTCGAACGCATCATTAAAAAGGCTAAGGCTAACACAGAACCTGAACCGCCGATAATGACGAAATAAGTCCAAAAAGGTGTCGTGAAAATATTGCTTAGATCAGCACCCGCCATTTTTTCCGCCGCATTAATCGATAGATTGCCATCGCGGATTGGTCCTAAAATTCCGGCCAAGGCCGCATCGTGAATACCAAAGAACCAGAACAAATGAATCAAAAAGACACTGATGATCGTAAACGGTAAGCTGTCGGCAGCCTTGAAGCTCGGCGCCATAATATTATACAAGAATTGAACGGCTGTCGTATCGAAGGCATGGAAAATGATGAAGATCACTGAAAAGAACGTCATTAAAACCAGCCCAGGAACCAAAGCAGCGAACGTCTCTGAAAGGGACGCAGGAACACTATCTGGCATCTTGATCCGTCCGATATTTCTTTTGCGCATCCAATGATAGCCTTCTACTGTAACGATTGCCACAAAGAGTGACAGCAAGATTCCTCGGCCATCCAAAAAGCTGATTTCAACTTCTTTGCCGTCCCAGCCCATTTTCAATGGCGTCAATACTAGCATTAGGAAACCAACTAGAGCAAACATCATTGGTCGTAACACATCTTCTTTATAATGGCGACACAAGAAATAGGTCACCCCAACACAGATAAACAAGGCCATGGCACTCAAGGTCACACCGCTGATCCAGTTCAAAACTAAGCCGTTTTTCTCAGCAAAGCTTGCCCAAGCCAGCAGGAAACCATTTTTCGTATCTTCAGTCACTGGCGGTGCATTCAAAATAATCGGAATCGATCCAAACAAGGTGATCGGCAGCATAGACATAAAGGCATCTCGGGTAGCCTTTAAATGGCGTTGCTGACTCAATTTATTTGCTAATGGTGAGATGTATTTATCCATCGTATCGCTAAATGTACTAAATCCCATGACTACTTATCCTCCAATCAATTTCTTGATATCCTCATACACGCCTTTACCATCCATGATTCCGTATTTCATTGGTGAGATCGCCTCAACCGGCACATCAACCGCCGCTTCGATCTGCGGTTTTAAGAAGCGAATTTGCGGACCGATCAATACAAGATCCACACCCTCTAGAAAATCTTGATATTCAGATTCACTATAGGCACTAACCTCTAAAGTATGATCTGACGCTGCCTCAATTTTTTTCGCTAACATCCCGGTTGACATTCCCGCGTTACAAACCAACATGATTTTTTTCATTTTCTCGTCTCTCCTTATTCAGATTAATGGATTTATTTTTCTTCCAGAAAAATAAGTCTGATTTTCATGCCGTATACCATCCAACTATGTTGTTCCAAGCTTTTTGTTGATTTTAATGCTATTTTTTATCACTAGCTAAACAGACTGGGAAAAGTTGGACTGGCATCCTTTTTCAGATTAATGGATTTATTTTTTCTACCAGAGTCGTATTCTATTCAAATGCTCTTCTTTGGATTTTCTCGCCATTGCTTTCAATGATGTCCTTGAACCAATAATAGGAAGCTTTTGGTTTTCTGATTTGTTCCTTTTCAAAATCAACTGCAACTAAGCCATAGCGTTTCTCCACACCATTTTTCCATGAGTATAAGTCAAACGATGCCCATGCATAGTAGCCACGAATATCCACACCTTGATCCATCGCATTCATAATAGCGTTAATGTGATCATTCATAAATGAAATTCGGTAATCATCGTTTACTTGATCGACGGTCACATCTTCTCTAACGCCAACACCATTTTCAGTCACATAGATCGGCAAGTGATAGCGATCCCACGCTTCAAGCAAGCCATCCTGTAAGCCTTTTGGATAGATTTCAGTATCCCATGCAGTAAATTCACTGTTAGGGTCCTTCACCTGTTCAAACCAACCTTTAATAACAACCTTACTCTCACCTTTTTTCCCGGAATGATTGAACACCAACTGTGTTTCGCCTCCGGTATAAGGTTTCACTAATGTGCGTGCATAATAATTTAGTCCGATAAAATCGACGGTATTTTCTTTGATGATCCTTAGTTCTTCGGTTTTCATGAAGCTGATATCGTAATCTTCCGCCAGCTTAGCTACTAGATCAATTGGGAACTCACCTAAAGCCGCCGTGTCTAAAATCCAGTTATTGCAATAATTATCTGCATAGCGCATCGCGACCCTTGTTTCGATCGTATCATCAACCCCATTAACTGGTGTATAGCTATGAACGATCCCCACCTGACCAGGATAATTTCCTGCTTTAAAAGCCCTAACGCCTAGCGCACTAGCCAACATCACATTGTACGCTCCAACCATTGTCTTTTGTACATCCTGCAAACCTGGTGGATAATTTCCAATGAAATAGCCGTTGGCAATAAACCATTTCGGTTCATTAAAGGTTGTCCAGTTGCGTACCTTATCCCCAAAATGCTCGAAGCAAACCTTTGCAAGATGCTCAAAAGCGTAAGCCACTTTATTATTCAGCCAGCCACCTTCTTCTTCCCAATACTGAGGAAGATCCCAATGATAGATCGTCACGAATGGTTCGATATCGTATTTATGACAAGCATCTAGTAAACGTTGATAGAAAGCGATGCCCTTTTCGTTGATCTCACCTTCTTTGTTTTTAATGATACGTGGCCATGAAAGTGAAAAGCGATAAGAATTCTGTCCGCCTTCTTTCATCATCCGAATATCCTCTTCAAAACGATGATAATGGTCACTGGCAACATCGCCATTTTCCAAATCGTTCTCATGTAAATAGCGATCCCACATTGATTCGACCTTTCCATCTACATCCCATGCACCCTCACACTGATAAGAAGCTGTTGCGCCGCCCCACAAAAAATTTTTATCCATTAATAGTCTCCTTCCACTTATATAACTCGCCAAATTCACCAATCATGTCCACTGCGATATCCGTTGATGTTAAATGCCCTTCTGCGTGTACTAGTAAAAGATCTACTTCATCCATGCGCTCTTCAGCTGAAAGTCTGCGAAGCATCTCTGCATGTGCCTTATGTGCCATTCGAATTTCACTTTTAGCTGATTGATATTTTTCTTCAAAAGTTTTAAAATCTCCTTGTTTTACTGACTGCAACGCTTCGTAGGAATCACTTTTTGCATTGCCTGCATGTAAAATGATGGCCATCGAATCCATTTCTGTTCCCATTCGTGCTTCTTCCAAGTAAACTCCCTCCTCGTTTTCTATAATCCAACTATAAAGCGTTTTCTAAACGAGTTAAATTTTTTATTTTCCACATTGAAGTGGAAATTCCTTTTCTTCAAAATCCGTACTAGCATAATTTCCATTAAAAAAAGAGCCGCACAGCTGTGCGACTACTTTTAGATGGTTTTTATTACTTTTAACTTAATGAAGTATCCTTCGGCAGATTCAACGACTTGTTCTATTTTATGATGCGGAACAAATGTTGATTCATCCACTTCTAATAGTGTGACTTCTTTTCCAAAGCCGGGGACACCTATGACTAAATTTTCGGTCTCTAAATGTAACTGCATCACATGCTGCAGTTGCTCAGATAATTCTAGCAATACTTTTCTTTCCTTATTTTGATACCAAGACTGCTGATGCATAAGTCGCAAGCCACTTCGTAAAATCGTATGTTGAACTGTCTCTTGTCGAATGACCTTTTTCCACATAAGCGACTTTTTAAGCTACCTTTTCTTCCATTGTAACCGTTACTCTAACACCTAAAGAACGCCCTGCTTCAATAAACTTTTCTGCTACTTCTTTTGGACAATCTAAGTAAAAAACAAAAGCAGAATAATCTTTTGAAAATTTTTCTAAAAATCGTTTTCCTTCTTCTAACAAAGAGCATCCAGTCAAACTTTCATAAAAAATAACCTGCTTGTTTCGTAAGAAGGTCTGTGGCAATTGCTTCTTCACTCCAACAACCGCTACTTTCTCCCCCTGATAGTGACGTTTGATGTGTGTCCATATTTGTTGCGCTGGTTCCGCTTTCTTTTCAAGAATAAACAATTCATTAACTCCCTTTCAGTTTTAATTCATTGCTTGCAGGAAATAGCCCTGCTGCTAATCGATCATGCAAGACCATCACCTCCCATTCTTGCTAAAAAATAACAAACCATATTGTATCTATCATACCAGCTTCTACTTTTAAAGCAAGTCAAAAAAAGACCTTCAAGCGTTTAAACTTGAAAGCCTTGCGTATTAGCGTTGTTCTTCTTCTAAAACTTCGTATTCATATGGTGATCCTTCATAGAAAAATTGTGTTGAAACTGTTGCATCTTCATCCATTGCGATCAATTCTTTCCGGAAGGGAAATCGGACTGCTTGCCCATTAGCCGTTTTATCACCAGGTAAAATGTAATAAAGCTGATCATCCGGTGTTGGCTTGTTCAATTGTTCCATTACCTCATCGATTACTTGTTGCTGATCAATCGTTGCTGCCTTAGCAACTTTCTGATAATCCTCTAAAAATACTGCTTGTCCTTCAAAATATGTGAGTTCCATTTTCTTCACCCTTTCAATTTAAACTGTAACATCTCTAGCTGCTTTGCTAAAGTTACACGCTTACTCTGCTAAATCTAATTGACCGGCTTCTGTTTGATAGACCGGCCAACTGCCTGCAAGCTCGACGCGAATCAGCTGGAGTTCTGGATATTTTTGGGTTGCTGCAATTACTGAATCAATCAATTTTGCTTGATTCGTCAAATGCTCCTGTGGTGCTAATAGCCGATCCTGATCCAACGCATCAGAATACTCCCGATTTACATCCACAATCTCATGGAAAGCCGCTTTGAATGAACGTTCGACCTTGCGCGCGAATTTCGCCTCATTCTCCGTTGTATAAGCCACTTGAGCTTTTTCTGCTAAAAAAGTCGCATAAATCAACGGAACAGTCGATACAGGCTTGACCGGCGAAACATAATAGAATTCTTTTTCTAAAAGATCTAACGAGACTGTCAGCTTCATATTCTTCCTTCTTTCTGCCGCACATATCTTTTACGAATCGATGTGCTTTCTTCCATTTTTGATTATAGCATTCGCATAAGAATTTCTTATTTTATTTATCTCGTGAGATATTTTTGAACCCAGATTTAGCAAAAAAATAGGCTGTAAGCTAAAATTTCATAGCTTGCAACCTACTTTTTACACCATTTGAAAAATTTTTTTAAATCATTACCGTCATCGCAGCGGCAGCTAAGATCAGTACCAATCCAATGATCGTAACGGTCAATTCTTTTTTGGTTTTCTTTTGACCTAAGAACCAGATCCCCGTCAACGTTGCTAAAACAACGGACGTTTGAGACAAGATGAACCCTGTTGCTAACCCATTCATATTCGGTTGTGCAGAGATCAAATAGGTCAATGCCGCAAAGGCGAAAAAGAAACCGGAAAAAATGTGCTTATAGGATACTGCTTCTGTAAGTGCTGATTTTTCTTTGTCCTTCACACTTAACATCACTGAATAAACAAGCGCAACTAGAAGCATTCCGATCGCTTGTGGTAGAAATGCATGCATCCCATCAATATTCGTTGCTTGCGGAGCAGCGGAATAAGCCCAGTAGCCGATCTCACCGACGGCTAATAAGAGAACTGCTTTCTTTAAGACGTTGGCTTTTTCCTGTGTTTTTTCTTCTGTCCAAACCGTCATCCATGCACCTAAGATAATCAGGATCAAAGCAAAACCGCCTAATAATTTGGCGTTCATTCCTGGCCAATCACCTAATGCAAAAACACCCCATAATGATGCTCCTAAGAGTTGAAAGGCCGTTGTGATCGGCATCGCCCGTGAAGAGCCGATCAGTGTAAAGGACTGAAAGGTAATGATTTGAGCAATCGCCCAACCAACACCTGAAAGGATCGAAAAGACTAGATCCATTCCAGTTGGAAAGCTTATTCCGTTAACGAATGCAAAAACGAAGGCAAAAATCAACGTTCCTAAAGTTGAGCCCAATATTTGATTCACTGGACGGCCGCCGATTTTTGATGCGATGGTTGGGTAAAGCCCCCAACCAAGCAACGGTCCTAGTCCGATTAAGATTGCTGTTGTATTCATGATTATTCCTCCTTGTGACAATTTTTAAAATACGACGCCGCTCTCCAATAAAATATTCGCATAAGGAGTCATTTCACCAGTCCGAATAAACGCATGGCTATCATGCAGCGCTGCCTTCATCTCACTATGAGGAATAAATGTCACAGGGGTTTCAGGTAAACGTTCTTGAATTTTTTTCAACATGTCAGGATTTTCCGTTTTGATTTCCTCGGCTAAATAAATACGTTGAACTTCCAATTCTTCCAGTACATTGTTCAAGACATCCATAAAGCTTGGAATGCCGTTATCGACTGCTAAATCGATTTTTTCAGTTGTCATGGGAACCGGCATACCGGCATCGCCAATACTTAATTGATCAAAGTGACCCATTTGTGCGATCACACGTGAAATATCTGAGTTAATAACTTTACTTTTTTTCATGCTAAAGATCCTTTCATTACTTTAATTCATTTTTGTAGGGAATCGATGGTTGTGCACCGAAGCGTTGAACGGTTAGCGAAGAAGCTTGATTGCCGTATTCGATCGCTTGCTCCAAGTTGCTGAAATCCTTCTTTAAAACACTGCTCATCGCACCAATGAAGGTATCGCCGGCCGCTGTTGTATCCACTGCATTGACTTTGAATGCGGGTACGATGCCGTTGCGATCTTGCACATCATAAAAGGCGCCTTTGCTGCCGATAGTAATGATCACCGCTTCAATCCCTAGCTGATGCAAATGATCGGCTGCGGCTTTTAAGCTGGCTTCATCCGTCACTTTGATTCCCGTTAAAATTTCAGTTTCCGTTTCATTTGGAATAATCATGTCGGTAACCTTCAATAATTCCTCAGGAACATTTTCTAAAGCTGGAGCCGGATTTAGAATCGTTTTTACCCCAGCCTCCCGAGCAATCGTAAAGGCTTCGATCGTGCTTTCTAAAGTGCTTTCAAATTGTGCAACAACAAAATCACTGGCTTTGATTAGATCCGCATGCGCTTGAACTTGTTTTGGTGTGAAAGCATTATTGGCACCCGAATGGATCATGATGCTGTTTTCACCCTGATCATCCACGATGATGTACGCTTGCCCGGTTGCTTGCTTTTCCAAGGTTTGTACGCCAGCTAATTCGATGCCCTCTTCTGATAAAAGCTCCCGCATCATTTCGCCAGCTTCATCGTTGCCGATTGCTCCGATAAAATTCGTAACTGCTTCAGAACGTTTTGCTGCAACGGCTTGATTGGCGCCCTTGCCTCCGCCAGCAGAAAAAATTTCCTTCGTATGCATCGTTTCACCAGGCTTTGGCATTTGTTTTACACGAATTGTACGGTCAAGATTGATACTCCCAATAACTGTAATCGTATTCATTTTATTCACTCCACTTCTTATTTGTTAGACTCATTCATTTGTTTTGAAATTAAAACGTTTTATTAAAACGTTTTAATTCGACACCAAAAATATAGCACAGCTTGAAAGCTATTTCAAGTGTGCTGCTGAAAAACGTTCAATTAGTTGAACCGGCAAGGTCTTTTCTTCCCAATGCTTCTCAGGCTTTTCGATTCTTTCCAGTAACAATTCTGCCGTTGTTTGACCTAACTCATAGATTGGCTGCGCGATCGTCGTCAGCTGCGGCGTCACATATTCGCACATATCGATATTATCGTATCCGATGACACTGTAATCTTCTGGAATTTTCTTCCCCAGATCAGCCAGACCTAAATAAAGACCAAAAGCCAATTCATCATTGATCGCAAAAATTGCAGTTGCTTCTGTCTTAATGATTTCTTTGGCCGCTTGGCGTCCGCCATTTTTAGACAACTCGCCATGGATCAGGATAGTATCCGGATAAATTTCGCGAAAGCCTGTCAACCGCGTCTGGATGTTTTCTGTTGCACCTTCCGGCAAGACAACCGCTACTCTTCGATGACCTAACTGACTTAGATGTTCACCTGCGAGTTTTCCGCCGTAAAAATCATCGGTTAAGACCGCATCACTAAAGCCCTCCGCTTTCTTTTGATCCAAAACGATATAAGGCAGATTCTTTTTCCGCAGGGAATCATTGATGGCTTGATTGGAAATCGCGGAGCTGGCGATGATATAACCATCGACTCCACGACGGCTCAGCTCTTCCAGATAATCCGTTTCTTTTTTTGTATCCAAATCCGCATTACACAACATGGTCACAAAATTCTCACGGTATAAAACACCTTCGATGCCCCGCACCAAGGTGCTAAAAAAGGGATTAGTGATATCAGGAACCAAGACACCGATTGTTTTACTTTTTTTCATGATCATACGGCGAGCAAAATAATCAGGTTCATAATTCAGTGCTGTTTTAGCTGCCTGTACTTTTTCGACCGTTTTAGGACTGAATTTTTGATCGTTGCCATTTAAAATCTGGGAAACCGTTGCGATTGAGACACCAGATTGCTTCGCAACGTCTTTAATCGTGACTTTCTTGTTTTTCATTTGATTACTCCTCGCTCATAATAAGGTGATATTCTTTTCAAAAATCACTTTTTTTTCGCTCCGTATATCATTCTGCTAAACTGCTCAAGCTTAATAATTCAGGTATATCGCTCGTACTTTTTTAGCTGGGAAAAGCAGAACTGACATCCTGCTCTAAACTCTGCTACATTTTCTCATGAATGTTCCCCACTGTAAATACGGCAGTTTGTGAACTTGCTATGAGTCGAAAATTTTCTTATACTTCTTATGATGCATTGGTAGGAGGAAAAAAATGAACAAATTAACGAAAATCATTTTAGGCATCGTCCTAATCTTAGTGATTGTACTGATCGCAGCTGGAAATTATTTTTATTCCTATGCGGTAGTTCCAGCAAAAAAAGATTTCTTAGCTGAGGGTTCAGATAAAAAGTCGGCGGAATTGATTGCCGCTGAGGACTGGTTTAACAATAAAAATAATCGCACAGACTGGCAACTGACTTCAACGGATGGGTTGAAACTGTCTGCTTATTATCTACCGGCTGAAAAAGAGCAGCACAAAACAGTTATCATTGCCCATGGCTATATGGGGCAAGCTTCCGATATGCCGCAGTATGCTAAAATCTATCATGACCTCGGATACAATGTATTGATGCCGGATGCTCGCGGTCACGGCAGAAGCGAAGGCGATTATATCGGTTTTGGCTGGCCGGAACGAAAGGACTATCTACAATGGATCAATCGTATCGTCAAGCAAGATCCTCATTCAGAAGTTGTCCTTCATGGCGTCAGTATGGGAGCTGCCACTGTTATGATGACTAGCGGTGAAAAATTACCAGACAATGTCAAAGCTATCGTGGAAGATTGTGGCTACAGCTCCGTCAATGGAGAATTAAGCTATCAATTGAAACAGATGTTTAATTTGCCGCCATTCCCACTGATCCCAGTTACAAGTATGGTAACAAAGATCCGTGCTGGCTACTTCTTCGGCGAGGCAGATACTATCAAGCAGTTGAACAAGAATACGCGCCCAATGCTCTTCATTCACGGAGACAAGGACGATTTTGTTCCTTATTCGATGTTGGACGAAGTTTATCAAGCGACGAAAGGACCAAAAGAAAAATATGTTGTTCATGGAGCGAAGCATGCAGAGGCATTAAGCAGCGATCCAGCCATGTATCAGCAAAAGGTCACCGCGTTTCTGAAAAAATATGTCCCATAAAAAAACGAGACGTTCAAGTCTCGTTTTTTGCTCGCTCTAATAAGTATTCCGCTAAGCTATCCGTTACTGTAATATGGGTAAAAATCTTTGTTTTCGTCCCCACATACAGCACTTCCTTTTTACTTTCCTCATAGCAGGCAACGGCCACATTCGAAATTTTACGAACATCGTCAACACTGAGACCGATGACATTTTCATTGATCTCACAGGCAACTTCCTGTCCATTTTGATCAATAAATTTCGAATTGACATCTCCGATTACCGCTAGTTTTTCCAGCTCATCAATATCCTGCTGATCAACATAACCGATTTCCGTCATCGTATTGTTTTTAGAAAACGGACTAGCGATCCCGACAATTGCAAAATCAACATTTTTCCCGGCTTCCAAGACATCACGGATGCCTTCATTTTCGATCAAACTCTTTTTGATAAATGCATTATCGACTAACGCTGGTGCATACAAATACTTACATTTTGCCCGCAGTTTTTTCGACAAATCATAGGCCAGTTGATTAGAATGAACATCCACCAGCTCTGAGCCCAATCCGCCGATCAACGGAATAATTGTCGCATCCGCATGGTTCTCGTAAGGATACTCATCCACGATCCCCCGCAGCATTTTCCCCCAGGAAAGTCCAATCGTTTGCGCTTTTGCAATTTCTTTTTTAAAAGCAGTGATCGCTGTTTGGACTAATAAACGTTCGATCTCATCCTTCCGCAGGCTGCTGGTATCCAAAACTGCGGCATTTTTCAGCCCAAAAGTTTCTTCTAAAGCCAGTTCTAGTTCGATGGAATAGGCACTTTCACTTTTAATAAAAATATCGACGATACCTTCATTTTTCGCATCATTCAAATACTTTGAAACTAACGAACGCGAGATTCCTAAATGTTTCGCGATCTCTGACTGCTTCAAATTCTTCTTGTAATACATTGTGGCCACTTTAACGATGTCACGATTATGTTTTTGTTTTATAGCCATTTCCGATCACATCCTCTGAACAACTTTTGCTCTTATCCACTATACGGTTGATCTTACCCCCCTGCAAGTCCAAAAATCCTAACAGAAATACTTTGAATCAAACTTGACTCGCACATTAAAAACTTTCGGGCGTTTCATAGGAACCATTTTCCCAAGTCCGGCCCTTTTATGAAACACTCAAAAGGTCGAGGCTGACCTGTTTTGGCACACCCTCGACCTTATGTTTAAATAATCTCGATTACGCCACCGACTTCAAAACTTGGAAAAACGCCTGGACTAACAATGATTGCTCCTGGCAGAATTTCTCCGATCGCATTACGAAAATAAATTGAAATATGTCCTAATTCTTCAAAATTTGTATTCGCTTGTGACCCTACTTCTTCGATCGTAAACTCTTGATCGCCAAATTTGATTTTTCCACCGACTTTTAATGCATCCTTGGGTGTGCCCTCAAATTCATGAATGACACAAATATCTCTTAATTCTGCGGTTGCAGAAGGACCAAACAAAATAACTAAGCGTTCTTCCTCAAATGCTGGCACCATACTGCCAATTTCAATAATTTTGGTTTTTACCATTAATCCATTCGCTCCATTCAAACAATTTTTAATACATTCCGAAACTAGCCAACCATGCCAAGATCACGGCAGTAAAACCAGTCAACATCCGACCATATAAAATCGCGGGAACCCCGATTGCTACCGTTTCCGGTTTTGCTTCTCCTAATGATAACCCTACCGGTATAAAGTCACAACCTACGTGTGCATTGATCGCGAACAATGCCGGTAAAGCGTATTGGACAGGAATTGAGCCATTAGCGATTTGCGTACCAATCAATACCCCGATAACCTGTGAGATTACCGCTCCTGGACCTAAGATTGGTGACAAGATCGGAATACTACAGATTAAAGCCAACGCAATCATTCCTGGTAAGGACCCTGCAAGTGGTGAAAGAACTTTCGCCAACCAATCGCCGACACCGGTGTAGTTAATAATTCCGACGATCATACTAATAAAGGCCATGAATGGGATAATATTTTTCAGTAACATATCTAGCGCATCCCGACCAGATTGATAGAAAGTACTCATAACTCCGCCAATCCCACGAGAGAAACGAACTAAGAAACTGTCTTTTTTCGCTTGTTCTTCTTTATGCTCTTCTTTAATTTTTGAATATCTTTCTCTGAACTCTTCTTCAGACTCACGTCCTTCAGTAACGATTTTTTCAGTAGTTGCTGCCGATTCTGCATCCTGCGCATGGGCATGATTTACCGCAGCCATTTGACGATCTTCAAGATTTGCCTCTTCTAAAATAGACACATCTTCTGGGCGAACTCCTGAAACAAAAATATCTTCAGTTATATGTTTAGACAGTGGCCCTGATGGTGATGATGGCAATACATCGACTGTTGGAATCCGCTTCATCGGATACACACCGATTCGAGCCGTCCCGCCGCAGTCAATCACGGCACATAAGGTTTCATCTTCTGGTATTTGATTTTTAAACCCATCACATGCCACACAACCAGTTAAATCAGCGATTTGTTGCGCAACCGGATGAATCCCGCCGCCTGTAACAGAAACAACTTTATTTTTTTGCTCCGATGGAACTAATGTCAGACCAACACCCCAGCCTTTATTTCCAGGTTTTACAAATACTGTTTTGTACATTACGATTCCTCCTTTACGCAGTCGCTTTCTTCGCTTCTCTAGCCATCATGAATTTCGTTAGTCTTTCTGTTACGATCCCGCGAATCAGAATAACCACGATCCCTACTAGGAAGTAACGCACAGCTAAACTCGATTGACTGAATCCGGCCTTCGTTACACCATTGGCGATTCCTAAGTAAACAAAAAGCTCTCCGGCATTCGCATACGGAAACAACCCGGTAACTGGATGGACAAAAGAAACAGCTGCATCGTAGAACGCTGGTTTTTCTTCTTCTTTAACAAACTTCCCAAAGGTATAGGCCATCGGATTCGTTAACATCAAAACAGCCAAAATCGGCATTAAAGAATAACGCAGAATCATGTATTTCGAACAATAGCGGATCGCTCTATCTACACGTTCTTCACCAATAAATGCAATAACAGAATAAGTAAATGTTAAAAGTACAATCAAAAGTGGGACGATTCCAGTCATGTAACCCATGAACTGTTCACCGCCGGCTTCAAACATACCAATAAAGTTTTTCCCTGCCCATTCGATATATTTCATTATAAAATCCTCCTCTTTTTAGGTAACCGCTTCCAATTTCCGTGTATAAATTTGCGATAATGCTTTCTCTGTTTGTGAAGCTCCCTTTTCTTTTGCGACGTTACAGTAATTAACTAATTGTGTTCCCCTATAGGAATGCTCTTCTTTAAAACGGGCAAAGATTGTCAATCCTTTACAGACATAACATTGAATAACTTTTCCGTCAGCATCCACGACTACCGCAACGATCGCTCGTAAAAGTTTTCCCTTCACTACCTCGGTATAAAACTCATACTCCGTGCCTGCTTGTTCTGTCGTGATCTTCTTAATAAACCGCTGATAATATTTCACCTGAACAATGCTTAACAGGCTTTGACTAAGCATCAAAACGATCAAAACAATTACTAAGCCACTCATAAGCTACATCCTCTCCAAAAGCAGACAAGGGTATCCTCATCTGCTTTAAATTTGCCTTAATCACCAAACGTTGAATCTTGAAGTTTCCGTAAACGATAAACCGTCGTTGATTCATCAATCTCAATATCATCATAGGTTAGGAACGTTCCATCTTTAATGTCGCGCTTCGCAACAGAAGAGCCGCCAACTAAACCGATTGGTACATTGTTGTTTTTCACCAGATCCGCGTGAGTTTCTAACACACCGCGTACGCAATAACCGCCGATGCCATCGATTTTTTCACCCGCTTTGATATCTTTCTTCGCTACCGCAACAGTTTCTGAAATCGGAGCGCCTAACGGGACAATGGCATGGTCGTGATTCAAGACCGCTTTTGCAATCGTGATCGGTGTTTCTAAACTAGCTAAATGGTATGGACGGTAGAGAATGTGATGGTCACGATCGCCCTTCTTCATCAAATAGCTTAATTCATGACGCGCACCGTCATTTTGACCTTTAACGATTACGAACACGCCTGGCGCCAAGCCGTCAACATATTCAACAACACCATATTTATCTAAGATACCGCCGTTTTCCTTCAAATCTAAATCCTTAACGACAGAATCGACATCTCCGCTGATCCCATGCATTCCGACTTTGTCAGGAATAAAGCCGATCGCATTAGATAATAGGTTCATTTCAGCCATCGTCTTCGTACCATCTTGGAAAGCCGCCAACATGTGGCTAGACATTTGTTTAGAATCCGCCTCTGCTTGAGCAGTATCTGGATTTGCACCGACCTTCAACTTGTTGTTCTTCCCTTTACCAGCAACTAAAACTTCCATTCCCATGCTTTTCGCGAATTCAAACAATTCTGTCGTTGCAGCTGGCTCATCCCCATCAGAACCTGTGTATACTAGGTCTGCTGCGTCGTACATTTTCTTCATCAATGGTCCGATCGTGATATCCACTTCCACATTTAGCAGAACAATGTGTTTTTTCGCTAATAAGGTTTCCAGCGAAATTTGGGCACCAACTTCTGGGACGCCTGTCGCATCAACAATAACTTCTACCTTGTCTGAATGAATGATTTCTTTAAAATCTGAGCTGACTAAGATATCCACTTTTTTCTCTGCACTTGCATTATAAGCATCCGCTGCACGTTGCGCGGCCTCCTTATTGATATCACTGATCCCGGTCACTGCCATTCCTGGAATCGTTGAAATCTGAGCAATCATCCCAAAACCCATTTGACCTGCACCAATTACCCCAACTTTGATCGGTGCGCCATTTCTTTCTCTTTCCAAAAGCTTCCCATAAAGTGTCATTGTTACCCCTCCATACTTTTTTGACATATGACAAAGCTTTTGACATATGCCTTAAATCACTTTTAGTATAACACCAGCGCAATCTATGTCAACGCTTTCTTTTCACAAACTATCATTTTCCATCAATTGGAACATATGTTACAAAAGTAAAAACAACCGTAAAAAACGTGATATATCAGTATCATAAAATTTCCTCCTATTATGTTGAAATAATTTTAAAAATAAGTCGGTAATTATTACACATTCTTAAAATAACTAATGTAAGAATGGAATGAATTTTTCTAGTTTAGAAATATAATAAAAAAAGGTATATTCATGAAGGTTTATTCACAATCTATTTAAGAAATAAAGGAGTAAGTAGACTAGTAGCTCAGCTATTTAAAAAGATTAGACCAATTAAAGTTTTTCACAGACTGTTTTAATTGTGAATAATCAAACAATAATTTTTGCATTTAATCTTCCTCTAATTTATTGATGTGAAAAACAAAAACCGCTACTCTGACTCGTGTCAAAGTAGCGGTTTGCTTATTGTTGTCCATAGGTTTCGAACTTCTCTAGGACTTCTTTCATTTGTTCTTGATTTAGTAGTTTCGGTGTTCCAATACAGCGAGCACGATAATCGAGCTTCGCAAGGAACTCAATATCTTTTGCGACACCAAACGCGCTGGATAAATCAGAACCAATGGTCAAAACACCATGATTACCTAACAAAATACCGTTATCTTCATGAATAAAGTTGAAGGCTTCTTCGGCTAATTCACGCGTGCCGAAGGTTTTATATTCGCAGCAACGAATTTTCTCACCAACAGAACCAATAATATAATGCAACGGTTCAATTTCCTGCTGCAGGCAAGCAAACGTCGTTGCGTATTCTGAATGGGTATGGACGACTGCGCGCACGTCTGAACGATTCGCGTAAAAAATACTATGAAGATCATACTCGCTTGATGGTTTACGATCGCCTTCCAATACATTACCGTGAAGATCCATTAATACAATGTCTTCCGGTTCTGTTTCAAAATAAGGAATACCGCTTGGACTGATCAGCATTGCGTTTTCTTCAGGTAAATAAATGCTGATATTCCCACCCGTTCCAGTAGTCAATTTTTCAGTGATAAGCTTTTTTCCGTATTCAACGATTTGTTCGCGTTCTTTTAAATGCTTCATTTTCTGCTCCTAATTCATATTTCGGACTGACATCCAATCAATAGAAATTATTTCCCGGCTGTTCTTTGCAATAGCGTTTCAGATCATAGGGAGAAAAAATTCCGCGATCTGTCACGACTGCGCCGATTAATTCCGGCGGGGTGATATCAAAGGATGGATAAATAGCTTTGACGCCATCTAAAGTATGCTTGATCCCATTCAACTCCATCACCTGTTCAGGATTTCGCATCTCGATTTTGATGCTATCGTGACTTTCTTTATCCGTATCTGGAATACCCGTAACAAAGTAAGGAATACCAAACCGTTGTGCCAAGATCGCAATTTGATACGTTCCGACTTTATTAGCAATATATCCATCTTGAGCGATCGTATCTGCCGCCGAAGTAAATAGATCAATTTTTTCATGTTCCATTAAATAGGCGATCATATTATCAGAAACAACGGTGGTGTCAAAGCCCATTTCAGCACAGCAACTGGCTGTCAGTCGCGCACCTTGTAAATATGGACGCGTCTCTGCGCAATAGAAGCGCAGTGTTTTGCCCTGTTCAATCGCTTCTCGCAGCAGCATGCCAATAATCGTTTCGCCGAAGCACTGAGTCAAAACAGTCCCGTTATCCGGAATTTTTTCAATCAAGTATTTTGCCACCTGATCCATCGTGTAATATCGGCGATTCAAAGAATCAATCGTATTTTGCTTGATCGCTTCGGTCGGATCTTCCCCTTTTTCCAACGCCTGCTCTGCCACCTTCACACATTTTTCTGTGATCAGCGTCATCCGGTTCGCAGTTGTTGGACGCGCATTGGCGATCGTATGGGAAGCTTTTTTTAGATAAGCGACTTGATCCTCTGGCTCCATCGTCTTACTTTCCTCAGCTGCTAATGCCATGCCCATGCCTGCCGCAGTGTATGGGCCAGCACTTTGCGTAACCATATCCGTGATTGCCTGCGCCACTGCTTGATGCGTCTCGCACGTCACAAATTCTACTCGCGTCGGATAGATTCGCCGATCCAAAATACGCACTTTCCCATTCTCGTACCATGCAACATTTTCATATTGCAGCAATGTTGGCATCGTATAATCTTGTCTTTCCAATTTATTCACCCTCTAGTTCAGTAATTCCGTCAATCAACTGATTGCCGCAGGTAATGTGTTTACGATTGATAATTAATTGGATGCCCAGTTTTAGTAACATTCGTTCAGCAGCGATTTTTTTCTCCGCTGAAACTAAGGACAATTCTTTGACCTTCGAATCCCCTACCACACGGCGAATAATTTCCGTTCCAGCATAACCTGCCGCATCTGCCATGATTCCTTGCAGCATCGTATCTTTAAAAGTATGATTGCGATATAACGAAAAAGTCACCGCTTCATCATAATATTCAGCCAATTTTACTTGAACTTTATCATACACTTCTCTAATCATCTGTTTACTCCACTGATGAAATTCTCGATCACTCGTCGGATCAAGCAAATTTTTGATCATTGGAAAATAAAGATGCGCCAAGACATTGCCGATATCATATCCTGCTGGTCCATAAAAGGCAAACTCGGGGTCGATCACTTTCAAACCTGTTTGATTGATAAAAATCGATCCTGTATGCAGGTCGCCATGTAATAATGCTTGTGCATTATTCATAAAATTATTGCGCAGCAATGCGACTTCTACCTGCAACGGTTCATTTTCATATAGATTTTCTGCCACGAAGCGTTCGTTGCCCGCTGTCACGATATTCCGTTTCTTGTAATCATTATAAGGTTCAGTAAACACCAAATCTTCGCTAATATCGCACATCTCAGGATTGATAAACGCTTTGACTCGCTGCTTTTTCACATCACGGGCTAAGACTAAATCACTCGTCAACAGTAGCGTACGGGCCAAATATTCCGCAATTTCTTCGCTAAAAGCAGGAAAAATATGCTTCTCGATCAATTCATAGCGCATATTTTGATACGCCGAGACATCCTCCATCGTCAAAGCATACATTTTCTGATCATAATAATACACCTGCGGCACAAATTGCGGTGCCAATTCATTTTGTAGTCGCAAAATCTCTGCTTCGATCCGATTCCGTTCAATATCCAGTGGTCGACCAGAAGAACGTAGCAGGACATCCGCCTGCTTGATAACCAAACTTTCATTGGTTGTCTGATTCACCACTCGAAAAACATAGTTGATATTGCCGTCGCCAATCTCCGTTACCTCGATTGGCGCCTCTGCGGGAAAAGCGCCCAACCTTTCCACGACATAGCGTTTGACCGTTTCGCTATCCATTAAAAAATGCTCTTGATACACTGCCGATTCCTTCGGTGTAAGCTTCATATTATCGCCTCGTTCATTCATTTTCCCAGCTAACTCCATATTGCTATATTCTTTTTTCTTCCTGCTAAAGCAGGAAGAAAAACTGACAGCTAGCTCATTGTTGATGCATTCATTTTTCGGAAAACGTGAAAAATGATTTTACTTTCGTACGCATATCATTTTTCTAACCTGCTAAAGCAGGAAGAAAAACTGACAAAAACACCCATCTAAAAGTGTACATTTAAACTAGTTAAATGCAACTCTTAGATGGGTATTTCTTAATTAATCGCAATCTTTGTGCCAACAGTGATCGTTGGCATGGCTTTGGCCTCCACATACAGCGTCCCCGGAAGCTCCGCTGTTTCTGATCCATCGAAACGCAGGGTGATATGCCCTAAATCATCTAGATTCTTCTTCACCACGTCCCCGACTGCCGTAATCTTGTATGCTTGATCATCGAAGGAAAACGTCATTCCTGCCGTTATCTCAGCAGTCGATGGTGTCAATTGGATGTTATAACAATAGTCCGCTAAAGTTTCCGGCGCATCATCCCCGAAAAAAATCAGCATTTTTTCCTGCTGGAACATCTCTGCTTCCGGCCCAATATTGGTTACTTGCGTCTCAAAAATCATCTTTCATCTCTCCAAACATTTTTAACTGTATAATCCAAAACTAGCTAACCACGCAACAACCACTCGCGGAACGCCATTTAAGAAGCGTGAATACAAGACTGACGGTACCCCTACTTCAACGGTTTCCGCTTCAGCTTCCTCCAGACCTAAACCGACGGGAATAAAATCGCAGGCATTTTGTGTATTGATCGCAAATAGTGCGGGCAAAGCAAGCTGCGGCGGAATATTCCCTTTGCCGATTTCCACACCGATCAAGGTCCCCAGGATTTGACTGATTACTGCTCCAGGTCCTAACAAGGGTGACAGAAACGGCAAGGAACAGATAAAACCGATGATGATCAAGCCGATAACATTTCCAGCCAAAGGTTTCATCAAATTGGCAAAAACAGTTCCCACACCAGACCCCTGAATGATCCCAATTAATAGTGATACAAAGGCCATGAAGGGAATAACCGTATTAATCATCGTCTGTACGCCTTCACGAGCCGACTGGTTAAAGGTCGCCACGACTTTACCAGCTCCCATACCAATTCTAGCAATAAAACTTTTTTGCTCGGCCTTTTGCTCCGTAATTTTCTTATCCGTAGAGTACTTAAACTCACGCTCCGGCTTTTCTTCAGTGATAAACGCCGGTTTATTCGCCGCCTCAGCATCATCTGCCAACATGATTTGATTGTCACCAACAGCCGACACGTAAATTTCCTCATGGATGTACTGGGCTAATGGCCCGCTTTTCCCAGTCGGTACAATGTTCACTGTAGGGATATTCTTTTTGGGATAAATCCCACAGCGCAATGTTCCACCGCAATCAATGATCGCTAAAGCGATTTCATTGTCCGGTATCGAGGTCTTGAAGCCATTAACTGATTCCATTCCGGATAATTCTTCGATCTTATCAACAATACTCGGTTTATCTCCGCCACCAGTCACATAAACAAATTTATGCTTTTCATCGGTGGGGGTGATCACTAGAGGTCCGCCGTAACCGCCTGAACCTTTTACAATTTTGATACTATTATAAGCCATTTTTCATTTCCTCCTCAACGTTATTCTGTCACTGCGACATCATCGACGGTTTTACTTAATTGAATCCCCTGCTGTTTACAAACAAGCGCGGTAGTAAAATCGGTCGTCCAGCCGCCAATAAAGTTCATGACTAATCCAACGAACATGTAGCGGATCGCTAGCTCCATCGAGTTCAGTCCTAATTGCGTAATTCCTTGTGCAATCCCCATCCATACAAACAATTCGCCTGGATTAATATGTGGGAAGACACCGTTGCTGGTATGACAGAATTGCGCATTTGAGGCATAGTAGCTTGGCTTATAAAACTCTGGTAAAAAGCGCGCCATGGTAAAGGACATCGGATTTCCTAGCATAAAAGCAGAGACAAAAGGCAAAACTAGATAGCGAGTCACCGGATTTCTAGAAGATACTTTGGCAACTTTCGTCACTCGTTCTTCTCCTAAAAAGGCGATCAAGGTGTTCATTGCCACCATCAGCATCAAAACGACTGGGACAATTCCCGTCATCCAGCTAATAAAGGTTTCAGCACCGGTTTGGAAGAGACTCATAAAGCCTTCCGCAAATTTTGTAATATAATCCATTCGTAAACGCTCCTTTTTCATATTGTTGGATTGATTCGTTTTTTGAAGCTTTGTACTGTCTTATTTTTCTTGAGTAAAATTACGAAAAGAAGTCCGATCTTCCTTTGTTGTAAATTTATTTTTAATCGAATGTTTCATTAACGATAGTTGATTCCCGATATTGAAGATCGGTGACACTGGGGCTTCCTCTCGATGATTGCCTTTTTCAACTTCTAAATAGATTTTCTGCGCGTTCGCCGCCGCTTGACGAGTCAATTTATTTTCCTTTAGCAGAATGGAGGCCTCCGTTAATTGATGAATATCAATACCTGTAAATTGCGGCCGCGGTTTAAAGCGCGCCAAGATCGAAGTCCCTTGCATCATTTCCGCTTCTTGAATCATTCCTGTCTCATCAACCCCCAATAGCAGAATCGTTCCCGAAGCGATTCTTCCTGGACGGCGGCCGATGGCGACTTTTCCTTTTCGTTTCATGCGAATATACACAGAGTTGAAATTTTTGATCTGCCTCATCCCCAAGAAAATTTGAAGAATATAAGCAATAATTGCAATAGCCCCTAATACAAAGATATTCATAAAACACCTGCTCCTTTCTGATGCGAAAGTATTCTTCACACCCCAAACTCACTAGTAACCATTCACCAGTAACTGCCGATATTCTTCTTTACTATTTATTTGTTTGACTTTCTCGCGCAACAGCTTGTTGGAAGAAATGACAAAAATCGTGTCGTAAAAACTCAGCAGCTCATCTTCCATTTCTAATGTCAAGTTTTCTGGAATTGCCACTAAAAAAATCAGTTCGATGTCTTCGAGTGACCGCCCTTCTGGGTAATTCCCAATAGTCACCAGAATTTCCTTGCTTCGTCGATTGATCCCATGCGGGAAAGCGATTCCATTATCAATTACGGCAGATTCTTCCTGCGCTTTCGTCATAATGTAGTTTTTAAAGGTATCATCGATCAATTGCTTCTGTTGTAGTCTCTCCAACATTCCTGCCAGATTCTCCTCATAAGCCGACTGTTGATTCAAGCCTTCGAAAAAAAAGCGGATATGCTCGAAGGTTGCAGCTTTTGAAGCCACGATCCGCTTCCATTCACTTAACAGCCAATTCTCGTTGAATAAATCCGTTAGCTTGATTACGGTTGTCGTTGTTTTTGTTTGCTTCAAGGGAACGGTTGTGAACACCGCAAAATAGCGATCCAAATCCTTTGTTTCATACTCTTCCTCTGAATAATGAGCAATCCGAATATTCGGTCCTAAAACCGTCGTCAGCTGGCGCTTGATCATTAAGGCGGTCCCTTTTCCAGTATTGCAGACCACCGCAATCTCCTTCATCTTCGGCTGAGTATCTGATTTTAACGCTAACTCAAAATAGATAGCTAAATAAGAACGTTCAGCTTGCTGAGTTGGTTTTTGTAAAAAATCAGCTAAAGCTGCAATACCTATTTCGGCTAATTCATGGGCAAAGGCATGCTTTTGCTTGAATTCTTCGCGAAAAATATCGTAGGTCTCGACTTGAAAAATAATTCGATTAATCAAAAACATGAAGTGCGCCCGAAGGCTTCGGAATAATTCTTCCTGATCTAGATTGATAATCACAGCTGCATTGATTTGATCCATCATATATCCAAACAAGGTCTTAACCGCTTGATTGTCCGCCTGCTCCTCAGAAACCAAATTATTATTGAAAATATTTAATGGGAAACAGAGAAAATCAAAATCAAATTTACTAAGCGTCAAGCTGTAATCCGTCGCCAAACTAACAAATAATTCTTCCAGTAATTGATCGTCTGAAAAATAATTAACATAATAGGGAACGGCTTGCGTTAATGGCTTTCCTGCTTGAATACGTTGAATCGTTAAGATAATCGTCTTTTGCAATAATCCCAATGTACGGAAATCCAATCTCTTATTCAGTGCGATTTCATCAATTCGCTGCAGCAAATCCGTACTTAACGTGGGTTGCTCCAAGTAATCATAGGCATGATGTAGGTACAGTAATCGCAGCTGGGACTCAGCCCCAGAAATACGTAAGCCCTTATTAGGTGTACCAATCAATGCAATTTGATACCTGGCCATCAGCTGCTTTAGATTTCGCAAATCCTTATTGACAGTTGAACGACTGACCCCTAAAACCTCTGACAAATCATCAATGACCACATAATCGTCTTGCTTCATAAAGCAATCAATCAAAACAGCCATTCGTTTCGTGCTAGAGTTGAAGTCCGTTTGTTGTTTTAAACTGCCATTCATAATCTCCGAGAACTGTTGAGCATCCATCACTTTTAAGGTGTAAATATTTTCCTTCTCTTCAATCAAGGCGATTCGTTCCATTTGGTCATTCAATAGTTGAATCGCTTTTTTGGTGGTTTGTGCACTTGTATCAGTTATTTTTTTCAGTTCATTCAAACTCAGACGATCATGAGTAATAAAATGCTGCAATAATTGATACCAGCGATTGATTAATGCCATCTTATCACCCCACCTTCTTTTATCCTCGGGTCTTTCCTCCAGCAACGTTGGTTGTAACGCCAGTAATATAGCTAGACCGATCAGATAAATAATAGCACACTAAATCAGCAACTTCACTGAGCTTCCCACTCCGTCCTAAAGGGATCGTCGTGGTTTTATCATAATTTTTACGAAGCTCTTCAACTGTGATCCCTCGAGTGTAGGCTAACGCTGTGTCATAAGCCTCCGTGCGCAATCCTGTCTCTTCCATGATTCCTGGTGCGATTCCTACCACCCGAATTCCTTGCTTGCCCAACTCCTTGGACCATGATCGAGTAAAGCTGTTGACAGCGGCTTTTGTCGCAGCATATGGGCTCTGTCCTTCTGAGCCTTCCAAGCCGCATTCTGATGACATGTTGATGATTACTCCCTCATGTCTTTCCAGCATCGTTCGAGCGACTGCTTGCGTCATTAAAAACAACCCTTTTTGATTAATCGCCAGCATTTTATCAAAGACGTCATCCGACAATTCAAACTGACCATGGGGATTTTCCTGATCCACTAATAAGCGTGGGACATTGATTCCGGCGTTATTGACTAAACCATCTATTTGCCCAAGTTCTTCAATAACCTTCTCAACATTTTCCTCGACCTGCTGCCGATCTGAAATATCTGTCTGAAAATAATGAAGATTCTCATGAACGACCTTTCCGGGCTGAAGATCAAAGTTTGCGATGATTACTCCCTGCTCCAGCAACTCATCAATAATGCTTGCACCAATCCCCGAAGATCCTCCCGTTACAACCACTTTCTTACCTGCGACGTCTAACCAATCTGACATGCTGTATTCCCTCCTCTTAATTACACGCCAAGTATAGAACGCTTTGCGCAATTGATTAATACGCTCTTTTTTTTAGCAAAAGAAAAAAAGCTGCACTAATTTGTGAAAAGTGAAAAAGAAGCCTGACCGTCTTAGTTTGGATATAAATAAATTCTTTTAAGTTTCATGTGAAACATTTTTATCCTTTTGATAATTCCTATTTCTTTAATCTATCTAGACGATCAACTAACAAAAAGTGTCTTACCTAATGAGTTCTACAAAAAGTAAAATAAAAATTTCAACTTGCTAAAAAGCCGAACAACTCTGTTTCTACCAATGAAGATAGATCAGAGTTGTTCGACTTACTTTTTTATTCACTTAAAATTTTGAGGATTAATTTCTATTAAAAATAAATTTAAAACTCGCCTGGATTCGACTCGATCATCACCTTAATCTCATTACCTTCCATCACCTTATCAAAGGCTTCGCGCCATTCTGTCAACGGATATTTTTTTGTGATCATCTCGTCGATATTGATTGCGCCTTTCGCTAGTAAATGGATCGCGATCGGCCAATCGTATGGATTTTGTGAGCGGCTGCCGATGTATTCGATCTCGCGTTGGATGATTGATTCTGTGTCTAAATCCACCATTTTATTGGCGAACAAGCCGACTTGGATAAATTGTCCTTGTTTGCGGATCAATGGCAGACTGGCATTAACAGCAGGAACTGCTCCTGAGGCATCATACACCTTATCCACGCCATAGCCATCCGTGATTTCGTTGACGACTTTCGCTAGATCTTCCTTCATCGTATCAACGATAACATCCGCACCAAGTTTCTTTGCTAATGCTAAACGATGAGCATCTTTTGTGATCCCCGTCATAATAACAAACGCGCCGATTTCCTTGGCAATCTGCAAAAGATACAGTCCGATTGGTCCAGGGCCCATGATAATGATCGTATCTTTTAATTCCAAGTGACTCTTTTGATACATCGCGTGGACACAACAAGCTAGCGGTTCGCTCATCGCCGCACCTTCGTAACTTAGCTGATCCGGCAATAAATGAATACTTTCTTCTCTTGCCAATACATAATTCGCCATGGAACCATTTTGCTGCGTGCCAATTCCTTTTCGATGGGGACACAAATTATACTGCTTTTCCTTGCAATAATCGCATTCGCCGCAGACATAAAAGGTCGTCTCACTGGTTACCCGATCGCCCACTTTGACTTTTGTTACATTGGCTCCGACTTCAACCACCTGCCCAGAAAACTCATGCCCTAGGACGACGGGGGTAGTGGGATTCTTGTATTCACCTTTAAACGTATGGATATCTGATCCACAAATACCTGTATAAGCGACTTTAATCAAGACCTTGTCATCTGTTGCTTCTGGTACAGGTAAATCGATAAATGCCATTTGGTCATAACCGGGTGCTTGTTTGGAAACACCCTTCATTGTTTTACTCATTTATATAAGCCTCCTACATCACTGTTGCTACTAATTCTGAGAATTTCAAGAAGATCCATTTTAAGAAGTTTCCGCCAGTATCCAGATTAGTGATCTCTGCTGCACCTTCAGGGAATTTCACGATTCCTTGCGCCATTTCGGTAATGACTGGTGCAAAGTTCGTTGCCATCAATAACGCTGCCGCCATTACAACTGTCAGTGAAATCACTGAGTGTAAAATGTTCCCTTTACGACTAGGAACTACTAAGGCTGCGAAGAATGGGATTGTCGCTAAGTCACCAAACGGCAGTACACGATTTCCTGGTAAAATGACCGCTAAGAACAAGGTGATCGGTACCATCAAAAGACCAGTAGACAAAGCAGCCGGTGAGCCTGTCGCTAACGCTGCGTCCATTCCTAGATAAATTTCGCGGTCACCATAACGGCTTTGCAATAATTTTTGCGCGCCCTCTTGAATCGGGATCAGGCCTTCCATCAGGATTTTTACCATCCGCGGCATCAAGAACATCACACCACCCATGTTCATTCCAATTTGCAGAATACCGATGAAATCATAGCCTCCTAATAGACCAAGGAACATCCCGATGATGATCCCCATGATCATTGGTTCGCCAAAAATACCAAAACGTTTTTGGATCGTTTCAGGTTTAACATCTAATTTATTGATACCAGGAATCTTATCGACTAACCAGCCAACCGGCAGTGCCAAAACCGCATAGCCTTGCGCTGACCCCGTTGTGATGCTGATTCCCTCTAAACCATAATATTCTTGAACTTTCGGCGCAGTCTTATCAGCGATAATTTGAATAATGATCGTAAATAAAATTCCGCACAGGATGCCAAAGAAAAAACTTTTTGTTACAATATAACCAGTTGCTGCCACAGAACTAACATGCCAGTAGTTCCAGATGTCAATGTTCAGCGTTTTTGTTCGATTTAATGCCAGCATAATTAAATTCACGATCAAAATCACTGGAATCATCACAGCCGCGATTGGTTGCGCCCAAGTCCCGGCTGAGACTGCTGGCCAGCCTGCATCAATGATCGTCAGGTTCAAACCGAACCGTTCAACCATCGCTTGTGCTGCTGGACCAACGTTTGTAGTCAATACTGTAATCACCAAGTTGATCCCGATCATTCCGATCCCCACAGTTATTCCTGAAATAATTGCTTTTTTTACCGGAACTCTAAAAATAATTCCAACAATGAAAATAATGATCGGCAGCATGACACTCGGGCCCGCACCTAAAATACTCTGTACTACATCCATTAAGCCATCCATTCACTTATTCCTCCTAATTTGTTTTGATCTTATTTCTCAACACATATATCATTCCGCGAAACCTCTAAAGCCGAATAATCAGTGAATCACGGAACGGATATACATGAATGATCTGTTATTGGATTTCTTTCGCTGCCTCGATAATTTGATTTTCAACTTTTTCCGTTCCGATCCCTGTTAAAAAGGCCATAGCTGAAATCGCGGGAATTTTGTATTGAGTTGGAAGCATCGTCGTTGAGATCAGCATGTCCGCTTCATCCTGTTTTCCAGCCGCTTCCGCAATCTTGATTTGGGTGATTTCCACTGGCAGATTATTTCTGGCAAATAAATCCTCGACTTTTTTCATAACGACCGTTGATGTTGCGATTCCTGCTCCACATGCTACTAATACGCGAATTGTTTTCATAATGATTTTCTCCTTTTAATGTTTTTTGACTACTTGCCCTGTCCTATCTGCAAAAGGTAGAACGAGCTTCTTTTTTTATAGCTGATTTTTTTTTATGGTCCTCACTAACTCATTTTCAGTAGTGGCTAACAATAGTTCTGATAAAACCGTTTCATTTTGTAAAAGCCCCATCAACGATTGCAGCATTTCTAACTGCGCATGAGGCTGATTCAACCCTAAAACAAAGACAATTTGCGCTTTCACCTGCTTAGTATTGTCTTCCATACTATGAAAGGCAACAGGCTCCTGCATCGTAATCACTGCAACAAATTCCTCTCGTACACATTCAGCATCTGTATGCGGGATCGCCGCACCAAAGCTCATTAATTGAATTCCCGTTGGAAATTCCTTTTCCCGCTTCATGATCCGTTCGAAAAAGTCCTCTCGTACCCAGCCTAGATCGAACGCTTTCTGATATACCTGTTCAAATAGTTCCTCCTGTGACGTAAAGTTCTCTTGCGCGAAAACTAATGGTTCTTTCACATAGGAACTTAGTGTCGTTTCTGCCATCAATTTGCCCTCCAATATTCCTCGTTGAAACGCATCAACGCTTCTCGAATCTCATCCTTCGTTTTTGCTTTTTCTAATTGTGTTAATTCCTCTGCACCCGCCAAACTCATCATTTCAAAAATCAGATCCAAGTGCTCCTCTTTATCGTTGGAGCCCAGTAGAATGACCGTATGGATCGTTCTGCCATCCTCCGTGGAAATACCTTTTTTTACCAACCCCAAGCTGATCCCAACACCAATCGCGCCTGCTTCTGTTACGGTGTGGGGCAAAGCGATCTTATGACGTAAAACCGTGTAGGCTGGCAATATAGGCATCTCCTTCTTCAGTGCCTGAATATAAGCTGGCGTGATAACCTGCTGTTGTTCCAAAGGTCTTGCCAAAGCATCTAACACTTCAGACCAACTAATCTCCTCTTCGAATATCTGAATTGTTTCTCCTTTAAGTAGATCAATTAAATGCGGCCGTTTCTTTTCCAATATTTTTGACTCTTTTGGTGCAAATAAACTCAGTAATTCTTCATATAAACTGGCTTCATCCAAAACCGTTGCATGTTTTTTTACCACCCCTAAGATTTTTTCAGGAGTCACGATCTCTGTCTGGATGATCGCTGTTGATCGTAAGACACGCTCTCTTAACTGCCGCTTTTCCTGCTCAGATAAGAAATTGTTCACAACGAATACTTTTTTCTCTGTTTTTAATGGAACTGCTGAAAAGATAAAGTCCACATCATAATCCGTTCGATAAAATTCCCGCGCCGACATCGACGTGATGAAATCAATTTCTGGTAACAAATTTTTTAATGTATTTTCCAATAACACAGCAATCGAAATACCATTTGGACACACGATAATAGCTCGTTTGCGATTTTCTGGATGAACAATCTCTGAACTTTCAACGATGTGGCTGCCAATAAACAGTGAGATGAAAAACAATTCTGCATCTGGAACAGGTTGATCAAAGTACGTTTCTAATGGTCCGCTAGCTTCTTTGACTAAGTAAAACAGTGAAAAAAGATTTGCATCTTTATTTTCTTGATAAAAACGAGTCTGCAAGTTCAAATGATACTTGATTCGATAATAGGCTGGCCGCATATGGACCAATAATCGCTCCAATAATTTTTCTTTTTCCTCTAAACTAACACTGGCAATCCGTTCAAAATTCGCAATAACCTTCTCCAAAGCTGCCTTCATCTTGTTGATCTCTTTCACCGATAAAATATCGCCTCGCGAAAGATTTGTGGTTAACAGCAGCATCGTTACATAGACACGTTCATTTTCACTTAGACCGTCAACATCCCAAATGACTCGATCTGCAGCTAAATATTCCTTCGTATCTGCTAACTCTCGATAATTAATTTTGAAACTGTAGGAAATCAACTTGCCTTTTTGCGCGCGTCGAATTATCAAGATAATCAGTAAAGGCAACGTTTTTAATCGTTCATCTGTAAATTGAACTTCCAATTCTTCTTCTACTAGCTCTACACGTTTACGAAACACGTCAATCTGTTGTGGATCGAGATTCGCAAACTGCATGATGACGTTTATCCCGTTATACATAACTGCTAAATTGTTTAATAAATCTGATAGAAGATTCCGCTTATTCCACTCGTCTCCTTGAATGAAATAACCCTTTTGACGGGTATACTTCAAAGCCAGTTCATGTTGTTGAAGTTCATGATCAACTTCCTTCAGATCTCGCAGCACCGTATTACGGCTGACTTTCAACTCATCGATAAAATGATTCAACGAAAGATAATCTTCTTTACTTAACAGCATCAATTCAATTATGGCTGCTCGTTCTTTGCCTGAAAATACGTAGCTTTCTGTCGACTCCCCGAACTGCTCATCACCACCCTTATAATTTGAAAGAATCTCATTTGCGATCAGAAAGTGACCATTTTTGGTTCGTTTAATCTCACTCAGCTTTTCATCCAATAAAGAATCATTGATTTTCTTTAACGCGTAATTCAATTGTCCACGTGTTAAATCAAATTTCTCACACAATGCTTTACTAGTGATCTGCGGGTTGTTGACTAACTCAACAAAAATCTGATTGGTTCGTTCTTCTAAATTCATTGTCATCCCTCTTTACATCTTCAATTTAAATGAAAAACGCTTACATTTCCATCTTCTTTGTTCCCAAATAATTCGGTGTTCTTTATGCAACTTGGTGCTTACAAATACTTTTTTTCACAAAAAAAGATCCGCAAAAATAGAAAAAGCTGATACAAAAGCGAAAATCTATCCTTGCGTTCCTGTTTTTGACTACCTATTATGCAACTTGGTACTCTTGTTCATCTCTCATTTTATCAAGAGTCTCATTATTTGTCTGTTTTTTATGTAAGCTAGACTTTACTGATTTTGCTAATAAAACAGCGCGTGTAGTTTAACTAATTGCAAAAAAAGCACCGAAATGAATGAATTCCATTTCAGTGCTTTCTCTTTTAGCTGATTATTTTTCTTCTTTAGTGTCTAAAATGGAAACTGCCCTTTTCCTGTTTTGGTCGTTACCCACTGAACTCTAGTAAATTCTTCTAATACCCATTCACCGTTAAAACGTCCGATACCAGAATTTTTCTCCCCGCCAAATGGAGCATTCGGCTGATCATCGACAGTCAGTCCGTTAATATGGCACATTCCGGCTTCGATTCTATTTGCTAACGCGCGCCCTTTGTCTAAATCTTTGGTAAATAAGGCGCTCGACAAACCATATTCTGTATCATTCGCTGCATTGATTGCCGCTTCCGTATCCTTCACCTTCAGAATCGGCAGCACTGGTCCAAAGATTTCTTGATGGAAAATTTCTAAGGCAGGATCTTCGGAGACTAAAACAACTGGCTCAACGACTTGTCCTTTGATAGAACCCTCCACTAAGAAGGTTGCTCCTGCTTCTTTCGCCTGCTGAATGATCTCTTGGATTTGATCCGTCTGTTTTTGATTGATGATTGGCCCTACGACCGTCTTTTCATCAGATGGATCACCGGAAACCAACTCTTTTACTCGTTCCACTACTTTATGAACAAATTCATCAAATACAGCCTCAACCACGATTGCCCGATTTGCTGCCATGCAGATTTGTCCGGAATGCATGAACTTGCTGACGATCAAAGCGTGTGCGGCTTCTTCAATGTCTGCATCATCAAGTACGATAAATGGGGAATTTCCCCCTAATTCTAATGCAACCTGTTTGATCTTTTTGCCGCTCATTGCTTGACTCGCGATATTTTTCCCTACAGGAGTGGAGCCAGTAAAGGAAATGAACCCTGGTATCGGATGAGCAACAAAATAATCTCCGATTTCACTACCGCTGCCAACGGTTACATTAACCAAGCCCTTGGGAACTCCAGCTTCTTCAAAAATCTTTGCTGGGAGGAGTCCGCCGGTTACTGGACTATCACTGGCTGGTTTAATCACCACGCCATTGCCTGCAGCAATGGCAGGTGCTAGAGAACGCATCGTCAAGTGAAACGGAAAATTCCATGGACTGATGATTCCAATTACTCCAATAGGTCTATGCGTCACAAAACTTTCTTCTCCTGAGGTATTCGTAGGTAAAAGTTTGCCTTCTAGCCGCATCGGAAAACTAGCCGCCTCTTCAGTGATCCCTCTTGCCAAACTGACTTCGAGGCCAGCCTTGATTTTCGTGGCTCCCCCTTCTTTGATCAGCCATTCTGTAATCTCCGCTTGCTTCTCTTCCATTAGCAAAGCCGCTTTTTTCACGACCTCACTTCGTTCTTGAGGAGTTTTATCTATCCACTCTTTTTGTGCTCTTTGAGCTGCTTGATAGGCTTCATCGACATCCTCTGTATTCGCCCCCTGGATCTTCAGGATCGTCTCTTGCGTGTAGGGATTTTTATCCTCATTCACATGCTCTGAGTCCTTGCCTTGTTTCCATTCTCCGCCAATAAATTGTTTGTCGAACTGTTTTTCCATATAATCCACCTTTCTTATTATCCTTCCATCATAGAATACGTTTTCATGAAAAGGCAAAAATGCAGCTCAAAAAAGACGGACCTTTTTTCGATCCGTCTGATGGAAATCCGCTATTTTGATTGATGATCAATCATTTGTTTCGTTCACTTCGATCAACTTTTTAACTGGTTGCAGTGTCTCACGATCTGGCGGGTTAATCGTCGAGTCCTCCAGTTGGAGCGCTTTTTCACTCCTATTAACCGTATACGTATAATCCTGGATAACGTTAGGACCATAATTTCCAATGATATGAATCTTAAGTGTGGCTTCATCAAGAATCTCATAGATGGCGTAATCACTATCCATCCGCTTATCCTTGGTACCCTGAAATAGACTGCCTGTGATTTGCTGCTCGCGATCAAAGGTTAAGATTTGAGAGCCATTGAACCAAGAATAGTTAAGTAGTAGTGTCGACAAAGACTGCTGTGGATCGATTTTGACTGAATATTCTTTCAAATAAGTTTCGTTAATAAAATTCTCTCGTGAATTTTCTGTCTGGTCCTCTTTTAAAATCTTGCTGACCTCCACAGGATCATTTGTTGTTACTTGATTTCTTCTTTTGTTTGATCGGAACAGCTTGCAAACAAAAGCAAACCTAGTCCTATCATCAGTCCTCGTTTCATTTTTTTCCCTCACTATCCTATAGCTTATCTTCATGATAACAAAGCTTTGCGTCAAAAAAATCCTAGATTTCTCTAGGATCTAATCAACCGCTATTCTCATCTCATAAGGTTCGATTTTAAACAATTGGACTAAAATATTGTTTACCTGTTCAAATAATTCATTATTATCATCAAACAGTTGCTTTGTTTGGATTCGCTGATCTCCTGCTTGATAGATAATTTGATCACCAAGAAATCTTGGTTTGACAACTGCATCTGCTCTCTTCAAGACGATCTCTTCCTCACCAATACCAACAGGAATCGCAGTCTCGCGCCAACCATTCTTTTGAGCAATCGTTTGGACGAGCGAAGGCACATCAAAATGATCTAACACAGCAGATCGTTGATCTTCAAAATGAATGGTAAACGTCTCCGTATTTTGCATTCCGCAAGCATTACAGCCGCCTTCAATCAAAAAAGCTTTGCTGGAAATAGCTGCTCTAGGCATTCGATTCCCTCACTTCCTGATAAATTTTAGTTAGTGAATCCCCATCTAGTTCTGCAAAAGAAGATACGACTCTATCAGCAGCAGCTAGGTCTTGTGGCGGAAACACTGGATTCGCAAAACCGACACAAACCATTCCTGCATTATGAACGGCACCCGCACCGTTTTTAGTATCCTCAATCCCTAAACAATTTTCCGGCTCCACACCAATTCTCTCAGCCGCAGCCAAATAAACATCTGGCGCAGGCTTTGAATGCTTCACTTCTTCCGTACTGACGACTTCTGAAAAATACTCAGATAGTCCGATTTCCGCTAGATTTACTTTGATTTCTGTTAATGACGAGGAAGATGCTACCGCTAGCTTCAGCCCTGCTGCAGAAAGTCTTTTCACAAAAGCTTGGACATGAGGGATCACCCGAACGCCATCTCGTTTGATCATCGCTTGTCGTAAAGCGGTCATTTCCTGAACATACTCCGGCACTGATAAAGGCAGGGAAAATTCTTGCTTCATTTGTTCCCACATATATTCACTAGTAGTGCCCATAAACTGGAAATGATAGCTTTCTTCTACTGGATGTCCAGCTTCTTCTAAAATCTGTGATTTACTTTGGAAATACGTATATTCCGAATCTACTAGTACACCGTCCATATCAAATATAATCGCTTCTAACATCCTTATCCTCCATCAAAACGTTTGCTTAAACTCTATCATAGATAGAGAAGTGAGTGTAGTAATTATGAAAAAAATATCCCACCATTTTTGCTCGTCGCCAAATTTCCATAAAGAAAAAAGTACAGCATCTGCTGCACTTTTACAAAGTTTTTTCGATGGATTTTTCCGGGATGAACCACATCAATAAAATCAAAACATTGACTACTAGTACTGCGATTGGTGCAATCACTTTTCCTAAAATTAATGCGATAATGGCTAAAGCAATCGATAGATACAACTTGGGATAGTGTCTAAATAATTGACCAATTTTAGAATCTTTTCCATTCGCTCTTACTAATGCTCTAACCAATAAATAGTAGGCAAAATCTGTTCCTAGCGTGACTAACCCATACAATGCTTGCGGTGCCCAAGAAAATGGGTAATCTCCAACCCAAGCTGTCACATAAGGAAAGAGAGTCATCATCAAGATTAAAAAGTTGTTGGCCCATAAAACCCATCCGTCTACTTTTCGAACCAATTGAAAAAGATGATGATGATTGTTCCAGTAGATCGCCAAACTGATAAAACTGATTAGATAAACGATGAATTTATGCTCCGTATGTAAAAAAGCTGACCAAGTAGGTCCATCCGGTTCATGCAGCTCCAATACTAAGAGAGTCATAATAATAGCGATAACCGCATCCGTAAATGCTTCAATTCTTGACTTTGGCATTTTCTTAACTCCATTCATAACTTAAAATAGCTAGCTCGACTCCTATTAAACAAAAAAACAACTGGTTTGCCAATAAATACGTCTTAAGTTGGACGTAAGTGAGAAAATAGTTTGCTAAACTAAGTTTAAGTTAAAACAAATGGAAAGAAGGAATTTAAAATGATGAAAGATTACCCTATGGTTGTACGAATTTTAGCTGTCGTCGGCTTTTTCCTAGTTGCTAGTCTGATCTTAAGTATTGTTGGTCCGTTGCTTTCAGGCCTGATCGGCTTGTTCTTTAGAATCGCCATTCCATTAGCGATTGCTTATTTCTTAGTTACTTGGTTGACCAAACGTCGTGGACGTAGAACCTATTAAGATTACAACCCCCTCGAAAGCTGAGCTTTCGAGGGGGTTGTATTTTATCCCAAGGCAACGTCTAAAATCATCATAATAATAAATCCTAGCATAGCACCAAAGACACCGAAATGATGTTTGCTATCTGTTGTTGCTTGGGCTTCAGGAATCAATTCTTCTACTACAACATAGATCATAGCTCCGGCCGCAAAAGAAAGAGCATACGGCAACAACGGTTGGACACTGGTTACTAAAAGTGCTCCAATTACTGCGGCAATCGGTTCAACAAGGCCTGATGCTTGCCCATAAATAAATGATCTTGTACGACTCAAGCCTTCTTGTCGTAAAGGAATCGAGACAGCTGCTCCTTCTGGGAAATTCTGAATCCCTATCCCTAACGAAACAGATATCGCTGCTAACACTGCGGCAGTTGGATTGGCTGCTTCACTAGCTGCTCCAAAAGCGACCCCGACAGCTAAACCTTCTGGAATATTATGTAGAGTAATAGAAAATACCAACAAAATTGTTCGCTTCAAATGACTGGGAAAACCTTCTTTTTCTTTATTTGGTCCAAAATGCATGTGAGGAATCGTTTTATCTGCGATGTAAAGAAACAATCCGCCAAGACCAAATCCAAGACTCACCACTAGCCATGGAATTGAACCATTCTCTTCTGCTGCTGCGATTGCTGGATCTAGTAATGACCAAAAGCTGGCGGCAATCATTACACCAGATGCAAAGCCTAGCATTAAATTTAGAACATTCCGATTGATATTTTTAAAGAAAAAAACTAATGCGGCGCCTAATGCCGTCATTCCCCAAGTAAACAGGGTCCCAACCAAAGCTTGCTGCCATGCTGTTAGGCTCAATAGCCATTCGATCATAAGATCCTCCTTATTTTTTTACTCATTTATCTCTCCTTAGACAAAATAAACCCTAATCTCCTATTTGTCTGTACCCGGTTTCATTTCAATATTACTAATTCTCAATAAAATCACCCAATCAAACTGGTAACCTTAAAACGTTTATTCGTATTCACTCTATCATATTTTAGGTGCCCCTGTAAACTTGTCGTAAGACACTTTCTTTGCTGGTTTTTTTAAGACGCGTTATACTTTTCACGTAGGAAACTTACAAAAAGAAAGTGAGTGAAAAAGGATGACAAAAATTAACGCCGGTGTGGCAATGGTCAACGTTTTAGAAGCTTGGGGAATCGATCATATCTATGGGATTCCTGGCGGTTCATTTAACTCAACAATGGATGCGTTGTATCATGAACGCGAAACTGTAAAATATATCCAAGTACGTCATGAAGAAGCTGGTGCTCTAGCAGCGGCAGCCGATGCAAAATTGACTGGTAAAGTAGGTGCTGTTTTTGGTTCAGCCGGTCCCGGTGCTAGTCATTTGATCAACGGTCTTTATGACGCACAAATGGACCATGTTCCTGTTTTGGCTTTATTAGGTCAAGTAGCTTCTACTGCTATGAACTACAATTCTTTCCAAGAATTAAATGAAAATCCAATGTTCGCAGATGTCAGTGTTTATAATCGTACAGTTATGACACCGGAAAGCTTACCTCACGTGATCGATGAAGCCATCAAGGCTGCGTATCAACAAAAAGGGGTAGCCGTTGTGACGATTCCCGTTGATTTTGGCTTCGCAGAAATCGAAGAAGTAGAGATTGCTACCGCTAAAAATCATAAAACAGGCGTTGTTTTACCTGATGAAGCAGATTTGAAAGCAGCACTACCGTTAATCGAGGCTGCAAAACAACCAGTACTTTATATTGGTCAAGGTGTTCGTGGCGGCTTTGATGCAATCAAAGCCTTCTCTGAGCATTTCTCAATGCCCGTTGCTGCTGCTGTCTTAGCCAAAGGAATCGTTCCTGATTTATACGAAAACTTCCTAGGCTTTGCTGCTCGTGTCGCAACCAAACCAGCGAATGAAGCATTAGCTGATGCAGATTTAATTGTTTTCGTCGGTAGTGATTTCCCATTTGGCCGATATTTCTTCAATCCAGCTGCGAAATTTATCCAAGTCGATATCGACGCGTCAAAATTTGGGCGTCGCCACAATGTCGACCAATCGGTATTAGGTGATGGTGCAACAGCACTTCGCCGTTGGGTCGAACTTGGAACAGCCCGCCCTGCTGATGCGTGGTTGAAAGCCAATCAAGAAAATATCCGCAATTGGCACGCTTGGCGTAAGAGCTTCTATAATGATCAATCAACACCATTACGTGCAGAACCGGTTTTTAAAGAAGTCAATCGTATTGCTGAAAAAGATGCTGTTTATGTTGCTGATGTCGGAAATGTTACCTTAAATGCGATTCGCCATTTGGAAATGAATGGGGAGCAACAATTCACGACTTCTGGTTGGTTTGCCACAATGGGTAATGGGGTTCCAGGCGGAATTGCTGCACAATTGACGTATCCAGATAAACAAGTCTTTACCTTCAGCGGTGATGGTGGCTTTGCCATGCAAATGCAAGATATCATCACACAAGTAAAATACAATTTACCGATTATTAACGTGGTCTTTTCAAATAATGCTTTTGGTTTCATAGAAGCAGAACAAGAAGACACTGAACAACAAAAATTCGGCGTTTTCTTAGAAGGAGCAGATTTTGGTAAAGTTGGAGAAGCACTTGGTGCTGACGGCTTCACAATTACTGAATACAGTCAATTAGAACCAGCCTTTACAGCTGCGAAAGCCAGCAAACGACCTGTCGTAATTGATGTTAAAATCAAAGACGAACGTCCACTACCAGTGGAAGCCTTAGAATTAGAACCAGAAAAATTCTCAGCCGAACAAATCAATGCCTTTAAAGAAAAATATCAAGTTCATAATATGCCAACACTACGTGAACTCTTAAAATAGTAAAAAAGGTAGTGCCCAAAATTTTGGGCACTACCTTTTTTTACATTCTGCGAATCGTTTGTTTCGCTTCTATTTCTAATTGCTTTGTCAATTCCGCTGCGGACAACTCTCGATTTACTAAAGCCTGCAGAACCATTGGCAAATTGACTCCCGTCACTAAGGACTGGCGCGAATCATCCATCACACAATAGCTGGCATAGCGAAATGGCGTTCCCCCAAACATATCTACCAGCCAAACCAGTTCATCGACTTTTTTCAATAAGTCCTTGGCATACTCTTCAATATTTTCTTGTAGTCCTGTTGCTCCTGGTTCAATATTTAATGTTTCCACACAGCTCTGTTCGCCCAAAATAGATTCAGCCGTTTGTAACAGGCTGTCCGCTAAATGGTCGTGGGTCGCGATAATGATCCCGATCATACTGACACATCCCTTCACAGCCAAGTCTATCCTATTTTAAATCCCAAGTAAATTCTTAACGGTTGACTTGAAACTTCAGATGTTCCCCGATATAATGCAAAGAGGCCTTGCGCCAATACTGATAAAGCGAGGAAAATCATTGATTACAGTAAGTGACGTTAGTTTACAGTTTCCTGATCGTAAACTTTTTGATGACGTAAATATTAAATTCACTCCCGGCAATTGTTACGGGTTGATCGGCGCGAATGGTGCCGGCAAATCAACCTTTCTGAAGATTTTAGCAGGCGATATCCAGCCTTCTACTGGCTCTGTTACTTTAGGTCCGAACGAACGGATGGCTGTATTAAAACAGAACCATTTTGATTTTGAAGAATATACCGTTCTTGAAACAGTTATTATGGGCCATGAACGTTTATACCAAGTCATGCAGGAAAAAGACGCCGTTTATATGAAGGAAGATTTTTCTGACGAAGACGGTATTCGTGCAGCAGAACTTGAAGGCGAATTCGCTGAGCTAGATGGCTGGGAAGCCGAACCCGAAGCCGCGGTCCTCTTACAAGGACTAAACATTCCAGAAGAATTGCATCAGCAAAAAATGAGCGAATTGACGGCTGGACAAAAAATCAAAGTCCTATTAGCTCAATCACTTTTCGGCAAACCCGATGTTCTTTTACTAGATGAGCCAACGAATGGCTTAGATATCCAATCAATCAACTGGTTAGAAGAATTTCTAATTAATTTTGATAATACCGTGATCGTCGTATCCCATGACCGCCACTTCTTGAACAAAGTGTGTACTCATATGGCCGATCTAGATTTCGGGAAGATTAAATTGTATGTCGGAAACTACGACTTCTGGCTAGAATCCAGCCAGTTAGCCGCAAAATTACAATCTCAACAAAATGCGAAAAAAGAAGAACAAATCAAAGAATTGCAAGAATTTATTGCTCGTTTTAGCGCCAACGCATCGAAATCAAAACAAGCGACTTCTCGTAAGAAAATGTTGGATAAGATCACCTTAGACGATATCCAGCCTTCTTCACGTCGTTACCCATTTGTACAGTTCAAGCCAGAACGGGAAATCGGCAATGACTTGCTGCAAGTCGACAATGTCAGTGTGACAATCGATGGCAAAAAAATATTAGATAATATCTCTTTCACCTTGAATCGTGACGATAAGGTCGCCTTCATCGCTGAAAACGACTTAGTCACAACAACGTTATTCAAAGTGATCATGGGGGACTTAGAACCCGATACAGGAACGGTTCGTTGGGGTGTAACAACCAGCCAAGCTTACTTACCTAAAGATACGACGAAGGAATTCGACAGTAATATGCCGATCCTTGATTGGCTGCGTCAATACGCCAGCAAAGAAGAAGACGATAACACCTTCTTACGCAGCTTCCTAGGCCGTATGCTATTCTCAGGTGATGAAGTGATGAAGCCTGTCAATGTCTTATCCGGTGGTGAAAAGGTTCGTTGTATGCTATCGAAATTGATGCTGTCAAAATCAAACGTTTTAGTTTTGGATGATCCAACCAATCACCTAGACTTAGAATCCATCTCAGCATTGAATGAAGGTCTGATTGCGTATAAAGGTTCCCTTCTATTCGCCTCTCATGACCATCAGTTCATTCAAACGATCGCGAACCGCATTATTGCGATTTCCGAAAATGGTGTAGTTGATCGTGCAGAGACAACGTACGATGAATTCTTAGAAAATCCCGAAGTACAAAAACAATTGAGTCACCTGTATTAAAAAAAAGCATTCGCGAAATCGCGGATGCTTTTTCTATTGGGGAAGCAAATTAAATGAATTGAACAAGTTCCATCAGGATCGGAACAACGATCACAAATAATACGGTACTAGTTGTCACTAGGTTTGTTGCATATTTAACATCACCGTGTGCTTCATTCGCTAAGATTGGCAAGACTGCCAACATTGGTGTTGCAGATTGCACGATCAAGGTTTGCTTCAACAATGGTGCTAGACTGGCGCCAAAAACATTTGAGCCGAGAGCGATCAAACCGATTAATACAGCAGGAGCTAAAACAAAGCGTCCCAGTAATGCTACGACCGTGTCACGATCAAAGCGGATACTCTTCAAACCAGCATCGTACAAAACGATCCCGATGTACAGCAGTGACAGCGGAGTAACGATACTGCCGACATAGCCAAGCGTTGCATTGATAAAGCTTGGTACAGGAATCCCTATCAGTAGGAAGACGATCGCTACAATAAAGCCTAATAATGGCGGTGGCAATAATTTCTTCCAGTTCAATTTGGCTTTATTTTCACCTTTGACTTTGGTTGGATCATCGTTGGAGATCAAGAATACCCCAAAGGCCCAAGTTGAAACGGTGTTCGTCACATAATATACCAAGAAATATGGCAATGCCTTTTCACCGAACAAGGCGATATTCAAAGGCAACCCAATGAAGATCGTATTGGCATTCACCACAGCATTCATGAATATCCCGCGCCGCCCTGGCCGAATCTTCAAAATTTTAACTAGCGCATAGGCTAAGATGTAAGAAATAATGACCGCTCCAACAGGATAGATCAGACTACCGGATAGTTGGAACAAGCTTTCTTTAGTTAAGTTCTTTAATACTGATACAAAGATAGACGCTGGCAACGCCACCCGCGTAATCAATGACGAAATACTTTTGCCAAAACTATCATCAAACCAGCCTTGACGTTTCAATATATATCCTAATGCAATCATAATAATGATGCTTAAAACACTTTGGATCGATTGAAAGAAAATCATCTTTCTTCCTTCTTTCTCTTATTAAAATTCAATCTATTGCTCTCCCACGTATTTCCTACTCAAGGGAAACACGCAGAACAGCTCTTATTCATTACTCACTTATTCAATGTCAAGCGGTTGATATTCTGGGTACCATTTCATCTCTTCGACTGCTTGTTTGATATCTGTAATTTCTTCTTTATTCAATTGTTGATCTACGACACTTTTCACAACAACTTCAGCAATCGTTTGAGAAAATTCCGTTAATTTTGAAACTGGTGGCAATACTGCTGCACCTGGTTTACTTGTATCAACAATTCCACCTAAAGCATGGCTCGCTTGTGACAACATCTCGCCATTGACGCGAGTTGCGGTAGAAGCAATGATACCAAGACCTAGACCTGGATACATCAAGGCATTATTTGCTTGACCGATTTGATACGTCACGCCGTTGTACTTCACGTCAGCAGCTGGAATCCCTGTCCCGATCAACGCTTTACCATCCGTCCATTTAATTAGATCTTCAGCTGTCGCTTCTGCTAATTTCGTAGGATTAGACAATGGAAAAATGATTGGCCGTTCGGTGTTGGCTGCTATTTCTCGCACGATTTCCTCAGTAAAGGCTCCTGGTTGTGTGGAAGTCCCAATGATGATCGTAGGATGAATGGCTTTAACAGCTGCGGTCAAATTCGTTAATTCGTCCGCATTTGAAAATTCGCTGCGTTGACGAACAAAGTCTTTTTGGCCAGAGGTTAAGTCCTCAGTGTCTTCAAATAGCACCCCTTGTTTGTCTACCATGTAGAAATGTTTACGGGCTTCTTCTTCTGATAACCCTTGACGTTTCATTTCATCTAACAATTGGTTGGCAATTCCAACACCAGCTGTTCCAGCACCAAAGGTCATAACTGTTTGTTTCGTCAATTCCTCTTGCGAAATATTCAAAGCGCCTAAAACACCGGCTAAAACAACGATCCCTGTCCCTTGAATATCATCATTGAAGGTCGTAATCTTATCTTGGTATTTTTCCAAAATAGTTGCGGCATTCGAACGACCAAAATCTTCCCAGTGCAGCAATACTTCAGGGAATAATTCTTCAACCGCTTCTACGAATTGATCAATCATTTCATAATATTTATCGCCATAAACACGTTCATGTTTGTTCCCTAGATACATTGGGTCGCTTAACAATTCTTGATTATTAGTACCCGCATCAATCGATACAGGCAACACTTGGGCTGGATTGATCCCTGCCGCAGCAGTGTAGACCATCAATTTGCCAATGGCGATATCTACTCCGTTCACTCCCCAATCGCCAATTCCTAAGATTCCCTCTGCATCTGTCACTACGATCAAGCGAATATCACGACCATTCGCAGCGTTTTTCAAACTATCCTTGATACTTTCAGGATCATCAATTGATAAAAAAGCAGCATCTTGCGGTTCAACAAACAATTCGTTATATTGTTCGATTGAATCAGCCACGGTTGGATCATAAACGATCGGCATAAACTCAACAACATGCTGACCCATCAATTTATAGAAGAGAGTCCGATTAGTATTGAATATTTCCATCAAAAATAGACGCTTTTCTAAATTTGTGGTTTTGCTTTGATATTGACCGTACGTTTGTTCCGCTTGTTCTTCCAAAGTTTGAACCTTAGATGGCAACATACCCGTCAAGCCATATTGTTTCCGTTCTTCTTTTGTAAAAGCCGTTCCTTTATTTAAAAATGGGTTATTTAAAATTTCGTTTCCTCTCATTTGTGTTTCCCCCTTAGTTGTTTACAGTTAGGACAATACACGCTTTGATGAACTATAGTCAAAACAAAAGCTTAGGATAAATTTTATTTATATGATAGTCTAATTTCACAAGAGGAGATTATTATGAACTTTAAAGACCTAGAATATTTCCAACGCTTAGTGCGCGAAAAGAGTTTCACAAAGGTTGCAAATGCCTTTCATGTCAGTCAACCAACCATTACTTACGCAGTGAAACGATTAGAAGATGAATTAGGAGCTGAACTCGTCTATCGTGACCAATCGCACAAGCAACTGATTATCACCCAATCTGGGCTGATTTTATCTCGTCACATTTCAAATATTTTAAAAGAGATTACGATCGCTGTTACCGAGATTGATCGCTTGAAGGAAGAAACCTTAGATTTTGGCTTGCCACCGATCATCGGAAACTTTTATTTTCCAAAGCTCTCTTCCTACCTTTTCAAAAATAATTTGATGCAGCACATTCACTTAGTCGATGGCGGTTCTCGGGATCTTTATGGACTATTGCGCCGCGGGAAAATTGATCTTGCCTTATTAGGATCAATACAGCCGATCCGTGATGATGAATTGACCAGTGAACTGTTGATTGAAAAAAGATTTATGATCGTTGTCAGCCCGAACCACCCTTTAGCTAAACGCAAAGAGATAGCTTTCTCTGAACTGAAGGACGAACCTTTTGTGCTATTGAACGAGCATTATGTCCATCCGACTGCCTTTAAAAAGATGGCGCAGCAGGCGCATTTTGAACCGCAAATCATCTATCAAAATAGCAACTTAAATATCTTGAAAGGCATGATCCGCGAACAGATTGGTATCGGCTTTCTAGCTGAACTAGCCGTTTCTCCTGACGACCATTTAGTGATGATCCCGATTACTGATGAGCCACAGCCAACGTTTATGATTTCATTGGTTCAGCGGGAACAAATTTTAGATTCGACGATTCGTGGGCAATTAATCGAATTAATCCGTGACTTCAGTCAACAAAGAGAACATTAGCTAGCTCACAAGTAAGAGACAATTTTTCTGACGTAAAAATTCTGGAGAGTCTCGTACGCATACGATTCTGCTAAACTTCCTGTCCTTTATATTCCCAAAAAGAAATGATTATCTACTCATGTTTATTAAACTGGGAAAAGCATAACACGCAAAAAAACGAGGAAATCTGATAGATTTCCTCGTTTTTCATTAATTTAAGTTCGTTTTTCGCCGCGAGTAAAGACTGCGATACAGCCAAGCCCCGTATGACTGGCGATTGTTGTCCCTAATGGAAAGATGCGAACCTCTTTCGGTTGAATACTTTCTTCTAAATGCCGTTTTACTTCTTCTGCGCCTTCTTGGTCAGCACTGGTTGTAATAAAGATTGTTTGATTCGCTGGATCTGTCGTTGCCGCACTAATTTTATCCGCAACTAGCTGTAACGCTTTTTTACGTCCACGAATTTTTTCAACATTTTGCAGCTTGCCTTCTACATCCACTGTGATGATTGGCTTGATATTCATTAGTCCACCAATTGCAGCACTGGTTTTTGAGATGCGTCCGCCACGTTGTAAGTGATTTAAATCATCAACCGTCACCCAGTGATGATAGGTTAACTTATTTTCTTCCAACCACTGATGCAAGTCTTTTAGCGACATTCCAGCTTGTTGCTTCTGAGCAGCCTCATAGACCATCAGACCTTCACCGCCACTTGCCGCTAAAGAATCCACTACGTAGACTTCCGCATCTGGCAGGTCTTCTTTTAAGAGCTCAACAGCCTGCATCGCACTTTGATACGAACCGCTCATTCCAGAAGAAAAGCAGATATATAAAATTGGAATATTTTTCTCCGCATAGCTGCGGAAAAATTCTACATAACGACCAACATTGACCTGTGACGTTGTGGGCATTGCGCCATCTTTGATTCGTTGATAAAAATCAGCGATTTTAAAACTGCGGCCCAAGTCATCAGCGAACTCTGTTCCATCTATCGAAACATACATTGAAATAAAATCCACATTGTTTTCTTCTAGTATTTCATAAGGCACATCGCAACATGAATCTGTCAGAATCTGATACATTTTAAAACCCTCCAAACACCCGCTTAATAGTAAATCCATTTTACTAGATAATTGGTTGCTTGTCTCACAATAAGTTAGATTTGCGCCCAAACACTTTCCATAATATTCGTTTGTGTCCGGTCTGGTCCTACAGAGAAAGTAGAGATTCGTACACCCACCAACTCTGAAACACGACGAACATAGTTCCGAGCATTTTCTGGCAAGTCTGCTAGATCCCGACAACCAGTAATATCTTCACTCCAACCAGGTAGTTCTTCATAGACTGGTTTGCAGCGATTTAATTCCTTCAAGCTTGCTGGATAATGATAAATCAATTCTCCATCTAGCTCATAAGCTGTACAAATCTTGACCGTTTCCAAACCGCTCAAAACATCAATTGAGTTCAAAGAAAGATTGGTAATGCCTGAAACACGTTTTGAGTGACGCATAACCACAGAGTCAAACCAGCCAACCCGACGTGGACGGCCAGTTGTTGTTCCATATTCACGACCAACTTCGCGGATCTGATCGCCTACTTCATCAAATAGTTCCGTTGGGAAAGGTCCATCACCAACGCGTGACGTATAAGCTTTACATACTCCTACGACTTTATCGATCTTAGATGGTCCAACACCGCTACCGATCGTGACACCGCCGGCAACCGGATTAGAAGAGGTAACAAATGGATAAGTCCCTTGATCAATATCCAGCATCACACCTTGCGCACCTTCAAACAGGACACGTTTACCTTGATCCAACGCATCGTTTAAGATCACGGATGTATCCGTTACGTATTGTTTAATTTGTTGACCATATTCATAATACTCTTCAAAAATATCATCAAAGCTCATCGCCTCGTCATCAAACATTTTGACGAATTGACGATTCTTTTCTTCTAAGTTGATCATCAAGCGTTCTTCAAAAATTTCTTTATCCAATAAATCAGCCACGCGAATACCGACACGAGCTGCCTTATCCATGTAAGCAGGTCCGATCCCTTTGATGGTCGTACCGATTTTATTTTCACCCTTTGAATCTTCCTGCAATTGGTCCAACTTGATATGGTATGGCAAGATGACATGGGCGCGATCAGAGATACGTAAGTTATCCGTCGTGACGCCGCGTTCATGTAAGTACGCCAACTCCGTAACCAATGACTTCGGATTGACGACCACACCATTTCCAATAACGCTGATTTTTTCTTTGTAGAAAATCCCAGAAGGAATCAAGTGTAATTTATATGTTTCATTGTCAAATTTGATTGTATGACCTGCATTATCTCCACCTTGGTAACGAGCAATGACTTCCGCATTCTCACTTAAAAAATCTGTGATCTTTCCTTTACCTTCATCGCCCCACTGCGTCCCTACAACTACTACAGATGACATCTGAACACCTCATTTTATTTTATTTAATCCTGAACCATTGTAACAAGAATAGCGCTGCACTTCAATGAAAATTCGAATATTAAAATATAAAGATTATAAAAACAAGGTAAATCACGAACATTAATTTTGAATAATCAGAAAAAACGATTTAAAATTCGTACGCATATCATTTTTCTAATCACGCTAAAGCGTGAAAAAAAACTGACAAAAAAGCGCAGGTTTGGGGTCTGCGCTAGAAGTCTTCTCTTGGTGATAAGGAAGAGAATTTATTGTATTCCTTAATAAAGAGCAGTTCTACAGTTCCTCGTGCCCCGCTCCGGTTTTTCTCAATAATTACTTCGATCACGTTACGGTTGGCTAGTGATTCTTCCTCTTCTTCACCTTCACGATCATAGTAATCATCACGATATAAGAAAGCAACGATATCCGCATCTTGTTCGATGGATCCTGATTCACGGATATCACTCAATACCGGACGTTTATCCTGACGTTGTTCAACCCCACGAGAAAGCTGTGACAAGGCTATGATTGGTACTTTTAATTCTTTTGCCAGCTTTTTCAATTGACGTGAAATTTCGGATACTTCCTGTTGCCGATTTTCTCGTCCAGTTCCTTCAATCAATTGCAGATAGTCAATCAGGATTAAACCAAGATTCCCTTTTTCCTTAGCCAATTTGTGACACTTTGCTCGAATTTCAGAGACTTTAATCCCGGGAGTATCGTCAATAAAAATATTGGCCCGCGACAAACTTCCCATTGCTACGATCAAGTTCTGCCATTCTTCTTCTGACAACTGACCCGTTCTTAGATGACTCGCTTCGATCGAACCTTCCGCACATAGCATCCGATTTACTAAGGATTCTGCACCCATTTCCAAGCTAAAAATAGCAACTGATTTATCGGTCTTAGTTCCCACGTTTTGGGCAATATTCAACGCAAAAGCCGTTTTCCCCACCGCTGGACGGGCTGCTAAGATAATTAGTTCCTCCGCCTGCAGGCCAGCAGTCATTTTATCCAGTGCCGCATAGCCCGTTGGTAACCCAGTGATTTCTTCATCATTTCGAGCCAACTGGTCAATATTTTCAATCGCGGTATTCAAGACCTCACTGATGGTCAAAAACCCGCTCTTATTGCGTCGTTCTGATACTTCCATGATATTACGCTCGGCAGCATCTAAAATCGTCTGTACGTCGTCTCCTTGCTCAAAACCCTCGGTCACAATGTTCGTAGCCGTTTGAATCAGATTCCGCAATAAAGACTTTTCTTCCACGATTTTGGCATAATAGCCTACGTTAGCCGCTGTCGGAACGCTCAAAGCAAGTTCAGATAAGTAACTTAAACCACCAGCATCTTCCAGCTGATTTTGTTGCTCCAATAACTCTTTGACCGTCACCACGTCAATTGCTTCATTGCGATCGTTAAGTTGAATCATTGCACGAAAAATCAATTGATGTCCACGACGATAAAAGTCCTCTGGAACTATGTACTCCATGGCCGTAATCAAAGCATCCGTCTCCAAAAAAATAGAGCCTAAAGTCGCTTGTTCAGCTTCAATACTTTGGGGTGGCACACGATCTTGTAACATTTCGCTCATGTCTGTTTACGCTCCTCTTCGTCCATCTATTTTACAAAATCTACTTGCTAAATACAACAAAGAGTATGAGGATTCTCTTAATTTCAAGAACTCTCATACTCTCTTGCAATTATTCCGTTTAAATAGATTATTCTTCCACTACATGAACTTTGATAACACCCTCAACTTCTGTATGAAGCTTTACCGGAACTTTCGTGTAGCCAAGTGTACGAATTGGATTTTCCAATTCGATTTTTCGTTTATCGATTTTCAGATCATATTGCTTCTTCAAGCCTTCAGCGATCTGCTTAGAAGGGATCGAACCAAACAAGCGTCCGTCTTCGCCGCCTTTAGCTTTGATCTCTACGACAGTCTCTTCTTTTGCTAAAAAGTCCGCTAATTTTTTGGCTTCAGCTAAAACCTCTGCCGCCTTTTTATCTTGAGCTTTCTTTTGTCCGCTTAATTCAGAGATACTGCTTTTGGTAGCTTCCTTCGCTAATTTATTCTTTAGTAAATAGTTTTGAGCGTAACCTGTTGGGACTTCCTTAATATCGCCCTTTTTTCCTTTACCTTTAACATCTTGTAAAAAAATTACTTTCATTCTTCTGTCCCCTCCGTTAACTGTTTATTAATGGCATCCAATAATTGCTCTTTCGCTTCAGCGATTGTACTATTCGGTAATTGAGTAGCAGCATTTGTGAAATGCCCGCCGCCACCTAAGGCTTCCATCACCGTTTGGACATTAACCGTCCCGGAACTTCTAGCACTGATAGCAATCACTCCATCAGTTCTTTTGATAATTACGAATGCAGCATTGATATCCACCATTGATAACAAGGTATCGGCTGTTTTGGCTGCCGTTACGCTATCATACTCATGGTCGTCAGTTCCAGTAGCGACAACAATATCATCTCTGACATAATCACTTTCACCTACTAGTTTACTGATCTCCAAATAAGATTGGATATCGGTACTCAATAGATATTGTACTAAAGAAGCATCCGCTCCACAAGTCTTTAAATAACTAGCGACATCAAATGTTCGGGCTGTTGTTCGAACGGCAAAATTCTTTGTATCCACCGTAATACCAGCTAACAACAGTGTCGCTGCCATCTTGCTCATTCTTTGTCGTTCATTACTCTCAAATTGAATGAGTTCCGTCACCAATTCTGATGCGGAAGAGGCTGAAGATTCAATATACGTCAGTAAAGATTTTTCAGGGAATTCTTCTCCTCTTCGATGATGATCAATGATCACGATATTTTCAAACTGTTCATACAGGTCCTGATCAATTGACAAAGAAGGACGATGATAGTCTACCATAACTAACAGATCACCAGCTTTGCGTTGTCTCTTAGCAGCATCTGGTGAGATCAATAAGTCCTCCAGCTCTCCATTTTTATGAATCTCTGTCAAACAACGTTCTACATCCGGAATCGTCTCCTCTTCATTGATGACAATTCGGACCTTCTTGTCATGATAACGAGCTAAACAAGCAACACCAAACGCAGATCCGATCGCATCCATGTCTGGAAACCGATGCCCCATCACAAATACATTCCCCGTTTGATTGAAGACATTCTTTAGAGCCGTGGACATTGCCCGTGAGCGTACCCGTGTCCGCTTCGCTGCACTAGCCGAATTTCCACCATAAAAAACCGGCTTATGTCCCTCAGCAGCATTTTTAACCACTACTTGATCGCCACCGCGAACCAACGCAATATCCAAATTATTTTGGGCTTCATCACCGATTACCTCCAATGATTCTGTCCCATAGCTAATTCCCATGCTGACGGTAATCAACATATCCTGTTTTTCAGCCGATACACGGATGTGCTCTAACAAGTCAAAATTATTTTCAATCATTTTTTCTAAGTCATCGTAGCGAGCAAAAAGAAAGAAGCGTTCTTCATTCACTCGTTTATAGAAAATCCGATAGGAATCCATCCAGTCAGAAATGATCGTTGTAATGAAGGAATTTAGATTCGATATTTCCTTATCGTCTCGACGATCGATGACATCGTCATAATTATCTACTGAAAGAATCCCAACGACAGCCTGTTGCTGTTTCTCTTTGTTCTCTAGCGCGTATTCCTTAGTGATATCAATTAGATAAGCAACTCGTTTTTCTTGATTTAAATCAAAATGATAGAGAATACTGCCTATCTTATAAATACTCTTTCCCTTTTCAGCTCGCTGCAGCAATTCATTGACCATATCTTGCTGATCTTCTTTTGTTAACTGCTGAATTTTCTCTGTAATTGCCGGATTTGACCACGTGAAGGTATTGTCTTTATCCCAAGTAATGATTCCTACTGGCATGTCATCAGATACATATGCTAAGGCCTCTTGAGCATGTTGAGACGCATCCTGGATTTTCTGTTGATTTGTAATTTCAACCCGTTTACGCAAGGCAATTGTATAAAACCATAACAAAAGATCAATTAATATAACAATCATGGCTGTTAAAACGTTGAACGGCAACAAGAAAATTGCAGCTAATTGAATCAGTAGTAAACAGAGTAAGAAAAAGGACCATTTTATTCTAGAATTCCTTTTCATCTAGAACCTCCTAATTCGTTTTACCTATCCATCCTCTTTTTATGCTAAATTCTAGCAAGTAGAAATGAACAGTCTAACAGTGTAATTTTATCACAATCTTCCTTAGCAAGCGACTCTCTTGAATGTTTCACGTGAAACACAAAAAAGAGACTTCAAAAGTGAAGTCTCTTTAAAATGACATTTTATTCTTCAGAAACAAATGCTAGTAAGCCCATAATACGTGCGCGTTTGATAGCGATCGTTAATTTACGTTGGTTTTTAGCGCTTGTTCCAGTTACACGACGAGGTAAAATTTTACCACGTTCGCTGATGAAACGTTTAAGTAATTCAATATCTTTATAATCGATGTACTCGATATGATTAGCAGCAATATAGTCTACTTTACGACGTTTGCGACCTCTTCTTTGTTGTGCCATTCCGTTTCCCTCCTATTCAATTGTTAGAATGGTAAATCATCATCTGAAATGTCGATTGAGGATCCACTAAATGGATCTGAATCTCGATCGAAGTCAGGCATAGTGTTCTTAGCTGACTGAGAGGATTGATTATAATTGTTGTTAAAATTATTTCCCCCACCTTGGAAGTTATCACCATCACCAGAACTTGGATTCTGTTGACGTTGCTCACTTGCAGTACGAGATTCCAGTAATTGGAAATTTTCAGCAACAACTTCAGTCACATAGACACGTTGTCCTTGCTGATTTTCATAATTTCTTGTTTGGATACGGCCAGTCACACCTAAAAGAGTTCCTTTGCGCGCATAATTAGCTAAAGTTTCTGCTGATTTCCGCCAGATTACACAATTGATAAAGTCTGCTTCGCGATTCCCGCTTTGATTCGTAAAATTACGATTCACCGCTAAGGTAAACGTTGCAACACCTGTCCCATTTGCTGTATAGCGTAAATCAGGATCCTTTGTTAAACGACCAACTAGTACAACATTATTAATCAAAGTAAAGCCAGCTCCCTTCTCGTCAATTGTTTCACGTGAAACAATTATTCTTCAATCTTAACGATCATGTGACGAATAATATCGTCATTGATTTTTGCAAGACGATCGAATTCGTTAACTGCACTAGCTGTTGTTGGTGCAGTTGCATTGACGATATGGTAGATGCCTTCACGGAATCCGTTCATTTCGTATGCGAAACGGCGTTTTTCCCAATCTTTTGAATCGATAATTTCTGCTCCATTATCTTTCAAGATTGTATCGAAACGTTCTACTAAAGCAGTTTTTGCTTCTTCATCAATGTTCGGACGAATGATGTATGTGATTTCATACTTCGTGTTTTGACTCATTGATTTTCACCTCCCTATGGACTATAAGGCTCTTAATTTTATTAAGAGCAAGGAGAGCGATCTAAATTTTATCTAGACTACTCACAAATAATCATTATACATAATCATCCTGCAAAAATCAAATGTTTCTTTACTTTAAGTTACGAAAAAAGACTGGGATTGCTCCCAGCCTTTAAAAATTTTATTCTTCTGTTTCTTTTGGTGTTTCCTCAGACGTTTCTGTTGTTTCGTTTGTTTCAGTCTCTTCCGCTTCTTCGTCTTCTTTATCAACGATTGCCATAGTCACGACTTTCGTATTTTCTTCCATTTTCATCAGACGTACACCTAACGTAGCGCGACCTGTTTGTGAAACACTGCCGACATTGAAGCGAATGATAACACCTTTGTCAGTGATCAAAAGAATGTCTTCATCACCGTTCACGACAGTCAAGCCGGCAAGAGGACCATTTTTCTCTTTGACATTTGCTGTCTTGATCCCTTTACCACCGCGACCTTTAATTGGATATTCAGAAGCCTTCGTCCGTTTACCGTAACCTTTTTCAGTGAGAACTAGAACTTCTTGATTTTCTTTCAGCACTGCTGAACCGATCACGTAGTCTTCATCACGTAGGCGAATACCACGTACACCGCTGGCTGTTCTGCCCATATCACGAACTGCTTTTTCTTTAAACGTTACAGAATAGCCATCATGAGTCCCGATAATAATTGTTTCGTCGCCTTCAGTCGACATTACGTTCACTAGCTCATCGTCTTCACGCAATCCAATCGCAATCAAGCCATTCGCACGAATGTTTGAAAAGGCAGTAACCGTGGTTCGTTTGACCGTCCCCTGCTTCGTAACAAAGAATAAGAAATGTCCGTCTTCTGCCTGTCCATTTACAGAAATCACAGCTTGGATCGTTTCACTTGAATCGATTCCCAGCAAATTAATAATCGGGATTCCCTTAGCTGTCCGTCCATATTCTGGAACTTCGTAGCCCTTCGCTCGATAGACCCGACCGCTGTTTGTGAAGAACAGTAATGTATCATGAGTTGAACAAGAGATTAATGTCTTCACGAAATCATCATCGTGAATACCCATGCCTTGTACTCCTCGTCCACCACGACGCTGTGCCCGGAATTCAGTTGATGCTACTCGCTTGATATAACCATTATTTGTCAGCGTGATAACAACATCTTCTTCTTCGATCAAATCTTCATCTTCAAGACTTAAAACTTCACCAACTAGTAATTCTGTCCGACGATCATCACCAAATTTTGTAGCGATCTCTGCTAATTCTGTACGGATAATTTCTTCCACACGCTCAGGACGCGCTAGAATGTCTTCTAAATCACTAATTGTTTTTAGTAGCTCTTGATACTCATTTTCAATTTTCTCGCGTTCTAAGCCCGTTAAACGACGTAAACGCATATCTAAGATCGCTTGTGCTTGTCGATCAGATAATTCAAAGCGTTCAATCAAAGTAGCTTTAGCAATATCATCTGAAGCAGAATTGCGAATCGTAGCAATGATCTCATCGATATGATCCAATGCAATTCGTAAACCTTCTAAGATATGCGCACGTGCTTCCGCTTTTTTCTTATCAAAGATTGTCCGACGAGTAATGACAATTTTTTGATGCTCGATATAATTTTCCAAAATCTGTTTCAAATTCAAAATTCTTGGAACACCTTTTTCAATAGCTAACATATTGAAGCTGAAAGATGTCTGCAACGACGTCATCTTGTATAAATTATTTAAAATGACTGAAGCACTGACATCACGACGAACTTCAATCACAATCCGCATTCCTTCACGAGAAGATTCATCTCGCAAATCAGTGATCCCTTCGATTCGTTTGTCTCTGTGCAATTCAGAAATTCGCTCAATTAATTTTGCTTTGTTGACCATGTACGGCAACTCGGTAACAATGACACGTTCCTTACCGTTCTTTTGTTCCTCAATTTCAATCTTCGCTCGAACAGTAATTGAACCCTTACCAGTCTCATAGGCACGACGAATACCGGATTTTCCCATAACCAAACCACCTGTAGGGAAATCTGGTCCTGGTACACACTCCATCAGTTCTTGTGTCGTAGCGTCAGGGTTTTCCATCAATAATTCAATTGCGGCGGTTACTTCTCTCAAATTATGTGGCGGAATATTCGTCGCCATTCCAACGGCGATCCCTGTTGCTCCATTGACTAATAGGTTTGGAAAGCGCGCTGGTAAGACTACAGGTTCTTGTTCACTGTCATCATAGTTTCCTTGGAAATCAACAGTGTCTTTATTGATATCTCGTAACATTTCCATTGCAATTTTGCTTAGACGGGCTTCGGTGTAACGCATCGCCGCTGCACCATCACCATCAACGGAACCAAAGTTTCCATGCCCATCTACTAACATATTGCGATAACTGAAGCTTTGCGCCATCCGGACCATTGATTCATAAATCGCACTATCACCGTGAGGATGGTATTTCCCCATTACGTCCCCAACGATACGTGCCGATTTTTTATGTGGTTTATCTGGAGTTACTCCTAATTCGTTCATTCCATATAGAATACGACGATGAACTGGTTTCAGCCCATCTCGTACATCTGGTAAAGCCCGTGCGACAATAACACTCATCGCATAATCAATGAAGGAGTCTTTCATTTCACTGGTTAGATTGACGGCCTGTATATTTTCTCTTCGATCTTCCAAATTGATCCTCCTCACTAAATATCCAAGTTTTTAACATAATGCGCATTTTCTTCGATAAACGCACGACGCGGTTCTACACGATCCCCCATCAGCATTTCAAAGACCTGATCGGCTTCAATCGCATCATCAACACTGACCTGCAGCATTAAGCGATTTTCTGGATCCATTGTAGTTTCCCACAATTGATGATCATCCATTTCACCTAACCCTTTATATCGTTGTACATTTGGTTTCGGTGTTGCTGGTAATTCAGACATTTTTTGAGCCAATTCTTCTTCCGCATTTTTACCTGGCTGGATATAAGTGATATTTTTTCCTTGCTTGATCCCATACAATGGTGGTTGAGCAATATACACATAACCAGCTTCTACGATTGGGCGCATGTATCTATAGAATAGAGTCAAAAGTAACGTCCGAATATGCGCGCCATCAACGTCGGCATCCGTCATGATGACTAATTTATGGTATCGAGCTTTAGCTACATCAAAATCAGCCCCAAAACCTGTCCCCATTGCGGTAAATAGCGAACGAATCTCTTCGTTGGCTAAAATTTTATCCATTGACGCTTTTTCCACGTTCAAAATTTTTCCGCGGATCGGCAAAATTGCTTGGAACTCACGATTTCGACCTTGTTTCGCTGAACCACCGGCCGAATCTCCTTCGACGATGAACAATTCGCATTTTTCAGGATCATTACTTGAACAATCGGCTAATTTACCAGGCAAGTTACTGATTTCTAATGCACCCTTGCGACGCGTGACTTCACGTGCACGCTTAGCAGCTAGGCGAGCCTTAGCAGCCAATATACCTTTTTCTACAATTCGACGGCCCACAGAAGGATTTTCCATCAAGAATTTCATAAAATTCTCTGAGAATAGACGATCTGTCACCGTACGTACTTCAGAGTTTCCTAATTTCGTTTTAGTTTGACCTTCAAACTGCGGTTCTGGATGTTTGATGGAGATAACAGCAGTTAAACCTTCACGGACATCTTCGCCAGAAAGATTTTCATCGTTGTCTTTCATGATTTTTTGCTTGCGGGCGTAGTCATTGATCACTCGAGTCAAAGCTGTCTTAAACCCGAATTCATGGGTCCCACCTTCATAAGTATGGATATTGTTCGCAAAACTCAAAATGTTTGTATGATACCCATCTGTATATTGCATAGCGACCTCAACAGTAATATCCTGTTGCTCGCCTTCTACAAAGACTGGTTCATCAAAAATAACTGCTTTATTGTGGTTTAAATGCTCGACATAGCTTTTAATTCCGCCTTCGTAATGATATTCTCGTAGAACTGGTTTTTCTTCTCTTTTATCTTCAATTGATAGCTTCAGACCACGGTTCAAGAAAGCCAATTCCCGTACACGTGTTGCTAATTTTTCGAAATTGAAGGTTGTTGATTCAGTAAAAATCTCAGGATCTGGTATAAAATGAACTGTCGTTCCATGCTTTTCTGTCTCGCCAATTACTTTTAGATCATCTACTACCGCACCACGTCGATAATCCTGGAAATAAATTTTACCTTCTTTGAAAACACGAACATCTAAACTTGTAGACAAAGCGTTAACAACAGAAGCTCCTACACCGTGAAGTCCACCAGATACTTTGTATCCGCCACCGCCGAACTTTCCGCCGGCATGCAGGATCGTAAAGACGGTTTCAACGGCTGGACGTCCTGTTTTCGCTTGAAGCCCGACAGGAATTCCGCGTCCATCGTCGCTAACGGTGATACTATTATCTTCTTCGATCACTACATGGATATGTGTTGCAAACCCTGCCAAAGCCTCATCAATGGAATTATCCACGATTTCCCAAACAAGGTGGTGCAAGCCTTCCGTGCTAGTTGAACCAATATACATTCCCGGACGTTTTCGAACAGCTTCTAACCCTTCTAAAACCTGGATCTGACTGGCATCGTACTCTTGAGCACGTTCTAGTAAACTCTTTTCCTCTTCTGTCATCTACGTTTCTTTCCTTTCTATCTGTCCTTGATGGACATAAAAAATATCCGGATGGACCGTCATTTTACCTTTAACATGATTTAACGTCGTTGTCGTCAAAAACGTCTGAACCTTATTTTCAATCGTCTCTAATAAATGAATCTGACGGCTATCATCAAGTTCGCTCATGACATCGTCTAAAAGTAAAATCGGATATTCTCCTGTTTCTTCCTTCATCAAATCAATCTCTGCTAATTTGACACTTAATGCAGTCGTTCGTTGTTGCCCCTGTGACCCATAAGTCTGCACATTTTGCTTATTAACTTTAAAGATCAAATCATCCCGGTGAGGACCTAAAAAAGTGTTTCCTTTGAATATTTCCCGCTTGCGATTTTTCTGTAGTTCTTTCAGAAAAATACTGCGAATTTTTTCAACATCTTCACTTTCTAGCGGTAGACTGGCATCATATTCGATCGCCAGGGTTTCTTTTTGATTAGTGATCTTACCGTGAAGATCATTAGACCAATACTCCAGCTTTTTAACAAACTGCAAACGATTGGCTAAGACCTTACTACCAAAATCTACCAACTGTTCCGTTAAAATATCGAGATAAATCTCATCTGTTTGCTTCTTTTCAGATAATTGTTTTAGATAGAGATTACGCTGCTTTAAAGTCTGCTGATATTGTGCTAAATCATAGAGATAGACCGGATTAATTTGCCCTAATTCCATATCGATAAAACGCCGTCTCGTTTGAGGACTTCCCTTTACTAAAGAAAGATCCTCTGGCGCAAACAAAATGACATTCAATTGACCGATGTAGCTGCTCAATTTTTTTTGTTCGATGTGATTGACTTTAGATTTACGGCCTTTTTTTGTCAGCAATAGTTCTAACTCCAACTCACTAGTCCCGCGTTGGATTCGACCCTTTATTTGAGCGAAATCATCCTCCCAACCAATTAGTTCTTGCTCACTACTAGTTCGATGACTACGTGTTAAAGCTAATACATAGATACTTTCTAGAAGATTCGTCTTTCCTTGAGCATTTTCACCTAAAAAAATATTCAATCGATTAGGAAATTCTAGGACAAGTTCTTGATAATTTCGGTAATTTCTCAACTCAAGCCTATTCAGCTGCATCTTGTTCTTCCTTATTTTTGACCATAAAAAAAGTTCCTACCTCAGGAATCTCGATCATCATTCCTGGATAGAGCTTTCGGCCGCGGCGGTTTTCCAACTCGCCATCTACAAATACTGTTTCTTCTGCAAGAAACCACTTGGCTTGTCCACCACTAGAGATTAAATTAATCTCTTTTAATAACTGGCCAAGCGTCATGAACTCTGTTTCTAAAAAAATTTTTTGTTTCACATTCATCCCTCATTTTCATGCTAGAAACACCTCTTTATTATACCCTTTTTTTATAGATAAAACAAATTAACTCGTTGTATTTTTCGATTTAAGAAGTTCTAAGCTGTTTTAATTAATTCACTCAAAAAAAAGTAAAAGGTCTTAAAATCGATTTTAAGACCTTTTACTGAAATTCTATCTTTTACAAAATGTTTTCATATTTTTCAAAAAATTTGTGAAACTCCATAAATTTTCTTTAGTTTGTTCGTACTGGTGTAATCAATTGAATAAAGGAGACATCCCCTTCACTAGGTTCCAAAGTAAACGGACGAATCGCTGAAATAAATTGAATCTTGATACTCATATCACCAAAAGCACGTAAAGCATCTTTCATGTAATCAGGATTAAACGAAATCTCAAGTGGGTCACCACTGACTTTTTCGTAAACTAATTCTTCTTCTACTTTACCGATTTCTGGTGAATTTCCGTAAAGAATGACTGAATTATCAGCAATTGCTAAACGCACAATATTGTTACGCCCTTCATGGGAAAGTAACGATGCACGTTCAATTGCTGCTAAAAAAGTTGGAACGGAAAAAGTAATCTCAGTGTTGAAACTTGTTGGGATTAAACGATTGGTATCGGGATAGTTTCCTTCCAACAAACGAGAGTAGAAATACATCGTTGGTGTTTTGAATAAAACTTGATTCTCCATAATACTGATTTCAACTTCAGCCTCTTCATCAGACAATGAACGAGATAATTCAACTAAACTTTTACCTGGAATAACGATATCAAAATCTTTATTTGCGTTTTCCACAGGCACAATTCGTTGACTCAAACGATGCGAGTCTGTCGCAACTGCTAATAATTGTCCGTTAGACATCGTAAAGTGAACTCCTGTTAAAATCGGACGACTTTCATGCTGAGATACAGAGAAAACAGTCTCACCAATTAATTTTGTCAACAGGTGGACAGGTAGTTTTAATTGATTTTGTTCTTCGACGACTGGCAGATGAGGATAATTATCTGCATCTAACCCATTAACTGTAAAGTGAGCTGCTCCAGAGGTAATCAATACTTGATGATTTTCTTGAACTTCCAGTGTAAAGGTTACTTCTGGTAAACGACGAATAATTTCACTGAAAAAGCGAGCCTGTAAAACAATTGTACCTGCTTCAATGATTTGTAACTCCGCTTTTTCATCATTAGCAGCCAAAAAAGTTTCAATTGAGATATCTGCGTTGCTACCAGTCAGATTTAGCCCCTCATTGTTTAATTCAATCTTTACCCCTGTTAGGATCGGAATCGTTGTTTTAGTAGAGATTGCCCGTTGAACAGTTTGTAATTCTTGAATAAAGCGTGCACGATTAATCGTAAATTTCATAATGGAACTCCTTTTTTCTTTTTATTGTTTTATTGAAAGTAATAATGCTTAATGATCGCTTTCAATTAGCTACGGCATCAAAGACTTATTAGCTTGAAGATATTTATTTATTTAATAATTTAAGTAATAAAAGTAGTAGGCCCTGTTGATCATGTGGAAAAAGTAGATTAAAGCTTGAAATAATAAGTTTTCCACTTGTGGATAAGGTGTGGATAAACACGCGTTACTTTCTATTATTTTCCACAAGTTAACCAAGTAGTAAATTTTTGATCTCTGCGATCTCTTGTTGGATACTGCTATCGTTTTTCATTAATTGACTGATTTTTTCGTGTGCATGAATGACTGTTGTATGGTCTTTCCCGCCAAATTCTGCACCGATTTTTGGTAAGGAACTTTCAGTCATTTCCCTAGCTAGATACATAGCGATTTGTCGCGGAACAACAATCGTTTTAACTCGTTTCTTCCCTTTTAAGTCTTTTACTTGGATATGATAAAACTTAGCGACTTCATCTTGAATTTTGCTGATAGAAAGCTGCGAGTTGCTGGTTCCTTTCAGGCTTTTTAAAGCGTCTGCGGCAATACTCGTTGTGATATCAGCACTGTTCATTGTGGCGAAAGCTTGTACCCGAACCAAGGCACCTTCTAGTTCGCGGATATTAGAATCAATCTGTCCAGCAATGTAACTTAAGGTATCATCAGGAATTTCAAGATTTTCTGCTTGCGCTTTTTTTCGCAGAATAGCTGTTCGTGTTTCTAGATCTGGCGGTGTAATATCAACTGATAAACCCCAAGCGAAGCGAGAAACTAGTCGTTCTTGCAGCTTAGGTATTTCATTTGGTAGACGATCGCTAGTCAAAACGATTTGTTTATTATCATTATATAAGTTCTCAAAGGTATGGAAAAATTCTTCTTGAGTAGCCTCTTTGTCAGCAAAAAACTGAATATCATCCACTAATAAGAGATCCACTTTACGATATTCCTGTCTAAATTCTTCCGAAGTTTTGTTCTTAATTGAATTGATAAAGTCATTTGCGAATGTCTCGCTAGAAACATATTTAACTTTCGCCTGCGGATTTATTGCTAGCATTTGATGGCCAATCGCGTGCATCAAATGGGTTTTACCTAAACCAACTCCTCCATAAAAGAAAAGCGGATTATAGATTGAGCCAGGTTCTTCAGCGACAACTAAAGCCGCCGCATGAGCCATCTGATTCCCTTTCCCGATTACAAAGGTATCAAATGTATATTTGGGATTAAGCATTGCTCGTTTTGTTGTCTCTACTTTGGGTGTTTCTTCTTTTTCCACAATACTGACGGGCGGTGCTTCATCTGGTGTGACAAACAGCGGCATGATCTCATCCCCTGTCACTTTAAAACCGATCTCAACGATTTTTGCTGCTAAATGTTTTTCCCAATAGCGCTTATGCAAATCACTCGTAACTTCGATCGTCAATTGATTATGTGCTAAAGATAAGGGTTTAGCTGTGCCTACCCAGGCATCATAACTGGCAGGATTGAGGTCATTTTTGTAACTGTCCTTCAATTCCTGCCAGAAATTGTCCAATGAGGTCAA